>JAEZGS010000011.1 GCA_023437225.1 Bacteroidota bacterium | reverse complement strand
GTTCAGGTTTTAACGCTTTGAGACTTTCCCGTATGGTTAATAATCGTTCCACAAATCAAATATACGAAAAGCAACTCCGCCATAGCCTATAACGGTGCGAGGCTTGCCGAAGGCCGGTGAAATTAATGAATGTTACACAGGATGGATCCCGGCTTTTGGCAAGCCTGTGTTAGCGGTTGTTTTTACACTCCGATTAAAGTCTTGTAATAATCGTATTGATGTACTTTCTTCTTCTTGTCAATATAGAAAAACACTTTGTCTATAATGTTCGAAGCATTAGAAAAGTCCAGCATGTACCATTGCTCAACTTTAAGTTTAATTGGGATTTTGTCAAACACACCTCTCGAATAATCAAAAGCATTTTCAAAGTCGCCTTGCTTCATGCAAAACACCCATTTATAGTATTCATTCCCTTTATCAAAATAAACAGTCTTTTGAGCCACGAACGGAAAGTGAATTTTTTCTATACTGTCTCGTGTACGTTCGGCGGAGAAGTAAAGGTCAATTCCGTTTTCATGTCCCTGTCCACCAATTGTATTGCCATTAATTTTCATAATGCTGTCCATTGTCTTCCAGCCATCTGCTCTCAATTGGTCTTCGGTGTCATTGTAAACACTATCCGCAGAAAATCCTGAAAGCATAGGACTTGGTCCACAAAATATTGTCAGGCCAGTTGAATATTCTGATGGTCTGCCATTTTTTTCAAATGAAGTAACAATTATTTCACTTAGATGAAAACCATCCTTTATTAAGTCGCTGCTCGTAACCTTGTCCCCATAAATTTTGTGTGTCTTGCCGCAACTTGAGAAAAGTATGATAATAATAAGGAGCCTTGAAATGGAAGTCATAAAATAACCGCTAACGGTGCGAGGCTTGCCGAAGGCCGGTGAAATTAATGAATATTACACAGGATGGCTCCCGGCTTTTGGCAAGCCTGTGTTATAGGCAGCTCTTCTGTCGGTATGACTACCAAAATTTCCACCTGTTCTTCTTTGTCAAATCCTTTATTGTTTGCTGCTTCTTAGAACGTGAAGTAGTTTCTTCAATCTCAAATTGCTTGTTTGCTGCTTCAATTACAGAAATGTCTAGGTCTGCCATATAAACATTTAGAGACTTATCTGGGTTGTAATCGATGTTTACCCTGAGGTTACCTGCTGTTTCAAATAAATGAGCAGACTTTTTGTGCCGAACAGGTAAGTACCACTGAATACAAGGCTTTTCATTCCAATCGTCATAGGTCATAATTAACACTTCAGCACCTTCAAAGTCTTTTGTTGTCGGCTTGTGAGGTTGATTTATTCTTGTGGTTGCAATTAGATTGTAACCATACTCTTTATCCTTGATTGCTTCCAAAACCACTGCGCCGCCAAAATTTCCATTGGAAAGTCTAAAAGTCAGACAATCGCCTTTTTCAAATACTGGCTCTCTGATTACCTTCTTTTTCCTTGACTTTGGTTTTGGTCGTTCAGTCTGGAGTTGAGCCAAGAACTTGTCCAGCACAACTTTTCTATTAGCAATACTCTTTTTGTCAGCGTCTTGTCGTCTCCACACTTCAAGGTCTGCACCTGTTTCAATAATTGTGCGAACCCTATCAAAAACATCTGTGTCAAGTTCTTTGCATTCCCATTGTGCTTTCGCTAAGGCAAACCAAAAGTCATTACTGCTGTCTGCCTCATTAATGGTTTCCTGATTAGAAGAAATCAAGCGTTCAGTAATTCCTTTTACTGATAAACCATCATCATACAGTTCAAAAAATTCGTCGTATACGTCTGCGTAAGTGTCGTTAGATGAAATTCCTGTTCCCCATGTTCCCATAAATTGGTGGTGTCGGTTTAGAGCTGCCTATAACAATAATTATACGTTCTTCCCATTATGGCGGAAAACAATCCTGGAGATGGCAGTGAATTGATTTCCACCGTTTCTCGGGAATGCGGAAAATGGGTTTTGAGTAATAATGCTGATGATTTGATGATTGGGCTGCGGAAAAAGCGTGTTGCGGAAAATGGGTTGCCAAATTGCAATTCACATTGCCAAATTGCAATTCACGTTGCCAAATTGCAATTCGCGTTGCCAAATTGCAATTCACATTGCCAATTGCAATTCGCGTTGCCAGGTTGCAATGCAGATCGCTGCATTGCAATTTCATGGTTACCTAATTGCCAACTGCAACGCTCCTAAAAATTTAACTTGTCCAACGGACTTTGAATGCTGCCGATCTGGATCTTACTGACATGTGTATACCGCATCGTCGTCCCTAAGCTGTTATGCCCCAGCAAAGCCTGAATATACCGGATATCCGTTCCAGACTCCAGCAAATGCGTCGCATAACTGTGCCGCAACATATGTATACTCCCCTTCTTCGTAATTCCTGCCCTCCGCTTAGCCGCCGCCAACACCTGTTGCGCACTGCGCTTGCTGTATGCCCTGCCTTCTTCCTCCCCCTCAAATAAATATATCTTCGGCTTAAATACACTGAAATACTCCCTCAGCGTCACCAACAACTTCTCCGATAACGGTACCATCCTGTCCTTCTTCCCCTTTCCATTCCTGATGTGTATCATCATCCGCTTCGAATCTATATCCGTTAACTTCAACTTCACTAACTCACTTACCCGTAAACCCGCTGAATAACTGGTCATCAATAAACTCCGGTGCTTCAAATTCTGAGTGGACAGTATCATATCCACCATCTCCTCCTCCGCTAATACATCCGGTAACTTCGACGGCTTCTTCGGCCTGGGCAGATCATAAAACTCCTTCTCCCTGCCCATCACCTGCTCATAATAAAACTTCAACGCATTCACGGCCGTATGCACATGCGACTCTGAATAATTCCTGCTGGTCATTAACCATAATAAATACGATTGCACATGCTCCTTCTCCAACCCATCCACCGAATTTTCTCCAAGATTCCTTAATAAATAATGGAACTCATTCGAATATGTCCGAATCGTATTCTCCGCATATCCCTTCAATACCAGCATCGCCGAAAATCGCTTGAAAGCCTCCAAATTCATTTCACTGAGCGGCTCATCCTGCAAGATCACAGCCCGCTTCCTCGATATCCTTTCGCCCTCGATCAACCCACTCACTGCCTGCTTCTGTTCCAGGTATCCTCTCAATCTGCTCACATCTATCTTCCTCTTTCCTTCAAAAAACTTCCGGATGCCCTCATAATTTTCCCGGCTGAGCGGCAAATACCAACACCCATTGTCTCCACTCCACCGGATACCTTCCATCCTCCGAACCATCCTCTCAACCTCCTTGTCCAGTGAACAACTTATTCCAATGCACTCCTCCCCTCTGTAATGAAATGGGATCAACATAACTTCCGCTTCCATACCTCATATTTCATCCCAATTTACCTCTGCATCTTAGCAGGATAATGATGATGTTCACCATCTTAGTGGAGAGAATAACGACAGAAATTTGTGGTTTTGATCGAATGCCCCTGAAATTATTTCAATGCTTCGCCACCTCACTTACATGCCCCATACAGGCAGGTTTCGTTTTGTGGGGATTCGCTTGCATAACGCTTACCTTCAAGCGGTGCACAGCGGGGGTTTCAGGTCCCTAAGCTACAACAAACAACCATTCGAAATATCACTAGTTTTAGTAGTTTTTGAAACAAAAAACACTTAGAACTACTTGAAATGTGCAAAAATTGACTGGTGCAGATCACCTCAATGTAATTAAACAAAAAAAGGATCGTCAGTCGACGATCCTCTTCACCGAGGTCCCGAGCGGATTCGAACCGCTGTAGGAGCTTTTGCAGAGCTCTGCCTAGCCACTCGGCCACAGGACCCTTTTTTTGGAGCAGGTGCAAAAGTAGGGTATTTTTGAAAATTAAACATCCTCATTTTTAACCGCATGCAAAGGATCCAGGAATCGGAATTGATCATCAACAACCGTGGCGCAATCTACCATCTCGACCTTCGCCCCGAAGAACTTGCAGACACCGTTATCACCGTCGGCGATCCAGATCGCGTAGCTGAAGTGAGCAAACACTTCGATCGCATCGAACTGAAACGTCAACACAGGGAATTCATATCCCACACGGGTTTTATCGGTCATAAAAGATTCACCGTCCTGTCCTCAGGCATCGGCCCGGATAACATAGATATCGTACTGAACGAACTGGACGCTCTCGTTAACATCGACTTCGATTCGCGAACCATCCGGCCAGAAACCAGATCCATCAACATCCTGCGACTGGGCACTTCCGGTGCCCTTCAACCCGATATCCCTGTCGATGCTTTCGTCGTCTCTACCCATGGACTGGGCATCGACAACCTGCTGAACTTTTATCGCCATGAACAAAATGAACAGGAAATTCAATTGCTACAGGCTTTTATAACCCATACGCAACTGAATGCCAACATCACCAATCCCTATATCAGTCCGGCAGCCCCGTCCCTGCTTAAGCATTTCGTAGATGGATTCTTCCAGGGAATAACAGTTACCTGCCCCGGCTTTTATGGCCCGCAGGGTCGTATCTTGCGACTTGGATTGCGACAACCCGATCTCACCGATCGCCTTACAGAATTTCGATTTGGTCAGCACCGCATCACCAACTTTGAAATGGAAACATCCGCCATCTTTGGTCTTGGAAAGATGCTCGGCCATCATTGCCTTTCTATAAATACGATCGTGGCAAATCGCGTCCAGAAACGGTTCTCGGAAGATGGAAAAGCAGCAGTGGAACGCATGATCGAAAAAGTATTGAGCATCCTTAGCGAAACATGATCGATCATTATTCCAGGATTAGAAAACAGAACATGACATGACTTTGAATTTTTATAAATACCAGGGCACAGGCAACGACTTCATCATCATCGATAATCGCGAGGGCAACATCTCCTTATCTACCAAACAGGTTCGCAAACTTTGTGATCGCAAATTTGGCATTGGCGCGGACGGATTGATGCTGCTCCAATTGAAAACAGGTTACGATTTCGAAATGATCTACTTCAACGCCGATGGCAAAGAAGGCTCAATGTGCGGCAACGGCGGTCGCTGCCTGGTAAAGTTTGCTTTCGATATGGGCATGCGTAAATCGGATTTCGTATTCCTTGCAACGGATGGCGAACACATCGCCGAAATAAACGAACAGGGAATCGTTAGCCTTAAAATGATCAACGTCGATGGCGTGCAGTCTGATAATGGTGATTTGGTGTTGAACACCGGCTCCCCACACTATATCAAACAAGTGGCAGATGTGAACGACATGGATGTATATCATGAAGGCATGGGAATCCGCTTTAGCGATACGTATTGCAAAGAAGGCATCAACGTAAATTTCGTGCAGGTTAAAGATGATGACGAACTGATCGTTCGCACTTACGAACGTGGTGTTGAAGATGAAACGCTTTCCTGTGGTACGGGTGTAACGGCCGCTGCGCTTGCATTCTATCACAATGAAATGGGATATAACAACGTCACGGTTCATACTCGCGGTGGCGTGCTGCGTGTTGAATACGATCGAACGGGTGAGAATGAATACCGGAACATCTGGCTTTCCGGCCCGGCTGAACGTGTGTTTGAAGGAACTGTACAATTAGATTTGGAAACAGTGTGACCGGTACTTTAGTATATTATGTTGTTTTCTAATTAGGGTTTTTGATTTCTCACTTCGCATTTTGCTTTTTGCATTTTGCATTTCAAAAAAAGAATGGTTCAATACTTTAAAAATATCAACCACCAGACCATTGCCATTCAAAAGGCCGAGAACAACTCATGGGTAAATGTGTTGCCGCCATTGAAGCAGGAAGAGTTTTCGGAATTGTCTGAATCGCTTGATATACCGCTCGACTTTCTTACCGACTCATTAGATATTGATGAAAGAAGTCGCTTCGAAGAAGAGGACAACGTCAAACTCCTGGTGATCAAGACGCCTACCGAAAACAACTCCTTCAACGAAAGCGACGCATATTACATCACCATTCCCATAGTGATCATCCTCACACATAACCAGATCGTAACGGTGAACTCTTTTGATAATGGTGCGATAAAAAAATTCCTGAACACATTTCAAAACCGCCATCCGGATAAAAAGAACATGATGGTCCTGAAGGTCTTCGAAAAGATCATCCAGACCTACATGGAGTTCCTGAAAGAGATCAATGCGCGGCGCAACGTTTATGAACAAAAACTTTACGATGCAAACAGGAACGAACACCTGCTGCAACTGATGCGCATACAGAAAAGCCTCGTGTATTTTGTCACTGCACTTCGGTCCAATGAACTGCTGCTGATGAAAGTGGAGCGTACCAATTTCCTGGGACTGAATGAAGATGAAAAGGAAATTCTCAATGACCTGATCGTTGACAATTCACAGGCGCTCGAGATGGCGAATATCTATACGAATATCCTCAGTTCAACGCTTGATGCTTTTGCCAGCATCATCGCTAACAACCAGAACGAGGTGCTGAAGCGACTTTCCGTGATTACCATCGTCCTGACTTTTCCGGTTCTTGTTGCCAGTATATATGGTATGAACGTACCGATCCCCTATGCCAACTCGCCCTATGCCTTTTACATACCGGTATTTTTATCGCTCTTCATATCCCTGGTTATCGGATGGTTCTTTCTTAAGAGAAAAATCTTTTAGATGAACAGATTCAATATCCGCGTTTATGGAATTCTTATAGATGATCAGCAACGGGTGCTCGTTGCGGATGAATTGATACGAGGACAATACATCACTAAATTTCCCGGTGGCGGGCTCGAATTCGGTGAAGGCACCCGCGAATGCCTTGCCCGTGAATTCAAAGAAGAAATGAACCTTACTGTCGAAGTGCTGGATCACATTTATACCACTGATTATTTTCAGATGAGTGCCTTTAACCGTGAACAACAGATCCTGTCGATCTATTATTTTGTTCGTGCGCTTGAACCGATCACAGCACCACTTCGCGATAGGATCTTTGCATTTGATGAGCGCGAACTTGAGCGCTACCACAGTACCGGCGAATGCGAAACCTTTCGCTTCATCGATTGGAAAGACCTTGACGAAGATTGCGTCACGCTGCCGATCGACAAACGCGTGGTTAACCTTCTGAAGCAGATGTGCCCCTAACGTTCCACAAGTTTCCTATTTCTCAACTTAGAGTGCTATTTTTGCGCCCTAAATAACTCTATTCTGATGTCTACATTGGCACAAAACATTGATTTTAACCTTAAATACAAGGTTGCGGATATTAGCCTCGCCGAGTGGGGCCGCAAGGAAATTCGCCTTGCAGAAGCGGAAATGCCGGGTCTGATGGCGCTAAGATCTGAGTATGGACCGACCCAACCGCTGAAAGGCGCGCGCATCGCAGGATGCCTTCATATGACCATTCAAACTGCTGTTCTCATCGAAACGCTGGTTGCATTAGGCGCGGAAGTGAAATGGAGTTCCTGTAACATCTTCTCTACACAGGATCATGCCGCCGCCGCAATCGCTGCTGCAGGAGTAGGTGTATACGCATGGAAAGGTCAAACCATCGAAGAAGCCGATTGGTGCATCGAACAAACCTTATTCTTTGGTGGTGCGGATCGCCCTTTGAATATGATCCTTGACGATGGTGGTGACCTTACCAACATGGTGTTTGACAAATATCCCGAGTTGGTTCAAAACGTTCGCGGTCTTAGTGAAGAAACCACAACCGGTGTTCATCGCTTGTATGAAAGAATGGCTAAAGGCACTTTACCAATTCCCGCTATAAATGTGAACGACTCCGTAACCAAGAGTAAGTTCGATAACAAATACGGTTGCAAGGAAAGTCTTGTTGATGCGATCCGTCGCGCAACGGATGTGATGCTTGCCGGTAAGGTTGCAGTTGTTGGTGGCTATGGCGATGTAGGCAAAGGCTCCGCCGCATCTCTCGCTGGTGCAGGTTGTCGCGTTATTGTTACCGAGATCGATCCTATCTGTGCGCTGCAAGCTGCAATGGATGGATTTGAAGTGAAGAAAATGATCGATGCGGTTAAAGAAGCGGACATCATTGTTACCGCCTCCGGTTGTCGCGATCTCATCACGGAAAAACACTTCAGGCTGATGAAAGACAAAGCAATCGTTTGTAACATCGGTCACTTCGATATCGAGATCGATATCGCATGGATCAACAACGCATATGGACATACCAAAGACACGATCAAGCCGCAGGTAGATATTTATAACATCGATGGAAAAGACATCATCATCTTAGCTGAAGGCAGACTGGTAAACCTCGGCTGTGCAACCGGTCACCCATCGTTTGTGATGAGTAACTCTTTTACCAATCAAACCCTTGCCCAGATTGAATTGTGGACCAACCACGAAAATTACGAGAACAAGGTTTATGTACTTCCCAAACATCTTGATGAAAAAGTAGCGCGATTGCATCTTTCAAAGATCGGCGTACAGCTCGATGAGCTCACGGATGAGCAATCCGAGTATCTCGGCGTCGGCAAAGAAGGACCATTCAAACCGGAACATTATAGATACTAAAAAAAGGGGCTGTGTTTCAGCCCCTTTTTTGTAATCAGTAACCCGTAATCAGTAATCAGTATGAAATATATTTTCACGCTCGCTTTGGTAGCTTTATCGCTTTCCATTCACGCTCAAAAACAAGCGATCACACATGAGTCCATGTGGATGCTCAAACGTGTTGGGACACCACAAGTCAGTCCCGATGGGAAATGGGTGATCTACTCCGTTACCGAGCCCTCTTATGACGAAAAAGAGGTGGCAACCGATATATGGATCGCGCCGGTAGACAAAAGCACTGCACCGCGTAAGATCACTGCAGGCAAAGCAGGTGAGTCGTCGTATCAATGGAGCCCTGATGGTAAAATCATCGCATTCACTGCCCGTCGTGACGGAGATGAAGCGGCACAGGTATACCTCATGAACATTCGCGAAGGCGGCGAGGCGCAACGATTTACGAATCTCTCATCGGGCGCAGCAAATCCGCGATTCAGCGACGATGGAAAATACATTCTGTTTACCTCACGCTTGTATGCCGGTGCAACAACAGATTCGGCAAACAAAAAGATTACTGAAGAAAAAAAGAAACTCAAATATAAAGCACGCGTGTACACTTCATTCCCTATTCGTAACTGGGATCAATGGATCGATGAAAAACTGGTACATCCTTTTGTTCAACACATCGACAGCAACGTGGCAAGAAACCTGTTTGACGGATTAAAACAACTTTCAGATACAGGCTTCTACTTCGGCGGTAATATCAATTGGGCACCCGATTCCAGGACGCTTGTATTTTCCGCAACGGAAGGACGACACAAGACAGCGTATGATGCTGTAACCTACAACCTTTTCTCCATCGATCTAAATGGTGGCAGCATCAGGAAACTGACTACGGATGACAACAATTATAGCTCGGCGCAGTTCAGTAAAGATGGCAAATATTTATTGGCCATAACCACTGCTTCAGGAAACTATAAAGTATATAATCAGCCGGCGATCGCGAGATTCTCCTGGCCTTCCATGAGCGATCGGAAAATCATCACTTCGGCAGTGGACCGACCGATCAACAGTTTCACCCTGGCACAGGACGCCGTCATTGCCAGTGTCGAAGATCAATCGATGGACAAGTTGTTTCGCTTCGACATAAATACCGGCGCACACAAACAAATTACCACATCGCAAAGAGGATGTTTTGATAACATCGATGTATCTGATGAAGGAGTTATCGTGTCGAATTTCGAAAGCAATTCGATGCCACCGGAAGTTGTTCGCATCAGCAACGACGGCTCTTATTCTTTCATCACAAATCATAATGACGCGGCACTTGCAAAACTAGATCTTCCGGCAGTTGAACATCTTTGGATCACCAGCAGCAGGAAAAAGAAAATACACAGCCTGATGGTTCGGCCAGCAGGATTTGACGCTTCCAAAAAGTATCCTTTGTTTGTGCTGATGCATGGAGGCCCTGCGGCATCTTTCAAAGACAATTTCAGTTTTCGATGGAACCCGCATCTCATCGCAGCTCCGGGCTATGTAGTGATTATGACCAATTATACTGGTTCTCCAGGATATGGTGAAAAATTTGCACAGGACATTCAATACGATCCATTCAGGGGACCCGCCGATGAGATCAACGAAGCAGCTTCAGACGCAATCAAAAAATTCGCGTTCATTGACGGATCCCGACAGGCTGCAGGTGGCGCGAGTTACGGAGGACATCTATCAAATTGGATGCAGGCAACAACAAAGCATTATAAGTGCCTCGTAAGTCATGCAGGACTCGTGAACAGTGAATCACAATGGGGTACCAGTGACGCCATCTATCATCGCGAAGTGATGGCTGGCGGTCCGCCATGGGCGCAAACCAAAGTATGGAAGGATCAGAATCCAATTCGTATGGCTGCTAATTTTAAAACTCCTGTACTTGTAACCGTGGGAGAACAGGATTTCCGGGTACCGTTGAACAATTCGCTGGAATACTATAGTGCATTGCAGCGCATGAAAGTGCCTTCCAAACTGCTTGTTTTTCCAGAAGAAAATCATTGGATCTTAAAGCCGGAGAACAGCAGGTTTTTTTACAACGAATTGCATAACTGGCTGGCACGTTATCTTAAGTAACGGTTGCTGAATAACAACAATGAACATTGATGCTTCAGGCCTACAACTTTCTTTATAGCTGGCAACTGTTCCCTGAAAAGGGCACATATGAACAGGGCAACAGGCCCAAAAGCGCTATATACAAGATAGAAGCGAGTGGCGATAAAACCATCCGCATCATGCACAACTGGGTAACGCTGGAAGGACATGCATACCATTCTGAATTCCAGTTTATAGCTGATGGACAACTCAATGTTTTTGACAAACCAGAATTCGCCGATCATGTACAGGCTGTTTTTCCGGATGGCATTAGCTTTGAAGTACATTTCTATAAAGGAGGACAAACAATACTGCATATCGTTCACGAGATCATGCCGAATGGTTATCTCAAAGTCACCCAGCAGGGAACTACGGCACATACAGCGTATACAAATGTTGAGATCTATCATAAGCAGATGAGCGTGCTGCCCTACTCCGCTTCCGTTGCAGGAGCCGTGATCAGACCCACAGAAGAAGGAATGATCAGGCACAAGGCACTGAATGCGATGGAAGAGCAAACAAATATGCAGCTCGAACAAATTCGAAAGCAGGTGGAATTGCTGGCATTGCAGGCACAGGAGATCCAGAAAAGAAAGGAGTTGTCGATGATCATTTATGAGGCGAAGATCTCGTTCAAACCGAACATCGGCCAAACCTATTATTTGTATGAAAAGCAGGACGATACTTATATGTTATCGCTGGTATCTCCCAGGGAATGGGGCGGCGGGACAGGACCCTTCAAACGCTTCGTTGCAGCCGTGCAATTGCTCGCAGATCATACGTGGAAAGAGCTTGGATAATGTGATAATGTGGAAATGTGATAATGTGGAAATGGGGTTAATATGCTAATGTGGTCAATATGCTAATGTGCTAATGTCGCCGATTACTGATTACCGACTACCGATTACCGATTACCGACTACCGATTACCTTCCTGTTCCACCACATATCCACATCCGCTTTCCGCATTCCGCTTTCTGCTTTCTGTTACATATATTTGGTTAAGCCCCGTAATATTAGATGAGCATCGAGATTCGTGAATTAAAAAATCAACACCTTGACTGAAACAATCATTAACCTGGAAACCGTCAACCCTATCGAATTCTTCGGCGTAAACAATGGAAAACTCGATATACTGAAGAAAAAATTTCCGCTTCTCAAGATCCTTTCCCGCGGAACCCAATTGAAACTTAGCGGCTCCCCCGAACAAGTCGGCACAGCAAAAGAAAAGATCGAGATCATCGTTCAGTACCTCGAAAGAAATGGTCACATGAGCGAGAATTATTTTGAACAGGTTCTCGGGGGCGACGATGCGGAGACCGTCGATCATTTCATCGACCGGAATCCCAATGATGTATTGGTTTTTGGACCGAATGGAAAAACCGTTCGTGCCCGCACTACCAACCAGAAGAAGCTTGTACAATATGCCGAGAAAAACGACATCGTTTTTGCAATAGGACCCGCAGGTACAGGTAAAACCTATACTGCTGTTGCGCTTGCCGTTCGTGCGCTAAAAAACAAAGCCGTTAAAAAAATAATCCTCACCCGCCCCGCGGTTGAAGCAGGTGAAAGTCTTGGCTTCCTGCCCGGAGATCTGAAAGAAAAGATCGATCCATACCTGCGTCCCTTATACGATGCATTAGACGATATGATTCCGGCCGACAAGCTTGGATATTATATGAGCACACGTGTGATCGAGATCGCGCCTCTCGCTTATATGCGCGGACGAACGCTGGACAATGCGTTCATCATTTTGGATGAAGCCCAGAACGCGACAGACCTGCAATTAAAGATGTTTTTAACCCGTATTGGTGCTAATGCAAAAGCGATCATCACCGGGGATCTTACCCAGATCGATCTTCCAAAGAACCAGCGAAGCGGTTTGGAAAAAGCAGATCGGATCCTGCGAAACATTGATGGCATCGGGCACATCGAGCTTGATGAAGAAGATGTGGTACGCCACCGCCTGGTTAAAGCGATCATCAAAGCCTATGACCGCGAGAAAGACCAGGATCAGCCACACCCCCAGACCCGTCGGCCCTTTCAGCGAAATGAGGAATGAGCAGGCGTAAGCTGGTAATCGGTAGTCGGTAATCGGTAATCGGCGACAAGCTGGTAATCGGTAGTCGGTAATCGGCGACATTAGCATATTGACCACATTAGCATACTAGCATATTAGCACACTAGCATATTAGCACACTAGCACACTAACCCGCATTCCGCATTCCGTATTCTGCATTCTGGATTAATCCCTACTTTTGCCACCATGAAACACCTATTACTCAGCCTTTTAGTGTTCGTGGTGGCAAGTTGTGGCGATGAAGCGGGCTACAAACCCGCCGCTGACGCGCAGGACGCGGGAAGGGAATTTATCAGGGCCTCGCTAGATGGCGACATGAAAAAAGCTGGCTATTATCTTGCAAGGGACAGCGCCAATATTTATATCTTCAACAAATTCCGCAACCAGTATGAGCAGTTGTCGCCCGATGAAAAAAGGCAGTATCGCGAAGCGCAGATCAGGCCTATAAAAATCGAGAAGATCAACGATTCAGTGGTGGACTACATCTATTCCAATAGCTACAAACAGAAAGACACAACGGTGATCAAGATCATCAAACAAAATGGTGAATGGCTTGTCGACTTAAAAGAATTAAGATCTAAAGAATAATTTATGGTGCTCAAGCATATTCTCCTGGTTGGCCTCGGTGGCGCTGTTGGCAGCATTGCGCGCTTTCTTATCCAGAAATATTTGCATCAGCAATTCCCCGACCCTTTTCCCTACGGCACTTTCGCAGTGAATGTTGCCGGCTGCTTTCTTATTGGATTGATGTACGGTCTTGCCGCCAATTACGCGTTATTCTCCAATGAATTTCGCCTCCTCCTTATGGCAGGATTCTGCGGTGGCTTCACCACTTTTTCTGCCTACACCGTCGAAAGTATGGCACTCGTTGATCAACAACGTTATCTAACCTTTTTCCTGTACCTGTTCGGCAGCATAGCGGCCGGACTTGCGGCAACGTTCGCAGGTGCATGGTTAACTAAATAATCTATAACCAGAATTCATATGCTTACAACATCTCATCCCTGGCATGGCATACCTTCCGGGGAAAGTGCGCCAAAAATTGTAAACGCTGTCATCGAAATACCTCAAGGCTCCCGCGCCAAATACGAAATTGATAAAGCCAGCGGACTGTTGAAACTCGACAGGATCATCTATTCTTCATTTTACTATCCCTGCAACTACGGTTTTATTCCACAGACGTATGGCGATGATAAGGATCCTCTGGATATTCTTGTTATCACCTCGCAGCCCGTGCAGGCGTTGTGTTTGATGGAAGCGAAAGTGATTGGTGTAATGCAAATGATCGACAGTGGTGATGCTGACGATAAAATCATAGCAGTTGCCGCAAATGATCCTGGTGTAAATCACTTCAACGACATCGAAGAACTTTACAAACATTTCTTCGATGAACTGCGACATTTTTTTGAAGAGTACAAGCGACTCGAAAATAAAATGGTGAAGGTAGAGGAGTTTGGAAATCGTGAATTCGCATATACGATCATCAAACAAGCGATGGACTTTTATAAAGAAAATTTTCGTCATTGAAATTAGATAAGAAAATGGGAATGCAGGAAGTGATCATTTTGATCTGCATTGGACTGGCGGCAGGTGTGCTGAGCGGTCTTGTGGGCATTGGCGGCGGAGTGATCCTTGTTCCGGCATTGGTTTACTTCCTGCATTATACACAACATCAGGCGCAGGGCACATCACTGGGTGTCCTCTCTTTACCTGTCGTGATCCTTGGTTTTCTTACCTATTATTCTGAAGGAAAACGAAACGGTCATCCGATCAATCTTCATGTCATCGCTATACTTGCAATTGGCTTTATTGCAGGTGCATTTTTTGGCGGTAAGATCGCAGTTAAGATCGATCAAAACATGTTGAAGAAAATATTTGCGCTGGTGCTTCTCTACACCGCTTTTAAACTATTGTCGCTCGATGTGCTCATCGGAAGATGGTTCAAAAATATCTTTTGATAACCCGCAACCGGTGTGTTCGTAAGCCCGTATCGCTATTGACAATTCCCGCAGTATCGATCCTGTCGATCCTTACTTTTCCAGACGCATGAATGATGCTGCTTTCATCGATCAGAATACCAACGTGAATGATCCTTCCTTCGTCATTATCAAAAAAAGCAAGATCGCCTGCCCTCGCTTCCTGAAGAAAACCAACCACCTCTCCTGTCGCAGCCTGTTGGTAAGCATCTCGAGGCAATTCGTAGCCAAAGAACCGGAATAACACCTGGCAAAAACCACTACAATCCACACCGTACACCGACCGGCCACCCCACAAATAAGGTGTGTTCAGAAACATATTTGCACGTTCGATCAAAGCTTTTGCATTGATGGGATTTACGCTAACAACATCAGCTGACGCATACTTCACATCAGCTATACTGATTACATGTTCGAGCAACGCTCCCATCGGTACATGCATAACTGTTCCGTCGAATTCTATGACATTGTCCCAACCTGAAGCAATGATCCGTTTTGCATTATTATCTAACCCGGTTTGCTTTACATGAGACTTCAGGGTCCAACCTTCATAACGGTCATGCACACACGAAACCTTCAGCCACTCACGATCTTCACCGATGATCGATACTGCTTCACCAAACAATAACTGGCTCACCATCTCTGAGCGATGGTTGGATGCATCGCGAAGCGGGCTAACGGGTACAATACATATCGCCTGGGTCATTCTTATAAATTGTAAAAAATGAAGTTAACAATGTGATCTCAATTGTGAAAAAAATGAAACACTGCATCTTAATAATTGAAATGAATTAATTTTCAGTCCGTGAGTAAAGATGTGAACGCCCATATATCAGAACAGGATTTGCTGCAATACTATTATACCGACCGCAATAATAAATGGCTCGGCATCTTGCTGCAACGGTATACCTTACTGTTATTTGGTGTTTGCATGAAATATTTAAAGGATGAAGAAGAAGCGAAAGACGCAGTGCAGCAGATCTTCTTAAAGGTGATCACCGAACTGGAAAAGTATAAGGTGGATTATTTCAAATCGTGGCTATACATGGTGGCAAAGAATCACTGCCTGATGCGATTGCGGGATAAGAAGAATAACAGGCCGGTTGAATTGAAGGACGAAGTTGGTGGTGTACGCGATGATAGAGATGAGCAACTCCGCGATCTGCAGGAGAGGGATCTGACACTGGAGATGCTTGAGAATAGTCTTTCAGAATTAAGCGGTGAGCAACGTGAATGTGTAACGTTATTTTATTTGAGAAAGCGTTCCTACCAGGAGATCGCAGAAACGACCGGATATTCATTGTTGCAGGTAAAAAGCTATATTCAAAACGGCAAACGAAATCTTCGCTTACTCGTTGAAAAAAAATTGAGATCACAGGCTGGAGTTCGAAAATAAACGTGCGGAAAATGAACGACCTTATCAACATATTATCCAATAGTAACAAGGACATCGACAATCAAAAGTTGATGGACTACCTGAGTGGTAAGCTATCTGGCAAGGATAAGAATGAGGTAGAACAATGGATGGCCGAAAATCCTTTTGCGGAAGACGCCCTGGAAGGCTTGTCGACAGTGCAGAAACAAAAGGACATCGATCAATACGTTGAACAGCTCAATAAACAATTGAATGTTTATATCGAGCAGAAAAAGAAACGAAGATCAAAACGAAAGATCGCACATCTTCAAAGTCCTGTCCTCGCCATAGCAATAATATTGCTGCTGCTTATTGTTGTCTATCTTGTTATCAGCCTGGGCTGGTAAATCGGAGAAACGGAGACAAGAGGTAATCGGTAGTCGGGGACAAACAGAGAACCGGAGAAACGGATAATCGGAGAATCGGAGAAACGGAGACAAGTGGTAATCGGTAGTCGGTAATCGGTAATCGGCGACATTAGCACATTAGCATATTAACCACATTAGCATATTAACCAGACTAGCATATTAACCACATTAGCATATTAACCACATTAGCACATTGACCACATTAGCAGTTTCCCATTTCCCATTTTCCATTTCCCATTTAGCACTCATTACTGGTACTGTATATACACCGGTCGGGGCTTGAGTTTCAGCAGTTCCTCCGGCGTCATCAATCTTGACTTCGCACGTATCACATCGTTCTTATAAAATATCTTGAATCCAGTGAATTGAACGGGTTCGCGATGAATAAAAGACTTATAGGTGTTTATTTTTCTTGCAGGTTCGCCCCATCCATCCATATGCATGACGATCTGTACTTCGGGTCTTGTTTTGATCGATTGATAATTCGTTACCATCTTTTGGGTAAATCGATGTACCACAAAAATCTTAGGCGGTAAATTGTTTTCGCGAACAATTTTCGCCAGGTAATCGGAAACATAATTGATATCTGCGGCATCATAAGTTCCAACAACTTTTCCTGGCGCGTGGCCTGTCTTCATGGAAAACTCCGGATCTATTCCTACATGTACATTCGGCATCTCCAGGTACTTCTTGAACTCTGGCAATTCATTTCTTATATCACTCTTGCCGATCTGTATATCGATGAAAACAATCGCATCAATTTCTTTTGCCATGCTCAAAACCGTATCGATCTGGTGAAAAGGCATTCTCAATCTGTACTTACCCGCAGCACCCGGGCTCTGCTGTGCTGTAACAGCGATGTAATGCAATGCCGGCTGCACTTTCATGGTCGTGTCTGCAGCTTCCCATTTTTTAGCCTCAGCCATCAGTCTTCGCAACATTTCTTTTCTTGGAAATTCACCCAATGCACCCATTTGTTTTGAATAAAGGTTGCCGTAATATGCAATGACCCTTTTAAACGGAAGAATAGCCCCTGGCAACGGATACTCCGCTTTCACCGGCCATTTGCCCGTGGAATCTCCATTAGTGACGTGCGCCATCATCTTATTATAAAGCGACGTATCGAGTGGTGCATATGCAGGACTTTCAACTTCTGCATCTTTAGAGGTCGCCTGGCTTTTCGGTGTGGTATCCTTCCGGTTCGTATCAGCAGTAACCTGCTGTGCAGTCGCGCTGTTGTTGGAAGATCTTTCAATAAAAGCGTAGAGAACAACGCTTATCAAAACTGCTACCAAAACAAAAATTATTATCGGCCTTTTCATATGAATTGAATCTTGTTGTTGTTAACGTGGTTTGCGCTAATATAGTTTAATTGAAGGGAATTAATTCCGGCCTTTTTACCCGCTGCTCATTATACTTGAACCTCAGGTTGGTATTGATTTCTATGCGAAGCCGCTCATTGTAGAAATTCTTTTTTGGAAAGTAAAATCCTCGCAATTCAATAGTTCCAAAGATGAGGCTCTCATTGCGCACACGAAGTCCTGCACCTACACTGGGAAAAAACTTGTTACCCATGCGTGAGGGCATCTCGCCATCCAGAAAACTGGCATTGGCGAAGATCAGTGGCGCAAACCTGAAGCCCACAAAACTCCAGTCGTGGTAAAACACCGATTCGGCCTTTATCGTAGCCCGAAAACTTCCACCGAACAATGAATCATTGGTAAATTCATTCAAACCATAATCGCTCGCAATGAACAAGGGTTCATTGAGCAGCGGATTGATCTGTTTCGCTACGCCGACAGTTACAAAACTTCGCTGCCGCCATTTACCAAATCGCTTAATGTTCGAGAAAAATTCAAGGTTTGCCATCACATCGAAATCCTCAAATACTTTCTTATACCTGTATCCTCCGGCCCGCAAAGTGTAGTTGTAATAGTTGTCGTGTTTTGAAAAATAACTTAACTGAACCCCTGTACCGATATAATGTCTGGAGCGATTTTGACGATTGGTCCATCCGGTAGTGACCGAAACATCCACGCCTTCGGGTACGTCTTCGGTCCGCCCCAATCCATATACATAACGCGTTTTGAAAAAGTTCTGACTAAATAAGGATAGCGATGCAAGTACCGCATCGACATCTGCATATCGGAAGAAATACTGATCTGTATATCTTCCGGGAACATAATTGAATTCCTGGTGCAGTATCCTCAGACCAATATAGGTCCGAAGTCTTTCATCCGTTGGTTTTGAGGCCGTGAAATGCGGATCGAACAAGATCCCTCCCCATGCATCAACATTATAGTAACTGTAGTGTTGATCGAGCTTATAAAGAGAATCCGGCTGATACATATTTTGCGATGAATGCCAGGCAGCCTCCGCACCATATGTCCATTTCATATAGGGATGCACCAACGGTTTCATGAACCTGGTATATAAGGTGTTCTCCTGTTTGAGTCCACCAATAATGGACGGCGAAAAATTTTGCCATCCTATGGTTCCGTCAATGAAGCTGCCGTCAATGTTCCGGCGTATGTATTCCATTCCAAAACCCACATTCTTTCTTCGCTCTGAATCAAATAATATCCTGCCTTCCAGGCGGTCGCCCATTCCAAGAAAATTATCTTCTCTTACACTAGCCTGAAAGTCGGTCACGGACGACATATCGAATCGTCCACCCAGCGACAACACATCCTTTGTATAGATCACTATGTCCACAGAATCGCGCGTGCTTCCGAGTTGGCGCACAGTAATGTTTGCATCTCCCAGGTAAACCAGATCGCGCAGGTGCCGCTCATTGTCGCCCATAAGATAAGGCGAGAGACGGTCGTTCTCCCTGAAGAAAAGGTTGTTGCGAATGATTCGTTCGCGCGTATCGTAGTGAAAGAAATTTGCAATATTGATGATGGCATTGGATAATGCCTTTGAAGTATCCTGTAGTGGGGTGCCGAAAGGAATTCTACGGATGATCACGTTCCGGATGACTTTGCCGCGGTGTCTTTGGAATTTCCGGTCGAGTCGTTGCTGGTTGCCGACAGTGATATCGTTGGTATCTACCACGATCGCTCCTGCGATCTTTCCCAGTAACCCCTGGTACTTAAGCTGGTAAAAACTATCGACCTTATTCTTTGCCGGCTCTTCATTTGCAACAGGCTTGTCTTGCGCACGTGAATTCATAAGGACGAGCACAGCAATGACAGTAAGAATAAAGCGGCCTGATAGATACATCTTCATCGGTTAAGATACAGATGCAATTCAAATACCGAGCTGCTCATCTCAATTTTCAATTCTGATCTCGGAATTCTTTACCGGTTATTCGGGTTCTTTGCCCGCTTCGTCCTCCTGCTTCCGTATCTCTTCCATATACTTTTCGAGGATCGCTGCTCTCAATGAACCGTGGTCAATCTTCTGATTGAATAATACGCCGTTAATAAAAAAAGTAGGAACATCTCTTACGCCTTTGTCAAGTCCCTCGAGCAGATCATTCCTTACATACCAGCCGAAAGTGCCATCAACAAGATTGGTCAGAAAGCGCTTATCCTGTATCCCTGCCTGGCGGGCATATTCTTTAATGCTTACAACGCCAAGCGACTTACGATTTTCCAGCAGCAACTCATGGAACTCCCAGAATTTGCCACATTGCGCACTGGCTACCGCGGCCTCGGCTGCTTTCATTGATTTCTGGTGGATCCTGGTCAGCGGAAAATGCCTGAAGTTAAACCGCATTACTCCATCGAGCTCAGTGAGCAGTTCTTTTACTACCTTATGCGCTTCGGCGCACTCGGCAGATTCATAGTCACCAAATTCTACAACAGATACGGGTGCATTTTTTTTGCCCGCCCAGACATGCCTGGACTGAACAAATTGAGTGGATTTAGACGTTGTGGCCATATATCATTGGTTAAGCTGGTTCCCAGTACGAAAAAAGGTTGCAGACCGTCGATGCGACAAGCCCACAACCTTATATAGTTGCAAATTATCAATGAATAGTTGCCTCGACCTTATGAAAAGCTGTTCTCAACAGGACTTGCATCGTTTCTGAAAACAACCGTTCCGTCAAAAACGTCCACCAGAACGGGCCGGTTCTTATCAATGTCTCCCATCAATATGCGTTTGCTAAGCTGGTTGATGATCTCTTTCTGGATCAGTCTTTTCAGCGGACGCGCGCCGTATTGGGGATCAAAACCGTTCTCAGCAAGGAAGTCGAGCAGGTAGTCGCTGTACCGCAATTGAATGCCGGATTGCTCCACCAGCTTTTGTAACTGCTGTAGCTGGATGCGAATGATCCCCCTGATCTCACTGCGCATCAACGGCTGGAACATAATCACCTCATCGATGCGATTAAGAAACTCTGGCCTGATGGTCTGCTTCAGCAAATTCATCACCTCATTCTTGGTTTTTTCTACTACTTCCTCTTTATTGGAATCGGTCACATCTTCAAAATTATCCTGAATGATGGAGCTTCCCATATTGCTGGTCATGATGATGATCGTATTCTTGAAATTGACCACTCGACCTTTATTGTCGGTCAGGCGGCCATCATCCAGAACCTGCAGCAATACGTTGAAAACATCCGGATGTGCTTTCTCGATCTCATCCAAAAGGATTACGCTATAAGGCTTCCGGCGAACAGCTTCTGTAAGCTGACCACCTTCATCGTATCCTACATATCCTGGAGGGGCGCCCACAAGTCGGCTCACCGTATGCTTTTCCTGGTATTCACTCATGTCGATGCGGGTCATCATACTTTCATCGTCAAACAGGTATTCAGCCAATGCTTTTGCAAGCTCAGTTTTACCAACACCGGTTGTTCCAAGGAATATAAACGAGCCAATAGGCTTCTTCGGATCCTGCAATCCCGCGCGACTCCTACGGATCGCATCTGCAACAGCCGTTATAGCTTCGTCCTGGCCTACAACGCGCTCATGGAGTTCATCTTCAAGATTTAGAAGTTTCTCCCGTTCACTTTGCAGCATCTTTGTCACCGGAATTCCGGTTGCCTTTGCCACCGATTCGGCAATGTCTTCCGCATCCACCTCTTCTTTCAACAACCGCTTCTCACTGATGTTGTCAAGTTCAGCAGAAAAATCTGTAATGATCTTTTGTTGCTCCTGGATCTTTCCATAACGGATCTCCGCAACCTTCCCATACTCACCATTTCGTTCTGCTTTTTCAGCCTCAAGCTTCAGGTTTTCAATTGCTGCCTTTGCCGTCTGCACCTTTTCGACAAGGTCTTTTTCCTGTTGCCACTTGGCTTTTAAGGTATCACGCTGTACCGCATAATTTGAGATCTCAGTATTGAGCTCTTTTAATTTTATTTCATCATTCTCGCGCTTGATGGCTTCACGCTCAATTTCCAACTGGCGGATCTTTCTCTCGAGCTCATCCAATTCTTCAGGCATGGAATTCATTTCCAGTCGGAGTTTGGCGGCACTTTCATCGATCAGATCGATGGCTTTATCCGGAAGAAAGCGATCCGTGATGTATCTATGCGATAACTCAACCGCCGAGATGATCGCTTCATCTTTAATGCGGACATGGTGATGCGTTTCATACCGGTCCTTCAATCCACGCAATATCGAAATGGCATCTTCTACCGATGGCTCATCGATCATTACTTTCTGGAAACGACGCTCAAGTGCTTTATCCTTCTCAAAAAACTTCTGGTATTCATTAAGCGTAGTTGCCCCGATCGCACGCAATTCACCACGCGCCAGTGCAGGTTTCAAAATGTTTGCAGCATCCATCGCACCTTCGCCTCCACCTGCTCCAACAAGTGTATGGATCTCATCAATAAACATAATGATCTCCCCTTCACTACCGCTCACCTCCTTGATCACACTCTTCAATCGCTCTTCAAATTCGCCTTTATATTTTGCTCCCGCGATGAGCAGACCCATATCGAGGGCGAAGATCACTTTTGATTTAAGGTTTTCGGGTACGTCGCCATTCACGATCCGATGCGCCAATCCCTCGGCAATGGCTGTTTTACCAACTCCCGGTTCACCAACAAGAATGGGATTATTTTTTGTCCTGCGCGATAGAATGTGTAGTGTGCGGCGAATCTCTTCATCGCGACCAATAACAGGGTCTAACTTGCCTGCACGAGCCAGTTCATTCAAATTTTTGGCGTACTTGTTCAGTGCGTTGAATTGTGTCTCCGAAGTTTGCGAGGAAACTGTCGAACCCTTACGCAAATCTCTGATCGCAGCAATCAGCGCTTTTTCGGTAAGCCCCGCATCCTTTAAAACGGCAGCAGTGCCATCGTTGCCCTGTAACAAGGCAAGCAACAGGTGCTCGACGCTCACAAACTCATCGTTGAAATGCTTGAGCGCAGAGCCCGCTCGCAGTACGGCGTTGTTCGCATCGCGACTGATCGATTGCGCAGGTTCAGTACCCGAAACAGTGGGAAGCTTCCCGATATTTTCGTCAACTTTTGTCTGCACGAAGGCAACATTGACGTTACACTTCTTCAACAAAAAAATCACCGGCGAATCTTCATCGTTGAGCAACGCCTTGAGCATATGCTCCGTTTCGATATTCGGATTGCCCGCATTGAATGCCAGCTGTTGCGACTGTGCAATCGCCTCTTGAGCTTTTATAGTGAAATTGTTCAGGTTCATACCAGTTCAGTTAAAACTTTTATGATTGAATGTTGTGTCGTTATCTTACTTAAATTGAATTCTTATCGCACGAAATACACCTCAAATGATAATCCAAAGACTTTCCCGGGAAACTCTGTCGCTAAATTGCTTCTTTAACTGCCTAAAATTCAGTACAGTTCTGATTTTGCTGCAATTATTGCAGTTCCAGTCTTTACAGGCCCAAACGAGTTCCAAATCAAAAAAGATCAGCTTTCCTCCAAATGAGGAGGCCGATGCCATTGTGGACCGGTATAAAAATGTTTATGGAGGCCAGGTGGCTGTGTATGCAATAAAGGACAGCCAACTCCTCTATCAAAAAGAAACCGGCGAGTTTAATGTCAACACCCAGGAAGAGATCGGGGCATTGAGCTCATGGTTTACCGCTGCATTGGTTATGCAGTTTGTTGACCAGGGAAAGATAAAACTCGACGACAAGGTTTCCAAGTACCTGCCGATATTCAACAAGTATTCGAAAGGGTATATCACGATTCGGCATTGCCTCATGCATACGACCGGTATTGAGGCCGATAAAGGAGGAGTGCAAAAATTCTTTCAAAAGACAAAGTTTGCATCACTTGAGGAACAGGTTGATGCATTTGCTTCGAAGCATGAGATCAAAAACAATCCAGGCCAGGAGTTTTACTACAGCAATATCGGTCTCAACATTGCTGCACGTGTATTGGAGGTGGTAGGAAAAAAGACTTTTGACCGGCTCGTTACTGAAAGGATATTTCGCCCGCTGGGTATGAAACGAACATCGTTCGCCTCTGAAGTGGCTGCCGATCCTACATCCGGGGCAAGGTCTTCCGCCACCGATTATGTTCGATTCCTAAATATGCTATTGAATAAAGGAACTCTTAATGGGAAAACTGTGCTAAGTCCGAAAGCTGTGGACCAGTTATTGTCGATGCAGCCGCTCGAACTACCAAAGGTTTATGTTCCCGCTGCCGCTTCGCAATTAGATCTGGCGTTTGGGAGCTGGGCAGTTGCTAACGGGGGCGGACAACCGAAAACATTTGTCAGTCCGGGTTTCTTTGGAAGCTATGCCTACCTGGATCTCGATCGAAAAATTGCGTGTGCAGTCATCACCAAACCAACCTCGAAGGAAGACAAGGGGCAGATCTTTGAAGTGGTGGAAGCCTTGAAGTAAGTGTGCTAATATTCTAGTGTGCTAGTGTGCTAGTATGCTAGTGTGCTAATTAGAAACTGACGAATTCATTAGCACATTAGCATATTAATCACATTAGCATATTATTCCGGCATATTAATCACATTAGCATATTATTCCCGCATATTAATCACAACGTGCTCACCATCTCAACGTCTTCCTCATCAACCAGTTTGTTCTTTGCCCGAACTGTAATGATGCGTCGGCCGATAAATAAAATTGATAACGCAAGTAGTGAACAAGAAGCCATAACACCGGACATAGGAAAAATCGTCCGGCTATGCAACATACTCACCATCGCTGAGGCGCTTGCTCCTACTGCCATTTGTATTCCACCCATCAATGCTGAGGCAGTACCGGCATTGCGACTGAAAGGGGCCATGCACAGTGCAGATGCATTTGGGAAAATAAAGCCCTGGCAACACAAAAACAAGAATACCATCAGCATAGTGAAATAAACATCCTGGTATGCAGCCATTGCTGTTACCGCAAACAAAACTCCGATCACACTTTGAATACTTAACGCTGTACGAACGATCCGCTCGCTTGACCTTGTCCTGAGCACTATCTTATTTAATTGCGATGCACTGATGATCCCAATTGCAATCGCCGCAAAGATCCATCCATATTGTTTTTCGGTCACTTTAAACACCTCCATAAACACATAGGGAGATCCGCTGATATAAGCGGTTAAACCCCCATATGCAACGGCTGCCGTAAATGCGTAAGTATAAAATTGTGGAAGCTTGAATATCGTCCAGAATGAATTTAGAATCGCTGTTGGTCGCAATGAATAATCAGGATCCGGCTGTTTGCTTTCTGGCAGAAAAAAATAAACTCCTGCCAACACAATTAAGGATATGAGCATCAGTGCAACGAACACCCATCGCCATCCAAACGCAGCAGTTACATATCCGCCAACGGTTGGTGCAATGATGGGCGAGACTGCAACAACGAGCATCAGGGTTGAAAAGATCTTCGCATTCTCGTGAACTTCGAACAAATCTCTTACGATGGCGCGTGCGGCTACCATTCCGGCGCATCCGCCAATAGCCTGTAAAAAACGAAAGGCAATCAGTGCATCAGCGCTATTGGCAACCGCGCATGCTAACGATGCCAGGAAGTAAATGCTTAGTCCAATGTATAACGGAAACTTTCTTCCATATCGCTCCAATAAAGGCCCGTAAATAAATTGCCCAACGGAAATACCAATAAAGAAACTTGAAAGCGATAACATCACCCTTGAAACCGTTGTGTCTAAACCCACGGCAATGTCTGGAAACGCCGGCAGATACATGTCGATCGAAAACGGACCAATTGCTGTAAGCAGCCCGAGGATGAGTAAGAGATAAAACCTTTTGCTGTTCTTCATAGTGGGGACTGCAAAAATATCATACCCCGTTAAAGAAACAGAAAATGGAAAACGGGAAACAAACAGGAAAGTAAGAGCCAAATTCTAAATGCAAAAAGCAAAATGCAAAAAGCGAAATGCGAAATGCAAAATGCAAAATGCGAAATGCAAAACAGGAAGAGCTATACCAGCATTTCAAGTTTCGCATTTCGCTTTTCATTTACACATCCTCACATTACCACATTTCCACATTATCATTACCACATTTCCACATTATCATTGCCACATCAGCATATTATTTAAATGAACCGATTCACCAGGCTTTCCAACCATTCCTGCTTACCACTGCGTTGTTGTGGTTCGCCGTGTTCTAAGGCGTAGGCACGAAGGTCTTCGAGTGTGAGAGCACCGTTCTCGAAATCTTTTCCACGACCGGAATCAAATGAAGCATAACGCTCCTGGCGGAACTGTCTGTATGTGGAGCGGCTGAGTATGTTGTCTGCAATGATGAGTGATCTCGCGAATGCATCCATACCTCCAATGTGTGCAAGGAACAGATCTTCAGGGTCTGTTGAGTTTCTGCGGATCTTCGCATCGAAGTTAATGCCACCACCCTGGAAACCACCGGCTTCCAAAATGATGAGCATAGATTCCACCAGCTCATTCAGGTTCATCGGAAACTGATCGGTATCCCATCCATTTTGATAATCTCCGCGGTTCGCGTCCATGCTTCCCAACATCCCCGCATCTGCAGCCACCTGTAATTCATGTTGGAATGTATGGCCTGCAAGTGTTGCGTGATTCACTTCGATGTTTATCTTGAAATCCTTGTCCAGTCCATATTCCCTCAGGAAGCCGATCACCGTCGCACAGTCATAATCGTACTGGTGCTTTGTAGGTTCGCAGGGCTTCGGTTCGATGAAGAAGGTTCCTTTGAACCCGTTTTTCCTGGCATAATCCCTTGCCATCCCCAGGAAGCGACCGAGATGATCAAGCTCTCTTTTCATGTCCGTATTCAGCAGCGTCATATAACCTTCTCTTCCTCCCCAAAACACATAGTTCTCACCATTCAGGGCAATAGTGGCATCTAGCGCATTCTTGATTTGTGTACCTGCATAGGCCAGTGCATGAAAGTCGGGATTCGTTGCTGCCCCGTTCATGTATCTTGGATTGGAGAATACATTGGCAGTTCCCCACAACAATTTCACTCCTGTATCCGATTGTTTCTGCTTAGCATAATCCACAATCTTTTGCAGCCTGCTTTCGTATTCACCGATCGAACTTCCTTCATCGACCAGGTCGATGTCGTGGAAGCAATAGTAAGGCACTCCCAACTTCGTAATAAATTCAAATGCGGCATCCATTTTATCGTGAGCGCGTTGCAGTGCATCGGGGGCCACATCCCATGGATGACGTTGTGTTCCAGGACCGAACGGATCCGAGCCCGTGTTACAGAAGCTGTGCCAGTAGGCTACAGCAAATTTGAAATGTTCTTTAAGTGTCTTACCTGCTACAGTGCGATTTTCATCATACCATTTAAATGCAAGCGGATTATCTGAATCGGGTCCCTCATATTGGATCGGACCAATGCCTTTGAAAAATTCTTTACTCATGATCTTATTATTGGACGTTTAGTAAAAACAATTGTATGATCAGCAATTAAGGTGTCGTTTCCATGCCTGGTATGCCTCCTGGTATTGCTGCTGAAGTTCTTTGTCTGGCTCCACTCTTCGTATCAATTCCATTCCCCTGAAGCTTTCTTTTGCATCAGAAAAAATTTGCGCTCCTACTCCTGCCGCGCGTGCTGCACCGGTTGATCCATCTGAATTGTATAATTCAAGTGTACATCCGGATGTGTGCGCAAATGCAACACTAAATATATCACTGAGAAACATGTTTGCATAGCCCGCTCGAATGGTCTTTAGTTGCATGCCCATGTTTTGCATGATCTCCATTCCGTATTGAAGCGCGAAGACAATTCCTTCCTGTGCAGCCCTGGCTATATGCCCGGCGTGATGCCGGTTAAATTGAAGGCCCTGCATGGATGCGCCCTGATCGCGGTTGGATAAGATTCTTTCTGCACCATTGCCAAAAGGGTAAAAGTATAACCCATCGGCTCCAACTGGTACTGCCGCAGCTTTTGCATTCATCTGCTCGTATGATTCGCTGCTGAACATCGTCCGGCGCAGCCAGCTGTTGAGGCTGCCGGTACCGTTAATGCAAAGCAATACTCCGTATCGTGGGTCTGATTCGGTATGATTGACGTGTACAAAACTGTTCACGCGCGACCTCGCATCATAAATCACTTTATCGGTTATTCCATACACCACTCCTGATGTGCCTGCAGTGGCCGCGATCTCTCCCGGCTCCAGCACATTCAATGAATATGCATTGTTTGGCTGGTCACCCGCACGATAGGTAACAGGTATCCCTGCGCTTATACCCAGCAGATCAGCTACTTCCTTTTGCAATGTTCCCTGCTCTCCAAATGTGGGCACTATATCAGCAACAACATCTTTGCTGATACCGAAGTAATCCAGTAATTCGCTGGCGATGCGACTTTCCCTGAAATTCCAAAGTATTCCTTCAGAAAGGCCGGAAATCGTTGTTGCCGGCTTGCCGGTAAGTCTTAATGCGATATAATCGCCGGGCAGCATGATCGTCCTGATCCTGTCAAATAACGCAGGCTCGTTTTCCTTTACCCAACTGAGTTTGGCGGCAGTGAAATTACCGGGCGAATTGAGCAGATTAGATAAACAGTATTCTTTTCCGAGTCCTTCGAAAGCACGTTCCCCATATTCTACTGCGCGACTGTCGCACCAAATGATCGATGAACGCAGTGGCTGATCGTCTTTATCAAGGCATACAAGTCCATGCATCTGGTAGGAGATACCAATTGCTGCGATGTCTTCCTTTTGCAGTCCGGTTTTTTCCTTAAGTTTCGCAAAGGCGTTTTGAAATTCCTGCCACCAGGATTCGGGGGATTGTTCGGCGAACCCCGGTTGTTGTGCCACTATGGGCATTTCAACTGAAGGCGAGAAAGTAACGGCAACGGGCCTGCCGGTTTCAATATCTAATAAACCTGTTTTTACAGAAGAGGATCCTACGTCAATGCCAAGTATATATCGTCCGCTCATACAGCCAGCCGGTTGTGTCGTTAGAAAATTTAAAACGGGTTTAAATTAAGAAATGACCGCCAAAGGATCGATTAAATTAATTTGCACCCGGGAGTTTGCCCACATAATTTTTTTGAAACACGCATTTACACTTATCAAAGAGAAAAACACACATATCATCCGAAGCATTGCGAGCGAATTGGGATTTCAATATTGCGGCATAGCGCGTGCTCAAAAGCTTGATGAAGATGCACGTCGACTGGAGCGTTGGCTGCAACAGGGTTTGCATGGCAAGATGCAGTATATGGAGAATTACTTTGACCTGCGTACCGATCCTACATTGCTGGTACCGGGTGCACGCTCAGTGATCACATTAATGATGAACTATTATCCTGCCAGTATGCAACACCGGGATGCGCCGAAGATCGCAAAGTATGCCTATGGCAAGGATTATCATGAAGTGATTCGCGCAAGGCTTAAAGAACTATTGCATCGGGTGCGGGAACAGGTGGGTGATATACAAGGTCGCGGATTTGTGGATTCAGCGCCCGTATTGGAAAGAGCATGGGCAGTGCGTTCCGGCCTGGGCTGGATTGGACGAAACGGCAATATGATCAACAGGCAAAGTGGTTCGTTCTTTTTTATTGCAACACTGATCGTTGATCTGGAGTTGGTCTATGATGATCCCATAGCCAAAGATTTCTGCGGCACCTGCAATCGCTGCGTCGAAGAATGCCCAACAGAGGCTATACTTCCAGACAAGGTAATCGATGGTAGCAAATGCATTTCCTATTTCACTATTGAATTGAAAGATGAAATGCTTCCACCAGAGATGAGTGGCAAATTCAACGATTGGATGTTTGGTTGTGACGCATGCCAGGACGTTTGTCCATGGAATCGTTTCTCTACTTCACACCAGGAACCAGAATTTGAACCACTTCCCGAAATACTCAATCTGAGCACCGATGCATGGGAAGAAATAAGTGAGGATGTTTTTAGAAAATTGTTTAAATATTCTCCATTAAAAAGATCCAAATTTTCCGGGATCCAACGCAACATCAAGTTCATCAAAACTGCAAACCGAAACGCATGATCCAGGTGTTCATGTCGTAATTATAATTGTTCACTGTTTCAGGGCAGGGAGGAAAGAGGCAAGGACTAACCTGAGTCTGTTTTTCCTTGAGTCTCTTGAATGAGTAACCGGCATTCAAAAGCAATACCTCTCTCCTGTTTTTCCATCCTACCCTGTATCCCAAACCTGTTGCGGTGTATATTGATGGTCTGAATTTGCTGTCTACCCAATCAGGCCTTTGGACTTCGCCGGAAGGAAAATTAATCCCTCCATTCGCGAATGCATAAAAGCCTGATGGATTTGATGTGAATTGTTTATTTAGTGCGATAAACAATGGTACGGTTTTGAATCGATACATATCAAGTCCTGCACCCACTCCACTGTACCAACCTCGGTATTTGAGTCCTGTCACTGCAGTACCATGGAAATAATCTCCTTTCTCTCCCACCACAATACCGGCATTCAGTTCCGAACGCCATAGAGGCCTGAGTTGTGCTTCAGAGGCATGCACCGAAAAAAGAATTACTATAACCGATATGAGTTTGCGCATTTTTTTATCCTTTCTCCCGATCAATTATTGATATTTATTGTACTCAACAAACTGAGCGATCCTGCATCTGTATAATCGTATTGATTGATGCCGTTCGAAGTCACCAGGTATAATCTGTTATTCCATGCGATCGCATCGTAGGTGGTCATGCCGCCAACATGCCTTATCAATTTCAAGTCCATCGGATCGGCAACATTGAAGACTTTCAATCCGGCGCTACCATCGCAAACAAACAAGAGATCACCGTCTAGTGATAAGCCGTGAGGATTTACGAGATTATAGGTCTTTACAAGTGATGGAGCCATCACATTTTCCACATTGATCACATCGAGTTGATTATTGATGCTCCAGCAACGACTGCCTGAACGAAGCGTCACATATGCATACTTGTCGTCTGCCACCACCGGATCACATGCATTCGCATGACCAAATGCACCAACAAGTTCCGGACTCTTCATATCATTCAAACTAAATATGAACATGCCTGTGCTGGAACCAACAAATAATTTGTCTTTGAAGGGATAGATCGTTTCAATGTTCCATCCGAAATTCTTTGTGTTCAATACCACCGGGGACGAAGGCGTGCTGATATCGTGAACCACTACCGCGCTCATATTTACCGCATAGAGATAATCCTGTATGATGGCAAAGCGCGACATGGATCCTGCGACGCCCGGAACAGCACTGCTTTTTGAAGGCGACGAAGAATAAGCGAGATCAAAAATGCAGTTGATACAACCGCTGAGGTCACTTTCATTCTCTGCTGCACTTACTGTAGTATCTTTCCTTTGCCAGTCTACAATCACTTGTGATGAGTCGATGAAGAATCCGGATCCATATTGCCTTTCAGGGAATAGATTTGGAACTACGTTTAAAAGTTTGGCATCATTTGGATCGGAAATGTCAATAGTCAACATGTCCATATAGAAATCTGCATAGAGTACGTTGCCTTTAACTGCAATGTCCAGATTCCCAGGTATGCTGATGAATGCAACGCGCTGCGGACTCTTGGGGTTGGCATTGTTGATCACATGCACTCCCTTGTTTACTTCATTCAAAAAGATGTAATTACCATAGAGATAAAACTTTCCTGCAGACCCGATCGTTCGAGGGTCATCACTTTTGATCGATGCCAGCACTTCCTGCTTCGGCTTGATTACCGGAGTAAGAATAGTGTAGGTTTTAGTGACCGAATCTTTTAAACATCCACTAAAAAGGAAGACCGATAATACTGCTAGCAAAGAAATTTTTTGTCTCAGGAATGTTCTCATGGTGTTTTTTTTATCGTTAATTCTTTAGGTACCATTTCATATGCACGGCACCAGATGCAAGATGCTGTTCCGCATTGAGGTTGCTATATAAGCTGCTGAGATGATATCGGAATACCGGACCTACTGTGATCTGACGGCCGGTTTTCTTAAGTATCCGGATGTCAGCGCCTGCAGTAATTGCAAATTGCGATTCACGTAGTTTTTCCACCCGGTCATACCCGAAACCATTAGATGCACTTGGACGATACGTTTGAGCACTCAGCATCTTAGATCCTATCAGGCCTGCACTGTAGCTTATGTTGCGTGTATGAAACGACACTCTTACCGGTACATCGATAAGATCGTGATGCATGCTTAATTTTCTTTTCTGCCATCCCACTTCCATTGATGTATTGAAACGTGCATAACCAACACCTGCGGACACTGACCATCGTTGCGTTATCATACGTTCGGCATTGAATTCAGCGGAATAATAAAGTCCGGGATTGACGTTTGTTACAGAATAAACAGGCGCACGGTTTATATTAGAATATGTGGGAACGGTGGATGAATAATCTGCAAGCGTTGCCGTTCTGAGATCCAATACACCACCATCATTCATACCGGCAACACCTGCCGCTATCGATCCCGAAAATTTCCATTTAGAGGCTGAGGTATTTTTCTTTTTTGCATTCACCTCAGTCGCTCCGGAATTCAATCTCTCATTGATCTGTAAGTTTTCAATCAGTTGTCTTGCATTGTCACCGCTCACGACCACGTCTGTCTTAATTTTCGGAAATTGTGAAAGCCGGTCAACATGCATATCAGGTATCGCATATGTTGTAGTTTGTACTACCTGTTCAACTTCATTGAAATTATTAATCCTAAAAGGGGTTGTATTAACCTTCACATCTTCACTCAAATTATTTTTCCGCACGGGTTCCAAAATATTATTTCTTTCGATGGTCTGGTCGGGATTTTGGTAGTCTCTGCTAGTTTTTGAATCGGCATCAATACCGATGTTGCTATTGTCCTGTTCTTTCCGATCGGTCTCTGATTTATCGAATCTATTGCCTGGCTTAGGGGTAACAATGTCATCCTTACCGGGGACTTTCTCAGATTGAACGATCTCGTTTTGTTGTCGCGACGGATTTTCATCAAAAGCATATCGCTGTCCCAGATATATCAAAAGCATCAGGCATGCAGCAACGGGTAGCCAGAATATAATCCTCCTTCGCCGGTCTTTTGCCGGCAGTTCGGCTTCGATGCGCGACCAGACCGCTTCGGTTGGATGGAACTTCAGTTCCTCCATTTTTTGCCGCACGGATTCTTCGAAATTCTTATCGGACATAGGTCTTTGCTTTTTCTTCTTCAGATGTTTTTTTTAGCCAACTGATCAATAAAGAACGAGCGCGCGAATACTGTGAGCGGCTGGTTCCTTCGTTGATTCCCATGATCTCACCGATCTCCGTATGTGAATATCCTTCTACCGCATACATGTTGAAGATCGTCTGGTAGCCTGTAGGCAACTGGCGGATCAATGCTGCCAGCTCTTTCGCATTCACTTTGATCTCAGGATTCTCATTCGAGACCGGGTGGAGCACGTCGTCAGTAAACGATAATTCGTTTTGGTACTTACTGTTCTTCTTTAGATAATTAATTGCAGTATTTACCATGATCCTTCGTATCCATCCTCCCAACTCTCCTTCGAACTTGAATTGTCCCAGGTTCCTGAATACTTTTACAAAACCCTCCTGCAAAACGTCTTCTGCATCATCCCAGCTTTTTGTATACCGATAACAGACAGACAGCATAGGCGATGCGAACGCATCGTACAGCGCTTTTTGGGCCTGCCTGTCCCCATTCAAACATTTCTTTACAAGCTTGTGATGCTCCATTAGAGGGATTCTGCTTTGTTGACACGGTGCGTTTCGCACGCGTTGCATTGCCGCAAAAATAAAGCGGCCCGACCGATTGGTCGAGCCGCTAATAAAACTTAATCACATTGTATTATTGGATCGGAACAGCCACCGCTGTGTTGTCCCATTCCATTACGAGGTTGTTCTGCTCATCGAAACGTATCGTGAACTTCTCGACCATACTGTCGGTTTTCTTTGCAGGCACCTTCACCTGTACTACGTCTTTGTCTTTTATCTTCTCATATTCATAAGCACCCCACTGTTTGCTGGAAGAATTGAGGATCACAGTCCACTCGTTTTCTGTTGGAATGGTGAAAAGCGTATAGGTTCCGGCTTTGACTGGTTTTCCTCCAAATTGTACGTCGCGATTGAAAGTAATCTCGGTTGCCTCATTAGCGCCGGTTCTCCATACCTTTCCATAAGGCACGAGTTTCCCAAATATTTCACGGTCTCTCTTTGAAGGCTGACCATAAGCAACACTAGCATCTTTTCCCTGGGCAGTCATTCGCGGGCTTTGCGGTTGTTGCGCGGCTTGCTGGTTGTTATTCTGGTTTTCGTTTTGGCTGAATGATGTATACGTTGCAAACATCACAGCGCATGCTAAAAGGATCTTTTTCATGACGCAAAGTTTTTGTTGGTGGTTAAGTGACTTAATTTACTTTATTGTTCCGGGCTTTCGGAAATCTTCTTGAGGTTGCTGAGTGATTTGTCCATCAGCGGTCCTAACTGCTTATCAAAAACAATGCTGGAAATCTTTTCCCAAGGGTACCATTTCAGCTTGATATCAAAATACCATTGAATAATTGTCGTTTCATTCTCACCATCCAGCAACACAAAGTCTCCGCGAATCGATTTACCACTTCGCTGCCAGGAAGTTTCTATTGTGGAGTCGCTAACCGCCCCCCGCATTATGTTCAGTCCTCCGTCAGTAATTTTTTCTGCACTGATAGATGGAGTGCTGGTAACGCTGTCTGCAACAAAAAGATTCCATGAGGGCCAAGTTCTTAGATCGGACACGGACTCATGAACAGATCTTAGTGGTGCTTCAATGTGAGCCGATCGCGAAATTCTTACTGTGGATGGGATGAATGCGGTGATCGCCATAACCAGAAGGAAAAGCAAAACCAGTGAAACAAGTGCGAGCTTTATGTACTTCATCAGTCGATCGTAATGTTGAATGGTATCCTTGCCTGTGTGGTGTTCATCATTTTCATCATCGACTGGATCGTCTTATAGGTCCTGTAATTTTGTTCTCCCAGTTCCTTCTTTATTGCGTCCTGCGTCGCTTCGTCAGTGTCTGTACCCAGCAATTTTTCTATCCAGGTTTTTGATTCAGGGTATTCGCGCAATTTATACTGATTTACGCGAGCCATCCGTGCCGCACACTGCACTGCTTCCTGGATGCCTCCTATCCTGTCCACTAAACCAATTTCCTTTGCTCTTGTACCGCTCCAGATGCGTCCCTGACCTATTGAATCGATATAAGATTTGTCCCGCTTGCGACCCAATGCTACCCAGCCTACAAAATCCTGGTAAATGCTATCGACGGATTCTTGCATAAAGCCACGCTGCATTTCAGTGAGTGGTTTGGTAACCGTCATCGCATCTGCATGCTGCGATGTCTTTACACCATCAAAAGTAACACCGAGCTTTTCGTCAAAGAAATTCTTCATGTTTGGAATGAGCGCGAATACACCAATAGAACCCGTGATGGTATTAGGTTGTGCGAAAATGCTATCGGCATTGCTCGACAGATAATATGCGCCTGATGCCGCCACGTCACCGAAACTGATGACAACAGGCTTTTCTTTTCGCGCCAGCATAAGTTCACGCAAAATATTTTCGCTGGCCAGTGCGCTTCCCCCACCCGAATTGATCCGGAGAACGATAGCCTTTACAGAAGTATTCAAACGAACCTTGCGAATTAAGTTCACATATGTTTCGCTGCCTATTTGTTCATCTTCACCCTTTCCGTCAATAATATCACCGGTGGCATAGATCAATGCGATCCTGTCGCGCCCCTGTTGTGTAAAATCCACTGCACGCGCATATTTCGCTACAGGGATGAAGTTGATCTTGTCAAGTTTTGTAACCTTCAGCTTTTGCTTGATCTCATCCTTTACCTGGTCATCATAACGAACACCATCAACAAGTTTATAGCGTACAGCATCCCCTGCAAATCGTATCATGTATTCGTTCGCATACCTGCTTAAAGTTGCCGTATCGATCTTGCGTTGCTCTGAAGTCCGCAGCAGAAAATACTTGTAAAGGTCATTCAACAATTCACCCGATTGCAGTCTGTTTTCAGGTGTCATTTGTGTTGCACGAAAAGGTTCCGTTGCACTTTTGAATTTACCTGCATAAAATATCTGCGGTTCGATCTCAAGCTTTTCCAATGCTCCCTTTAAAAAGAGATATTCCATCGAGAATCCGCGCCAGTCGAGCCCTCCCTTGGGATTACAGTAGATCCTGGAAGCAACATTGGCGATATGATATGCCCTTTGCGGTATCACTTCCCCATAGGCATAAATGAATTTTCCCTGCGATTTGAATTCGATCAATGCATTCCTGATCTCTTCTGATGCACCAAAACCATTTCCGTTTCCATTGCATTTAAGATAGATGCCCTTCACTGCACTATCGTTCTTCGCGCGATGAATGAGTCGTACAACATCGTACAATGATGGCTTACTGAATTCCTGCCTGTTTGTGAGTTCTTCCAACGGCGTTTCATTCACGATCTCGGCATAGGTTTCCGAAAGGTCGATGGTCAATACAGCGTTTGCACCTGTATTTACTTTTTGTTTAGATGCGATGCCGGAGAGCATCCCCATGAAAAGGAAAAATAAAATGACCGAAAACACAATTATGGCCAGGAAAGAAGCAAAAAATATCTTGAAAAAACTTCGCATTTAATCTGATTAAGAATGTATAAAGATAACAAGGCGCTGTCAATACTCTAGTTTTCTCAACGCCGGCGCCTTGAACCAGGTAAATATCACAATTAATACCGTCATCGTTCCGCCAAATATTACAGCCGGCACGGTCCCCATGAGCCGCGCTGCCACTCCACTTTCAAGTTGTCCCAATTCGTTTGAAGAATTGATGAACATCGAATTGACAGACATTACCCTTCCTCTCATATGATCCGGCGTTTTCATTTGTAAGATGGTGCCGCGGATCACTACGCTGATCCCATCCAGAATCCCTCCAAGCATGAGCGCGAAGAAAGAAAGCCAGAAGATCTGCGATAATCCAAAGGTGATGATGCAAAGTCCAAAGCCCGCAACAACAAACATCAGGATCTTTCCCTGGTTTCTTTTTAGTGGAAACAGCGCAAGCAATAGTATTATAGAAATGGCACCAACATCATTGGCAGCGTTAAGCCATCCAAAACCAATGGCATCCACTTTTAATATATCGCGTGCAAATACAGGCACCAACGCAACTGCACCTCCGAATAACACTGCAAAAAGATCCAATGCAAGCGCCCCCAGCACTTCTTTGGTCTTAAATACAAAACGTAGTCCCTCCTTTACACTTTCCCATGTTTTTTGCTCAGAGACCCGCGAAACCGGTGGTTTGCTCTTAATGCGCGATAAAAGAAAAAACGATACAATGATCAGCGAACTGATCACCGTTAGCGTTGTGGTATTTCCAAAAAAAGCGATCAGAAACCCGGCAGCTGCATGACCGAAAACCGATGCCATTAACCAGGTGCCCGAATTAAGAGTGATGGCTTTCGGCAAAACTTGTCTTGGCACCAGCGATGCAATGGTTGCATTAAATGAAGGACCGGAGAATGCCCTTATTGCGCCCATGAGAAATAAAACCAGGTAAATTGAACCAACAACAAGAGACTTCCCTGCATTAAAGAAAAAGTATTGAGTAGATACGAATGTCAGCAGCAATGCACAAACTCCATACAAGGCAACACTCACACGGATCATTGTCCGTTTGTCGTTCAGATCGATCACATGCCCGGCATACAAAGCAAGTCCCAATGCTGGTATCACTTCGGCCAATCCCACAAAACCCAGTGCCAGCGGGTCTTTGGTAAGTTCATAGATCCACCAGCCCACCATGGTCGCAATCATTCTCAGGCCCATAATAAAGAGAAATCGGCCAAACAAGTAGTTGCGAAACTCAGGGAACGCAAGTGCTGCAAACGCGGTGTTCTTTGATGCTAAATTATCTTCCATATCAATCGGGCAGACTTAAAAAATGCTGCCCCTCTTCATATTCTTTATCGAGTGCTTCCATGATCGTTTCAATTTGTTTTTCGTTGTTAAAGAAATCGGCATTGGAAGCGTCGATCATCAGCGTTTTAATGTTGTGTTGTTTTATATAATGCGTATACGTCTCCTGGATCGATAAAAGATAATCGTCCGGAATCGATTGCTCATAACTTCGATTTCTTTTGCGAATGTTCTGTTGCAGTTTACTTACGGGCACATGCAGGTAGATCAGCAACTCCGGTTGCACAAGTTGTTGATGAATGATATCGAATAATTTCTGATACAACCGGAACTCTTCTTCAGATAAATTAACGCGCGCAAACAAAAGGCATTTCGTAAAAAGGTAATCGGATATGGTGAGCGATTGAAAAAGATCGCGCGTATGTATCAGGTCCTTCAATTGATTATACCGTTCGGCCATGAAAAACAATTCAACAGGAAACGCATATTGCTGCGGGTTTGCATAGAATTTTGTCAGGAAAGGGTTCTCCGCAAACTCTTCCAAAACAAGTCGTGCATTGTATCGCTCCGCCAGGATATTGGCCAGCGTTGTTTTTCCAGCTCCTATGTTCCCTTCTATCGTAATAAAATTATACTTCATCCGTTGCCAGTTGTTGTTCATCATCGAGGCGCTCTACATCGAGAAGATCCGAGCAATCCAATAAAAGCTGGTGAATTGTTTTGTGCATTACCGGGTGAAACAGGTTCGGACACAGTTCAGCTAATGGTTCCAGTGCAAATCTTCGGTTGGGCAGTTGCGGATGTGGAACCTGGAGATCCGGCTCGTTAATGATCATATCATCAATCATTAAAATGTCTATATCGACGATCCTCGGACCATACTTTTCGCCCCGGGCTCTACCGAGTGATTTTTCAATAGCCAGTATCTTCTGCATCAGCTCCGCACCCTCCAGTGGCGTGTGCACAACCAACACCTGGTTCAAAAAATGATTCTGCCCGGTGAATCCCCATGGGGCTGTTTTATATAGTGCCGACTTGCTGGTGATGGAGCCACATTCCCTCGAGATCAGCGCCCGGGCTTCGTCAAATGTTCTGGCTACATCTCCCAGGTTCCCTCCTATCAGAAGGTATGCATTATTCATGGCCGCAAATATAAGGTGGTCTGATGATTGCTTGTTTTTGGTAAATAATGTCCCTATGTGGTTTGCTCCACCGATCTACCTTTTGATCATTGGTATCGAAGTGCTTTTGAGCAATTACAGGAAAATGCCGGTATATTCCTGGAAGGAGACGCTTATAAATTTTTATTTATCGATACTCAATGCACTTCTTGATCTTGCAATACGCGGTGGTTATCTTTTGCTCCTCATGTTCTTCTTTGAACAACGCGTCATTTCATTGCCTCATAATATTTTCTACTGGTGCGGGCTTGTCGTGTTCATGGACCTGATGTTCTATTGGCTTCATCGGCTGGAACATTTCTGCAGGCTGTTCTGGGCAGTACATGTAACCCATCACAGTTGCGAGAACCTGAACGTTAGTGTGGCTTTCAGGGCATCTGTGTTTCAACCGCTGTATCGCTTCATATTTTTTATTCCCCTGGTGTTGTGTGGCTTCAGGCCTATCGACATACTATTCGTTTACTCACTGACGCAATTCTGGTCGATTTTCGTGCACACCGAGTTAATTGGCAAACTGGGATGGCTGGAATATGTTTTTGTTACGCCCTCGCATCACCGTGTGCATCATGCGTCGAACGATCGGTACCTGGATAAGAATATGGGCATGTTTTTAATAATCTGGGATCGTATGTTCGGTACTTTCCAGGAAGAATTGCCTGCGTCGGAATATGAACCGATCCGCTACGGACTGACACAACCTCTTGAAAACCAAACGCCGCTGTCGATCATCTTTCATGAATGGCGCGATATTATTCGGGACATGCGCCGCAAAGACCTCAGCTTCTACCAGAAATGCCAGTATTTGCTGCGTCCGCCTGGAACCTTTTCAAGGCAAAATCCATCGGATGCAAAAGGCACCTTTGCCGTACCTTTGCCGGATGTTACCCCCCAATTGGCAAAAGAAAGCGGTGGAGCGGCAAAAGCAGTACAAGCAAATGCTGCAGAGGAGCGATAAGAACCGGGTGCTGAAACAGTTGCCCCGCCTACACGAGGAGGCATTTGAAAAGGTGGACTGCCTGCAGTGTGCTAATTGCTGTAAAGGGTATTCTCCGCGATTTAAAACTCCTGATATCAAGCGCATTGCAAAGCACCTTCGCATGAAGGAGAGCGCATTTATAGAAACCTACCTCAACCTCGATCAGGATGGTGATTATGTGGTGAAATCAAGCCCATGCCCTTTCCTCGGATCTGACAATTACTGCAGTATCTATGAGTCGCGTCCGTCAGACTGTGCAAGATTTCCTTACACCAATGAGGATGTACTGTTGAAGCGCCAGCAGATCTCACTGAAAAACTCCACGTTCTGCCCTGCGGTATTTTATGTTTTCGAGCGACTCACTGAAGACGCCCTGTCGGCCAAAATTTAATTTTGCTATAACACAGCTGGGGTCTGGGTTTCAGGCGAATATATGCCTGGTGCAATTGCCATATGGCTGCAACCAATTAACTTTGCGCATCTTTTAATTTCCTGGTCAACCTCCGTTATATGAATCTATTCGAACAACAACAGCGAGAATTTTTTGCACGTCATATAGGCCCCAATGAATCAGAGACAGCCGAAATGCTTCGACATGTAGGCGTTGGGTCGCTCGATGAACTCATCGATCAAACGATCCCAAGGGGCATCAGGCTCCGGAAGCCTCTTAGTAAGCCCAACCCGCAAAGTGAGCATATCTATCTTCAACAACTGAAAGAGGTAGCGTCGAAGAATAAAGTTTTCAGATCATATATTGGCCAGGGTTATTACGGCACCATCACACCATCCGTGATCCTGCGCAACCTGTTCGAAAATCCGGGTTGGTACACACAGTACACTCCTTACCAGGCGGAGATCTCACAGGGTCGTCTTGAGAGCCTGTTGAATTTTCAGACGATGGTAACCGATCTTACCGGCCTGCCCATTGCTAATGCCTCATTACTCGATGAGGGAACCGCCGCAGCTGAAGCGATGTCAATGCTGTTCCATCACGTTAATAGAACAGACACAATCGGTCAACCGAAATTTTTTGTGGACGCAAACACCTTCCCTCAAACGAAGGATGTTGTTTATACGCGCGCAAGACCCATTGGCGTTGAAGTGATCACCGGCGATTACCGGACTGCTGAAATCGATGAAACTTATTTCGGAGCTCTTATCCAATACCCGAATAACGAAGGTTCCGTGGAGGATTATCGAGCTTTCATTGATAAGATCCACCAGGTGAACGGCTTTGTTGTTATGGCCACCGACCTGATGGCTTTGACTTTATTAACACCTCCAGGGGAACTAGGTGCCGACGTAGCTGTAGGTTCTGCACAGCGATTTGGTGTGCCAATGGGATTTGGTGGACCACATGCGGCGTTCTTCGCCACTAAAGAAGAATTTAAACGCGGCATTCCGGGCAGGATCATTGGGATCTCTGTTGATGCAACAGGCAAGCGCGCCCTGCGCATGGCTTTGCAAACACGCGAACAACACATCAAGCGCGAAAAAGCTACTTCTAATATTTGTACTGCGCAGGCATTGCTGGCGAATATGGCGGCGATGTATGCTGTTTATCACGGACCCGAGGGACTTAAGAACATCGCATCGAGAATTGCATTGCTCACATTGCATCTTGCAGAAGCACTGGAAGAAGCAGGTGCAGAGATCGTTCACAACAGCTTCTTTGATACCGTTAAACTGCGCGTAGACAATGTTCCCGCTATTCGTGATCTTGCCGAAAAACACCAGGTAAATTTCAGATATTTTGATGAACAGCACATTGGTATTGCTGTAGATGAAACAACGAGCCAGGCTGACATACTGGATATCGTTTCAATATTTAGTGAGGTTGCAGGACATGCAGCAGCAATCGTAGGTTTCGATGACGAACTACTGCTGGATCATATACCGGATGGCCTTGTGCGCAGATCGGCGTTCTTGTCGCACAGCGTTTTCAACAGTCATCACAGCGAGAGCGAAATGATGCGTTACATGAAGTCATTGGAGAACAAGGATCTCTCCCTGAATACATCTATGATCTCGTTGGGAAGTTGTACAATGAAGCTGAATGCCGCTACTGAATTGATCCCTGTGAGCTGGCCGGAATTTGCAGCCATCCATCCCTTCGCACCTTTTGATCAGGCTGCAGGATACCACCAGATCGTTAATGAATTGAGTGACTACCTGTGTAAGATCACGGGCTTTACTGCATGTTCATTACAGCCCAACAGTGGCGCACAGGGTGAATATGCAGGTTTGTTGACCATTAAGGCCTACCATGAAGACAATGGCGGAGAAAATCGTGATGTTGTGTTGATTCCTATCTCTGCACACGGAACAAACCCCGCTTCTGCAGTGTTAGCCGGTTTCAAAGTGGTAGTTGTGAAAAGTGATGCTGATGGGCACATTGATGTTGCCGACCTCAAAGCAAAAGCGGAACAATATCGCAATACGCTTGCAGCATTGATGGTTACCTATCCTTCAACACACGGTGTGTTTGAAGAAAGCATCAAAGAAATTTGCACCGTTATTCATGATAATGGCGGCCTTGTTTATATGGACGGCGCAAACATGAACGCACAGGTCGGACTTACTTCCCCGGGGGAAATTGGTGCGGATGTTTGTCACCTCAATCTGCATAAAACCTTTGCAATACCGCATGGCGGTGGTGGACCCGGAATGGGCCCCATATGTGTAAATGAAAAGCTGGCAGCGTATCTGCCCGGACACGTTTCCATCAATAAAGGCGACAAAGCAAACGCCGTAAGTGCCGCTCCTTATGGATCTGCAAGCATTCTTCTGATCAGTTATGCTTATATAAAATTGCTCGGAGCTGAGGGTATGACGCTTGCCACAAAGTATGCGATATTGAATGCGAACTACATGAAAGCAAGACTCGAAGAGCATTTCAAGGTACTTTACGCGGGGGCAAACGGAACCTGCGCGCATGAATTCATTGTGGACATTCGTCCGTTTAAAGCCAGTGCAGGAATTGAAGCCGAAGATGTAGCAAAGCGATTGATGGATTACGGATTCCATGCACCGACAATGAGTTTTCCTGTGCCGGGAACGATCATGATCGAGCCGACTGAAAGCGAACCAAAAGAAGAACTCGATCGTTTCTGCGATGCAATGATCAGCATACATGAAGAGATCAAAGCGATCGAAGAAGGAAGGATGCATAAAACCGACAATCCGCTAAAGAATGCTCCCCACACAATGGAAGTGATCTGTGCCGATGATTGGAGTCATGCTTATACAAGACAGGAAGCCGCCTTCCCGCTGGCTTACGTGGCAAAGAACAAATTCTGGCCATCGGTAAGCAGGATCAATAATACATATGGAGATCGTAACCTGATCTGCACCTGCGAACCAACAGAGGCGTACCTGGTACCGTGAACAGAATTGAGAATTGAGAATTGGGAATTGGGAAGGGGATACTAAATACTAAATACTAAATGGGAAATGGGAAATGGGAAATGGATTCACATTTCGTGTTTCCCATTTTGCATTTCGCATTTGGCATTTGGCATTTCGCATTTGGCATTTGGCATTTCTCAAATTATACTACGTGTTTCTTATCACATTCAAAAACTCACTTTCGAGTTGACGAGGATATAGTATAATGAAGCTATTATCCATAAAGTATTTCAACATATACCCGGGCAGCTTATCGATTTGATGCGTGTATGACACATGCCCTTTTCTGCTGGTGACAATGATAAACAGATCGTCCTTTCTTATTTGTCCGCTGAAAAAAAGAAATTCATCCCAGTTTGAAAATTCATCCATTTGAATAGCGATAGGTGTTTTCTTTTGTTCATTTGCATGGTTGATCTGCCGGCCTGTTTTCTCAGAAGCATAAAATTTTACAGCCAGTCCGGTTTCTTTTGACAACGTAAAGACCTTGTCAAACCAGTGATTGAAACCGGGCTCCAGCTCTGCATTTGGCGGTACCGCAACAACAATTCTCTTCAAAGTGTTAAGCGGTTGCACCGGGTGATATACATACACCGTTTCGAATATCCTTCTTAAAAGCTTATCGGCAACAGGACCGAAGATGGTTTCATTTTCATGTTTGTTCCTATGCAAACCAATGATCAGGTCTGTCACCTGTTGCTCCTTCATTGAATAAATGATGCCATTGCTGATATTCTGATCATAACGCGTGAGAGGAATCACCGTGTTATCAGTAGCCGCTGCATGCCGTACAATTAGATCGATCACTTTTTTTCCAGACGAATTATTTCCTTCAACGCCATCCTGTTCATCAATAACATGCAATGCATACAAGGGGTTCTTGGTCCTGGAAGGCTTCAGGCTAATGGCGAGGTCTACCATATCGGTCGCATTTTCCACCGAGGGCACTGATATCATCACGCGTTCGGCAGTATCACTGTCTGCAGCAGGACTGTCATCCTGCAATGCAAGTTTTCTCGAAGCTTTTTCTACCATAAGTGAGCTCACCGTGCAGGTAACTAATATCATCAATATCGCACCATTCAATACATCTTCAGATAAGAGACGTATCGGTTCACCGGTAGGTGTTTCACCGATGATGATGTTGTAACCCACCAACACCACAGCAAGCGTTGCTCCCACCCTTGCCACGCTCAAACCAAATATCATCTTGCGTTCGTCCGGAGATAAACGAAAACTTTTTTGCGTTAGCCATGCGGCAATGAATTTTCCAACGATGGAAACAACGATCATTACTGCCGCAACTTTCAATGCACCCAGACCTTTGAACAATACCGATATGTCTACAAGCATGCCTACTCCAATCAGAAAAAATGGAATGAATAAAGCATTGCCGACAAAGTCGATCCGATTCATCAAAGGTGAATTATGCGGAATAAATCTATTCAATGCCAATCCCGATAAGAAAGCACCAATGATGGCTTCCAATCCTGCCAGCTCTGCAAGAAAGGAACCGAGGAATACGATCGCAAGCACGAAGATGTATTGTGAAATATTGTCCTCGAATTTCTTAAAGAACCAACGTGCAATAATGGGAAAGACGAAAAACACAATTGCTGCAAACACCAGTGAATAACCGGCGAGTCGCACCCAGAATGATGAATCAATTTCACCTCGTGTCATTCCCGCAACTGCGGCAAGTACAAGTAGTGCAAGAATATCAGTGATGATCGTACCTCCAATGGAAAGTGTAACAGAACGGATGCGGGCAATGCCGTATTTACTTGCGATCGGGTATGCCAACAGGGTATGTGAAGAAAACAAGCTACCCATCAGGAGTGATGAAAACCAACTATAACCCAACACATAGTAGGACGCAGCCGTACCAATTACCATCGATATTGAAAATGTAAACAGACCAAACACAAGACTTGATACACGATTTCGTTTGAACTCATCGAGATCGATTTCGAGACCTGCAGTGAACATTATATATAATAGTCCAACAGTTCCATACAAAACGATACTACTATCACGCAGTAATAAATTGAAACCATATGGTCCAATGATGACGCCCGCCATGATCAATCCAATGATATGCGGAATGCGAATCTTATTCAACAATAATGGCGCAAACAATATTATGAAAAGCACCAGTGAGAAAATTATCACCGGGTTTTTTAATGGAAGCGATAAGTCGAGATCTAACAGCACCATAGCAATTACTTTTCGATCCTTCTCAAATCAAGATCGTACACAATGCGACATTCACCGGGCCTTGAGATCTCCCGCTTGCCTTCTAATTGATTTATGTTGACTCTCTGCAAACGCGCGGTTATCCTTGATTGTCCCTGCGCCTGTTGTTCAGGTTGCTCTGCCGATAAAACGAGGAAGCTTCCATTGAAGCGGCCCGAATATGCACGCACCAGTTCATTGCCGGTCATTGCACGTGCAATAACACTGTTACCCTGTTGTTCAATCGTCCAGTGCTCACTCTTAACATCACCAACAGCAGATCCCGCACAATTCGTTTCAGTGCAAACCATCCTTACCTGCCACTGCCCAAGAAACTCAGGATTTATTGCAACAGTGTCAATTACATTGACGGACACTGATCCGCTATCGCGTTTTTCCTCCTGATTTGCAAGTGCTTCTTCCCTGAGTTGGAGTTCTTTTTCTTTCAATAACAACTGCTGTTCTTTTTCATTTACCTGCCGCAACTTTTCTTCAAGTTCTCTTTCTCTTTCCCTGATGCCGCATCCAGGCAGTAAGATCAAAAGCAGTATGATCAATCTCATGAGTGGCATACTATTTATTTTACTGATAACATGAAACACGAAAAAGCAAGCCAAGATAAGAACTTATCTACTATCTTAGTTTTACCTCGGACCCTTCACCAATCGAACGACCTTATATGAATGAAGAAAGAGCACGATTGCAGGATGCCGCATGGAAGAAATGGGGACCTTACGTGAGTAATCGCCAATGGGCAACTGTCAGGGAAGATTATAGTGAAGATGCAAACACCTGGAATTTTACAACATACGAAAAAGCGATTAGCCGAACTTACCGTTGGGGTGAAGATGGAATCGCCGGCATCTGTGACGACGAACAACTTCTTTGCTTCTCTCTGGCTTTGTGGAATAAGAAAGATGCATTGATCAAAGAAAGACTCTTTGGCCTGAGCAATCCGGAAGGCAATCACGGTGAAGATGTAAAGGAGTTGTTTTACTATCTCGACAGCACTCCAACCCACTCTTACATGAAGATGCTGTACAAATACCCGCATGCAGCATTTCCATATCAGCAACTTCGTGAACAAAGCGCTGCGCGAAATCGCTTTGAACGGGAATATGAAATCGTTGACACTGGTGTTTTCGATGAAGGAAGATATTTTGATGTTGTGGTCGAATATGTGAAAGCAGGGCCGGAAGACATTCTTGTTCGCATCGAAGTTTTCAATCGCGGCGTTGAAGCTGCTCCCGTCAACATAATACCTACAATATGGTTTCGCAATACCTGGTCGTGGGGTAACGATACCTATAAGCCATTGATCTCTTCCATTGCACGCAACACTATTAAATGCTCACATCGGAAATTTGGTAAACGCTTTCTTTATTCGTCGCCGGCTGCCTACCCGCTTTTTTGTGAAAACGAAACCAATCCTTACATCCATGAGCAGAAAAAAAGACGTGGGTTCTTTAAAGACGGCATCAACAATTTCGTTGTGCATAACGATGCGCGTGCATTGAACGGTCGTCGGACGGGTACTAAAGCGGCTTTCAACTTCGATACCGTTGTAGCTCCAGGAGACTCCTATGTGATTCGCTTAAGGCTTACTCCCAACGCGCTTGACAGTGGCTTCCAGGATTTTGATACCATTTTTGATACACGTAAGAAGGAAGCGGATGAATTTTACGCGGAGCTCCAACACAACGTCAGTGATCCCGATGTGCGCCTTATTCAGCGACAGGCTTTGGCAGGAATGCTATGGAATAAACAGTTCTATAATTATGATGTGGACGCATGGTTGAATGGTGATGCAGTCAATTCAACTGCACCACATCGCAAACATGGACGCAATCACAAATGGATGCACCTGCACAATTCTGACATTATATCCATGCCCGACAAATGGGAATACCCGTGGTACGCGGCATGGGACCTTGCATTCCACTGCATCCCGCTTGCACTTGTAGACATCTCATTCGCGAAGCAACAACTGCTTTTACTCACACGTGAAAGATACATGCATCCTAATGGACAATTGCCCGCATATGAATGGGACTTTGGTGATGTAAATCCTCCGGTGCATGCATGGGCAACCTGGCGCGTATTTAAGATGGATAAGAAACAGGATGAGCATGGCGATGTTGCATTCCTGGAAGCTATGTTCCACAAATTACTTGTCAACTTCACCTGGTGGGTTAACAGGAAAGATACCGCGGGCAACAACATATTCCAGGGTGGATTCCTGGGCCTTGATAATATTGGCGTGTTCGACCGCAATTCCAAATTGCCGGGTGGCGGTTACATTGAACAGGCAGATGGCACCAGCTGGATGGCGATGTTCTCTCTGAATATGTTGCGCATCGCATTGGAACTGGCCAAACACAATCCTGTTTACCAGGATATGGCTACCAAGTTCTATGAGCACTTTTTGTACATCGCCGGTGCTATGTCGCATATGGGTGAAGGTCACCGTGGTTTATGGGATGAAGACGATGGATTCTTTTACGACCAGGTAAGGCTGAATGAATTTGAAACCATACGACTCAAAGTCAGAAGCATGGTAGGACTGATCCCTCTCTTTGCAGTGGAGGTGCTCGACAAGTCATTGCTTGATCCACATAGCGAATTCAGGGAAAGAATGGATTGGTTTCTAAAAAACAGGCCGGAATTATCGCGACTGGTTTCGAAGTATGAGGAGAGAAATGAAGATGAAAAACATTTGCTTAGTTTACTTAAGAAGAAAGATCTTACCAGGATCCTTCAACGCATGCTTGATGAAACGGAATTTTTATCGGACTACGGGATCCGCTCCCTGTCTAAGTTTCATGCAGAACATCCATACGAGGTAACGATCGACGCAAATACGTTCAGAATACATTACGATGCGGGCGAATCAACGAACGATATGTTCGGCGGTAACAGCAACTGGCGTGGCCCTGTGTGGATGCCTTTGAATTATATGATTGTAGAAAGTCTTCGCAAGTTCCATTACTACTATCGCGATTCACTCAAAGTGGAATGTCCTACGGGATCAGGAATTTACATGAACCTGCATGAAGTGGCCAACGAGATCGGCAAACGCCTTACAAAACTATTTTCAATAGATGAACAAGGAAATCGTACTGCATATGCTGATGCACATCCGATATATTCCGATCCACACTTTCGTGACAATCTGATGTTCTTTGAATACTTTCATGGCGATAATGGGCGTGGACTTGGAGCCTCACAACAAACCGGTTGGACAGGCCTGGTAGCAGAGCTCATTCGCAAGACGACCTGATGAAAAATCATTACCAGACACTTGAAGTGTTTCCGGGTTCCTCACCTGAGGAGATCAAGAAAGCTTTCCGGCGACTTGCCATCCGCTACCATCCGGATAAAAATCCAGACGATGAGTCGAGTGAAAAAAAATTTGTTGAGATCCAACAGGCATATGAAGTTCTTATAGATATCGAAAAAAGATCCGAATATGATAAAAGACACGGCTTCAATGTATGGAAGAACGATCGAATCACAAATCCCTCGCTAATCCTACAGCAGGCTGAGAAATTACATCGTTATGTGCGAACCATCGATCAAAATTTCATTGACCGCGATGCATTGCAATTCCATCTAAATAAAATACTATCCCATTATAATATTGACCTCCTCACCCTGCATGCACGTCAATTGAAAAAACCGCTGATGCTGGAATGCATTCAGGTGTCACGACTTTTATCACATTCATATATGCCGCCATTGTATGAAAAGCTTTCAACGCTTGCCGGAGACGATACAACTTTGAACATAATGCTTCGCGATTACGTGAAGCAAAGAAATCGTCAACACCTGTACGAGCGCCTCTTTCCGGTAGCTGTTATTTTCATAACATTGTTGCTTGTGCTGATGATCTATCTTATTTCCTAATCACTCAGGTCCGGCAATGATTCCCATTCAAAAGGTTCAAAACACATCTTTCCATCGGGCCTCTGCTTTGTTGTGCGAATAGAGAACACTGGCCACGCATGCATTTCAGAGGCAGGGAACTCCGATTCGAGTATCGCCTGCAACTGTTCATCACTTAGAGATCGGTCGAGCCATGGCAATAAACTAAGATCATTCAGGATGATGGGCATTCTGTGTTTGTTGGGTCCGCCATTATGTATCTTCTTCATTAATTCATTGGCGGGACGGGTTACAATTGCAAACGTTCCCTTTACCTCGCCGGTTTCAACATCGGGTATAGGTGAATAATTATAGATGCCTGCAAGGAACGAAACCTTTCTCCCCGGCTGGTGTATGTAATATGGGACTTTATTTTTCCAGCCGGCGATCTCGCGGTGTTCAAAGAATCCATTTACAGGAACCAGACAACGCTGCCTTCGCATGCGGTTCCATGCAGATGCCCTTTCAAGGATCTTTTCGCTGCGTGCATTACACATCGAGGCCCGTGATTGTTTTATTTTTTCCGGAGTATTCATATAGGATGCAATTACACCCCACTCGAACAAGCGCATTTTTAGTTGTCCATCTTCTCTGTATACGACCGGGTACTTACGAAACGATTGCGCAAGCACATGCATCGTAGTAGAGAAATCGATTTCAAGTTGCGGGTCGACTTCAAGATCCGGCAATTGTTCAGTTATTAATTCAATCGGAGCATTAAGCGATATATCGTAACACATAATTACCGCGTATTAATGTAAGCAGACATCAGTTGGGGATTCTCTTCTACCAGGCGCATACGATACGAATTCATTGCATATTCACCCAGTCGGACAATGAGATTGTAATTTACAACAAATCCAACGAGCGCACCGACGACCGGGATCAACTGCGCCATTTTTGCCAGGTCAATATGATCTCTATATTCCTGCTGAAAAGTTCGCCAGTCAAATTCGTGGATATCTTTTGGAAGGTGCTGTGCCTTTTCACGCCAGTGTTCCATCTCACCAAAGATTTTATTACGATGCTGCTGACTCGAAAAAGCAAGCTGAAAGATATTCAACAGGTATAATCGCTCTGTAAAATCATCGAGGTCATATCCATAAATAGTGGCGATATCGTAAAGCAGTTTCAGTTTTAGACTTAGCAGGATCGGAAAGTCCGCCAGGCCCATCAACAGACCACCCATACCCGTTATACCTCCTTCGGTGGCTGCAGTTTTCTTATAAAAATCAATGCGCTCAAGTACGAGTTTCTCACGTTCTTCTAACGACAGGTCAGCCCTGACATCGGGTACTGTATATTTTACACCGAACAGCACCCCGCGCACCATCTGCTTAATTGTGGCGGTTATGGCATTATGCACTTTATCGGGGATCATATCGTTGATCTTCGTTTGGGCAGAACGCGCCATCTTGCTGGCAAACGAAGGGTCTCTTGTAACCCTGCGCTTCCAAACTGAATATTCCCGAACTATGCGTTGCTCGTACTGTTTCATGTTATTTACCAATAATAGCTTTTACCAGTGCGTTCCATTGGACGGAAGACGCCCCTGAAACTGCTGTCAGTCCAATCGCGGCGTTCCTTGTTTTATCTACGGGATTTTTTGCCGCAGTGTTTGGAATTTCATTACGTCCATATACTCCCGCAATGATATTAGTCTTTTCACGCCTGACAACGAAATTACTCGTGGCATCGGCGGAAAAGAAATGTGCAACATCGTCTCCCTGTTTTGTAGGGTTCGAGGTGGGGCGCACCCTCACTGCTACGCTTTCCCAGTCCTCCGCTTCATTGCTGCTTGAATCAATTGCTTCGACCTGCACCCAATCGAAGCCATCACCCGCAAAAGTGCCCGGCCCGGGAATATCGATCTTAAAATAAAAACCTTTTTGCAATGGCGCTTCAGTTTCCTTTCCGCTCATATCGATCACCGTAAAATCAGCCGTGCCCTTTCCGGCATAATCGTTCCAATGGTTAACGTCGAGTAGTTTCTTAACTGCTTCTTCAAACACTACCCTTGCTTCCTGCGGGGAAGCTGCCGCATATGTGTATTCCACATTCGTTGCAGACCCTACCTGTTGTTCAGGTACGATTTTTCTTGAATCCTGATTGTCCATCATGTTGTTGCATAAAAAAATGCTGTGCCATATCTTCACTCATGCCAATAACTGAATACCTCCTCCGACTTGTTCTGGCTATCGCTATTGGCGGCCTTATCGGTGCCGAACGCGAATACGTAAGCAAGGCCGCGGGCTTACGCACCCTGATGCTCATATCGCTTGGGTCATGTATGTACACGATCTTTTCTATAATGATAGGTGCCGGGACGGAATCTGACAGGATCGCTTCCAATATTGTGACGGGTATCGGCTTCCTGGGCGCCGGAGTCATTTTTAAAGAAGACAACCGGGTCAAAGGCCTTACCACCGCCGCTTCTGTTTGGGCAACGGCCGCAATGGGAATGGGTATTGGTGCCGGGTATTATTGGATCTCGATAGCAGGCGCCGGACTTTCGTTCATAGCGCTTTCCTACATGACAAGGCTCGAAGAATGGATAGAGAGAACAAACCAGGTGCGCGAATACCGGATCGTCTGTCATTACAAAAATGAAACATTGCATCGATATGAAGAGATCATGCACACTTGCAAACTTCATTACAAAAGAAACAAGCAAAACCTGATAGATGGCCGCATCAGCGGAAGCTGGTCGGTTCGGGGCTCCGAAAAAAAACACGAAGAATTTATCCGCCTGATACTGGCGGATGAATCAATAAAAGAATTTGATTTCTAACCGGGGAAAAAAATCCTAACTTGATCAGATGAAATATTTTATCCTTACCATAATGATGCTGGCTGGCGTTGCTGTACAAGCACAACACTATTATCTGTACACCGGTACTTATACAACGGGAGAAAGCAAGGGAATTTACATCTTCGATTTTAACGCATCAAGCGGCAAAATAACTCCCCTCGGATTTGCTGATGGCATCGAAAATCCTTCCTACATCGCCGTTTCATCAGATGGAAGATATCTGTATGCAGTTAACGAAACCGGTGGTGAAAAGCCTGGCTCATTATCTTCCTTTGCCATCGATAAAAAAACCGGCAACCTCAGGTTTTTGAATAACCAGCCGACTGGCGGCGACCATCCATGTTATGTGGACGTAGATAAGAAAGGCAATTTTGTAGTTGCCGGCAATTACAGCGGTGGCAACTTATCTGTATTTAAATCAACCGAAGGGAGATTGTCGCCATATGTTCAGTTGATCCAACATACAGGCTCAGGGGAAAACAAGATGCGCCAGGAAAAAGCACACGTTCATTCCACACGCATCTCACCGGATCAGAAATTTTTGTTTGTACCGGACCTTGGCATTGATAAGGTTATGGTGTATCCGTTCAATGCTTCTGCTTCAATGCCAATTGATGAATCTGCCGGATTTGCTGCAGAAGTGAGCCCCGGCGCGGGACCGAGACACATCAGTTTTCACCCCAACCGTAAATGGATCTACCTCATGGAAGAAATGTCTGGTAATGTCTCTGCCTTTGAATTTTCAAACGGGCAAATGAAGAACATTCAAACGGTTAGTGCACACCCCGATGATTACACTGACACAAAGGGAAGCGCTGATATTCATATTTCTTCAGACGGAAAATTCTTATATGCGTCCAACAGGGCCGCATCAAATACCATCGCGATCTTCAGCATTGACCCATCCACTGGGAAGCTCACTACTAAAGGATTTCAATCGACATTAGGAAATACCCCGCGCAATTTTGCCCTTGATCCTACTGGTAATTACCTGCTTGTTGCCAACCAGCAAAGCAATAATATCGTGGTATTTAAGCGCGATAAGAAAACAGGCTTGTTATCTGAAACCGGCACCATTATCGATGTTCCCTCACCTGTTTGTTTGAAGTTCCTGAAAAAATGAAAGAAGCCAGCCATTTCCAGGGAATGAACATCGGCACTTCTCGCGAATAATTTGCATACTTCTGACCATATTGGACGTGAAGCTTTTTCTCTTCAAGTTGCGCTCCATAGACGGTGTAAATAGTCATTATCAATACCCCGAGTAGATGGGACAGATATGGCAAAACTCCTGCAAGACTCCATGCGAACAACAATGTGGAAAGGTAGAGAGGATGCCTGGTGTAAGCATGCATCCCGGTAACCTGTAATTCACTGGTAACTTTCGTTTTGGTGAGCACATCGACCCCACTCAGGAATTTAAAATACGTACGCATGGAAATGCCCATCAATATCATGCTGATCAATGATATGGCCAGTAGCCAGTATTGCGGTGCAAACAGGAGAACCGACGATATGGAAAACTGGTAGTATAACAGAGCTGATAATGAAAGCAACGCAAACAACGAATACATGAGCCTGTAATATGTTCCAAATGTTGGCACCAGGCGATCCTTTACAAACCCCGATGCCAGCAAACTGTGAAGGAAGCCAAAGACCATCCATCCCAAAACCAGCAGCACATGCGTTTCTATCATCTCGTGGATGTTTGAGACAACGAATGTTATAAAAAACATACCATCGAGCCACGGAATACCTGCGAACCACCAAATCAATATATTTGCCGGATGCACTATGTTTCAGTTGAGGGGCTCACCAAGTCATTCGGAGTTCGAAGTTTATTTGAGAACATTTCATTTCATATCGAGGAAGGCGACAAAATCGCACTGGTTGCCCGCAATGGTAGTGGCAAAAGCACATTATTAAGGATCCTTTCAGGATTAGATACCGCCGATGCAGGAACCGTCTGGATCCATAAAGACGTTTCCGTTGCATTGTTCGAGCAGGAGCCTGTGTTTAGGGAAGAAGCGACGATAATTGAGAACATTTTCCACCACGATCACCCCGTAATAAATGCAATAAAATCCTATGAGTTGGCTAGTGAGCATGCCGATGCCGCAGCATTGAGCGAAGCGATCATTCGAATGGATGAGCTTGGCGCATGGGACTTTGATGCCAAGGTGAAACAGATATTTGGTAAACTAAACATTCATCAGCTGGACCAACCCGTTGGAAGCTTATCAGGGGGGCAGCGCAAACGCGTTGCACTGGCCAAAACGCTGATTGATATTGGCTTTGAGCATCGCCATGTATTGCTGATCATGGATGAACCTACCAACCACCTGGATGTTGAAATGGTAGAATGGCTTGAACACTATCTCAACCAGGAAAAGGTGACCCTTCTCCTTGTAACACACGACCGGTATTTCCTTGATGCCGTATGCGAAGAGATCTGGGAATTGGACAACGACAGTCTTTTTGTTTACAAGGGCGATTATGAAGAGTATGTCGAAAAGAAGGCGGCACGCATTGAAAGCGAATCTGCAAGCATCGATAAAGCGCGTAATCTTTACCGCAAAGAGCTAGAATGGATCCGGAAACAACCGAAGGCAAGGACAACAAAATCAAAGAGTCGCGTGGACGCTTTTGCCGATGTTGAATCGAAGGCGAAACGGCGCATCGAAGATCAACAGATGGAATTGCAGGTGAAGATGAGCAGGTTGGGCGGCAAGATCATCGAATTGAAAAAGATCTATAAGAAATACGGTGAGAAGGTCATACTGAAAGGATTCGATTATACATTTAAAAAAGGAGAACGCATAGGGATCGTCGGGAAAAATGGAGTTGGGAAATCTACATTCGTCAACATTCTACAGGGAAATGAAATACCCGATAGCGGTAAAGTGAATATTGGAGAAACGGTAATCTTCGGTAATTATTCCCAACAGGGTTTGCAGGTTAAGGAAGATCAACGGGTGATTGAATTTGTAAAAAACATCGCAGAGAATTTTCCTTTGGCGAATGGCGGTTCTTTAAGCGCCGCCCAGTTTCTACAACTTTTTCTTTTCCCGCCTGAGCAGCAATACACCTATATATCGAAACTTAGTGGCGGTGAAAAACGACGATTGCATTTGTTGTCGATATTGTTCCGCAATCCGAACTTCCTGGTGTTGGATGAACCTACAAACGACCTGGACCTTCCTACACTTGGTGTACTCGAAAACTTCCTCAGTGAATTTGCCGGATGCTTGCTGATCATTTCGCACGACAGGTATTTCATGGATCGCCTGGTAGATCACCTCTTCGTCTTTGAAGGCGATGGTGATGTAAGGGATTTCCCCGGTAACTATACGTTGTATCGCGCATGGCAAAGATCGCAGGAGCAGGAAGCTCTAAAACTTCCAGCGCAACAAAAAGAAGACCTGTCATCGAAGAAGCAGGATACCAAACGGAAGATATCTTATAAAGAGAAACGTGAATTTGAACAATTACAAAAAGATATCAGCGATCTGGAAAAAGAAAAGCGCGAAGTGCAGGAAAAATTGAACAGCGGCAGCGAAGGATTTGAAGAACTTGAAAGATTATCGCGACGAATTGGAGAGATCAGTTCACTTCTTGATCAGAAAGAAATGCGTTGGCTTGAATTAAGTGAATTCATGGACGATACACAATAACCGTTTAACAGTTAACACCATAAAAAATAACATCACAACATGAGAAAAAGCATCTTGTTAATGAGTATGTTCGTTGCCACAGCATCGATGGCTCAAAAGACAGGGAATCCGACCGGGTATGCTAATACCATCACAGAAGGAGATCTGAAAAAGCATTTGTACATCGTTGCCGGGAAAGAAATGGAAGGCCGCGAAACCGCTACTGAAGGGCAACGCAAGGCTGCTGCATACTTAGAGCAGGAGTTTCGTCGTGTGGGACTTGCCCCAGCAGTTAACAATGGATACCAGATGTATTTTAATGTTTTCCAGGATTCACTGGAACGCGCATCGATCCGAATTAAAAACGAAGAGTATACACTTGACAAAGACTTCGCACTTAACCTTTCCCAAAACCATACAGAGACCATCCATGCAAATGAAGTGGTTTTCGCTGGCAATGGAATAAGTGATTCCGTGCGGAATGATTACAATAATATCGACGTAAAAGGAAAAGTAATACTGGTTTTTCAACCGGATGTACAACCACAAACTGGTCGCAGGTCCAACCTGGGTTTTGCACTACAGGAAGCCGCAATGAAAAATGGTGCTGCTGCCATCCTGGTGGTGCAAACAAATTTTCCGCGTCGTGCAATGAACACGAAAGGTTTTCAATCTATCAATGGTTACAGGAAAATCACTTATCCAAACACTTATTATATAAGTGAAGATATGGCCCGAAAGATCATGGGTGCAGAATACGATGCGGCACGCAATGGCAGTGGTAATGTAAAAACTTTCGCTACGGAATTGACACTTGATTTTAGAAAGGCGCAACTGACTGCACAGAGTAGTAATGTTATGGGCGTGCTGGAAGGATCGGATAAGAAGGATGAATTTCTTGTATTGTCTGCTCATTACGATCACCTGGGCAAGCGAGGCGATTCCGTGATTTATTACGGAGCGGATGATGATGGATCAGGAACAGTTTCACTTATAGAGATTGCTGAAGCTTTTGTGAAGGCAAAAAAAGAAGGTAAGGGACCAAGAAGAAGTGTGGTGTTCCTTGCGGTATCGGGCGAAGAAAAAGGCCTGTGGGGATCCGCCTTCTACAGCGAGAACCCGGTATTCCCACTCGATAAAACTACTGCAAATCTGAACATCGATATGATCGGAAGGATAGATCCGAAACGCACGAAAGGCGACTCAACAAATTATGTATATGTTGTTGGTGACGACAAACTAAGCAGCGATCTGAGACCTATAAGTGAAGCGGTGAACAAGCGTTATGTAAAAATGGAGCTGGATTACAAATACAACGATCCAAAAGATACCGAACGCATTTATTTCCGTAGCGACCATTACAACTTTGCACGTAAGGGTGTTCCCATTATCTTCTATTTCAATGGAACTCATGCCGACTATCATCGTGCAACAGATACACCTGATAAGATCAATTACGACATCCTTGCCAGGAGAGCAAAACTTGTGTTTTACACCGCATGGGAAATGGCAAACCGCAATGATATGTTGAAGAGAGATCTTAAGCTGGAGATACCAGCCCGATAGGTTTGGAAAGTCAGAGCATCGGAGAAACAGCGAGTCGGAGAAACGGAGACTTACATATTTTGCTGTTTCTCCGTTTCTCTGTTTCTCCGTTTCTCTGTTTATCTGTTTCACCGTTTCTCTGTTTATCTGTCTCACTTTATGATTCTGTAACAGTAACGAAATAACTTCCCCTGGAAATCGAAAGGTGTAGTAGCTTTAGTTATGTCTTTTATCGACGATGCTTTGATTGCTGGTTCATCCAGAACAAATTTCCGGTAGTTGGTACTGAAGTAAAGTATTCCATCCCGTTTCATTGCTATCAATACTTTGTTGATCAATTCAACATGATCGCGCTGTATGTCGAGAAAATCCACCATACGTTTACTATTACTAAAGGTTGGAGGATCCATCACAACTAGATCAAAACTGCCTGGCCTTAATGTATCGAGGTACTGCTTAACATCTTCGTGAATGAATTGGTACTTGTGGGGATCATCTAAATTGTTGAGCGCAAAATTATCTTCCGCCCATTTGAGGTATGTCTTTGACAGATCTACCGAGGTAACTCCTACCGCCTCCCCTGCCGCTGCATATACAGAGAACGATCCTGTATAACAAAACAGATTTAAAACGTTTTTACCTGCAGCTTCATTCCGCACCATCCCACGCGTGATACGGTGATCGAGAAACAATCCTGTATCGAGATAATCACTAAGATTCACTTTAAATTTCAAACCTGCTTCACTGACAGTAAAGAATTCCTGTTCTTCCGAAATTCGCTGATATTGCCCAAGTCTGCCTTGTTTACGCTGCCGCTGTCTTACGTAGATCTTTTCTTCATCAACCTCGAGTAACTCAGCTATTAGTCGAATGCATTCATCCAGCCATAGTTCATGTTCTTCCTCGCTCATGCCATGACGCCGGCGATATTCCGCGAGATATATGAGCCCCTCGTACACTTCGATGCAGAATGGAAATTCAGGCAGGTCATGGTCATACACACGATAACAGGTTATACCCTGCTTGCGCGCCAGTTTGGAAACATGGCGATATACTTTTGTGAGCCTGTTACGGAACATCTCGAATCTCGCAGGATCTACCGTTTCATTTTCCATCAACTTAATTTTTTTCTGATGTCTTTTTTATTTGACCATATATGAAGACCTACAAAGCCTAAGGACGTAAGCGTTCCAAGTCCGCCTACTCCCCACCATAATGTGCGATAACCTGCGGTCTGTGCTATCTGGGCTCCCACCATTGGGCCGCACGTATGAGCAATGGACCATGCGATTGTGTATAATCCGGCGTATTGACCGCGATTCTGATTGTTGCTCCTGCTTGTCCAAAAGCTATTCATAAATGGCATCGAAAATATTTCGCCAAGAGTTATCAAAACCATCATCACCAGTGCAACTACATGCGTGACTTCAACCAAATTCAACAAGAGGTATGCAACTGCTACAAGGAACACACCAACAATGATATAATAAGTCGGACTGCGTTTGCCTTCCAGTTTATACACCAGCAGCATTTCTACAAATGTGATCAGCAAACCATTTATGGCCATCAGTATACCAATAAATAATGATGAGAAGCCTACTTCATTTTTATAGTACGCTGACAATGTTGAGAACATTTGAAAGAAGCAAATAGAGAACAGGATCGTGAGAAATATAAACAGCAGGTAAACTGAATCCTTGTAAGCAGATTGAATGGGACCTGTTGCCAACTGGCGTAATGCATGTTGTTTTGCCTTGTCAACCGGCTTCAACAAGCGACTCAACAGAAGCGCGGCGGCAATGTTTGTGATGCCATCAACATAAAATAATACCGAGAAATCAATTGAAGCAAGTATGCCACCCAAAGCGCCGCCAACTGCCCATCCCAGATTCACTGCAAGCCTGTTCAGCGAAAATGAACGTGTTCGATTTCCGTCCGTACTATAAAGCGCAATAGATGCCGCGTTCGCGGGCCGGAATGCTTCATTCACCAGGCTCAAAAAAAACGTCACCACACATATGGATGAGAACGCTTTTACCTGTCCTAATAAGATAAAGAGCAGGCCTCCACCTAATAATGTATAGAACTGTACGCTTCTATGACCAATCCGATCCGTTAATCGTCCTCCCAGATAACCACCAAGAATTGAACCCAGTCCAAACACGCCGAGTACAATTCCCGCCTTTCCAATACTATAGCCCATTTCGGCACTGGTAAGATAAATGGTCATGAAGGGTACCACCATTGTTCCGCTGCGGTTAACCAGCATGATGAGCGATATCATCCATACCTCCCTGGGCAATCCATGGTACGCTTTGCGATAAAGATCAAACAGTGCAGTCATAAGTGGTAAATTTCACAATTACTGTTGACTTCTGGATAAGCAGATATAAAAATATCCGCTACCTTGCCGCAAAACGAAACAGCAATCAGCATGAAACGACTTATTTTACCGGTATTGTTATTGGGGTTGATGACTAACGGTATGGCTCAAACGAAAAAACCCGCAACACCGGCAAAAAAACCAGCTTCCACCGCTAACAAGGCAGCGGGAACAACAAAGAAACCGGTTACTCACACAACATCGATCTCCAGCCCGCTCGACTCATTTAGTTATGCACTTGGAGTGAGCATGGCAGAGTTTTATAAAAGCCAGGGAATTAAAGACATTAATCTTAGTATGGTAAATCTTGCGTTGAACGACGTAAAGAATAACGGTGCTAAGTTGAATGAAGAGCAATGCAATAACATAATCATGAACTACATGCAATCTATGAAAAGTGAAAAAGCAGCAGCAGTAAAAAAAGAAGGACTTGCATTTCTTGAAGAGAACAAGAAACGCGAGGGCGTTGTAAGTCTTCCCAGTGGACTTCAATATGAAGTGATCAAGGAAGGAAATGGTCCGAAGCCTAAACTCACAGACACTGTGAAAGTACATTACCACGGAACGCTGATCGATGGTACCATATTCGATAGTTCAGTGCAACGTGGAGAGCCGATATCTTTCCCTGTTAATGGCGTTATTCGTGGATGGGTGGAAGCACTTCAATTAATGCCTGTAGGAAGCAAATGGAAATTATTTATCCCATCGGAACTCGCTTATGGCGATAGTGATGCCGGACCAGTTATCAAAGGCGGCTCTACATTGGTATTTGAAGTAGAATTATTGAACATTGGCCAGTAAGCAGGAGGAACGGAGAAACGGAGAAACGGAGAAACGGAGAATCAGAGAAACGGAGAAACGGAAAAACGGTGTTCCTTATTCCATTAGCATACTAACATATTAGCACACTAGCACACTAGCATACTAGCACACTAGCACATTAGCATACTAGCACACTAGCATACTAGCAAACTAGCACACTAGCATACTTAAAAAAAACGTCCCGTTTTCCGGGACGTTTTTTTTATCACTTATCACTTACAAACACATTATTATTATACAACAGATCGTAATATTCTGCTGCCATTCTTGATGATTCAAACTGATAGCGCACATCGTTCATACCAGTTTTTGCAATCTGGCGCCATTTGTTGCGGTCATCATAATACATTGGCAAGATCTCATTTTCCAGGATCTCATACAGCTTTTCCAGATCGTAATCATCCTGCTCCTGCGTACTCATGTTTGCGTAATCGGCTTGTGGTATCACAAACCCGTTTTCAGCGTGACGCACAAATTCAGGTATCCAGCCATCGTCTGTTGAGAAGTTTACAGCGCCATTCATAGCCGCTGTCATACCGCTGGTTCCGGATGCTTCGCGTGGTACGCGTGGATTGTTCAACCACACATCTGCAGCCTGCTTGAGTCGCTTCGACAATCCAAGTTCATAGCCAACAAGTACAGCCATGTTTTTGTGATTGCGACTTAAATGCACCAGGTTGTTGAATTCGTTTATCGCCGGGTAATCCATGGGGTAAGGCTTTCCAGCCCATATGATCTGCACGGGATATTTCGGATGATTAAGCAGTTTCTCAAAGCGTTCACGTGGACGCGTGATCAATTCGCTTCTCTTATAGCCCGCAAACCTCCTGGCCCACACGATGGTAAAAACATCAGGATTGAACATTTTGCCTGTCTGGTCTGCAACTATCTCGAAAGATCTTTTCTTCAAATGTCGTTTGCGGTCATCCCATGCAGCATCGTTCGATTGTTGGGATGATTCATAAAGTTGCTTATCGGCCCAATAGTTATAATTCTGTGCGTTGGTAATCGAAATGATCGGGCATACACCTTCATGCTTTCCCCACATTTGCCGGGAAACTTCACCATGAAGTTGCGAAACTCCATTTGCCAATTGTGCAAAGCGAAGCGCTACAAGGGAATGATTGAACTGGTCGTCATACAAGCCTGTAAGTTGTTTCACTTCGTCAATGCTGAGTCCGCAGAAATAGCTCATCTTGTGACAAAGATGGATGTCGTGCTTTTCATTGCCTGCTTCTTCAGGAGTATGTGTAGTGAACACCAGACGTTTCCTGATCTCTTCAAGGTTTCCGTACTTCTTATACAGATAAAAAACAGAACTTACTCCGTGTGCTTCGTTCAGATGGTATAGATCCGGGTTATAATTCAATTGGTCGATCAGCTTTGCTCCACCCACTCCTAATAATATGAACTGGGCTACCTTGGTAGCTACGTTCGCATCGTACAGCCGGTGTGTGATCGTTTGAGAAACGTAGTCATTTTCCGGCAGGTCTGTACTAAGCAGGAACAGCGGGGCAGTCTTGAAGGTTTCCGGATTCAGATACCAAACCTTGATCCATACCGGGTGGTCGTGAATGTTGATTTGGAACTTGATGCCCGTATCTTCAAGAAAGCTGTAGTTTTTCTCCATCCAGGTTGTCTGCAGGGTTTGATCCTGGTTACGTGCCTGGTCGTAATAACCATATTTCCATAGAATGCCAACTCCTATCAGGTTTTGTTTGAGCTCGTATGCACTGCGAAGGTGAGACCCCGAAAGGAATCCAAGTCCACCGCTGTATATTTTTAATGGTTGATGAATCGCAAACTCCATGGAGAAGTAAGCAACCCGTTTGGAATAGCGCTCATCAACTGGATAGGGTACGTTGTAATTAAGAAAACTCATAGACGCAAGTACTTTTGGGGATTAGAAAATTTCTATTATGTATCTAATACACATTCGGATGCAATATACCTGAATATTCATTAGAAACGCAGAATGGTCGTAAACAGGGCATTTTGGACTACCATGATTTTATCGATTAAAGGTTTGGGCTCAACAACGTCACAAAAAAACTCTTATTTCTTTTTAGCCGCTTTCTTCGAAGAGGGCTCCTTTTTCTTTGGGTAAGTGCCGTCAAAGAAGCATTTTATATCCCGGTAAGTGCCACAACCTTCAAGTTCCCGAAGGGTGACATTATTTGTGCCGAAACTAAATTCCAGCGTACAGGGATTACCGGCTTCTTTATAAACTGCTTTTTTTGCTGACACCATACGTGCGGTACCCTTCAGTTCACCCACACAGGAGCCTTTGTCTTTTTCAAAGTGCACAAAGAAAAGCAATTCGTTCTCATTTTTACCATCGCGGAAGGAAACAAGGTTTTTTTCGTTCTTTATATAATCGCCGGCAAGCTTATGTTTTTTTGAAAGAGTATCGAACGGATTGTAAACATCCTCAATCATTTCTTCGTTCGGCTCGGTAAGGATCAGTGTAAACTCTTTTGCGCCACTGTTATAAACATATATGTTGCGCTTGTATTGAAGTTCTCCATCCTTCGACTTCTTCGCGCGGTATGTGGTTATCTGAAACTTTTTATCCAGCGCACCATAGTTGAGATCGTATTTTTCTTTGCCTGTTTGAACCAGCGGCAATGAGTTGACATAATTGTTTTCTTTGTCGAAACAAAGTATGTATGCGGCCGCCTTAGTTCCCTGGTTGGCCCGAATCATCAGATAATTTTCGCGCTCCTTTTCCTGCACCCTTCCGAGGGCGTACAGCTTAGGATTGGCTTTTGCTCCAAACTGATTTTTGAAAATTGAATCCGGAACGAAACGGGAGAAACTTTTAAGTCCTATCAGCAATGAATCGTTCGTCTTCTTTGTTAGCGATGTATCGTGCACAGCATATGGTAGTGTCACCTCGGGAAAAAACTCGATAAATTCTTCAACCTGCACTTGCTCACTTTCTTCATCTTTCATGGACGCCCGCTTCTTCCCCTTACAAGACATCATGACAAATCCAAGCAATACGAACACATAAACTAACCTTACCAAACCTGTTGTTCTTATCATACCATCGCGAAAATTGATCTCTAAAATAACTATATACGATTAGCACTAAAAATAAAGTTTGGTTGAGAATTTTTTTTAGATTTGCCTAAACTTATTTTTAGACATCCCAAAACGATTAGGCTCATGAGAGTTTCTTCAAGTAAAGAGAACTACCTCAAAGCAATATATCACCTTCAGGAAGCTGAAGGCAATGTAACAACCAACGCACTTGCCCGCGAACTGAGCACCCGTGCTGCCTCGGTAACGGATATGCTCAAAAAGCTGAAAGAACAGAAACTTCTCATTTATGAAAAATACCAGGGGGTGCGACTGAGTGCTGAGGGACGCCGCCTGGCTATTCAAACCATTCGCAAGCACCGTCTCTGGGAGTATTTCCTGGTCGAGAAACTTGAATTTGGTTGGGAAGAGGTGCATGAAGTTGCAGAAGAACTGGAACATATCAGCAGTAAGAAACTGGTTGATAAACTCGAAGAGTTCCTTGGATTTCCCACGATCGACCCCCACGGAGATCCAATACCGGACATCAACGGCAAGTTCGCACAACATAAAAACATCAACCTGCTGGAACTGGCTAACGAAACACTGGCAGTGATTACCAACATCAGTGATCAATCGCCCGAAATGCTCGATCTTCTGAAACATAAGTCGCTAACGCTCGGTACCAGGGTACAGATCACAAAACGATTTTCATTTGATAATTCGATTGAACTGAAGCTGAAGAACAACACATCTGTGAACGTGAGCGAAACCGTAGCAAAAAATGTATTCGTAAGATATGACGTACAAGACTAATTCGGATGCTTCTCTAAGCGAAGTGCATGAATCGGTGTCAACTTCCGGTAACAATCGTGGTTTCCGCAAGATCTTTGCATTCTTTGGCCCTGCATACCTGGTAAGTGTAGGCTATATGGATCCCGGCAACTGGGCAACAGACCTGGCTGGTGGCAGCAAGTTCGGTTACTCACTCCTCTGGGTATTGCTGATGAGCAACATCATGGCGTTATTGCTTCAAAGTTTATCGGCGCGACTCGGAATTGTCAGGAAACGCGACCTCGCGCAAGCCAATCGCGAAACGTATCCCAAGCCTGTGAATTTTGTGCTGTATCTCCTCGCAGAAGTTGCCATCGCCGCAACTGACCTGGCCGAAGTTTTAGGAATGGCCATCGGAATTCATTTATTAACTGGCATTCCGTTAATATGGGGTGTTGGTATTACAGTACTGGATACTTTCCTTCTTTTGTTTTTGCAGCGACTTGGCATGCGGAAAATGGAAGCATTCATCATCGCACTTGTAGCCATTGTTGCGATATCTTTTCTCACAGAAATCATTCTGGCAAAGCCTCAGATGGGAGAAGTTGCGCAGGGACTGATCCCCTCCTTCCCTACTGACGAAGCACTTTACATCGCTATTGGCATCATTGGAGCCACAGTAATGCCTCACAATTTGTATCTCCATTCTGCACTGGTGCAGACAAGAAAGATCCGCAAGACGACCAGCGGGATTAAACAGGCGCTCAAATGGAACTTCGTTGATTCTGCAATTGCGCTGAACATTGCCTTCCTTGTCAATGCCGCGATACTTGTGCTTGCAGCTACTGTATTTTTCAAATCTGGTCGAACCGATGTTGCAGAAATTATGCAGGCCCACACGCTGCTTTCATCGTTTTTAGGAACGGAGATTGCGCCGATAATGTTTGCGATTGCACTAATTGCTGCAGGCCAAAGCTCAACAATTACAGGCACTTTAGCGGGACAAATAGTAATGGAAGGATATCTGCGTTTGCGGATCAATCCACTCGTTCGAAGATTGCTGACACGAATGATCGCGATCTTACCTGCGTTCTTTGTAATATATATTTTTGGCGATGACGAAGTCGACCGTTTACTTGTTTTTAGCCAGGTTGTATTGAGCATGCAATTGGGATTTGCTGTCATCCCTCTCATTCATTTTGTGAGCGACAAAACAACGATGGGGGAATTTGCCATTGGGAGAGCAACGAAAATATTCTCATGGGCCATTGCATCACTGCTGGTATATCTGAATGTCCGATTGCTCTTAAATGAAGCCATGCCTGTTATTTCCAGTCCTGGTGCGGATCTTACAAAGGTGATGATCATTGCGGGAGGACTCTTCTTTTTGCTGCTGCTCATCTACATCACAGCATACCCACTGATCACAAAATACCGGCGACAGGGTTCTATAGAAATGCATAAAGGCATGGATAAACAATTTGACCTTAAGCCACCGGTTTACTCAAGGATCGCCGTTGCTCTTGAATTCAGTACCTACGACAAAAAGCTGCTCGCGGCAGCGATTGGCCAGGGCGGCGACACAAGTTCCTACATATTGATACACGTTGTAGAAAGTCCATCGGCTAGATTACATGGAAGGGAAGTTGAAGATCATGAAACGGCATCGGACCTGCAACAGATGGACGAGTATTCCGAAGAGTTAAGGTCGCGCGGCTTCAAAGTTGATGGGGTATTAGGCTTCCGAAATCGCGCTGGTGAAATAGCGAGAATAACAAAAGAACAGAATGCAGATCTTCTTGTCATAGGTGCACATGGTCATACTGGTGTGAAAGATTTCTTGTATGGTCAAACCATTAACTCTGTGCGTCATGAATTGAAGATACCGGTGCTGATCATTCATTTATAAAACATAAAACAGGAAACGGTAAACTTGAAATAATAAGTGGAAATGAAAGCGATTACTTCTTTAACATCAAATGTTTTAGTCGCGAAAAGGTTTCCGGCTTGATATTAAGATAAGATGCGAGGATTTTTTGAGGCACGCGTTGCAACATGTGCGGATGCTGCTCCATGTATTCAATAAATCTTTGTCGCGTATTCTTCACAAGCTGGTTGTAATAACGCGCATCTTTTTTCAGAAACATATAGGACAACAATGAACGCGCTATGAATTCAGCTTCAGGCATCTCTTCCAATATCTTCTGAACGTTCGGGTAGCTTATGCTAATGAGCATTGAGGGCTCAATTGATTCCACGAACACTTCCGATGGTTGTTGTAAGAGAAAAGAAATTTCGGAGTGGATCATGTGACCTTCCGTCGCCAGCTGCAGAGTAATCTCCTTCTTGCCCGCAACAACAAACTTTCTTATCAATCCCTTAGACACAAGACTAATATAATTTTCAATCTCACCTTTTTGAATAATCATAGACCTTCTTGGGAAGGTCCGGTATTCGAAATACGGTTCAAGATTTTCCGCAAGCGCAGCATCAATGGAAGCAAACTTCCGAAGAAACTGCAAAACGAGATTTTGGTGACTTTCTTTTTGATGATAAACCGTTGCCATGATCTTATTGGATCGGATTGAGCTTAACATTGTTCTTTAGCCGACTGAAAGTTTCCGGTTGTATGCCCAGGTAGGATGCAAGTATTCTTTGCGGAACCCGGTTAACAAGTTCACTGTGTCTCTCAATGAATGCATTTAGTCGCTCATGTGTTGAAAACTGCACCCTGTCTAGTTCCCAGCGTTCTTTATCTACCAGCAAACGTGTTAGAAGCAACCTTCCAAGCTGTTGCCATTTCTTATCAGTTTCATACAGCGTATGGATGGCGCTGTTAGTAAAGGAAAGAAATAATGTAGGTTCAATTGTCTCGATGCAATACACTGTAGGTTGATTAGACAAAAATGAATCCGCCGCACTGATCAGTTGGCCTTCTGTAGCGATCTGCGTGACATACACTTCTTTACCATGTGTGAAAGATTTTTTCGCCAACCCGCGAAGGACAATGTTGATGTACTTCTCGGTATCTCCTTCTTCGATGAGTCGGACCCTGCGATCGAAATTTCTTCTTTCACCCATTTGTAAAAGGAAATCAATATCACTATCCGATACTGTAAGATACCGCGATACGAATTGTTTTACTATTTCCTTCATACTCGCAAGATAGATAATAATACACGGAAATGTAAATGGAAGTATTTATGGCTTACTTTTGCACACCGCGATTAAAATAAATTTATTATGAAAGAAAAAATCAAAGTGACCAATCCCGTTGTAGAGCTCGATGGTGATGAGATGACCCGCATTATCTGGAAGTTCATTAAAGACAGGTTGATCCTTCCCTATGTTGAAGTAGATATTAAATATTTCGACCTGGGTATCGAACACCGTGATGCTACAGGTGATCAGGTTACTGTTGATGCAGCGAACGCCATCAGGGAACATGGCGTGGGCATTAAATGTGCAACTATCACTCCGGACGAGGCAAGGGTGAAAGAATTCAATCTTAAACAAATGTGGAAGAGCCCGAACGGAACGATTCGTAACATTCTTGATGGCACTGTTTTTCGCGAGCCAATTGTCATCAAAAATATTCCACGACTTGTAACAAACTGGACCGCACCGATCATCGTTGGCCGTCATGCTTTCGGAGATCAGTACCGTGCAACTGACACCGTAATCAAAGGAAAAGGAAAGCTTACCATGACCTTTACTCCGGAAGACGGTGGTGAACCGCAAACTTTTGAAGTGTATAATTTCAAAGGCGATGGTGTAGCAATGAGCATGTATAACACGGATGAAAGCATCCAGGGTTTTGCCAGAAGCTGCTTTAATATGGCGTTAAGTAAAAAGTGGCCTTTATATCTGTCAACAAAAAATACGATTCTTAAAAAATACGACGGGCGCTTTAAAGACATCTTCGAAGAGATCTATCAAAATGAGTTTCTTCAGCAATTCAGGGAAGCAGGAATTACATACGAGCACAGGTTGATCGATGACATGGTTGCAAGTGCATTAAAATGGAACGGCAATTTTGTCTGGGCATGTAAAAATTACGATGGCGATGTGCAAAGCGATACCGTTGCCCAGGGTTTTGGATCGCTGGGTCTGATGACATCGGTTCTTGTAACTCCTGATGGAAAAACTATGGAAGCTGAAGCTGCTCATGGAACGGTTACCCGTCACTACAGGGAACACCAGGCGGGCAGACCGACCTCGACAAATCCAATTGCATCCATATTTGCGTGGACAAGAGGACTTGCTTTTCGTGGTAAGCTTGACGGAAACGAGGATTTGATAAAGTTTGCAGACAGCCTCGAGCAGGTATGTATTGAAACAGTTGAAAGCGGAAAGATGACAAAGGATCTTGCTGTGTGTATCCATGGGAATAAGGTCACTCATGGACAACATTATCTTTATACGGAAGAGTTTCTCGATGCGATCAACGAAAATCTGATTGCTAAGATGAATGCATAACACAAACCATCAATAATGAAAAAAGACCCTTTTTAAAGAGGGTCTTTTTTTTGCCTAAAGGCTCGTTCATTTAGATAAGCCATCGATTAGAGTCCGATTTTAGGAAAAGCCATCCTGAGAACAGGACGGCCTCTAACGATTGCTTGCCATATGAAAAAAACTTATTTAGTAGTGTCAACTGTAGTACCAGCAGCAGTTGTATCTACAACTGCACCAGTTGTATCCAGAGGAGCGATTACTGCTGTATCTGGAGTAACGATGGTGGTAGTATCTGCAGTAGCATCTGTACCTTCTGAATTGTTATTGCAGGCTACGAATCCAGCGATAGCCAAAACTAACATCAACTTTTTCATTTTCCGTGTTTTGTTTGTTAATGAATGATTTGGTGTTTATACCCAGGCAGGAAAAAGGTAACCTGTGGTTTTATAAAAAAATTTTACTTTTTTCCGAGGCCCGCACAAACTGCGAAATAATACTGCAATTTGCAGGTTCTGGGTTACTTTCTCCACAAACACGTATTAATTAAAGGTTATTCAGTGAAAGCAGAGCTTAGCGACACAAAGTTACTCGAAGGACTGGCGAAGAACGATAGACAGGCAATTGAAGTTATTTATGCCCGGCATTACAATATGGTTCAGTCGCTCGTAGTTAACAATAATGGCAGCAATGATGAGGCAAGGGATATTTTCCAGGAAGCGATGATCGTTCTGTATGAGAAGTCGAGATCCGGTTCGTTCGAATTGAATTGCCAGTTGAAGACTTACATATATTCTGTATGCCGCAGGTTGTGGCTGAAACGATTGCAGTATTTACAACGATATGTACCGGATATCAGCAGCAGGGAAGATATTGTGGCAGTAGAAGATGAATTGGAACTGCATGAACAAAAGAACCTGGAGTTTCAAACAATGGAACGCGCCCTTTCAGGACTTGGAGAACCGTGTAAAAGCTTACTGGAAGCGTTCTACATACAAAAGAGAAATATGTCCGATATAGCAGGCAGTTTCGGATATACAAACGCAGACAATGCGAAAAACCAGAAATATAAATGCCTGATGCGATTGAAGAAACTATTCTTTACCGAATATAAAAACGAGCGTATCTAATGGAATCGATGCAATTACTAGAGGCTGTTGAGCGATACCTGGGGAACGAAATGGACCCGCAGGAAAGAGCAGAGTTTGAACAACTTCGCAGGTCAAATCCTACGGTTGATCAATTGGTGGTTGAGCATTCGCTTTTCCTTGGGCAGATCGAAAACTTTGTTGAGCTGAAAAATTATAAATCAACATTGAGCGACGTACACAATCAACTGATTGATGATGGTTCGATCAAACCCATGAACCCTCCTGCTGTGGTTCTTCAGCTATGGAAAAAATATAAGCGTGTAATGGGTGTTGCTGCAGCAATCGCTGGAGTCACTACATTTTTAATTGCCGGTGGTGCGTTCTATGTAAATAAGAAAGAGAACACAAAGTATGTACAGGAACTGAATCGGAAATTCGAACACACCCGCCGTACCGTGGATGCACTTAAGCAACAGGTTGAATATGTTAAGGGCCAGAAGGCTCCTGAACTTCCAATCAAATCGGGTGGTACAGGCTTTCTTATTGATGGTCGTGGCTATCTTATCACAAACGCTCATGTAATAAAGAACTCCACGTCGGTAATAGTAGAAAACAAGAATCAACAATACCGTGCAAAGATCGTTCACATAAACGCTAATGCAGATCTGGCAATCCTGAAAATCGACGATAACGATTATAAGCCGGTGTCAACACTTCCTTATGGTATTCGTCGTTCCGGTGCTGAGCTCGGAGAACAGCTGTATACGTTAGGCTACCCCAAAGATGAGATCGTCTATAATGAAGGGTATATGAGTGCGAAAACAGGATTTGGTGGAGACACTATCAGCTTCCAGATCGGATTGACTGCAAATCCCGGAAATTCCGGTGGGCCTGTTTTCAATCACAACGGTGAGATCGTTGGTATCATCAATACCAGGCAGGAAGAAACTTTTGGAGTCGTATTCGCGATAACATCGAAATATATTTTCCGCTCGCTTCAGGAGGCATCGAAAGACAGCCTCGATGAAAAACTTAAACTGCCGAAGAATTCTGTAGTAAAAGGCCTTGACAGAACGGCACAGATCAAGAAGATCGAAGATTGTGTGTTTATGGTGAAGAGCTACTAAAACAGCATGCGGAATGCCGGATTGCACCAGTCTGCGGCTATCTTAATTCCTCAAGAAATTTCTTTGCTTCGTTCTTGATGCGATTATCGTCAGTAGTAACCGACGGCATTTTCATCATCGACTGAATATAGCCTCTCGATTTTTCGTACTGGTCTTTTTCTTTGTAAGCGCGAGCCAACTCGAGATAATTTAGTAGAAAAGCGGGATTTAATTGCCTGCTTTTTTCGTAATAACGTATGGCATCGTCAACCGATGCGGGTGGGAGGCCCCCATAAGTGATGCGAACAAGCAGCTTTTCCACCGAATTCAAACTACTTACCTCCAGGTGCCATTTTCCCAGAACATGATAGCCTTTATAATTGTTCGGGTCGTACTGCACAGACTTCTCCGCGTACGTTTTTATGTCCCGTACTGCTTCTATTCGCTTCTCCCCTCCTGCAGTTTGAGCAAGCCTGCCCATGGCTAAAGCCATCGCGAAATTTGCTTCTGAAGATTGAGGACTAATGCTGAGTGCCCGTCGTGCATATGTCAGGGCGGTGTTATAGTACTGGCGCTGCTTTTCTTTGGTAGATTGTCTTCTGCCGATCACATTGCTGAGCTCACTTGCCTTACAAAGCGCTGTCAGATTGTTAGGCTGGATCGACAGCACCCGCACATATCGCGTGAGCGCCTCTTCGTCTTTCAACGAAGTTTCAAGTTGTCGCGCTTCATTCAAGAGTTCGGGCACTTCCTGGCTATGGGAACTCATTGAAAGCAGGATACACAACAGCACGCAGAGAACTCGGGTCAAATGCTTAATCATCAAACTTTTTTCGCAGCGTTATACCAACCATCCCGTTGAGATTGTCGATTGCCGCCTGCAGTTTATAAATTGAAAATTCAATTTCCCTGACAAGAGGAAACCGATGTTTGATGCTTCTAACGATGCCGTCCGCCAATTGTTCTAACAGAGGATAAGGAATTTTCATCCTTTGCTGCAAAATTTGAAACACCTGCTGGTAATCAACGGTATCATGTATCGAATCAAAGCGGCTTTCACCCTCTAAATAGTGGACTTTGATATTGACGAGATAGGGATTACCTACCGCAGCTTCCCCTTCGTGGATGCCATGTGCGCCTGAAAGACGGATGTCTCTTAATTCTACTGTTACCATAATATTAGATGCCGAGTTCTTTTGATGCCAGATATCTTTCTGCGTCCAAAGCCGCCATACAACCGCTTCCCGCTGCCGTTACCGCTTGCCTGTAAATCTTATCCTGCACATCACCAGCAGCGAAAATTCCTTCCATGTTTGTTTTTGAAGTGCCAGGTATCGTTTTCAGGTAACCTGCATCATCCATTTCGAGCCAGCCTTTAAAAATGTCTGAATTGGGTTGATGCCCTATCGCAACAAAGAAACCATTAATTGCCAGCGTTTCAGTCACATTCGTCTTGTTGTTACGAATGCGCACCGCTTCCACCTTCTTATCCCCAATGATCTCATCGGTCTCTGAATTCCAATGTACTATTATATTTTGAGTGCGGTGTACTCTTTCCTGCATGATCTTCGAAGCCCTCATCTGGTCCTTGCGAACCAACATATGTACCGTGGTACAAAGCTTTGAAAGGTATAAAGCTTCTTCCGCAGCAGTGTCCCCGGCCCCTACAATTGCAACCTCCTTCCCTCTGAAAAAGAAACCATCACACACAGCACATGCACTAACTCCATATCCATTTAATCTCTGTTCGCTTTCCAATCCAAGCCATTTTGCGGACGCACCTGTTGCGATAATGATGGCGTCTGCTTCGATCAGTTTCTCATCATCGATCCATACTTTATACGGTAATGCACTGAAATCAACCTTTGTTGCGAGGCCATATCGAATATCAGCGCCCATGCGTGAAGCCTGCTTTTCAAAATGGACCATCATTTCGGGTCCCTGGATTCCTTCGGGATATCCCGGATAGTTTTCTACTTCAGTGGTGATCGTCAACTGTCCTCCAGGCTGTATGCCCTGGTACAATACAGGTTTGAGGTTTGCTCTCGCAGCATAGATCGCTGCGGTATATCCTGCCGGCCCTGACCCAATGATCAAACAATGTATTTTTTCTACTGTACTCGAATCCATACTAAAATAAAATTTGCCAAAATTACTCGATCGCTAGTTAATTAAATCCTCATATTGTCCGTGTGCATAAACGTTGAATAACGGCTATTCCGGGATAACGAGGGTGACATATTGAACCGCATACCCTCCAAAGTATCCGAGCGCGTCACCGCTGATATTACTCATGACTTTTGTAGGAGATGAAAATGGATTACCGATACTTGAATAGCTAAACTCAAGCGTTCGCCAAAAATCGTAAGTCGCTTTATCGATGTTACAAAACTTTATGGTAACCGTATCGCCTTTCCTGAAATATGCGTAGTTCTCAAATTCGATCTCGGCGTTTCGGTTCACACCCTTATCCACCTGGAAATCATAACTGGTTCCATCAACGATCTGGTCATCAAACACCGATGTAAACCCGGGCAAAAAAGCAGAGTCCCCTACCCGCGTAAAATACCTGATGTAATTACCAAATCCCTCGGGATCAGTAAATTTACCCATCACTACGACCAGCGATGTGTCTGGGTTATTTGGCGCAGGTTTCCACCATATAGAGTCCATGGTCTTTAAAAGCCGCGGAATAGTTGTCGATGCTGTGTACTGATCATTGTTTACGCTGATCGAGAGGCTGTAATTGCCGCCCTGTTTGCCTTTGAACGGAGGTTCATTGATGGTGTCTATGGAGTAATGATAAAGGATAAGGTCGTTGAAAACTGTATCAGCGTATTCACGCATTACCCGCGACTCACTTCCATCTGAGATAGTCACCACTGCATTTCTCACGAATGCATCTCGCAGCATTTCCGGGGATAACGAACCGAAGTAATTCATGCTTCGCGTCAAAACTACAGTAGGCGTTTTCTCATCCTCAATGATCGCTTCCACTACAAGTTTAGGTGATGCCTCATTCAATTTGAAATCAATTTCTTTTTCACAGGCACTGAAAACCAACGGAATCACCAGCCATAGATACTGTGAAGCATACTTAAAAACTGACATTGAATGCGGCTTTGGACTATTATGCGGCAATGGTTATGAAAGTTAAGCTCAAAAAAAATCCCTTTCTCACACAAAGAAAGGGATAATTTATTTTTCGAAACGATGTTCCTTAGCCCAGATATGCTTTCAGCGCATTGCTGTAGCGTGCTTTCTGGAGGCGTTTGATCGCTCTTTCCTTGATCTGGCGAATACGCTCTTTGGTAAGATCGTATTTCTGCCCGATCTGTTCGATGGTAACTCCGTTTTCACCGTCAAGACCGAAATATGCATTCACGATCTCGGCTTCACGAGGGCTGAGTGACTTAAGTACCCGACGGATCTCGTTACGCAGTGAATCTTTCATTACGTCATCATCGGTATCATCGCTACCTTCCAGCAGGTCGCCCATTGCCACATCTTCGGCCTCATGCACAGGTGCATCCAGTGAAGTATGGCGGGTATTGCTTTGGAAAATATTGTTGATCTCGGTTTCGCTCATTTCGAGCAGTTCGGCCAACTCCTCAGTACTTGGTTCTCTTTCGTGCTCCTGCTCGAAAGCCATGTAAGCCTTGTTTGCCTTGTTATACGTGCCAATTTTGTTTTGAGGCAGGCGGACTAATCTGCCCTGCTCTGCCAACGCCTGTAAAATGGACTGGCGAATCCACCATACGGCGTATGAGATGAATTTAAAACCCTTGGTTTCATCGAAACGCTGGGCTGCTTTTATCAATCCGAGGTTACCCTCATTGATCAGGTCGCTAAGAGATAATCCCTGGTGCTGGTACTGCTTAGCCACAGATACCACGAAACGAAGGTTCGCCTGCACCAACTTGTCTAATGCCCTTTGGTCACCCATCTTGATCCGCTGCGCCAATACGGTCTCTTCTTCAGGAGTGATCATCGAAATCTTCGAAATTTCCTGGAGATACTTCTCGACCGCCTGGGAATCACGGTTCGTAATCTGGGTAGCAATTTTGAGCTGTCTCATATTGATGAATAAAAATTAAGAGATCTTTTCCGGGTACAAATCAGTGAATAATAGACAATAAAAATTCCGGAGTAGTTGCAAAGGGGGCAGGCAAGGTACTTTGCTACTAATCAGAACCGTCTGCAAAAATAAACTTCAAACATTAATTTTCATAGTGCGTGTGGATAAAACTGCCGTGTAGTGAATAAAGCACCTGATAAGAATAAGTAAAAACACCTAGATGCATCGCTAAACAACAATTTCACTTAAAGTAAAGAAACCGGTAAAAGCCTCTTTCCCACTGTATCTCAAAATATGCACCAGACTTGATTAATTGTCATGGAGACACTTAATCGGAAGTATTAAAATATTTTAATTAGTCGGATGACAGCTAATACAGGCATACAATACTCAATAAGTGTATATACGGGACTTGCGTGCCGGAAGGTGTAATCAGGAAAGAAATTGAATTTGCTGACCATCTTTGACTAACAGCAATTCCGATTGATGCATGATACTGTTTTCAGTCACCGGCTCGACGCGTCCAACCACTTTCGCCTCAATACCAAAGTTTGTTGCAACAGCGATCATTCTCTCTGCAGCAACAGCGGTTGTAAAGATCTCAAGCCTATGTCCCATATTGAATACCTGGTACATTTCCCGAAGGTCGCTTCCAGATGCATCGGCGATCAACCTGAATATCTCAGGCACTTCAAATAAACTGTCTTTTACAATACGCAAGGGACGGGGAAGGTATTTCATGCACTTCGTTTGTCCTCCCCCACTGCAATGGATCACACCATGAATATCGTCGAAAAACTCCCCAAACAATTGTTTGAGCAGTGGTGCATAAGTCCGGGTGGGCGACAACAACAATTGGCCAACGTTCAGTCCCTGGACTGACGGATCTGTAAGCCTGTGTTTGCCGATATAGATCACCTCGTCGGCAAGCGACGGTTCAAATGTTTCGGGGAAGTTTGCAGCATAGAACTTAGACAGCACATCGTGTCGGGCGCTCGTAAGTCCATTACTTCCAATACCGCTGTTATATTGCGATTCATAATTTGATTTGCCCGCGCTGGCAAATCCTACAATCACGTCGCCTTCTGCAATACGTTCGTTGGTAATGAGTTTATCCTTTGCCCACCTTGCCGTCATCGTTCCATTTACCGCAATTGATCGAACCACATCGCCGACATCTGCAGTTTCGCCGCCGAGGAAATGAATATTCACTCCATAATTTCTCAGCTCATCGAATATTTGTTGGGTGCCATTGATGATCACTTCCAACACTTCTCCCGGGATAATGTGTTTGTTACGATCAATCGTTGAGGAGAAAAGAAAATTATCGTGGATTCCTACACATAAAAGATCGTCGAGGTTCATCACTACAGCATCCTGTGCAATACCTTTCCATACTGATATGTCGCCCGTCTCCTTCCAGTACAGGTATGCGAGAATGCTTTTTGTGCCGGCGCCGTCTGCATGCATAAGGTTTACAAATGCATCATCTCCCAGGAGGTAATCGGGGTATATTTTGCAGAAAGCATTAGGAAAAAGTCCTTTATCTAATTTTTCGGTGGCCTTGTGAACTTCTTCCTTTTGCGCGGATACACCACGCTTATTGTAGAGACTCATGCGGGCAAAGATAAGGTCGTAACTACAAATTTGTATTTTTGCGTCCCAATATGCAGGTACATCATTACAGCAAGGGCCTACCCCACTTCAATAATACAGTCTTGACCATCGGAACATTTGATGGTGTACATGTAGGTCATAAGAAGATACTTAAACAGCTTGTAGAGGAAGCCGATCGTATTGGCGGCGAATCTGCTATCATCACATTTCACCCTCATCCCAGGAATGTTGTTCGCGCCGATTCTACCATACTGTTAATTAATACGATTGAAGAGCGAATCAGCTTGCTGGAACAGGCAGGAATCGATCATGTGGTAATTGTTCCGTTTACAGAAGAATTTTCAAAACAGACAGCTGAAGATTATATCGAACAATTTTTGATGATGCAGTTCCATCCTCATACGATCATCATCGGATACGATCATAGATTTGGCCAGGGGCGCAAGGGTGATTACAAGATGCTGGAAGCCTATGCAGAAAAGGGAGCATTCAGGCTGATGGAAATCCCGGAACACATCATTAACAATAATACCGTAAGTGCTACGGCGATCCGAAATGCAATACTTGATGGAAAGGTTGAAGCTGCGAATGATCTGCTTGGTTATACTTTCTTTTTTTCTGGAACGGTTATCCCCGGCGACCGGATTGGAAGAACAATAGGATATCCAACCGCGAACCTGCAAATTGATACGGCAACGAAAATAATTCCCGGCAATGGGATTTATGCTGTGACTGCCCAGCTCGATAATGAGCCGCGAATATTCAAAGGCATGATGAGTATCGGTACCCGACCTACAGTAAACGGCAGGGACCGTCGCACAGAAGTGAACCTGTTTGATTTCGATGAAGACATCTACGGGCGAACGCTTAAAGTTGCAGTTCATGCTTACCTGCGCGAAGAGCTTAAGTTCAGCGGACTCGAAGAACTGAAAGAAAAACTAGGTGAAGACAAAAAAGCAAGCCTTGAGGTTTTTAGAGAAACAGAAAACGGGTAAACGGAGAAACAGAGAAACGGAGAAACGGAGAAACGGATTTCGCATTAGCATACTAGCATATTAGCATATTAGCACATTAGCACATTAGCATACTAGCATATTAGCATATTAGCATATTAGCACATTAGCACATTAGCATACTAGCACATTAGCATACTAGCACATTAGCATACTAGCACATTATCTTTGCAACACACTCCTTCATCAGTGAAGCTCCGGGAGTACCTCCATCATTAATGCCAATGGATCGAAGATTATAGTGATGCAACAGCATCAATGAACGCTCAACTCCTTCAAGCCCGTAATTGCGGGCAGCAGCAACATAATCTTTCACAAAATACATAGCCACACCAGTCACTGCGGAAATCGACTTTTCATCCCGGCCATTCTGCCCAAAGATCATATATGTTTTACTGAACAGCGAATACAATGTAGGTAATACCATCTGCACAGGCGCTGCCTTTGGATTCGCTTCGAAGTATTGAATGATGCGCATCGCCTTTGCGAGATCTTTACGGGCTACTGCCGAATTAAGTTCAAAAGCATTGTATTCTTTACTGATGCCCACAAACTTTTCAATATCATCTTCATTTATGGATGTCCGCTTACCTAAATTGATGGTGATCTTCTCAACTTCATTTTCGATACGACTCAAATCATTTCCTAAATGATCAACAAGTAACAATGCTGCCCTGGGATTGATGGTATAGCCTTTTGAACGCACTAGTTCGGTAGTCCACTCAGGCAGATGGGAATCATTCATTTTTTTTGTGGTGAATAATTCAGCCTTGTCTTTCAATAAGCGTGCGAGCTTACTTCTGCCATCGACTTTCTTTTCTTTGTAACCAACAACAAATATTGTGGAAGCAAGTGGACGCTGTATGTACTGTTCCAGCTTATCAATGTCGCGCATGTGCTGTGCTTCTTTCAATATAACGACCTGCTTATCTGAGAACATGGGATACCGCATGCAGGCATTGACCACATCAGCCCATGCTGCATCCTTTCCATAAAACACCGTAAGATTGAAAGATGCTTCAGATTCAGTGAGGATGCGACTTTCAGCGTAAGAAATTATCTTGTCGATAAAATAATCCTCTTCCCCTTCGAGCCAATATACCGGCTTGAATAATTTTTTTTTCCAATCACCAAGGATCTTTTCGACTGACATTAAAATGATTTAGAGGCGCAATATAAACCAATCCTGAAGCTCGAAAAAACTCTAATTTCGGTTTGGCATGGTTTTCGCCTAACCCAATTTCGGTTGATCAATTAACCAGTTCTATACCAAAAAAAACGAAAAACAAACACTATGAGTACTAGTAATTATCCTTCCGCAAATCCATCGAATGAACCCCAAAGAAGAGGTGACTCTAAAAACATTATAATCGGCGTTCTGGCCGTTGCAATTCTTGCTACATGGGGATATTTTCTGTGGGATAAGAATAAGAACGATCAGAAGATGACCCAGCTTCAAAGTCAGTATGTAGCTGTTGATTCATCAAAAAATGAATTACAGAAAAGTTTTGATGCAGCATTGACAAGACTCGATTCACTTACCGGTTATAACAACGAGATCGAGGGTAAATTAAGTGACCGCAATAGCGAAATCTCAAAATTGAAAAGCCAGATCGGTGGCATCCTTAAAAAGCAAAAACTTACTGATGCTGAAAAGAGGAAAGCTCAATCACTCATTTCGGAATTGAACGACAAGATCGCGAACCTGGAGCAGGAAGTTGCGCGTTTAACTCAGGAGAACCAGCAACTGACTACAGAGAAAGAAGCGGTGACCGTTGAACGTGACCAATTCAGAGCGCAGAAAGACACACTGGAAACAGTTAAGAAAGGTCTTGAAGAAAAAGTTGATGTAGCTTCTACCTTGAATGCTTATGGCATCTCCATCACACCAATCAATGAAAAAAGCAGCGGTAAAGAAAAAGTTACTTCTACTGCGAAAAGAGTTGATAAACTCGTGATCGCGTTCGACGTCGACAATCGCATTGCACCTAATGGTACTACCGATGTATTTGTAGCAATCACCGATCCTGATGGAAAGCCTGTAACTGTTGAGGCGCTTGGATCAGGAACATTCACTTCGAGAGAAGAAGGTGAAAAAACTTATACAGCGAAAGTTCCGGTAGAAGTGGAAACCGGCAAGAAGAAGCATGTTGAATTCGCTTGGAGACAAAACAGCGACTTCAAAAGGGGTAATTACAAGATCGAAATATATCACAATGGCTATAAGATCGGAGAAGGTGTAAGGACCTTGAAAAAAGGCGGCCTGTTCTCTTAATCGAAATAGATAAAAAGAGCCGGGTCGAAGGATCCGGTTTTTTTTGGTGCTGTTGGGGGAAACTCCAGCAGCTTTTTTTTGTCTTCAACCCGGCATTGCAATATAAACGAATGATTCCAACTTAAAGTATTGCGCGTATGGAAGCACGGCCAACATGTACAGTACGGGATTCGCCCGCTCTCCGTCCCTCATATTGTATGTTCATCTCAAGGCTGGATGAAAGCCGCTTTGTAAGATCAAGGGTCCACAAAAAATTCTTTCCGGGTAACAATCCCTCCAGGAGCATATATGATGTAGTGCTGTTGGTGTTGGGTGTTGAATTGTTACTGGTGAAAGCGATATCCTGGTATGTGAACTTTGCAAGAACAGATGTGCTTTGCAAAATATTATACTTGGTTTCCAGGTTTATTGCGTTCGATACTGCCTTTTCCAATTCCCCGATGGTATTCTTGCGTGTACCAAAACGATAACCGGTGATCACCCGGAAGTTGGAACCTTTTGTAAATGTTATTCGCGGTTCCAATGAATGCTGATCGATGTTGTAATTCCTGTTATTGAACTTTATGTTCGAGCTGGACAAAATGTTTGCACCTTTTTTACCCGTTAGATCCAAAAGTATTTCACGCGATACATTCAGCCGGATCTTTGCAGTCCATTCATTCAGTTTCCTGGTTTCATATCCGTAGGTAAGGAGTGCACGAGCACTGTTTCTTGCGTTGTTGATGTCGAGTCCCCATTTAGTGCTAAAACGATTGTAAGAGAACGTATTCACAAGTATCTCGTTCAATGTGAGTAACGAGGAATCGCTAAGCGGATTAGAAAACGGATTGAAAGATACCAGCGCTGATGCAACTTCTTTCTTGTTTATTTGTAAAGAGCTTTGAAGGTTTATCCTGGATATGAATTTTCCAATGCTCCCTGCACCCTGCTGACGAATAACATTTTTTGGGTTAACAGATACGCTGTAATTAAGTGTGTTGTAATTCGCTTTAATGAAATCATTGGTGGGTGTAAATATGCGGATGTATTTGGCCTGATCAGGAAAAAGGGCGATCTCAAATTCGTTGAGCGATTGCAACCCATTGTTGTCGTAATCGTTCCATGTGAACTCTCCCTGGCCTGCCGGCACCTCAAGAAACGCATAATCACGCTTTTGTTCCTGTCCTGCACCCACCTCATATAATATGTTTCCTATTACCAACCCCTTCCATTCGTTAAACTGGTATTCGGTCCTTCCCAACAGGCTTTTATCAGATTGTATATTAGAAACGTTTGTTGAGAGTGCCGTAAGGTTACGATAAGTTGCATTGAAGCGAAGCTGCCGTTTTTCACTCTTCATTAGTTCCGCGGTAAGCTGAATGTTTTGGCTTCGGTCGGATTTTACCAGTTTATAAGCGTAGGGATAGGCATCTGTGCGGGTATAATAGATGAGGCTCCACTTGTTTGCATTGTTCTCAGGCGAGCGGATGCCGGCCTGTAAAATAGAAAATGAAAAACTCTGAAGTGCTATTGAATCGGTTCGGCGATCTTTTATTTCGTTGTGTTCTACAGAATAGTTAGCGAACAGCGCATGGTCTTTCAAAACTTTGAACGATTTGATCACAGATAATGTAGGTCTGAAGAAATACCCGTGATCTTTATCTCCCGACATATTCGTTAGCTGCAACACATTGTTGAACCTCCATCCTTTTAAGTTTTGCTGGTGGGTGACAACATTGCGAATTCCGGAGAAGCCTGCTCCGCGTTGAAAATTGTAAAACTGGTATCGAAGATTATTTTCTTTATTATTGGTTAGTTGGAGGCTCGCAATAACGAGCTGCTCCTGCTCCTGACCAACAACAAGCGGAAGGCCCCAATCGCGATAAAATTCTACCGATCGCAATCTTTCAACCGGACGGAATTTACTGGCAACGTTTTCAAAGTGTAGTTCTGAGATCAATGAATGCTTACCCAGCACGGATCGGTTGCGTAATGCGATTCGGGTTGCATAACCTTTGTTGTCTGCATTCCCCTTTGAAGAAAAAGTATTCACGTCGTAATTGCTCATTGCAAGCTCGGCATTTACATTCGTGTTTTCAGTGATGTTGTAATCGGCGCCCACGCTTACAACTTGTTGCTTTTTGGGGGTCACAAGAAAAATCGCAGGTTGATACCGGCCCTGACGCATTCCGCTGATGGGTGCAACCCATCGGAATACCTTTCCATTGGCGCCATTGAGATCGGGCAAGTAGTCGCCAAATCCCTGACCTACATCTACGAACGACAAATTATATCGTGCACTATCCGGATGCGACGAATACACAAATATCGAATCGCGACTGGAATCGAAAAGAGTGTCAATCTTTTTATATAAGATCTTGCCCGGTTCAAAATCTTCCATCACCGCATGTGGGTAGAATGCCTGTTGGTAATTGTTTCCTAATGAATCAAGGAACATCTTTTGAGAAGGATCCAGTACCTGGTTAATGGATGAATTCTTAGCATCGCTATTATGAAAAGCACTTAAGCGGATTTTTAATTTGTTGTTTATCGAAGTCTCGTTAAATGCATACAGATTGGCGTTAAGATAATTACGATCAGAGTATTCAAACTCTACCTGTATGCGCGAGTCCTTTGTGATCATTCTCCTGGGCGTAAAGGCGATCTCAGCTGTATTGTAATTGATAATATAATCCTGGTCATCGCCCCTTTGCATAAGTTCTCCATCAATATAAACCCTCTCAGTATTGGCCAGAACCACAAAGAAAAATTCGTTATTGGCACCAGTTAACCGATATGGTCCCTGATTACCTTCCTGACCCTGAAAAACGTTGCGGGTGAATTTTCCTTTGGCAATAGATCCGCTCAACAAAGTTCGGTTAGATACCGACTTCGAAACTTGTTGGTTCGTTTCGAATAGAATGCCCTGAAGTCGCTTATAAAACGAAACGAAATAAGAAGGCTGTTGCCGGATATCAATGTCTCCCAAACTCAAAGCCCATGATCGTTTCTTAAACTGAAGGAATATCCGGTCGAATTCATTCAATTGTTGTGTGGTACCGTCCGGCTGGATAGGAATGTTGTTGTCAGTGATGGCGGCAACAAGCTCGATACTGTCCGCGAGAAAGCCACTTAGCTGCAGGTTCAAGTTAGAACTAACCACGGCGTCCTGGCTGTTTCCGAAGGAAATGCCGCGGCCGAAGCTACCGTTATAAGTAATATTTCCAAAGTCAAAAAAGCGATCTGCGGCCTGCTGTCCGAAGTCAGGAACATAGGGCTGCCCAATGAATTTGTCCATGACGGTATCGAAGCTCCTGCGTTGTACACCAGCATTGAATCGAAGGGGGAACACCCTGTAGATCACAAATACGGAGTCGACCGGGATCATTGTTTTGAAGCGAATGACGGCATTCACAGCATCAACTAAAACAATGGAATCAGCATAACCGTTTATCCGCAGGGAGCCGGGCACAATGCTTACCGAGTCCAGCTGATAGGGAGCGGAGCTAACCGGGATCAGCTTCTGGCGCAGGTTTGAACCTTGCAACGGAGTCACCTGGGCATGCAGGGTACTACATCCCAGGAGCAGGGCAGAAACAAGTATCAGCAGTAAAACGCGCAATTGTATAGCTATAATTCAAGCCTATAACGGAAAACCATCGGGCAACTATACAGCAACACGGCTTTTTTCTTCAAGGTATTCATCGAAGGTCATCAGCTTGTCGTTAGCTCCGGTTGGAGTAAGCTCTATGATTCGGTTCGCAACAGTTTGCAGGAAAGTGTGGTCATGTGAACTGATCAATACGATGCCTTTGAAGTTTTCCATGCTTTCGTTGAACGCCTGTATCGACTCAAGATCGAGGTGGTTGGTAGGCTCATCCAATATCACAACGTTGGGATCCTGTAGCATCATGCGACTGATCATACAACGTACTTTCTCGCCACCAGAGAGAACGGATGTTTTCTTTTGGATCTCATCCCCACTAAAAAGCATTTTCCCAAGAAAGCCACGAAGGAACGGCTCATCCGCATCGGTCACATGGGCTGGCACAAACTGCCTCAACCAATCCATTAGAGGAAGATCCTGGGTGAAATATTCAGCGTTGTCGTTCGGTAGATATGCTTTGGTAACTGTTGTACCCCATTCGTATTTACCGGTATCAGGCCTGACCTTTTCGTTGATGATCTCATAGAAAGCGGTGATCGCAAGCTGGTCGTCTGCAACGATGGCAATCTTATCGCCCTTATTTACGGTGAAATTCACGTTAGCAAACAAAGGCCTTCCATCGATGCTCTTGCTTAAATTCTCTACGTTCAGGATTTGATTACCTACTTCGCGAAGTTGTTTGAATACGATACCTGGATATTTCCGATTAGAAGGGGTAATGTCTTCAATGACAAGTTTCTCAAGGGCCTTCTTGCGTGAAGTAGCCTGTTTCGATTTTGATGCGTTTGCACTAAATCGGGCAATGAAGTCGAGAAGATCTTTTCGCTTCTCCTCCATTTTTTTATTCTTATCTGTTAATTGACGCGCCGCCAACTGACTTGATTCATACCAGAAAGTATAGTTACCGGTGTAGATCTTAATCTTCTGCCGGTCAACATCTGCCACATGGGTACAGATCGCATCGAGGAAGTGACGGTCGTGCGATACAACGATCACAATGTTCTCGTATTCTGCCAGGAAATTTTCAAGCCATGAAATGGTTTGAACGTCGAGGTTGTTGGTAGGCTCGTCAAGAATAAGAATGTCGGGATTTCCAAAAAGAGCCTGGGCAAGCAACACTCTCACTTTGAGGGCACCGTTCAGGTCTTTCATCAAGGAGCTGTGAACGGATTCCGGCACGCCCAGTTCGCTTAAAAGGCTACCCGCATCACTTTCGGCAGTATACCCACCCATTTCACCAAATTCAGCTTCGAGTTCTCCGGCACGCATCCCGTCTTCTTCGGTAAAATCAGCCTTTGCATAAATAGCGTCGCGTTCGTGCATTACGTCCCACATTTTTTTGTGGCCCATGAGCACGGTATTTAAGACAGTGATTTCGTCAAATTCAAACTGGTTCTGTTTAAGAACCGCCATGCGTTCACCCGGGGATATCTGTACATTACCCCTTGTTGGATCTATCTCGCCAGATAGTATTTTGAGGAAAGTCGATTTACCCGCTCCGTTTGCACCGATTACACCATAACAGTTACCCTTACTGAACGTCAGGTTCACTTCATCAAACAAAACCCGTTTTCCGAAAGAAAGGGTGACATTGTTCACAGTTATCATTACTATCCCGTTTTTTGAGGCGCAAAGGTAAGCCTAATTTGGTAATCGGTAGCTGGAAGTCGGTAATCGATGAAGAATGAAAATGAACAGAAAACCGACAATGGAAAATAAAAACGGAGAAACAGTAATCTATCCGATTCTCTGTTTCTCCAATTCTCCGATTCTTCGGTTGTCTGATTAGTTTGTTATTCCTTCCAAAGCCAATAGGAATGCATAGTTTTCAGCTCTTTGTTTCAGGTAGTTGAACCGGCCAGAAGCACCGCCATGACCTGCCTCCATATTGGTTCTCAAGAGTAAAATATTGTTGCCTGTCTTCAACTCGCGCAGCTTTGCCACCCATTTGGCGGGTTCAAAATATTGAACCTGCGAATCGTGAAGTCCCGTTGTCACCAACATATTGGGATATTCTTTCTTTTCTACGTTATCATACGGCGAGTAAGATAACATGTACTCATACTCTTCTTTATTGGCAGGATTACCCCATTCTTTGTACTCGCCGGTTGTCAGCGGAATTGTAGCATCGGACATGGTGGTGATCACGTCCACAAACGGCACGTCAGCAATAACCCCATTCCAGAGCTCGGGTCGCATATTTACCACCGCGCCCATCAGCAGTCCACCGGCGCTTCCACCATTTGCATAAAGATGTTGAGGCGATGTATACTTCTCTTTAATGAGGAATTCGGCACAATCAATGAAATCCTGGAAAGTATTTTTCTTGAACTGCATTTTTCCGTTGTCGTACCACTGGCGGCCCATTTCCTGTCCACCACGGATGTGTGCCATAACGAAAATAAATCCACGGTCAAGAAGGCTGACTGTCGTTGAATTGAAGTTAGGACTGGAACTGTAGCCATAGGACCCATAACCATAAAGCAAAAGCGGGTTGTTGCCATTTTTTTCCATTCCTTTCCTATACACCATGGACATGGGTACACGTACTCCATCCCGCGCAATCGCCCATATCCGCTCCGTTTGGTATTGATCCTTATTGTAACCAATTACCTCCGTCTGCTTTTTGAGTTCCTTTTCTTTTGTATCCATGTTTACATCGATCACAGAGAATGGCGTGGTCAGTGATGAATAGCCGATCCGCAACATGTTCGTGTTGTATTCTGGATTGTTGTTGATAAATGAAGTATACACCTGTTCATCAAATTCAAGATTATAGTCCTGCCCCGATGAAAACTTGCGAACGCGAATCTGGTTGATGGCATTTTTTACTTCCTGTAAAACCAGGTGATCTTTGAATACCGTGAAACCGGTTACCAACACTTCATTACGATGTGGTATAAGTTCCTTCCAGTTGTCTTTCGATGTATTCGCTTCATCGGAAGTCATCAATTTGAAGTTAGGCGCGTTCAGGTCTGTGCGGATGTAAAACTTGTCATCCGCATGTTCCACTGAATACTGCAATGCTTCTTCTCTCGGATGAAATATTTTGAATTCACCTGATGGATTCGACGCATCAACAAATCTGTATTCACTGCTTAACGCATGAAGCTCCGATATGATGAATATGTATTTGTCACTGCGACTTTTAGTGACACCAATAGATCGGGTGTTGTCTTTTTCTTCATAGATCAAAACATCGTTCTGAGGATCGGTTCCCAATACATGCCTGTATACCTGGTAGCCAAGTAACGTTTTGATATCCTTTTTTATGTAGAACAATGTTTTGTTATCGTTTGCCCATGTAAACGATCCTCCCTCTGCATTTGTCAATTCTTCAGGATAATCCTTGTTAGTTGTAAGGTCTTTGAAACGGATCTTATAAAGGCGTCGGCTGACAGTATCCACACTATAAGCCATGACTTTGTTGTCTTCCGTTATCTCAAAATTTGCAACATTGAAGTACGTCTTTCCCTGTGCCATTTTATTTTGGTCCATCAATATTTCTTCCGGCGCTGTAAGCAATTCTTTCCTTCGTGAAAAAATTGGATACTGACTTCCCTCTTCGAACTTTGATATGTACCAGTAACCATTGTCCTTATATGGTACCGACTCATCTTTCTCTTTGATACGTCCCTTCATTTCATTGAACAACTTTTCCTGTAACGGTTTTGTTGCCGAGAGCATGGTATCTGCGTATGCATTCTCAGCTTTCAGATATTCAATGACTTTATTATTCTCACGATCGTTCAGCCAGTAATAGTCATCGGCCCTTGTTCTTCCATGCTCGGAAAAAGTCTTCGCTATTTTTTCTGCCTTCGGAGGTTGAACGTCTTGTGGCCATGACGGCGCAGAACCAATGTTTCCGGATTGTGAGCATCCAACAATAATTGACATTGCTATTAGGGGATAAAAATTGAAACGCATGTGTATTATAATTTAACTCTTCAATATACGAATTTCAGAATGCGGAATTCAGAATGTTGAAAGCAGTAAAGCCGAATGAAAGTTTCAATAAAAAAAGCACAGGATAAGTTCCTGTGCTTTACATATAGGCAACTATGCTTTTACGGTTGAATATCCAATGTAAGCGCGGCTTTCATGTATTCATTGTTCAGTCGCGAAATACTTGTAATTGGAATTTCTTTTGGACAAACTGCTTCACACGCACCAGTGAATGTGCATGATCCAAATCCTTCCTTATCCATCTGAGCTACCATGTTCAACACACGATTTTTTCTTTCAGGCGAGCCTTGTGGTAACAAAGCCAGGTGGCCAACTTTAGCTGCTGTAAACAACATTGCAGAGCTGTTCTTACAGGCTGCAACACATGCACCACATCCAATGCAGGAGGCAGCCGCAAATGATGCATCAGCTTTGTCTTTTTCAACAGGTATAGCGTTGGCATCAACCGCATTACCAGTGTTTACTGAAACATATCCACCAGCCTGTATAATGCGATCCAAAGCAGTACGGTCCACCATAAGATCTTTGATCACCGGAAAACCATTTGCCCTCCATGGTTCAACCACAACTGTTTCACCGTCTTCAAATGCGCGCATGTGTAACTGGCAGGTGGTTGTTGCATGCCACGGTCCGTGAGGCCGTCCATTGATATGCATTGAACATGCACCGCAGATTCCTTCGCGGCAATCGTGATCAAATGTGATTGGTTCGTCGCCCTCACCAATCAGCTTTTCGTTTAGTACATCAAACATTTCAAGGAAAGACATTTCCGTAGAAATATTCTCAACCTTATAGGTTACAAATTGCCCCTTGTCCGCGGCGCTCTTTTGCTTCCACACTTTAAGGTTGAGGGAGATCTCTTTATGTTCCATATTCTAATTTGTTTATTTATAGCTTCTTTGTGATGGTTTCGCAACTTCGAAAGTGAGAGGCTCTTTATGTAACGTCCAACTATCGTTTCCAGTGAACTGCCATGCTGAAACATAAGAGAACTCTTCATCATTTCTCAATGCTTCACCTTCTTCCGTTTGCATTTCCTCGCGGAAGTGACCGCCGCAGCTTTCTTTCCTGTTCAAAGCATCCATGCACATCAGTTCTCCCAGTTCCATGAAATCCGCAACCCTGTTTGCTTTGTCGAGTTCAGTATTCATTTCATTGATGTTACCTGGAATGCGCAGATCTGACCAGAACTCTTTTCGAAGCTGGCGAATCTCTTCAATAGCTTCTTTCAGTCCCTGTTCGTTACGCGCCATCCCGCATTTATCCCACATGATCTTGCCAAGGCGTTTGTGGAAACTCTCTACAGATTGTTTACCCTTGATACTCATCAAACGTTCAATTCTTCCGCGTACTTCCTTTTCAGCTTCAACGAAGGCCGGATGGTCTGTTGGTATGGATGCGGTTTTGATATCGTCTGCCAGGTAATTGCCCAGTGTATACGGTATAACGAAATAACCATCAGCAAGACCCTGCATCAATGCGGATGCACCAAGACGGTTTGCTCCGTGATCAGAAAAGTTTGCTTCACCGAGACAATACAAACCTGGTACTGTAGTCATCAGTTCGTAGTCAACCCAAAGACCTCCCATTGTGTAGTGCACTGCAGGGTAAATACGCATTGGTGTTTCATAAGGATCTTCACCGGTAATCTTCGCATACATGTCGAAAAGGTTACCATATTTTTCTTTTACTACTTCTCTTCCCAGCTTTGTAATAGTAGCAGCATCTGCATTTACAAGGCCCTGCTTGTTTGCTTCTCCGCGGCCATATCGCTGAATCGCTGCTGCAAAATCAAGAAATACTGCCTGCCGTGAAGTACCAACGCCATGACCTGCATCACAACGTTCTTTTGCAGCCCTCGATGCCACATCGCGTGGCACCAGGTTACCAAAGGCCGGATATCTTCTTTCGAGATAATAGTCTCTCTCCTCTTCAGGAATATCGGAAGCCTTACGTGTATCGTTTTGTTTTTTTGGAACCCATATACGTCCATCATTACGCAATGATTCTGACATCAATGTCAGCTTGCTTTGGTGATCGCCACTAACGGGGATGCATGTAGGGTGAATTTGTGTAAAGCATGGGTTACCGAAGTATGCACCTTTTAAATGCGCTTTCCATATCGCCGTTACATTACTACCCATCGCATTTGTAGACAGATAAAATACATTACCGTAACCGCCACTGCACAATAGCACCGCGTGTCCAAAATGACGCTCCAGTTCACCACTAATTAAGTCGCGAACAATTACACCACGTGCCTTACCATCGATCTTAACAATATCAAGCATCTCGTGACGAGAATACATGTCCACATTACCCAATGCAACCTGGCGTTCAAGCGCCTGGTATGCGCCTATCAATAATTGCTGGCCTGTCTGGCCGGCAGCATAGAAAGTACGTTGTACCTGTGTTCCACCGAATGAACGGTTGCTTAGCAATCCGCCGTATTCACGCGCGAAAGGCACACCCTGAGCAACACACTGATCAATGATGTTTGCACTAACTTCAGAGAGCCGGTGCACGTTCGCTTCGCGCGCACGGTAATCACCACCTTTCACAGTGTCATAAAATAAACGGAAAACACTGTCGCCATCGTTTTGATAATTCTTAGCGGCATTGATACCACCCTGGGCTGCGATTGAGTGAGCGCGGCGTGGACTATCCTGGAAACAAAATGCCTTCACTTTATATCCAAGCTCTCCAAGAGCAGCAGCAGCAGATGCACCAGCCAGTCCGGTGCCAATAACAATGATCTCGAGTTTACGCTTATTGGCCGGGTTCACCAGTTTCACATGCCCTTTATAATCGTTCCATTTCTGATCGATTGGCCCTGCCGGAATTTTTGAATTGAGCATATTATAAATTACGATTTGAGTAATGTTGATACGAGTCTGATGTGCTAATGACTATTTGAGCCATCCGAAGTAGATCGATAAGGGCATTGCTGCAAAGATCAATGGAACAAGAATGCTGAAGGCCTTACCTGCCCAGTCGATCAAAGCGATGTAACGATTGTTATAAACACCGAGCGTTCTGAATGCGCTTTGAAACCCATGAATAAGATGATATGCCAGGGAGATACATCCGATAACATACAACACAACTACTACGGGGTTTGAAAATGTGGTAAGCATCAGCGAATACATATCGTGATGTCCGTCTGCTGTTTCATTAGGCACTCCTGTAATACGTGCAGGCACCCAGAAATGTGCAAGGTGCATGATCAAAAATAAAAGAAGGAATGTACCAAGCAAACCCATGGATCGACTGTACCATTTACTGCCTCGTTCACCGAGTGCAACCTGGTAGCCCGCTTTTCTTTTGGAACGATTCTGTGCTTCCAGTACATACGCCTGCACCGCGTGAGCAATGATTCCAACAAAGAGAACGATCTCTGTCAATCTAATGAGCCAGTGTGAACCCATGAAATGCGCGGCCTTATTAAACATCTCACCATTATCATTTGCAAAGATGCAAGCGTTCAATCCCACATGCACAACCAGGAATACAATAAGAAAAACACCAGTAACCGCCATTATGAATTTCTTTCCCACCGAAGACGAAAAAATTGCTGACCAATTCATTAGTTAGAGTTTATCTGAGGAATGCTGTATAAGCGCAAAAATAGTGTAGCAGGGCTGAATTAAGTGTCCGAAAAAGCTTTTTTTAATGATGATTGCATCAAGTTATACGCTAATGTAGGGAGCGTTGTATATGTAAACCTGTAAGGTGTATTTGCGCTAGGGACAACGATTCAACCATGTTCGGCATTTCAGTTTCCGTTTTTCCAATTGTTACCTATCTTAGCCGCTAAATATTACTGAATGAGACAAGACGAGGATTTTGAGGCAAACCTCGCCGGGGAAGAGGGTCAGTCAGAAGAAACGAAATCGAGCTGGTTTAAAAGGATCAAGAAAGGAATTCTCACCAGCACTGCCGAAAAGAAAGAAACTCCGGAAGGCCTTTGGAGTAAGTGCCCTGAATGTGGTTACATATGTACGGTCACCGAACTGCGTGAACAGTTATTTGTTTGCCCGAAATGCAATTACCATCACCGGATAGGCAGTTCCGAGTATTTTGATATCATCTTCAACGAGAACGAATATACCATCATGTTTGAAGAGATCCGCTCCAAGGATTTTCTTCAGTTCACCGATCTTAAATCGTATGAAAAGCGACTTAAAGAAACATGGCAGAAGACGGATCTTACAGACTCAATTCGTGTTGCCAGCGGTAAGCTTAAAGACATGGACCTCGTGATCGCCTGTATGGATTTTGAATTTATTGGCGGCTCGCTGGGAAGTGTGATGGGGGAACGGATCTCAAGGGCCGTTGATCATTGCATAAAGACCAATGCTCCGTTGATGATCATTTGCAAATCAGGTGGCGCAAGGATGATGGAAAGTGCATTTTCGCTGATGCAGCTTGCCAAAGTATCGGGTAAACTATCCCAGCTAACTGATGCACGAATACCTTACATCTCTTTCCTCACCGATCCTTCATTTGGTGGCATATCGGCATCCTTCGGAATGTTGGGCGATCTTAACATCGCAGAACCTGGCGCATTGATCGGATTTGCAGGTCCCCGCGTAATAAAAGAGACCATCAAAAAAGATCTTCCACCAGGATTTCAAAGAAGTGAATTCCTGCTTGAACATGGCTTTCTTGATTTTATCGTTAATAGAAAAGAATTGCGCGAAAAGCTCGCAACCGTGCTGCACCTGTTCAAAAACTAGTTTGACTTATAGTTGGAAGGAGGTATTTTTACCTCCTTTTTTATTATGGCTGAAATCAGGAACAGATCGGCATTTCATGATTATTTCATAGAAGACACCTATGATGCAGGAATGGTATTGCATGGAACGGAAGTAAAATCGCTTCGGGCAGGAAAGGCAAGCTTCAATGACAGCTATTGTCTTTTTAACAAGGGCGAATTATATATCAAAAGCCTTCATATTGCGGAGTATTCACATGGTAACGTAAACAATCACGATCCGTTGCGTGATCGCAAATTATTATTGCAACGCCGGGAATTGCGCAAGCTGGAAAATAAGTTGAAAGAACAGGGTTATACACTCGTGCCACTTAAGATCTACTTCAACGACAAGGGACTCGCAAAGCTTCAATTCGGTCTGGGAAAAGGTAAAAAGTCGTACGACAAGCGGGAATCAATCAAGCAAAAAGACATGGACCGCGCGATGAAAAGAATGTAATCGGTAATCGGTAATCGGTAGTCGGTAATCGGTAATCAGGTAAAAATTGAAACACCAAATCACTTCTTGCGACGGATACGCACCGCTGCATTCTGTGTCAGACTGCTGGATAAATAAAGTTCATACCGGTTTATACCATCACTGATCACCATCAAAGCAGTGTTTGGAGGTATCTTTCCCAGATTCTCAGCAAACATGCTGAGTTCGTGGTAATCCTTTCCTGGTTCTAGCGACAAATATAGATTCATGGCTCGTGCACTGAGTTCCTTGCCCACAACAATTGGCCGACCATTTAAAAACACACTGATAAAATCACCGTCGATATCACCATTATCGTAGAAGCTAACACGCAAAGAGTCTGACTCCACTACGATGTCCTTCATGTAACTGTTCTTTCTCGCCGTAAATTTTTTCAAGAGTTCAGCTTCCTTTCTTTTGATTTCGGCGCTATCAATGGCTGCAGTTGTCATCGGCATGCTTACCTGTGCAGTAGTAGAATCCTTGGGCGATGCGGCGTTGGCTGTTACGTCAGCAGGTAAACTTTTGCTTTGATCGCCAGTTACATTTGTTACCACAAAGTCTTCTTCCTGCGGCTGCCAGAATCGTTGGCCGGCAACTGAGCCGCGCAAGGTGCTGTCGGTATCCGCCTCATCGTCGATCTTATAACTCACGCGCAATTCCGGGCAGGTGTACCTGTATTTTGGATCGGTATGAAAGCTTCCATTGATGGTACTGCCTGCCTTACTCACCATCAATGTTCCGATGAAACTCATCGGACATTCAATTCCGTTTCGCGTTGCAGATTTATAAAAAAGGACAGGCAGATCCTTTATTTCCACTACACGGGTCCTGGGATTGTAGGTACCCCGCACGAAAAAACTCTGATAACTGTCTTTAAAGTAATAGCCAAATATGCCTTCAACCTCATTGCCTTTCTGCTTGATCACCAGCTCTGTCATATAATTATTGGCATTGCTACCCATATTCATGACATCAGCACGTCCATAGAATGCACCTGTTGCGTTTTGAGCAATTGATTGCCCCCAACACATTACCGTTAAAAAAACGATCGCAAAAAATTGATGCATCATGAATGTTTTAAATTGATCAATTCGCATTTCGCATTCTAAAAAAGTTCCGTCTGCAGATCTTTCTCCTCCCGGTGCGCCCACTCGATCTCGGTGCTTTTTGCAAAATCCGCAAGCTTGTTTCCCGCTGCTTTCCAGCCCATCACCTCTACAAAACCCGCAATCTTGATCTTCTGTTCCCTTGCCTGTGCTCCTCTTCCGGATCTGATCAACACGATCGGCTCCTGGTGTGTTGTAACCGCTTCAAGCCTGTTGCCATCTCCTTCCTTGATAAACATGAACCTGCTACGTAAAGTTGTTGTTTCAATTCTGAATCGTTTTACGCTAAACTGGTACTTATCTGCATCAACATAAACAGCTGTGATCACTTTTTCATGATTGAATTTTGCGATCGTCAACATCTTCTCCGCATCGAAACGCTGCGATAGTTCGATGTCGGTGATCTCATAAGTTCCGTCATCGTAAATCACCAGCAACCTTTCATCTGCTTCAAAACTCCCCAGGTAAGTCCCTTTCTCTTCTGAATTCAATCGTCCAAACTTATCGTCAAACCAGAGTTTTACTCCACTCAGCGTAGAGCGGCCCTTATCTTTGAACTTAACCGATTTAATGGGATACTTTGTTACCTGGTTTCCCTGGCTGCTCCTGCCCTTTATATCGATCTCTTCAAAATAAAAATCCAGTTCCTTATTTCGTGCGGAGCAATTAGGACTTAATATCACTTTCACCACTTCTGCTTCACCGTTTGGATTTGCAGTAAAATAGTGTACCCTGCTCTTGTCTTCGCCTTTTGTAAGATCGTATTCTTTATCGCGCGTAATTCCCGTTACATTGAATCTCTTAGCATAACTCACGCCAGATTTTCCATCAACGTAGATCATGTTATACGTCGTACGCTCATCGTTCTTCCTGAAAATGGCAATGTGAATGATATCTTTCCCGATGAATGTTTTTTCCGCCACCCGCATAACTTTCATTTTCCCCTGCCTGGTGAAAACGATTACATCGTCAAGATCCGAGCAATCAGCTACAAATTCATCCTTCTTTAGCGATGTGCCAATGAATCCATCGGTACGATTGACATACAACTTAACGTTCGCAATAGCAACCTGTTTGGCTTCTATTGCCTCGAACAACCTGATGATGGTCTTGCGCTCACGGCCCTTGCCGTATTTTTTCAAAAGATTTTCATAATAAGCGACTGCAAAATCAACAAGGTGCTCAAGGTCGTATTTAACCTGCTTTATTTCTTTTTCTAATCCGCGGATCTGCTCATTCAATTCATCGATGTCGAGCTTATAGATTCTGCGAACGGGCTTCTCGGTTAACTTAACAACATCTTCCCGGGTGATGTCACGCCTGAGTAATTTCTTAAATGGGTTAAATGCTTTTGCAATCGCATCCAACACCTTTTCCCAGGTTTCGTGTTTCTTTTCCAGTTCTTTATAGATCTTTTCTTCAAAGAAGATCTTTTCAAGCGACGTATAGTGCCACTTCTCCTGCAATTCAGACAGCCTTATTTCAAGCTCCCGGCGAAGCAGGTCTTTAGTATTCTCAACGCTGGTGCGCAACAATTCATGGACACTGAGAAACTTCGGCTTCTGATCAATGATGACGCAACAGTTTGGCGAAATACTAACCTCACAATCAGTGAATGCATACAATGCATCAATGGTAATGTCGGGAGAAATGCCTGGCGCCAGATCTACCTGTATCTCAACGTCTGCGGCAGTGTTATCAGTGACCTTCTTTATCTTGATTTTTCCCTGGTCATTGGCTTTTACAATCGATTCCATCAATTGCGCGGTAGTCACACCAAAAGGTACATCCCGAATGATCAGTGTTTTTTTGTCTACTTCTTCGATATGTGCTCTAACACGCACTTTCCCGCCACGCTTACCCTCGTTGTAATGACTCACATCGATCATTCCATAGGTCTGGAAATCCGGGAACAACTCAAATTTTCTTCCACGCAAATGTTTGATCGAAGCTTCTATCAACTCGCAGAAATTATGCGGTAATATTTTCGTTGCAAGACCAACAGCAATACCTTCTGCGCCCTGTGCAAGCAGTAATGGAAATTTCATTGGCAGGGTGACCGGCTCATTCTTCCGGCCATCATAACTCAATTGCCATTCGGTTGTCTTTGCGTTAAAAGCAACCTCTAATGCAAACTTCGACAATCTTGCTTCGATGTATCGCGCAGCCGCAGCATCATCGCCAGTTCGAACATCACCCCAGTTTCCCTGGGTTTCAATAAGCAAGTCTTTTTGTCCAAGATTCACTATTGCAGCTCCAATACTTTGATCACCATGTGGATGATACTGCATACTCTGACCAATGATGTTCGCAACTTTGTTGAAACGCCCATCATCCATTTCATTCATAGCGTGCAATATCCTCCGTTGTACAGGCTTGAGGCCATCTTCAACTGCCGGAACAGCACGTTCCAATATTACATAGGAAGCATAGTCGAGAAACCAGGTCTTATATTGCCCGTTAACTCCACTGTCGTTATTTATAAATACTTCTTTCTCTTTAGCGCTCATAGGTCTTCATTTCTCTATTGAATCTGCTGGTCCTGTAATGCCATTGTTTTTACCTCAAAGTCTTTCATCCCCTTCATATTTCCCTGCACATCGAAACTACCAGATCCAATCATCATTTTCATCCGCCATAGTAGATAAGCGTCTCCGGTAGTATGCGTACTTTTGTTCAATACCTGCTGTATCACACGGCTTGCTTTCTGCCAGTCACCTGTGATGTATTTCTTTATTTCGGTATCATAAAAATCATAGTCTTCCTGCACGAGTTTCTTACCTCCCTCCAGAAGCCGGACACCTTTGTCTTCATTGCATAAACGCGTCCATTCATCCGGGTCCACTTCAAATTCACTTAGGGTGATCGGACGAGCCAGTTTCTTTGCTTTGAGAAATTCCTTCGGTTGAATTGTATGCAACCAGGTTGGATAAAATATCAACCCTTTTTCATTGATGAACGGAAGGTTGTTGAGATACAAAATATAAACACGGCCCTGGAATTCTTTCATGAAATGCAACAGCCAGTAATAACCGCTTACATCATGTTTGTTTTGTGCAACCCACATCCAGATGATCTCGTCGGGATTCCGGCGCATGGTTCCAACCAGTGATGCCGCAGTTTTATAATCATCTACTTCATCCGTATCAGCTTTGCCGTCATAATCACCTCCTTCCAGCACTTCGCGCCACCATTGACGCCTTGCTTCAATTCCCTCACCAAGGTATATATTTCGAAGAGGGCCTACTGCATAATCATCCTTGATCTGCACTACTTCCCCTGTCATCGATTCATCTAATTCAATTGCTTTCTGAAGCACATCTACATCTGCTTCATTGAAAACTATATGGATCATAGTCGGTTTATTGTTAATTAACTTCAGCAATCAATTCAGGCAGATCCACTTCCACTTTCAGGTTATCAATAATAAACTCCTGCCTGTCGGGTGTATTCTTTCCCATATAATATTCGAGTATCTGTTGCACATGTTCGCCCTGCTCAATGATTACCGGACTTTTACGCATATCAACGCCGATGAACTGCTGAAACTCATCGGGCGATATTTCGCCTAAACCCTTAAAGCGCGTGATCTCTGGCTTACTGCCTAATTTTTTAATCGCGGCCTGCCTTTCCTTATCATCATAGCAATAGATCGTCTGTTGTTTATTTCGCACACGGAATAACGGAGTCTCCAGTATGTAAACATGCTGATTCTTTACAAGGTCCGGGAAGAATTGCAGGAAGAACGTCATCAGCAACAACCGTATGTGCATTCCGTCAACATCAGCATCGGTTGCGATCACAATATTGTTGTAGCGCAGATCCTCATAGGACTCTTCGATGTTCAATGCATGCTGCAAAAGATTGAACTCCTCATTTTCGTACACCACTTTTTTCGTAAGTCCAAAACAGTTCAGTGGTTTACCGCGAAGGCTAAATACCGCCTGCGTTTCAACATTTCTAGCCTTCGTAATGGAACCACTTGCTGAATCACCTTCAGTAATGAAGATGGTACTTTCTTTCTGCTTTTCCAGTATCGTTACCTTGTCCTTACCAGTTGGTTCATCGTTGAGATGATAACGGCAATCACGCAATTTCTTATTGTGAAGGTTTGCTTTCTTCGCACGTTCGTTTGCAAGCTTTTTAATTCCTGCAAGTTCTTTTCGTTCACGTTCATTTTGTTCAATGCGGCGCTTCAAGGCATCGGCAACGGTCGGATTCCGGTGAAGGAAATTGTCGAGCTCCTTTGCAAGGAAATCGCCAATGAAGTTTCGCATACTCGGCCCACCTTCATATACTGTCTGCGATCCAAGTTTCGTTTTTGTTTGCGATTCAAATACAGGTTCCTGAACACGTACTGATATTGCTGCGCAAATGCTTCCGCGCACATCGGTAGCTTCGTAATCTTTCTTGAAAAATTCGCGAATCGTCCTCACAAATGCTTCCCTGAATGCCGCCAGGTGTGTGCCGCCCTGCGTTGTATATTGTCCGTTTACGAACGAATAATATTCCTCCCCGTATTGATTCTCGTGTGTGATGGCTACTTCTATATCTTCTCCCCGCAGGTGGATGATGGGATATCGAATTTCATCTGAATTGGTTTTCCGTTGCAGCAGATCCAGCAGGCCGTTTCTTGACACATAACGTTTACCATTTAGGCTGATGACCAGACCTGCATTGAGATAACAGAAATTCCACAAGAGGTTGTCCAGGTATTCCTGGACGAATTTGAAGTTCTTAAAGATGGAATCGTCTGGAATGAATGTGACCAGGGTGCCGTTTTGTTCCGTGCTTGATGCCTCTTTATGTTCCTTAATAAGAACACCGCGCTGAAATTCAGCAACCTTTTGTTTACCGTCGCGAATCGACTGCACTTTGAAGTAGTTACTCAATGCATTAACCGCTTTGGTACCTACGCCATTCAAGCCAACACTTTTTTGAAAGGCCTTACTGTCGTATTTGGCACCTGTATTGATCTTGCTGACAACATCCACCACTTTTCCGAGAGGAATACCACGGCCATAGTCTCGAATGGTTACAGTGGTAGCGTCCATTGTGATCTCAATGTGCTTGCCATATCCCATGGTATGCTCGTCGATACAGTTGTCCAAAACTTCTTTAATCAACACATAGATGCCATCGTCCGGGCTTGATCCATCGCCAAGCTTTCCAATATACATACCGGGGCGCAGGCGGATGTGCTCCCGCCAGTCGAGCGACCGGATGCTTTCTTCCGTATAATCAAACAGTTGTTTTTCGGCCATAGGGTTTGTCTCCTTCACTTATTTCCAAATCGGGCAAATATAATGAAACGACCGAAAGACATTGGCCGCCATTGGGCCCCTGTTGATAAAATGAGTACATCCTTGTGGCGACTGACAAATAGTTAATTAGTGCGTTTTTCACAAACAGCAGTTTCAAGCCGACTAATGATGATGAAAAGTTTTATACATAAACATTGATAGTAATATGTGCTGGAGCTCATTAATTTGTGGTAACATGCCTGCTGGTATTCGTTTATTCACCGTGAAGGCCACGCGATAAAACAGCAGTTTCATGGCAAAATTTCAGGTATCTGCCTAGGTAAAAAGTTCTATTTTTGGCTCGATCGCATAGATGATCCGACTGCTAGCCCATTACTTCGCTGACCCATTAATTCTGGAAATAAGTTTTAGTTCGTAACAAAAAATGAAGGAAGTATGTATTCTTATGCGCTGTTGGAACCGGGTTGTTACTATCTCATCCAGGAAAAAGAAGATTCACCGATTAGTCTGATTCAGATTGGAGTGGTGACTGATTATTGTTTATATGTGTCAAAATTCGGTGATGAAGAGACAATGGAGTGGAAAAAGAAAACCGATACCATTTTCGACATCATAGAGTTGGTGAGCGACGATTCTGTAAAGGAATGGGAAGCCATTTATAACAAGGACGCTTATAATTACGAAGACGGAGAGGAATAGAAGCTCCACCTGGCAGGAAATGAGGTGCAACAGAAGAAAGGCCAATCAGGGTTTACCCTTAATGACCATGCGGATTTTGTTGCATTTTTCATTTCCTGTTTCATTTAACATTCTTATTGATACCATTCGTACCGAACTTTCGTTTGTCAAGGTGTTAGCTCATGAATATCCCCGAACCACTATATCACCAGGTGCGAAAAGTTTTGTTGGCGTTGACAGGTGTATTAACTCTGCTTCCGCTTGCACCCTTATTGAATCAACTTATTCCGCCGATTATGATCGGCACTGTAAACATTGACCTGATAGTGTCCATCCTTCTTTCTGCGGTGGTCATCTACCTGGTACTTCGTGTGTTTCAATTTCTCCTCCTGCCGGCGATGATCTTCTTTATCGGACTTGTGGTGTACAATGAGTTCAGCACAGGCTACGGCTTTGGTAGTATGCTGAACGACTACGGCGCGATGGTCAAAAAGAACTGGGACAATAAGCAGGATAAGCAGCGCGATCTTCAGATCACTCCCTCTATTTTTGATGGGCCACTTGAAAGAACAGTAAAATCGATCCGCGCAAGGGTGGACCACAAAGATTCTGTATTGCGAAACTTCGCCGTTTTAAATTCCATCAGGAATTTCGATCAGTATCATCAGAAGTATGGTGCAACCGTCCGCATCTTTTCGTTATTCAAGCATATCAACAATAATTGGAAATATGTTCCCGATAGTCAGCGGGACGAATATTTCGCCACACCTCAGGAAACCATCCAAAACGGATTAGGCGGTGATTGTGATGATCACACCATCCTGATGGTATCAGCTCTTCGGGCAATCGGAGCAAAATGTAGGATGATCCTCACCGAAGGACATATATATCCGGAGCTTTACTGTGGCGATAAACAAGAATTTGAGAAAGTTCAACTTGCCATCCAGGAGTTGTTTGGAAAGGAAGTTGCCGGAAATATTTATTTTCATGAAACAAACGGACAATACTGGCTCAACCTTGATTACAGTGCCCGCTATCCAGGCGGACCTTACGTGAAGGAAAAAGCCTTTGCAATAATTGAGTAGTTACTGTCCGATTGTTTGAGACCAAATCCTATACCGTGATGAAAGCCAGAAAGCTTCTGCGTTATCTCGCGCAGTTGCCCGTAGTAGCAGCATTTCTCTTAATCTCCCCCTCTGTGCAGGCGCAGGGACGTGTACTTATCAATGAATATCTTGCCTGGCCCGGCACTTCATGTGGCACCACTGCAGAGTTTGTAGAACTTTTGAATTTCGGACCAGGTCCCGTGGACATTGGTTGCTGGGTGATCACCGACGGCGACTACGCCATTACCATTCCCTCACCTACTGTGTTAATGCCTGGCGATCATTACGTGCTCGCAGGGCGCGAAGTCATTATGATGGGATGTGCCAACCTGGCAAGAACTATAACTGCGGACCTCAACTGGAATCGGGGCGGTATTACCAGTGCTCCCATACCAACCACGGGCGATGGCTTTATGAGTGATGGCGGCGGAGCAGGTGAGCAACTCGTTTTATTCAACGCCAATCGCGAGATCGTAGATGCGATTGCACGTAATCCGGAACCTTCGTCAACAATAACAACTGCGGCTGTTCCTGGATGTACGCCGTGGACTTTCGACCTGGATGACATGAACGTTCGATACGAGATCATAGGTGAAGCGCAGGGTCGTAATAACAGTTATTCGAGACGAATTGACGGTGGCTGCGGGTGGCTAAAAGATCCTCATCAAAGTGCAGGTGATAAAAACAATACACCGGGAAATGTGCCATTGTTCACAGCAGGCCTTTCAGTAGTGCAGCCTTTGAGTTGCGAAGTGAAAGGCTATGCAGTGGTTCATATACTTGAAGCGAATTATTCGCAGGTCTTCCCTATGCGTTATCTTCTTGCGAGAGACACTGACAGCAGTGGGACTTTTGATAATGCAGATCATTACGTATATGCAACTGATACAACTTCGCCCAACATCGAATTGGGAGAACTTGAGTCCGGAGTATACCGTGTAGTTGTTGAGACAAATAACGGATGCGATCTGCAAGCTCTTGACTTCAACATCCTGGACTGTAATTCAGCATTGCTATCTGTACCCATTCGCTCTTTCAGACTTTCGCGAAATGGCAGTGCATCAACATTGCATTGGGAACTCAATTCCGAACTCTCGTTCAGTAAGCTTCAGCTGCAGGTAAGTAAGAATGGTGGACCATTTGAAAATTTATATCAGACGACTTCGTTTGCCAATCTTTATCAGGGCATATACAGCGATGCTGAAGCGTCGACCGGAAACGCGTACAGGATCATTGTTACAGACATTGCCGGCGAGCGGCATCAATCCGCAGTGTTACGTTTGGGTATCGGAGGAATTGACAACAGGGAGAGCTTCCGGGTTTACACCAATAAGAACGGCAATATTCAGACAGAGGCCTATTCTTCGATACAGACACCCACAATCATACGCATCATTGATCCATTAGGCAAAGTAGTGCTGCAGAAGAATACAGCTATGCAACGCGGGATCAATCTGATCACTATAAACTCCGGCAGTTTGATTGGAGGGGTGTACATCATGCAGCTCGCGGAAAAAGTTACCGGCAGAACCCGAACCGTTAAATTCTACTATAATCGCTATTAACTCGCGGGTTTAACTCCGAAGATCTATTTGGCACCCATAAACCGACAGTGCCAATCGTCATCGCGATAATGGAAGAAATGTAGTAGATCACCAGGTTATCAGTGATATTATAACCGGTGACATAATAATCAAAAATATAGATGACAATAAAGGTTCCGTAATCAAACATCAAAGCAGACAATATTACGATGTATGCAACCTGTCTTGATGTGAGTCCCATCCTTCGAAAGAAATTAAGCAGCGTAAATATGACAGCTAATAACACAATGCTCAATCCATAACCAAGCGATATCTTGATAGCGGCGTAATTCATTCCCTCACGGAAATAAAATACGAGCTGCAGAAAAATATACAGGACTACTGATAAGATGATCACTCGCTTCACAAGTTCATTTTTTGAGATAATAAATATCATCAGCATTACATATGGAATGTCGATCATGTTGTAAATCAATCCTACCCTTTCGATGATCAGCGGATCGATGGTCGACATATCTAATGATGTCAGGGCCGCGCCCATCAATCCATAAATACCAAACATCTTAAAAAAGGTCACAGACCAAAGTCTGCGCAGTGTTATCGTAAGTGCCGGGAGTATGAATACGATTGTTGAGATCAGGGGCAGAAGCTTAACCAGGGTGTCTTTCACCGTTATATAATTTACTCTATGAAAATCGCAACAACTGGGGACAATATTGCAAACCAATAAAAATCGGGTATTTGTACCAGCTACCGGCTGCATAAAATACCATGTGTACGTGATTCCATTTACATATATTAGCCCTTCAACAACTCACCATGAAACCGATTGTTCTTGCTATGCTTTTTGTGTTCGGCGTTGGATCATGCTTTGCCCAAAAAGAGTTTCTGCCCCAGGACTACCTTGACAAATCATTTCACGCCGGACGGCGCGACGCACTCCGAAAGATAATGCCTGATAGTTCAGTTGCAGTCATCTTCGCTTATCCACAACGCACGTATTCAAATGACGTGGAGTATGTGTACCATGCAAATCCCGACATGTATTATTTTTCCGGGTACAAAGAGCCCAATTCAATGCTGATAATTTTCAAAGAACCACAAACCGTCGGCGAATTGAAGCAGGTTCAGGAAATTTTATTTGTTCAGCGCAAGGATTCAAGAGCAGAACAATGGACCGGGATAAGGATGGGTGCGGAAGGAGCAAAGGAAAAATTAGGTATCACTGCATCGTTTGATGGAGCAGCTTTCGCAGAATTACCGGTAGATTTTACGGCGTTCAAAAAGATCCTCGTTGACAATCTCCCGGAAGGCGTCGCCGATAATCCTTACTCCAGGGCGGATCTTTATGAGCTTATTGAGCAGTTCGCTAAAAAAACCAATATGCCGGAAGACCTGCAAAAGGATGAACGTTTCAAAGGCAACTTGTTTTATCAGCTGACAGCGTCACTGCGGGAAGTTAAAACCCCCGAAGAGATGGACCTGCTTCGAAAGGCAGTAGAGATCTCATGTGTAGGACAACGCGAAGTAATGAAAGCAGTAAGACCAAATATGTCTGAAACAGAAGTTCAGGGTCTTCATGAGTACGTTCATAAAAAATACGGTGCCGAATCTGTAGGCTATCCTTCCATCGTAGGCGCAGGAAACAATGGATGTGTACTGCATTATGTGGAGAATAACCGGACAAATGTCGGGCAGCAGCTATTGCTTATGGATGTTGGAGCGGAATATCATGGTTACACTGCTGACGTGACCAGGACAATTCCCGCGAACGGCAGGTTCACCGATGATCAGAAGGTAATTTACAACCTCGTGTACGATGCACAGGAAGCGGCTTTCAGGCTTTCAAAGGAAGGTGCATCATGGAACGAATTGAATAAAGCAGCAACCGAAGTAATAGCTAACGGTCTGTTGAAACTCGGTGTCATCAAAAAGAAAGAAGAGGTCAACCGTTATTACCCACACGGACTCGGCCATCATATTGGTCTTGACGTGCACGATCGCGGAACTTATACAAGATTGAAAAAAGATATGGTCATTACGATCGAACCTGGAATTTACATTCCTGAAAACAGTCCCTGCGACAAACGCTGGTGGGGTATCGCCGTAAGAATTGAAGATGACCTCCTGATAAAAGAAAAGGATTATGAGTTGTTATCGGCATTTGTACCAAGGAAATGGGATGAGATCGAAAAGTTGATTGCAGAAGAAAGCGCACTGGATGATTTCAAACTACCGCCGTTAAAAAGCGGCAAGAAAGCGTTCTAACGATCCAGGCTAACCGAAGATTTACATAGTAATTATACTATCCACCTGTAGTAACATTAGTGGGAAGATCCGGATAGATTACGATGCGCACGGGTAATAACTGAAGCAGTAGAATTGAGCAATAATGCTCTTGCGAAACAACAGTAAGCGCCCTAAATTTGTGCTCGTTGAATCCAATATACTGTGAGGGACTAACAAAATCCAGATCTGTTAACCAGATCCTTTGAAAAACAAGGAGATCATTCAGCAAGAGGTTGCACCGATCATCCGAATATCCAGAACAACCGTGTAAATAACTGATTCAAGATCCGAAAAACCATGAAAATCAGTATCACGTGGAAGACCCAGTCGATATCCTGAAAACCCAGACCGGAGTAGACCGAGTTTCTAACAAAAGTCCTGTACCGATGAAACAATTATGGTTGGTCGACTGAAAGAACTGCCCCCGACAATGTTCGGGGGTTTTTGTTTATAGCCGATAAAGCCTTTATTTTATCGAACAATCAATCAACATGGTTTTCGAAAAATATACCCTCCTCCTGTTCACCCTGATAATTTCGGCGTCGCTTTTTGCGCAGCCTGTGTCAGCACCGGATTTTGCAGAACAAATCACCCGCTCACCTGCCCAGCTGTTGGATGTGAGAACAGCGCAGGAGTATGGGAAAGGACATATTGCCAATGCCCTTCATGCAGATTGGCTGGAGCGAAAAGAATTCGCACGAAGAACCGATTATCTCGACAAACAAAAACCCGTTTATGTTTATTGTGCCAGCGGGCCGCGAAGCACGGCAGCTGCGAAATATCTGCGAGAACAGGGTTTCAGCAAAGTTATAGAGCTGAAAGGAGGCTTCAATGGCTGGAAAGCGGCAGGTCTTGCGTTCGAGGAAACTGCGAAGACAACGCAAATAAGTATGAAAGAATATCAGAGTTACACCACAGGTGCTGAGATTGTTCTTATCGATTTTGGTGCCCCCTGGTGTCCGCCCTGCCGTAAGATGGAGCCAGTACTTCAGGAACTTGAACGTTCACTTCCTTCAAATGCCCGCCTGGTTCGCATCGATGCTGATGCCGCTACACAAGTAATGAAAGAACTCGAGGTAGAAGCGCTTCCTACATTTCTGATCTATAAAAACGGGCAACTGAGCTGGAAGAAAAATGGCCTGGTGTCTCTTGATGAACTTCGCAAAGCGATAAATTAGTTACATGCAAAACATTATACTGGTTTTGTTACTGGCGTTGCCAGCAATGTTGAAGGCTCAGCAGATATCTATATTGGATTCGTCAAAAAAAATATCCATAAGAGGCTTAAGCGTAGTGGATAACAAGGTAGCCTGGATCAGCGGAAGCAAAGGCACAGTGGGTCTTTCAACGGATGGAGGGCAAAGCTGGAGTTATACTGTTGTGGAAGGATTTGAAGACCGCGATTTCCGGGATATTGAAGCGTTTGACAAAAATACCGCAGTGATCATTGCAATCGCTGAACCTGCAGTAATACTCAGAACAACAGATGGAGGAAAACATTGGAAGCATGTATATGAAAACAATAATAAAGGAATGTTTCTCGATGCAATGGAGTTTTGGAATGAACGAAGCGGGATTGTACTTGGTGATCCTATAAACGGCAGGTTTTTCATTGCAAGGACCTTTGATGGCGGAAACAGCTGGCAGGATGTTCCTTTCGAAAATCTTCCTGTTGCAGATAGTGGCGAAGCATGTTTCGCAGCGAGCGGTACGAACATTCGCGCACGTGATCTTGATGAGGCCTGTTTTGTAACCGGCGGATTGCGTTCCAGGTTATTTTGGAAAGGCAACCCTATCGATATCCCCATAGTGCAGGGAAAAGAAACCACCGGGGCAAATTCTGTTGCAGTGCTTGATTGGAAACGTCGTAAAGGAGGAAATACAATTTACATTGTTGGAGGTGACTTCGCCTCAGATAGTGCAACCGCTGGTAACAGTGCTTATTCCAATGATGGCGGACAGACCTGGCAATTACCAAGAAGAGGACCCCTCGGATATAAAAGCAGCGTAGAGTACATCGATAAAGATCGCCTCGTTGCTTGTGGTACAAGCGGTGTTGATATTTCAGATGATGGTGGCATAACGTGGAGAAACATCAGTCGCACATCCTACCACGTAGTTCGAAAATCGAAGAAGGGAAAAGCCATCTTCCTTGCAGGTTCAAATGGAAAAATAGCAAAGATCATTTGGTGATCAGCAAGATCAGGGATTCAATTTTGCATAGACCACCCCAGCGGAGAAAGCCTGTACAAATCCATAAAGCAGCCATGTAAGTATCATTTGCAACGAAACATCAATTGCGCTGAAGGTCAGCCACAGTACAGGAATCATTGCTACAATGCCATAAGTAAGTGCCACTTCAAATGCACGCCAGAGGAAGTGTCCGCGGAAGTCACTTTTATATCTTTCCCAAAACCACTTAAGTGCAATACTTATTATGATTGGATGCACATAAAACAACCAATTCATCTTACCTGCATTCCTGAACACCGGGCTGAGATATTCCATGGTTACAGATGGAAACAGATAGATAGAAAGCTTCAGCATGATGATGCTCATTATCAGAAGCACGATGGAAGCGATAGCAAGAGAAATGATAACTTTTTTCATATGTGCGACGAATATAATAACAACAGGTCAGCCTGCAGTACGCATACTAATTTTAAACCGAACGAGAATCTCCTCCTCCACTTTCACAAGGCCCGCCAATTTATTTGGTGGCTTCAGATTGAAATCAGAAAAATTCAGTTGCCGAATGCCTGAAAATGTAAGGTGATTTTTGTCTGGGTAGCTAACCTGGAACATGATCTCAAATCTTTTTGTAACTCCGGCCATATTTACGTCCACAACACCGAGTACTTTCTGACCGTGTTTCGTAAACCTCCCCACATTTACCAATTGAATGGTCATACGGGGACGCTCCTTTTCTTTGAGGGTCCTATACATTTCCTTCGTCATCACCTGTTGCTCACAATTGAACCATCGGATCATTACGTTCAGTCCGCCATTAAATGTAAGAGGTACGGTAGGGTCTTCTGCTTTGATGATCGTGATGGTATCTTTGTTGAGATACTCAGAGGTCTGACATTTGAAATCTGCAACGTTTGATTTTCCTTCGATCGTAAACACACTGCTTCTCTCTACTATCCACTTCTCTGCAATCTGCGCATCAGGCATATTGAAGAAGTGATAGAACATTATGAGAATTAATGTATTCATTTCGTAGTAGTAATTGAATTTATTAAAAAAGCCGGATGAAATTTCATCCGGCTTTTTATTTACACATAATACACCCTTATTCGCTTAGAATCCGATAACAGCTTCGATAGCATATCCATCGAATTTACCACCGCTACGGATATCAGTAGCTTTAAATCCTTCGTATTTCTGATTTACGATTTCACCTTTCAAAAGAACGTTTCTTGTGAGGAACCAACCTGCGCTGAATGTAACGCGATTGATGTCAACTTTATCTGTGTAACCAGCGAGTTCAGAATTTACTGTGTTGTAGCGTGCACCAACAAACACATTCTCATTTCTTCCGAAGCGATAAACACCTTCGATTGCGAACTGGTTCATTGTGCGCTTTTCAGAATCTACAGCAGTACCTGCGTTACCTTTTGCGGTTTCATAAGTACCGAATACTTCTGCACCACCATATTTCACCAAACCGTTCAACATGAAGGCTTGTACGTTTCTTGAGAAACCAGGAGCAAAACGTCCTGAAGTGAAGTTAGCTTTAAGATCTGCACCTTTTGGCTCCATAACACCCCAGTAGTTAGAACCTGCACGGTCACCAGCAAACAACACGTTACGCTGAGATTTGTTGTTCAAATATGCAGAACCACTAACTCTTACGCGCAGACCACTAGCCAAAGTTTTGTCAACACCAGCTTTGAAGTAAACTGCAGGATTCTTTGTAGAATCTTTTGTAGCGTCAGCAGCTTGCTTACCGATTGAAGAGTTGATTGTACCGTTAGTAGCACCGATCATTGCAAAGAAGCCATTTTTCTTCAGGTAAACTTCACCACCGATTTCGGTTGAGAACGCATCAACAATGTAGTTCTCGATGAATGGGTTGCGGATCGCATCACCTGCATCAGTTCTGCGGAAGTGTGCATCACCATAGTTTACTTCGAAGTGACCGATTTTGATGGTAGCTACTTCCATCAGATTGCTCCAGAAACGTCCACGGAACGGAAGTTTATCGAATTGGATATAACCACCTTTAACCCATGTTTCGTTGTGGTGACGTGTAGACATGTAAGTTGTAACGTCAAGTCTGATACCGTCTGCCAGTTGAATGTCCATGAACAGGTTAGCCTGTGCAAGGTTGAATCCAGGTCCCATCTCATAAAGAGGTTGAACAGGAGTCGATGTGTTCGAATGCTTCAGGTTCTGAAACTGCTGAGTAAAGCCAGCTCCGAAGCGTACGCGTGGTCCTTCGTAAGGAATGCTGTCATCCTTAGAAGTCTCAAACATGTTGATACCGCGCTGATCGTGTGGAGTCCAGTATGCAGGACGTCCGTAAAATTCTTTCAGATCTCTTTTAAATTCCTGACCAAAACCAATTGCCGGGATAATCATGAGAGCGGCAACGATAAGGTTTTTCGCATTTGTCGATAATGAATATTTCATAAGTAGTCGCTTAAATTTTTAAAAATATAGTGAGTGTTTAGTGTGCTTTGAGAGTAAGATTGTATTTCACAGAAATTGCATTTCCGGTTTTGATTGCGCCCATCATTAAGCTAGGAGGCTCAACGGAGAAATCAGTCATCTTGAATTTGTAGCTACCATTTAATGTGATGGTCTTATCGGCATTTACAACACCAGTTGCAACCAGGTCAACATCTTTGGTAACACCCGAGATATTTAATTTACCACGGCTTACTACGGTGAATTTGTTATCGCCGGCAGGCTTAACAGTTGAAGAAGCTGAAGTGAAAGTGATATTTGGATTTTTGCTTGTCTTTAAAGCTTTGTATGAATTCTTGTCCATTTGAGCATGCTCGCTCTTCAGACTTTCAGCAGGGATTACAACGCTGATCGAATTAATATTTGATACGGCACCAGAAGCAAGAGTAACTACTGCAGTAGCTGTTGCTTTAGATGATTGCATTGTCCAGTCGTGAATGTTTGAAGTACCTTCGATTACAGTCTTAGCAGCTGAAGCGGAATAATTAGTTTGTGCATTTACTGTGTTGAAAGAGAAAGAGGCGATTACCAGGCCTATAGGGAGCACAGCTCTCCTGAGTTGATTGCGAAATGAAGTTTTCATTTTCTTGTAGTTGTTTAATTAACGTTTAAATGATACAGCAAAGCTAAGCCGCTTCACATCCGTCAATTATGACAATGCATCTTAAGTGAAATGATTAATCTCAAGGCTGACATTGACCAAAGTTCAAATTCGCGATCATCTAAGAGGAAACTTCATGAGTTTAAAGGAGATACGCCTAGGTGATGTATTCATAATCTGGAATTTTTCGTGATAGGATTTGTGCTTCTACCTGCCCGTGCAAAAAAAACATGCCGCGCCTGAACCCACTCGAAATACATCCTGATCAGAAAAACCCTTTACCAGTTTTGTTTCCTTAAGTCCACAAAAAAGCCGGGTTTTAAACCCGGCCACTCTTATACTCAATAAGTTATAGCTTAAACATCAATTCAAATTGCGGAAATCAACAGGCACCAGTTTGCTCACACCGGGCTCCTGCATTGTTACTCCATATATCACATCCACCGCGCTCATTGTTTGTTTATTGTGTGTAACGATGATGAACTGACTTTCTTCACTAAACTTCCGGATCATATTGGTGAACTTTCCAACATTCGCATCGTCAAGCGGCGCGTCTACCTCGTCAAGAATACAAAACGGTGCAGGCTTGATCAGATAAATAGAAAACAACAGTGCCGTAGCCGTGAGCGTTTTTTCGCCTCCGCTTAATTGCGTGATCGATGAAGGTCGCTTCCCTTTTGGCTTCGCAATGATATCTATTCCTGTCTCAGCCAGGTTTTCGGGGTTCTCCAAAACGAGATCCGCCGTATCGTCTTCGGTAAATAACGCCTTAAATACTTTCTGGAAATTCTCGCGTACACTATTGAACGTATCAAGGAACTGCTGGTTAGCTGTGGCTTCCACCTCCTGGATGGTTTGCAGGAGACTGTCCTTTGCAGTTACGAGATCATTCTTTTGTTCCAGGATGAATTCATAACGCTTCTTCATTTCTGTGAACGCTTCTATCGCAGTAGGATTGACTTCGCCGAGGTTTTCCAACCTCTTCTTCATCCGGTCACTTTTTTCCTGCAGTTCCTCAGTAGGTGTGTCACCAATGCGAGGCTGATCAATGATCTCATCGAGATTAATACGAAACTCAACACTCAACCTCTCTTTCATTCCCGCCAGATGTAATTTAAGATCGTTCAGCTTGTCCTTGATCTCGCTGAGCAAGTGCTCAATCATCTCCTTCTCCTTGACCTTATGCCTTAATTCACTTTCCTTTTCACCAAGTGCATTGCGTATATTATAATATGCCTGGTCAGCTTCATTAAGTATCTTCTCATCCTGCTCCTTTCGACGCAGGAGTTCAACAAGACTTTGTTCTGCTGATTGAAGTGCGATCTCGCTTTCGCTGATACTTTCCACTGTCACCTTCAATTGCGCTGCATTAGTATCTATCTGCTGTCGGAGATCATTCAGCTGATTCGTTTTAAACTGCTTTTCCTGCAAGAGACCGTTGATGCGACTCTGCTGACGTGTCACCTGCAAGTTAAATTCATTGAATTCTGCCTGCACGTTTGTATACGATCTCTCGGCGTCTTTGAATTCCGCTTCAGCAAACTGCAACTTTTCTTTCAACTCATTCAGACTACTTACCAGCTTGGTCCATTCACCTCTTGTTCCTTCAATCGAAGCAATCGTTTCTTCGAGATTTAATTGCATCTCCTCTAACCTCGACTGGGAGCTGCTTTGAAGCGACTGAATGTTCTCCATTTTATTCTGCAGTGAGAATACTAAATTGGTCAGTCGGTTAATATCATCCTGCGCCTGCTTTATAGCAGTTTCTTTCAGTTGCTCGTTATAGGCGATAACTTCATTATGTTTTTCCTGAATGGAAGCTTTGAGGTCAGAAACAACTTTCTCCTGTTGAGTTATTTGTTCTCTTAATTTTTCCAGGTTTTTTGCACGACCAATTTTCTTTCCTTCGAACAGTCCTACGGAACCACCAGTTAAACTATACTTTCCTTTTACATATTTACCTGTCTTTTCAAGAATTACAGACCCATTGCTATTTTGCAAAGCATCTTCGTTCTCCGCGATGAATACGTTGCCTAATAACTGTTGCGCGAGTTGTTGATATTGTTCATCTACTTCAATTACATCAAGTGCTGATATCGTACCCGGCACCGCATGAGTGTCTGTCATTACCGCAGCATTCACTTTATCAAGAAGGAAAAAGTTCGCTTTACCTTTCTTGTTTTCATCCAATAAATGAACGGCCTGCATACCCTCCGCAAGATCGTTGACCACATAATAATTGAGGTAGGGTTCAAGCACATTCTCTACAGCAGCGCGGTATTCTTCTTTTACATATATGATGTCCGACAAAACCGGTGATGTAAAATTCCAGTTCTTATTGTTGTGCAGGAATTTGACGCTTTCAGGATAACCCTCCATAGAATCAATAAGGCTTTTGAGAAGATCGTGCTCATTGCGTTTTGCATCGAGTTTACGATTCTCTTCAGCAAGTTCCTGTCTGAGCAATTCCATGTTCGATTGAGTCTGTAAGATCTGCTCCTTCGTACGCTCATGCTGATCCTGTAATTGTCGCAGGTCCTGCTTTCTGCGCTCCAACTCCTGCTCGCGAGAATACCTTTCCTCTTCGAGTTGCTTTGCCTGGCTATTCCTGATCTCCCGCTCTTCTTCCATGCGTTGAATTGCCTGCTGCATATTTTGAATGGAAGTATCGGCAACTGCTACTTTCTTTTCAGCATCGAATTGGCTTCGTTGCATGTTTAAATTCTCGCCTCGCAGGCTGTCAACATATTTTCTTTTCTCATCAAAAGTGATCCGGCGCTCATCAACACTTTCACGCAAGTTTTCCAATTGCTCTTCATATCCTTCCAGCTTCGAACGCTCCTCCTCCACCTGCAACTGTGTGAATTCAATGCTTTCTTCGAGTCCTTTTAACTGTCCTTCACTTTTCTGGAGGAAGTCGGTTAGGTTCTCTTCTTTTTCTTTCAGGAAGTTAAGTCGCTGCGACGCAAGGTTCTTTTCATTCTCCCGGGTACGTAGTTTCTGCAAGAGTTCATTGAACTCATGTTGCATCGATTGGAGAGCCCGCTCTTTTTCAATGAAACCAACTTTTTCCTGTTCAATGGAAGCTTCCTCATTGGCGATCAGAGATTCGAGCTTTAATTTCTTATCGGTTTCGGTTTCAGTTTGCTCATTAAGTGTTCGATAGGTAAGATTGAAACCTTCGAGCGAAGCTTTGGCCAGTTCAATACTGATCTCCCGATATTCTTTTTTTATCTCATAGTACTTCTCTGCTTTTTTAGCCTGGTTCTCGAGCGACTTCAATTGGTTATGGATCTCAAACAAGAGATCTTCAATGCGCGCCAGATCCTGCTCTGTGGCGTCTAGCTTCTGTTTTGCTTCCTTCTTACGCGTTTTGTATATAGTGATACCAGCGGCCTGTTCAAGCATACGGCGCCGACTATTATCCTTGTCCTTGATGATATCATCCACCATTCCTAATTCAATGATGGCATAAGAGTCGGTGCTTACACCTGTATCCATGAACAGGTTCTGAATATCTTTCAATCGACAACTTACATCGTTCAACCGGTACTCACTTTCCCCGCTCTTGTAGAACTTGCGGGTTATGGTTACAGTATTGAATTCAGTAGGCAATAGGTTGCGGGTATTTTCAAACGTCAGGCTCACCTCGGCAAGACCGCTCGCGGAGCGGGTTTTCGAACCATTGAAAACAAGGCTGTCAAGATTTTCAGACCTTAGGTGACTGATCTTCTGCTCCCCGATCACCCAACGAATGCTGTCAATGATATTGCTCTTGCCGCAACCATTCGGACCAACAATTCCGGTGATATTGTCATCAAAATTCACAACGGTCTTATCAGCAAAGCTTTTAAAACCCTTTATTTCCAGACTCTTTAAACGCACAATTTTCAATTTTGAGGATGGCAAATATAGAAGAATACCGATACAAATTACGGTTTACGACGTTGGCGGAATACACCAATTATCAACAGGAAATGCAGGTTGGATGAGTTATTGAAGCATCATGCGGGCAATTTTCTGACCTGCTATCGGCGCCAGGGCGACTCCCATTCCACTCATACGGACAGCGCAAAACAGGCCGTCTTCCACCTGGCGGATCACCGGCAGTTTTTCAGGACCCATCGCCATTATTCCACTCCATCGATCGGTTATGTGATATTCCCGGCCGGCCAGGATGTGTTCAGAAAGGAAACGCTCTAACTCGGTCTGGATCACGCCTGTGGTCTCGATTTCAAGTGTTTGTTCACTTAAAAAGTCCTTGTTGCGAGCACCTCCGAGCAAAATGCGGTCACCCAGGTTTCGGAAATAATAGTATCCATGATCATAGTGGAATGTGCCCTTCAAGGGAAGATCCTCTATGGGAGATGTCAGCAAAACCTGCCCTCTCGCTGGCACCACCTCTATGTCAGGAAGCAATTTCGTCGCAAATGCGTTTGTGCATATCAGCACCTGCAATGCCATTAATTCAGGTAGCTGGCTGAGGTGGGCTATGAAACCATCAGAAGAACGTTCCAGGGTGGTAACATCCATTCCGTTGAGGATTGTGACACCCATTCCCTGCACGAGTGCAAGAAGCTGCTGGCACAACTTACCCGAGTGCAATCCACCTTCGAAACGGTTTTCAATCATTGTCGAGAACCCGGTTAGCCCCAATTCACTGATCCGCTCACTGACCACTTGAAAAGTTGCTTTATTTCCCGTGATCGTTTTCAACTGCCTGTTAAGCCATTCAATCCTACTGTCCAGATCGGAATATTGCTGCCTGTCTTTATCTGTGAGTAAGTCAAATCCACCGGATGGCTCAAAATCAATCTGTTTCCCGGGGAATGTTTTTCGGATACGTTCAATTCCCTTATATCTCATTTCTACCAATTCCAGGGTTCTGTCGATGCCCATGATATCGGCGTCCGCCAGCAATTCTGTGAGACTTCCGAAACACGCAAATCCCGCGTTTCGGGTGCTTGCACCGCTGGGTATTAGTCCTCTTTCTAAAATGGTTATCCGCAACCGGGGATCTTTTTTCTTCAGCCAATATGCCGACCAAAGTCCCACGAAACCGCTTCCAATAATAAGGCAGTCTGCGGGAGCAAAAAAAGATTGCTTTTCCCAAATTGACAGGTTCATATGCACATTATTGTGGTGGATCTTAGAATCTCCATCCAAAAGACACTCCGAACCTTAAGGATGGAACAAATCCATCGTAATCGAGTGTCACTTGTTTCTTGGCGGCATCTACGCGGACATCAGTACGCTTGCCCAGGTAAGGCACATCTTCGATAACATCTACAATGTCTCTTTCTGCCTCGCGTGCCTGTTGCTCGGTCCAGGGAAGATTGGATGTCCTGTCGTTGGCTACAGTTTTGAACGTGCTGATGTTCGCTTCCGGTCCAACGAAATATAGGTCAATAACGAAGTGGTTCGAAATTACAAACTGGTAACCGAGTTGCGCACCTATTCCATAACCTGAATACTCGGCTTTCGTATCAAATACCGCTTTCTCATTCATCAACCGCCCTTCCAGTAATCCCCATCCTTCCTGACGGGAATATTTCAGGTATGGCTCGAGGTATAAACCTGCTGCATTCTTTTTTCCGAGGTAGTTCCGGAAACCAAGCAGGACGGAAGTTCCTTTGAATTTGACATCGCTGTCTGTACCATCGTAATCAATGTTATGGGTGATCGTGGCAGGTATGCCCACAACCAGCTGAATGGAGCGTTTGGGATGAAAACTGTATTCACCTCCGATCGTTATCTTACCCAGGCCAAGAGATGCAGGGGCCCACTTTACAGAGAAAGATGGAGCCGCATTTTGCGCAAAACCCGCAGTACAAACTAACAGCAATAATATGCTCAGAAAATATTTCATGTGCTTATATAAAAATGGGAACCGGTAAATGAAATCAAAACAGATTCCAATCTCCGATTCCCATAACAAATTTAATTTATTAAAGATGTATTGCCTCGCCGTAAGCAACTTCAATCGCATCTTTCACGCTCTCACTGATGGTCGGGTGCGGATGGATGCTGTTGAGTACTTCATGGTAAGTGGTCTCAAGTTTCCTCGCTGTCACGGTTTGCGCGATCATCTCAGTTACATTGTACCCGATCATGTGTGTACCCAGCCACTCACCGTATTTCGCATCAAAGATCACTTTTACGAAACCTTCTGTATGCCCCGCTGCACTGGCCTTTCCGGATGCACTCAATGGAAATTTACCCACTTTGATCTCATAGCCGGCATCTTTCGCCTGTTTTTCAGTTAAGCCAACGGAAGCTATTTCCGGCGTGCAATAAGTACATCCGGGAACGTTACCATAGTCGATCGGTTCTGGCTGATGGTGGTATTTTTTAAGATTGAAGGCGATGTTTTCGACGCACACAATGCCTTCTTTAGAAGCCACATGCGCCAGTGCCTGCCCCGGAACACAATCACCGATTGCATAAATTCCGGGAACGGAGGTCTGGTAATATTTGTCTACAGTGATCTTGCCTTTTTCGGTTTTGATACCTGTTTCTTCCAGACCGATTCCCTCAATGTTAGACGTAATACCTACCGCAGAAAGGAGGATGTCGGCTTCCAGTGAGGTTTCGCCGTTTTGCGTTTTGATGGTTGCTTTCACACCATTGCCCCCGGTGTCAACTTTAGTCACTTCGCTGTTCACCAGAATGTCAATGCCGTTCTTTTTCAGGTTCTTTTCCAGTTCCTTCGAAATATCTTCATCTTCAACGGGAACAATCCTTGGCATGAATTCTACGATAGTCACTTTCGTTCCCATCGCATTATAAAAATATGCGAACTCAACACCTATCGCACCGCTACCTACAACAATCATCGATTTAGGTTGCTGGGGCAATACCATTGCTTCCCGGTAACCGATGATCTTTTTACCATCGATAGGCATTGATGGCAACTGGCGTGATCTTGCTCCCGTTGCAATGATGATGTTTGTACCCTCAACAGTTTTTTTTGTACCGTCTTGTGCCGTCACTTCGATCTTACCTTTGCCGGTGATCTTTCCAAATCCCATATGCACATCGATCTTATTCTTTCTCATCAGGAATTGAACTCCCTTGCTCATCTTATCTGCAACACCCCTGCTTCGCTTGATAACAGCATCGAACTTTGGAGTACCCGATGCTTCAATACCGAAGTCAGCGGCATGTTTTATATTTTCATAAACGGATGCACTCTTCAGCAGCGCCTTGGTGGGAATGCAACCCCAGTTAAGACAAATTCCTCCCAGGCTTTCTTTTTCAATGATCGCGGTCTTAAGTCCTAACTGCGACGCACGAATGGCCGCAACATAGCCACCAGGTCCGCTTCCTAATACAATTACATCGTATGACATTCGTAATGTTTTAATAATTAATGCAAAGTAGCGAGTGCGAATTTAAGCCTCTTTGATTTATGATTTTGATTTAGAGATTACGAATTATCAATTACAGATTATTTTTGGGCAATGAAACTAGATATACTGGCAATTGGTGTTCATCCCGATGACGTAGAACTTGGTTGTTCGGGAGCCATCTTAAATGAAGTACGTAACGGAAAACAAGTGGGCATTGTTGACCTTACACAGGGCGAACTTGGTACTCGCGGCACTATCGATACCCGGTATGCAGAAGCTTCGCAAGCCGCTCAGATCCTGGGCGTTTCTGCGCGCGATAACCTGAAAATGCGAGATGGATTTTTTAAGAACGATGAAGAGCATCAATTGCAACTGATCGCTAAGATCCGTGAATATAAACCTGAAATTGTTTTCGGAAACACACTCTATGATCGCCATCCCGACCACGGGCGGGCAGGCCAGCTTATACGGGATGCATGTTTCCTTTCAGGGCTCGCGAAAATAAACACCTTCGACGTCAATGGCGAACCACAGGAGAAATGGAGGCCAAAAATCGTACTTCACTATATCCAGGACTGGTACCATGAACCGGATGTTTTAATTGACATATCTGATGTTTTTGAATTGAGGATGAAGTCGATAGAAGCCTATTCCACCCAATTCAACAGCAGTGGCGATGAGGATGGACCCCAGACCTATATTTCAACACCTGATTTCCTCGACAGTGTTATTGCGCGTGCAAGGATGTTTGGTAAAAGAATCGGCGTAAAATATGCAGAAGGTTTTGTTAGCGAAAAGAAGATTGGTATCCGAAACCTTGATTCACTTATCCAGGTTGAAACGTAGCAGTATACTTATTTTCTTTAACACCCATAAGGGGTGGAAACCATTACCTTTGCAATCTGTTTTAACTATTGATCATGGCAACACCGAAATTTTCCAATGTCCAGCCTTCCTTTCATGCAGAGCTGAAACGCAGGACAAATGAGTACTTCCAGAAGATGGGTAAGTCACCCACGGGTAATTGGAACCTCTATTCTAAAGCGCTGATTCTTGCAGTGCTCTTTGCAGGCATTTACGTGCATCTTGTTTTTTTCACACCTGCACCTTTCTTTGCAATTCTCGAATGTTTATTGCTAGGTTCCGTAGTAGCTGCAATAGGCTTCAATGTAATGCATGATGGGGCACACGGGAGCTTTAGTACCAACCCTACAGTAAATTCGATCGCAGCCTTCTCATTGAATATTCTTGGCGGTAACAGCTTCATGTGGAATATTAAACACAACGTGATACACCACGCATATACAAATGTTGACGGTGTAGACGATGATATTGACATTCAACCCTGGATGCGGATGAGCAGCACGCAGAAGAAATATAAGTTTCATAAATATCAGCATTGGTACTTCTGGGTTCTCTATTCGCTTTTATACCTGTTGTGGATATTTGTACTTGATTACCAGAAATATTTTAAGAAGAGCATCGGTGTTACCCCTATCAAAAAAATGAGCGTTGGTGACCACATCAGCTTCTGGGGATTCAAGTTATTGAACCTTGCCTTGTATGTGGCCATTCCCATCTATATGCTTGGATTTACATCGTGGCTAATTGGCTTCCTTGTATTCACCTGCTTTGCCGGATTTGTAATAAGCATTGTATTCCAGTTAGCACACACAGTAGAGCATACCGCCTTCCCGATGCCCGACGAAGTTACCGGCAAAATGGAAGATGAATGGGCTATCCACCAGCTTAAGACAACAGCAAACTTCGCTACCCATAATCGACTCGTGTCATGGCTTGTAGGCGGATTAAATTTTCAGATCGAGCATCACCTGTTTCCAAAAATCTCTCATATTCATTACCCGGAGATCAGCAAGATCATCCGTAAAGCATGTGCGGACTATGGCATTTCTTATATTGAGTACCCTCGTGTACGTTATGCAGTAGCATCACACGTTTCGTTCCTCAGGCAAATGGGAAGAAGCTAGATCTGTTATACTATTATAATGCTGAAAGCCGCGGTATTCGCGGCTTTCGTTGTTTATGTGTGTAAAATTATTCATGAACGGCAAGTATCGGAATGTGGCTGTGATAAACAAGCTTTTTTGTATGGCTGGTTCTGAACAATCCTGAAATAATGGAATGTTTCCTCGGAACCGTTATGATAAGATCAATGTCACGATCGCTTGAAAAACTATTGATCGCATCTAAAAAATCATACAGACGAATAAAAGAGAATTGAGGTGAGAATTCTGCGAACAAACTCTCCAGTTTATTTCTTTCCCTGCGATATTCATCGGTGAGTTCTACATAGTGCTCACTGTCCACATTTACAATATGCAAGGTCGGATTGAAGATGTTCAGAATATTCTTGATAGAAGTAATAGGTGTTGTGTATTCCACATTTTTGAAATCACTGATGAACATCACATTTTCTATCTTCTCAAATTTAGCATTCGGAGGAATGATCAACACCGGGCAAACTCCTTCGTTCACAAAATTTAATGTATTGCTTCCAATGAAGATCTGCTCGAGCCTTGTAGCCCCCGTAATGCCCATGATAACAGCACTGATACCATAATATTTCACATACCTTGCCATATTCTCCACAAGATTGGTCCCTACTTCGGCAACGTATTCGATCTTAATGTTTGATATGGTGTGCAATTCAATTTCCATATTTTTCAACGCCTGCTCAAGTATGGTGCGACGGTCATCTTCGTCTTCACTTAAAGGCGATCCATCAGACCCATAGGATACTTTGTCGAATGCGTTATACAATACGATCATGGAGTCTGGTATTGCTGATGCCAGCTCAACAGCGTAACGCGCGGCATTCTTGGAAGTTTCTGAAAAATCAGTTGGAACGAGAAATTTTCTCATAACAGAAAAGTTTTTTTGCAGGTTGTTTGGTGATATAATGCAATTGATTGGATTACAATATAGGCATTAAGCAACAAAATTGACCAGCTGTAAACTTACAGTTTTACAAAACGGACAGATGGCTGTCCGGGAATTCCTGATATGAAGTAGACGCCCGGTTTGAGAGTTGAAATATTGATTGTGTGAACATCAGCACGAACACGCGCCTGAAGCTGCAACTGCCCTAAACGGTCAGTCACTTTGATCACTGTACCTATTTGTGAATCCACGCTTAAATAAATTACATCCCTGGCTGGATTTGGGTACAGGTTCGTTTGCACAAGGGAAGGCTCCTCGGAAGGAATTCCATGCTCAGTATCACCGTTTACGGACACAGCACCCAGTGACTCAAGCAGAGCCGTTCGTGGTCCCCCGGGATCGAAAGCCGCGCGCATTCTTTTTCGCTGACCTGCAGTAAACATATTCATGCACTCATCATTGGTAAGGTCCATGAAATTCATGAACATGTTGCCATTATTGTTGCAGGAGGTAGTGAGTACAGACGGACAACCTCGGCTGGCTGTATGTTGAGGGGGCGTATCTTCTACTTTATCGTCACCACAGTATTCATCGCCCCATATATGAAAAAGTCCAAGCCAGTGGCCAATTTCATGGGTTGCGGTTCTGCCTTTATTAAACGGAGCGCGAAGGTTGCCTGTTGTTCCAAACGCATCATAGCGAATAACCACACCGTCTTTTTGTGCCGATCCACCAATAGGACTGGAATACCCGATAAGACCACCGGCAAGGTTGCCGGTCCAGATGTTCAGATAGGATTGACTGTCCCATGCATCGTCACCGCCAAGCGATGAAAATTTGATGCGATCATCAAGTCCAAAAACCTGTATCGGGGTTTGCCTGCGCACAATGCCGGTAGTTGGCTTACCCGAGGGATCCTGCTTCGCAAGCACGAATTCGATCGAACAATCAGCGGCAAGGTGATGGTATATTTCAGGAACCTTCGAGATATCGACATTTTTTTTGCGATAATCCTCGTTCAATGCTTTTAGCTGGGAGTGGATCTGCGCATCGCTAATGTTTTGAGCAGCAGAATTATATAAAACATGAACTACCACCGGAATTCTTATAACAGCTGGTGCCGGGATATATGATCCTTCAATGCCAAATGTGCGTTGCTGCGACTGTATCCGTTTACTTATGTATTCTTCCTGGGATGCCAACTTCGCGGCTAAACCCGCATCTTCCTTCAACTGAAGATGCAGATAGTCGGTAGATGCACAGTTCTTTTGTGCAGACGCGATATAAGTGAACAATAATGTGATTGCAAGAAAGAGATTCCGCATGGGTAGCAACATTCAAGGTGTACGGTGCTACATAGGAAAGCATGGAAGTGGAATTCATACGGACTTTGAACAGTTTGCGGAGAGGTTAGTCGAGGTGTTGGGGGATGTATCAAAGGATTGGTATGGTAAAACAACAGAAAAAAGTGCAAACAACAAAATCAAAAACTTAAAATCGAACCTCAGTTATCTATAGTTTACGCTATTTGGTATTTTTGAAGCATAGCAAAAAAACATGAAGCAATTATTGGTCGTTTTTCTTAGCACGGCATTGTTTTTATCCTGTAATTCATCAGATACAAATGACGAATCGATGGATACCAGCGCGAACGCCATTCCGAATATTATGTATCAGGTGGTTAATAAATATCCGCATGATACCGCTTCGTTCACGCAGGGACTCATAGTTGAAAATGGTACACTGCTGGAAAGTACAGGTATGCCAAATACAAGCTGGCTGGGACCGCTGGACCTGGAAACCGGAGTTATTGATAAGAAGGTGAATTTACCCGGTCAGTATTTCGGCGAAGGCATTACCATACTTAATGGTAAGCTTTACCATTTAACCTGGCAAAGCAAGATCGGGTTCATTTATGATCCGGTTACTTTCAAAAAAATCGGACAGTTTACTTACCCCACCGAAGGCTGGGGCCTTACCAATGATGGGCAGTACCTGATCATGAGTGATGGGAGCAGCAACCTGTTTTATTTTACACCCGATCCTGTTACGCATGTAAAGACCCTTTCCGTTACAGATAATTACGGTCCGGTTCCGAATTTAAATGAACTGGAATACATCGAAGGATACATCTACGCAAATCAATGGCAGACATCATATGTTTTGAAGATCGATCCTTCCACAGGTTCCGTAATTGGAAAACTTGATCTGAAAAAACTTCAACAGGAAATGCAGGCTACTGATCCACAGATCGATTTCCTAAATGGTATCGCATATGATTCCGTGAGCAAGAAAATCTATGTTACCGGAAAAAAATGGCCGGCATTGTACGAGATCAGGCTTCAATAATGTAGATGAGAGAGCTGGCAGTTTTTCGTTTTGTCAGAGCTCCAAGGTTTGATGAAAGTCCCTGCGCAAGGGCCCCGGGCAGGTTGGATCGTCCGCTCCTGTATTGCTCGCTTAGCATACTCACATAAAAACTATCAAACCACATTGGTTTGATCCTTCGTATACTCAGGCCATGTCGGCTCATTAGCTGTTTCATTGCCTCCGGTGAAAAATGATATAAGTGCCTCGGCACATCATAAGCGGCCCAGTATTGCTGATAATGCAACGCATCCTTAGATGTGAAGTTCGGAACCGCAACTACGAGCTTACCGTTGGGCAGGAGGAGCTTTTTGCACTGGTCGATATATTCATGCAGCCGATGCACATGCTCCAGCACATGCCACATTGTAATAACATCATAAGTTGATGCATTCAATTTGAAAAGATCCTCTGATGGCAACAGGTGTATGTTGTTTGTTTGAAATGCTACCTGACGTGCATGACTGTCGGGCTCGAGGGCGGTTACGTTCCAGCCTGCCGACTTCATATGTGATGCAAACGAACCGGTACCAGCACCAATGTCCAGTAATGTTCCGGTATTTTTCTTTGTGATTTTTGCAAGAAGTTTTCTCTTCTGCTCAAGCGTTATTTTTCTTACGCGATGATATAAAGTGTTGACAATTCCTTCTGAAGTATTTGTATGTGATATGTAATTGTCCGACCGATAATACTGACCGATCTCATCTTCAGAAGGAACATCCTGCGTAAACATTCCCGTGCATGAAAGGCAGGACCATATTGAGAATTGCCTCTTACTTACTGTGTGGTCTATTGCGTAGAGGTGATGACGTATTTCAGTCGATTCGCAGAAAGGGCACTTATTGTAATGGATCATCTTATCGCGTATTCACCTTTTGCTGGTTCGAAGTAGCTTCAATATTAAAACCGGCAATATTAAATCTGAAGAAGATCAGTGCCATTGCAACCAGGGCAATGATCACAGCAGCGATGACCCAGCGATTTGTTTTGCGGGGACTTTCTTCACTTAGATATTCTGTCATCCGGGTGCTTGTTGTCTCTTTGTCCCCAACAATCATCGCATGTGCGGCGTCAGTTCGGATCACCCGATCAGCTTTAACCGGGAATAGATGCGGTGTAGCCGTTTCTGCAGGCTCAAACAAAATCTCTCCTGAGGCATCCTGGTGCAAAACACCTACCCCGTCCCAAACCACCGACTGCTCGGCGCGGATACGATTTCTAAATTCGTATGCCCATTCGTTGTATATTTTGATTGCTTCAAAGTCTGCAATCTGCTTTTGCGCTGCAAGAAAAGTAAAGAAATCCTTATCCGGTGCGTCAAAATATTTATCGAATCTAAATTGATAAACAGGTGGGCGAATACTTCTGTTAGCAATATCGGATTGGGCCGGCAACCTGTCAACCAGGATGGTGCCGAGCCCGGGAATGCTGATGCTTCTGTTCTGAACCAGGTAACTTTTAAGCACTTCGATCATCGCCTCATAAATTTCTCTGCGAAGCAACAATATTTATATTGAATAAAAAAACCTCTTAAAGCTTTGGATTATTGAAAGAGTAGACGATGCCTCCCAATACGTTGAAACCAAAAACTTCATACCTGTGCCATCTTTCGTAGTTGTTGTTCAGTATGTTATTGAATTGTACCCAAAGGTTGAGGTTTTTGAGGACCCTGAATTCAACACCTGCGTTTAGATCAAAACCTGTTTCACCCTTATATGTCTCACCGGAAAGCCCCATATACCGGGCTCCGTCAAAAGCCCATAGTTCGGAGTTCACGTACAGGTCCTTCATGAGCTGCCAGCGCATTGATGCGCTGAATTCCAAAGGCAGCAATCCCCAGGCGGCGATCTCCTTCTTTTGTTTTGTAAAAGAACGAATATCAATCGCTGCTTTGGCAGTGAATTGCTCACCTACGGTGTATTGTGCTTCAGCATGTGAATTGACGATGGTAAGTTCCGGTTCGTAGCGCAACACGAAATCTTTTTGATCGATGGTGTTATTCACGAATAAACCGATATCATGATGCTTCTGCAAGCCCACTTTGGCAGAATAGCTGAAATGATTACTTGCAGAGCCTTTGATACCTGCATAGATTTCGTTGACACGATCATTCATCAACGAATCCGGTTGTGCCAGCCATGGATTTATGGAAGCAAAACGCTGATAACTTCCTTTATTGTAATAACCGATCCAACCCACCTGCAACGTAAAACGCTGATCACTGGTGGTAATGTCTGCCATCAGATTTGGAAGCATTTTAAAAACACCATTATCCCATGAAGGTGTAAGGCCAGCATGCAGATAAAAGTTTGGTGTTTTAAATTGCAGCCCCGGCTGAATCTGGAATATATTATTATTGATCGACTCCAGATTCTCGCGACGGTAGTTTGTCAGATCTGCATTCACAGCAAGCCGGAAATCAGTTGTTTTTCCAAGCGTTTTTGTAACAGGGACATTTAATACAGAATTTGCTTCGGATCCTTTTCTTGAATGCTTATCGGCAAACACGCTTATTCTGAGACTCGGTTCATAGGTTAATCCAAATTCTGTTGGTGTGATATTCCGAAGAGCAATGTTTGCGTCGATCGATTGAAATTTCTGTTTGAGATCTTCCTTGGTTAGCGGCAGCGTATCCGGTGCACCATATAGGAAGTAGTCGTTATTGGTAAACCCTATGCCTCCATTCCACTCCAGATCTTTCGCTGTTTTATAAGTAGCATTTGCACCAACCCGGCTATAGCTATGCTTTTGATTGCTCAACTTGCCCTTTGATGTAAAATGATCGGCGAAGATGTTATAAAACGTTCGCTCGCCATCACCGAAGCTGAAACCCGCTTTCACAAATGGTTGGTGCACGTTACCAAAGCCGACTTTTATATAGTTCGACAAGGGCCATGAACTGCTTGTATCGGGCTTAAATGCAAGTGGCTTCAACTCCCCCGGCTGATATACGAAAACAAGGTTTTCTGTTGGCAGGCTGTAATTCAACGCAGGGCGTGTGGTATCAGTTTGAGGGGCGCTTGCATTGAAGTTCACTTTCGCCGCCTCCCGCAATACGGGTTTGAATGCCGACGTAATCTCTATTGTTCGTCTTTTCGAAGTATCCTGTGCGGTTGCACTCAATCCAACTGTAACGATCAGCGTACTAATAATAATTCCTTTGATAGTCATCGTTATTACTTGATGGGTGGATTATTGATTTTCAATCTTACTGTCACGGCCTTCTTCTTCCGTCACGATTTGAAGTTTGCGTTCTGCTTCCTTACGGACCTCTTCAACCTTCGCATTATCAACAACGCTCTGATAAGTTGCCTTGGCGTTGAAATAATCTTTCTGTTTGAAGTATACATCACCAAGGAGCATATATGCCTTTGTAACCCACTCTTCATAAGAGCCCGATTTATTGATAACTTCGAATGCGGCTTTCTCCGCATCCGGTAGCCTGTTCTGGGTAAAGAAACATTGTGCGATCTGGTATCGCGCTTCAGCACCGTATGCAGCCTTGCTCAATGAAGCCACTGTTCTGAAACTTGTAATGGCCTGGTCACATTGATTGTTTTCCTGGTAGTATTTGCCCATTACCATATTGGCTAACACCTTATCATCGGTACCTGTACCTTTTTGGTCCAGCAGGTCTTTGGCATTAGGAACCGCCTCGTTCCATTTTTTTAATTGGAACTGGCTTCTTAAAAGACCACGCATCGCTTCCATCCTGGTTTCCTGCCCCGAAGCATGATCTTTCAATTTCAGGAAATACTTTTCTGCGTCTTCATAATTTTTCAAATCAAAGAAATTGATGCGGGCCGCCTGAAGTAAACTCTTCTCACCAAATTTATGGGGAACACGATCCGCAAGCTTTTCATAGCCTTCAACAGCCTTTTCGAGTTCTTTTTGATTTAGATAGATCTCGCTTTTATAATAAAGCGCTTCCAATGCTCTCTTTCCATCAGGGAATCGAACAAGATAATCTTCAAACTTTTTGGCGGCCGCTGCAAAGTTTCCATTGTTGAATTGCACTTCCGCTTCTTCATACGCAAGCTGTTCCTCCTGGGAAGAAGTTACTTCCTGTCCTATCGATCGTGCGAAGTTTACGTATTCAGAAGATCGACCTTCTTCAACAAAAATGACACGCGCATTCTCAAGCCCCTCCTGCGCTTCCGCAGAATTGGGATATTGTTCCAGCAGCGTGGTGTATTGCTTTAATGCTTCAGCATTACTTTCAATATTATAATAAGCAATTCCAAGTCTTAAATGAGCGCGCGGCTTTAATGCTGCATTAGGATCAGAAAGCACATTTTTAAGATAGGGAATGGCTTCGCGATATTGTTCGTTTGAGAGCAATGTACTTGCGATCTCCATATTTGCATCAGCGATCAAAGACGACTGCGGATATCTTCTGCTGATAGCATTCAGCAAATTGATCTTTTCTTTTCCATTATTAATTCCTGCGATCATTGCCTTTTGAAAACTTGCATAATCTGAAGCCGGCCACGAATAATCAAGCACTTTGTCGTACATCGCAAGTGCGCGTTTAAAGTCGCGGTTCATATAATGACAATCGGCAATTCTTACATAGGCATCCTGCTCCAATGGCGTAGCATTGATACGCGGATTTTTTACAACCTGCTCAAAGAATCCCAATGCCTGTCTGTAATTTTCTTTCTTAAGATACGCATAACCGAGATTGTATCTTGCGTTGGTGGGATTCACTTCGCCGTCAGTCAGGCCTGAATTAAGGTACTCATAGAAATATCGAATTGCATCATCAATCCTGTTAAGCCTGTATGAGATCTCGCCTTTCCAGAAATTTATATAAGGCAGCACACGTTTATTATCCGGATGTTTCTCAGCTTTGGCAAGAAGTTCATTCGCTCCAACCAGCATTCCATCATTGATCAATTCTGCCGCACGTCCCACAAGTATCTTAGCATAGAACTGTCTTGCAACCGGTGAAGTCACCCCAACGCGCTCGATCAGTTCCAAAGCATCTTTATAATTATTTGTATTGGCAAGAACTCCTACCAGTAATTCCTGAGCTTCCTGTGAGTATGTTGAGTTGGGATAAGTTTGAAGGAACTTCTGAAATTCCGATAAGGCAACATCCTGGTATCCTAATTCATAAGAAAGCTTAGCATAGTGAAACATTGATATCTCACGCTGCTGCGGATTGCTGCTGTTAGCGGAACAGAACAAGAATGCGTTTCTTGCATTAGCTTTCTCGCCTTTCTTGAGATATGCATCTCCCAAAAGATACATCGCATTTTGCGCAAGTGAATCTTCCTTTCCTCCAAGTTGCCTGAAGCCCTGGATCGCTTTATCAATCTGACCTGTCTGGTAATAACTAAACGAAAGTTCATACAGGTCTTCTCTTCTTACTTTCTCAGCAGTTTTGATGTACCCCTCCAGGTATGGAATGGCTTCAGCATATTGTTTTTGCTCAAACAAACCGTGTCCTACCAATTGACGCATTTCGCGCTCATAGAACTGACCACCCTTATCTACATTTGACCTGGCATACTGTAACGCCTTTTGCTTATCCTCCTGGGTATACATGATGGTGGCGATGTAGTAGGGAACCAGCTTGCCATAAGTTTCATCTTTTTCCACAACGCGAAACGACTGCAATGCATCGCGATAGTTCTTATCATAAAATGCCATATAGCCATAATAATAGTTGGCCGCGGCATAATGTTCGCTCTTCGCATCGCTCTTAAGTGCGTTCATCAGCGGCTTAGCCTGATCGAAACGCTGAACGGTGAAATAGGAATACCCCTGGTTGAATTTCATATCAGCAACCTCTTCATTGCTCAGATTGGCAGGGTTAACCGCTTCGTATGCTGTGATCGCTTTTGAGTAATCCTGGTTTCTGAAATGATAATCCGCCAGGTGAAAGCTCATCAGTTGAACACGTGGCGCGTTATCTTCCAGGTCAATGAATTCCTGTGCCTGATAAGCAGCACGCTCTTCATTTTGCTTCAATGCGCAAACGGTGGTATAATACCTGATCTCCTGGTAATTCAATGCCCTGTTGCTTCGATCCGATTCACGTAAAGAGTGTTCAAGATCTTTTAGCAAGGGATATGCAAGACTGTATTGTTCCTTTTGAAAATAATCTCTCGCCTGCTCAAAAGTGGCATTGGGATCATTGAGATACCTTGTCTGTTGCGCTTGTGTAACAACACTAAGAGTCAATAGGGAACTGATAAGAAAGGCATTCTTCATTTGATGAGATTAAAGCTTAAGCATTTTCCGGTAACGGGTAAAGTTTCTAAATATTTTCCCTCCAACCAAACATCATTCCAAACAACCGATGAAAAGCGGAAGGATTAACAGATCATTTTATGTATCAAATTAACTCCTTTATTTTTGACAAAATTCCTATTATGAAAAAACTGACGTCAACCTATTATTCTGCGGGCGCTTTCAACGTAGCAATGCTTGTGCTGCGCGTAGGACTTGCCTGCCTTATGATCCCGCATGGCTACGACAAACTTGTAAACTTTGCCAAATACAGTAATCAATTCATAAATTTTCTCGGACTTGGAAGCGATGTGTCACTTGCGCTTGTAATATTTGCTGAGTTCTTTTGTTCGATATTCCTAATGGTGGGTTTATTCTCCAGGCTTGTTTGCATACCTCTTATTGTAGCGATGTTTGTTGCGGTTTGGAAAGCGCACAACCTTGAAGTATTTGGTGAAGGCGAGCATGCGGCAATGTACGTCATCGGATTTTTCACAATCCTGCTGGTCGGTCCAGGGAAGGCAAGTATTGACGGTATGGTCGGCAAGTAAATGACATCACAGGTCAGCATCTTCCTTTATAAAAAAAGGCTGCAGCTTTTGAGAAAGATTTTCAGGAATTGAAGTTCTTTCCATGGTTGCAGCCTTTAATATATACAACACTACCCTTCCCGTGGTGAGTTGTTTACCTTCCGCATTGTACACTTCCTGGAAGAATTCAATTCTATGCTCGCGTGGAAATTCTTTTAAAATCGTGCGCACTGTGAGCAGATCATCATATTTCGCTGGCCTCAGATACCGGCAATGTAATTCCACAACCGGCATGATGATACCCACATCTTCAAGATCCTTGTAAGAAACTCCCAACTGCCTGATCGCCTCCACACGCGCCACTTCGAAGTAACTTGCATAGTTACCATAATAAACAACACCCATGGCATCTGTCTCCGCGTAGCGAACCCTGATATTTGTTTCACTGATGTACATACGAAGTTTTTTCAAATATCGAGTGCAGTCAATTGCAAACAAAAATTATTTAACGCGCATTCTTTACTTTGCATCGTTATCAAAGAATTGAAACATGGGGCATCCTGTAAACGCTTGCATTATTACGATAGGCGACGAGCTCTTGATAGGCCAGGTGATAGACACCAATAGTGCATTTATCGCGCAACAGCTGAACAGCATTGGAGTATGGGTGAAGCGAAGGATCTCCGTTGGTGATAATGCGGAGGACATCCGGCACGCCCTGGATGACGCTTCCGGCTGGGCAGACATTGTGTTGATCACTGGTGGACTTGGTCCAACAGCAGATGACATCACTAAGCCTTTTTTGTGTAGTTATTTTGGTGGGACGATGATTGTTGATGAAAACGTGATGACACATAACCGTCATCTCTTTGAGAACGTTTTCAAAAGGCCTTTTACAGAACGTAACGAAAAACAGGCTGAGGTTCCGGATGTGTGTACAGTCATTGAGAATCCGCGTGGCACAGCACCCGGTATGTTGTTTGAAAAAAATGATGTCATTTTTATCTCGATGCCTGGCGTGCCGCATGAAATGAAAGGGATGATGACTCAGTCTGTGCTCCCATTGCTTCAGCAACGGTTTCAGCAAACATCCATAGAACATCGCACATTGCTCACTGCAGGTATCGGTGAATCGTTTCTTGCCGATCATATAATGCATTGGGAAAATCAATTGCCTCCATCGCTGAAGCTGGCATACCTGCCAAATTATGGCATGGTAAGACTGCGACTTACGCGGGTTGAAAGATCGTCAGGAAGTGAAGAGATACAGCAACATTTCGATGCACTACAAAAGCTGGTTCAACCGTGGCTTGTGACAAATGAAGACAAAACCATGCCCCAGGTTGTCAGCGACTTGCTGAATCAACACGGCCGCACTCTATCCACTGCAGAAAGTTGCACAGGCGGTTACATCTCGAGCTTACTTACCAGGTTGGCTGGTGCTTCTTCATTTTTCCAGGGCGGCGTTATAAGTTATTCAAATGATGTAAAACAAAGTTTGCTGCGAGTACAGGCCCACACCCTGGAAAGCGCAGGTGCAGTAAGTGAAGACACGGTTATTCAAATGGCACATGGAGCACTGGATGAACTTCATACGGATTATGCACTGGCAATTTCAGGAATCATGGGGCCTTCAGGCGGCTCCGAATCGAAACCAGTCGGACTGGTGTGGGTTGCAGCTGCAAGCCGACAGAGAACGACAACTCAGCAATTCAATTTCCGCTTCGACAGAGAGCGTAATATCGAAATGGCTGCCATCAATGCTTTGAATGTGCTAAGGAAATTCATCATCGAAACAGAAAGCTAACAGTTGTTCATTGCAGTATATCAAAATCATTACATTTGTGCCGACCGATCAAACATCGGTATTCAAGAAAAAATAATAATAATACACTATGGCTGTTGTTGATTTGGTAATGCCCAAACTTGGAGAGAGCATCATGGAAGCAACCATTCTCAAATGGCATAAGCAACCTGGTGATGCGATAAAAATGGATGAGACCGTGTTAGAGATCGCAACAGACAAAGTAGACAGCGAAGTGCCATCCACGGCGGAGGGAACTATTGCAGAGATCCTGTTCAATGTAAATGATGTGGTACCCATCGGTTCGGTGATTGCCCGCATCAATACGGGTGCAGAGCAACCATCTCAGCCACATCAAGCGCCAGCTCCACAACCTGCACAACAACAGTCCGCTCCTGCGGCAACCGATCTTGGAGGTCAGGATGCAAATTATAAAATGCATACTCCCAATCCTGTCCCTGCATCCGCTCAGGCAGTCACACAGGATGCCGTCCACAATTTTAAACCTGCATCCACTGGGAACCGGTTTTATTCACCATTGGTTTTGAATATTGCTGCCAGCGAAGGCGTTAGCATGAGCGAATTGGAAGCGATTCCTGGTACTGGCAATGATGGCCGGGTAACAAAGCGCGATATCCTTCAGTATGTTGCCGACAGAAAATCTGCAGGACAGCAGGATGCACCGCAATACGCGCAGGAAGTGAAGCCCCAGGCTCCGCAAACGCAGCAACAACCGCAGCCTCAGCGCAATGAAGTCAACATCTACAGGGAACAAAAAGAAGAAGCTCCCACTCCTGCTAACTATGGAAATAATGTAGAGATCGTTGAGATGGACCGCATGCGACGCATGATCGCAAAGCATATGGTAGACAGTAAGCGCATCAGTGCTCATGTGACCAGTTTCTCCGAGGCAGACGTCACTAATATGGTACTATGGCGTAATAAGGTGAAAAAAGAATTTGAAAAAAGAGAGAACGAAAAGATCACTTTTACTCCGCTCTTTATCGAAGCAATTGTGAAGTGCATCAAGAAATATCCGTGGTTGAATAGTTCGGTTGATGGAGATCGTGTCATCATCAAAAAAGATATCAATATCGGGATGGCCACTGCCCTGCCAACAGGCAATCTTATCGTGCCGGTCATTCGCAATGCAGATCAATTAAACCTTGTGGGCCTGACCAGGCAGGTAAATGGACTTGCCAATGCAGCGCGGAATAACAAGCTCAAACCCGATGATACTGCGGGAGGCACTTTTACAATGACCAATGTGGGATCTTTCGGAAGCATCATGGGAACTCCGATTATCAATCAGCCTCAGGTTGCCATACTTGCCGTGGGAGCGATAAAGAAAAAGCCGGTTGTTATTGAAACTGAACAGGGCGATTCGATCGCTATTCGACATATGATGTTCATCTCAATGTCCTATGACCATAGAGTGATCGATGGTGCTTTGGGTGCCACCTTCCTTAATGCAGTAGCAAAAGAGCTGGAAAACTTCGATGTAAACCGTGATTTTTAAAGGATCTGGGACGATAGCAATACTATAATATGAGGTTAGTATTGCGTTTCAGGTAGTGTGCGGGAACAACAATTGCAGTTGTTTCCGTATTAATTCGTAAATTCTTTTTATGAAGACACTATCCGAAACCTGGTTCGCCGACGGCTTCATAGATTTTGAACTGAAGAAATATACCCTGCTTGCATATTTGCAGGAGGTGAACAAATATTTCAACCAGAATAAATTATATCCTCAATTAGCCGACGTTATCTTTCACTATAACAATCTCATCGCCTTTAAAGAGAACAAGAAATATTTGCAGGAGCAGTTTCCTAAAAAGTTAACCGGCTTGCAGATGGAGAAGTTACAGGTGTTGTATGAGCAAATGATTGGTGACGATGAACTGATGCAGGAGCTTGAAGAGATCATTCATTATTCAGAAGCGAGGATCAAAGACACCATCACAAATGGTACAGAGATCTATGAACTTGTTGAGGAAAAGCTAACGATCGCACCTGTAGGCATTGTTCCGATTGAAACAAATGAAGGTTACTTCTTTTTAAGTGAAGGCAGCTACCGAAACACCCGAGTTTATCAATACAGACTAAGCATATTTTCGAAACATGATGCTCAATATCGTTCAATGAAAACGGAATTTGTAGATATCTGGGCTCGGAGTATTATCAACACTTATTCATCAATAAAAACGGAACTGATACGATCCCGCAGGGATCTTCCTAATCCCGCAGTGTTTTCCATTGAAACCGATCTAAGCTATCCCGTGGATGAAACATTACTGCCTATTGCGAAACGTACACTTGTCAGGTACATTTCGCAGAAGGCAGCATAAAGTTTTAAAACTGGAAACCAATCGAGAACATCAGAACATTGTTCTTCATCGACAGGGAAAATTCATCATCCTCTTCTGAGTTTGCGGTGTTGGTAAACCCAGGGACAAATGCGAAGCCCGCGGTAAAGCCGGACTGCAGTTTTATACCTGTTTGCAAATGGATGCCGGCATCGAATCTTTTATAACCTTCATCATCAAACAGGTCAACAGATTCATCTCCCGACTTCCCTTTGCCAAACAATCCGTAAGCGATATATGGTCCCGCACCCAGATATCCGCTGATGTTATCATTTAACGGTGTTGTAAATACAAGCGATACCGGTACTTCCAGGTAATAAGGACGGAATACTGCTTCTGTCTCCGGCCCCAGATCATCATCGCCCGCTTTGAATTTTGTTCCTTTACCCGAAAGGAGTAATTCGGGTCTTAATGAAAATTTATCGCTCAATGCCACATCCGCATAACCGCCAATGTGAAAGGATGCGATGCGGTCACCAGTCCTGCTAATGCTTAGCTCCTCAATAGAAATTTTCATTACCTGGTTTGGAAGGTTTAATCCGGCCCTCACACCGAAAGAAACCTGTGCCCATGAAACCGTGGCGGCAAACAGTAAAGCTGAAAATAAAAAGAACTTTTTCATAATTGTTAGATTGTATTCATGTTTGAGTTACTGGCTTCGATGTTGCGTACCTCCGTTTATGCAGAACGAGTAAGGTCTGCAGGAGTACCGACAATACGATCAATGCAAATCCAATATAGAAACTACCAGAGAGAAATTTGTCTTCCCTGAAAATTAAAAAGGCCAGAATAATACCATAAACCGGCTCCAGGTTAAAAGAAAGATTTACAGTAAACGCTGAAATATGGCGTAATGCGCGCATGGATAAATTAAACGCCAATACTGTACACAACAGGCTCAACACAAGTAACCACCCTATGTCTTGCACGCTTGCTGCATAGTTACCTGCAGGGAATAACCATAAATAAAATGGTAAGAGAACCGTCAGTGCCAGGAAGCCGCCTGTCATCTCTTCTCTTGTAATGGTTGATGCATCGTTTTGTTGCAGCAGCTTTCGGTTCATTATAGGAAACAAACTTGCAAGCACTGCGGAGATCAGTCCGATGATGATGCCAGTTTTATACTGCGCATCGAAATGAAAGATTATTGCAATGCCGGCAACAGTCAGCAATCCCAACAGAAGCTCTGTAGCATGAATGCGGCGCCGGGTTAATAACGGTTCCATTAATGCGGTAAAAAAACCGATCGAAGAAAAACAAATCAATGCAATTGAAACATTAGCGTATTTGATGCTGCCGTAAAAGGTCACCCAATGCAAAGCTACAATCGCTCCCACTGCATATATCCTGATGCGCTGGTCTGCAGAGACCGTGGCTTTATCCTTAGCGAAATAATGCATAAGCCAAAGAACAATGCATGTGAACAACATACGGTACCATACAAGCATTCCTTCGTTTAGGTCGATCAGACGGCCAAGTATGGCAGTAAGTCCGGCCAAAAAAATAGCTATGTGCAACTGGATAAACGCTGTCTTCAAAAACAATTATTTTGAGTCGGCAGTGATCTCTTTTGATACATAAGCCGATGCAGAATTCTTTACCCGATTCCTGTAATCTTTGAACAGGCTGTACCAGCGTAATTTCAAAACCCCCAGCACTCCTTCTTTAATTATTCCTTTATGCATTTTGGAAATTCCAAGCTTGCGATCCTCAAAAACAATCGGCACTTCCCTGATCTTAAATCCAAGTTTCCAGGCGGCAAATTTCATCTCGATCTGAAAGGCATATCCCAGGAAACGGATCTCGTCAAGGTTGATGGCTTCAAGGACTTCCTTTTTATAACACATAAAACCGGCAGTCGTGTCGTTCACCGGTATCCATGTGATGAGGCGGGTGTACAATGATCCTCCCTTCGAAAGCAAAACCCGGTTGCGCGGCCAGTTTACGGTGCCGCCACCTCTTACATAGCGTGAACCAATGGCAACGTCTGCGCCTCCGGTCTTGCACGCGGCATAAAGGCGATTCAGGTCTTTAGGATTATGACTAAAATCGGCATCCATTTCAAAGATGAACCTGTACCCTCTTTGAACGGCCCATTTGAAACCGTAGATGTATGCAGTTCCAAGACCCAGTTTACCTTTTCTTTCTTCCAGGTATAATGAATTAGGATATTCCGCTTGCAACTGCCTTACAATGGTGGCAGTTTGATCAGGAGAACTGTCGTCAATCACCAGGATATGAAACTGTTCATGCAATCCAAAGATCGCTTTGATGATATTAGAGATGTTCTCCTTCTCGTTGTATGTAGGTATTATAACTAGCTTTTCCAATTTGTCGCTAATGATCATATGTGATAAACGCACTCCCGCGCTATTTCACCTGAAGTTATTATTGTTCGGATTTATTAAGAATTGTCCGTGTAAATATCTCTGTTAATTTCTGTTTGGTATGCAAAGGAAAATCGCCTTTCATCATCCAGTCGTAATACTGAGGTTCTGCTTTCAGGACTTCTGCAACAGGCCTTCCCTTAAACTTACCAAAGTTGAAAGTTTCCACCCCGTTGGTAAAAATCATTCTCCTTGCAAAGTCTACAACCAGGTCGTCACCTACACACTTAAGAATACTGTCAACGGTATTTCCCAATTGAGGGTAGCGAATTACCTGCGCTTCGAGGACCTCATAGGTAGCAATCGCATCCGCCTCAGCGCTATGTGCGTTCTCAAGAATCTTATCGCAATAGAATTTATATGCAGCCGATAATGTACGCTGCTCCATCATATGAAACACTTTTTGAACGTCCACCAGCTTGCGATCTTTAAAATCAAAATTTAATCCTGCCCTTAAAAACTCTTCGGTCAGCATCGGTATATCAAACCTGTTTGAATTATAACCACACAGGTCACAATTGTCAAGATATTGCTTGATCTCATTTGCCACCTGCTTAAAGGTTGGTGCATCTTTGACCATTTCGTTACTGATGCCATGAACATCCGTTGCTCCCTGGGGTATAGGCATTTCGGGGTTCAGTAATCTGCGTTTCTGCTTTCTTTCACCATCCGGCATTACTTTCACGATGGCAATCTCCACGATCCTGTCAGTACTTAGGTTTATTCCTGTAGTCTCAAGATCAATAACAGCCAATGGCCGCGAAAGTTGTAACATGAAAGAAATTATTAGGGTGCTTTGAATAAAGTACCGGTCAAAGGTACAGTTCAGCCGGGTATTGAGACAAAGTTATTTCACCAGTTCACTGGCCAGTTCAACCACATCTATGCCGTCATAATTTCCCGAGCTCATGAGTAACAGGTTTGCATTTTGTAGCTCACGTTGACGAAGCCATTCCAACAATTGCTCACGGTCATTGAATACATGAAGTTCATCGTTTCCAAAGCCTTCTTTTATTTTACTGACATCGAGCATGGGAAGTCGTTTGATCTCTAATGCGTGGGTAGAGAAATAAACCACTGCTTCATCAGCATCATTGAGGGCATCGCGGTATTCAGAAAGAAAATTTTCGTTGAGGCTGCTGTATGTATGCAATTCAAAAACCGCAATTAGTTTGCGATCGGGGAATTGAGCCTTTACGGCCTGTGTTGTTGCCCGCAGCTTGGAAGGCGCGTGCGCAAAATCGCGAAACACATTTGATGTACCGTTTGCGGAAAGAAGTTCCAATCGTCTTGATGCACCTTTGAATCCTTCGATGGCTTTCGCGAAACCCTCGGAACTGATTCCTAATTCGATGCACACATGATAAGCAGCATTTAGATTCAGAAGGTTGTGAGTACCGAATACCTGCAGCGCCTGATATTTGTTTCCGATCTGTATTGCTGTTTGTCCGTTGTTGATCTTATGTTGTGGGATGCCATAAGGAATGTACCGGATGTCATCGCGTTGATTCATTTCTAAAAGCCGGTTCAAATCGTCATCCGTTTCATTATATATTAAAACGCCACCCGGTTCTATTTTCTGAATGAATATCGAAAACTGCTCAAGGTAGTTGTCCAATGTTGGAAAGACATTTATGTGATCCCATGCGATGCCTGTAAGAACGGCAATATGCGGATACAAAAAATGAAATTTGGGTCTTTTTTCCAAAGTGCTTGCAGGATACTCATCGCCCTCACAGACGATCACCGGCGCATCGGATATCTCCACCGATTGTTCAAATCCTTCCAGCCTCGCACCAACGAGGTAGTCAAACCTACGTTCGCAGTGACGAAGCACATGCATGATCATGGCAGTGGTGGTTGTTTTGCCATGACTTCCCCCAACAATAACCCTGCGCTTTCCCGTACTTTCCTGGAAGATGTACTCGGGAAATGAATAAATGTTCAGACCAAATTGCCTTGCCTTTTGCAATTCGGGGTTATCTTCCCTGGCGTGCATCCCCAGTATAACTGCATCCAGGTCACGCGAAATCTTTTCGGGGAACCAGCCTGTTTCAGCCGGTAGCAGCCCATGTTGTTCAAGGTTTGTCCGGGCCGGTTCAAAGATCTCATCGTCCGAACCTGTAACAATATACCCTTTCCTTTTCAGCGCAATTGCCAACTGGTGCATCACGCTGCCTCCTATCGCTATAAAATGAACTTTCATTCGCTGCTATTTGTTGACTAAAGTATTTAAACACAGAGATTCATAAAAATAATTATGCTGCCCCAGTCCTGAGAAGCTTGCAGACATACGAATTTGTACTAATTTTACGTGCCCAGATCTACAGTTGCTGTTGACTGGTCAATTTCCTTTGAATGACCAGAACAACATTCTGTAACTTAAATACCACAAAATGAAAACGATTCTGGCAATCCTGTTTATTGTTGTAACTGCATTATCCCTCGGTTCATGTACCGCCCAGAAAGGCTGTCATATGAACAAAGGTTATGTTGGATATGGAAAATAATTTATTGCACATTGTTTGCAAAGGTTACCATACAACGGTAACCTTTTTTATTAGCGTCTGGTAAGCAAAATCACGACAGGTATGAAATGGATCACGATCAGTTCAGTTGAACAATTAGAAGAGATCAAACAAAAGTCTTTTGAAAAACCACAGGTAATTTTCAAGCACAGCATACGCTGCAGCATCAGTTCTGTAGCTAAGAACAGGCTCGAAAAGTCAATGGCACCCGAGAACGTTGACTTCTACTATCTTGACCTGATCAATCACCGGGCAGTTTCTAATGCTATTGCTGACATCTTCGACGTTTACCACGAATCACCACAAATACTGCTTATCAGGAACGGCCGTTGCGTGTATGACGAAAGCCATTTGTCTATCTCAATGGATGAACTTGCTGAGCATGCGGCATAACTCACTGCTGTTCTACCATCGCTTTTACCTCCCTGTTTCGCGCAACCGTCTTTTCGATGCGTCTTGTAGCCCATAGAGAAATAACAAGCCAGACTATCCCCATTGCAAATCCCGCGAGCACATCGCTGGCGTAGTGCACCCGAAGGTAAACGCGGCTTAATCCAATGGTAAATATCAGTGCGCCCAACATCAGTATCAATATCCATTTCCACATGGGTCTGGGTACATATTTGAAGGCCAGGAATATGAGTAAGCCGTAAAACGTCATGCTTGACATAGCATGTCCGCTGGGGAAACTGAATCCCCTAACCTCTTCCAGTAGTGGCGAGGTTGGCCGGATGCGACTGAAGAATAATTTAAGCAACAACATCAGAGTAACACTTCCGATGGCAACTACCGGTACCTTGATCGAATACCATCGATGCTTTTTAATGAAAAGGAAGTAGCCGATCAACGCGAGGTTTGCGGGTATCAGAAACAGATGTGTTCCAAGAAAGGTAATGGCCTTCATGAAGGCAGTATTGGAGTCGGTCACAAACTGACCGACCAGGTCGAAAGCCGCCAGGTCAATGCGATTTTCTTTTACTCTGAACACCCGGTGTACCAGGTAAACAAAGCCAAACAGTGAAAGTATAAACAACACCAATACAACCAGCAGCTCAATGGACAGGAGTGCCAAAGAAGCCCATGCTTTCTTAACTCTCGAAGAAACATACGTGCGCATAATCGAAGAATTGTTGGAGTGCATAAAAAAACCCCGCCATGGGGCGGGGAACACTTGAACAAAAGGTGCTGATGCTGCTACCTGTTAGGAAAGTGCCTGCACTTTCTTAACGGATGACACCTGCAATTCTCTTTTACGAAGAGTATCGATCTCTTCGTAGAGTGAGTTATTACTTACAAACTCCGGAACAATGTTCTTCATTTTGTTTACCAATGCGAAGCTGTCGTCCTGGTCTGCAAGAATATGCAGGTCTTCAATATCGTTTTGCATCTCATGGAAAGAACACTCGATCACTTTTGCGATCTTGATCTTTTCGTGATGCGTTGGGATCGTCGTTTCTTTTTCATTCAGTAGCTCTTCGTAAAGCTTTTCACCCGGGCGTAATCCTGTAAATACAATATCTATGTCTTTACCCGGGGTAAGCCCTGCAAGCTGTACCATCTTCATTGCAAGGTCAATGATCTTAACGGGGCTTCCCATGTCAAAAACAAACACCTCTCCACCATTACCCATTGTGCCCGCTTCAAGAACCAACTGAACTGCTTCAGGAATGGTCATAAAATAACGGGTAATCTCGGGATGTGTTACCGTAACCGGGCCGCCTTTTTGGATCTGTGATCGGAATCTTGGAATCACTGATCCGTTTGAGTCGAGCACGTTACCAAACCTGGTAGTGATAAAGCGTGTGTTGTTTGCACGCATATTCTTGATCAGATACTTGTCCTCAGGCCTTAGAAGATCGAGCAAACTGTCGGTCAACATAACTTCCGATGCATGGTTGAGCGACTGCACATACATTTCTGCAATACGCTTGGAAGCGCCCATCACATTTGTAGGGTTCACCGCTTTATCGGTTGACACCATTACAAATTTTTCAACGTTATAGAGCACTGACAGATCTGCGATATTTTTTGTACCGATAACATTTGTGAGGATCGCTTCCGACGGATGATTCTCCATCATCGGCACATGTTTGTAAGCGGCCGCGTGAAAAACGATCTCCGGTTGAAAATCTCTGAACGGCAGCTGAAGCCTGTTAAGATCGCGAATGCTCGCAATGAAAGTCTTGATGTTGGCCCGGGGAAATTTCTCTTCCATTTCCAGTTGAATCTCGTGGAGTGCAGATTCGGCCTGATCACAAAGGATCACCATCGAAGGCTGATAATGGAGCACCTGGCGAACGATCTCTGATCCTATGGAACCAGCTGCCCCAGTGATCAGTACTCGCTTACCTTTTAGTTCACGGGTAATGTTGTTATTGCTGAGAACGATCGGATCACGTTGTAAAAGGTCTTCAATCTTAAGATCCTGGATCTGACGCAAACTTAGACGTCCATAGATCCACTGTTCAGAAGGTGGAACAGTCAGTACCTTTAAGCCGGTCTGCAAGCATTCATCGATCACCACCTGCTTCTCGATGCTTCCGAGCTGCTCATTCATAAGAATAAGTTTCTCCACGTTGCGCTTGTCTTTCAGCTTGCGCAGGTCTTTAAGATGATAAACTTTGATCTGCTCGATAAAGCTATTCACCTTGTTTCTGTCGGTATCGATGAAACCAACTATCACGAAATTGTCTTTACTGCTCGATTGCAGCGCCTTCTTGATCAGGATCGCGTTATTATCGGATCCATAGATCAGTACACGCACTTTTGAGTCAGTGTGTATACGCTTTACATAATAATATATTCCTTTCACTCCCGTCCGGAACATGATCAGGAGAGATGATGCAATGAAAAAGTTTACAAGGAGAACAGAAAGTGTGTTCAGGCTGTGAATGTCGTACACGTTTACAGCAACGAACTGCACCATGATGGGGTAACTAAGACTGATCATCATGACAGCGCTGAAAATGCGGAACATGTCGTGTGCATTCGAATACCGGATAAGACCGGTATGAATTCCCATCCCATAAAATACGGCTATTGCCGTAAGCATGTACAGGCCCGTATAAATAAAGAAATGGCCCCTTAAAATAACCGGGAATTCGAACTGCTTAATAATAAAATAAGACAATGCGAATGATCCGGTAAGGATCAAGAGATCAATGATTAAAATAACCCACCTGGGTACTGCCTTGTTGCTAAGAAGCATCTGCTTCATTGTAGCGCTAGATACAATCATAAAGAAACGGTTAATGATGAATCGGCTACATAGGATTTGAATTACACAGGCAATCGTGGATTTAGGGGGATCTTATAACAAGGGATGAGGATTTGCAGCCGGGTCACATTGGACCGGCCCACGCGGTAGGACTTCGAGAGGAATTGGATAAGGCTTGAATTCGAAATGCAAAATGCTAAATGCGAAATGCTAAATGCGAATGCAATTCGAACAGGATATATTAAACAGTAGCGGAAATAGGCTCCGTTACCTTCTTAATTTGCTCAACTACCCGGAAAAGTTCTTCATCGGTTAAGTTCGACCCCGATGGCAGGCATAGTCCCTGTTCAAATAACTGGTCACTAACGCCATTTCCGAAATAAGGTGCACCGGAAAAAACCGGTTGTAAATGCATCGGCTTCCATAACGGCCGCGCTTCTATATTGTCTTTCTCAAGCCATTCCCGAACATCGGCGCTGGTCACTTCTCCACTGATCAATACGGCTGTCAGCCACCTGTTCGAATAAAAATCGGGACCAGGTTCAGAGACGAAACGAATAGAATCGTTCGAACCCAGGGCAGATTTATAAAAATCAAAAATAGCTCTTCTTTTTTGAACTCGCAATGGCAGCACTTCCATTTGGCCCCTGCCGATTCCCGCACATATATTACTCATTCTGTAATTGTAACCTATATGAGTATGTTGATAATGCGGTGCGGCATCGCGTGCCTGTGTTGCCAAAAATCGTGCCTTTTGTATAAAAGCTTCTGTTTTGGATACGAGCGCTCCCCCACCAGAGGTAGTAATAATTTTATTTCCGTTGAATGAAAGGATGCTCATCGTGCCAAAGGTGCCAAGCGGCTGACCTTTGTAAGTAGAACCAAGCGCTTCTGCGGCATCTTCTACAAGTGGAATTTCATAACGCCTGCAGATCTCCACTATCTTATCCATTTCCGCGGGCATACCATAAAGATGAACAACAATAACTGCCTTTGGCTTTTTGCCTTTCATCAGCCTTGCCTTGATAGCTTCTTCCAAAAATTCGGGCGACATATTCCATGTCCTTTCTTCGCTGTCTACAAATACAGGCGTTGCACCGAGATATACTATCGGATTTGCCGAAGCCGAAAAAGTAAGGGATTGGCAGATGACCTCATCACCAGCCTGCACTCCCAGCAGGATCAATGCAAGATGCAAAGCCGCAGTGCCGGAACTCAGGGCGGCTACATGGGTCGACTGCCCCAAAAATTTTTCAAGATCCAGCTCAAATCCATCCACATTGGGGCCCAGCGGAGCAATCCAATTCGTGTCAAACGCCTGGTTAACGTACTCCTGTTCGCGGCCGCCCATATGAGGTGAAGAGAGGTAAATCTTTTTATTCATATTAGTTCAATCTCCTTATAAGAGTTTACAAGATATATAGCTTTCGGTAAGAGGTCAAAGTTTTGTCGATGTATATTTTGACCGGCATCTTTTATACAAATACTGGTCCAACCCAATTGCACCGGCATTATGAAATCCTTACCTGTGTTGTCACCAACAAAATAAAAATCGCTGTTGGGATACTTGTCCTGGAAAAAAAGATAATTCGCGGGAGCCGGTTTTTCCGATCCAAATTCTTCCGAAATAATGATGTCACAGAAGAAATCCGTTATTCCCAGTGCATTTAGCTTATTGCGTTGGGTTACGCTTCGACCATCAGTAATGATACCCATCCGTATGTTGCGCGCCCTAAGATCGTCTAAGAATTTCCTTGTATCCTTTGATAAATAAATTTCCGGAGCATGACTTCTATAGCCTTCTAACAGTCTTTCCTTTGTCAAATCGGGAACTACCGTCCCATAGTTGGAAATGATCCATCCGAAGACATTTTCTTTGCGTTGATATCGTGTAATCATTTCTTCATATAGGTCCTCACCTGTATGCAAAGAAAGCTCACGGGCAATTTGACGATATGCAGATCTGAGGAAGTCAATTTCCGCAAACAAAGTGTCATCGAGGTCGAAAACAAAAAATGATCGTTCGTTAAGCCGTATAGTCATGAACCAGTACTTCGTCGTCGTATCGTAACATTAATAACCTGTCTTCCCAGGAATCGGTATAATCGATCGTGTGTCCCGCATAATATTCGTCTATCAGCCATCCCGGATAATTAGCACCTGCACGATAGCTTAGTGGAAATCCACCGCCAAATCGTGGGTTGATTTCAATGCCAATCACCCTTTCTGTATTTTTCGCCGCGAATACCTGTGTGGTCAAACATCCTACCGCTCCCTCGATAGTCCCAAGTCGCTCGAGCAGGTAGTTCACCAGGTGGTTCTTACAGGTGAGACCTTTGTTGATCTCTCCCGCCCTCACCAGCAATCGCTTTCTGGGCACTATGCATTTAACCTTATGGTCGCGGCCGTAATACATATCCACGGTATACTCGTCATAGTCGTTTTTATCGAGGTATTCCATAAACATCAACTTCGGATTGCCCAGATGGTATGATGTCAATTCTTCCTGCGACCGGATAATATAGGTATCAACGCTCAGACTCCCATCATAAGGTTTGATGAAAAGAGGAAACGTAGGTGCTGTCTTATCTACTTCGCGAGGGATTTCAATATTATGGTCTTGAAAAAAGTCGTGTATCAATCGTTTATCCCTGCAGGCATTTACGAATCCATTGGCACTGACCACGCAATGAATGCCTGCTTCATCAAATACATGAATATTTTCCGAAAGCACTTTAAGTTCGGTATCGATCGTTGGAACGATCATCCTTATGTTCTCACGCCTGCATAATTCAAGTAATTCGGGAATGTACTGCGGATCCGTAACTCGCTTAACGGTAAAGTATTTATCTGAAATGTTACAGGCAGGACTTAGCTGCGGCTGCATGTCAACAGTAAAAACTTTCGCATCCGGATACCTGTTTCGAAGTTCGTGTTGAAAAGCTCTCACGAGCGATACCCGTTGTCCTGCCGACGTGATCAAAATATTCATCTGTATATATTTACCTTTCTACCTGCAGCAGTGTTATTTTTTTTGCAGGCTCGGTGATTTGTTCTTTGGTGGATAGTGGTTTCAGTTGCTTATAGATGCCACTACCCTGTTTTACTATAAAGTGGGAAGCGCCCAGTTTCTTCGCGACAGACAACAGCTCTTCCGCAGGTGCATCCCCTGGGAAATAATAGCAGTACTGCGGGAGCAGTCCATACGAAACGATCAGTGATTCTCCGCTGGTCCAGTGTACCATTACCGGTTTACCGTGAAGTTCGTTTTTCCGTAAGTCCTGATATCCTGTTAGTACCTGCTGATTGATCCTGGCTTCCTTCCTGTTAGAATAGGCAATCACACCGTCGATAAGTACACACAGCAACAGGATTGCAGGAAATAACCATTTCCTGGTCCGTGCGTCATTCGCGCTGCCCACTAACCAGGCAAGATTCAGGATCAATAATGGTATGAGAACGGCTGAGAAACGGTATTGGTTTTCAAAGAGGACGATAGTCAACAGATGAATAAGGAAAAATATGCCTGTAAGGAATACACCTTTCTGTTTGAATGGATCAAGATTTCGGTATCTGAACAACAGAATGAAAAACGGTATCAGCAACAGGTTGATGCTGTAAATAAAAACCGAATTACTCTTATCGATACTGAACTGACGGGTCAATGAATTGGCAGCCTTTGAGAAAACGATCTTTATTACCTCACCGGTTGGGCGATCGGGGGTATTTGGATAGAGGTAATTTACCATGTTGTGTTTGCCTGGTCGCACCTCACTAATGATCTTACTTATTGAAATTGGTTCGATGGTATGTGATGGCAGCAACACCGGCTTCGCCATATACATCAATCCCATGATCAAAAAGAAAAGGAAAGCATGTGAAACTCTTGTGTCTCTGGAGGAACTAAAGAAAAGGTATAAAGGAGCAAGGATCAATAACAGCACAAAATTGTCTCGCTGATAAACCAGCAAGCCGGATACAATTGCAGCGAGTAAGGTCAGCCCATACTTCTCTCTATTGAAAAGTAAAAGCCCGAATACAGCCATAACCAGCAACTGATTGAATTGCTCAGGCAATGCCTGCATCACCAGGTAAAAATTTAAAGGGAATAGCAGCAGCAGGCAAAATGAGTACACGGAAACGGATCCCGTGATGCCTGTTATGCGCAGCGTGCGAAGAAGCAGCCAACAGGTAATAAGCAGAGACGCAAGGTTACAGATAAGCCATGCAAATTGTGCATTGCGAACAATCCATGCGATTCCAATAACCAGGTATACAACCGGCCGGTTCTGAACCCATGGTCGCGGAAGAAGCGACATGTCTTCCGGCATACCGGCAGGAAAAATATTATTGGTCTTAAATAGCCCATCATGATGGATCACACGATCCACATTACCGAGACTCCAGTACTGGTCCGATCCGCGAGGCATATATCCTGCAACAAATACGATCGCTACATAAGCAATCAGCACAAGGAGCAGTAAAGCTCGTTGTTCGTTGAAGATTTTTCCTTGTTGCTGCAACATTTATTAACTACCGGTAAAGCGTTCCATTGTTGCAGAAGTAGCAGAGCTTATACCTTCTGAACGCAGAACTTTTTGAATGGTCATCCAGATGATGCGCATGTCCAATGTGAAACTCACATGGTCAACATAATACACATCCAGTTCAAATTTCTTGTCCCAACTGATTGCATTTCTGCCATTGACTTGTGCCCACCCTGTGATCCCGGGCCGAACCTCATGTCTTCGTTTTTGCACTTTGCTGTATAGTGGTAAATAGTCCACCAGTAATGGCCGGGGACCGATGAGACTCATATCTCCCTTGATGACATTAATAAGCTGGGGTATTTCGTCCAGTGAAGTTTTACGAACAAATTTTCCTACGGCAGTGAGCCGCTCTTCATCGGAGAGGAGATTGCCCTGCCTGTCACGGCGATCATTCATTGTTTTGAACTTGATCACCCTGAAGACTCTTTCATTCTTACCAGGGCGTGGCTGTAGAAAAAATGGCTTGCCCTGGTTTGCAATGAATAACAATAAGGTTACAACAAGGAAGATAGGCAAAAGCACTATAAAGGCTAAAGCACTAACGATGAAATCAATCAGTGGCTTTACAAAACTCTTATACATCATTGCCCGGCACTCGTTGACAACTTAGAAACTCTGCCATTTGACAAACGGTATTGCTCATTGCTTTCAGGACATATGGCAACTCCTTCTTCGTTGAACTGAAGACGGTGACCGTATTCGCTCATCCATCCCGCCTGACGGGCGGGATTGCCGATCACCAGGGCATATGGCGGGATGTTTTTAGTTACAACCGCTCCTGCACCAATGAATGCGTATTCGCCTATGTCGTGTCCGCATACGATGGTAGCATTGGCGCCGATCGATGCGCCTTTCCCTACATGAGTACGCGCGTATTGTCCTCTTCGAACTATCGCACTTCTCGGATTCACTACGTTGGTAAATACGCAGCTCGGTCCAAGAAAAACATCATCATCGCAGGTAACGCCTGTATATACCGACACGTTATTCTGGATCTTCACATTATTGCCTAACACTACATCGTTAAAGATCACGCAGTTTTGTCCAACGATGCAGTTCTTTCCAATCTTACAACCTGAGATGAGATGAGCAAAATGCCAAACCTTTGTGCCCTCCCCTATTTCACAGCCTTCATCAATGATTGCCGTTTCATGCGCATAATAATTCATAATCAGTTTGCAAGTTTTAACCGGTTATTGCCTAAAATCTGAGATAGGTTCCTCGATTCATAAATTCTTTCGATGATGTCCACCACTTTAAGTCCTTCCAATGCATTTGCAGTGATGGTATCCTTTCCGTTCAATGTATTGATCACGTTTTCGATCACATAATGATGATTGGCTGCACTTCCCTTGAAAGGTCCGTAGTCGTTTGGAGGATTCGTTGGAGGAAGTTGCGGCATCACGTAATTTTCGATGTGACAATATTCAATCTCATTCATGTATTGTCCACCAACTTTCAATGAGCCTTTTGATCCTACCACCGTGATGGAAGATTCCATATTGGTATCCCATACTGCCGTGGAGAAATTTATGCAACCCATTCCACCATTTACAAATTCAAATTGCACAAATCCCGAATCTTCAAATTCAGTATTGTGTTGATGGGTATAGTTTGCAAATACACTGCGAATATTTTTCACATCCCCAAATACCCAGTACATGATGTCGATAAAATGCGAAAACTGGGTGAACAAAGCGCCTCCGTCCAGATCCAGAGTTCCTTTCCAGTTACCCGGTGTGTAATACCTGTCATCCCGGTTCCAATAACAGTTAACCTGCACCATCAGTACATCTCCAACAATCTTATCACTAACCACTTCCTTTAACCATTTACTCGGAGGGCTGTACCTGTTTTGTTTTACAACGAAGACTTGTCGCGACATATTCAATGCCGTAAATATCACGTCTTCGCAATCTTTCCTTGAAAGTGCCATTGGTTTTTCAATAACCACATGGAATCCTTTCTTCAATGCTTTAATTGCAAGTGGGGCATGCAAACCGTTGGGTGTACAAATATTCACCACGTCGGCTGCAATTCCCGATTCAAAAAATTCTTCGATGGTCGAAAACATCGGATAAGGTTGGAGAGCTTCGAAACCATTGATCTTAGAAGGGATAGGCTCGATCAATGCTACTAATTCAGCACCCGGTGTACCGAGTACCATATGCGCATGGCGTTTTCCGATGGCGCCAAGTCCTACAACAGCAAACTTTATGTTATTCATCAACAAGTGATTTTTTCTTTCCAGTTAATTCGGTTAACGACTGGTAAAGGTCGTTCGATAATATTTTATAGTCGAGGTTTTCAAGTAAGTATTTTTTTCCAGCAGCGCCCATAGCATCCCTCTGCGCGGACGGCATGTTATAGAAATCAATTATGCCTTTTGCTATCGACTGCTTGTCCTCTGCTTTCACAAAAACTCCGCAGCCAGCTTCGTCAATAATGCATGGATGCCCGCTAAATGCTACCAGTAGCGGCCTTGCAGACAACATGTAATCGATCCACTTATTGGGACTTATGCCGAACCTGTAAATTGACTTGTCCATCCATGTGTTCACCAACAGATCCATTTGTACAAGGTAAGCTTGCAATTGTTTCTTGGGTACCGCATCAAAGAATTGCAGGTTTGAAAGATGCCCGAAGTTTTGACGATACATTTCTCTCAGCGGCCCATCACCAATGATAGCAAACTTAATTTGTGGATGTGAGTGTTCTAAAATCGAAGCCGCTTCAAACAACTCGTTGAGTGCATTGGCAACACCTACGGTGCCGGCATAGCCCACCCAGAACTCGCCAGGTTTCTTAAATGATACAGTAGCATTCTCCTTCGTTTCAAAGTATGAGGGGTCAACTCCCATGGGCAACCATTTGAATTGAAACCTGCTTCCAATAATTGTTTCCACATGCATGGGAAGGTTCGGCAATGTACTCAGTATGAGGTCTGCGTTGCGATAGCCAAATTTCTCAACTCTCGAAAGCAATCGAACCGCGGGATGAGAAGGACTATAACCACCCACTTCAATAAGTGTCAGTGGATAAATGTCACGAACCTCAACAACGAGGGGAACGCGAAGTAATCGTTTAAGCAGAACACCCGTTACAAAGGTGAGTATCGACAGCGACGATACTATGATAACATCCGGTTTGAAGGACTTGATGTACGATCTGAAGCGCCATAGATTTTTCTCGAAAACGATCCAGCTATACAATCGTTTGAGATTGAAGCCCGCATTAACCGAAGGTCCGTTTAATGTAACTCTGGTAAGCCTCCCCTCGTTTGAAGACCGGGATGGTCCTTTGAAGGACGGCACGCTTCCAAGCGTAGAACGGGAACCGATGAGCATCACTTCGTTGCCCGGCATTTCGGACAGGGCCTTTGAAATAAAATATTGCCTCGTGGCGGCACCATGCTCCGGGAGTATGGTGTATTTACTGATATACAGGATTCTCATTCAGGTAAAGTACGGCTTCAGAAAAATCAACAAATTCAAATTCTCTCTCTTTGAGATAGGGTATCAACCAGGTATACCATCTCATAAAGTCGGGATATCCTTGGTTGAAAAAGATGTCATGAAAATTAATTACGAAATATTCAAGTGATTGGCTCATCGCCTCATTGATCTTTTCAGTCGTGCGACGTTTAAGGTCATCACTATCGTTTGCATAGTGCGAAAGGAAACCCGCGTCCATTATGCTAATCGGAATCTCCCACATGGATCCGATTTGATGTGGAGGAGCAAGCTCATAATTGGTGGAATCAAACCGGAAGCCCAATTGACTCATATAATTCAAAGTATTGGAATCCTTTCGCAGGTAGTGATTCCGGATACCCAACGGGTAACCTGCGGGAAGGGCCGACTGAATGCGCTGCATTTCTTCGCGAAGCAATTCTATCGAATTGTATCCCATTCCATGAAGTCCAACTAAAACATCCTGGTCGACAAGGTATTTGATCAGCGAGAATGAGCGTTGATAGTCATAAGAAAGATTCAGTCCCTTGCGCATCCCGAAGAAGAAGGTTTCCCTTACACCATATGCGGCATTGTATTCATGCAGTTCACGCACACGATTCAACTGGCTGCTATAACGGCTGAACGCCTGCTTAATATTGATAGCCCCTTTTAGCAGGCTTTTTGATGTCCTGATAATACTTCCCGGGAGGAAAGTATCTTTTAAGTGCTCTGCCAGGTAAAGATGATCGACATCGTGTGAAATAATGATCTTCATCTACGAAAGGATTTCATCATAAGCATTCAATAATTTTTTTTCCTGCAAATCCCAGTTGAACTTATTCTTCACCATAGCAATACCTTCAGCACTGAGATTTTGATATAGCACCTTGTCTTCATACAAACGCTCAATTGCACGTGCGATATCATCGGTGTTTGTAGGATCCACAAGCAAGCCACCTCCATGTTCATTGACGAAGTTTGTTAACCTTGGAAAGTTTGAAATGAGATATGGGATGCCCATACCGGCGTACTCAAATAACTTCACAATGTTCTCACCCGGACAATAAATGAAACTTGGCGTCGGCTGAAGCAGGGCGAGCCCCACGCTGCATTTCTTAAGCTCAATATTTAGTTTTTCCCAGGGTATCCGGCCATGATAAACCACACGTGGACTCGACTGAAACAATTGTGTGAGTTCAGGATATCTCGATTCGCCAATAATATGAAGTTTGACGTTCGGATACTTCACCTTTTGAATTGCTTCAACCGCTTTGCGAAGGCCGCGATGTTCATGAATTGTACCGACATAAACGACCCGAAAATCATCATCTTCCTGCTTTCCGGTTTTTGGCTGACTTCCATTCACAAAACTTAAAGGAGGGAAGTTCCCTATAACAATCGACTTTGTTTTAGTGAACTGTTGTGCTGTAACCGGGTCAGCCGAAACGGTAAGATCCAGTTGATTTGCTATCCATTTTTCGAGCCAGGACCATGTTTTGATCAATGGCTTCTTTATCGACGATAAACGACGAAAATTTCTTCCCTGCAGTTTTTCAGTATAATATTCATGCACATCATACACTACTTTCTTTCCAAAAATTTTTTTTAGAATGAAGCCGGTGAAGATGAGTTCCGGATCATGAAAATGATATACGTCAGCTTTCTGACGCAGCAATAGTGGGATAATGCTGAATATCTTTCTGAAGCGTTCAAAAGAACTCTTAGGATAACCAATGCCAACAACGTTGATACCATTACGCTCTGAGGAAATTTCCGAAGTTGACACGAGTGTCACATCGTGTTGCTTGGAAAGCGACATACATTCTTTATGAAAGATCCTCTCATCTTCTAGCCTATGAATGATCGTAAACTGGCAGACCTTTCCTTTCATTATATTTTGATATTACTTCGTTGTAAAGAGATAAATAGCCATCGGCGAATTGTGAAGAATCAAACTTTTCCTCCATATATTGGCGGCCTTGTTTTCTAAAGGACCTTAACCTCTCGGGCGAATCAACCAGATCCTGCAGTCTATCGGCAATTTGCTGTGCATTCCGACGTTCAACAAGATAACCGTTAAAGCCATCTTTAATGACTTCCGGTATTCCGCCAACCCGTGTTCCAATCAATGCCGCACCACTTGCCGCAGCTTCCATTGCAACGTTGGGAAGCCCTTCAAACATACTCGGTAAAATAACAATGTGTGATTGCTGAAGCAGAGCAGCAACTTTTTTTCTATCAACGTGCCCAATAACATTTATGTTGATGTCAGATGGGTGTCTGCCAATGATGGCAGTTACTGCTGCTTCGTTGATATTCGGTCCACAGAAATTGAGTTGAGCACTGGAACCGGGATTTTTCTTTTTGAATAACTGCCATGCATTAAGCAGTGTAACACCACCTTTTTGATCTATGCCGAATGGCTTTGTTTCCTTTGGCGACAATCCGCCAAGATAAGTGACCATGATCTCTGCAGATGAAGTTGTTTCCGCGGGCTGAAATTCTTTAAGGTTTACTCCTCTATAGATCACTGTTGCGGGTTTATGCGGATATAGCTTATGAATGTTATCGCGCAGCTCGCCGCTGTTCCCAACGAAATGATCCACTCCTTTGTCCCAACCCCGGACACCTGCATACCCGCTCAGTTGCGGAAGATTAACGTTCACATCAGTACCAATGCATTGAGCGATGTGAGGCAAACCAAACTTTGCCGCGATGAATCCGCTGATCACTCCCGCATGTGATGCGCCAACGGAATGTATGAGATCGATCTTGCCAAGAAACCTTCCACGGAAGATTCGCTCAAACAAAATTTTGTAAAGGGCGATATTTAAGGCGATAAATCGTGGTGATAACTTCACATAATAGGGCAACGCTACCGACGTAACCCGTACGCCATCTACATCATAGTCCGTAACGCTGTCTCTGCCCGGCGACCATGAACGGAAATGAACGACCTCCACATCAACACCACGTTGCAGTAGATTCTGAACGCCGCGAAGGTTGAATGCACCAGCATTCATCTTGTCAGGACTTGGAAAGGTATTCGCTATAAATAATACTCTCATGATTCAGCGACTGCAGTTTTTTTGCGAAGGATCTCACTGATAAAATAATTGATGCGCGCTTTTGCACTATGACCTTCCACGAAGTTTCCCTCTTCAAACTTCCACCCGCCATTCTCACGGATAAACCTGCCGGGAGTACCTTCTACGATCATCAAATGTTGTGTACTCTGACCAAACACCGTATGTAATTCATTCACATAAAGATGCCCTTCGGAATCACGGAACATATCGACGTTCATGCTGCGAAAACCGCCACGTTCGGTCACAGCATGTAACAGATCGAGCATCTCGTCTGTTGGACGCTGCCATCCTTTCAATAGAGAGCCGGAATGTTTGCCGGTATGTTGATCCTGCATTTTCATATGACCAAAGTATGCATTGCCAATGCGCACCATACGCCATTCCTCCATACCTGGAATGAACTTTTGAACGTAGGCATAACCACGGGATTCAGCATATGGCGTTATGCCTTCGCTATTAAGTCCGCTGCGAAAACTCTTATTTATGATACGATGATATTCCGACTTATTGCGAACAATAAAAACTCCTTTTCCTGATGCTCCGAGATTTGTTTTAAGTACAACAGGTAGCGGATGCTTTTCAATATGCTTCAATGCTTCACTCCTGTCATAATACACATATGTTGGAATCGTAGGGAATTTATTCACGGTTAACCAATCAAGAGACCGGATCTTATTTTCGTAGAGCCAGATCGCGAGATAGTCTGGAAATACCGGCTTCTTAAGATAATCTACTATTAGTTTGATGCGGCTGTCGTAGCTAGACTTCAAGGATTCTCTGACACCATTCGGCCAAACTACAAAGCCATCGTAGTCTTCGGCATTCACCGTTTTCCACCAATCGTTTGACTGCAGATCGATCACATCGAAAGAAATTTTCAATTCAAGCGCAGCTTTCACATAGAACTTGTGATACTGATGTACGTCACGGATGATGCCGAGCAACACGGGCGAATCATTTTCACGCACATGTAATACGTCGCGATATTCATTCAATTCCGTTCTTCGCACAATGTCTCGCTCGCTCAGATCAACGAATCCACGGAGAAATGTATTTGCCTTCTTTTTAAGACTTTTTAGAAATGCCATAGAAATTAATTTGGGGTACGTTAACTGAATTTGCTCGCCAGGTGTTTTACAAGGAATTTGGTGGCCTGGTAAGCATTCACCGGCCAATAGACTTTTCGCCTGAAGAGGTATGGCAGATACTTGAATTGCAATAAGAGCGCCTTATAAATACTCACCATCGGATATATCCAGTAATGGAGATCGCCTCTCTTTGAAATAGGATTTGTGTTCAAATATTTTGCTACCAGGTAGTGACCTGAAATTTCTTCAACTAAACCATGCTGCATCCAAAACCTTGGGTTCATTTCAATCACTTTGTATTGACTGCCGTTTAGTTCCCGGATAAATTCAAGCTCGAAGGGACCCTCATAATTGAAGGTCTTACATACCTGCAGTGTATGCTGCTCCAATGTGGGATCGAGTGGCAATACTTCCACCACGTCACCATTTCCGATCTTTGGCGGGTGCTGTATCACTTTCCTGGTTTGAAACAGCCGATGATCCTGTGAATCGTACCAGCCACACACCGAAACATTATGCATTGTTTCAGAACTCAACAGCTCCTGCAACTGAATATTGGAATCACTAAATCCTGAATCACGAAGTTGAGCAAGATAGGTTGTCAACTCCTGCTCATTGTCTATCCTGCGTGGCTTCGGCGTATGCAATTCTTTTTCAAACGACCTGCGGAATTTCACCATAAGCGGGAACTTCTTTTTTCCCGGCACCTCGTATTCTTCAGGAACAGGTACATCAGTTTCATGGCGCAGGCGGCCAAGAAACTGTGACTTGTCAAGTATTGTCTGGGGGTCACTATTGCCGATATGAAATACCACATTCATTGCATCAAGTTGCTCCCTGTTTGCATGAATCAGCGGATGGAACAATTCGTTTGTAAGAAAAAGGAATTTAGTTGCGGCCGGATCCAATGATTCCAATATCGCCAGTAGCTCAGAGGGATCTTTCTTGAAAAATGGAATCACTTCTGCATTTGGCCAGATGGATCCTACCATGTTTCGCCCAGAAGTGTTCAGAAAGATCACCTTACCTTCAAACTTCAACTGCTTCAACGAAGACCAGATACTTATAGCGTTTATATAGTCGCTCGAGATAAGAGCAACCGCTGAATTTTTAGACATTCTATGACTCAATTATGCGGGAATGTTTTCGTGTTCTTCAAGAAGAGGTTCTTCGGGCGCTTCTATTTTATTATGTTCCGCCTCAAGGAGTGTGGCACGTTCATAAAGAATTATTGGAAAGAGAAGCAAGATCCAGTGTTGTATGTTATCGTATTGAACGGCTCCGGCCCCTATGACGAGGAACAGAATGATGATGCACTTGCTGATCCCGGATAAATACACAATTGTCTCCTCGCCATCAAAAGCGTTGACCAGTTTGTTGCTGTTGATCCAAACCATCAGGTAGATGGAATAATAAATGGCAAATCCGATGATCCCCGTGTCAGCAAGAAGTTCAACATAATTGGAATGGGCATACAACCCCGTAACAGAATGTTGCTGAAAGTTAGCCAACCCAACTCCGAAAAACGGGTTTGCCATGAACAGATCAAAAGCTTCCCGATAAAGAATCGTCCGTATATCCGCCGCACTCTGATCGTCTTCCAGATAACTGAATCTTTGTACTACCGCAGTATCTGCCAGCATTGTGTACATATAGGATCCTCCTATCAGGAATATAACGAAAAGGCCCATGGATATTTGTAGCATCTTCTTCATCTTGAAACTGAAGAATACCCATGCAAGGATGATCAATACAAATGCTGCCGAGGATTTCCGGGAACCGGATATGGCGATGTAATACATAAATACACCGGCGGCTACAATCACAAGACATTTAATAAGCCACCCCTTATCCTTATAAAAATACAATGCGCCGAACAGCCCCAGCAGGAGCTGGAACGCAAGCCCATTTGAGTTGTTTGAGATGGAAGAATACCTTTCAATCTTACCGGAAAACATGAGGTCGGGACTGAGAAAATTTCCTGCAAAGGCCATGACAAGACCGTTCAGAAGCAATGCGATCATCAGCCACTTTACGTTCCCCTTAAAGATATAAAACTGCGATACGCAAACAAGCAACAGAATCAGCTGCACCAGCTTCATTGTGGTATCCCAGAGTAGTGTCTGGTCAACAGCAACAAAGACCCCAGTGAAAAATGAGAACGCAACAAACATTGCGAATACCTGAAGGAGCCGGCCGACATAAAACTTACCTGTCGCTATGAAACTTATAATGATCAACAGCCCGGCAGATGCTTTGTTTACAAAAAACAGGACAGGAAATTTTTGCAAGCCATTGAGTGATACCAGGAATAAAGCCAACAAAACACAATATACCAGGTTAAGCACCGTATTGGCCTTATCATTCTGTAACAACATCGTAGGTTGGATGGTGTTCACGTTTATCTCTTCGTCCAACTGCAGCTTATCTGACATCCCGCGCATTTTCTAAAATTAGTTCATTATCTGAATATGCGAGCTTTGCTCCATCCCGGGCAACCTCGAGCAGTCGCGCAAGATTGATGCACACATTTTTCTGGGCATAGTGAAAGAATGCCCATTGCCAATTCACAGTGTTATCTGCCTGTTTCAATACGCTTATGGCCCTGGATACAAGCGGATCCGCTGAAACAGCTGTCATAGTTAATTTGTCAAAACTTGTTCTCTTTTTTTTCCGCTTCATATTGAGCGGCATATTACGGGCGATGAGGTCTTTGAGCTTCGCCTGAAACGATTTCGAAATGAAATTGTATCCGTATTTGCTTTTCACTCCGGCTAATTGCGGATCGATCGCTGCAATCAGGGAAGCCTGGAATTCATCCGAGCCACCAATTTTTTCGAAAGAATTATATGCATTCTGCACAAGAGATCGTTCGAAGAATGGAGAGAGGTAATGCGTTATTTTATTGTGTGCTGAAACAATCGAACTTTCACAATCCGGTTGGCGGACCTCACTGTAATATCGCTGAATGTCCCATCTACCCCATTTATCGCTATTAATTCCGAGTCTTTTATGCAGCCTGCTTTTAATACCGTTCAGCATAGAATCAATGTACCCGCGGTCAAGCATCCGTTCTGCTGAAGGATACAGTACGAGTGTCTCGTACCATTCACTGAATGAACTACCTGTATTGCCGTAATTATAATAATTACGGTAAACTTCTCCACCTTTTCCGTTCAACCCCAAATACACATGTTGCAAATGTTGATGGTTATATTGGTATGTGCCAGTTATTGAAAACGCACCGCTGTTGTTGGCGGTTCTTCCATCATAATAGTAAATAAGTTCGTCCAGCAACTGCAGCTGATCCTTTTCCGGGAGATTTTCAGGTCGTTCGGTCTCCTCGATATGAAGTGTTTCACCGGTTTTTGCTGCAAGCTGCCTTGCAATTGAAGCCTCCTTATCATGAACACCCCTGGTCAAATGCGTATACAAATGAAGCGGGCGGTATTGACTTATCAATGACAACAGCAGCCTTGAATCAAACCCTCCGGATACTCCCAGCGATACTGTTTTTCCCGCCGCAATGTTTTTAAGCTTGGCGAAATATGTGCGTAACGAATCGACCTGTTGTTGCAACGGCCGACTGCCTTTTGCCTTGCCGAGGTCCTCGAATTCAAACCGGTTCTTTTGAATTGACGTAGACTTAAACTGTTCGTAGGTAATGTCTTTAACCTCACGAACCAATGTATTCGGATAAACGATGTAACCCGTCAGAGCTTTTTCGCGTAATGCATCTGCATTGATGTGCGCAGCATTATTCGCCGCAAACCAGCATACGAGAAATGAAGTAGAGATGACATTGTTACTACTATTTCTAAAGATGCGATGGCATCCCAGTGCGTCGTTATAAAAATGCACATGGCCAGATATGATCGCTACAATTACAAACTGACCATACATCTGCCTGGCATCTATTGTACCGTTTAATACGTCCTGATAAAATTCTTTTATGCTATCAGTCGGTGAAAGATCGCCGTAAAAGAAAGTGCCGGATACAAATACAACATCGTTGCCTTTTGTAAAGAGGCAGTCGCTGTCAATGGCAGCATTGGCTTTGAGATGAACGATCAGCCGGTAATCCTCCGTATTGAATTCATGCCTTCGACGAAGGTGCATTTTTTCCAGCGTGGAATCCAATGCTGCTTCATCTATGGATGATCTACTTGGTATTAGTATGATGTGGCTCATTAGCCCTTCGTTCGTTTTTTTTACTTGATAAATAAAAGGATCGCATCGTCGCCAGCAACTGGCGCCAGTTATCTTTCAGATAATATGGTGTCTTTCGCGATACAGCTTCTTCATAAACCGAAATGTATCTTGCGGCACCTTTTTCGATATCAAAATGTTCCGAAAACCATTTGCTTGTCATGGCCTTATATCGCTCCTGCTCGCCCTCATTATGCATAAGATCAACGATGCGTTCAATTGGATCGGTGGCACCGGGTTCGCTAAGCTTCGCCCGCTCTGAAAAATTATAAAAAAAGAAATCGTCGAAATTCTTTTCGTCTACCAATATGGGGTGTGAGTAATTTACAGAACCTGCAAGCACAGGTATGCCAAGCGAACAGGCTTCCATGAATCCGCGCCCGGTGCAAATTGCGGCGTCTGCATAATGCAGGTATGCTGCGGCTTTTATCGTGATCTGGTTATCAGTTACAATGCTGACCGGAAGATCGCCGATCATCCCCAGAATCTCGTCATAAACATGCTGTTCATCAATGGTACCAACGATGAATAACCGGAAATTTCTTTCGCCCCGCGCATAAAGCAATCTTGCAAGTTCAATGCATTCCGTCAGCGTCTTGCGATAATATTCGCCAATGCGACTGATCTTGAAAATTATAAACTCATCATTTTTTTTCCTGAAAACATCTGCTTCTCGCCGCTCAATGTCGTTCATCACCCTGTTTGGAATGAGATGCAAATTAGCGTTGCGAAAGCGTGGCAGTTTTTTATAGTATGCCTGATTTTCCCGCGAGAAAAGTACCATGTGTTTTGCCACTGAGTAGGACGCCTGGTTTGGACCACCACATTTGCTAAGAACAATCGGATAGCTGCCCATTCCTGACATTTTCAAACAAAATGAAACCACGGGGTACACCTTGCCATCGAAACAATGAATCACATCTGGCTTGTATTCGACCACCTGCTTGCGGATCGCGGCTATTAGAGTAGGATCAGGAAGCCCATTAGAAAAAATCAACTTACGAAAGTGCGGATTCGATCCCAGCACTTTGGATTCTCCGGGCCCGATTGCCACGATCTGCACTTCTGCATACTTTGCAATCTGACGCGAGATCATGTTGAGCGAATGACTGTGCCCTCCCTTTCCATGTCCGGATGCACTAATGAAAAACAGTACTCTCATATTACCCTTTGTTCAACTTCCAGTTCAACTCCAAATTCTTCTTTAACACGCGTACGAATCAGCTCAATAAGATCAAGGATGTCACGTCCCGTGGCCCTATCATAATTAATAATAAAGCCGGCATGCTTTTCTGAAACTTTTGCGCCTCCGAGAGCATATCCTTTCAGACCGAGCTGTTCGATCATTGGTCCCACAAAGCGCCCCGGCGGCCTTTTGAAAACACTACCGGCATTGGGGAAATTTTTTGGTTGCTTGGCCCAACGTGCGGATTTTGTCGCTTCCATTTTTTGAAGAATGGCTTCACGTTCTCCGGCGTGCAGCTTCAATTCAGCATTAAGTATAATAAGATGGGGATTCTTTTGAAAGGTACTGTTCCGGTATTCAAAGCTCATATCGGCACGTTCAATGACGTTGATTGTATTGGTAACCGGATCGTAATACTTAACGCGGATCAGGAGATCTTTTATCTCTTCACCGCTGGCACCTGCATTCATCACTACTGCACCCCCAAGAGAACTGGGGATGTCGTAAAATATTTCAAGACCGCTGAGATTGTTGTCGAGCGCTGCATTGCTTAATGTGTACAGGCTTACACCAGCTTCTGCTTTGATGGTAGTACCATCGATGCAATACTTCGATAAGTTATCAGAGAAGATGATGAAGTCGTTGTCATAATAATTCCTTGACAGGATAATGTTATATCCGCCGCCAATGATTACCGGCTGGAATCCCGGTTTCTGTTGGAACAATGCGATGATGTCGTCTTCCGTTTCAGGAAGATATGCTTTAGCGCATGTTGATTCAATTCGATAAGAATTGTAATTGGTAAGATCAAAGTTCTCGATCACTCTCATATTCGATACGGTATTTTCCTTTTTACTTTCGACAATGCTGCTTTGAACACATCGAAATCATCCTTTCGGAATTGTGCGATCTCTCTAACCGGAATGCCAACGTTTCGGCTGTATATGTATAAAAAAAGCAATGCTGCAACTGTATAACTGATGGTTGAGGCGAAGGCCGATCCATTTGCCCCATAAGCCGGTATCCACAGAATATTTAAGATGATGTTGATGATCACAGCGGGCACCATCGCATACATCGATAACCAGGGTTTGCCCTTTCCGGCAACATCCATATTTAGTACCTTGAAAATGGTAAGCAACAATACGCCAGGCAATAACAATTTCAATACCATCACGCTGCCTCTGAAAGCTTCCCCGAAAAGAAACACGATGATAAAATCCGACAGGAAGAATAATACGATAGAAGCAACAAGGATGATACTGCTGGCGATCCTGAGCAACTTGGACACTTTCCTTGAAAACTCTTTCGGATCACGCGCGCCTGCACTCCTTGAAAAAACTAGTGTACTCAGAAGCATAGGTATTTCCCATAAATACTGGATGATGCTTGCTCCCTTTGTATAAACACCGAGCTCTGAAGCGGTAGAAAACTTTTCAAGCAATATGATATCGGCTTTATAATTCAGGTTGATGACCAGTAACGACACTGCATAAACAATACCCAGGCGAAGCATCCTTCCCATTAAGGCGAAGTCGAAATTAAACTTCACCTGCATCATCTTACGAATCCTCCACGATACGAGGAAGAACATAATAAATGGAGCCAGCACCGTTCCAATCATGGAACCGGTAACACCCCACGGAATGATCACTACTAGCAGGAAGGTAAAAAGAAGGTTGATGCCCGCTGGAATCCAATTGATGCGATTAAACTCGCGTATGTTCTGCTTGCCAAGAAATATACCAGAAGTATAAGTATTGTACAAGGTGAATGGAACTGCGGCGATGGCAAGAAATATGTGTACCGATGAGTAATCACCTTTTGAAAAATAGCGAATGAGTACATAACAGGTGCCAAGTACCAAAACTGTGGTGAACAACCAGATAGCGAGGGCTGCACCATATACTTTCTCAATCGGATATTTATCCTGACCTACAAAGTAAGTTGTCGACTGCCGGATACCCAGCGATCCAATGGACATGAACAGCGTCGGGTATACCATCAACGCGGCAATGATACCGTTTCCCTCAGGACCGAGATACCTTGCCGTTATAATAGACATGGCAAAGCCAAACACAATAATAGCGGCCTTGCTTTGAAAAACTGCCAGCAGGTCTTTTAAAAAACTCGACTTCAACGACGGATTATTTTTGCTGGAACCCCCACTGCTACCGAATCATCAGGAACATCCGACAAAACAACTGAATTGGCACCGATCTGTGCATTCCTGCCGATGACGATGCCCCCAATTATTTTGGCGCCTGCAAAAATTTTCACTCCGGATTCAACAACAGGGTACAAATTTGATTCACCTTTTTTCCCGTGACTGCCTAACGTTACCTGTTGCCATATACGAACATTGTCTTTAACGATAACATTCTCACCAATGACAACACCCAACGGATGCATAAACTTTATATTCTTTCCTAATTCTGCAGCATAAGAGATCTGACACCCCCTTTGAGTTACCTGGCGATACATATAACGTCTTGCCAGAAACCGTGTCACAAAATTATTCGAAAGCCTGAAATACCGTCCCAGCCTGTAATTAAGCAAAAGACGAAAAGAAGGATTGAACAGGTAGATGTTGAAGTTCTTACTGATACTTCCACCTCCATGTGCCTTAAGATCAAGCTGAATATTTCTGTAAGTGCTGGAAAACGAATTCATGATTATTGAACTGCAACGGTTTTTGAAAGCCTGCCACCAAGACTTCTTACTTTGGTAATGATGTCTTCATAGCCGCGTTCGATCTGCCATGCATTGTTGATGGTTGTTTCGCCGTGTGATACCAGTCCTAACAACAACAAAGCCATACCTGCCCGCAGATCAAGTGCATTCACTTCAGCACCCTGCGTTCTATTGCCTCCATGAATGACGAGGAAGTCCTTGTCCACCCGTGCATCTACGCCCATCTTGCGAATTTCATCGGCATAACCGTATCGACCGGGGAAACGAAGGTCAATGATCTTAGATTCCCCTCTCGCACATGCACCATATATCGCAAACAGTGGTTGCATATCTGAATTAATTCCCGGATATGGACCAGTACTTATATCGATCGGATAGCATTTCCCTCCGCGAACAATAATGTCATTCTCCGACTTATAAAATTTAGCACCACTCTCACGAAGATGGATCAAAGGAACTTCAAGATGTTCGAAAGGAAAATTGCTGATCTCAATATCTCCATTCGTTATAACAGAAGCGATCATCCAGGTAAGTGCTTCCATGTTATCCGGTATCACGCGATGCTCCACACCACGTAGACTGTCAACTCCGCGTATCTCAATGTGTTCCTGCCCGAATACTTTGATCCTCGCTCCCATTTTATTCAACATCGATATCAGGTCAAGAATTTCAGGACGTATATGCGGGTTCCAAACCCTGGTTGTTCCATGAGCAAGTGAACCGCAGAGAATTGCATTTTCGGTTGCACCGGTAGAGCGCAAGGGAAGAACCAACTCGGCGCCATTCAGGCGACCTTTTGATTCGGCACATAAATAATTTCCTTCTTCCCATACACGCGCGCCCATCGCTTCAAAGATCATTACATGTATATCGTACTTGCGTTCCCCGAGTTTACATCCGCCCGGCAAAGGAACTTTCCCTTTACCATAACGTGCCAAAAGGGTACCGAGAATAAGCAAAGTATTTCGAATAGAACGTTCATCCCACAAAAGATCTGTGCTTATATTTCCCTGCTGTGATATCACTACTTTGCGCTCCATTGATTGAACCGACTTACCCAGGTAATCAAGCATTCCATTCTGCACCTGCACATCAAGCAGGTTTGACGGGAAATTTGTGAGCGTTACACGTTCGTCCGTTAAAAGGCTGGCTGCCTGTAAACGTAAGGCACTGTTCTTAGCGCCACTTAATTGCACATGGCCGAACAGGGATGATTGTTCGACGGTGAAGGAATAATCGTTCATTAGTTGTAAAAGGTTTTATACCATTCGACAAAAAGCTTTACACCGTCATTTACCGAGGTAGTCGGCTTATAGTCGAGGTCTTGAGAAAGTTGAGTTGTATCAGCCCAGGTCGACAATACATCGCCCATTTGTAATGGTTGATAATCTTTGACCGCTTCCATACCAAGAGCATCTTCGAGTGCACTTATAAAGTCAAGAAGTTTGACAGGTTTTGAATTTCCAATATTATAAACCCGGTAAGGCGCGCTGGACGATGAAGGATCCGCTTCATTCCCATTCCAGTGTTCATTCTTTTTTGCGGGGCTGTCGATTACTTTGATAACACCCTGAACGATGTCGTCAATGTAGGTGAAATCCCGCTGCATGTTCCCCTGGTTGAAAACCTGTATGGGTTTGCCTTCAAGAATAGAACGGGTAAACAGGAACAATGCCATATCCGGACGGCCCCAGGGACCATATACAGTAAAAAATCTTAACCCTGTAGTTGGTATATTAAACAAATGGCTATAGGTATGCGCCATCAGTTCATTCGATTTCTTCGATGCTGCATACAAACTGATGGGGTGACTTACATTGTCTTTTTCAGAGAATGGCATCTGCTCATTCAATCCATACACAGAACTTGAAGAAGCATATACCAGGTTTTTTACCGGATAATGTCTGCAAGCTTCAATGATGTTGAAGAACCCTGTGAAATTACTATGCAGATAAGCCTCGGGATTGGTTAATGAATACCGAACACCAGCTTGTGCTGCAAGGTTTACTACAACATCAAATCTTTCTTTATCAAACAAATCAAACAGGAATTCTTTATCTGCGAGATCCGCTTTGACAAAACGATAATGCGGGTGTACATTACTCTGAACGATAGTCTTGTCCTTTACTTCAGTTTCCTGTATGCCGCTCGTGGAGAGCCGGCCATATTTCAACCGAAGCTCATAGTAATCATTGATAATATCCAACCCCACAACTTCATCGCCTCGTTTCAACAATGTTTCAGCAACATGAAATCCAATAAAACCGGCGGCACCGGTTACGAGTACTTTCATTGGGTTATTTGTTTTGTGTACCAGTCGATGGTCAGATGGAGTCCTTCCTTTACTGAAACTTCCGGATCATATCCGAGTAATTGCTGCGCTTTACCAATACTCGCCTGGCTATGCTTGACATCGCCTTTTCTTGCATCGCGATATTTGGGTTCACTTTGCACGCTTGTAGCGTTCGCTATATAAGACCACAACTCATTAAGTGAAGTACGATCGCCAAAAGCGATGTTCACTACTTCGTGATGTTGCAGTGAATCGTTGAATAACGCTTTCATGTTCGCTTCAACAACGTTTGCGATGAAAGTAAAATCCCGGCTTGTGGTTCCATCTCCATTGATGAAAGGAACCTCTCCTTTTAGTGCAGCCTGGATGAACACGGGTATCACCGCTGCATAAGCACCGTTAGGATTCTGACGTGGACCAAACACATTGAAATATCGAAGCCCTATTGTATGGAAGCCATAAACACGAGAAAATACTTCGCCGTATAGTTCGTTCACATACTTTGTTACAGCATATGGCGACAGTGGTTTACCGATCACATCCTCCACTTTTGGAAGCCCGGGATGATCCCCATATGTGCTTGAACTTGCAGCGTAGATGAACCGCTTCACACCTTCATCTCGTGCGGCTACCAGCATGTTGATAAAACCAGAGATGTTCACTTCATTAGTTGTAAGCGGATCATTGATCGAACGCGGCACTGACCCAAGAGCGGCCTGGTGTGATACATAATCAATGCCCGTCACCGCTGCGCGACAAACGGCGATATCGCGAATGTCGCCTTCCATGAACTCAAATGCCGGATGCCGCGAAAACGGCTGCAAATTTGAATGGTCGCCAGTGCTGAAATTATCCAGCACTCTTACTTTGCCCGCATTGTGTTTCAAAAGGTATTCAACGATGTTGGAACCAATGAAACCCGCGCCGCCTGTAACAAGAAAACTATACTTACTTAGGTCCTTTTCGTGATATTTTTTCTCGTACATAATTTTGTTCTTACAGTCTACCGTCTACCAATTGCTTATCCAGTTTGCCTTTCACATCAAATATCACGCACTGATCGTTGCAAAGTTTCTTTATAACATCGAAGTTGAATTCGTTATGACCAACAGCGAGGATCACGGCATCATAATTAACACCTTCCGGAAGTTCACGAGTAGAGTTTACGCCATACTCGTGTAACACTTCTTTTGGCTCGGCCCATGGATCATATACATCAACATTTACATGATATTCCTTAAGATGTTGCACAATGTCGATCACTTTAGTGTTGCGCACATCCGGGCAATTTTCTTTAAATGTAATTCCCAAAACCAGTGCACGGCTTCCTACTACCTGGATACCCTTGCGCACCATCAGTTTGATCACTTCATCTGCAACATAGGGACCCATGCTATCATTCAATCTTCGTCCGGCGAGGATAATCTCCGGGTGATAGCCAACTTCCTGTGCTTTTTGCGCGAGGTAGTAAGGATCTACACCGATACAGTGGCCACCAACAAGTCCTGGTTTGAAAGGAAGGAAATTCCACTTCGTACCGGCAGCTTCAAGTACATCGTGCGTATCAATATCGAGTTTATTAAAAATTTTTGCCAGCTCATTCACAAAAGAAATGTTGATATCCCGCTGCGCGTTCTCAATAACTTTTGCCGCTTCGGCAACTTTAATGCTGGACGCTTTATGTGTTCCAGCTGTGATGATGCTGCGATATACGGAATCTACTTTCTCTGCAATCTCTGGTGTTGAGCCGGAAGTAACTTTTTTGATCTTGGTTACGGTATGTTCCTTATCGCCCGGATTGATGCGCTCAGGTGAGTAACCCGCGAAAAAGTCAACATTGAATTTCAATCCTGAAACTCTTTCGATAACGGGAATACATTCTTCTTCAGTAACACCCGGATATACAGTTGATTCGAATACAACAATGTCATTTTTCTTGATAACCTTTCCTACTGTTTCACTCGCTTTATAGAGCGGTGTGAGGTCGGGGCGATTGTGTCTGTCAACCGGAGTGGGTACTGTAACAATATAGAAGTTACAGTCGCTGATGCTGTCTAACTGGTTGGTGCATTTAAGTCCGGTAAGTGCACCGTTCTTAGAAATCACTTCCTGTAATTCTTCGTTGCTGATCTCAAGGGTGCGGTCGATGCCATTCATTAGGTCATCAACACGGGATTGATTGATGTCAAATCCGGTCACGGGGTACTTCCTTGCAAATGCAACAGCCAACGGTAATCCAACATAACCAAGGCCGATGATGCAAATCTTATTCTGTTCCATTGATGCGATTTATATTCTTTAGATGATTAATTATAAAGGGGCAGGCCGCACACAGGATATTTGTCTGGCAGCAATCGTAGTTCAATAAGTAAGTTGAAAATCTCCTTCATAAAGTGTCAGGATACCAGGTGATGATCCCCCACTTTATAGCTGTCTATCAGCTCCACATTCTTCTTTTCAATCTCTGCAACAAGGGTATAGCCAAGAGTAGGAAGGGAAACTTTGATCGTTTTGTGTTTGACTTCCATCACCGATCCCTCACGCAACATCAGCGGACCGTTTACAACGCGCACTTTATCATTCACGTTTACCTTGTTCATTTCAACGCGAACATTATCATGCTCGTTCAGGAAGCGTTTGATCAGTTCGATTTCTTCATCCCTTACAATAGCAGGTTTCGATAGCCAGTAAACGAAATTCAATACACCCTCTGTTTGTCGTACCAATAGTTGATCAAGTGGTGATATGCGGACAAACACGTAAGAAGTAAATAATGGCTCAAGTACAACCTTTCTGCGATCGCTCCACTGCTTGTGAACGCGATTAAGCGGACAATAGTTTTCTATGTCCTTCCGGGTGAAAAGCTCTGCAACTTTTTTCTCCCATCTTGGTTTGGTATATACAGCATACCAATTGAATGTTTCACGCATAAGGTTTAATTGAGGTTTGCACTTGCGCCGCCCCAAGATAACTAAAGTTTTCCTTTAGAATTGGGTTTCGGCTTCGTTTTGTCCATGGCTTCGCCACCTCACTCCCATTGAGCAATTAGATGGTTAGCCATTATTCTTTTTGTTCAGGTTTCTGCTACTGCTATTTCTAAGAAATAACAGCTTTCTTTTTCTTCTTTGTTCCGTCTTCGGTATAGCCATATCCATAGCCGTAGCTCTGGCCATAACCATAACCGTAATCGTATCTTCCGATGCCCCTGGCCTTTACACCATTGAATATGAGAGCCAGGTTCTTAAGCCCTTTTACCTTGTTGTTGTGGTCAAGCATCTGTATATACGATTTAGGCGTATATGCGTGTCTAACAACATACAAAGTTGCGTCGCACATGGGAGACAGAATATAAGCGTCCGTAACCGGGCTGACAGGGGCGGTATCGATTATTATGTAATCAAATAAAGTATCGAGGTAAGAAAGTAATTCCTGCATTCTTCCATTAAGGATCAACTCAGACGGATTCGGTGGAATTGGTCCTGATGGAATAATGAATAGATTTTCGTTTACTTCAGTACGCTTGATGATCTCATCCTGCTCTTTATCGCCGATGAAATAGTTTGAAATACCCACTTCCCTACTTACTCCAAACATTTCGCTAAGCTTGGGCTTACGCAAATCCAACTCTATTATAACAACCTTCTTGCCAGTAAGCGCAAGGCTCACTCCCAGATTTCCGGTAATGAAGCTCTTACCTTCTCCAGATATGGTCGATGTGAGCAGTATCTTCTTCTTACGGGCATTGATGCCCATATAACCCAGCGATGTTCTCAATTGCCTGAACTGTTCTGCAATGAAATTTCGTTTGCCTTCCGCGATCACCAATGGCGATTTTGAGTTGTCGTACGCTATCTCACCAATGATAGGGAAACTGGTCATTTCCTCGATCTCCGATTTGAACAAAACATTTCTGTTGAGCACTTCCTTGATCATGACGATAGCAACGGTAACCGCAATACCCAGTAGCACTGCCACCATATAGATAAATGGTACTTTAGGACTTACAGGACCCAGTGTTGAATCGGCCCTGTCGATCAGCCGGCTGTCTGCAACAGTAGATGCATATGACAATGCTGTCTCTTCCCGCTTTTGTAACAGGAAAGTATAGATGTTGTTTTTGATCGATTGTTGTCTGCTGATCTCAAGCAATTCTCTTTCCTTTTGAGGAATGGTGCGAAGCATCGACGAGTATTGCTGATTGGTAGATGAAATGTTTCGCTTACTTGCTTCGAGGTTACGGCGTTGTGCATTGATGTTATCCAGGATGTCTGGTTTGATGCGGGCGATCTCATCGCTCAATTGCAATGCGATCGGGTTGTTCTCTGCAGTCGTTTTTCTTACCCGTTCGTACTGTGATTCTGCCTGGTACAAACGATCGAGCAATTGGCCTAACACCGGATCATTAACACCCAAAGTGGAGGGCACGATTCCCTGTGACGCGCCTTTTGAATTCACATAGTTCTGCACCTGGTCAAGAACCGCAAGTTGAACATTCAGCTCACTCACTCTTTGATCGTTCTGACCAACGGTAGCAAGAAATTGCTTACCCTGTTCGCTGATGTCTACGATGCCTTTCTGCGTCTTATATTGTTGAATGCGACTTTCAACAGAATCGAGTTCCTGTACAACGAAATGTAGCCGGTCCTGAACAAATGCAAGTGTGTTGGTGGCAAGTGCATTCTTGTCATTAACGTTTGCCTTGTTATATTCTGCTACCAATTCGTTAAGCACGTCCTCTGCCCTTTGGGGCACCGGATCTTTCAGGCGAATGTTAATCACCGTTGCCATCTTACTTACAGGGCTTACCTGGAATCTGTTGACCAGTGAGTTGGTGATGTTGCGAACATTGACAAGCGAAAAGAAAATAGGATCCTTTATTTCCTGCTTTCTATAATAGCGATTAGGAACAAATTTTAAATCACCGTAGGGTGTCTCAACCCATTCGTTGATCTTGTATGCCTTGTCGTCTATAGTGATGGTGTTCGCCTTTGCATCATAAGTGAAATACACTTTCTTAACCGGCGTAAGTGAATCGGGATTTCTATGTTCAATGTGCACTGGCGATAGAGCGTAAGCCGCTTTGGAGATAACGCTACCTTCCTGTGTGATCGGGGCATACAGGCGAAGCTTTTTCACCACTTCCCTGGTGAGCGAACGTGAACGGATCACTTCAATCTCGTTTTCCACGATCTTGGAAGATCCCAGCATATTCAAACCTTCCAGCAACTGTGAATCATCCATGCCTTTTCGCTGATCCTTGATGAGGATCGTCGTTGACGATTCATATATGGGAATGGTATAGCGCAAATAAATTGTCGCGATAACAATACTCAGGATCAGCATGGCCAAAAACAATGGCCAATACGGAAGATATCTGAAAAGCAGTTTGTTGAAAACGTTGCTACCAGACTCACTAAATCCACCTTTATTCTTTGCAGGGAACGCACTCATAAACACATTGTTTAATTAATGAACAATCTATCAACCATAAGTACAACCAGCGTGAGGCCGCTGATGATCACAGGAAGCCATTGCCTGGCCTGTGATGTGCTGGTTATCTTATTCTCATTCGGTTCCGCATAGATGACATCATTGGATTTTAGATAGTAGTATGGTGAATTGAAAATATCTGTTGAATTCAAATTGAGTCTGCGCACCATCTTACTGCCAGCTTCTTCGCGAATCAGGATGATCCTGTCACGTTTTGCATAAATGGTAAGATCCCCTGCCATTCCAATTGCTTCCAATATCGAAATTTTTTCGCTTGGAACATTGACAACTGTTGGGCGCATTACTTCTCCGAGTACAGTGACCCGAAAATTCGTGAACCGGATATTTACAATCGGATCGACAAGCAATTTGCGATCAAGCAATGCCTTTGTGATTCCGTCCTTCAATTCCTGTTTGGTCAAACCTGCAGCCTTTACATTTCCAAGTACAGGGAAATGAATATTACCATCTTTATTGACGAGATAGCCACCCGCTGCGTTGCCGGTTCCCTGGGTTGCAACTCCTGTTGCTGCACCAGCGCCCACATTGGGAGCATTAAACATGGCTGTTGCTTCCGGGTTTGGACTTGTTACCGTAATGCTTAGCAGGTCGTTTGTATGGATCACAGGCTCCAGATCGTAATTGCTGCCTTTGAAGAGCGTATCTTTCACGTTATTGAAATAGATAGGCGCCTGAAGAGTCTTACACGATGATCCAAATAAAGCGATCACGGCGAGGTACGGGACGATGCTTCTCAAGCATCGGAGATGATTGATCATACGAGGAGATAGTTGAGTTAAAGACATTGCTAAAGGGCAATGAGTATGTTAATTTTCCTTGTTTTCAGTGATATACGAGCGAATGGTTCCGCTGGGGGAATGATAAGCACATGCATGGAAAAAAATTTAGGTTACGGTATCTTATTATCGGTGCGAATAAACAAAAACATATCAAAAAATAAAAGCATCCCCCCACTCTCCACTCGTAATTTTCACTGCTTTCAGGAGGATAAAATACTACAGTTTCCCTTGAAAACCATCGTATTATTACCCTATTTAAGGGAACGGACGCTGTTTTTTTTAAGTGTTTTTGCTAATGCAATAATACAAAGAATACTAATACATTACATAATTGTCAGTAGAATGAGTGAGGAAGGTCATGATTTTTTAATACTAACAAATGTTAGATTGAACAAAACCTTCAGCCATGTTAGGAACACTCTCCACCCGGGAAATCGACAACCTGCTATGCCGCCAGGTTATCGGCCGCATCGGTTGCCATGCGAATGGTCTTACCTATGTTGTGCCTACCAGTTATGTATATGAAAACGACAGCATATACTGTCATTCCGAAGAGGGCCTTAAGGTAACGCTAATGCGCTATAACCCTGATGTGTGTTTTGAAGTTGATGATCTGACGAATGTTGCTAACTGGAAAAGCGTAGTGTGCTGGGGTGTGTTCGAAGAAATTACTGAACAGGAACAACGCAGATCTGCTTTACAAAAGCTCCTGAAAAGAAATCTGCCACTTTCATGCAGTAAGAATAAGGAACTCGTTTCTTCCTGGCCTTTTCATACGGACGAAATGGAAACAGTGAGCGGCGTCGTTTATGCAATCCGCATTAATAAGAAGACCGGCCGGTTTGAAAACAGTCTTTTTGCACCAGGCTTTGGTGAACGTTAGATCACATTTCCGGAAGTTGCACTACGTCGATTTTCGAAAGCCTGAAATTTCGGATACGTCTGAACACACGGTCTCCATTCGGAGAGCCCGCACGATTTGTATTGCCCTCGATCGTTTCAAACACATCGTTGTCTGCCCGTGTAATGATACCGGTATGGATCCAGTCATAAGGAGATTTCTGAACGAGAAAAATGTCACCGGGCCTTGCAAGCGACGGATCCTTCCGTAACGCTGAATACCTTACGAGCGAGCCATTATTCAAAGCATTCATACCTACGCTGTCACAACTGTATGTGTGTGGCATAAATTGTTTAAAGCTTAAACCCATTGCACTGAAGGCCTGGTCGACTACCGCCTGTACAAATCCCATACACCACCACCAGCTCTGACCTTCATTGCCGTCCATATAGCTTCGAACCCACGGCCCGCAGTTTGCCTGCGCTCGAATGGTCAATTCAAATGGGTGGTTATTGAGATGGTTTGTTGCATATGAAACGACGTACTCCGCAAGAGTACTTCCAACAGCCTTGCCTTCAAACGCTTTTTTCAAAGGGAGAACAAGTGCATCAAGCACTCGCATATCTGCAACTCCGGATTCCGGCAACTTCAATTTTCGTTGAAACAATTTAACTGCCTGCATGGTGGCATTACCAAAATCTCCGTCGATACCGATGACGGAAATAGTTCCGGGAGCGGCCATCTCATGCAACATCAGCCAGGATTGAAGCCTGGTAACTTCTTTTTTAGCGGCACTGCCCTTTTTTAGCGACTGGCTCCAAAGCAGTTCCTTTTTATAATGTGTCTTCAACATACATGCGCGGTTAAGCTGCCATTACCTGTACATCGATTTTTCTTGTGCGCGATTTAAGAAACTCGATGATCTCATCGTCTGACGAAAACCTGTTATTCAAGTTGACGAAATGTTTAGCAAGGAGATCATAGCGCTTTCGCATCAAATAGATGAACACGTGTAGGAAATGAATGCCTTCAAATATGATTGCATCGTTTTTATAGTAATCGTTGATCGTCTTAAGGAAATACGAAGGATGTTCCGTCCAGTGCATTGCAGGCCGGACGTGATGGCTGATATGATACCCATCGTTCCAACACTTAACGTTATAGGATGTATTGATGCAGGTGATACTGTTCTTATATGCATTGCCTGGGTCTTCTGCGCTTACAAAGCTGTGCTGTGCCCAATTGCCCATCATAGCAATAAGTCGGAACATGAACAATGGAATAATGAACACAACAAGCGTTGCGGGCCAATTGATGAACCACAGCAGAACGCAAAAAACAATGAACAATATTTCACCGCGCATGAAGCGATAGAAAAATTTTTTCCGATGTTTTCTCTGAAAGTATGCAGGCAGGTTATATATCGAAAAGAACAGGAATTTTCCAAAATACACTAAGAACCCACGAAGCGAATCACGTTGGTAGGGCATAGTGGAACTTTCATCTTCCTCCTGGTTGTTCTCGGGATGATGCATCCCTATATGGTGCGTATAATAGGTTTCGGGAGAATGTCCAAAGAAAGGTGCTATGATCCAGGGGATATAATTATTCAGGAACTCATATTCTTTTTTGAAAAGCGTGCGGTGACTTGTGCAATGAAGCATCAGTCCGAATGGCCCTTTGAGCAAAAAATTATTGATCACAAAGTAGGCGACTGCAATCACCCACCAGCTTATTGTTCCGGCCTTCAATACATAACACAATATCGCGAGCGGGATCAGTATGAAGGTGCACTTCAAAGTAAGGTGGAGGAACGGCAAATCCCTTTCATCTTTGATCAGCGAAATCAGCCAGCGATCGAAGCGATTATAAGCAGCCGGCCTGGTAAAGACCGGGTCTGTTAAGGTTGATGGTAATGGGCGCATGCCCTGAATTTACAAAATTTTGCCTTTCCCTTTCCCATTTCCATTTCCCATTTCGCATTTCGCTTGTCAAATTATTCCATGCAAACTCCCACCCTTATCAAAGAGCCTGTCCACTTTCTTCTCCACTGCGGGATCCGGCACAACGGGCGGTGCGTGATGCGGCTTTACCCGTGCATCTATGATCAGTGGGCCATTGCAGCCCCAGTGCTTGTTCTTGGTAAAGGATGCGATGCCGTGTATATCTGTTGCGGGATTGCTCCGTGTAAATGTTACCCATAGATAGTTGCGAAGATTGGCAGCAACAAACTCAACATCATCACACCATACGATCATCGGCAATTGAGTCAACTCATCCAGTCTGTTTTTCAATTGCTCATTAAGTTGTTGCAATTCAACCTGAGTAACGTTTTCATCAACATATTTCTTTGTTTGCATCGCCACTATTCCCGGAATTACCAATTGCACAGACTCAACACCCTGCAAATTCTTCATCGCGTCCGGCACTTCATTACACAGTTCCCGGACCACTTCACCGTATGCGGCAAACACCACTTTACTTCCAAAGTTCAGCCCCGTACCAGAATAATCGAGTGTATCAATTGTGGTGTTGGTATAGAAATGCACATCGCGATCCAGATGTATTCTTTTCAACATAAATTGAAAGAAGTTGCCGATATCGTGTGTATGTATTTTTTGTTCGTCGTCTGCTGTGATAAAAAGGAATTTAGCAAGACTTAACTGTCCGGTCCCCAATACGTGATTGGCTATTGTAAGCAATTCAGCAGGTTGTTTGAATGGGGCAAAGGGAAGATAGCGCTCGCTTCCAACAGCAAGCAGTAAAGGATGTACACCGGCGGCGTCCACTGCATGAACTTCTTTGAGACCGGGAACCTCCTGCGGAATTGCAGCTCCAGAAATCTCATGTATCAACTGACCAAAACTGGTGTCTTCCTGTGGAGGTCGCCCGACAACGGTAAATGGCCATATTGCATTTTTTCGCGCATATACTTTACGTACGCGCATCAATGGAAATGGATGCGTCAAGCTGTAATATCCAAGGTGATCTCCGAAAGGCCCTTCGGGTTTATTTTCTCCAGGATACACCTCGCCTGTTATAACGAAATCAGCATCGGTACTGATGCAAAATCCATCGTCATAAGTGTAACGAAATCTTCTGCCTGCAAGTAAACCCGCGAATGTCATTTCACTGATACCTTCAGGTAATGGCATTACGGCAGCAACGGTATGTGAAGGAGGGCCACCAACGAAGATGCTCACTTTTAAAGGCTCCCCTTTTCGGTTTGCTTTTGACTGATGTACACCTATACCTCTGTGCAGCTGGTAATGCAACCCGATTTCTTTGTCAGGCTCATATTGGTTTCCTGTGAGCTGGATCCGATACATGCCCAGATTCGCTTTCATTATTCCCGGCTGATCGATATCTTCAGTGTACACCTGAGGCAGCGTAACGAAAGCACCTCCATCCATCGGCCAGTGATGAATCGGTGGGATGTCCTGAATTTTAATTTCTTCATACATTACCGGTTTACTGGAAGGATTCTTCAAAGGCAATGCGCTTATTGCAGACATTGCAGCCCCAGCATTTTGCAAAGGATGTTTAAAAGCTTTCATCGGATCATTCCGCAACTGAACGATCTGCTGAACACTTTTTAATGTATCGCGAAAGATGAACTTACTACGTTCAAGTGTGCCGAATATATTTGATGCCGCCCGAAACCTGCTTCCTTTCACGTTTTCATACAATATTGCCGGACCCTGAGCTTCATACATGCGTAAATGAATGGAAGCCATTTCGAGATGGGGATCTACTTCTTCTTTAACCCGAACCAGCTGTCCGTTCTTTTCCAAATCCTGCAAACACGCTTCCAGAGATGAATATGCCATTCGAATGTTTTGTGGAATTAAAAATTAGAACGGTCGACTAATTGTTCGACCGTTTTTTTTCTGCAATAAGATCTTTAAGCATCGATTCATATTTCTTCTTATGCTCTTCGTAATGCATACCGGTTCCTGGCCCGGAAAATCCTGTATGAATGGTTCTTACAGTTCCTTTATGATCAACAACAATACTTGTCGGAAACACTTTGATTTTCTCAACTTCTGGTAATGTCTTTTCGGTAAGATATGCATCGGAAGAAGTTACGCCAGTCCATAAAATAGTATATGGTATCTTCAGTCGATCACGTAACCTTTGTAAAGCAGCAATGGACCGTTCCCTATCCGTCGTTCGCTCATAGGCAAGTGCGATAAATTCCACTCCCTGCTTATGGTACTTCTCATAAAGAGAGATCAAATAGCGGGTTTCGTCAATACAATTGGGGCACCATGAACCAAGTATCTGGATGATGACGATCTTATTGCGGTACCTCGGATCGCTGATTGATACTTTCTTCCCATCAATATCCTCGAAACTAAAAGATAGACTGGTCTTCCCCTCGCGCATCCTGGTGATTGCATATTCATCATCAAGCTCTGCATTCTCGTCTTTTGTTGCCATCCAGTCCGATTTGCCGCGGGCACCGGAAAAAAGCTTTCCATTGGTAAGAGTATTGTTGCCGTTAACTTTCGCAGTGAACAGAACTGCAAAGCCGCCATCGAAGCCTGAGAGGATCAGGGAGTCCGAAGACACAACTCCCTCGAGAAAGCGATAATCTCCATCATTGGTCAGAAAGCTTCCGGTAACTTTACTTCCCAATTGCCTGAACTCTCCCACTGCCATGCTGGTCTTTCCTGCACTACTGAATTCAACTGCCCATCTTCCTTCGACATTGAACTTCGTTGGCTTCTCAGTTATAAATCGAACAGGGTTATTGTAATCGGCTGAGAAGGGCAGCACCTGGTCACGCTCAGCAAGTTTCTTGATCCACGATCCGTGCAGATCCCCATCATCACTCACTTTGACGCGAAACGAAGATTCATAGAAGGGAAGACTAATAATAACTGAATCATTTTGTTCTTCGATCTGATCAACAAGCATCCGTTCTTCGCCATTAATAATGTACAGCACCTGCCGGCGGTTTTCAGCCAGAATCTCAAAGTTGAACACGATGTTCATACCATCAGTTCTTTCAATGATTCCACGATACATACCATTGCGCATAGGCGCTCCGGAAACGGAGTATAGACAGAAGATCACTGCAAGGAATAAAAATGTCACACGCTTCATACCTGTTGCTTTGCAAAGGGCGCAAAGATATTGATTAGTCGCGGCCAGTCAGGTGCTGAATAAAAACTTTACCATCTTTTTCAATTACCGGATAAACAGGAATGCCTTCGCGAGAGGGACCGGCGGTAACGTTTCCTGTATCAATACGGAATTGTGAACCGTGCCATGGACATTGAACGGTATTACAGGTCACTGACCCACCTGCGAGTGAACCGCCCTTATGAGGACACCGGTCTTCAAAGGCAACAAGACCCTGGTCGCCGCGGGCAAGCACAATTCGCTTTTCTCCAAAGTGTAATAGCATCATTTGGTTATGCTGTAATTTGGCTGCTTCCGCAGCTTCTATGGTATCGCTTGAAGAATCCAGGTACAGTTCTTTCCATTTGCCCGCATTCGCGTAACGGGGGTCTACCCCGATCTGGTTTCTGTAAACGAGTGTGCCTCCCATCCACCCGCCAATTCCCAGCAAAATCGCCCCAACGATCTCCATGGGTAATACATACACCAGCGAAATACCCAAATGTCCACGCATGATCCAGCATGCAAGGAATATCAGTGTGGCAGTTGTATTGATTATCCCGTGTTTTGCCGCACGTTTCTTTGCAGAGCTTTGTGGCGGGACAGTATAAATGTAATCGATGATGCCTGGCACCGCAGCAACAAATGCCATGATCACCCCGAATATTTCCATGTTGTAACCTGTGGCCAGAAACGCCGGATCATCGATCAGTACCGCTAACAGATCAAATACTATAGTCCCCATGAACAGGGCAACAGGAAACGAAATAAGGATCGGATGGATAGGATGACTTTTAATGCTTGCTTTGCTTCTCATGCTTTAGATTTTTCCTTTTACTTCCGGGTTGTTGTTCTGATTGCATCGCTGCAAGCAGGTAGATCAATGAAGCCGTACCGTCCATTGTCGGCTCGTTTGTACTGTAATCACCATAGTCGTCATGATATACTGCAAGTTCACTTTGAAATGGCGCATATTCGTCTTCATCGAATAATTTTATTCCAATTAAATTCTTATAGATGGTGGTATACACAGGACCGTCCACCAAACCCCCGTCGATCGGGTAATTTTTGAGATGAGTGAATGCAGAATGGGGATCCACCGGCGTGTCGCCTTTCGACGGCAAGCCGTACACCATGCTTGTTCCCCATGGATTCGTACCAAAGATCCAATCAATGCATGCCTGTTCCAGCTCAATAAAACTGTTGTCTCCGCTTAGCTTCCGATACCAGTAACACTGAATGGCAAAGCTCACGGTAAGATTGTTACTACACCATATGAATGGAATGCCGCGAAGAAATGCATTGCTCTTTGCTTTCGCATAAACCCGTTCGATGCCTTCGCGATAATATCCGATGAGAGAATCCCTGCGGCCGTCATTTACGAGCTTTGCCAATTCATAATGCCCGGCATTAATAAAAGGGTACCACTGATAATGTTTGGCCGTATCGGCTCCCAGCCACGGTGTGATCGGCTCCGCCCTCGCCTGCTCCCATGCGATCTCAATAAACTTTTCATCATTGTTATGTGCGAGCATGGCAGCACCCAATTGCATATCATCGCGCCAATTGTCCTCCGCATAGATATAAGGCGATAATACAGATGCTGTTTGGCATGCACCAGGTTTTGCAAGGCCAAACTTTATGGCTGACTCTGATTTTGATTGGAGCAATCTCGAGTAATGGGGATCAGCTTTAGCAAACATGTGGCTTCCAAGTGCAAATGCTGCAGCAAACTTGCCCGCTGTAGAAGCAACGCCGGTCGTATTATTCATGAATTTTCCACGTACCTGCGGTTCGCCGGTACAAAAGTAAACGGGCCTTTCTATTCCCCTGCCATAATAATTCGTATCCTCTTTGGGTATTCGCATACCACGATGATCTCGATCGTCGCCAAGTTGATTAAACATCCAATCCTCCCGGGGATGCATCTTCAATAACCACGTAAGTCCCCATTTTGCTTCATCCAAAACATCAGCTACGTTGTTGCTTCCTTCAGTGCCGTTTTCCCTCCGTGTGTCTTTGAAAACATGTGGAAAGTCCCGGTACGCCGCCAACAGATGGTATGCGGCATTGGCACTTGTTGATGAGTACTGAAGATAATCGCTGGCATCGTGCCAGCCGCCGGTAACATCAATGAACGAACTGTCAGGTACAGGTGCATATAAGGTGTACCCGTCACGTGTGTGACATGAATCATTCAAAAATGGATTGAATCCGCTTCGTTGTTGCCGCATATATCGCAGACAAAAATCAGCAGTATTATCATAAACATTGTTACCGATGTGAAACACAGGTGACCTGACCTCATCCATACGCAAATAGTAGCGTCCGCTCTTTTCGTATGATGAAAAGTTTAAGCGGTATGAATTCGTGAACGGACCATAAGCTCCGTATGAGTTGCTTGCTTTTCCGGTATAAACAACTTTGTTATTCGTTGCATCAATTAGTTCAAATGAGTTCTTTTTTGCTTCGGCAAAAGTTCCCATTACAGCAACCTTGCTCGCATTTTTCAAATATCCCAATTGGTTGATACGGATAAATGAAGTCGGCTCTTGTGAAGTTGTATATTGAAAAATAAAAAGGATGCAGGCCAGCAAAGATCCTTTCATCATGACATTGATAGTTTGTTTAAAGATAACTAACCAGGAAGAATTCCTTTCAGAAAATCAGATGCATATTCCGATTGTTTTATCTTCTCAAAGAAAGCTTTTCTTGCAATGGGATCTTGTAAGAAATCCGCTCCATCTTCATTCTCATATTCGATCGCTTCACAGTAAGCATAAAGATCCGGATCCTTATAAAGTAATTGCACAACTTCAAGTTCAACCATTTCTTCGAGCGACTTATCACTCAAGAACGGCGTTAATGAAGGATCGTTTTCTGCACGTCCCCGAAGCCATTGATTCGTGAATTGAAAGAAGCCACCAAACTTAACATTGGCTTCTTCTGATTTTTTCAAACCTGCGAGTTCTGTGTCGAAATCAAAATTTTCAAGGGCATCGAACGCACGAATGATTCCGTTGCCGTAATATTTTTTGTAGTCGGGATACGCTTTACTCGCCGCCCGAAACACAGCTTTCCGAGCCGCTTCCACCTTCTGCCAGCTTTTATCGATGCCATGTTGCTGAAGTTTTTTCCTGTTATATGCGATCCACATCGCAATTGTAGCAGCCACTTGCGGAGTCGCAGACGACGTGCCTCCACCTGAACGAAGAAATTTTATATCCGGTCTTGCTGTAGCCCACGGCAAATTCGGCGTATAAGCTGCAACCGCCGTTTTCATGACGCGTTGCGGTCCCCAATTACCCTGCATGTAGCTGCCACCTTCAGAGCGGTTGCGGTACCAGGAATTAACCGAAAGATCATAGGGTTCATTGTTGCAGCAAGCCCCCGTTGCAGCGATGACACGGTCGAACCTCGCTGGATAAAGAACAGATTTCGGAGCCAGTTTCATTGCGCCCTTTACGAAATTATTTCCTGCTGCCGTTACGATAACAACACCGTGCTCATAAGCGCGGTTAACAGCCTCCGCAACACGTTTTGTTGGATATCCAGCCATTGACATGGTGATCACATCGCAACCATTGTCAACTGCATAGTCGATGCCGTCTGCAACATCGTTTGCATTGAAGAAATTATAAACCGTTTCGCATATGCGAATGGGCACTATTTCAGCAAACGGGATAGCACCAAAATAACCCTCATAGTCCGCATATGAATCCGACTTACTTATTTTATTACCGGCGAGGATAGCCATAGTTGCAAGTCCGTGTCCATCCTGCTCGGCGGGCGCACCTGTCTTTAACTTATCCTGCCCTTTATTATTTCCATTTTCATTTTTCACAAAGCTCACTCCAAGATCGCGCATCAGCTTTGGTGGATTGCTGATATGTTCGATGTAACCGGTATCGATATGACCAATACGAACCTGTGCTTCATCACCGAGCGTATCTACAATCTTTTCATACGCTTTTCGTAGCTGCGAATAATCATCATCAAGATGCCAGATGAATTCACGTTCACTGCGCTTAGGCTGCGGCCAGGTACTCATATATTCATTGCCTGCACTTCGCTCCTGCATGGGCGGCATTTCTTCCGGGTCATACATGATGCTTTCAATGTTTGGCTCCACAAAGAGTATGGACCGGTTTTCCTTCACCCTGTTAAAGTACTCTTTGTAAGCCACGTCCCACGCCTTTTGTTCATCGTCATTGAGCTCCATTTCCTGGAATGACTTTGATTTATCGGCATCAACCTCACTATCCCTGGACGCTGTTGTTTCGTGGACAATGAGTGAGCGGTCTTTCTTTTTCCGTTTTGTTTTTTCTTTCGTGGCGATATCTTTTCGAAATGGTTTACCGTCAACACTGAATGGAAGGGACTTGGAAAAATCAAATTCGCGGTTGCCGTATACAAAAAGATTTGGTGTTTGTATGTCTGGTATTTGTTTCAATATTTCTTTGAACAGCTCGTCATAATTCTTCAATGCACCCTTAAACACTTTTTTGAAGGTTGATGTAAACAAACCGTTAGAACCCCACTCCTTGGCTGTCTGGTTATCCTGGCAGGCCGCAAACAACATAATAAAACCTGGCACTTCATCAGGATAGACCTTTGGCCGCTCTAAAACGGGGTTATACATTGAAGCATTCCGTTCATAGGTAGGTATGCATACTTCCCGAACCGGGGCCTGCCGGCTCTTCAGCTTGTGTGTTTCTTCCTGACCATTGATATCCAATGTAAGTTCATCATTCAATTTAACCGGGTTGCGACTAACTGTTCCCGAGTGGCAGCTATCCGAAAACATTAGTATGCGCACACCTTCTTTGAAATCCTTCAATGCATGAAATATTTCATCATCAACAAGCTGCCTGTCGTGAAGACACCATGTTTCGTCATAACCATCTTCTTCATCTTTATTGATGTCGGGTATGGTTCCTCCATGTCCGGCATAGGTAAGAAAAAACAAGTCTCCCTTATTCATTGAACGGGAATAGTCAGTAAGGGTTTTCAATACTGACTGATAAGTTGCGTCTTTTGTCAGCAGTGTTGTAATGGTAGTAAACCCAGCTTCTTTAGACAATGCTTCATACACGAGTGCGTCGTTCTCACATCCATCCAGTTCACCACTCCAGCCATTGTAATGATTGGGATCTACTGCGTTCACACCAATGTGAAGCGAATAACCTTTTGCCATGGTTTTGGTTTATAAGTTTAAATAATTTGGGGTAAACGAATCGTAACTAATGGGTGCGGAATGACGTGAAGAAACCGTGCAGGATAAATTAAACAGAATAATTTGATAATGAAACTTTGCAAGCAATTATTTATATTTAGATGAAGCCGGTTACCCTGTTGATGTTTTAAAACAACCAACTATGCACCCCACTGACAGTATTTTCCGGCTCATCGTCAACGCAAAGGGTATACTCGGAGATTTTTGCCACATCATTATTTTCAACGGCTTCAATGAACTGGTGAAGAAGGGTTATGGCAATATAAATATCATTTTACCAAAAGGTATTTACAGGGTTCGGTTAGAGTTGAACGAGGAAAGTAAGGAAGAAATGGTGCGGCTGGACCAGGATGTTCATCTCGACATGGATCCGCCAAAATCGCATTCATCCATAGTAGCGGATGATTTTTCGTCTTCGCACGACTATTATTCATGTGAAGCGATCAAATGGAGCAGGGAGGCCACTGCCAATGCACAGGAAAAAGGATTATGGAGCGCGATATTTTTGTTTCTGCGTTATCCCAATAAGGAGCTTGCGCAGCAGCTGAATCCAGACAAATCGAGTCTCGGCAGGCATTTCAGCCTGTTGGATGCACAACGAAAAAAGATATTCACTCTCACCGGGTCAAACATTCGTGAAGATCCGCACACTGGCTGGCTTGCTTTCCATGTGCCATTGAAGAATGGACAATATTATCTGCATTATTCGGGAAAGGGAAAACGAGAAATCCCGATCTATGCATTCAACGGATGGCAGTCACAGCTCTTTCTTACTATGCGCGAGGAACCTTTGTTCCCCACATTGAAGATCTCAACCGATCGCATTACCGCCGGTTTCAGAAATGACAATCTGATCAATTACATTATGGATGCCAGCATGCAGAAGATGCATAACGGCATTTATTTTATTCCTGAAAAAATACTTGAGAAGCTTGCACTTGGGAATTGGGACAATCCGATGATGGGACTTCTCACAGCATATGTATATTTCAAGAGTAACAAACGAGATAAAGATGAATTGTTCCGACAGCTGCTCAACAATTATGACCGCATCATTCTCGATGACCAGCAGGCACCCGACCTTCTTGCATTGAAACTAATGGCTGCGCGATATTTCAACGATTCATTACCCGATTATAAACTATCGGCACCATGCATGTTCATGACGGGAATGAAGCTGGCATGGGAATTCGCTGAACAGAATGTAGATATAGTGGATGATAACAGCTTTCTTGAGTTGATAGTAAAAAAGATCTATGCTGATATGGAGTGGACCTCTTATGAGCCGCCAGCACTTGGTGTAATAACCAATACACTTGCAAAACTATAAACATGCAGAACGAACAAGACTATGCAATCGTTATTGGTATCAGCCATTACAAGGCACTGGAGAAACTCGAAGGCCCTGTTGAAGACGCCAAAGAGTTCTTGCAATGGTTGATTGATGAGAATGGCGGAAACCTGCCGCCGACAAATTGCTTTCTCATCGAATCAACACCCAACCCCATGCGTCCTTTACAGGATGACATCGATGAAAAACTTGCAACGATCTATGAAATGGGTTCCACAAGTGGCTATCGGAGATTATATTTCTATTTTGCCGGCCATGGTCTTGGCGTTGATTGGAAAGAGAACGCATTGTGTTTGCCTCAATGGTCGAAAGTACGATTGAATTATGCGCTATCTTCATACGAATACTTAAACCTTGTAATCAAATCAGGCTTCTTCAAAGAAGCGTTCTTCTTTCTGGATTGCTGCCGCAACCGTCGGCCTGGTGCAAGACCTCTACATCCTACGCTGGGAATTGAACAATCTGCAGAGGAAGGTTTCTGCAACAGCTTTGTTGCGTACGCAGCAGAATTTAATAACGCAGCTTATGAGGCCGAACATTGGAATGAAAACAAAACGCTGATACGTGGATACTTCACTCGTGCACTACTTGAAGGATTACGTGGAGCCGCCTCAAATCAGGAGGGCGTGGTAACTACTGCTTCAATAAAAGGCTTTCTTAAGACCAAAGTAGAAGAAATCGCGCAGTCACATAACCAATTCCAATCAGTGCGGTATGAAGACCGGTTTGCAAATGAATCAGTGATCATCGGCAAGCCACCTAACACCCAGCAAATATCATTGCAAATCACCTTTCAGGAACAGGGAAATATTGTGCTTGAAAATCAACAACTGGATGTGATCAAACAATCTCATTCATCTACAGGACCATGGACCTTTGAGTTGGATAAAGGCATTTACTGTCTTAGAAATACAAACACTAATAAAGAAGCTTATATCCGCCTGGATGGAACAACACGCGAAGTATTTTACCAGTTCTAAATCTGAGTTTTAACTTCATCGACTTACCCATATCGGTGAGGTTATGATCACATCTCCGTCTTTTTGTTTCACTTCGGCGAAATAATACCAGTTCTCTTTTTTGCGTATACCTTGATGACGCGCCACGATATAATTCACTGTTCTCGATGATGCAAGAACTTTTGGCATTGCACCTGAACCGGATCGGCCAAAAAATATGCGGATGTATTCGCATTTGTCACGAAGGTCAGGATCTGTGACAGTGACGCGAATCAGGGGCGCAGATGACCAGCGTAATTCACTTCCCATCGGCTTTCCGCGAATGCTAAAACTCACTTGCGCATTCCAGTCTTCACACGCATAGAAACGCATGCAACGATAGGCATCTACTATGCTTTCACGGGAAAGTTGCAACGCAAGAACTACTGTTCTGGATGCTGCAGTTCTCCCAAACGTTGTGTTGTGGTTATCGTGATCGATGGTAGGTCCAACCCGGTAACCAAGCGCTAGCAAACGTTTGTAGTATGATAGATAAGAGGTTCTCGGCCGGTCAATATAACTGCTGTCTTTGGAAGAGCTTGGACCATTGCGGATGGCTGTACCAAAAATCACTTTGTCAGCTATGCTATCTCTTTTGTTCTTCGCCAGTTTTAAATAATGCCGGCGTTTTGGATGAGCAAGAGTTGCAAAACCATTAAGGCTGTCTATTATTTTCCAAAGCGAATTATAATCATTCTTATCACAGAATACGTTATAGCTGCTGTCTTCCCAGCCGATCAATTGATCTATACCATATATCAAAACATGACCGAACTCATTCAACCCAAATTCAGTTCCATATAAAGCTACAAACTCACCATCCACATTTGCTGAGTCTGCTTCCAGCCGCCCCTTATGCCAGTTATTCCAATCAGACAATCCAGCTTCGCGATGATTGTGTTCTGACAAACCAAGGAAATTAAGATTTTTCGCGCGCTTTGCAAAAGCATAGCACTGAGCGGGGGTTCGTACTCCGCTGGAGTCGCGGTCCTGGCACCCATCTGAATAATTTGAATGTGCATGCAGGTTGCCAAAGTAATAATTATATTGTTGACCATTCACTGCAAGAAACAGTGCAAACAACAACACTGACAACATACACTTTCTATTCAAATTTTTCTTCATCGCAGAGAAACCTGTTGATTGTGATGAAAGGCTGTCAACATTGCGGATTCTTAACTAATTTGAACAAACTCCATTAACTATAATCTTATGAAGCGTATTTCCCTGCTAGCAACATTGATGTCTCTTATCAATTTACAAAGCTTTAGCCAGATTGACGCGGGATTGTTCAGGTTCCCTGACGTGTCTGCAACACAAATTGTTTTTACTTATGCAAACGATATCTGGGTCGTTCCCAAAGAGGGCGGAACGGCATATAAACTGAGTTCACCACCTGGGGTAGAAAGTTTTCCGAAGTTCTCGCCCGATGAAAGATCTATTGCTTTCACCGGCAACTATGATGGTAACCAGGACGTGTATGTCATTGGTGTAAATGGTGGAGTGCCCAATAGGCTAACCTTTCATGGATCAACCGATCGTGTTGTTGACTGGACGCCTGATGGTAAGCGTGTGCTGTTTGCATCAGGTCGGGAAAGTGGTCGCGAACGTTACAATCAGTTTTATACGGTTGCCACTACAGGTGGTCAGGCACAAAAGCTTCCGCTGGAATATGCCGAATTCGGTTCATACTCTGCCGATGGGAAGAACATTGCAGTAACATTCATTTCACAGGTATTTCGCAACTGGAAAAGATACCGTGGCGGATGGAATGCCGACATTCACGTATTCAATTTTGCAAATAATAAATCAGAAAAAATTGTCACATCAGATGCTTCCGATGAGTTACCAATGTGGCATAAGAATGCAATCTATTTTCTTTCTGACAGAGGAAACGAAGCAAGAATGAACTTGTGGAAGTATGATCTGACAACGAAGGCATTGAAGCAACTTACTGAATTCAAAGAATACGATGCACATTTCCCTTCATTAGGACCTTCAGATATTGTTCTTGAAGCAGGTGGAAAATTATACCTGTTCGATCTCGCAGCAGAAAAGTTAAAAGAAGTGAAAGTCAGTCTTGTCACTGATAGAGCAATGGTAAAACCTTCAGTGCAGGCAGTTGATAAATTTATTCAACATACCAGCTTAAGTCCCGACGGCAACCGGGCGATATTTGAAGCGCGTGGTGAATTATTTTCAGTCCCTGCGGAACATGGATTTATAAAGACACTAACAAGAACTTCCGGAGCAGCAGAAAGATATCCCGCATGGTCCCCTGATGGAAGAAACCTTGCATATTGGTCCGATGCTTCAGGCGAATATGAATTGTACCTTATGGAAGATGGTAAAGAAGCATCACCAAAAAAACTTACAAACTATGGCGCCGGATTCAGATACAATTTGTTTTGGTCGCCGGATAGCAAAAAGATAGCATTCATTGATAAGGCGATGAAGATCCAGGTGTATGACATTGCTTCAGGCAAAACTATTTCAGTGGATCAGGGCTTGAGATTGATGCATGGTTCACTGGAATCATTTACTGCAAACTGGTCGCCCGATAGCAGGTGGCTTGCATATGCAAGGGACCTCGATAACGATCACTATGCATTGTTCATCTACGATCATAATTCAAAGAAAACTTCACAGGTCACAAGTGGATTCTACGATGTGCGTCTTCCAGTATTCGACCCGGAAGGAAAGTATCTTTACGTAACTACGAATCAATCATTCAATCCGAACTATAGCGACATTGACAACACCTTCATTTATGCAAACACTACTCAGATCGGCGCAATAAGCTTATTGAAAACGACGCCTACAATTATTTATCCGAAGAATGATGAGGTCGGAATCAAACGTGACGAAGAAAAACAAAAAGCTGATAGTCTTAAAAAGGTTTTGAAGGATGCCGGTGTTATAGAAGGACAACAGGGAACAGTGAAGGTGAATATCGATCTTGATGGGTTTGAAAAAAGACTGGTCCTGCTCCCGCTACGTGCGGGAAATTATGGAAAGATCAGTGCAGTAAAAGGCAAGATTATACTACAAAGCTTTCCTAACACTGGTGTGGCTGATGGTAAGTCATCTTTAAAATATTTTGATATAGACAAACGCGAAGAGAAGACAATACTTGAGGATCTCAATGGGTATGAACTTTCTTTTGATGGTAAAAAGATCCTGGTACGCAGAGGAAACAGTTATGCCATCATCAAACCTGAGGAGAATCAAAAATTTGAAAAGCCATTACGCATCAATGAGATGCAGGCGCTGATTGATCCTGCCAAAGAGTGGAAACAAATATTTATGGATGCATGGCGTTTGGAAAGGGATTATTTCTATGATCCAAACATGCACGGCATTAACTGGGAACTGGTTAAGAACCGCTATTTGAAAATGCTTGATGCAGCGATGACGCGAGAAGAACTCAACGTTGTACTCGGAGAAATGATAGGCGAATTGAATGCGTCACATACTTACAGAGGAGGAGGCGCTGAAGAACAAGAAAATTCGAGACCCGGTGTAGGCTACCTTGGTATCGATTGGCAGGCAGATGGCGAACATTACAAAATTGGCAGGATCATCAGTCCCGCACCTTGGGATGCGGAGATGCGCTCACCATTTGATATCAGCGGTTCAGATATTAAAGAAGGAGATTACATACTTGCAGTGAATGGAATCCCCGTGACTACCGCAACTGAGCCCTATGCTGCATTTCAGGGCCTTGCAAACAAAACGGTTGAGATCACTTACAATTCAAAAAGAAGTTTTGACGGTGCAAAGAATGTCATTGTTAGAACACTTGCTGATGAAAGCAGGTTACGACACCTCGCATGGATCGAACAAAACAGAAAGCAAGTTGATGAAGCGACCAATGGGCAGGTGGGCTATATCTATGTAAGAAGCACAGGAATTGATGGACAAAATGAGTTAGTTCGACAGTTCAATGCACAGTGGGATAAGAAAGCACTTGTTATTGACGAAAGATTCAATGGAGGCGGTCAGATACCCGACCGTTTTGTTGAGTTGCTGAATAGAACACCTCTTGCATTTTGGGCAATTCGCGATGGCGCCAGCTGGTCATGGCCACCTTATGCTCACTTTGGTCCAAAAGTCATGCTCATTAATGGATGGAGCGGATCAGGAGGCGATGCTTTCCCCGATTATTTTCGAAAGAAGAACCTTGGACCACTTATCGGAACGAGGACATGGGGAGGTCTGATAGGAATTAGTGGTGCTCCGGCACTAATTGATAATGGTGGTATCACCGTCCCAACATTCCGTATGTTTCACCCTGATGGAACATGGTTTAGAGAAGGACATGGAGTGGATCCGGATATTGTTGTAGAGGAAGATCTAGGAGCGTTGGCAAAGGGCAATGATCCGCAACTTGAACGCGCCATTGAAGAGATCAAGGTGCTGCTCAAAAACAAACCGTACACGCCCCCAGCTGTTCCCAAATATGAAAAAAGAAACCTGGGATTTTAACTTTCATTAGAAGTTCATGATAAAAGAAAGAGGCTGTATCGTTATGATGCAGCCTCTTTCCTTTTCAGGTTGCCTGGCTAATTAGGTGCTATTGCGTTATGATCCGGAACCAGTTCCACCGCCTGTACCTGTACCGCTAGGGTTTGACTTATCCGACTCGCTTTTCTTTTTGTCGATCAACTCCTTGAAACGGGTTTGTTGCTCAGGAGTGAGGATTTGATTGATGCGACTAACTTTCTCAGATTTTAGCTGCATCTTTTGTTGCTTGATAGCATCTTTGTCAAGTGAACTGTTGCTTTCAAGTGCGGTAAGTTTATCATGAAACTCTTTGCTGATAGCATCATAGCTGGTGATCTGTTCAGCAGTGAGTTTCAATTCCTCTTTTACTTTTCTATCCCACTCTTCACGGTCGTGCTTAGGATCTTGTTGCTGACCTTGTGATTGTGATTGTGACTCGGATTGAGCAACAGCTGCTGTGCTCAGGGTAGCTGACATTAGAGCCAGGAATAAATACTTTTTCATAATCGCTAAATGATTAAATGGTTAATAGTTAAATCTTCAATTGCCGACTAGCCAAAAAATGGGCCAATATTTTAATGAACCGGAAATTTTACCAAATGAAAACAACTGTAATTTTATTTGCACATTTACTCAAACCGTTTATTGAACTTACTCGTATGTTTAAATCAATTCTTGTTTGTACATCAATTTGCATTTTGATTTCCTGCATGACATCTAAACGTGCACAGAATAAATTTGAGCCTGCCGCAAACCCTGTAGTGGCGCATCGTGGGGCTTTCAAACAAAACAATTTGCCTGAGAATTCAATCGCCGCCCTTCGGCATGCAATTGACCTCAAATGCACCGGTGCAGAATTTGACATTCACATGACGGCTGACGATACACTTGTTATCAATCACGATGCAGAATATCATGGTTTATCAATCGAGAAGAATACTTATCAATCGTTGAACCGGTTTCAACTAAGTAATGGAGAGAAGTTGCCAACGTTGAGAGAATATATAAACGAGGGACTGGTAAATAACGATCACACGGTACTCGTTTGCGAAATAAAACCAGCTAGTACGAAAGATCGTGGAAGAGAAGTGGCAGACAAAGTTGTTGCTTTGATAAATGATCTTAATGCAAGAGATCGCGTAATGTATATAAGTTTTGATTACGATATTTTGCTTCGCGTATTGCAGATTCAACCAAATGCAAATACACAATATCTTAATGGCGACAAATCACCTTTGCAGGTAAAGGCCGACGGAATAAGCGGCATAGATTACCATTATAATATATTTAGAAAAAATGAACACTGGATTGATGAAGCAAAGAAGAATAATATTAAGTTGAACGTATGGACAGTGAACGACAGTGCAACGATAGATTGGTTCTTAAATAAGAAGTTCGATTACATTACAACTAATGAACCCGAATTAACAATGAGAATTTTTTCAAACAGTACAAACAAATAGGATGCGCATAGCTACATATAATGTGAACGGTGTGAATGGGCGACTTCCAGTATTACTCAGGTGGCTTAATGAAACAACACCTGATGTTGTATGTCTGCAGGAGTTAAAGGCACCGCAGGAAAAATTTCCAACAAATGCTATCGAGTCGGCTGGTTACAAAGCGATATGGCATGGACAAAAAAGCTGGAATGGTGTTGCTATTCTTTCAAAACATGCGGAGCCCGTTGAAATCCGTCGGGTCTTACCGGGTGATGAAGAGGATTTGCACAGCAGGTATATTGAAGCAATCGTGAATGATGTGATCATTGGATGCTTATATCTTCCAAATGGAAATCCGGCGCCAGGTTCGAAGTTCGATTACAAATTGAAATGGTTTGAAAGGCTCATCGCTCATGCGAAAGAACTGATTGATTCGGGAAAGCAAGCTGTACTGGCTGGAGACTTCAACGTGATGCCAACAGAGATAGATGTTTACAAGCCCGAACGATGGGTTGATGATGCACTTTTCAGACCGGAAACCCGTGCCGCATTTCAAACACTGCTCAAGCAGGGTTGGACGGATGCCATTCGAAGACTCTACCCAGATGAAGTCATTTATACCTTCTGGGATTATTTTAGAAATGCGTACAGTCGCAATGCCGGACTCAGGATCGATCACTTTCTCTTAAGCCCCGCTTTGAAGTCAAAGTTGAAATCAGCTGCAGTGGATCATCATGTACGAGGATGGGAAAAGTCCAGCGATCATGCGCCGGTTTGGATAGAGATTACGATTTAAATTTCTGTAGTTGCCGCTGTAAAGTTTCTATGCTATCAAGTGACCGAGCAAGGGTCTTTCACACGTAAGGATACTACAGCACTACCCAAGTTTGTAGAAAAAAATAAAGAAATTACTTAGTCCAATTACTAATTATACTTATTAGGAAATGTTATAATTTCTCATTTGATGTCAGCACCTTTTATTTGTGTTCTGTTATTGTACCCAATCAAAAACTAAAACAAAATCCAAACATGAACACAAAAAAGACCCTCTTCCTGGGCCTGCTCGCTGCAATTGCCAGCACAGCAGCATTTTCCCAGGAAACCGCAACTGCAACGGCTACGGCTAAAATTGTTACACCAATTTCGATTACAAAGGATGTTGACATGAACTTTGGTAACGTGGCGGTTCAGTCAACCAACGGTGGAACAGTTGTGTTAGCGCCCGCAGGTACCCGCACAAGTACTAGTGGTGTTACGCTGCCAGCTGTAACAGGAACTGTAACAGCAGCGTCCTTTACAGTTAATGGAGATGGAGCCTACACGTATGCGATCTCACTTCCAACTGGATCACACGTGATCTCTAATGGGGCAAACTCAATGAACGTAACGGACTTTAAAAGTACTCCTACCGGCACCGGAACTCTTTCAGCTGGCACTCAACAGCTCAAAGTAGGAGCAACATTAAACGTAGGAGCAGCACAAGCCGCAGGCACATACACTTCTGCAGAGCTATCGCCTTTCGCTGTTACCGTTAATTACAACTAATTCTCTCAAGATCCGGAGTGCATGTGCGTTTCGGATCTTTCCATTTGCATCATATCCAATATCCATGTCATTTTCATCTGAAATGAAAAAACTCACCCACAAAACTCTTCTCAGGCACTTGTTGCCATTAGTAGTTTTCGCAGGTTTTTTACCAACTGTATCAACTGCACAGGGCAACCTGATGATCACACCGCGTCGTGTTGTAATCGAAGGTTCGCAACGCGCACAGGAGCTTAACCTTGCCAATTCTGGCAAAGACACAGCGCGCTACCTCATCTCCATGATTGAAATTCGCATGAAAGAAGACGGAACATTTGAGCAGATCACCGTTCCCGATTCTGGTCAGAGTTTTGCGAGCGCTCATGTGCGTTTTTTCCCGCGCAGCGTCAAACTGGGTCCTGGTGAAGCACAAACCGTAAAGCTCCAGATCAACCGCAAAAGTCAATTAGAGCCCGGCGAATATCGGTCACACCTGTATTTCCGTGCGGTACCTGAGTCTACACCATTGGGTGATACAGAAGTGCAAAAAGATTCTGGAAATATCTCAGTGAAACTGACACCGATCTTCGGCATCTCCATACCGGTAATACTTCGTGTGGGGGAAACGGAAGTAAAAACGCAATTGACTGATGCTTCATTCAAAATTATGAATGATACCATACCCGTTCTCGATCTGAAGTTGAACCGATACGGAACTGCTTCTGTGTATGGCGACCTTAAGATCAATCACATATCCCCTTCAGGTAAATCCACAACGGTTGGAGAAGTGAAAGGGATTGCGGTATACACTCCAACGCAAAGCCGCAAAGCGCGCATTGCACTTGATAATAAGTCAGTGAATTATAAATCAGGAAAGCTTCAGGTTTCTTATTCTTCAAATTCAGACCAAAAGGGACAACTGCTTGCACAAACGGAATTAAACCTTCTTCCATGATCTAACCAATTGTTTGGCTGACAATTTTCGTTGACATGCAGAAACCTAGACCCATATGCCTCGCTAAACGGACACAAGGTGTGCTTACACTTTTGTTAGTCGTATTGGGTTTTTCTGTACAATCACAAAGCATTTCAAGCTACACAACATCCGCTTCAAGCGGAACCTATACTTCATTAAGTGGTGCTACGGCACCAGGTCTTTCATCAGGCACCGTTGATGATGGATACTTTAATAACATCCCGATAGGATTTGATTTTTGGTATATGGGTGTACGTCGTACACATGTCACCGCAAGTACAAACGGTTTCTTTTCATTTGGATCCAGTCAAACAGCAACATATACAAATAACCTGTCAACCGGCGGATCGCCACGCCCAATCATTGCGCCACTATGGGATGACCTGGATATTCAAAACGCCTCTAACTTCTCATACCTCACAACAGGTACTGCGCCAAATCGGGTCCTTACCTTACAATGGTCTCTGGCCCAATGGAGTTACAACGCAACCGGAAACACGATATCATTTCAGGCAAAGCTTTACGAAACTTCAGGTCGCATAGAATTTATCTATAAACCTGAAACAGGAACAGTCTATACTCCTTCCGCGTCGGTTGGAATAACCGCCACTGCAACAGGTTCTGGCAATTTCCTTTCGCTAAGTAACATAGGCACCTCTCCGAGTGTTAGTCTTACTACTGAAACTACAACCATCAATACAAAACCTGCATCGGGTCAAACGATAAGTTTTTCATCCACGGCTCCAAACGCCCCCACTTTACTGAACTTTACAAATGTCAGCACCACTGCTGCAACGCTAAACTGGACTGACAACTCCACTAACGAAGCTGGTTTTGTAATATACCAATCTGCCAACGGTGTTAACTACACATTCCACAGCCAGGTTGCAGCCAACACCACAACGGCTAATGTTAGTGGACTTACAGCAAACACCACTTACTATTACCGTGTACATGCTGTATCAGTTGGAGCAATAAGCAGTGCATATGCATCTGGTAATCTTAGTACTTCATGCACTACGCCCCCCGCGCCAGTTGTGACGAGCCCAATTAATTATTGTCAGAACGCTGTTGCTTCACCGCTCACTGCAACGGGAACCAATTTGTTATGGCAGGGAGTACCTGTAGCCGGTTCTGTTGGAGGTACGGATGTGTGGACAAGTCCCATTTATGTTGACGCCATTGGTACAAACAATCGAAAAACAAAATTTGTAACGACCACAGCTAACGTTACCATCAAATCGGTCGATTATTATATTCCTGCAAACCGCCAGGCAAACGCAGTGGTTCTCGCACTTTTCAATAGTGCCGGAACTGTCATTGCCATCTCAAGTACAACCACCAACCTGTCCACTGGTGGTACTGCTGCGCTTGTAACAAACAACTTTAATTACACGATTGCCGCAGCGGGTGAATATTCAGTGGGCGTTTATTCTGGCTATGGTCATATGGGATTCGACAATCCCACCTTTCCTATTACAGAACCGACGGGTACAGTTAACATAACCGGTGTCACAACTGCAGGATATCGATGCTTCAATAACATTCAATTCACCGCAAACGGCACCAGTTCCGTGGCTCCTACCCCTTCCACTACAATTAGTGGCTCTACGTCTTATACCGTTACTCAAACGGTAAACGGATGTGTGAGTGCACCAGCAACAATAATTGTCAACGTGACACCTCTTAATTTGTCGCAAAGACCTGCAACAAATTTGATTGCGCATTATTCAATGAATGGAAGTGCACGTGATGAATTGAGTAACAATGAAGGCACTCTTCAAAACGCTGCTCCGGCCTCGACTGACCGGTATAACAATGCAAACAGTGCCCTCAGCTTTAATGGCACCAATCAATACATCACAACCGCGAATGCATATACGAACCCTGCAGAATTCAGCATATCGTTATGGTTCAAAACAAATACAACTACTGGTGGCAAACTTGTGGGCTTTGGTAATTCACAGACTGCTCAAAGCGGAAGCTACGACCGACACATCTATATGACCAACAGCGGCCAGCTTTATTTTGGCGTTTATCCAGGCGCTGTAGCAACTGTGAACACAACGCTTTCTTATAATGACGATGCCTGGCATCATGTAACTGCAACCCTGTCTTCAACTGCAGGAATGACGCTATATGTAGACGGGCAGGTAGTTGCTTCAAATGCGAGTGTACGTACCGCAGAGAACTATACAGGCTATTGGAAAATTGGTTACGACAATACAGTAGGATGGCCTTCATCGCCTACCAGCGCCTACTTCAAAGGCACCATGGATGAAGTGCTCATATATCATCGTGCACTCACACCCGCAGAAGTAGCTACACTCTATTCTGCACCTGAAGGGGCTTCAAACAACGGCCCGGTGTGCGCAGGAAGCACACTTACACTTAATGCAAAAACGATCACTGGCGCAACGTATTTGTGGACAGGACCGAACGGATTTAACTCAACATCGCAAAACCCAACGCTGACCTACTCTGCTGCAGCTGCAGGAGTTTATACATTGAAGGTGACGGTGAACGGTTGCACCGGAAATGCTTATACACTTGTACAATCATCACCAAACGCAGGTCAGTGGACGGGTGCCGTTAGTACCGACTGGGCAAATGCAAATAACTGGTGTAATGGTGTTGTTCCTTCGGCAAATACAGATGTAAGCATTCCCGCCTCGGCATTACGTATGCCCTCTATCCTCAGCAGCGTATTTGCAAATAATCTTCTCGTTGAAGCAGGTGCAACATTAACAACAACCGCAACTGGAACTTTGAGCGTAGCCGGCACCATCACCAATGAAGGGAATATGGTCAATAATGGAACTACAAGTTTCAGTGGCAGCAACGGTGTACAGACATTCACGGGAGTAAGCAGTTTTCATAACGTCACAATAAACAATACGTCGGGCATTTCACTGCTTGGAAATATTGTTATCAACAACCATCTGACCTTGCAAACAGGAAAGATCATTACAAATAATTTTGACATTGCCATCAAAGGCAATTGGAACAATAACAGCTCACTAAATGCTTTAGAAACTTCTTCTTCCACCGTTACTTTCAACGGAACCACTGAACAGTTGATCGGGGGTTCATTCGCTACAAATTTCAACAACCTTATAATTTCCAACACCACTAAAACCACACTGCAAACTGTTATCTACGTTACAGGAAATCTTACTGTAAGCAGTGGTGTGTTTGACCTTTCCAGTTTTACTGCAAACAGGACAACTGCCGGAGGAACATTAACGGTTGCAAATAATGCAACACTTCGAATTGGCGGAACCAATGGATATCCTACCAATTATTCAAATAACCTACTCATCGTTGCAAGCACGGTTGAATATGCCGGAACAAACCAACCGATCGCCCCCCAGGCATATGGAAATCTGAGCCTGACGGGGACTGGAAGTATTGTCAAGACGTTTCCATCACAGTCCTTTACGATACTGGGTAATTTAAGTGCACAGATAATTGCGCCGGGAAACCTGTCATTTACAGCTGCATCAAACATCACCGTAAATGGAAATTTCACTCTTGGCACTTCGGTGACATTTCACGGAGCCGGTTATACACATAATATCGGTGGTAACTGGCAGAATAACGGAACCTTTAACGGGCAGACGTCAACAATCATCTTCAGCGGTTCAGGTACAACTGTGAATGGTACCGGTGTGCAATCTTTCAATAACATCACTGTTTCTGCGCCACTCATCAACTTCAATGCAAACCTGCTGAGTTTAACCGGCAATCTGGCTACAACAGGCTCAGGTGGATTTAAGCAAGCTTCCAACGCAACGCTGGAAATGAGCGGCAGCGCAGCTACCATCACCGGCGGCAACATTTCACTGAACACTTTAAAAATTATTGGAAACGTCTCCACTTCCGAAGCGCTTACCCTTACGGGAGATCTTATTGTTTCGGGTGGTTTCACATCAGGCATCGGGACTATAACAATGAGCGGAGCATCTAAGTTTATTTCAGGAACGGGAACTATGGCACTTAGTGCTGTGACCATTAGCGGTTCGGTTACTACTACTTCAAACATTAGTATATCAAAGGCTCTTGCTGTAAATGGCAGCCTGAGTGCCTCTGCGGGCACCATAACTTTCAAAGAAACAGCAACACTAAGTGGCGTGGCCAATTTGTTCAATGTAACATTAGATGGTACCTATTTGAAATTATCTGCAAATTCAAATCTTGGGGTCGCAGGGCAGCTTCAAATAATTACCGGAAATCTCGATGTATCATCCGTGCCCAACACTGTAAGTTTCAACGGAACAGTCGCTCAAAATATCAATGCCTTAACTTACTGCCATCTTGTTTTATCAAATGGCGATACAAAAACTGCCACCGGCAACATCTCAACTATTTATGATTTAACAATTGAAACAGGAACAACATTCGCTGCATCTTCGTTCACACATTCCATTTATGGAAACTGGATAAACAATGGAACACTTAATGCAGGAACCAGCACCGTTCAGTTTCTTGGTCCAGCTACCGCTTATATACGTGGCGCTACAACGTTCAACATTCTTACCAGCAATACGAGCAGTTCAAATACCGAATTAATACTGCAGAGCAACGTATCGGCGGCTATTGTCAACATGACAAGAGGCATTATCCGCACGGGAACAAACGTTCTTACAATAACGAATACAAGAAGTGGAGACGGTATTATATGGGGCAACATTCAACGTGATCACAGTTATACAACCGGAGTAGCATATGCCTTTGAAAGCCCTTACAACACAATCGCCTTTGCATCAGTTTCAGGTGTCAACAGTATCAGGGTTTCGGTAAAAGAAGGGGCAGTAAGTGATTTTCCATTTGGTGGATCGATTAGCCGCGAATACACGGTAGCGATACCTTATGGCACTTACAACGCCACACTTCGACTCCATTATGACGATAAAGAACTTAATGGAAACGATGAATCCTCAATGGAACTCTGGAGCAAGAATGGCGCTGCATGGCATAGTTCAGGGAAAACAGGAAATGATGCAACAGTCAACTATGTTGAACAATCTGGACTTACAAATTTAAATCTTCGCTGGACCTGTTCCGACAATTCAAATGTTGTACAATGGAATGGAAGCATCAGCTCGGATTGGAATACACCTGGTAACTGGACTGTTCTCCAGGGTTCTGCCTCAAGACCACCTGCCGCTACAGACATTGTGAACATTGGTACTGCAGCGTTCAATCATCAACCGGTAATTAGCAGTACTGTTGCCGTAAAGAACATTGTATTTGGTGATCTGCAGCCTGTAATACTTTCATTGACCACAGGAGGATCGCTTACTTCGGGAGATATCAATGGCGTATGGAATATAAATCAAACACACACCATCAATGTAAACGATCAGACGCTGATCCTTAATGGTGATCTTACGCTCAGCGATGGTATAACAAACCATTCGATCAACCTCACGATTAACAATGGCCTGGTTGATGCACAGGGGTCATTAATACAGGCAGGTAATGCGTCCGTAACTTTTACAGGAAATGGAGTTTTAAAGATCTTTCATGACTATCATTACACAAGTGGGAGTTTCACGGCAGGAACCGGCACCGTAGAATATTTTGGGTTGGACAATCAACAGGTAGCTAACGTCATATACCATAACCTTCGCATTAACAAACAGGATGGTGTTGCGTCATTCAAAGCTGCCACAACCGTTCAGGGCGATCTTACAATTTCAGCAGGTGTGCTGGATAACTATACGATACTTACAGTACTTAGAAATGTTACCATCAATAGCGGCGGTAGGTTTACAAATAACAATCATTTATTGGTTGGCGGCGACTGGACCAATAATGGAGAATACATCGCTACAGAAGCAACGATCACTTTCAACGGTACAGGTACTCAACGTATCTCGGCTTCAACCTTCAACAACTTAATAATCGATAAGCCGGTTGGCACGATTGCGGAAATAACGGGCAATGTTCTCATGAAAGGGAACTTTCATCTCACGTCAGGCACTTTAGACATTAAAACATATGTATTCGACCGGCTCGTACAAGGTGGCTCGATCGTGATTGAAAACGCTGGAACCATAATCGTTGCGGGTAACAATGCTCCCGCCAATTTTACAGGAGGAGGATTAGCACCCCAAAGTACTGTCATTGCAAATGGTACCGTTCCGCAGATGATCTTCGGAGACGTTTATGGGAACCTGATCTTCAGAAACGGAGGCTTAAAAACATTAATTACTCCGATCACTGTCAACGGAGATCTTACGATCGAAAGCGGCGCCACATTCGATGCGGCCAATCACACTTTGACATTGAACGGCAACTTTATAAACCAGGGTAATTTTATTCCATCTGGAAGTACCACGATATTCTCCGGTGCTGCAAAGAACGTTTCTGGAAATACCACATTTAACATAGCAACCTTCACGGGCAGCTATACATTTCTTCACAACGTCACAATAAATAAGCTTCTTCACATTACCGCAACGGGATCGTTGTCGGGTGGTCCTTCGATACACACCATTATGCATGGTGATCTGATCAACAGCGGTGTGCTTTATACTCTTGGTAAAACCACGTTCACGGGTAATGTAGTGCAGACACTAAGCCTCATCAATGCCACACAAACTCTTGCGTTGACAGTAGATTTCAATGGTAGCGTTTCCCCCGTGCTCAACTCAACGTCGGTACCGCAGTTCGGATACCTGAATATCAACAACACCAGCGGTGTTGCGCCGAGCGTAGGTTGGAACATTATGTATTCATTGAATATTGGAAATGGCGCTAGTTTCACTGGTGGTGAAGCCTCACACAATTTTTATGGCTCACTTACCAACAACGGAGTTATAACCAGCAACGGCACAATCAACTTTCTTCCCACTTCATCAGTGCCAGTGAACTTCGGTACAAAATTTACCAGCACCGGCTTAGTAGTAATCGGCGGCAGCGGCGCTATGAGTATCAGCGGAACTCCCGGACCATTCAACGATTTGTTGATTTCAAATATCAATGCGGCAGGTATTGCGCCTTCATCCGACTGGATAATCCAAAGAGAATTTAAAGTTAATAGCGGGTCCATCTTCAAAGCAGGAACCTACACTTACCACGTCGGTGGAAACATCAATAACATCGGAACGATAGTTAGCAATACCTCAACTTTCGTATTAAACGGAAATGGCGACCAGGAAATTTACAGCTTGTCAGATTTCAACAACCTTACCATCGACAAGCCTGCGAGCCGGATTTCCTTGAAATCAAATATCACTATCAAAGGCACTTTGAATTTCATATCGGGCGTAATCAAGACCGATAGCTTCCATGTTAATTTACCTGCGGGCGCGGCAGTGGCTGGCGCTGCAGGCACTACAGGATGGGTAGATGGTAATTTACAGAAACATATTGCGTCGGGCTCAATAACAAGCACTTTTGAAATTGGTGATAACGACAGCTACACTCCTGTTTCATTGGGCTTTACCAGTGTAACGCAGTCGGGAGAACTTCTTGCCAGGTCACACAAAGGAGACCATTCCAATTTGCAAAGTTCCTTATTCAGAGCAGATCGAAGTGTCAATAGATACTGGTCGTTCACAAACAAAGGCGTTGTTTACACCGAGGCTTCAATCACGGTTAACTGGGTAAGCACTGACGTGGACCTAGGATCCACACCCGCAAACTTCAAACTGGGCGTATACGAAAACACACAGTGGACTTATCCTTCAGTATCAGGTCCACTGCCAACATCCATACAGGCAACTCAGCTGACTTCATTAAGTGCTATTGCAGTGGGTGAATATTGCACTCTGAACACGGCTTTCAGTTATCCCGGATCGCCTTTTTGCGCACGAACCGGCTCAGCTGTCCCTGTCATCACAGGTACTGCAGGTACATTTAGCGCTGGTGAAGGATTGGCTATTGATCCCGTAACCGGAGTAATAAACATTGCTTTGAGTGTGACAGGAACTTACACTGTAGTCAATTATGCAACAAGTGATGGCGGGTGTACCTCAACCTCTTTTACAACGGTTGTCATCGGACTTCCCCCCGTTGTTAATGTCACACGAACGGAAACATGTGTTGGCGGAAGTACCGGATCGATCACTATTACACCTCTCAATGCAGGCACTTACACTTACAGTCTTAATGGCGGTACGTTTCAATCCACTCCCGGCTTCGTTAACCTGGCGGCTGGCAACTACTCTGTCCAGGTCAAAGGCTCAGATGGCTGTATCACTTCCAGTAATGTTACGATCGTTTCCTATGCTGTTTCAAGCGATGACCAGGATGCAATGGGATCTGATTCATGGATTGGTCACATGTACGATAACATTAACTTCCAAAGCTACCTTGGTCACTTTACTGAACCGGAAGTGTTCAATGAAATGTTTGGTTCGTCTGCATCATGTTTCAATATCATTTCTAATGATTCAGCGAGGTCCATCTATACTGAAACCTTTTCTGTAAAGTTTCGAATGAAATCCTCGCGCAAAGGTTTGTATCGGGTTGATCTGGGTTCCGACGATGGAAGCAGACTTACTGTTGACGGCACTCTCGTATATAACAACTGGGTCGACCAGGGATATACCAGTCGCCCGAACACATTAATAAACCTGAATGGAAACAGTGTCTTACTTTATGAATTCTATGAAAGAGGTGGTCAGAACCAGGTAAGGTTTCAGAACCTGACATTAATAATTGAAAATAAGCTTGCTCAAAATACAGATCAGAAGATCTGTTCAGGTACAACAGGACTTGAAATATCAGGAGATTCGTTCGGAACTTTGCCTACAGGTATCAGTGTCTCGGGCTCAGGTTATCAATGGACTTTCAGCACCACACCAGAAGGGCCACGAACCGTCATTACAGGCGCAACAGCGGCTTCCTATACTCCTTCCGCAACACAGGCTCCATTTAATCAACCAGGGATCTATTATTTGTATCGCAACGCAGTACTTGCCAGTACGAACAATGTTGCAGTGAATCCCTACATCACAACAAACGAATCAAATGCTGTGATCATCGAAATTACTCCCGCTCCTTCTGCAACCATTGCGTATAATGGTAATCCGTATTGCACCAACGGTGGCATCGCATCAGTTATACTTACAGGAAACACTGGCGGAGCATTTTCATCAGTACCCGGCATAATATTAAATTCAATTTCTGGAAACATCACGCTATCGTCCAGTAAAGAAGGAACTTATTCTGTTACTTACACCATCGAGCCAAAAGATGGCTGTCTCCAATATCAAACAAACGCAACGGTAGTGATCGGCAAGGCGGGAAGCTGGACCGGGGAGATAAACAATTCCTGGAATGAAACTGGCAACTGGCAATGTAAAGTGTTACCATCTACATCCACAGATGTGAACATACCAGCTAACATCACAAACTATCCAATACTGCATTTGTTTGAAGGCTTTGCACATGATCTCACCATCGAAACCGGTGGATCGCTCTTGATCTCTGAAGCAAGTCTGAATATATCAGGCACGATCATGAACAGTGGTGTATTCGATGCAACAAATGGTAAAATAAAACTTAACGGTTCAGCCGCACAAACCATACCTGCCGATGCATTTGTTTCCAATACCATCAACGATCTCACTGTGCAGAATTCAAGTGGTGTAATAATTTCCGGCCCTTTAAACATTACTGGTATCCTGCTTGCAGCAACAGGGCAGTTACAGACGTCCGGCCATCTTACTCTTATATCAACCGCTACCAAAACTGCGCTTATAGATGGAAGCGGTAATGGTAATATAACAGGCAGCGTAAACATCCAGCGATACATGCCTTCATCTTTCGGATACAAGTATTTGAGTTCGCCTTTCCAATCGGCAACAGTGAATGAATTTTCTGACGAGATGGACCTTAACGCAAGTTTCCCATCGTTCTATAAATACGACGAAGCAAGAGCTTCCTCGGGGTGGGTGAATTACACATCCCCGACAGGTCTGTTGAATCCAATGGAAGGATATGCTATACACTTTGGTCAAATCGCAACACATAAAACGATCAGTATTTCAGGAACCGTAAACAACGGAATAATATCGAGCCCGATACTTTACAATCACAACCAGCCATACACACTCGGCTTCCATCTGGTGGGTAACCCCTATCCGTCACCGATCGATTGGAATGCCTCAAATGGATGGTCGAGATCAAACATTGACAACGCTGTTTACTATTTCAACGCGAGTACATCAGACCCTTATTCCGGGACATACAGCAGCTACGTAAACGGAATTTCAAGCGATGGTGTTGCGAACAATATAATACCAGCGATGCAGGGATTCTTTGTGCATGTTACAGATGGCAATTATCCGGTGAGTGGTCAACTGACTGTGAACAACGCTGCAAGAACAACACACCTTGCGCCTGTATTTCACACTTACAATGGACAGTTGCTACGACTGAATGCAGGGTTTAGCGACCAGGTCAGATCCGATGCTGCGGTTATTTACTTTAATAATGAAGCACAGGAAACATTCAATAAAAAGAACGACGCTCTGAAGCTGATGAATACAAATGCTGACGTCCCGAATCTCTATACAGTATCTGTCGATTCAGCGAAACTCTCGATTAAGGCACTTACATATCCGCGTGACAGTGTCACCGTTCAGCCACTCGGCCTGAAAGTAGAAAAGGATGGGCTGATAAACTTTGATGCGCCGGATGTTTCGCGATTGTCGCCTTCATTAAGAATTTATTTATATGATGCTAAAACAAGCCGGTATCACGATCTCAAGGCTAATCCACGTTATTCTGTGCACCTGAATAAAGGAGTGCACGACAGCAGGTTTTTTGTTGTATTCAGCTTTTCAGACCTCAGTACTTCAAGCAACAATCCTCTGCAACCAGTTAAGGTTTATGGTTCTGGAACAGTGATTCACATCAGCAGCCATCTTGCTGATAATGAGAAAGCCGGTATATCCATATTCGATACTAAAGGCCGAAAAGTATATGAGAAGGAGTTAAATGGAGCTGGCCATCAGCGCATAGAACAGCGATTTACGAATGGCATCTACCTGGTTCGCGTTCAATCTGACAAAGGCGTTTACACAAACAAAATTTTTATTGGAAAATGATGAACAAGTTGCGGAACATATTCAATGATTGTCGCAAAATGCTGCCATATCTGGCATTCATCAGCATCGGTTTATTCGCAACTTTTGAAACGACTGCACAGGAACAGCCGCCCAGGCCGATAGCAATATATGTGAACCCTTCCCAGGGATTGATCTTCGGTGCTTTCTTCCAGGGAACAAATGGATCGGTGATCATCTATCCGGATGGTTCACGCTCTTTTACCGGTGACATCACAGCAGCAAATATGGGAGTACCTTTTTCTCCGGCAATATTTGAAGTTGAAGCGAACAGGGGAACCGTAGTATCGATACTTAATGGGCCGGATGCAATACTTACGGGCAATAACGGAGGAACACTTAGATTGAAGATAGGCCAGGCAAGTACCCGCCAGCAATTTATTTCCACAGTAAACCCGCCCGACAGAACACAGGTTCGCATAGGAGGAACGCTCATCGTGGGCAGCCAACTTGCAAACCCTTCAGGAGTATACAGCGGCACATTTTCAGTAACATTTATACAGGAATGATCATTGAGAACCGACAGAAACGATACACAACAATTCTTTAATCATACCGCAAAACGGTCACTGGTTGTTATTGTGTGTACGTTGCTTTTGATGTTCTGTAACTCGCAACTTTTTGCCTTTGAAAAAGAAAACGACAGCCTGCGACGCCACGCATCGATAGCTGACAGTACAATTAATGAAAACCCGGTGTACGACGAAATACCTGTATTTGTCACGGTTCCGGGGCTTGGAAGTTTTGAAGTGCCAGCAATAGTTTTTGAGGAGATGGTTTATTTATCCATCAGCAGCATCTTCGACCAACTACATATAAGGAATGAAATAAGTTTCACTCATGATTCTATTTCCGGATTTTTTTTGAATCAGCGTGATGCATATTTGATCGACAGAAAAAACAACCAGGTGACCTATGGTGGAAAGGTGCACCAGTTAAACAAATATTCTCTTATTTATTCGGATCCCTATATGTACCTGCATGCGCGGTACTTTGGAATGATATTCGGACTTGAATGCACTTTCAATTTCAGAAGTCTTTCCGTTCTACTGAATACACGCCTTGAATTGCCGGTAATTCGTGATATGCGACAACAGGCGATGCGCAATAACATCAATCAGTTAAAAGGAGAAACAAAAGCAGATACCATCATTCCAGTTGCAGCAAACCTGTTTTCGTTTGGTACGGCGGACTGGTCTGTTGTGGCTTCACAAAATCTCTCTGATGTCAATAAGGAAAGACAACTTAACAATAACAATATCCGGGCAAACCTTTCATTGGGTGGAATCCTGGCTGGTGGTGAAGCAACGTTGTCTCTGAATTACGATAACCAATTGCCTTTTGCCGAAAGAGAACAGTTTTATCAATGGCGCCTGGTGAACAACGAGCGTAAATATCTCCGCCAGGCAATAGCTGGAAAGATCTTTACACAATCTTCTTCATCCATCTATTCGCCAGTAGTAGGTGTTCAATTCTCCAATACTCCAACTACTTACAGGCGTTCTTTCGGAACTTATGTACTAAGTGATAAGACCGAACCAAACTGGATGGTTGAATTATATGTGAACAATGTACTTGTTGATTATGTCAAAGCAGATGCTTCGGGTTTTTACAAATTTGAAGTACCTCTTGTATATGGAAACTCCGTGGTAAAGCTGAGGTTCTATGGACCGTGGGGTGAAGATCGTACGACTGAACAAAATTTAAATATTCCGTTCAATTTTCTTCCACAAAACCAGCTTGAATATACCATTAGTGCCGGCATGGTTGAAGACAGTTTGCACAGCAGTTTCTCTCGAATAAACGTTAATTATGGACTTGGCAAACGCCTTACAGTCGGCGGAGGATTTGAGCATTTGTCATCAGTGGGTTCGGGCGCAAACATGCCCTTCATGAATGCATCACTTCGCATAGCATCCAACTTACTGTTTTCGACTGACTATTTACATGGAGTGCGACTTCGTAACGTATTGAGTTATCGCCTACCCTCCAATTTCCAGGTCGAACTTTCGCATATTCGGTATAAAGAAGGTCAGAAAGCCATCAACAACACATTTCTTGAAGAACGAAGAGCAGTAATTTCATATCCCTTCAGAAGCCAGCGTTTCTCATTGTTTTCACGGTTTACATTTTACCAGGTTGTGCTGCCGCATTCAAAATACACAAATTTGGAAGGCCTGATGTCGGGGGTTTTCAAAGGGGTGAACATGAACCTTACCACCTATGCATTAATGCGCAGTGGTGAGGAAGCATATGTGTATAGCAACTTCTCCTCAACGTTCCGACTGCCGTCAAAGATCATCTTTACTCCGCAATTTCAATTCGAATACAACAACAGTAAACTAATATCATATAAGGGAGAGATAGGTAAACACCTGAAATCAAACGGATACCTGAATGCTTTTTACGAAAAGAACTTAAAGAGCAATTTTGAAAGCGCTGGAATAGGTTTTAGGTACGATATTAATTTCGCGCAAATGAGCATGTCTGCAAGGCGCGGAAACCAGGAAACAAATATGGTCCAGGCTGCCCGTGGTAGTGTAATTCTCAGCCGACCTGCAGGATACATTGGAGTGAACAATCGTGCAAATGTGGGTAAAGGAGGAATCATGATAATTCCTTTCCTTGATTTGAATAATAACGGCAAAAGAGACAAAGGCGAACCGCGAGCGGCAGGGTTGCAGGTTCAGACCAGCGCAGGTCGCGCAAGACTCTTATCAAAAGACACATCTTTCCTTATATCTGATCTTGAGGCATACACCAGTTATGTAGTTAAATTAAACACCAACGGATTTGAAAACATTGCCTGGCAGATAAAGAATAAAACAATTAAAGTATCTGCCACTCCAAATCATATTGAAGTAGTGGATGTGGCTGTATCCATCATCTCCGAGGTATCAGGAAGCGTTTATATCAATGATGCAGGAAGCAGATCCGGTATTGCCAGGATCACTGTATTATTTTTTGACCAAAACAATCGGCAGGTAGGAAAGGTACTTTCTGAAAGCGATGGCTTTTATAGCTTCAGCGGACTTACACCAGGAAAATATACCGTGCGTATTGATTCGCAACAATTGGAACGACTTGGCCTGATCACCGAAACCCCGCAAGTTTCTTTCACGGTGGAACAGTCACTGGAAGGTGATGTAATAGAAAATATCAGTTTCGATCTCAAGCCGCAGAAAACGCTGAAATAATGCGTAGGTTAATCTATCAATCCGCGCTTCATTGCTTCTTTTACTAAACCTGCAGTATTCTTCACATCAAGTTTCTGATTGATGTTAAGCCGATGCGTTTCTACTGTTCTAAGGCTTATAAAAAGTTTATCGGCAACTTCCTGGTTTGATAAACCATTAGCCACCATTCGAAGTATTTCTTTTTCTCTTTTCGTGAGGGGCACTTCAAATATTGAACGGCGCTGGCCTGTAAGCGATTCCTGCAACAATATTTTTTTGATCGTTTCATCCATGAACGATTCGCCCTGCATCACGGTTTCAATTGCGTTCAATATGGTGAGCTTGTCGGTATTCTTAAGAAGATATCCCTTTGCACCGGAGCGAATGATCTGCTTTACATAATTAGAATCATCGAAGCTGCTGAACGCAATTACCCGGATTCCCGGGAACGATCTTACAACCTGCTTACAAAGATCAATGCCGTTGATATCCGGCATTTGTATGTCCATTAGCAACACATCAACATTCGTCGAATGAAGGTCGTTCATCACGTCATTTCCATTCTGGCTGCTATATACTACTTCCAGTTGCGCGAAGGAGCTTAGCATCACCTTCAATCCATCAACAACTACTGCGTGATCATCAATTATTCCTAGCCTGATCTTGTTCATAAACCTGGTTTCTATCTTTCTTAAGGGTTGTTACTTCGAATTCAAGATATGCTGTAACTCCATTGCCTTCTTCAGAGTGCAATTCCATCTTTCCATTGATGGCACGAATTCTTGAACGCAGGCTCTTCAAGCCCATTCCATCGTTTTCTGTGGAGCCTAACTGAAATCCTACACCATTGTCTTCTATTGCGATGCTCAATATGTCATTTTGTTCACTGATCTGCACAACTGCATGATTTGCCCTTGAATGTTTGAGAATATTATTTAGCAGCTCCTGTACGATCCTGTAAACAGATAATTCAAAACTTTCAACAAACCTGCTGATACCTCCTAGTGAATCATATTCTATCATAATAGAATTTGCATTGCTGATGTTTGAGCAATACCTGGCAATTGCTTCATCGAGTCCATGCTGCACCAGCACTTCAGGCATCAGATTGTGTGATGTTTTACGGATCTCACGAGCCGCCTCATCAAGCAATTTTAAACCTCTTTTAAAGCCTTCGTTATGCGTCACGGGCTCAATCTCTACAGGTATTGTACTCAGATGCATTTTAACCGCAGCCAGCATACCGGCCACTCCATCATGGAGGTCCTTTGCAATGCGGCCGCGTTCGCGCTCTTCCCCATTCATTAATGCCTGCATGAGTTGAAGTTCTTTCTGCTGTTGTACATGACGAATCTCTCTTTCATGCGCCAGCTTCTTATTGCGCGACTGCAAAAACAATATTGATGCAACAAGCAATGCCACAAGTAGTCCGGCAACTACAATATACATTGCTATCCTGTTCTTTTGTATCTCAAGATCTTTTTGAGTGAGCTCCAGCTGCTTCAACGATAATTCCTTTTCTTTTTGGGCCGATTGAAATTTTGCCTCCAGTTCAGTATTCAATCTGGAACTACTGATAAGCTTTGCTGAGTCGTCAACCACTTCTCTGGCTGCTTGTAATTCATAGGCTCTTTTATAATCGCCCAGCTTATAGCTCGCTTTTGCAAGCCATCTGTATATGCTGCTGCTAAACCAGACATTATCGCTTTCTTTTTCTTTCTCAAGAGCCTCTTTCAGTAACCTTATCCGTGCTGCATTATCTCCTGTAAACTCATAAACATTTGAAAGGTTTACCGAGGCTTCCATATATGTTGGAATGTCCTTTACCATAAGCGAGCTTTGCATCGCCTTCCTTCCATAATGTAATGCAGATTCAATACGTTTCAATTTCAAAGCAACGTCACACAGATCTGCATTGATCATCCCAACAAGTGTATATCTCTTGAGAGCATCGGCATGCATCGCTGCCTGTCGCATATAAACATATGCTTTGGAGAGATCCTGCAATTCTACGTGTAACTTGCCCAATGAGTAAAGCGTGTTTATCAAAACACCAGTGTCTTTGCTCATGGCAGCGATCTTTGTCGCCTGCTCATGGTAATAACCTGCCCTTGGATAATTTTTCAACTCAGAAAAATAGCTACCCAGGTTATAATTTGCAAGGGCGAGCTCATGAGGCCTCCCATTATCTTTCAGCTCTTCGATGCTCTTCAGGTAATAGATCATTGCACTGTCGCGCTGGCCAAGATAAAATTTATAAAGCCCGATGTTACTCAAGGAATAACCCGCTTTGCTCTTGTTGTCCGACTTGAAAAAATTCTCTCTTGCACGCCGGTGACATTCTATTCCCTGCGCTAGATTTCCGGAAGTCCAGTATAAAGACGCAGTCACCTCCCAACTGCGCGCAGTATTTTCCCAGTTTTTCTGCTCATGGAAGTGTTCGACCATTGCCTGGCCCATTTCGATCGCTTTTGTAAGATCCGTGTTTCTCAGCGAATAGATCTCATCTATTAACCGCTCGAACGGCACTTTATCAAAATCAGGTTGAACTTTGAACTGCGCAGTCATCTGCGCAAAGAGGGGCACCATCGCCACTATGAACATCGCCACCAAGATTCCCTTTCTTAAATACATACTCAATTATTAACGGAAGCCTACGCCTGTATCTTCACTCGCTTTTTTAATTCTGCAACTTCAAATTCAAGATATGCACTCACACCGCTTTGGTCTGCAGTATGCATCTCTATTTTTCCATTCATCGCTTTGATACGACTTTTGAGACTCTTCAGTCCCATACCATCACTTACGGCCTGCTCAGCAACAAATCCCACCCCATTGTCTTCAATTGAGATGGATAATATATCATCCTGCTGACTTAACTGCACGATCGCCTGCGATGCCTTTGAATGCTTTACAATGTTGTTCAAGAGTTCCTGTACAATTCGATACACGGATAATTCAAATCCATCATTGAATCGGTCGATGGAACCCCATGAATCATATTGTATTTGTAATGTCCGACTATTGTTCAGATTGTTGCAATACCTGTTAAGTGCCTCGTCGAGTCCATGCTGCATGAGCACTTCGGGCATCAGGTTATGGGAAGTTTTTCGAATCTCCTGTGTTGCCTGGTTCAACAGGTTCATACCCTGCTGGTAGCCTTCAGTAAGTACAAATGCCTTGTCAACATCTTCTATTGTACTAAAATGCATTTTTACTGCTGCCAGCATGCCCGCCACTCCATCGTGAAGATCCTTTGCAATACGCGTCCTTTCTTTTTCCTCTCCCTGCATCAAAGCCTGCAGCATATGAATTTCTTTCTCCTGTTTGAATGCCTGGATCTCTGTGCGGTGCGACTTCTTTTTATTCTGATATACATAATAAAGAAGACCGATGAACAACAAAGCGATCACCAAACCTCCCAGTGAGCTGTAGATCATCTGCCTGCTTCTTTCAAGCTCGAGCTGATTGCGGGAGAGTGCTTCCTCTTTTTTCGAAGTCTGATACTTTACTTCCAATTCAGAGATGGTCGCCTGGTTTTTCTGATTGAAGAGTGAGTCTTTGTATACTTCATATTCTTTATGATAGCCATAAGCTTCTTTGAAATCACCAATTTTGAAGGAAGCATCGGCAAGACGCTCAAACAAATCCTGCAATAAAACCACATTGCCTGCACGTTTGGCCTGCTCAATTGCTTTTTGAAGCACCTCAACGCGAGCAGCCTGGTTGCCTGCTTTCTCATGGCAATCCGAGAGAACAATGGCTCCGGTAATATAAGTATTCATGTCTCCGCTCTCAAGCGAATATTTTACACATTGCGACGCCTCATAGGTTGCCGAGTCAAGTTTTCCCTGCACAAGATGAAGTGCTGCGAGTGTGTAATATGCAGTTGCAGGTACGCTTCCATCTGAGTTATCACGGTTTACATATTTCGCTAATTCCAATGCCTCATATGCAAGCGGCAGTCCCATTTTTACGTTCCTGGTATTTGCATATGTATCTCCAAGTTCAGTCAACGCTTCAACAAGGTATACTGTGTCTTTTGCCCTGCGAAGGATCTCTACTGCCCGTGTCAGATAAAAAATGGCTTTCTTATGATCGTTTGCATTGTTATGCAATACCCCTATATAAGAATATGTGCTGCCAAGAGAAGAAAGATATGGTGAGTTTTCCAATAGCCTTGCCGATTCCATATAGATCCGGATAGCACTATCGCGCCGACCCAGGAAGTCATGTATCGTTGCGATTACATTCATGCATTCCGTAGCACGGTTTATCAGGTTCGCTTTTCGCAATGCTATAGCCGCTTTCTGGTATGCATCAATAGCTTCAGGATAAGATCCCTTCTGTGCATATACATACCCTATTCCCATCAAGCTTTGTCCAAGGCCCTTGACATAGCCCAGTTTATCACTAAGTATCCGTGAACGATCAAACACCACGGCAGCAGCTTCATTATTACGATCCAAAAGCTCCCGGCCATGATCAATAAGGTCTCTGGCCTTTGCAGTATCGTCCTTTAATTTTAGGATCCTCTGAAATGCAGTGTCCTGACCCATTACGGCAAGGCCACTGCAAGTCAGCAGGATCGCAAACAAGATTTTCGTTGATGTCATTGAGAATGGTTGGGTTTAGGCTGCCCTGGAAGTTGGCAATATAAAAATATTCCCGCCGAAATTTAAAAGGTTTACTGTTTAATGAATTCGACACGTCGGTTGCGAGCCTTGCCTTCTTTAGTGTTATTTGGCGCAATAGGATTTGCCTCTCCCTTTCCATCGGTGCTTAGCCTGCTTTCATCGATCCCAAACTGAGTGGTCAGAAATTGTCGCACGGATTGGGACCGTTTCCTGGAAAGCTCAAGATTCTTTGCATCATCACCATCGCTGTCAGTAAATCCCGTGATCATTAATTTCAATGATGGATTTTCACTGAGAACTGCCGCAATCTCTTTCAAAAGACCGGTGCTTTCCCCCTTTATCTTGTCAGAGTTTACGTCGAATAAAATTGAAGAAGTTACAAATTTGCCATCAGTGAGCAACTTGCTCCTGATGTCTGCAGCACCCTGGGCAATGCGAATGTTGGAAACATATACACCCACTTTTTCTTCTTCATAATAACAATCACCCACCTCAAATGCAAGCCTGTTAAATGCTACGGACGGAGGCAACGCTTTAGGTATGTCATATATTTTCTCACCATTGATCCATAACCTGAGCCTTTGTTTCTGAACCCAAATTGCCACATGCATTGGTTTGCCATAATAGCTGCCAAGCTTCCTGAATCCTTTGTTGTCGTTGCTAAAAAATTCCAATGCCTCTTTCTGGCTGGCCATGAAAATGGTTGAGCTTTCCTCGTCGCCGGGCACGAGTGTTATCTCTACCTTTGAATCACGATGCGGATCCTGGATGTACTGGTTACCGTCTTTGTCCTCTTTCGAAGTTTCGACAAGTCGTAAGCCAATGTTTGGATACACATATCCCTGTTCTTTGAAGTGAATGATCATATCAAACTCGGCAGTGAAATTGTCGGGAAGTGATTTCAACAATGGCCCCGCAAAATGACTTTTATGAAACATCCTCAGCCATTTTCCCTCCTGACCTTTGATGGTAACAACTTCACCGCGATTGCTTGTTGTCCAAAGCAAAGGGAATTCTCCGATCACATCCTGCGCGAAATCTTCTGTGTACACAAGATCGTTACCCGGAATAAAATCATACCTCGAATAGCTTTCAAACGCTGCCTTTGGTTCTGAAGGGCCGCTATCTTCATTTTCATTTGCATCATCGTTTTGAGCGAGTGCCAGTACAGGCAACGCAAAGAGGAGCATGAACAATATCTTTTTCATTTGTTGTAATAATATAATAAGCAATTGAGCAATTAATTATTTGAGAGAGGCCAGCCACTGTTGTGCATACTGGCGTGCGGCGGCCATTGTTTCCTTTCCTGCACGGAAACAATGCTTCCAGGTGCCATCCTTGTCTTCGAGTTCAGGGTCGGCGAAATAAAATTTATTCCCCTTCTTCACAAGCTTTGCATTGAAGTCAATGTCTTTTGTAAAATCAAGGAATTTTATAAGACGGTTGCGTAGTAGTTCCTTCACTGTTGGAGGATAATCCTGTTGCCAGTATTTAAGATCCTCTTCATACATGTTTTGTTCCATGGGATCAACCTCGGATGCATTTTCCACGTAAAATTTGTGATGCGGATCAGCGGGATTCTTCAAAGCTTTCAATTCTTTTTTGAGTTCCGCAAGAGATACTTCATAAAGTTTTTTCATGTCGCCTGAAGTATTTTTCATGTCGGTCTCCGTTGTCTCGATATCGGCCACCACCTGGGCAATACGCTGCTCAACTTTTTCTTTCTGGCTGGCCGCGCCCCTGGGTTTGGCAGCAAGCCGCGCTTCATTATACTTCTGTGCAAATTCCGGAGAAGATGTGTAGGATTTGATATAATCACCAATCTCCCTGACCGCTGCGGCACGCTGGCCCAGTGCGAGTTTTGTCACCGCTTTGGAGTACGGAAGGTTAAGTGTTCCCTGTTCAAAATTTAAAAAGATCACTTCCTTCGCCTCGGAGTTTTCGATTCCAAGGTCTTTAAAAATATCGCCGTAGGCTTTAATTGTATTGAAGGCGAAGATGCTTGCAAGAACGATAAAGCCTGCAAGAAGGCATACTGATTTTTTCATTGCTAAGGTTTAAAAAAAAGGGGCATTCAGTAGATTGAATTGCCCCTTGCTATGATAAAAAAACCACCCGAAACGTTATTAAAATTTCATAGTGAAACCGATCTGCAATGGTGAGATACCATATCCCACTTCTGCAAATCCGCCGAACCTGTCATTGAACATGTAACGGCCGCCGGCATGCAGGTCAAGGTCTACATCGCCGCCTGATGAATCGTAATCGATTTCAGAACTACCTTCTCCTTTGTACTTGTAGGTCCAGCGTCTGTAGAGAAGACCAGCACCCCCATATACATCGAGTTTTGGATTGGAGATATTCAGCAATTCACTAAAATGGTAAGAAGCACGCGCACCTACAATGATGTAAGTATAACGCCAATCGCTTGCCCATTTCCTGGTTACGAAACCGAGGCTGGCACCACCACTGATCTTATCGGTAAAGCCGTGCTCAAAAGAAGCAAGAATTGGAAGTCCACCGGTTCCGCTCAAACCGTAGGTACCAAGGCCAATACCCACGTTTAAAAGGTTGGTACCTTTTACGTCGTTGAAACCTTCTGACTGTGCAGAAGCGTTGTTAGAGAACAGAAGACACAGAGAAACAATTGCAGTTAGAAAAATACTCTTTTTCATTTTTTGGTTAATGTTTAAATTGTTTAATGGATAGGTTTAACGGTTAATGAAATCTCTTAGTTATATTCTGAGATGCCAACAATTGATGGGATGATCACTCCTTCTGAGTCAGTCAGTGCGGCGGGCAACTTCAAATCCTCATTGGAAGCTTTTACAGGACTACTGCAGTACCCCCTGATCATGGTGATCGAAGAGAATGCGGAGGCCGAAACAAAAATTGTTGTTACGAGCAGATATATGATTAATCGTTTCATGGCTTATTTGTTGATACAAAGCTATAAGCCTCTGAAGGTTGTTTTCTACGTAGTGCTACTGAGTTTTATAATTCAGTATATCAGCATTGGGATAGGAACTGCGGCGCGGCCTGCTGTAGCGCTTGGCTGAATTATTGTATGTTTACATGCAATTCTAATAAAACAAATGTAAAGCAATGAAAAAACTTTTTTCAGCACGCAGTTTCTTAGCTGCCGCATCATTCAGTTTATTAGCTCTCGTTGCCTGTAACGACGGCTCCACGGAGAATAACAATGGAAGTGACACCACTGCTACTACAGGTGACATGAACACCGGATCTACAACAGACACATCAGGCAATATGCACGCCATGGCTGCACTATCCGGAACGAAAGCAGATACTACACTTAGTGGAACGGCCCATTTTACTCAGAATGGTACAATGGTAAAAATGAAACTTGACATTGAGGTTCCTAAAAAGGCAAATTCAAGCGTTGCCATACACTTCCATGCAATGGGCGATTGTGGCGATATGGGTAAGCACGCCGGTGGACACTGGAATCCAACAAACGAAAACCATGGCAAATGGGGTACTGCACCATTCCATAGCGGAGACATCGGCAACATAAATCTTGACGCAAATGGAAAAGGATCTATTGAAGTAGAATCAGACCGCTGGTCCATTGGCGGCGACTCAACCAAAAACATTTTAAATAAGACCATCATTATTCATAGTGGTGTTGACGACTATAAATCTCAACCAACCGGCAACTCCGGCGAAAGGATCGGATGCGGAGTCATTAAGTAATCATTGCATCGGTGAATCAAAAGATCGGCAACATAGGAAGGCATTGAACAACAACGCAGATACCGATTGCCGTTTACTGATTCACCGATTTTCTTTATAACCAAACCAAAACTATCAATCATGAGAACCATCAAACTCCTCTCATTGTTGTGCATCGTCCTTTGCACAACACTCGCTACAAATGCCCAATCATCTGCAGAAAAAATGACCAAAGAATGGGAAAGGGCAAAAGCCTATACAAAAGAATACCTGGATGCAATGAGCGATTCAGGATATGCTTTGAAACCGACACCGGATATGCGTTCCTTTGCTGAACAAATGCTTCACCTGGCCGATGCAAATTATGCTTTCACTTCCGCAGCAACTGGTGTCAAGAGCCCAGTTGGCTTAGGCGAAGCCGAAAAGGCGACTGATAAGTCGAAAGCCAACGTTACCAAACTCGTAATGGACAGTTATGATTTCATCATCAATAATGCGAAGAACCTCACAGCAGCGCAGGGAAACGAAAACATAAAAATGTTTGGAAGATTTGAGATGACGAAAGCTGCGGCATTGGAAAAGTGCTTTGAACATCAGACACATCATCGTGGACAGACAACCGTATATTTGCGACTTGCGGGCATAAAGCCACCGCAAGAGAAACTGTTCTAGAACCCATGTCGAATAAACCGCATTACCCTATACTTGATGCCCTGCGTGGAGTGGCAGCGCTTTTAGTTGTAGCATTTCACATTCTCGAAGCACACTCCACATCGCATCTTGATCAGGTCATCAATCATGGATACTTAGCAGTAGACTTTTTTTTCCTGCTTTCAGGTTTTGTGATTGGATATGCCTACGACGATCGCTGGGGCAGCATGACAGTAGGCAACTTTATTCAGCGGCGCCTGGAGCGACTGCAACCCATGGTAATCATTGGGATGATCATTGGCGCCGCTTTGTTTTATTTACAGGCATCCACAATATGGCCGATGATAGCCACCGTACCGGTGTGGAAGGTATTAATGGTAATGCTGATCGGCTTCACTATGATCCCTTTGCCCCCTTCCATGGACATTCGTGGATGGAACGAAACCTATCCTTTGAACGGCCCCGCCTGGTCGCTGTTCTACGAATACATAGTCAATCTGATGTACGCGCTTTTTGTGAGGAAGTTTTCAAACACTGCGCTGTCGGTTTTGGTAACACTTGCCGCAATTAATCTTATATATTTTTCTGTAACGACTCCCTCCGGTGACATCATTGGCGGATGGTCCCTCGAACCCGAACAGCTTCGCATCGGATTTACGCGTGTGATGTATCCTTTCTTTGCAGGGTTGCTATTGTTCCGTGCAACTAAATTAACTCGCATCAATAATGCCTTCCTTTGGTGTAGTCTGCTTATAGTTGCAATACTTTCGATGCCGCGTTTAGGTGGTGAAGAACATCTTTGGATGAACGGACTTTATGAAGCGTTAAGCATTGTATTCTTGTTTCCCCTGATTGTTTATCTCGGTGCAAGCGGAGAATTAAACAGCGAAGCGTCCAGGAGATTATGTAAATTCCTTGGAGACATTTCATACCCTATATACATCACGCACTTTCCACTCATCTACATTTACACTGCCTGGGTTAGAGACAACAAGATATCGATCGAAGAAGGACTTCCCTGGGGAATACTCACATTTGTAGCAGCTATAGTTCTTTCGTGGGTCGCTTTGAAATTTTACGACGAGCCCATAAGGGCACGCTTACAAAAACGTCGAATGGCTAAAGAGCTTGGCAGGAAGCCCGATGCGGCATAGTTTTTAGGCAACTGTTCATATGAACACGGAAAAACAAAAGATGGTTGCGGGTGAATTGTATAATGCCTCCGATCCAGAACTGGCAAATGACCGACGCTCGACAAGAACGTTATTACATCAGTTGAATAATTCTTCAGAAGATGATGTACCCCGGCGCAAAGAGATACAAAAATCATTACTGCCAAAATCTGATGACACGTTATGGATCGAACCGCCATTCTTTTGTGACTATGGTTATAACATCCATGCTGGTGAGAAAGTATTCTTCAACTTCAACTGCGTTGTTTTAGATGTAGGCATCGTTAGGATAGGAAGTCGCACCCTTATTGGTCCGGCGGTACAAATATATACTGCGATGCATCCTATGGATCATCAGGAAAGAGCATCAGGTTTGGAATTTTCAAAACCGGTAAATATAGGCGAAGATGTATGGATCGGTGGAGGCGCAGTAATTTGTCCGGGAGTAACTATAGGCGATCGAAGTATCATCGGCGCTGGCAGTGTAGTGACGAAAGATGTTCCTTCCGATGTCTTCGCCGCCGGCAATCCGTGCAAAGTGATCAGAAAAAATGCGTAATACGTAATACGTAATACGAAATGGTAAATGGGAAATGGGAAATGGCAACATGAAATGCGAAATGGTAAATGGGAAATGGTAACATGAAATGCAAAATGGTAAATGGGAAATGGTAACATGAAATGCGAAATGGGAAATGGTAAATGCCAATGCTAGATACAGCTGCATTCCGCTTTCCGCATTCCGCTTCCTGCTTTCCGTTAAAGCCGCTTCCCGCTTCCCGCTTTCTGCTTTCTGTCAAAAAATATTTTGCCATTCAAAAAAAGGCAGTACATTAGTATGTACATACATACAGACATAATGGAAGCTCTGAAAATTGATCACTCCAGTGCATTACCCCTCCACACACAGGTTGAAGAGATGCTCCGGACCATGATCAAAAAGCCTGAATACCAAAACGGAAAACTTCTGCCCAATGAGATCGATCTTGCAAAAAAGCTGGGTATCTCCCGAAGCACTGTCAGGCAGGCTACAAACAAACTGGTGTATGAGCGATTGTTGGTCCGAAAAAAAGGCGTGGGTACAAAAGTTTCGAAAAACAGTATTACCACTAAACTGAATAAATGGACCAGCTTCACACACGAGATGGATGAAAAAGGGATGGTATTCAGGAACTATTCAATCAAAGTTTCAGAGGTCATACCAGATAAAGAGATACAGCAATTATTCAATATCCGGGAGAATGTGAAAGTGCTCAAAATGGAACGTATCAAAGGACCGGAATCCGGACCCGTAGTGCACTTCATATCTTACTTCCATCCAAGAACCGGACTGTCCGTTGGCGACGATTTTTCAAAGCCTTTGTATGAGACCCTGGAACGCGAACATCATATTGTAGCTTCCGTATCCAAAGAAGGAATCAGTGCGATACTTGCGGACAATAAAATAAGCAGGTTGTTGAACGTGAAAGTTGGCGATCCCATACTGTTCCGCAAAAGAGTAGTTTGTGATCCAGGCGACAGGCCGATAGAATATAATCTCGGATATTACCGGGCAGACAGGTTTACGTACACAATTGATATAGAGAGAAGCTGATTAACAGAAAGCGGAAAGCGGGAAGCGGAAAGCGGCTTTAGCAGAATGAGGAAAGCGGAAAGCAGCTGCAACGGGAAGCGAAATGCGGATTGCAGCTGTATCTAGCATTGGCATTTACCATTTACCATTTCCCATTTACCATTTTGTATTATGAATTACGCATTTGACCGCACTGTTTCCGGTTTTTCATATGTCCGGACATACGAACATAAAATAGGTACTAACGATTTACTCATCACTAATTAAAACTCAAGATGAACTTGCCAAACATGCTTGCTGCTCTGTGCATTGTCTTGCTATGCTTTATTCCCTTAAGGGAACTGCATGCACAGGGAACTTCCCGGGCCTTAACAGGTACCGTTACCACTTCAACAGGTGCACCGCTTTCAGGCGCTTCTGTTTCCATCAAAGGATCAAACACCTCTGTAATGACCGATGTAAATGGAGCCTTCAGGATCCAGTCGTCGTCAACACAACCGGTGTTGGTAGTATCCTACATTGGGTACATCACCCGCGAAATACCCGCAGAGCTGACATCACCCAACAACATCCGGCTTAGTGAAAATCCGTCGGAGCTCAATAGTGTTGTCGTCGTGGGTTATGGAACACGTCGTAAGAGCGATCTTACGGGCTCGGTGGTTTCGATCAAATCAGAAGAACTTCGCGCCGTACCAGTGACAAGTCTTGACCAGGCAATGCAGGGTCGCGCTGCAGGTGTACAGGTAACCCAGATTTCAGGAAAACCAGGAGCAGAAACTTCCATCCGCATCCGTGGTACCAGTTCGATCAACGCAGGGAACGAGCCTCTATATGTGATCGATGGAATGCTGATCAACAGCGATGGTGGCGACGTCAGCGTTGGAGGAACAAGAGGTCCAAGACTTAGTCCCCTTTCGTCAATAAATCCTAGTGACATCGAATCAATAGAGATCTTAAAAGACGCATCTGCAACGGCGATCTACGGCTCACGTGGCGCAAATGGTGTTGTACTAATTACTACAAGGAGAGGTAAAAGCGGCAAAGGCATGATCACCTTCGAATCGTACTATGGAGTGCAACAGGTTGCCCGCAAACTGGACCTGCTGAATGCCGCTCAATTCGCCGATCTTGTCAACGATGCCAAACTGAACGCCAACCAGACCCCGGTTTATGTAAACCCACCAAATCTTGGAAAGGGCACCGACTGGCAGGACGAAATATTCCGTAATGCACCAATGGCTAATTATCAGTTGTCATTTTCCGGCGGCGATGATCGCACTAAATATGCCATCTCCGGTTCTTATTTCGATCAGAAGGGTATTATCGAAAACTCAGATTTCAAACGCTATTCGTTTCGTGCAAATCTTGAACGAAAAGTAACAAACAGGCTTACGCTCGGCAATACATTTTCTTATTCCAGAATCAACACTACAGGTGTACTTACCAATGCCGGACAAATAGTTCCTGGCGTTGTTACATCCGCAATCTTATTCAACCCGGTTCTTCCGGTTTTTGACTCTACGGTAGCCGGTGGATATACGAAAGAAAACGATCGCGGCAAGATACTTGGCAACCCATATGCCGAAGCAAAAGAATTTACATCAACAACCATCCTTTCTCGTGTGTTGGGTAATGTTTACCTAAACTACCAGCTTCATAAGAATCTTGAGTTTCGTACCAACTTCGGTATCGATGGCTTTGCAAGTGAAGAAGGAAGTTTCGGTCCTAATTTCCTGAAACGTACGGAAGCGAGCGAAGGTGAAGCAACCCTCGGCACAACGAACGGTATGACCTGGTTGAATGAGAACACACTTACCTATAACAACACTTTCGCTGATAAGCATGCAGTGAATGCGCTTGCAGGTTTTACAATGCAGAAATTCAACAACCACAAGATATTCAATTACGCCTTCGGTTTTCCTGATGGAAGAACGGGCTATCACAACATTGGTGCGGGTTTAAGACCACAGGAACCTTTTAATGGCGAATCGTCCTGGAGTATGGTTTCCTATCTCGGTCGAGTGAACTATACCTTTGACAACAAGTACCTGTTCACATTGACGGGTCGTGTCGATGGATCATCGAAATTTTCCGAAGGAAAAAAATATGGTTTCTTCCCATCAGGTGCTTTCGCGTGGAGGGTTTCGCGTGAAAAGTTCATGGACAACATCGAATCGATCAGTGATCTTAAACTTCGTGTAAGCTACGGTGTGCTGGGTAACCAGGCAATTCCGCCTTATCAATCACTTGCACTTGTAGGTCCTTACGGTGAAGGAACCTTCAACACAGGTTCACAAAATGAGGTGTACATTGGGCAAGAGCCGCTGGCGTACGTAAATACCGCCTTGCGTTGGGAAACAACACGTCAGCTGGATATCGGCTTCGACCTTTCATTATTCCGCAACCGTGTCACACTTACTGCAGATTATTATAACAAGAAAACGAACGATCTGTTGCTGGCAAGTCCCATTCCTCTTACTACCGGGTTCAGCACTACCCTGCTCAACATCGGGAACATAGAGAACAATGGATTTGATGCGGAATTGCGCACCATTAACCTGACAAGCAAAGTGGAATGGACATCTGCATTCAACTTCTCCATGAACAGAAATAAGATCACTAATCTGAATGCTGAAACTGACATTATTCTTAACGGTGGTATCCTGTTGCGTGAAGGTGAATCAATCGGTACGTTCTATGGCTATCATTTCGATGGCATCTTCCAGACAGATGAAGAAGCTGCAGCAAGTCCTGTATTGGTTGGACAGGAACCTACAACTCCCAACCCCGCTTCAAGAGCCAGGGCTGGCGACAGGAAGTATCGGGATATGAATAAGGATAACAAGATCGATGCAAACGACAGGGCGATCCTTGGAACAGCAAATCCGAAGTTCACATGGGGCTTCAACAATTCTTTCAGTTATAAAAACATTGAGTTGTCCTTCTTCCTGCAAGGTTCACAAGGGAACAAAATGGCGAATCTCAACAACTTTGACCTGTTGAATTTTAACGGTCAGAACAATGTGCTTGCTGAAGCAGGCTTGAATCGCTGGTCGCCAGATAATAAGAGCAACAAATACCCTCGGGCTTTGTCAGCAGGTAGTCTTGACCAGGGTATTTTCTCTTCAGCAATCGTTGAAGATGCATCCTACATCAGGTTGAAAAATATTACGCTGAGTTACAACCTTCCACAGCAACTTATTTCGAAGATAAACATGAGCAACCTGAGGATATATGTGAGTGGTTCCAACCTTTGGACACTTACAGATTATTCAGGTTACGATCCTGAGGCAAACACATTCGGACAAAGTACAACCCTTGTAGGGCTTGATCTTGGCGGATATCCGCAAGCTAAAGTGTTCCAGGTTGGTTTAAGTGCATCTTTCTAATTTTTAAATGCTTGATCAATGAATAATAAGTTCACCATAAAATTTCTTATCGTATGCATTGCAGCATCGATAAGCTTCTCTTCCTGCAAGAAATTCCTGGAGGAGAATCCAAAAAGCAACGTAACGGTCTCAAATTTTTATAAGACGGAACAGGATGCAATTGCTGCGGTAAATTCCATCTATGCTTACCTGAATTCCATCAGCACCGGATCTACAGCAGGCGTCTACCACAGCTCCTTCTGGGTAACGGCAGGGCTTGCGTCTGATGAGATGCAAAACAACCAGCTCGCATCTCCGCAATACGATCAATTGTCAACATTTACGCATACGCCACAAAACAGCGCATTGGAGGAGATATGGGCAATGCATTATAAAACGATCACTATTGCAAACATTGCGATCAACAGGATACCGGGCATTGAAATGAACGCGTCTCTTAAATCGAGACTGCTGGGTGAAGCGAAGTTCCTTCGTGGCCTGATGTACTTCAACATGGTTCGTATGTTCGGATCCATTCCATTGATCCTGGAGGAGAACTCACCACTGCTTCCGGAAACTGCTGATGAAAATGCGATCTATCAACAAATCATAAGTGATCTTAACGATGCCGCTGCATCTCTCCCGTTGAATTATAACGCCGGAAACGGTCGCGGACGCGCCACATCAGGTGCGGCAAATGCCCTGCTGGCCAAAGTATACCTTACCCAACAGGATTGGGCCAACGCTGCGGCAGCCGCTAAAAAGGTTATTGACTCCAATGAATATCAATTATGGGAAGACTTTGCTGATGTGTTCAAACTTACCAGCAGAAATGGCAAAGAAGCGGTATTCTCTGTTGGCTTTGGGGATGCAAATGGAGCCATCATCTTTTGGGAAGTTGGACAGTTTCTCGTAAGACTTCTTCCCACACAATTGAGTGAAGAAGGTGTTATCAACGCACAGGGATGGCAGATTCCTACACAGCATTTGTACGATGCGTATGAATCGGAAGACAGGCGTCGCGCAGTAACATTTGTAACTGAGATCAATGGTCCAAATGGAACTACTACCATTCGCCCATACATTCAAAAATACTGGGATCGTGCAGCAGAGCCGACAGGTAATGGAACTCAAAATGATTTCCCTGTGATCCGTTATTCTGATGTGCTGTTAATGTATGCAGAAGCAAACAATGAATTGGGACAAAGTGCAATCGCGCATGAATACATCAACATGGTGCGCAAGAGAGCACGGTTCAATGGTACAACGTATGCCAACGCAGTTCCTGATTACAGCGGTTTAAATAAAGATCAGATGAGAGAAGCTATCATCAAAGAAAGGAGACTTGAATTTGTGGCAGAAGGACATCGCTGGTTTGACCTGGCGCGCACTGGTATGCTTGAAGAAAAAGTTCCTTTAGCAAAGCCGGGAGTTACTCCAACCCAAAAGCATTATAAGTTTCCTATTCCACAACGCGAAGTGGATCTTAATCCGAACCTCGATCAAAACGATGGGTATTAAAAGCGACGAAGAATTATTGATATCTCTAAAATAGAATGAATTGAAGAAGTCAAATTTTGAAAAGTTCCCGGAAGTGCCGGTCAGCGGCCACAAAGGATGTACGGGATGGAATGAAATTGCAGATGAAATCAGGACCAGATCAGACAGTAATGACTCACGGAGGATCGTTGTAGTAGAGTGCTATCCGGGAGTCAACGTTGAACAACTGGTTCAGGCAATCGAATCTGAATTTACGCATGCGGAGATCATCAGGTCTGGTGATGCGATGAAGTCGCAGCAAGAGATTGAAACTATGGTGTATCCATTTGTTACAGATGATCCTGTTTTCGGTTTCATAACTCCCCTTTCACTCTCACAGTTCTTTGATGCATCGTCCATTCAACGCCTGTCCGAAAAGGCAGCTTCATCATCAAACAAAATAGTATTCATAATAGGTGCCGGCGCATCGCTGGTACCGGTTGAAAATCGCCTGCTTATTTATGCAGATATGCCTCGCTGGGAGATCCAGTTACGATTTCGAAGAAACGAAGCAGGCAATCTTGGATCTTCAAACGTTGAAGACGAATTCAGCTATAAATACAAGCGGGCATTTTTTGTGGATTGGCGCGTGTGCGATCGCGTTAAAGTAGAGTTGTTTGATGCGATGGATTATGTTCTTGACACAACAATTCCATCGGAGCCAAAAATGATTAGTGGTAAGGCCCTGCTTGAGGGATTGAAGCAGGTAGCACAACAACCTTTCCGCGTGGTGCCCTTCTTCGATCCGGGCCCATGGGGCGGGCAATGGCTTAAGGAAGTGTGTGACCTCGACAGAAGCCAGGTGAATTATGCATGGGGATTTGATTGCGTGCCTGAAGAAAACAGTTTGTTGCTTCGTTATGGCAATGTGTTGTTTGAAACGCCATCAATCAACCTCGTCTTCTATCAGCCACAGCAATTACTTGGTCGCAAAGTGTATGAGAACTTCGGCGCAGAATTTCCAATCAGATTTGACTTTCTCGATACTATGGAAGGTGGTAACCTGAGTTTGCAGGTGCACCCCCTCAAGGAGTATATCAGGGAAAAGTTTGGAATGAATTATACTCAGGATGAAAGCTATTACTTCCTTGAAGCACAGGACGATTCGTTTGTGTACCTGGGGTTGAAAGAAAATATCGTCCCAGAAAAAATGCTGAGTGAACTTGAAGCAGCACAGGAAGAAGACGGATCATTCGATGCAGATCAGTACGTTGAAAAGTGGCCCATCAAAAAACACGATCATGTTCTTATACCTGCTGGAACCGTGCATTGTTCGGGCGCAAACAGTGTGGTGCTGGAGATAAGTGCCACGCCATACATCTTCACATTCAAACTATGGGATTGGGGCAGAATGGGTCTTAACGGAAAGCCACGTCCCATTTCACTGGAGCATGGAAAGAATTCCATCCAGTGGGATCGTACTACTGAATGGACACGAAGAAACATTTTAGATAAGGTTGAAACTATTGCAGAACACGATCATTGGAAGGAAGAGAGGACAGGCCTGGATGACACTTCGTTCATAGAAACCCGCAGGCACTGGTTCACCGGGAAAGTTCCACACAATACCAATGGGATCGTCAACATTCTCAACCTCGTTGAAGGCAGAGAAGCAATTGTTGAAAGCCCAACCGGCGCATTTGAACCTTTTGTCATTCACTATGCTGAAACATTCATCGTACCTGCATCAGTTGGCGCATACACCGTTCGACCTCACGGCGAGAGTGAAGGCAAAACCTGTGCAACAATAAAGGCTTATGTGCGAGAAGAAAAACTCTTCATTAATCAAAGCAATTAATTCGGATGAAAACTCAAAGCTTAAAATATGTTTATCAATGCACGCTCGTTGCTGCGGTAGGTGGTCTGCTCTTCGGATATGACACCGCGGTGGTATCGGGCGCCATTGGCTTCATCCAGGAAAAATACCAGCTATCTGCGGCCATGACAGGCTGGGTGGCGTCTTGTGCACTTGTAGGTTGCATGGTGGGCGCAATGTTTGCCGGGCCAGTGAGCGATAAACTCGGACGTAAGAAAGTTCTTATGATATCCGGAGTGGCATTTGCTGTATCCTCGCTGGGCATCATGATACCGATGGATCTTTCCTGGTTTATCTTCTTTCGCTTCATTGGAGGCGTGGGAATAGGAATCGCATCAATGCTTGCACCTATGTACATTTCAGAGATCGCTCCAGCGGAAATCCGTGGACGTCTTGTGTCCATCTATCAACTTGGAATCGTTATTGGCATACTGCTTATTTACTTTGTTAATGCGGCCATCGCAGGAATGTATGACCACAGCTGGAATGTAAATGAAGGATGGCGATGGATGTTCGGTTCGGGGATCATCCCCTCCATCATCTTTATATTTCTTCTATTGATCGTACCGGAAAGTCCCCGCTGGCTTGCGCAGGAAAACAAATGGAAAGAAGCTGAGGATATTCTTACAAAGGTTGGAGGTGCGGATGCTGCGAAAATCGAATTATCAAATATTCGCGAGTCGTTCAACATTCAACAGGTATCCTTCTCAAAACTGCTGAAACCCGGTCTGCGTACGGCTTTGATCATAGGCGTGATCCTATCGGTATTCTCGCAGGTCACCGGCATCAACGTGATCATGTATTATGCTCCGGAAATTTTTAAGGCTACCGGTGACGGTTCTTCATCTGCATTGTTCCAGACAGTATTGGTTGGAGGAATCAATACATTGATGACTATTGTTGCCATTAAATACGTTGACAAGTGGGGGCGAAGAAAATTGTTGCTTATTGGAGCGGCAGGGATGGCAATATGTCTGGCACTTATCGGACTCGCATTTTACACGGGTAATGAAAAGGGTTACTGGGTATTGATTGGTATACTTGCCTACATCTCTTTCTTCGCGATCTCATTAGGGCCATTGACCTTTGTGGTCGTTTCCGAAATATTCCCCACACATATTCGCGGTCGTGCCATGTCAGTAGCGATCTTCTTTCTCTGGCTATCAGTGTACGTTGTATCTCAGACGTTCCCCATGTTGCTCGAAGCCATCGGAAGTGCATGGACTTTCTGGATATACATGGTAATGTCTGTACTTGCCTTCATATTCGTATTCACCCAGGTTCCCGAAACGAAAGGAAAGAGCCTCGAAGAGATCGAACAACTTTGGATGGTACCGCAGACCGAAAAAAAATTACAACAACAACTTTAATTTCTTAATACTAACGATTATGCTACCACGTAAATTTCTATCTGCACTGTTGCTGGGCATGCTGTTTTTTGCTGCAGCCTGCGAAAAAGACGATGTAGACACATCAACCCCGGTGCTTAAGCTGACACCAGATAATATAACAGGAAAGGCCGGCCGCATCATTGAGGCAACGCTCGACATCACAGCACCAAACGGAGCAAAAGATGTTGTGATCTATAAGACAGTAAACCTTGAGAAAGATCAAACCTACAACGGCTCAGGAACACTTACCGCTGTACCCACCGATCTTGGAAATGGGAAATATCAATACGTGTTTAGTTACGAACTTCGTCCTGAAGAAGTAGACAAACTTGTTGGATTCAATTTTCGTTTCACAGATGGAAAAGGACTTGCATCGGAAAAAGATCTTACAGTTAACACTACCACTTCAGGCCAACAGATCATCTACTCCCGCAAATGGAAGCTCGTTTCTAAACTCTGGACAAGCATCACTCCTGCAACCGAAATGATTGAAGATTGTGAAAAAGACAACGTGTTCCAATGGAATCGCGACAGTACCATCACCATCGCCTACGGCGCATCCGGATGCACTTTCGACGGTTTTAATGTATATGACAAATGGACGCTGAGCGAAGATGAGAAAACATTCACGCAGATCTATCATTCTCTATTCGATCCTTCAAACATCACTACAGAAGTGTATAAGGTAAGAAGTATTTCAAGAGACCGACTGGTTATGGAGATCACTGTTGACCTTTCCATCTTCGGACCTCCGTATACCGATAAAGAAGTATTTGTATATACTTATGAACCCGTTCCTTAATCGCTAAATCTTTTACATGAACCTGAACAGATTTCTCGTTGCAGGCATGACCGCAATGGTCATGACTTCCTGCAGCGATATGAAAAAAAGCGTCACTACTACAGATCCCGAAACCATTGATACAACGAAGCTGCAGCAATTGCAATTCACTGTTGAACCCGCACCTGAATGGACGTCTCTTTTTAAACGAACTTCCGGATGGTTTGGTGGCGATGGCATCTTCGCAATAACTCGTGACGGAAAAGAAACGCACGGAGCTGCAGGAAGTTCTGAAACATTCATCTGGTTCAGCGATACCATTCTTGGTGAGATAGAAAACGACTCTTTGCAAACGCCACTTGTCATGATCAACAACTCCATGGCGACATTGAATGGTGGTCAGCCTGTAAATAGCGCTATCAATTTCAAATGGGATTCAACAGCGGAGAAAAAAGCTGCGGCTTTGTTCATTCCACGAACTCCCGCTACCCGCGATGGAGACTACTACTGGCTCGGCGATGGTTTTGTGAATCATAAGAAGAACAACGATCTCTACATCTTCGGCTACCGCATCCGCACCACCGCTGCCGGTGGAGCATTTGGATTTGAAGAAGTAGGTAACACGATCATTATTGTTCCCGCAGGCGAACGTCCTCCTTTCAAGAACTATCGCCAGATCGATGTGCCCTTTTTTCTTGGAAGGAAGGTTGATTCAACAGGATCCTTCGGCGCAGGTGTGCTGGTTAATACCGAAGAAGCGGGAGCGAAAAACCCTGACGGATACATTTATGTTTATGGCGTACGAGGACAAACGAAAAATGTAATGGTTGCGCGCTTCCGTCCGGAAGACATCGAAGCGTTTGATAAATGGACCTTCTGGAGCGGCAAGAACTGGACTTCCGATCCGCACGGCATTCAAACAATCACAAACCGTGTATCAAATGAACTTAGCGTGTCGCCACTTGGTGATGGCCGTTATGCAATGATCTTCCAGGTGGATGGTTTAGGTAAGAATGTTGGACTTCGTCTTGGGGCAACACCCTATGGCCCGTTTGGTCCGGTGATCAATGTGTATGATGTGAGCAAGGATCTGGAGAACGACAAGGATATCTTCCCGTACAATGCAAAAGCTCACCCGGTACTTTCACAACCAAATGAATTGCTCATCAGTTTCAATGTGAATTCTTTTGATTTCTTCAACGACATCAAAGAATATCCCAACCTGTATCGTCCACGATTCATTCGGATGAAATATGAACTTAAGTAAAATCGTTTTGCTTGTTGCCTGTTGCGCCTGCTGTATTGACGGTATGGCGCAGCAGGCATTTCGCATCGCAAACACACTTCAAAGTAACATGGTGATCCAACAGGGAAAGCCATTAAAAATTTGGGGCGAAGCCGAAAAGGGTACACCCATTGAGGTTTCCTGTACATGGAATAAACACAAGCAGACATCAAAAGCTGATGGCAACAACCGTTGGGTCATTGAAATTCCTGTACCCAAAATCAAGGCAGGTGATGCAACACCACATACCATCAACATTAAGGCTGCAAACAAGACTGAGAAACTCAATAACATTCTCATAGGAGAAGTGTGGCTTTGCAGCGGCCAATCGAATATGGACATGGAATTAAAACCGTTCCTGCCATGGCTGCTCGGAGCTATGCATTACCGCATGGAAATTGAAAATGCCAACTTCCCGCAGATCAGATGGTTCAATGTCAGAACTGATTTCAAATCGGTCCCACAAGATGATTGTGGTGGTAGCTGGAACATTTGCACACCTTCTACTGCACCAGAGATCAGTGCATTGGCTTATTTTTTTGCACGTCAGATAACGCAGCAAACAAAATACCCCGTAGGACTGGTTGTAAGTAGCGTTGGAGGTTCATCGTGTGAAGCATGGGTGAGTCGGGATACCCTCTTGTCTGATAACATCCTGAATCAAAAATATCTTTACCCCTACGATACGAGTTTGCGTGCAAAAGAACCGCTTGATTCAACGGTGACCTTTGAAAAGGTGGTACGCCCTACCCTTTTTTACAACGCAATGATCCACCCTTTAAAAAATATAAATTTTGCAGGAGCATTGTGGTACCAGGGTGAATCGAACCGCTTCGATAGTTCGCTCTATACCCGTCTTTGCGCATCCATGATCCGTAATTGGAGAGATCTGTTTAACAACAGCGATCTTCCTTTCTATTATGTTCAGGTTGCGCCTTACAACTGGTTGGAATCAGATCCTACTTTGTATGAGTATGCATTGCTTCGCGAAGCACAGGATAATATTCGAAAAATTGTTGCCAATACCGAAATGGCATTGACTATGGACATTGCCGATCCGAATGACATTCATCCGCGAAACAAGCAGGACGTGGGTTACAGGCTCGCAAAGATCGCACTAGCTAACATATACAATCACAGCGATACAATTTTTAAGGGACCTGAATTTGCCTCCTGTAATACCTTGAATGATACCATTCAGGTTAGATTCAAACATATTGGCACCGGACTCGTTACAAACGACGGCCAGCCGCCCCGGCATTTCTTCGTAGCGGGAAACGATGGAAAGTTTTTCGAAGCAACGGCAAAGATTGTTGCAAATGAAATTCATCTCTATTCAAACGAAGTAAAAAATCCTGTTGCCATCCGATATGCATTCACGAATGCCGCTGTGACCAATCTCGAAAATCGCGAAGGCTTTCCTGCAATTCCATTTCGCTCGAAACTCTAACAACGCCATTATGAAAAAATTTTTAGTATCATCATTAATCGCATGCATCCTGATCTCATGCACTTCAACGGCAGACAACAATACCCGTGTGGCATCGGCAACATCAGCCGATTCAGGGATCGTTTCCAAAGGCGCATCGCAGTGGGAAGAGATGCTGAAACGAGATACCGGTTGGATAGGCGCGGATGGTGTTTATGCAGTTGCATTGAATGGCGTGGAAACACCGGGAAAAGCTTCCGAAACCGAAACGATGTTCTGGTTCAGCGATAACATCTGGGGTAATATTTCAAAAGATACTCTTGCCGACGATTGGGAGATGTCAAACAATTGTGTTGCATACATGAGCGGAGATGAACCGGATGGAAAAAAAATTCAGTTTCATCGTCGCAAAAACGAAAAAGGTCAAACCTTATCCATGTTCGAAGCAAAGACCCCTAATACCCAGCCCGGAGATTACTATTGGCTTGGTGACGGTTATTTCAATCATGCGCTTGACAGCACCATTTACATATTTGCATACAGAATTAAGAACATTCCGGGAGGCATATATCCTTTCGATGATGTAGGACTTTCATTGATCGCATTACCCAAAGGCAGTCGCCCTCCGTTCACAAACCAACGCCAGATGGACGTTCCATTCTTTTATAAAGACAGCAAGGGTAAAGGAAAGGTGGTTTTTGGCATAAGCGTACTTGCCAATACAGTCGGTGCGCGTGCGCCAAAGCCTGATGGATTTATTTACATCTATGGTGTACGCGGCCCTCAGAAAGAACTTATCGTTGCCCGAGTTAACGAAAAAGCATTTGAAGATTTTTCCAAATGGACATTCTGGAATGGCAGCGACTGGACCAATGATGTGCACAGTTGCGCTGCATTAACCAATCGTGTCAGCAATGAGATGAGTGTAAGTTTTATGGAAGACGGACGTGTTATTGCCGCATACCAGCTGGATACCAATTCGCCCGACATCATGATACAGGCGGGCAAGACACCCGCGGGACCGTTTCAATTGGCAAAAAAAGTATGGTCAACGCCTCAGATATATGAAGACCTTGACTTTTATACATACAACGCAAAAGCACATCCTCATTTATCGAAACCTGGGGAGCTTCTGATCAGTTATAATGTGAACTCATTTGATTTTCTCGATGACATTAAGTACAAGCCGCATCATCTTCGACCAAGATTCTTCACAGTAAAATACAAGTGAAATTGAAAGCACAGGTTGTGTCAGTACAGAATCAACGATGCATCATGCAGTTTAATACTGTTGGCGGTGCATTGATCGATTTTCATTTTTTAGAAGACTGCATCAACCCACTTAATTTTCAAATGCCTTATACTTCATTAACGGGCAGAAGCGAAAAATTTGAAGGACATTTCATATGCCTCGGAAGATGGGGAGACCCATCTCGTGCTGAAGGAGCACGAGGCATTGAAAAACATGGTGACATACGACTGCAGCATTGGAAAACGGAGCAAACAGGCAGGGCTTTATCTATGCGTGCAACCTCTGTGACAGAAGGCTTAAGCATTGAAAGAAATATATATCTCGATGAGCAGGAAGCGTGTTTCGTTGCACGGGAAAGCATAACCAACATAGGCTCGCTGGGGCGATTATACAATGTTGTTCAGCATCCAACAATTGCACAACCTTTTCTAAACGATCAGACAACGATCTACAGCAACGGGCTCATTGAATCACCGCATGTTTATGCGAACTGCGTTTTTCCATTTATCGTAAATCCGGATGATGTGTATGGTTGGATCACCGCATATTCACCGGCACACCAACTCATGCTGGGTTATGTATGGAAACGCATTGATTATCCCTGGATCAATCATTGGATACATAATGTGGATGGAAGTGCTGTATATCGCGGTTTGGAGTTTGGTACCACCGGATTACATCAACCGTTCAATGAAATTATTGCTAATAACCTGATGCACGTATCTGGAGAGTCAACGTGTTCATACATTGATGCAGGAGAGATTCATGAACGAAGCTATATAGGCTTCCTGATGAAGATGACCCACTCTTTCAAAGGCGTAATGAGCGTTACGTTAAAAGATAGAAAAATCGTCATTGAGGAAAAAGAAACAGCAAGGGCGTTTATTATTTCACATAACATCGATGCTAATGGACTTCTCAACTAAGACAGTAGTGATCACCGGAGGTGCAAAGGGCATCGGGGCGGCAACCGCCCTTGCATTCGCAGAAGCAGGGGCAAATGTTGTTACACTTGATCTTTCCTTTGACGAAACAATCAAACACGACAGCATCTTACAAATGGTATGCGACGTTACCAAAACTGATGTAGTTAAAAATGTTATGCAGCAAGTGTTTGATAGGTTTGGCAGCATCGATTACCTGGTTAATAATGCGGGCGTGCAGCGATATGGGACCGTTACTGAAACTTCCGAAGAAGATTGGGATTTCGTGTTAAACACAAACCTGAAAAGTCATTTTCTATGTGCCAAACATGCCATCCCATTCATGCAAAGAAATCAAAAAGGGGTGGTAATAAATGTTGCCAGTGTTCAGGCATTTGTGAGCCAGGACCAGGTTGCTGCATATACTACATCCAAGTCGGCACTGCTTGGACTCACCAGGAGCATAGCGATAGATTATGCACCGCAGATAAGGTGTGTCGCTGTTTGTCCGGGTACAATTGATACCCCGATGTTGCAAAACGCCATCATGCTTTCACCCGACCCACAGGCTGTACTTCGTGAATGTGAGGACATGCATCTCGCAAAACGAATCGGGCAGGCACAAGAGATCGCATCCTTAATTAAATTTTTATGTAGCGACGAAGCCTCATTCATAACCGGCGAAGCCATCCGCATTGACGGAGGTTTGGGAATACATGTTGGCGGAAGTAAAAAATAATAATATGCGCATAACCGATATAAAAGCTACTACTGTTGCAGTTCCACTTGAAGCACCCATTCGTCATGCCAATGGCTGTCACTGGGGTCGATTCATCCGAACCATCGTTGAAGTGGAAACCGATGAAGGAATTACAGGGCTCGGTGAAATGGGCGGCGGTGGGGAATCCGCTGAAGCGGCATTTGCAGGATTGAAAACATACCTGATTGGCCACGATCCGCTTCAGCTCGAAGCATTGTATTGGAAGATCTGCAATCCCACAGCATCCCTTTATAATAATCGAACACAACTGCATGCGGCAATTGAATTTGCCTGCATCGACATCATCGGAAAAAAATTCGGCATACGCGCATGTGATCTGCTTGGTGGATCATTGCGGGAATCCGTACCATTTGCATCCTACCTGTTCTTTCGATATGCAAACGAAACAAATAATACTGGTGCTGAAGAAACAGTTGAAGAGATGGTTGCACATGCAAAGCAGCTTGTAGAGCAACACGGATTCACATCGCACAAACTTAAAGCAGGTGTATTTCATCCCGATCATGAAATTGAAGTATTCCGGGCCATATCAAATGCGTTTCCAGCGCATAAAGTGAGGATCGATCCAAACGCAATATGGTCTGTTGAAGAATCCATCCGAATCGGTCACGCTATTGAAGATCTGCCAAACGATTATTACGAAGACCCAACTTTCGGACTTGAAGGAATGCGAAGAGTGAAAAACCGTGTTAGAATTCCCACAGCAACAAATACAGTGGTGGTTAACTTTGAACAGCTTGCTTCCTGTATCCGCAATGATTCCATTGATGTGATACTTCTCGATACAACTTTCTGGGGTGGATTGAGGCAGGCAATGAAAGCAGGTACAGTATGCGAAAAAATGCAACTGGGTGTTTCTGTACACAGCTCCGGCGAGCTGGGCATACAACTGGCTACCATGTTGCATCTTGGCGCAGCGTTACCGAACCTTTCCTTTGCTGCAGATGCACACTATCATCATCTGACAGACGATATCATTGAAGGCGGAAAGATGAAGTATGTGAATGGAGCCATCGCTGTTCCGCAGGGACCAGGACTTGGTATAACGCTGGATAAAACTAAAGTGCAGCGGTACAACGAATATTATAAGCAAACAGGAGGATATCAATACGACCGGGATCCGTTTCGTAAAGAATGGTTTTCGGTATTGAATGACAACAACCGTTGGGCACAACTAAAAAGCAGATGATGCAAAAAACGATTGAAGAAGTTGAAATATTCTATGATGGCCTTGATCACCCGGAGTGCGTTGCAATACACACAGATGGATCAGTATGGGCCGGCGGCGAAGCGGGACAGATCTACAAAATTTCCCCGGACGGCAAACAGTGCGAACTCATTGCAAATACAGGCGGGTTTGTACTCGGGATTGCATTTTCACCAGATCATCAGTGGCTTGCTATCTGTGATCTGAAAAAGAAATGCATCTGGAAACTCGATCTGCGTACAGCATCATTGACATGTCTGTTTACACACATACAGGGACGCGCAATAAATATTCCCAATTATCCCGTATTTGACAGCGAAGGAAATCTCTATGTTTCGGATAGCGGCGCTTTCAGGCAAGTGAATGGATGCATATATAAAATCAAAAGCACCGGGGCGGCCACAATATGGCATGAAGGACCTTTCAATTTCCCGAATGGCATGTGCCTTTCTCACGATAAAAAATACTTATACGTAGCCTGCACATGGCTGCCGGGAGTGGAAGCTGTGGCGATAACAGAAGATGGATCCGCCGGCGAGAGAAAAATACTCATTGAAATAAAAGAGACATGCCCTGATGGAATTTGCACAGGTTCTGATGGTGATTTGTATATATCCTGTTATTCGCCTAATACAATATATCGCTTAAACAAATCAGGTGCACTGAGTACGTTTATTCACGATTGGGAAGCACATACAATTTGCAACCCCACAAACATGGCTGTTTCGCCTGATGGGAATTATATGTATGTGGCCAACCTTGGACGCTGGCACATCGCGCGAATTCAACTTACTTCCATTCAAAATAATCAGAAATAAAACGACATGCGTTTCATTAATTTTTTCTTTTGCTTACTCTGTGTTTCGTTCTTCTCCGCCACCGCAATGGCAGGACCCGGCAACATCGCGCCGACTGCGAAAGTGACCGCTTCAACTTCCCTCAACGCGAAGTTTGCTGCAACGAATGTCAATGATGGTATCATCGGCGTAGATGAGGCTGGTGAATGGGCTTGTGAAGGGGTTACAACGGACTGGGGCTATATTCGTTTTCCATGGATACAACTCGACTTCAACGATCCAGTAGAGATCAATAGAATCGTATTATATGACCGTGTTTCGTTATCTGAACACATCGCGGGAGGCAAATTAATTTTCAGTGATGGCTCTGTCGTATGGGTCAATGAATTACTCAATGATGGAACCGGTAAGTCGATTCGATTTTCATCAAGAAAGATAAAATGGGTGCGATTTGTCACAACTGATGGTACAGGAAGTGATCTGGGTCTTTCTGAGTTCGAAATTTTTCCAACTGCTAACGAAGCAGTCGACTATGTATCACGTGTAGATCCGTATATCGAGACGAACCGTGGGCGTTATTTTTTTTTCATCACAGGAGGTGTTCCTTTTGGGATGGTAGGTGCAGCACCACATACACGTAATAAGAATCAGAATGGCGGAGGTTATAATTACAATGAGAAACACATACTCGGCTTTGGGCAAATTCATGATTGGATGATGGCTGGCGTAGAGATCATGCCGTCTACTACTTCAATTGATCCTTCTGGTGGAGAAGCAGCGTGGAAGTCAGCCTTTAATCATGATGACGAGATCGTTCAGCCTGGTTATCACCGACTCTTTTTACAGGATCATAAGATCCGTGTGGAACAAACCGCAACTGATCGCGTGAGCTTTTATAAATTTCAATATCTGCGTAAGACAAATGCGCGAATCATCATAAATCTTGGTGGTACATTACCAAACAGCACCATGGAAAATGCCGAGGTAACGAGAATAAGTGACACTGAAATTGAAGGTTCTTTTTCATCAACGAAAAGATATTGGGGCGGTCCCAAAGACGTGAAACTGTTTTTTGTTATCCGCTTCGATAAACCATTCAAAACACTCAATGGATGGAAAGGAAAACTGCAAACAAATAATCTCCGGAATATTTCTGGCGATAGTGTAGCCATCGCTGCTGAATACGACCTGGATAAAGGAGCGGTTGTTCAAATGAAGACAGGCCTGTCGTACACAAGCATCGATAATGCTCGGAACAATCTGGAACAGGAATGCACCACCTGGAATTTTGATGAAGTAAAGAACAGTGCTCAAACCCTATGGAATCAATGGCTGGGACGTATCGATATTAAAGGTGGCACGAACGAACAACAGGTAAAATTCTATACTGACCTTTGGCATGTGTTGCTCGGTCGCCATAAAACAAATGATGTATCCGGCGATTATCCCGATCGTACAACAGGCGTTCGTGATGGAACATTTACAGATGCAGTTTTCAAAGTAAAACGCATACCAAAAGATGCAAACGGAAACCTTAAATTCAATATGTATAATTCCGATGCTTTTTGGTTGAGCCAATGGAATCTGAATATTCTCTGGGGTCTTGCATGGCCAGAAGTAATGGATGATTTCACGGCGTCGATGATCGAATATGCAAATAATGGTTACCTGCTACCAAGAGGCCCTTCCGGTGGTGGTTATTCCTACATCATGACCAGCTCCCCTACCTCAAACCTGGTGATCAGTACGTTCATGAAAGGGCTGATGAAGAAAGTCGATCCGAAGCATGCTTACCAGGTGGTAAAACGCAATCACCTGCCAGGTGGAATGCTCGGCAGTAAAGACGAAATAAATTTCTATACGCGAAATGGCTTCTGGCCAAACAATGCAGGTATAAGCATTGAAGCGAGTTTCCAGGATTGGGGCATTGCACAAATGGCTTCGAAATTAAACCTGAAAAAAGATGTTCAATTCTTCACTAAGCGCGCCAACGGCTGGAAGACTTTGTTCAACAACGAACATAAATTGTTATTCCCTAAAAACGATAAAGGTGAGTTCGCACATACCGATCCTTTAAATGGAAGTGGTTGGGTTGAAGCGAATGCATGGCAGGCTACCTGGGGACTTTCACATGCATTGCCGGAGCTTGCCAAAATGATGGGAGGCAACGACACGTTTGCAACAAAATTGAATTATGCATTTGAGCAATCGAGGCAAAGTGATTATGTATACGGCTATACAGAGGGCTATGTGAGCTATGCCAATCAGCCAGGCTGCTCAAACGCACATGTGTTCAGCTATGCAGGAAAGCCGTGGCTTACACAATATTGGGTGCGTCGCGTTCAGGAACAGGCGTATGGAGGAACCACACCCGATCTTGGTTATGGTGGTCATGACGAAGACCAGGGACAAATGGGCGCCGTAAGCGCGCTAATGTCAATCGGATTGTTCAATGTCCTCGGCAATCAATCTCTCAAACCCTTCTACGAGATCACATCGCCCGTTTTTGATGAAATAACCATTAAACTCGATGGCCGCTATTACGGTGGTAAACAGTTTCGCATCGTTACACACAATGCAACCAAGGGAAATGATTACATCCAGCGGGCAAGTCTGAACGATAAGGAGCACAACGATTTCTTCTTTGATCACGAAACATTTTCAAAAGGAGGAACACTTGAACTCTGGCTCGGGGATAAACCCAACATGAGTTGGGGAACGAAATTGCCGGCATACTAAGTAGGAAATGGAAAATGGGAAATGGGAAATGGAAAATGGGAAATGGGAAACGGAAAATGGCTAATGGGAAATGGGAAATGGTAAATGCGAATGATTTACAATTCTGCATTTCGAATTACGCATTACGCATTACGCATTACGAATTACGAATTACGAATTACGAATTCTGAATTATGATTTACAACAATCTTACAACGGGCATTGACATAGGTGGAACGCATATCAGCGTTTGCGTTGCTGACATCAAGAATGGTGAATTGCTCCGTGAAACGTTATCCCGTTCACATGTAAATCCGGAATTAAGCGCGGATGCAGTGATACAGCAGTGGTGCAGTGCCATTCGGGCAAGTCACGAACTTGCCGGGTTCCCGGCGGGCCGCCTCGGAATTGCCATGCCTGGCCCTTTTGATTACGAAAAGGGTATCAGCCTTATTAAGGGGCTAAACAAGTATGATCAGCTATATGGCCTCAATGTAAAAGAATTGCTGGCTGACGCGCTTAATATTGCTCCTGGGGACATACGCATGATCAACGATGCATCTGCATATTTAATTGGTGAACTACATGGTGGCGCCGCCCGGGGTTACGATAATGTTGTTGGAGTGACGTTAGGTACCGGCTTAGGTTCTGCTGCATATTACGACGATCAGCTGCATGAAGGCGATCTTTGGTGTATGCCTTATCTTGACAGTCGCGCTGAAGATTATGCGTGTGCAAGATGGCTGATCACCAACTATGAGGATAGAACAGGATATCGATTGGACGGCGTCAGGGATATTGCCGACCGTATACCGGTTGATAGCAATGCGGTGCAGGCATTTACTGACTTTGGAAAAAACCTCGGCACTGTTTTGATCAAACGCTATGCTGAGCAAGCGCCACAGGCAGTGGTCATCGGCGGCAACATTTCAAAAGCATGGGATCATTTCATTTATGCCACAAATGAGGTTCTCGCAAGCGAAGGGTTAAAGTGGAAACTCATTCGCGCACAACTTGGTGAAGAGGCCGCATTGCTTGGTGCCGCATGTTTATGGCGGGAAAGTTTTTGACAAAAGACAGATGCTAATTGTAATTTCGAGTTGTATTCTCTATTTGCAATAACATATGTCATTTAAGCTCAATAAACGAAGGCTATCAAAGATCTACAACCGTTTAAGGCAACTGCCTTCGGGTTTCAATTTTTTAAGGTATTCGGCAAATAAAGCGCATGCGCTTTACCTGAAGGCGACCGGGAGCACAAAAGTAGCTTATCCATCATCTATCATGCTGGAGGTAACAAATCATTGTAACCTCGCATGCATTACCTGTCCCAGGGAGTATGGGTATGGTGCAAATATGGACAAGGGCACGATCAATGAAGCCAGTATGTTTAAAGTGATAGATGAAGTGGCACCGTTTGTAGACTCGATTGGACTCACCGGATTGGGTGAGACACTTCTTTATAAGAAACTGGAAGAAACGCTGAAATACATCAAGTCAAAAAACCGGGGTATACAGACTTTTATTTCTACAAATGCGCATCTGCCTGTTGCAGAAGACTATATTGAAAGAATTGCTCCATATCTTGATACAGTACAGATCTCCATCGATGGCGTGGGTAAAGGCTATGAACAGGTGCGATTGCTTGGGAATTATGATTTCTTCCTCGAAAGAACAAAAAACATTGTTGAAGTGTGCGCCAAACATAAGCTTCCCGTGATGTTCAACTTTGTGATCGTTCGGGAAAATTTCAGACAAATGAAAGAGGTGGTGAGTGTAGCGTCGCAACTGGGAGTCACTGATGTGAACCTCACACCGGTAAACCTGTCTTCAATCACGCATCTTGACGCTTCCTACTATGAGTTCTTTCATTCCGGCGAATTTTTGAATGAGCTTGAGTCTGCACATAAAGTGGCCTCAGCATCTGGGAATGTGCAATTGACTATGTGGGACATAAAGAGCAAAAACGAATTTCAAAAGTGTCATTTGCCATGGAATCACTTTTACATTAGCTGGAACGGCTGGATGACTCCCTGTTGCGCCAAGCCATTTCCTAAAGAACTCAATTTTGGAAACGTCTTCGAAACCTCGCTCATGAAATGCCTGAACAGCCCTGAATACAGGCAGTTCAGGAACTTATGGTTGAAAAACCTGACCCCGGACTTTTGTCGGAAATGTCATATGATCGATCTGCCTCCCATTGAAACTTCCTACCCCGTCAAGTGCAACTAATCTTCCGGGGAATTAATTTTGCACCACTTTTTATGTGGCATTGCCGCAAAAACTTATTGAAACACAATAATGGCTGACAGGCTGATGAGGAAGGATAATACTACACCCACAAGGTTATTTGATTGTTTGGCTTACCAGTTAAAGCATAACCCCTTGCCAGACATGCTATGTGCACGGGAAAACGGCAACTGGCGAAAATACTCAACAAGTGAGGTGAAGGAAATTGTTGATCAGTTAAGTAGTGGCTTGCTGGCCCGCCAGCTTTCTTCGGGGGATGGATCATTGGAGAGCCGCGATAAAGTAGCCATCATCAGCGCCAACAGGCCCGAGTGGATCATGGTAGATCTTGCTATTCAGCAGATAGGCGCCGTTTCAGTTCCTGTCTATCCAACCATCAACATCAATGAATTAAAGTTCATACTGCACGATTCCGCAGTGAAAATAGTGTTTGTTGGAGATGAGCAACTGTATAAAAAAATTGCTGGTATAAGAGAAGAATTACCGGATCTCCAGGAAATATATTCTTTCAGCGTCGTTGCCGGCGTGCCGAATTGGAAAGAGTTGCTGTTTGAAGTTTCGCCTTTACTTCATAAGCAATTAACTGAATCAATGGATTTGATAAAACCCGGTGACCTCGCTACCATACTGTATACATCGGGCACGACAGGCATTCCCAAGGGAGTTATGCTCTCACATAGTAACATCATCAGTAACATGCTAAGCAGTTCGCTGATCATTGAAGAAGTTGGTGTGAAGGGAAAAAGAGCAATAAGCTTTCTGCCTCTTAACCACGCCTTTGAGCGTATGGCAACCTATTGCTTCATCTATTCAGGAGTAAGTGTTTATTACGCCGAAAGTATGGAAACGATTGGCGAAAATTTACGCGAAGTGAAGCCCGTCATCTTCACTACTGTACCGAGATTGCTCGAAAAGATCTATGAAACGATTCTCAGAAAAGGCAGCGAATTAAAAGGCGTTAAGAGGAAGTTGTTCGACTGGGCGATGGCACTGGCAGAACGTTATGAGATAAACACACCTCTCCCTTTAAGTTACAGGATTCAGCTTGCTCTTGCCAACAGGCTGGTCTTTAGCAAATGGCGCGAAGCAATAGGTGGCGAAGTAAAATCCATCATCACCGGGGCTGCAGCCTGCCAGATTCGATTGCTGAAGGTCTTCACCGCAGCAAACATTGTAATACAGGAGGGTTATGGATTGACGGAAGCATCTCCCATCATCAGCGGGAATCGTTACCCTGAGAGCAATCGTATGTTTGGCACTGTTGGGCCATTACTGGAAGGCGTAGAAGTTAAGATCGCCGAAGATGGCGAAATTTTGTGCAAGGGTCCGAACGTTATGATTGGATATTATAAGCGCCCGGATCTGACATCTGAAGTAATTCGTGATGGCTGGCTCCACACTGGTGATATAGGAACAATGGTCGATGGAAAATTTTTGAAGATAACCGACCGTAAAAAAGAGCTCTTTAAAACAAGCGGCGGAAAATATGTTGCGCCGCAGCCCATCGAAAATAAAATGGTGGAAAGCCGCTGGATTGAACAGATCATGGTTGTTGGCGAAGCACAGAAATACGTGAGCGCACTTATTGTTCCAAAGTTTGAAGCACTGAAAGAATGGTATCACCACCAGGGCCTCACCTATCCCGGTAATATGGCAGCAGTAGCCGACAAGCGTGTAAGAGCACTGATCGGTGAAAGCATCAAGCAATACAACCACTTCTTCAGCCAGGTAGAACAACTTAAGAATTTTGTTCTTCTCCCACGTGAATGGACGGTTGAAAGCGGTGAACTGACACCTACATTGAAACTAAAACGAAAGGTTTTGTTTGAAAGATATCAACCGGTGATACAAAGCCTGTATGTTTAAACTGAATCGAGGTAAAAGTCAAACGAATCGCCACGTAAACCAAGTCGCATTGCCTCAAGTGCGATAACCTCATTGGGCGCGATGTTTCCAAGGTTTACATTCGCCCCGATCAATTTTATAAAATACAATTGCTGATGCTTTTCAGGTGCTTCCCAAATAATGCGGTCAGCTGGTATTTTAGTAAGGATTTCCTGGATAAGTCCTTCTCTGACTTCGCCTGAATCCCTGTATATACCCACAGTGCCACTCTCCTTGGCTTCTGCAATTACATAAGCTGAACCAGCATCCAGTTCTGCCTGCATCAACTGAATCCATTTATACGGTGGCGTGACAAGCACTTTGTCCTTATCCTTTGAGCCGATCTCGCTGATCACTGTTCCATATTCACTGAACCTGGAGATGTACTGCAGTTTTTGCTCTTGAGATATGTTGATGGCACCATCAGAAACTTCAACATAAGAAATATCGTAATCCTTTAGTATCTGCTCAAAATCTTCTACCTGGTTACGTATCACAAACGCTTCAAATAACAGCCCTCCAAGAAAAACACGGATATTATTTGATTTGTACAATTCAATTTTTTGTCTCAACTGAGGCGCGAACAAGGCAGTGCCGAACGCAAGCTTCACCAGATCGATGTATGGTGCTGCAGAATCGATCAGGTAGCTCACTTCTGCAAGACTGAGCCCTTTATCACTCACAACGGTCAACCCGGAACTGCGTGTCTTGGCAACCCTTTCCGGTATCTGGCTTAAATTGAAATTCATGGTTTGGTTTTACGATGGTCTATTTTCCTTACACAAAGTAACGCTACAAAAATTTATCGGGCGATCCATTGTTTGAAATTGATCGATCTTTGTTTGCTTACGATCACTCCTTTCACCTCACCTATACCCAGAGCTATAAGTAGTTTACCGTTTTCGATCCTTTTGAAACTGGTTATAGATTTTCGCTGCACAATAAAAGACCGGTTAGCCCTATAAAATAATGCCGGATCAACCATCGTTTCTACTTCTTCTAAGGTATATGGCATTACAAGTTTCAATCCCGCATTCGTAACCAGGAAAGTGAGTCTGCCCTCAACAAAAAAGTATGCAATATCTTTTACTGCAATCGAGTGATAGCGCTGTCCCTGCTGTATAAGAAAGTGTTCCTGATATTTCCCCGCGTAAACATGTTGATTCACGTTGTGCTGCACTTCGTCTAGCGAAATTTCACCATATTTTGCAACAAACCTGCTTTGCAACAATGCATACTTTTTTAAGCTTCGCTGAAGATCTTCTTTACGGATCGGCTTCAATAAATAGTCCAGGCTGTTTTGCTTGAACGCCTGCAATGCATGTTCGGGATAAGATGTTGTAAACACAACGAAGCTGCTCACCTCAACCTGGCTGAATATGTCAAACGCCTGACCATCGTTTAATTCAATGTCCATAAAAATCATATCCGGAGCCGGGTTTTGCAATAGGTACTTCACTGCGTCACGAATAGATCTTTCACTTCCCATTATTGAAATAGACGGATCGATTTCTTCCAATAGCCGCTGAAGCCGCTCTGCAGCTAGCTTTTCGTCTTCAACTATAAACACTTTCATATCCTGGCTTTAATAGTGGAAGCTGTACCGTAAACATTGCGTGATCCTCAATTATTTCCACTTCTTCTTTCTGTAGCAATGCATAACGGGCAATGATGTTAGACAAACCAAATCCGGCCGATGCAGCGGGCTTCGGTTTTTTACGAAGCGTGTTCGCAACAACAAGTTTCTCGTTTTCTACATAAATAGATAATTGCAATGGATCCTTCTCCGAAAATATATTATGTTTCACCGCATTCTCAATCAGTACCTGCAACGAAAGTGGTGGAATCTGGTAGCTTAAATATTCGGGCGGCACCTCTATGTTATAAAACAATCCATCTTCAAAACGCGTTTCAAGCAAATGCAGAAAGGAATGTATAAAATCTAACTCTTCTCTCAACGTTGTTAATCGGTGTTGACTGTTATGCAACAGATACCTGTACACTGAACTCAATTCCATTACAAATGCCTCTGCCTTTTGAGAATCTTTTATGGTCAGTGCACTCAATGTATTGAGACTGTTGAACAAGAAGTGCGGTTGCACCTGTGCCTGTAACGCATGGAGCTGACTTTCGATGGTGATCTTCTGCAATTGTTCTTTTTCGCTTTCCACCCGCAGCACGATGGAATAAAAATACAACACCTCATAAGGAGCAATGATCAGAATGGCGATCCAAAACGATTGCAACAGGTTCACAAGAGTTTCACTCAAAAAGCTAAATGGCTTATCTACAAAAAATCGGACGGCAATCGTTGAAAATGTGATCAGACAAAAAGTTGTTAGAACAGTAAGAAGGTACGACGCGGCAACACGCTTAAAGGTATTGGAGATCGTTGGATACTTTTTCCTTACCAGCAGAATCAGATAGCGGCCAATCTCATAATTAATCACAATGAAAAAGACCAGGCGCAACACCGACAAAAGTTCTGCCGCTGTCCCAGACCCGGAGAACAGCTGTTGACCTACCATGCTCAGGCTGATAAGTATCAGCGGGTTTACAATACGTATTAAAGTATCTGATGGCGTTCGAAGCATGCGTGTGTGGGACAGACCATCCCAGGTTTTGATTAATGCATCCAAAGTTAATCGTTATACCTGCAATGTTGATGCAGGCATCGGTCGTTTCACGCATGAAAACAGTCGGTTCATGCAAAAAGAATTTATACAGTTTCAGGAGCGATGGAACTTCAATGCAAATATTAATCACATGACTACATCGCATAACCTAATCCCGCATTTTTGCCACACATTGAAACGATTCGCAAAGCCTTTTTCCACGTTGTGCGTGGCAATGCTTTTATTGATCTTAAATGCCGATTCTCAAAATCCTCATAGTAAAGCGCGTTTACTGCTAAAGGATCTGATGCAAAAAGAACATATCCCCGGACTTGCATATGCTGTTGTAAGAGACGGTAAAATTGAAACGATGGGAACACTTGGCAAAGCGAATATACCATTCAACCAGAGTGTAACAAACAATACCGCTTTTCAACAAGCTTCATGCTCCAAGATTTTCTGTTCATTATTATTAGGCAAGTTGTTCGATAAACAATTACTGAAGCCAGACCAAACGCTTGGACAGGTGTTGGATTCGGTGCCGGATGGCTGGAAAAAAATCACCATTCTTCAACTTGCCGCACATCAATCGGGTATCAGGATGGCTGACTTTTCAAAGGCATCAGATAGCAGATATGCCTATGAACTCGCCAGGCAAATGCCGCTCGACTATGAGCCCGGGTCCAAAAACGGTTACATGAGCAGCGATTACTGGGTACTTCAATACATTATCGAAAGGGTAACAAACATGAAATATTTCGATGCACTCAGGTCGTATGTATTAGAGCCATTAAACCTGGAACACACATTTGTGAACAACCCTAAAATCGGCCATATATCAGATTTTGACATCATTCCGGAGCAGGCACAGGAGTATCATTGGTTCCCGCACGATTCCACATTACGGATCAATCAAATGTGGTTCCCGGCAACAGGCTATGCAGCCGGAGGTATATATTCTTCGATCGAAGATCTTGCCACCATTGCTGCCGCCTTTGATAAAGGTGATTTCCTATCAGCCGCAACAAAAGAACTGATTACCACAGCAGCTAAGTTGAATGATGGGAAAGATGGGCCATTTGGCCTGGGCCTGATTGTAAGACCGAATTACAATGGACACAAACTTGTTGAGCATAGCGGGGGTCCCGCATTAGCCGATTTTGTCCGCTTTGACAAGGAGAAACTCACATTCATCGTACTAACAAATAACCGCGGCACATATCCCTACCTCGCTAAAGCACTCGCAACTTTATACATCGATGGTTTACCAATGCCCGAGGTACCAAAAGATTGGCAATAGCACTTTAAGCTGCAAATCAACAAAGAACCTAAAAACATGACCATGATAAAACCCGTAGCAGTCTTATAATTGTTTACTTTTATTTGATGCAAATAGATTTGAAAATACTGCATTGACACTGTCATTTTGCAGTAGGTGGTCTATCCAAATCACTTGATTCTGCAATTTAAATAATCTTCTTATGTTACGACTTGCTATCATTAGTTTTATTATGGTCTTATTCTGCTCAGCAACTGCGCAGGAATTCTCCTCTCCTGATGGTGCATTCAAAATGCGCTTCGAGTTGCAAACCGGCGGAGTTCCAACTTACTCACTTACTTATAAAAACCAGGAGGTGATCAAACCAAGTAAACTGGGGTTGGAATTGAAGAGAGATTCTTCGCTTCTATACAATTTCAAGGTGGAGGAGACAAAAACTTCAACCTTCGATGAAACCTGGTCACCTGTGTGGGGTGAACTGAAGACCATTCGCAATCATTATAATGAACTTGCAGTCAGGTTAAAACAATCCACAACTGACAGGGAAATGATCATTCGTTTCCGGCTTTTCAACGATGGACTTGGTTTCCGTTATGAGTTTCCTCAGCAAAAGAAACTAACATATTTCGTTATCAAAGAAGAAAAAACCGAGTTTGCAATGACCGGTGATCATACCGCCTATTGGATCTCCGGTGATTACGATACGCAGGAATATGACTATACCACATCGAAGCTTTCTGAGATTCGCGGTTTACAAGATAAAGTTCGGTCAGACAATATTTCGCAAACGGCTTTCTCGTCAACGGGTGTGCAGACATCACTTCAATTGAAGACTGCAAACGGACTTTATATAAATCTGCATGAGGCGGCATTGATCAATTATCCTGCCATGCATTTAAATCTGGACGACAAAAACATGGTATTTCAATCGTGGTTAACTCCGGATGCAAGAGGTGATAAAGGTTATATGCAGACACCCTGCACCACTCCATGGCGTACAATAATTGTAAGTGCCGACGCTCGCGATATCCTGAGTTCAAAAATGACATATAACCTAAACGAACCAAACAAGATCAAAGATGTTTCATGGATAAAACCTGTGAAGTATATAGGTGTTTGGTGGGAAATGATCACTGGTAAAAGTACATGGTCATATACAGATGAATTTCCCTCTGTGCAATTAGGAGTGTCTGACTATAGCAAAGCTAAACCACATGGAAGGCATGGTGCAACAACAGCGCATGTAAAAGAATACATTGACTTCGCTGCTAAACATGGCTTCGATGCTGTACTTGTTGAAGGTTGGAATGTGGGATGGGAAGACTGGGTTGGGTATTCAAAGGATTATGTTTTCGATTTCGTAACTCCCTACCCAGACTTTGACGTCAAAAGCATCCGCGATTATGCTGCATCCAAGGGTATAAAGATGATCATGCACCATGAAACATCTTCATCAGTGCGGAATTATGAAAGACACATGGATACTGCGTATAAGTTCATGAAAGAAAATGGATACGATGCTGTGAAGAGTGGCTATGTTGGAGATATCCTGCCGCGGGGTGAACACCACTATAGTCAGTGGATCGTTAATCATTATCAGTATGCAATTGAAAAAGCGGCGAAGTATCAAATTATGGTGAATGCACATGAAGCTGTGCGACCCACAGGTATTGCCCGTACATATCCGAACCTGATTGGAAACGAATCCGCACGCGGATCGGAATTCCAGGCATTTGGCGGTTCAAAACCCAATCACGTTACATTGCTTCCCTTCACTCGTTTGCTTGGTGGACCGATGGATTATACACCTGGTATCTTTGAGATGGATATTTCAAAGATAAATCCCGATAATAAATCACATGTCAACAGTACGCTTGCAAACCAGCTTGCACTGTACGTAACTATGTATAGCCCTTTGCAGATGGCGGCAGATCTTCCTGAAAATTATAACCGCTTCCTGGATGCTTTCCAATTTATAAAGGATGTAGCAATAGATTGGGACGACAGCAAATATCTTGAGGCAGAACCAGGTCAATACATAACTGCTGCACGAAAAGCAAAAGGCACAAACAATTGGTTTCTGGGCAATGTAAATGGCGAGACACCAAGAACTTCGAATATTACATTTGATTTCCTTGAGAATGGTAAGACATACATCGCTACCATTTATGCTGACGCGAAGGATGCGCATTATAAAACGAATCCGCAGGCATATACAATCCGCAAAGTAGTTGTTACCAATAAGTCGAAGTTGTCACAGCTCAGCGCCCCTGGTGGTGGATATGCAATAAGTTTGATAGAGGCTGATAAAGATCAAACAAAGGGCTTGAAGAAGCTATAGATGCTGCCTTTAAAGGGGATGCGCACTTACCTACAAAGCTTCAGAACTTTTACCAGAAAGGTCTGAAGCTTTTATTATATTAGATAGGTTGTACAAGTTTTTACCATTCAAACTTTATCTATGGCAACTTCTATCACCCGCTCTCTAATGTATTCTATACAAATCGACGGAGTAAGTGTCCCTGCGAAGTTTCGAAATGAAATTCCGGTCAGCCAGTTCGACCTTATCGGCTATCATGAAAGCGGCGATGCCAATGGTGCCGGTGGAGGTAGTGGAAAAGCGCACTTTGAGCCGCTACAAATAAAAATTGATTACAATCCCGAGACGACTGCCTCATTGTATGTGCTGATGGCTGAGGGTGGCGGCGTAGATAGCGCCATATTGCGTGGTAATGCTTCCAATGGAGACTTCCGCCTGAAGATAGAGTTGCAGGGAGTTCACATCAAAAGTGTACACATTCAGTTGGAGCAAGCAAAACCATATATTTTAGTTGAATTGAACTATAACAGAATTAGGTGGTATTACACGGAAGATGAGGCGGAGGGATGGGACATCGGGTCGAACAAACGATCATAAAATTGGAATTATGAATAATCGTTTGCACACATCACATAAACCTATAAAACCAGGCAAAGGACTCAGCCCGATAATTATAATTGGAGCATTATTCTTCATTTTCGGGTTTATCACATGGTTGAACTCAGTGCTCATTCCTTACCTGCGGATTGCGTGCGAGCTGAATAATTTTCAATCCTACCTCGTTGCGTTTGCTTTTTATATTGCTTACTTCGTAATGGCCATACCATCGGCCTGGATATTAAAGAAAACCGGGTTTAAGAATGGGATGTCGGTGGGACTGGTGATCATGGCAATTGGAGCACTGATCTTCATTCCCGCCGCACTAAGCCGGACATATATATTGTTTTTGGCTGGTCTGTTCATTCAGGGCGCAGGACTAACTATACTTCAAAGCGCCTCAAATCCTTATATCACCATCATCGGACCTGCAGAAAGTGCAGCCAGGCGAATCAGTATCATGGGGATATGCAACAAAGTGGCTGGAGCCATTGCACCGATAATACTTGGCGCCATCACATTAAGCAATGCCGATGAGATCACGGCGTCGCTGCAAACTATGGATGCAGCGGGAAAATCGCAGATACTCGACGAACTCGCAACAAGAGTAATTGTTCCATACATTATCATCGTTTCGATACTTGTGTTGTTGAGTTATCTCATTCGGAGATCCAACCTGCCTGAAGTTAATTCCGATGCTGAAGACGATGCCGTAATGAAAGCGAATGTGCGGAAAAAGACCGTGTTCGCCTTTCCGCAGCTTGTGCTCGGTGTGATTGCATTGTTTTTGTATGTCGGCGCGGAAGTCATTGCCGGCGATACCATCATCAGTTATGCATCGTACCAGGGAATAGAATTCGAAACAGCGAAGTTTTTCACAACGTTTACATTGCTTGCAATGATAGCCGGTTATCTTATTGGTATAGTTACGATTCCCAAATATTTGAAGCAGGAGAATGCTTTACTGATCTGTGCCATTTCGGGTGTTTTGTTCACAGCATGCGCATTGCTGACGCAGGGATATGTATCGGTGTTGTTTATTGCTGCACTTGGTTTATCAAATTCCCTTATGTGGCCGGCGATCTGGCCAATCGCTATATCGGGCCTCGGAAGGTTCACCCGTATTGGTTCTTCCCTGTTGATCATGGCGATTGCCGGCGGGGCTTTATTGCCCCTCGTGTATGGATTACTTGCAGATGTATTGAATAGCCAGAAAGCCTACCTGATGTTGTTTCCCTGCTATTTATTTGTTGCCTTCTATGCCATAAAAGGCAGGAAGTTGACAGCAACAACTGAGCGGAGTAAATAAAAAAACGGGAGAAACAACCTTGAAGTCGTCTCCCCCGCTTGTGGAGGTGAGGGGAATCGAACCCCTGTCCAAACATATTCATCGAAAGCCTTCTACATGCTTATACCGGAATTGCTTGTCGGGAAATAACCGGGACCGGTCGAACCAATCATTTCCTTAGCTGGATGGTCTTAAGCAACAGTCACAGCCTTCTGTTGCAGCATCCTCATTCTTTTTTGAGTCGGCGGCGGAGCTTGGTATAAGGAAAACCCGCTCGGCGGCCCTAATGACTATCTAATCACTGATTAGGCAGCCATGGCATACTTAGTATTGCCATTTATGGTTTGAATATTCAGATTTACGAGCTAATTATCCAACGCTCGACATGCTTATACTTTCAAAGACCTACGCTGTCAAAACCGGACACCCCCGGAATTTTGAACAAAACAGAGATGCAAGATAAGGTTATTTGGTTGCAAGACATAAGATCAAATGCCAAATGGAAAATGGAAAATGGTAAATGGAAAACCGTTACATGATTTCCCATTTACCATTTCGCATTTTGCATTTCTATCTAAAGAATCTCATAAAATCCAATCCAATCGCATACGCCATCAATCCCAGCAACAGGATCATTCCAACCATTTGAGCGTACTCCATAAACTTATCGCCCGGTTTGTGGCCCGTCACCATCTCATATACGGTGAACAACACATGACCTCCATCGAGTCCGGGTATTGGAAGGATATTCATGAATGCCAGTACAATGCTCAACAACGCCGTCATGCTCCAAAACCGCTCCCAGTCCCACTGAGCGCCGAACATATTTCCGATGCTTAAGAAACTTCCAAGTGATTCACTGGCCTTTACTTCGGGTGAGGTGAAAAGCAATTTGAAATTTTGCACATTCATCACCAGTGTATTCCAGCCTTTTGCAACTCCTGCCGGTATCGATTCTAAGAATCCATACTTGCGAACATTATATTCTAAAAAAGCTGTATCAAGCAAAGTAGAAAAACCAACAGCGGCATTCTCATTCGTCTGTGCTTTTACATTTACAGAATCGCCACCACGGAGCACCTGTATATCAATCACTTTGTTTTTTAAATTTCTTTTTTCGTCGCTGAATTGAATGAAAGATTCAACTGGCTTGCCATTGAGTCCAACGATCTGGTCGCCCTTCATCAACCTGCCCTCCACGAATTTTGCACGAGGTGTAACGGAATCCACTACTGCCGGATACATCGGATAAGCGATCGGTTCGCCCTTACGTTTGATAAGTCCACGAATTGTTCCTTCAGGAATGTTGAGGCTTACCTGCTGTCCGCCGCGGTCCACCTGTAATGTCTTCGCCTCGTTGAGAATGATGTCTCCCGAGATCTTATAAAAGTTGTCGACCGGTTTGCCATTTACCGAAACAATCTTGTCGCCGTTTTGTATGCCGATTCTCTTACCGAGACTGTCTGCATATACTCCATACTTCAGGTTCTTCGCTGGAAGATACTCTTCGCCCCATACATAAAGGATCATTGAGAATATCGCGAAGCCAAGTATCAGGTTCACTGTCACTCCTCCAATCATGATGATCAGTCGTTGCCATGCCGGTTTGCTCCTAAACTCCCAGGGCTTGGCAGGCTGTTTCATTTGCTCTTTGTCCATGCTCTCATCGATCATGCCGGATATTTTTACATATCCTCCAAGTGGTAGCCATCCCACTCCATATTCTGTTTCGCCAACTTTCTTTTTGAAGAGAGAAAACCAGGGGTCGAAGAACAGGTAAAACTTTTCAACCCGGCACTTAAACCATTTTGCCGGCAGATAATGTCCAAGTTCGTGCAGTACTACTAAGATGGAAAGCGATAAGATCAATTGCCCTGCCTTAATTCCAACGATCGACCAGTCTATAGCTAAAAGATTCATTTGTGTTATTAAATACGTGGGTTTTGCTGAATTTGGTAAAAAAACAAAATACCGGAAAACAATTGATACTGGTGGTAACAATTAACAAATAAATGTAGCCGGTACTACAATTTGATGAGCGATGCTACATAGCTTCTCGCCTCACCGTCACTGTCGTAATATTCGTCCAATGTGGGATTTTCTATGTACTGTACATAATCCATCGCTCTCTCGATAACGTCCGTCATATCTAAAAAACCAATCCGGTTCTTCAGAAAAGCATACACTGCTACCTCGTTTGCAGCATTCAAAACGCAAGGAAGATTTCCTCCCTTATTCAGGGCGTCGGTTGCAAGTGACAGGTTTCTGAATGTTTTGATATCCGGATCTTCAAACGTGAGTTGGTTGGGGCGTTTGAAATCGTATCTCGGAAAATCATTTTTTATGCGATGGGGAAACGCAAGCGCGTATTGAATCGGCAACTTCATATCAGGTAGTCCCATTTGCGCCTTAATGCTTCCATCTTCGAATTGTACCATGCTGTGAATGATACTCTGAGGATGCACAACCACCTGCACCTGCTCAGGCCTCAAATTGAACAGCCACTTGGCTTCGATCATTTCAAGCCCTTTATTCATTAATGTTGCGGAATCAATAGTGATCTTAGCGCCCATACTCCAATTAGGATGCTGTAATGCATGATCGCGTTTTACATTCACAAGGAAATTGGGCTTTCTTCCCAGGAACGGCCCGCCAGACGCAGTGAGTACTACCTTCTCCACCTTATTACGTCCCTCTCCCACCAGGCATTGAAAGATCGCAGAATGTTCCGAGTCCACAGGTATCACCGGGACTTTCTTCTCGACCGCCTTTTGCATTACAATATCGCCGGCAACAACGAGCGTTTCTTTATTTGCAAGAGCCACTGCCTTACCAGACTCAAGGGCCATAAGTGTAGGTTTCAATCCCGCAAAACCAACTATCGCCGCAAGCATCATATCATAAACATCCATGGAGGCAACCTCTTCCAGCGATTGTTCTCCCGCAAATACCTTTACGTCCGTATCAGCAAGTGCTTCTCTTACTTTCGGGTATTTCCTTTCGTCTCCAATTACAACAATATTCGGATTGAAACGGATCGCCTGTTTTATCAGCAATTCATCGTTATTCTGCGCTGTGAGCACTTCAACCGAAAACATGTCTGAATTGGCAGCAATAACTTCGAGTGCCTGCGTGCCAATGGATCCGGTAGACCCGAATATTGCAATCCGTTTTGTCATGATTATAAACTGTTTACATGGGGTGCCACAAACTTAAGCATTAAAGTACAAATGGCTCCAGTCCGCTGGCAAGCTTACGATCGTTACTAAGTCGCGGTACTTTATTCTGCCCTCCCAGCTTCCCGATCGATCGCATGTAATCAATAAAGCCGTTCTTTCTCACAGGGCGGATGCGCAATCTTTCTAAAATATTGCCGCTTATCAGATCATCGTAGTAGATGTTCTTCCTCCTTAAGTTATCGTCAACTTTGATCGAAAACGCTTCCAGGTTTCCCGGTTGATTTTCGAACTCCACAAACCATTCATGGTACGATTTGCCCCCATCGTTGCTGACAACAGGAGCGACGGTAAATTCGTTGATGTGTATACCTTCTTCCTCTGCAGCTTTCATCAGGCTGAACTCAACTTCTTCCCCTATTACATGCTCTCCAAAAGCGGAGATGTAATGTTTTACTCTTCCCGAAACAATGATGCGGTAAGGATCAACCGAAAGAAATTTTACTGTGTCGCCTATATTATAGCCCCACAGTCCCGCATTATTATTTATGATGATGGCATAGTTCTCGCCAACCTTAACGTCTTTCAAACTGAGTCGCGTCGGATTCTCCGAAAAGATTTCAGCAGCGGGTACGAACTCAAAAAATATTCCGCTATTCGTATTCAACAGTAAGCCTTCAGTTTCCTGTGAATCCTGGAAAGCCATGAATCCTTCAGATGCCGGGAACGTTTCTATGGTAGCCATCTTCCTCCCAATGCTCTCCAGCAACCTAGCCCTGTAAGGCTCGAAATTTACTCCGCCATGCACGAGCACCGAAAAATTAGGAAACAGCTGACCAACACTTTTTCCGCTAACAGCTGTTAGTCGGTCAAAATACATTTGCATCCACGGAGGTATTCCGCTGATGAGCGTCATGTCCTGGCTGATGGTTTCCTGCACGATCTTATCCAGCTTGGTCTCCCAATCGTCTATACAATTCGTCTCATACGATGGAAGCTGGTTTTTGCGGAGGTAACTGGGGATGTGGTGATTCACAATACCACTAAGGCGGCCCGTGGGTATTCCGCCGATTCTTTCCAGCTCGGGGGAACCAGAAAGGAAGATCATTTTACCATTGGTGAATACGCTGTTACCCGTTTCAGCAATATAACAAAGAAGCGCGTTACGGGCTGAATTGATATGATTGGAGATCGATTCCTTACTGATGGGGATGTACTTGACACCGCTGGTGGTTCCGGAAGTTTTGGCGAAATAGATCGGCTTGCCCTTCCAAAGTATGTTCTCCTTTCCCAGCTTGATCTTTTCGATATAAGGTTTCAGTTGCTCATAATCGCGAATGGGCACTGCCTGCCTGAACTGCTCATAGGACTTTACTTCCTTTAACTTGTGATCACGCCCGAATTCCGTCTTTTGAACCCCGCCAAGCAAGTCCTGTAGGATCGCCTGCTGGTCCGCCAAAGCGGTCGTCATCCCTTTTTTTATGCCCTTATATACGTAATTTGCAAACGGTTTTGCGAGGAACGATTTGATCTTCATAGTTTCTCAATAGCCAGCAAACCTAGTTTAATTTGAGGATTTGAAGATTTCAGGAGCGAATTAATCCTGCATTGCGAAAACTTCCTGAAGCGGTGCCGGGTGGCCGCCGGAAAATATTCTTCGCTTCTTTTGGAAATTAGTCTCAAAACCCTACCTTTGCACTCCTAATTTTTGGAAATTTATGTTCGCAGTTGTAAAAATAGCCGGTCAGCAATTCAGGGTTCAGAAGGACCAAACCTTGTATGTTCCCCGCGTATCAGGAAATGCGGGTGATGCTGTTGAGTTCTCTGATGTCCTCTTCACTACAGCCGATGATGGAAAGATCAGCCTGGTGGATGTTAAAGCTACCGTTAAGGCAGAGATCCTTGGACAGGTGCAGGGCGACAAAGTGATCGCTTTCAAGATGAAGAGAAGAAAAGGTTTCCGTAAGAAACACGGTCATCGTACCCAGTATACCAAGATCCGTATCAGCGAAATCGCATAATTATTACATCAAACTCATTGAAAAAATAATCAATCATGGCTCACAAGAAAGGTGAAGGTAGCGTAAAAAACGGCCGCGATTCACATAGCAAAAGACTCGGCGTGAAGATCTATGGCGGTCAACCGGCAATTGCTGGAAACATCATCGTTCGTCAGCGTGGTACCCAGTATCATCCTGGCAAGAACATCGGTGTTGGAAGAGATTTTACTCTTTTTGCACTTGCTGATGGCGTTGTAGAGTTTCGCAAAACAAAAGAAGCAAAGACCGTAGTTAGCGTAGTTCCTGCTTCTTAATGCACGGCTTCACCAGTGGTGAAAAAGTTTTGTTTATAAGGATTTATACCTAAATTTAGGAACATTAAATTCTTATTTACTAACCATTAAATTTCATCACATGGCAACAAAGAAAAAAGCCGCGCCTAAAAAGGCTGTGAAAAAAGTAGCGAAGAAGGCAGCACCCAAGAAAGCAGCCAAAAAAGTAGCGAAAAAAGCAGCTCCCAAAAAGGCAGCAAAAAAAGCTTCAAAGAAAGCCTCCGAGGCTTAATCTTATTGAAGAAAAATATAAAAGTCCCGCTGGTCGGGACTTTTTCTTTTCCCTAATTTCATCCCTCACCAAGTTTGAGTTAATGGACAACTATTTCATTGCAGACCAGTTTTCCATGCTGTCGAAACTGATGGATATCCACGGCGACAACGCATTTAAATCTAAATCCTATGGCGTTGCAGCATTCAACATCGAAAAGCTTCCTGTACAACTAGCCGAAGTTCCGCGCGAAAAACTTTCCTCGTTAAAAGGTATTGGCGACTCCGTAGGAAAAAAAGTTACAGAAATACTTGACAAAGGCTACCTGGATGCTTTAAAAGAATACGTCGATAAGACTCCTCACGGCGTACTGGAAATGCTGAATATAAAAGGGCTTGGACCAAAAAAGATCGCCACGATCTGGAAAGAAATGGAGATAGAATCACTCGGGGAATTATTATACGCCTGTAATGAAAACAGACTTGCCCGCTACAAAGGATTTGGTGAGAAAACCCAACAGAGTGTACAAAACTCCATTAACTTTTACCTTAAAAGCAAAGGCAGTCACCTTTTTGCAGAAGTCGAAGCTTACGCACTGAAATTGAATCAATGGATTCAAAAACACTTGCCCCAAACACAAATTACTGGCGCGTTTCGAAGGCAAATGGAAATCATCAACAAACTAGAATGGGTGACCACTGCAACTATTCCGCAGCTTCAATCACTGTTTCTTTCTAATGGTTACAATGAAGAAGAGATCGACGCAACTACAGCATCGTTCAGGGGCGATGAAAATGTTTTGCTGACATTTTATTCAGCTCCAAAAGAGCTTTTCGCGAAGAAACTTTTTGATACCAGTTGCAGTAATGAATTTTATGAAGACATCAACGGCCGGTTGCCCGATGCCGATAACATATATGAGACGGAGAAAGACATTTTTTCCAGGGCCGGCATTAACTATGTACCACCTTTTCTTCGGGAAGATCCTGCGATCTTAAAAAAACTTCAGGTGGATGAGAACGCCATTATTCAACCCAAAGACATTCGGGGTATCATCCATTCTCACAGTACATGGAGTGATGGCTCAAACACCATTGAAGAAATGGCCGACGCGTGTATAAAACAAGGTTATGAATATCTCGTGATAAGCGATCACTCAAAATCCGCATTCTATGCAAATGGATTACAGGAAGAGCGCATCATTCAGCAACACGAACAGATTGATGAGTTGAATAGAAAACTCAGGCCATTTCGCATCTTCAAAAGTATTGAATCAGATATCCTCAACGATGGTTCGCTGGATTATGAAAATTCAGTACTGGCTTCCTTTGACCTTGTGATTACATCCATTCATTCTAACCTGAAGATGACGGAGGAAAAGGCAATGTCGCGACTAATGCGTGCGATTGAAAATCCGTATACACGCATACTTGGACATATGACCGGCCGACTGTTGCTCAGCAGGCCCGGATACCCGGTTAACTATTACAAAATCATCGATGCATGTAAAGCAAATGGCGTTGTCATTGAACTCAACGCAAATCCACGCCGGTTGGATATGGATTGGCGTTATATCGCTTATGCACTTGAGAAAGGCGTGATGATCTCTATTGATCCGGACGCACACGATATCGCTGAATTTGCCTTATGTAAGTACGGCGTGTTGCAGGCACAAAAGGCAGCGCTGACACCACAACAGAACCTGAGCAGTATGAAGCTTGCGGAATTTGAATTGTGGCAGAGAAGACGAAAATAGAAATGGGAAATGGGAAATGCGAAATGGGAAATGGGAAAGATAATTAATCGCTGGTTGCTTCAATAGGAAGTTTCACAAAGAATACAGTGCCTACTCCCACTTCTGTTTCAAACCAGATGTCGCCATGAGCCTGCTCTGCAATGCTCTTACTCATTGCAAGTCCAAGTCCCGTACCGCTACTTTTCGTGGTAAAATTTGGAGTGAAGATCTTGTCACGCATAGCATCTGAGATACCGGCTCCATTATCGCGCACACTAACAATGATATTACGATCAACAATGCGTTCTTCCACGACGATCTTTTTTTCATCAATGTATTCTGCGGCTTCAATAGCGTTTTGAAAAAGATTCGTAAACAATCTGTTCAGTTGTGTCTTATCCGCATACACCAATACGCGTTGAGGGACCGGATGCCAACTGAAGTCAAGATTTTCAGTGGATTCATACAGCGAGGAGAGGGAATACAAGAGATCGTGCAAGTCAAATACTTCATTTTTGGGATTACCGATATTCGCGAATTGAGAGAAGTCTGATGCGATCTTTGACAGGTGATCAATTTGTTCGATCAACGTACGTGCTACGTTAGCAGTCATCACCTTCACATCCACAGAATTGTTGTCAATAGCCTTCTGCAAATACTGAATACTTAGCTTCATCGGTGTCAGCGGATTCTTGATCTCATGTGCCACCTGCCTGGCCATCTGTCGCCAAGCCCCTTCCCGCTCACTCTTCGCCATCGCTTCAGCACTTTCATCCAGCTTCGCAAGCATCTTATTGTATTCTTTCACCAGTTCGCCAATTTCGTCATTTCTTTTCCACTGGATCTCCTGGTTGGTTTTCTGAAGGTTGATGTCCCGCATCTTTTGCCCGATTATGGTAAAGGAGGAGGTTATCCTGTTTGTAATGAACAACGCAATTGCACCTGCAATCAAAAATATGAACGCATTCAAATTGATGATGGTCACGAGGAAGTTGGATATCTCCTGCTTCAACTCTACCTGTGTACTGAAAAATGGAATGTTGAGATACGCATAGGCAACGCCCATTTCATTTCGTACAGGACAATAAATACTGAAATAATTTACTGCACCCATTTGCTCTTCCGTAAGGTATTGTACAGCACTCCTTGTGTTGAGGTTATAAAAAGCCTCGGGATTCATTTTGAAACTAAGAACACCCTTATTATACACAAATGGATTTGATGAGACACGCAGATCTCCCGAAGTGTCATAGAGGTTTACATCTGTTCCATGAATATCTGCGATGTCCTGCATCAATCGCTCTAATTCAGCGCTGGCGCTACTTTCAAAAAGAAGCGATGGATCGTTCAGATCATAGTTGTCCTCAAGTTTGTTTTGAACCTCCTTCACCATGATCTGAATCGTTCTACTCAACCGGTCCTCATTCGATCGATCATACCTGTTGATAAAAAACAATATTGTAGCAACACCTATCACAACAAACGAAAGCAAATTAACAAGTATGATGGTGCTGTGGATCTGGGATCGTATGCTCAACTGCCAGTATTGCCGGAGACCGCCCATTTTCAGCCTCGATCTTATCAGCAATATACTCACGCGATAGATCGCCAGCAATAACAAAAATGTACTGAAGATGTAAGAAAAAAGGGTGATTCCCTCAATAAATGAGTTATCCTTCTTAACGATCACCACCACTTTGTTATCATCCCGCCGATACCATAACTCCTCATATTCGTCAACATACGTGGTGACATATTCCTGTTTTGGTATTTGCTGTATGCGTAAAGTTGTGGGAAACGGATAATCATTGTAATGATTGATAAGATCGCGCTTATTATAGATCGCATAAGAATAATCAGGAGAATATTCTGGTACCGGCTCCTTCGTTTGTTTAAACAATTCGGGGATCAATGCGTCGCTCTTATATCGCTTGGGTTCTGAAAGAACAAAGAAGTGTCCCAATACATCGCCAAGAGTATCGGTTACTGTACGTCTGAAAAGATATGTGAATTTGTCAAACGATTTCTCATAATATCGAAGGTCAACGATCGGTGTTTTCTTTCCCTGTATATTGAAGATCGTATTTAACGTGTCATAGGAGATCGACGCTTCATTGTACAACGGATTCTCCTGTTCATCGAAGGTGTAGATCTTTGTGTCAAACTTATTGAGGTAAGCGCTGAAGTTTTTGTTGATGATGCTGTCTTTCAAAAATTTATTTGCCGGTTGAAACTTGAATCTTTCGAAATTGGGAGCAAGGAAATCGTTGTCGAGGTAAGTTAGAGCAATGCTTAAGAGTTTTTCGCTCGAGGGATCCGCCTGTTCAGAAAGTTTTTCCGCAAATCTTACCCGTTGTTCAAACTCAATTTTTCGGTTCTCGAAAATGATCACTCCTGCTATCGAAAAGGAAAAAATGAATAACCAGAACAACATCTCCGAGATGTTCAACTTGAAGTTCAACCCCTCAAAGACACTCTTCTGCATGATGCCCAGGTAAAACAGAAGCCAGATCAATACATACAGGTATAGGTCGATGCGTGTAGAACCATTACGCACGCTTAAGATAATGAGGCCTACGAATGCGCTTATGATCATCAACGCAAACAAGCCTGGATCATATATCTTACGAACTATAGTTAAAACGATCTGCGAGATAAAAAAGAAGTCAAGTGCAATCACAGCCAGGATAAGAAAACCGATGAAGCTATAGATCGATAAGCTGGAGAAATTAGTGACATTGAATGATATTTGTCCATCCGCAACAAGGCTTTGAACAATGCTTCCAAAAAAGAAGCTGGTTGTCACAAGCACGATCATGCATAATGCTACCAGTATCCAGCGTAGGAAGTCGTAACGTATGCCTTTGACAGGTTTAGCATCCAGACGACGATGGATGAAAGTAATCATCCATAGCACCAGGAAACTGTTTACCAACAGATCTCCAAGCGAACTGAATACTACCGACGAACTGTAAATGGAGGGATCAAAAAGAGGAAAGTCTTTAAACAGAAATACATCGGGAAAGATATAGGTGATGGCCCGAAGTACAGTCACTGTAATTATCAAAAAAATAGTTCCTGCGGCTAGACCATACTTACGATACAATGCGTGCGCGATATTATTGAAGAATAAGGCGCCGAGGCTTAAGGCGCCGACCATCAGGAGCAACGAGATCCAGCTTGCCTGTTGCACATCTTCGCTAATTACCTGGAGATAAAACAGGATATTTCCGTAATGACTCCTGATTGGGTATGCAGTGGGCTCGAAACTTATGTCCACGCGGTTTCGCGCCTCTGGGTGCCTTACAAATTCGGTTTTGAGATTTTCGATCTCTACAAAATATTTTCTCATCACAGGGATAAGCGCTTCAATTGAATAGCGCTTTCCGTCCGACAGTACAAGGGTCTTGCTGGTTGACACATATATGCCGTTGTCCAATCTTACAACCCGACTGACATTTGCCTCTTCCATGAGATTGAAGGGCGGTAGCGTGGTTTGTGTATTCCAGAAGAGCAACTGCGCATTGGTGGAATCACGCTCATAAATGAAAAATGCATAGCCTCTTTTACTATCCAGCACATCCGCAAGGGTCTGCTCTGAAAAGTCCCTGTTTATGAGGCTTTGGATCAATGAAGTATCTGAAGCAAGGCGGTCAAAATCCTTTTCACTACTGACAATATCCTGTTGAATCGCGTTTGAATAATAATTAACCGAAGTGGTACCGAAGATCATCCGGTTCACGAACAAAGCAGTGAAAAACAAAACGAGTGCGGCAATGACGATAAATATACCTCTTGCCATCACCCTTCTGATCAGTTCCTTCAAGTTTGTTGGTTTTGTTTCTTAATGGAGTTCCAAATGGCATCCATTTCTTCGAGCGTCATCTCCGCAAGAGGCTTACCGGTTTTCAAAGCCTCCTCTTCCATCCGGGTAAAGCGTGAAACGAATTTCTTGTTGGTCCGTTCAAGTGCATTTTCCGGGTCAACGCGCAAAAACCGTGCGTAATTGACCATTGAAAACAACACATCACCAAACTCCTCTTCTATCTTATCCTGCTCAGAACTGGCGATCGCTTCTTTCATTTCTGCTATCTCTTCTTCCACTTTGTGCCACACCTGCTCACGATCATCCCATTCAAAACCTACCTGCTTCGCTTTCTCCTGCAAACGTAAGGCTTTGACCATGGACGGCAGCGAAACAGGAACTCCTGCCAGTACAGAACTCTTTCCTTCCTTTAGTTTGAGCTTCTCCCAATTTCTCTTGACCTCGTCTTCATTATCCACCTTCACATCCCCATAGATGTGAGGATGCCTTGTGATCAGCTTCTCGCAAATCGAATTTATGGCCTCTTCCAGGGTGAATTCATTTTGTTCACGACCAATACGCGCATAAAATAGCAAATGCAGCATCAAATCACCGATCTCTTCACGTATACCCTTGAAATCATTATCAGTAATTGCATCCGCCAACTCATAGGTTTCCTCGATGGTCTGCTGACGCAAGGTGTGAATCGTTTGTTTACGGTCCCACGGACATTGTTCCCGAAGTTCATCCATGATCTTTACAAGTCTTAGAAACGCTTTATCTACGCCAACTTCACTCATATGTATATTTTAGGCCTGGAAAAATGTAATGATCAGGAATACCACAAACAGGATCATTAATGTGACAAAGCTAAGAAAGTTGAATGCGATAAATTTTAGAGTTGTTTTTGCCCCCGACTGTCCATAAAAGTTTCGCATTGCTTTCCATGCGTAATAAACACCATACATCAGCAGGAAAAAAGCGATCCAATTGAAAATGTTGTACCCTGTGGCGTTTTCGAGGCTCGTGCAGCTAAAGAACAGCAATAAAAGCAGGAACGTGAATATGTAAAGGTGTATGAGGAAGATGGCGTGATCGGTATAATAAAAGCGTTTTGCCCTTACGTATAACAATTTCAAAAAAAGAGCAAATAATGGAAGAGAGACAAACAGGAGATAGGGAAACGAATGCACAAATTTATCAAGTATATGACGCCACATAGCATCATTATCTCCCTTATATCGCTCCCGCATATGAAAACTGCGGTATTTGAATTGACGCTCGATCCATCCGTCACGCTGGTTGGCAGGCAATGAGGCCTGTGAAGAATCATACTGATGCCGATTAAGTTTCCGATAGGAACGGACCAGCTGATCTACATTGGTGTAAGGACGAACCGTGGAACTGTCAACGTCCGCTTCTTTCAAAATGGAATCGACCATCCGGCCTGAATTGACAGCTTGCGCTGAATCATCAGTGTTATCGAACACCTCTCCCTCAAAGTCACCAGGGTTGGCCATATTGAAGAAGACCAGGAAAAACAGCGCTGATGTAAAAACGTACATCCTTACGGGATTAAGAAACCTCATCCGGCGACCTGCCATGTATTCGCGCGACAATAGCCCTGGCCGGCGAAACAGCAACCCCACCGTAGTGAAAAATTTACCGTCAAAATGGGTGATATCATTAAAAAAATGACTCACCATATGCCACACAGATTCCTTCGGCTCCACATTTTCCTGACCACAGTGATGACAAAATCGATCGATTACCTCGGTGTTACAGTTTAGACAATTCTTTTCTTTACGCAACGCGGAATGGGACACGGGGCTCTTATTTTAGAATTATTAAAACAAAAAATAGCGTTATTTCGTCATCCTTTATATATGACCATGAAAAAACTTCTCATATCCTTCTGTATCCTGCTGACGAACCTGGCACTAAATGCGCAGCAATATTATAAAGACATTTATCTAACCGAACAACATAACCAAAAATTTCGATCAATTCGAAAGGCAGGGATAAACACTGTCCGGATGCAAAGTCGTGAAACCGATGGTTCAGCTACGGACGGCTTTGCCGGTGAACAAAAGATAGAGCGGAACTTTCAGAAAATGATCACGCAAATGAATGTACCCGAGGCAGGACCCTCATATATTGAGAATAGCTACGATGCACAGGGAAGACTTATCCGCACATTTGACAGCACCGAAAACGCAACCAGTATCACAGAATATGCATACGATGCATCAGGGCACCTCTCAATGTTAACGCATACTTCCCGTTCAAATGGCCAGCAGTTGGAACATGAGATCCACAACTGGAAACTGAACGCCAATGGCAAATATACCTCCATGACGAAAGTGCGCAATGGCTCAGAAACAACTCAATATACTTTTGTCCTTGATGACAAAGGAAACGTAATTGAAGAAAAATCGACACGCGCTGAAAAGTCACTTCCTGTAGTATACTATTATTACGATGAAAAGGGCCGACTAACAGATGTGGTTCGATATAATAATAAAGCAAAAAGACTGTTACCTGATTTTGTCATTGAGTACAACGACAGAGACCTTGTTTCATCTTTGATGATTGTGCCCGAAGGTTCCGATGAATATCAGCGCTGGATTTATCAATACGATGCGAGGGGACTACGTACGAAGGAGTCCTGCTTTAATAAAAGAAAGCAACTTCTCGGTGTGATGCAATATGAATACGTCTCTTCCATGCAATAATCTTTTCCGTACTATGAAATCATTTCTCATTTATATCATTGTTCTGCTGGGTGGACTTTCGGCCACCAACAGCTACGCCATTGAAACCCACAGGCAGGCAAACACCCAGAAAGAAAAATATCTCGACCTGAATGAATTTGGTTTGAAGGGCGATGACAGTGATGAATTTGAAAAGATCAATGATGCTTTCAGGAAAGCCTCGCTTGAAGGACTCATCATCACAGGTAAAGGAACATTCAACCTGTTCGGGCGTGCTGTTGAAACGGCAGGCGCTATCCGCATCAAAGCAAAGAAAAAAGGCGATCTCATTTTTCGCAACGGCGCATATTTTTTTAGTCCCACGGATATAGAACTGGAGAATACCATCTTCCGGGATTTCAAGACAGCTGCATTCAATTATCCAAATGGCAGGCAACCTGAAACACGAATACGTTTGCAGGTAAGAAACTGTGATTTCATCAACAACAATGCATCTTTCTTTTCCCGACAGGAATCTTACAACACCATGCTGGTTGATTCAAAAATCTCGGGATCGAGTTTCGTCAATTCAAATTACGCGGCGATATATTTGAAATTCAATTACCGTGATATGGTAATTGAAGATAATCACTTTGAAGGGACTGCAAACCACGGGCGCAGGCTTGCCATGCTCGTTCAGATCGGGGTTGATAGTACTGGCGGAGGTGCAGGACTTAAGTTTCGTAACAACACAATCAGGAACATCATACATCCGGGTAAAGACATCAACTATACGGTATTGATTTTGGGCGATCGAAATACCGTATCCGGTAACACGGTTGAAGATATCAGCAACGTTGCATTCTACGTGCGCGGTAATAATAATACTGTGGAGGACAATAACATTCGAAATCAGAAAGTCACCTCCAAACACGCGATAATTGCAAAAAAATTAAGTCCGGCCGGAACATTGAATGTCCGCAACAACCAGATCAGCGGGCGCTTTAGCACCGGGGTGTATGTGGATTCAAGGTTTAAGACCGCGAATATTACAGGGAATGAAATTCATTTGCGTGACAGAACAGACACGATGAATTATGCAGCGATTCGAATATTAGGTCATGAAGAACACGATTCACTGAATATAATAGACAACGCGATTTCTGTGGATGTAAAAGGTTCCCGCTCTGTGTGCATACGCATCAACGGGAAGCATTTTAATAAAGTGAATATTCTTAATAACAGGCAATTAGAATCAAGCGGTGGCATCCTGTTGACTGGCAATAACTCGGAGATCAAATATTTACATGTCCGCAACAATACGATGCGCTCCAAAGGGCCTTCACCCATCAGTGCTGAGTCAATTGAAGTTTCTGATAACGATACGAACTTTGAAATTGAAGGAAAGAAAGGCTTCAAAATAAAATCTGCCAGGCAGATGAAAAGGGAACGTAATAAGGTCAGGGAAACTATTTAGGTAATGCACCAAATACGGAAACAATTTTCTTCTCCGCTTTAACCACATCCACTCCCTTTCCAATTACTGGTTTGAATATGTCGCCCATCTCTTTCAGACGGGCCGTTACATTTAAAATTGTATGGTCTGACATTTTCAATCCTTTCTTTACTTCTTCCCAATGTAATGGTGTTGATACCGTAGCACCCGGTTTCGGACGAAGCGAATAAGGGGCTGCAACCGAAGCCTGTGGCCGGTTTTGGAGGAAATCAATATACAGCTTCCCTACCCTGTCCGCAGTTTTTCTTTCAATTGAAGTAAATGCAGGCAGCTCTTTATGCACAAGTTTCGCAATCTTTCTTGCAAACTCTTTACTTATTTCATAATCGTATTTTGCAGCAAGAGGAATGTAGATATGAATTCCTGTTGATCCCGATGTCTTCGCATAGCACGCAACACCAATGCTGTCTAATACCTGGCGCGTAACGTTTGCGGCTTCTATAACCTGTTCAAATGAATTCTTATCCGGATCAAGATCAATAATACACCAGTCCGGATTGTCAGGCTTTTGGGTAGTACTATGCCATGGGTTCATCTCAATGCACCCGAGAGAAGCTATGTATAACAGGCTGGCTTCGTCGGTACAAACAAGGAATTCTTTCTCTCTTTGGTCGGCATGACTGTAATATGGGAAAGTTTCAATCCATGATGGTGCTTTTCCTTTCACATCTTTCTGATAGAAAGATTCTCCATGTATGCCGTGAGGATGCCTGTTCAATATCTGAGGCTTATCTTTCATATAAGGAAGCATGAATGGCGCAACCTGGTAATAGTAATTGATCATATCGCGCTTCGTATACTTTTCCTCCGGCCAATAAAGTTTGCTGAGGTTAGTAAACTTCAAATCATGTCCCCCGATTGGGCGTGTTTGTGTTTCTTCGTTTGGGTTAAGCAATGTTTTGCGGCCCTTGCGCGATGGAGGTATCAACATCTGCTCTTTAAGTTTCTCGTGCTCCTTTTTACCGGAAGGGGTTGCCGGCACTCCCCATTTAACTTCTGCCACCTCTTTATCCTCACGCAACCCTTTGAAAGACGGTTGTCTTATCGCTCCACTGCCTGTCATCTCCCGGTAATGCACTTCAGCAACGAAACGGGGCAATACCCATGTAACGCTTGCTTTTGGCGGATTCGGTCTGAATCTGGACGGCTTGTTATATTCAGGTACGGTAGAAAATGGACATTTGCTTGTTTCGTAAGGCTTCAGTTTTTCAAGGATCTCAGCTTGCATCTTCTGATTAAACCCGGTTCCGACAGGCGTTACAAAATTGAAACTGCCATTCTCTATGATGCCGAGTAATAACGCACTAAACAATTTGTTTGTACCCTCGTTGATCGTGTAGCCGCCAACGATTAGTTCCTGCGATTTCACCGTCTTGATTTTTATCCAATCCTTCGTTCTTTTACCAATAACATAGCGGCTTCCTGATCGCTTGGCCATAATGCCCTCCAGCTCGAGTCCCTGGGCAAACTCGAAAGCCTCTGCCCCGCTGTCTTCAATAGTTTCACTAATGCGAACATGTGGATGATCAGCAGGTTTTATCGCTTTCAAAATTTGTTTTCTCTGTTCTAATGGCAGTTCAACAAGCGAAACGCCATCTAACCATAATATGTCAAATAAATAAAAGATCAACTGACCGTCCGCCTCACTGCGCCATGTTTGCAGGTTTTCGAAATCGGGCATTCCTTTATCATTCAGGATCACGATCTCGCCATCCACTACCGCGTTAATATTCCATTGCGCAAGAGAATTATATAATGGATAATACTTTTCGTTGAACGACTTATTATTCCGGGATCTTATATTGATATTTCCATCATTCATATAGGCGACAGCACGGTATCCATCCCATTTCATTTCGTATAGCCAACCCGTTTCTTCGGGCACTGATTCCACGAGCGATGCAAGCATCGGCTCAATGTAGTCAGGCATCACCGAAGGTTGCGCACTATTGAGCAACTCAATTATTTCCTTTGAATACTTTGATGTTGAAGGCTTTTTCTTCATGCAGCACAGTATGCAAAAACCAATCCTTACCGGATTGGTTCATTGTTTGAAAGTGCTATTCATCTTGCTGCATTCGGAATACTATAGATTGCATTTTGTAAGAGCTTACCTGTCGCCCATTTTGAATTGCCGGAGTCCAGCGACCAGATCTTTTTATAACACGGATGCCTTCTTCCTTAAGTTCGTCTGGCCCGCTTACTGCCTCCACCTGGCTGACGTTGCCTTCCCTGTCAAAACGTATTTCCTAATTATTCATTGACAGATCCGGCCGTTCAAGCTTCCTGATAATTCTCTTGGCCGCCGCAAGCCTTATACGATTGTTCTTTTCAACCAGGCGGTGTGTGATCCAATGTTCCAATCGATGATGTAAGGGGATCAATAATGCAGCGATGCACACCATAACTATCAACATCAGAAATGGCGAGTGATGTGTGAACTCTGCAAGAGAAGGATGTATGAGAAGATTGATAAACTCAAATACTATGATCAATGACAAAACGCCCAGAAATTTTATCAGCTTCTGATTTGCGATAACTGTATGACTGAATAATAAGAACGAAATAAACAAAGTAACTACACCGAGGGCGATGGCTGCATATTGAAGGTTGTGCTTGCGCTCCAACAACGCTTCCACTTTCGCCTGTGCCGCTTCCTTTTCATAAAGTTGCTGACTGAAGATCACATTTTGTACCATCAGGCTTTTCTGTTCATTGAAAACACTATCACGATATGCAGTTACAAGTTTTGCATAAGCATATGCACTATCCAGCCTGTTGGTTTTATCGTAAAGTCCCTGCAATACTTCAGCATTGTCAATAAGCTGTCGTTTGTAACCACCGGCATATGCTGCGCGAATGCCCTGCCAACCGACGACCTGCGCCTCAGCATATCGTCGCTGGCCAATGAGCATATTACAATAGTAAGTTGCTGCCATACTAAGTGGTTGCAGATTATGGTGCTCGCGACTGTAATTAATAGCCTTACGAAAAAAACTTTCTGCAAGATCGTACTCCTGCAATAACTGATAGGTGCGGGCAAACTGGTAAAGAATATAACTCTGCTCAAAAGTGTTTTTCACTTTCAAATTTTCTGCGTGTGCCAATTGCGTATACCGCAAGGCGGAATCTGCCTGGCCCAGACCAAGATATGCAATTGCGAGATTGTCATATGGAGCGACAAGCTGTGCTGCATTTGTGGGCTGCGACAATAATCGGGAAATTGCACGCTTGCAAAAGATGGTTCCCCGGTGGAAGTCGCCCAGGTGAATATAAGACCATCCGATGTTTCCATTCGATCGGGCGATCGCATCTACGTTCCCAGACTTTTCTGATAAATTGAGCGCTTTGAAATAGAACTGAAGCGAGAGCGCGTAATTGCCAGTGTTATCAAAATAATTTCCAATCCAGTTATATGCTTCGGCAAGAAGGCTGTCTGATTTAATTGTCTGAGCCAGTTCCAACAATTGATTGGCTGAATTTCTCAGACTATCGTTTATACCCGCATAGTGAAAATACCGACACAGTTGCGACGTAGCTTCGAAACGTTCTTTTGGATCCGATGCAGACGCCAGGTTATTATACAAAATCTTGTGTTCAGACACTTGCGCAGATGTCACCATGCTGCTAACCAGGAAAAAGATCAGTAGATGAAACTTTTTCATACACCATATTTATTGAGCCAACAGGAAATTAAAAACGATCAGGGCACGCGACGGGTGATCAATTTTGCATAGAAGGATGGAGCTTGAAAGCAGGTTCAGCGGGTCGCAATCACTTATAATTTAAGAAGAATATGATACAAAAAAAAGAAATCCAGCAAGTTTATTGCCGGATCTCAGAGTTGTTTAAAATGAAAATGAATCACGTGCTGATGGATCTGGGTGTTCAGCCGATCGTGATGCAATGATATGTAAGTGTTTTATATCATTGTTGCCACTTCAACAACTATGATAATGTTTCCGAAGGATTTACGTATGGTTCATAGGTAGAAATACTAGTTTGCAGAACTACCATTGCATGTAGAGAAAGAGGCTCTGCAAAGAGCCCCTTCCTCATACACAAACGATATTATTCCTACTTAATTGATTTTTACGATGCGAATCACGACGCGGTTAGCACCTTGTCTTATCTCCACGAAATACATTCCTTTCGAAAGTGCTGCACCTGCGGTTACCTGTGACTGCCGGATATTTTGAATGCTTTCAACGCTTACTCCCGCAGTGTTTGTAATGCGCACCGAATAAGGATTCCCGCCTGTTCCATCTACCCTTATCGTAAACGCACCAGATGCCGGGTTAGGGCTCACCGAAGCCTGCAATTTCCTACTGTCCGATGGCTTTACAGAACTTACTACGTCAGGTGATTGTAGCGTCATTACTGCATTGCACTTTCCGAGTTTTGCACCATTGTTTATCACCTGCTGCAGGCTGCCTGTTGGAACGCAGGTAGTGCTTCCATTATAGCATACATAGCTGCTGCTTGTTGCCATGATCAACGCCTGTATCCACGGCTCTTTCAATAACTGCGGGAAGTTTTTCGTGATGAAATCCTTCAACGGGTTCGGACAATAATTGTCGACTACTGTAATGATAGTGCGGGCCGTATCAATGCATCCGTTTGGATTAGTAACAGCAACCCAGTGCTCATACGTACCGGGCAGGTCATGACGAACGCGCGTGAAACGTGTTGTATCGCCTGTTGACCATTTGTATCGGAAGCCAGCATTGGTACTACCAACATATACACTTAACCGAAGCGTGTTGTTTGCATATCCCAGGTAGATCGTGTTTGCAGCAGACTGTTGTGCATTTACCTGGTAAGCATTTGATATGCGCGTATGGAACTTAGCAACCACATTTACGATTGTAGTGCAAATTGTCTTATTACCGCTGCTATCCAAAACAGTCCAGTGGATTATGTTTCGTCCAGGATTAAAGAATCCGCTTGCGTCGTTACCGACACCAGATCTCCGTATTGCACCGGTAATTTCAAAAGAAACGGATCTTATTTTGCAGTTGTCTTCAACCGCTAACTTAGGAATAACATATTCCGCGCGGCCAGTACCGCAGAATGTTTGTCCAGGTACACAAACAACTTTTGGCGGAATTGTGTCACGGACAATCACCGCGAACGTGCACTTCATTGTTGTATCCGAACGCAACAGGTATGTTACATAGTTGTATCCGGCCCGAAGCAGAGCACCACTTGCCGAACCCCGTCCGGACAGTTGAGTAGCGCCGGTGATCCTGAAATCAAATAAAGACGGATCGCCCGATGGGTTAATGTCATTTGCAATTACAGAACAATCGGTGTTCGCATACAATGTAGTGTCCGTTCTGCATTCAACTGTTGAAGGTTTGCCTTCGCCGTAAATGATCCAAACTTTTCTGTTTGCGCTTACAGCAATGTCATCAATACCGTCGTTATTTATATCGCCGATTGGCCCTGTTGGACTCAACCATTCATCCGCCTCATTGCCCCGAATTGATTTGTATATAGAATTGCTTAAGCCCGCCTCTGTGCCCAGATAGATGTCAACATTTGCTGGAGCACTTTCAAACACGAGCGTATCCCTGCGGCTTTGCACGGCAAGGTCATCAAACCCATCACCATTAATGTCACCAATCGCTGTGGGCGACAAAACCGCACTTATGGTTGTGTTTGTGGGCGTGAATCCTGCCGGGCTACCCAGGAACAATGAAAGCGTCTGTGTATTGAAACTATATTCAAAAACATCATCATAGCCATCATGATTAATGTCTCCTGCTGCTCTCGGCACCGACAAGTTAACGTTCGGACCAGGCACCAGGCCGTTCGATGATCCCCAATATAATTGTCCCCCGACAGAATTTCGTCGAAAGATATCCTGAAAACCATCGTTGTTTACATCCCCAACTGCCAACATAATAAAACTATAGTCGGTATTACGAACAGGGCCCGATGCGCTGCCGAAGTATAAATAAGTGGCATCGATGATGAAATCATCAAACCCATCGCCATTGAAATCGCCAGGCGAACTAACTGAGGAACCGATCTGTTCTTCGTTTGGATCTCCATCCAGTATCCAGTCGGGATCACTCCCGATCCCGCCTGCTGAGCCATAAAATATCATTACGCGCCCCCTCGCTCCATTGAACCCGTACATTTCATAGCCAGCGATAACATCGCTATAACCATCACCATTAAAATCTCCCGAACCGATCACTTCTCCAAAAGGATTATTCTGAACCTCGTAGCCACCTCCGTATCTGAATCCAGTGGGCGCTCCGAGCAACACCGTAATCTCCCCACTTTCAATTTCATCATCACCCAGGTAATTATCGAAACCCACCACAATGTCATTGATCCCATCTTTGTCTACGTCACCCGCACTTATTGCGTTTGTTCCTCCCACAACGATATCCGGTTCAAAATCCGTTGCAGGGCAATTCACAAGGTCTCGAAGTCCACCACTGGCACCGTATATGCTGGTGATCACATTCGACCCATTAGGACCGATAAGGTCATTAAAGCCATCCCCGTTTAGATCGCCTACTGGAAAAAGGGCAAATAAGTCGCGCGCCAATATGATGTCACCTGATGGGTTTGGAAGATTGGCATTTCCAAAAAAGACACGCGAGAATTTAGAACTGCCGTATATATAAAAATCATTGAATCCATCGCCGTTGATATCGCCAACAGGTCCACTTGACGATCCATAAGAGTCATAACCGATAGTGGGATCAATTTTTACATCAGGCTCCCAGGTTGATGGCCCCTGAAGCCCGTTAGCACTTCCCAAAAACAGATATATGTAAATATCTTTTGGAAGATTCTCTCCCGTGGGCTGGGTCAACAGCATATCGTCGAATCCATCGCCGTTCACATCGCCAACTGATGACCAGTTTGCTCGTTCATATTGTACCTTAAGAGAATTGGTTTGTGAGAAACCATTCGCGGTGCCGTAAAATACATATTGATCCGTTTCAGTTTGCAGGCCTATGTCCGGCCGACCATCTTTATTGATATCGCCTGCAGGAAATAATGCACTGAATCCATTAATTCCTAATTCTTCGGCGGTTACCTCATCCGTTTTTTGCAAACCCTGATTAGAGCCGGAGTATGTAACCAGGACGCCGTTAGTATAGAGGAAAAGATCCGCCACATTATCGCCGTTTAAATCTCCCGCTTTCTGCGGCTGTGAAAATCCTTCGATAGTCATTTCGGCATTTAGCACTGGACCGTTTTGAGAACCCATATAAAAATAAACGGCATCTGTCACCGAAACTACAATGTCATCGTATCCATCGGCATTTAAGTCTCCCGGAGAGATAGCCGAAACCAGGTTAAAAATATTCCATGTATCTGTATATTCTATTCCATCGGCGTTGCCGTTATATATTATCAGATTTCCACCGGAATTCAGGAGTTGTACTAAGACAAGATCGTTTTGCCCATCGTTGTTGAAGTCGCCACTATCAACATAAAGGCTGTTACCTTTTGAAGGCAGTTGGACAATTTCGTCGGTATTTAAACATTTAGGAATTTGGGCAGATACAGAACTGCCAAAGAAGCAAATCAAAATCAGCGCAAGGCTTGCGCAGGAGCATCTTCCATAAAGATGTTTCATAGCAGAAAGTTTGAGTGTGGTGGTGTCACCAAATGGAGGTGTCAGGGGCGGGATTAAGGGCACTTGAATGTAATTGAAATAATCAAGTAGTGCAATAGCCGTCAGAACAACTGCTACTTTGTGCAGAAAAGTTCAGACACAAAAAAACCTCCCTATCGAGGAGGTTGTGTACCCGGGACGGGAATCGAACCCGTACTTCCGTTGCGGGAAACAGGATTTTAAGTCCTGCGCGTCTACCTGTTCCGCCACCCGGGTAACTTGGCATAAAGTAATACCAAAAAAAAATTCCATCAACCAACGGTGGATGGAATCTTTGAGCGGAAGACGAGATTCGAACCCGCGACCCTCACCTTGGCAAGGTGATGCTCTACCAGCTGAGCTACTTCCGCATTAAAAGAACTAATGTTTTTTTCAGGACTGCAAAGATAAGCGTCTAATCTATCCAGCAAAATTTTTTAAAAGAATTTTACTTGTACTTCGGCGTATACAAAGTATTCTCCGGAACATTTACTTCAGGTGTGCCTTTATACCGCTCTGTATACAATCCATAACATCCACCGAGTACCAATGCCATGATGCAAAATACCTGCAGGTAAAACAAGAAAACAGAGCTGTTCACCCAGTTATGCGTGAAGTCTTTTTCGCGGTGATCTCTTTCCTGAATCTGGTCCATAGTTGATTAAGTTGGTTGCAAAAATAATGGTTCAACCAATATTTTCATTTTTTGTTCGCAATAATTTCTTCAAATCTGTTCATTCTCAATAGAAAATGCTTCCACACAACACTTCCCCTGAAATATCCATGCAAAACAATATCCCTATTATTTTTTACAGTCTTTCTTCTTTCAAAGAACAGCCATCGCAGGTATGCATTATGTGCCTTGAATACAGCAATGAAATACGTTCCCTGCCCGGCAAATAGCGATTTAACCGCGGATACCGCATCTAGCAGGAACCTGCAGCAAATCTTCCAGAACGCTTCGAACGGCTGCATATTCTTTGTCATCATCACAAGGTTGTTTCTGAAATTTAAAAACACCTTTCTTGCGTTTCCTTTGGGGAGTGTGCCGCCGCCAACGTGGTAGACAACCGAAGCAGGACAACAATAAACTAAATATCCTTTCAACTGCATACGCCAGCAAAGGTCAATCTCTTCCTGGTGCGCGAAAAAATATTCATCCAATCCCCCTAGCTCTTTATAAACGCTGCTCCGAACAAACATTGCTGCTCCACTCGCCCAGAATACCGGCACGCTATCGTCATACTGGCCTGCATCCACTTCACACACATCAAATATTCTTCCCCTTGCAAAAGGATAACCAAGATGATCAAGCCATCCTCCCGCTGCGCCCGCATATTCGAACAACTCACGTTGATGATACTGTAAGATCTTTGGCTGACACGCAGCAATCTGTTTGTTTAGTTCCATCAGTTCAATCACCGGTTCGATCCATCCCGGCTGCACCTCAACATCTGAATTCAATAAGACAAAATATTCGTCATTCAATTTCGAAAGTGCTTCGTTGTAACCACGTGCAAAACCAAAGTTCTCGGAGTTACGAATGATTTCTACCTGTGGGAAATCAGTCTGAATGAAAGAAATAGAGTCGTCAGTTGAAGCATTATCTGCAACGATAACCCGGGCATTACGATACGTCGTTGCCAACACTGAAGGAAGAAACTGCTCGAGGTGCTTCCTTCCATTCCAATTAAGGATCACTATGGCAACAGAGGGGTTCAATGTATAAGTATGTTGAAAAATAACGGATGCAAAGGAAAGGTTTTTATACATTAGTTGAATGATACGCGCGCTTTTTAACTGGAGAACAGGACTGGCTCTGATCGCGATCCTGATCATCAGTGGTACCATCATTTACTCTCAATTCCTTGCCCGTAAGATTGCACTTGATGAACGCCAGAAGGTGGAAGAATGGGTTGAAGCAGGAAAACTTTTCCTGAACGACCGAAGCGGTCTGAGCGACCGATTGGTGAGCATCATAACACTCAATAACAAAACGATCCCCATTATTCAAACCGATGAAAAGGGCAATATCATCGACCATGTGAATATTGACACCAACAAGATAAAACAGGACCCGGATTATATCCGCGATCGACTTGAAGAGTTTCGCTCGAGCAACCCTCCTATTGAATGGATACATCCTTATGACAGCACACAACGCAATTATTATTATTTCGGAAACTCCCGGTTACTTAAACAGGTTGAATACTATCCCTTAGTACAGCTCCTCGTTGTAGCACTATTCATTGCAGTAACCATCGTTGCGCTGAATATAAATTATCGCTCCTCTCAAAACCAGGTCTGGGCCGGCATGGCCAAGGAAACAGCCCATCAACTTGGCACACCACTTACATCCCTGCAGGGCTGGATAGAAATGTTGAAAGAATCCGGACAACAGGAACGCATTGTTTCCGAAATAGAGAAAGACATCGTGCGACTAAAACTTGTCTCGGATCGCTTCGGGAAGATCGGCAGCAAGCCAAAACTCGAAGAATGTGACGTCGTTCAACAAGTGAACCAGATGGTCGAATATATGCGCAAGCGCGCACCAGGTAAAGTTTCGATGAACCTGTTGCATCAGGTTGAACCCATGATTGCATTGATCTCGCCACCGTTGTTCGACTGGGTAATTGAAAATTTGTTGAAGAATGCGCTCGACGCCATGGAAGGAAAAGGATCAATAAATGTGGAGATACAACGCCAGGGTAACAAGATCCTGGTCGATGTCAGCGATACGGGTAAGGGAATCAGTCGCCAGCATTTCACTAAAGTATTCAAACCCGGATTCACTACGAAGAAACGCGGATGGGGACTCGGTTTAAGTTTATCAAAAAGAATCATTGAACAATTTCACGAGGGACAATTGTTCATCAAAAATTCCGAACCGGGAAAAGGCACTACATTTCGCATTGTGCTTAATTCCTGAAAAATTATTCGCGAACGCTTTTTTGCAAACAACTAAATGCATTATTTTTGCACCCACTTCAAAAAATGCGGAGGTGGCGAAATTGGTAGACGCACTACTTTGAGGTGGTAGCGCCTTAACGGGCGTGGGAGTTCGAATCTCCTCTTCCGCACAACCCTTTCGAGCAATCGAAAGGGTTTTTTTATTCACATCTGCGATGGGATTACTAACATTATTAACATCAAAATACTAAATTTTTTATCTTTACTTTCACCTGTTCTAAAAGATAAATATGAGATTTCTGCATACTGGCGACTGGCACATTGGGCAGTTGTTTCACGAATATGACCGGCATTATGAACACCAGCAATTTTTGTACTGGTTGCAGGAAACGACTGTAAACCAGAACATCGATGTTCTGCTTATCACTGGCGATGTATTCGATCTGTCAAATCCATCAGCTGCTTCCATCAGGTTGTTCTATCATTTTCTCGGACAACTAACATATCGGGCACCGTCGTTACAAATTATTGTGATCGCCGGTAATCACGATTCAGCGATGCGATTGGAAGCACCAAAACCGTTGCTCGATAATACACACATACACATCGTAGGTGTTATTGAACGCGATGCTGATGGAAATCCCGATTACGAAAAAGTAATTATACCGATAGAGAAGCATAACGAGGTAGCTGGATATTGCCTGGCCATTCCATTTCTACGCGCCGGTGATCATCCCCAATTATCAGATTGTTCGAATCCCTATGCGGAGGGTGTAAAAGCATTCTATCGAAATGCCTTCCTTCTTGCCAACAGTAAGAAAACAAAAAATGAGTTCATCATTGCAATGGGACATCTTCATGCACAATCAGCAGAGATATGCGATCATGACATCAATGAGCGACCCATCATTGGTGGAGTTGAATCCATCACCGCAGATGCATTTGATAAAGACATAGCATATGTTGCCTTAGGACATATTCATAAGGCACAGCGTATCGCAGGTAAAGATCACATTCGTTATTGCGGCAGTCCCTTACCCATGTCCTTTTCTGAAACATCTTACAAACACCAGGTGGTGGTCTTTGAGATCGAGGAAAATTTGATGACGAATATTCAAACACTCGAAATACCAAAGACAGTAGAACTCATCCAGGTACCGGTTAAACATGCACCGCCAGCGCAGGTGATTGCTGAGTTGGAAAATTTACAAATCGATTCGGATACATATGAACACGCTCCGTTCCTGCAGGTACGTGTATTGTTAAATGGGCCGGAACCATCATTGCGACATCATGTAGAAACAGCTTTGAAAGATAAAAACGTAAGACTTGCACGTATTGATGTTCGCTATGCGGGCGAAAAAAACGACAATGTTTTAAATGCAACTCCGGAACAATTGAATGAGCTCAAACCACTCGATGTGTTCAGTAGTTTGTATCGAAACAGGTATGCTGTTGAGATTCCCGACAAACTTACTGCAATGTTTAACGAGGTTGCTGCCTCAATAAATATGGACGAAAACTGACATGAAAATTCTTGCAATCAGAATAAAAAATCTTGCATCTATTGATGGCATCTGCGAAATTGATTTCACTTCCGAACCACTTTGCTCGGCAGGTATATATGCTATCACGGGTCCTACTGGAGCAGGTAAGTCCACTATACTTGATGCACTTTGTCTTGCCCTCTATGCAAAAACTCCGAGGTATTGCCAGGCGAAAGAACAGGGAGTGACGGTGCACGATGTTGCCGGACAGAAAATCTCTCAGAATGACGTCAGAGGTATATTGCGTGATGGAACCGGAGATGGATATGCAGAAGTTGATTTTGTAGGTATCGATCAGAATCGTTATAGGTCGCGCTGGACGGTGAAACGTGCACATAACAAAGTTAGCGGTGCATTACAAAACGATTCACTGCGGATCGAAAACCTTGAGACTGGTCTGCCTGTTGCCACTCAAAAAAAAGAAGCATGCCGTGAGGTTGAACGATTGGTGGGTTTGAGTTTTGAGCAATTCACAAGATCGGTACTTCTTGCGCAGGGTGACTTTACGGCATTTCTTAAGGCAGAAAAAGATGAGAAAGCCTCGTTGCTGGAAAAGCTGACCGGCACGCACATCTACAGCGAGATTTCAAAAGAGATTTACCAGCGGCACAAGTTAGCAGAAGAAGAAGTTGCCAGGCTCAAAGCTGAATTAGACCATGTTGAATTGTTAGATGACAGCACCGTCATTGAACTCAGCGCTCAAAGTGATCAGCAGAAGACGTCACTTAAGCAACTGGATTCAGACATTCAGGCGTTAGATACGGGTATACGGTGGCACGAGAGGTTAAGCGAACTTGTAACACTATACGAGAATTCGATTAATGAACATCAGCAGCATCAGCAAAGGAAAGTGGAGGCTACTGAACGTTTTCAACTGATTGAGCGAATAGATGAAATACAGGCTATCAGACCTGTTTATGAAAATTATCTTTCTACAACGAAGCGGCTTCAACAATCAGCACAGGTGTTGGAAAGAGTTTCTGAACAATATGCCCAGCGAAAAACCAAACTGGAGCAAACACTGATCGAAGAACGTGCTGCAACTTTGAAACGCGATAAGGTGTTGAAAGATCGCAACGAGGCCTCGCCACTTATCATAAAGGCGCGTGAGTTAGATGTAAGAATTCAGGGTGCCAGACTAAATTACGATCAGGCACAGAATGTTCACAACGAGGCATCAGTTAAACTCGCAGCTCTTCGCAATTCGTTGAAGAAACATCAGCAAGATCATGAAGCATCGTTGATGCTGAAGAATGAGGTTTCTACATGGATCGAAGAGAACGACAGCCGGAGATCACTTGCGGAGAACATCAACCTGATAAGCTCAAAACTTTCTGACGCAAAGCAATACCTGGCTGCTACCTTATCAACGAAAGAAACAATCGTTGACGAATCCATCCGTTCATTTACACCGGAAGAGTTAAGGCTGAAGCAACATGATACATTGGAACGATATAAACTGATCTTACATGCACAAATTGAATGGCATGCACTTCAGAGTGTAAAATGCAACCTGGAGAAAACAGACGAAAAATTGAAAGCAGAAAAAGCGCAACTGTCCCAGGCGTTAGTTCAATTATCACATTACAACACAGCACTATCATTTGCTGAAGAAAAAAAAGTTTCTTCAGAGAGAAGACTTCGAAAAGCAGAAATGCAGGTAGCAGAGGATGTAGAAGCAATCCGCAGCACTCTTGTTGATGGCGAACCATGCCCCGTGTGCGGCAGCATACATCACCCGTATTTACTTGGACACCCGGTAGCTAACAGCATTTTGACGCAACTTTCAGATGAACTAAAAGAAGATGTATTCGCATACGATCAGTTACACTTGAACAGGAATAAAGAGGATATCAAATGTTCCGGCTTGCAAACATCCATACAAAGTGAAGAAAAAGAGTTCAACAACTTATCCCGCGAGTTGCATGAAAAACAAGTGCAGTGGCAGCAATCGCAATTGTACACCGAATGCAGTGATATAGCCGACGAAGATGTGGCCGCATGGATGACCGATCAATTGAATAACACCCGGCAATTACAACATTGTCTGGAGCAACAGTTGAATCATTCAATGATTTCCCGAACATGTGAAGAGTTGAATAAGTATTTCCCAAACAGGCAATGGACTGACAATTGGAAGACTGCACCTGATCAGTTTCTCCTTAAACTTCAAAAGTTCAGCCTGGAATGGAAGGAACGAATTCAAAGAGCAGCGGATTTGGCTGCCGCCATAGAAATAAGCGATAACAATATCAACAACCTGAGTCAACAGGAAGCACAGTGCGCGAAAGACGAAGAAGAACAACTGGCGCGTGTTGAAAGCGTCTATAATAACCTTCAATTGTTAGTTGAAGAAAGGAAGTCGCTGCTCGACGGTTTAGATGCAGATGATATGGAACTTCGGTTAAGTAATTCGTTGAATGTTGCCGAAAGCGATTGTAAAAAAGTTGCTGACACCAGGCAGCAACTTGAAAAAGATTGCCTGCTGCTACAGCAAAGAGTCCGCGAACTAGAAGAAACAATAAATGTCGACACCACTACTCTTGAAACTCTACATAGAGAAATATTGATGTGGCTTAACTCCTATAACATAGCTAAGCATCAAACGTTGCAGATTGAAAATCTGGCGGCGATGTTTGAATACAAACACCAATGGGTACAGGACGAGAGGAATAAGCTGAAGCAATTGGAAGATGCGGTAATTAAGAGTGCTTCAATTTGTAAAGACAGAAGCGATATACTTACTGCACATCGATCTGCCTGTCCTTCTGACAAATCACTTGAAGAATTACAAGCAGCTCTTGCATTGAATGAAGCGGAACGAAGATCATCATTACAAAAAGTATTTGAAATAGAGCACCGACTTCAATCCGATCGCAGTAACAAACTAAGAGCAGGAACATTATTAAAGACCATCCAGTCGAAATCTGCAATAGCTGAGGAGTGGGCAAGGCTTAATGAATTGATTGGCTCGGCAGACGGAAAAAAATTCAGGCAGCTTGCACAGGAATATACGCTTGATGTTTTATTGGCCTACGCGAACGTCCATCTTTCGGCATTGAGCAATCGCTATCACTTGCAACGAATCCCCGATACGCTTGCACTGCAGGTTACAGACAGGGATATGGGCGATGAAATAAGAACTGTTTATTCCCTGTCAGGAGGAGAATCTTTCCTGGTAAGCCTTGCTCTTGCATTAGGTTTGGCCTCTCTCTCATCGAGCAAAATGAAAGTAGAATCTCTTTTTATTGACGAAGGCTTTGGGTCGCTAGATCCGGCGACTCTGAATATTGCGATGGATGCACTTGAACGCTTGCATAACCAGGGACGTAAAGTTGGCGTGATATCACATGTTCAGGAAATGACAGAGAGGATCTCAACGCAGGTTAAAGTGGTAAAGATATCCAGCGGTAAAAGTAAAATTGAAGTTTGTGGGATGACGGCGTAAACAGATCAGCTTATCACATATGCCAGCGACAGCCCCTCCATTACCCTGCCGTGGACTCTAAGATCCTGACCGACATTTTTCGCGAACCGGAAAGGAAGTGTCATCCATTCACTCGGTTCATATACAATAGGCAACTGAAGCCTGATATGCTCTCTGAAATCCACCTGACCTTCACCATACCATTTGAATATCGCTTCTTTGGCACTCCACAAAACGGTCAGAAGCTCAAGGTAGATGGCGCTCATATAGCTGTAGCTTTCTACAAACTCAAGTTCCTCGGCATTTAAGAACTTTTCACTGATGCGCTGGATGCGGGGTGTTATGTATTCAATGTCCACTCCCACCCTTCGCGTTGAACTAGCTATGGCAGCCGCATAATTGCCACAGTGCGAAATGCTGAAGTGGTATTTTTCATCCTGCAAAAAAGGTTTTCTTGTATCCGCAATCAGAATTTCTTCGAGTGGAAAATCTTCATATAATTCCGTCAAAAGATACCTGCCGGCCAGATGTTGCAAGCGCTTATAAGGATGCGATACATCGCCCTTTACAGGCACTCGCTCGATAAAAAACTGTTCATTTTCTTCGATCTTCCATGCACCAAGCCTCGCGTCGTCGTGTATATTATGTTGATAAAACAGTGCCACCAGTAATTATTAGCGATTACCTTGCAGAATTAGCAAATAATTTCCAGATAAAATAAAACGGGTCTCAACCACTATGATACTTTCTGATAAACGCATACTTGAGGAAATGGAAAAGGGGACAATAAAAATTACTCCGTACGACCGTGAATCGCTTGGTTCTAATTCATACGACGTACACCTTGGTGCTAGTCTGGCCAAGTATACCGACGATGTGTTGGACGCCAAAAAGCACAACACCATTCAGCATTTTGAAATCCCAGATGAGGGATACGTTTTGTTACCGCATGTCTTCTATCTTGGAGTGACCCAGGAATACACCGAAACGCATGCGCATGTGCCTTTCCTTGAAGGGAAATCGTCTACAGGCCGCCTTGGGATTGACATTCACGCGACCGCTGGAAAAGGCGATGTAGGGTTTTGCGGTAATTGGACACTCGAAATTTCCGTCAAGCAGCCGGTTCGTGTTTACAAAGGGATGCCCATAGGCCAGCTCATCTATTTCCCGGTGGATGGTGAGATCGAAGTGAAATACAACGAAAAGAAGAACGCCAAATACAGCGGTCAGCCAAATAAGCCTGTTGAAAGCATGATGTGGAAGAACAAGTTCTAGTCCCACTGGTATTTCCTATAATAGCCCATCAGCAACAACACTACCTGGTTATAACTGAACCGGCCCGCCGGCTGTTCGTTCATGCGTAGATATTGCGAGTAGAACAAGTCCACTATGTCTTCCACCGGATTTTCATGCGAATCAATGAAGGCACGCAATTCAGCCACATCTTCCTTTACAATCGGATGAAGCGATGAGTCGAGGCGCTGCAATGCCATTGAATCTACATATCGCAGGTAGGGCCTTGTATACGCGTACATTTCAAAGAAGACCGAGTACCTGAACACCGGATCGGGTGAAGATGTGGCCGACAAGAATGCTGCAAGGTTAGCTTCATATTCTTTTGCATAACCTAACTGATGACCGATCTCATGGCATGTAATGAATGGTCGAAGGAAATGAGGCACCGTTGTATTTACCTGCGCCTCCCCCGTGAATGGATTGTAATAACCGGTAAAGCCCAGGTAGTTTCCAAGATAGCTGTACATGGATGCTTTCACTGATGGCCTTTGATAAGTGAACAACGGCGATCGCGCTTCCAGGTGTTGATATGCTTCATTGGCGCCCCGGAACAAAACACGCTTACGTTGCACTTTAGCAATAGAATCCTGCGCTAACGGAGCAAGCCGGTTCAACTCTGTGCTGAGATCTTTGGCAAGCCTGATAAACTCGGTGCTGTCCGGTTCCCTGATATCAAGCGAAAGTTGTTTGGCGATTCCCACCCTGTTATAATTAAGTCCCCATGAAAGATTGAACCATATATAGATCATGAGCGCTACATTAACCACACGTTTCAATGTATATGATATCCATGCACGAGTAACCTTATTTCGTGTCGTTCGCCATGCAGTTTTCACAATCGCATATGTAAGAAACAAACCCGCGAACCCGTAAAGAATATCACCAATGCTAAATGGTATCCAACCTAATATCGTTCGTTGAACGATTGCGATGTATGGATATAGCCCATTGGAATAATATTGTTCAACTGCTTCAGGAAAAAGCGAAAATATTTTGATCGCAAGCAGTAATACAACCAGTATCACGGTCACGCGGTACTTCCTTATCATCTGATAAAAATAAGGCAGGAACCCTTATTTTGCATGAAATAAGCCTGTATGAGCCTCGACTTTAACCGTAATGAAGACAAGATGAAACAAGCCGTAGCGCAATTGCGACAGCGGCTTGATAAAGTGAAACTGGGAGGTGGGAAAACATCGATCGATAAGCAACATGAGAAAAATAAACTGACTGCCCGAGAGCGCATCGAGTATCTATGCGATGCGGGAAAACCATTTGTTGAAATAGGTGCACTGGCTGGTTTTGATATGTATGAAGAATATGGCGGGTGCCCGGCGGGTGGAACAGTTGCGGGGTTGGGTTATGTGGAAGGAGTTCAGTGTGTGATCGTGGCTAATGATCAGACCGTTAAGGCAGGAGCATGGTTTCCGATCACTGGTAAAAAGAATCTGAGGATGCAGGAGATCGCAATGGAAAATAAACTTCCGATCATTTACATTGTTGACAGTGCTGGCGTTTTCCTTCCATTGCAGGATGAAATTTTCCCGGATAAAGAACATTTTGGAAGAGTGTTTAGGAATAATGCTCGTATGAGTGCAATGGGCATCACACAGATCGCCGCGGTAATGGGACCTTGTGTTGCGGGTGGAGCATATCTGCCGATCATGAGCGATGAAACACTGATGGTTGAAGGCAATGGTTCAATCTTTCTTGCCGGGCCCTACCTTGTAAAAGCTGCAATCGGTGAAGACATTGACCAGGACACTTTGGGTGGTGCGATCACGCATACAACCATTTCTGGAATTGCGGATTACCGATTTGATACAGAACAAAAATGCCTGGATCATGTCAAAAAGATCGTATCCAAACTGGCACAGCCTGCATCTGCAGGTTTCAGTCGAAAGCAGTCTATTGCGCCTGCGGTAAACGTAAAAGATGTCTATGGATTGTTTCCTGCAGACGGCAACAAGCAATACGATATGTTGAGCATCATTGAAACGATCGTTGATGAAGGAAGCTTTGATGAATTCAAAGAAGGCTATGGCCAAACTATCCTTTGTGGATATGCGCGTGTCGATGGGTGGGCAGTTGGCATTGTTGCAAACCAACGCAAGATCGTAAAGAACAGCAAGGGTGAAATGCAGATGGGCGGTGTGATCTATAATGATAGTGCAGATAAGTCTGCACGTTTTATATTGAATTGCAACCAGAAAAAAATTCCACTGGTTTTTCTTCAGGATGTTACAGGTTTCATGGTCGGATCAAGGAGTGAACATTCGGGCATCATCAAAGATGGCGCTAAGATGGTGAATGCAGTCGCAAATTCAGTGGTTCCAAAGATCACCATTATCATTGGCAACTCTTATGGGGCGGGTAACTACGCCATGTGTGGTAAAGCGTATGATCCGAGGTTCATATTTGCATGGCCGTCGGCAAAAATTGCAGTGATGGGCGGAGATCAGGCAGCTAAGACGTTGTTGCAAATACAGGTTGCCGCAATGAAATCAAAAGGGCTACAGGTTAGCGCCAAAGACGAACAGAAATTGCTTGATGAAATACGTGGAAGATATGAAACGCAAACTTCACCATACTACGCTGCAGCAAGATTGTGGATCGATAATATCATCGACCCGGCAAAAACCCGCGAAGTAATTTCCGAAGCACTTCATGCTGCAAATCAAAACCCTGAATTGAATGAATTTAAAGTGGGGGTGTTCCAGGTATAACAATGTCAAAAGAGATCACAATATACACAGACGGGTCATCTAGAGGTAATCCCGGTCCGGGCGGCTATGGAGCAATACTGCAGTGGGGACCATTGCGTAAAGAATTGTCTGGCGGTTACCGGTTAACTACAAACAACAGGATGGAGCTCATGGCAGTGATTGCCGCCCTCGAAGCTTTGAAAAAAGAAGGCCAGAACATTACGGTCTATTCTGACAGTCAGTACGTAGTTAAAGCAATTGAACAGGGATGGCTGAAAAAATGGATCGCTACAAACTTCAGTGGCGGAAAGAAAAATAAAGATCTCTGGCTACGATACAACGCACTCGCCAAAAAACATAACATCAGGTTTAAATGGGTAAAGGGTCATGCAGACAACCCAATGAACAACCGGTGCGACGAACTTGCGACAACCGCAGCTGATCAGAGCAGTTTACAAATAGATGAAGAATTTGAACGTGCAATCGCAAACTCCGAAGACAAACTTTTATGAAAAGATCGGTTTCGAAATTTGAATTAAAATCAACATTTCTACACCTGTTTTTGTATTCAGGGGTGATCTGCCTGCTGCTATCCTGCGGCGCTTCAAAGACTGCTACCACAACGTCTCCGATAGTCAAACGTACACTACCACCATTGCCGCAGTCAAAGATTTACCTCCCTGTTAAGATCTACCTGAAACCGCTGTTGGCGAAGATGGATTCATCTACATCAAAAGAATTTACCTCTGAGAACTGGCCACAATTTTTCCAATCGGCCTGTGACTTCCGGTATATGTATCGATTCGTCAGATCACCATTTACATTCTCAATTCAAAATAACGCAGTCAACATCGGCTTTCGAGGCTATTATCAGATCGCTGGAAGCAAGTCTCTTTGCGCTTTCAACAAACAGATCGCACCATGGGTTACCGGCAGTTGCGGCTTTGGTGATGAAAGCCTGAGGCGCGTTGATGTGAATATTAACTCGCAGTTGCAATTTCTGCCAAATCACCAGATACGAACCAACACTACAGTTAACCGAATCAGACCGATCGACAAATGCCAGGTGACCCTGATGCAGTCAGACATCACTCAACAAATTATGGACAGCATCCGAAGTTCGATAGAGGTGTACAGTCGCGAATTTGATCGGTTTGTGTTCCAGTTCAACAACAACCCTGTATTGCAGGACTGGCGAAAAGGTCCTAAAGTATTGCCCCTCGCGACGTATGGTTTTATCAATCTGAACCCTGTACAGTTGAACATCACTCCATTCACTTATTCGAAGGATACGCTGGCATTTGCCCTCTCGTATACAGGGCGACCAATTTTCTCATCCGACAGTACCCGACTCGTTAGCAATACCCGGCTTCCTCAAATTACCAACGTACCGACAGCGGGAAATGTTGAAACATACATTGATGCTGTATATGATTTTACATACTTCAACAAGATTTTAAACGACAGTCTAGCCAACAAACCATTCACAGTAGAAGGCAGGACTTTTGTTATAAAAGATGTGACCCTCTCCGGGTCGGATGATGGTAAAGTAAAAGTCGATTTGGGTTTTACAGGCTTTAAAACGGGTCGTCTGGTGCTTGAAGGCACGCCAGTACTTGATTCTACCAACCAGGTATTATCAATGCCGGATATCAGGTTTTCGCTCGACAGCAGGGATATGTTGTTGAATATGGCGAAAGGCTTGTTTCGGAAACGAATTATGAAAGAGCTAAGGAATCAGTCTGTATTCGACTTTGGCGAATTGATACGGAGAAATCAGTCGCAGATCTCATCCCGGCTGAATCAACGAATGAATGACTGGGTATCCACCCGCGGCAATTTGCAGGAGTTGCGTATTATTGGCATGCTGATCACCGGAGAACATTTACAATTGCAACTGGCAATGCGTGGTAACCTTGAACTTGTAGGACATCCCCCGCCCGGAATGTCTTTCTAGCCCCATAGCATACAATAATTTCCTGTTGAGGCAACCGTAACGAAACAGGCATCGTATCAACGACTGAAGAAAAAAATGTAAATTTCTTAAAGGGACCCAGAAGTTTGCAAACCGACAACGACAAAATATCCAGCCTCATAACGGGATGTCGCCTTAATGATCGGGCATGCCAGAAGGAATTATACTATCTCCTTAGGGGGTTTGCATTGAAGATCTGCTATCGCTATACCAATAAAAATGAAGAATCCGAAGAGATCATGAATGAAGGCTTCATTAAGCTCTTTAAGAATCTTGCACAATTTGATGAAAATCGTCAGCCAGATATTCTTCTTGGTTTAAAAGGCTGGTTTAAGAGAATTCTTGTCAATACATGCATAGACCATTATCGTAAACACCAGTCGACTCAGGCAGGGCATTACATTCTTTCATCAGAGAATGAAAATGTTCAGGATGTTGGCGAAAACGGAATGGATGTATTGTCTTATAAGGAGATCATTATGGCGATACGTTCTTTGTCGCCCGCTTACCGTGCCGTGTTCAACCTGTTTGTGATCGAAGGGCTTAGCCATGAAGAGATCGCAAAGCAATTGAACATTTCAGTAGGCGCATCAAAATCCAACCTGTCGAAAGCCAGGGACAACCTAAGAAAACTATTATTAAACAAATCACTTTTCAACGTCTATGTCTCACCTTTCTGATAAAGATCTTGACCGCTTGAGCAGGGAAGCTGCAGAGCAGTTCGATGTGGAAGCAAGCACATCGGGGTGGGAGGCGCTTGAGAAAAAACTCGACAAAGATCTTCCCACAACGGCAGCCATTCGTAAAAGGAAATGGTGGCGGCTTCTTGTCTTTTTGCTCGTTTTCTTGTTGCCGGTTGCTATTGTAGTGATCACTTTTTCCGGACCAAAAGAAAACACCTCTAAATCCCGCACTGGTAAACGTGTGGATGAGACCTCTTCTGCACTTCGAAATAACAGCCAAAGGTTTGATGAAAGCCCGGTAAAAAATCCCAACAAATCAGATATAGGAACAGCTCGTCCGGAACAAAAAGAAGTTATTCCTTCGGATGACCATTCATCTTCCGCGCCATCCGCTTCTACCGCATCGTCATCGTTACGGTCGTCGTCAAAAGTACCATCGTCAACATTGTCATCACAGTCATCACCATCTTCATCCGTGGATCAACCTGTGTCCCGTTCAGCGACGGCCAGGAATCGGGTCGATAAATACAGGTCGGTTCAACAGGTCGATCGTTTGCAGGAAAAGCCAATTGTCACCTCCATCTCAAACATAGAGGACGACAAACTAATTAACGAAGACTCTGAACACACTCAGTTGTGGGGGCGCATGACAGTTATAAGTGAGGCGCTGTCTAAACGCGATGATATCGCTTTGTCAACCGGTATCGATTCAATTTTTATTGCGCAGCCGCTTGCCACAGACATCACAAAGAAAAAGCAGAAAGGATCAATTGGCCCTCGTCTCTCCATTGGGATTGTTGCAGGATCTGATTTCAGCAATGTGCGATTCAAGGGTGGAGATCGGCCTGGTATCAACGCAGGCATTACAGCCGGCTATCGGCTTGGTCAGCGGTGGCAGATTTCAACAGGATTGATCTACACTCATAAATATTACTTCGCAAAAGGACAGGATTACAATCCGAAATACGACTACTGGACAAACTATGTTGAACTGGATTATATTGATGGCGATTGTTCCATGTGGGAAATTCCACTGATTGTCCGTTATGATCTTACAAGCTCACAAAGAGGCTCATGGTTTGCGGCAACGGGACTTTCAAGCTACCTGATGAAGAAGGAATCTTATGAATACTATTACACCCAAAACGGAACGTACGATTCAAGATATAGAAGCTATCCGACCAATGAAAAGTATCTGTTCTCTATCGCGAATTTGAGTGGCGGTTATGAGCGCCGGATCAGCAAACGTTTGTCGTTCCAGGTGGAACCTTATATTAAGCTTCCACTTAAAGGACTTGGTTTTGGTCGCATGCAATTAAATAGCTTCGGAACAAACGCTTCATTAAAGTTCAACGTGGGTAATTAATGCAACTGTTTTGATCATTCTTCCACTTCAAACCACAGTGGCGTTTCATTGTTATGCACCCCATTATAGTTGATGAAAAGCTCCTCCCCTTTTTGAATGGCTTTTACAGTACGAATGGTGATGGTCTGTTTTTCAAAGTCCATTTCATACTCGCAATTGGAATTATATGCGTGATTGTACAACGATACCAGTCCAAGTGCCACGCAACACTGCCGTCTTGTGTCTCCCCACTCGAAAATGTAATCATGAAGCAAAGTTTGATCAAGCGCCTTGCGATCCTTTGCGCTTAAAACCAGTACCGGTGATACTTCTATAATGGTGCGGCTTCTTATCGGCTCTTTAGTAAATACTCCCCGCCCCTTTGAACCCGCTTTCTTAACGTGCAAGAATGATTTGATCATGATAATCGTCTTTACAAATATTGCGTCTGGCTTTGCTCTGTACAATTTACCGGCCAGCGAAATTAGTACATTGTGTGCATAGCATTCGCCGATACAGTAATTTTGGAACTATGGCATTGGAACTGGAACAGGATAACATACAGGAGCAGTTTGTTAGCGTCATACAAACAGATGACATACTAGCCATCAGGGAATTTCTAAATGATCAAAACATAAGCGATGTTGCTGAACTGATCAATGAGTTCCCCGAATACCAGGGCAGGATCATCAGTAATATGAGCGTACATCGCGCCGCCAGTGTATTTAAGATCCTCGACCTGGGTTCACAAAAAGATATTATCCAGGACCTGCCGCCATTCAAGACCGCCGAACTGCTCAATGAATTACCTGCTGATGACCGTACCTCATTTCTTGAAGAATTACCAAGTGAGGTTGTGAAAGAACTTATCCGGCTGCTCGATCCCGAGGAACGCAAGGTGACGCTTTCTCTGCTGGGATATCCTGAAGGGAGTGTCGGCCGTCTTATGACACCGGATTATATCTCGGTACAGGTTGACTGGAATATTGCCGAAGTTCTTGAGCACATCAGGGAAGTTGGGAAGGAAAGCGAAACGATCGACGTGGTATATGTAGTAAATGACAGGGGAGAATTTTTAGATGACGTTCGAATAAGGGAAATAATCCTGGCGCAACCGGATGAAGTAATTGGAGACATCATCGACAACCGCTTCATTACCCTGAACGTGAATGATGATCAGGAAGTCGCAAACCAGACATTCAAAATGAATAATCGCGTGGCGTTGCCAGTGGTTGATGACAAAAACATTTTGCTGGGTATCGTCACCATCGATGACGTGCTGTGGGTGGCCAATGAAGAGTTTAGTGAGGACATGCAGAAGATTGGGGGTACTGAAGCATTGGATGAACCGTACCTTGAAATGCCCATCCTCAAACTCTTTAAAAAGCGGGTGATCTGGCTGATCGTATTGTTTCTTGGCGAAATGCTCACCGCCACGGCCATGGGATACTTTGAGGACGAGATCGCGAAAGCCGTAGTGCTCGCACTCTTCGTTCCCCTGATCATATCATCCGGCGGTAACAGTGGTTCCCAGGCATCCACCCTGATCATCCAGGCGATGGCTGTTGGCGAGATCACGCTTGCAGACTGGTGGAGAGTGCTGAAAAGAGAGATCATTTCAGGAATTTTATTGGGAACCATCCTGGGTCTGATAGGTTGTTTCCGGGTAGTTATATGGAATTCAATATTTCACACCTATGGCGATCATACCATGCTCATTGCCCTCACCGTAGGGTTCTCCCTTGTCGGTGTGGTGTTATGGGGAACTATAACCGGATCAATGCTGCCCATCATCCTTAAGAAACTCGGTGCCGATCCCGCAACATCATCGGCTCCATTCGTTGCCACTCTTGTTGATGTGACCGGCCTGGTAATATATTTTTCGTTAGCTTTCATGTTCATGGAAGGAATATTACTTTAGAGCCCGAACACTCTCTGACGACGCATTTGCCAGAACGAAAAGATATACCAATCCGCTTGAAACCATACAATTCCTATTGTAGCCACTAAGAGTTTTGTCTTATCAATTATTTTGAACATTTTCGCGTCGCGAAAGCACGTGTATTCTATTAAAACTAAAAAAACTGCAAATGTGTGGAATTGTTGCTTACATCGGTAGCCGCGAAGCCTACCCGATCATTCTGAAAGGCCTTAAACGGCTCGAATACCGAGGTTATGACAGCTCCGGTGTTGCCATCCTGAACGGTGGATTGAAAGTTTATAAAAAGAAAGGAAAGGTGGTTGAGTTGGAAGATTCCCTTGTTGGAAGGGATATGCATGCAAATGCAGGGATCGGCCACACCCGTTGGGCAACGCATGGTGAACCAAGCGACCGCAATGCCCACCCTCATACTTCTGCAAATGGCAAGCTCGCAATGATACACAACGGCATCATTGAAAACTATGCTCAACTGCGCCAGGAGCTTACCAGTAAAGGATATTCTTTTGTGAGCGATACGGACACTGAAGTGCTCCTGAAGTTTATCGAAGACATCCAGTTAAATAATAAAGTTGGTCTTGAAGAAGCTGTTCGCATTGCCCTCAAGCGCATTGTGGGTGCTTATGTGATTGTGCTTATTGACCAGGACAATCCTGATACATTGATCGCCGCACGTAAGGGAAGCCCGCTGGTGATCGGCATTGGCAAGGGCGAGCACTTCCTCGCTTCGGACGCATCGCCGATCATAGAATATACCAAGGAAGTGGTTTACGTGAACGATTATGAACTTGCGATCATTAAGCCCGATGAATTGATCCTCAAAAACCTGGGCAATGAAAAAGTGACACCTTACATCACCAAGCTGGATATGGAGCTTGCTGCAATTGAGAAAGGTGGTTACGATCATTTCATGCTTAAAGAAATCTTTGAACAACCAACGAGCATCTTCGACTGTTTAAGGGGACGCCTCGATGCGGAGGCTGGTACCATCACGATGTCTGGTATTCACAATCACATCGATCAACTAAAAGCTGCAAACCGGATATTGATCATTGCCTGCGGTACAAGCTGGCACGCCGGTTTGATCGCGGAATACATTATTGAAGAATTGTGCCGGACGCCGGTAGAAGTCGAATATGCTTCTGAATTCCGGTACAGGAACCCGGTGATTCATAAAGGTGATGTGATCATAGCTGTATCACAGAGTGGAGAAACTGCCGATACTCTTGTAGCCATCGAAAAAGCTAAAGAACAGGGAGCCATCATACTCGGCGTTGTGAACGTTGTGGGATCTTCTATTGCCCGCTTATCTCATGCGGGTGCCTACACGCACGCTGGACCTGAGATCGGTGTTGCAAGCACCAAGGCATTTACTGCACAGCTTGCCGTTTTGACGATGATTGCTTTGAAGATCGCACATGCGAAAGGAACCATTGATGAGAAGCGCTATCTGCATTTGCTGAGTGAATTGCAGACATTGCCGGATAAGATCAAGACTGCGCTTGAAACGAATGAGCAGGTGAAAGAAATCGCTACTAAATACAAGGACGCGAATAATGCATTATACCTGGGACGCGGTTACAATTTCCCTGTAGCCCTCGAAGGTGCATTGAAATTAAAAGAGATCTCTTATATCCATGCCGAAGGATACCCTGCTGCAGAAATGAAGCACGGTCCGATAGCCCTGGTGGATGAGAGTCTTCCAGTGGTTTTTGTGGCAACGAAAGATTCCTACCATGAAAAGATCATCAGCAACATACAGGAGATCAAAGCTCGCAAGGGTAAGGTAATTGCTGTTGTTACGCGGGGCGACGAAGCCATTCCGCAAATGGTTGATGATTATATTGAAGTTCCGGAGGCGGATGAATTGATTGCACCGATGTTAAGCACTATCCCGCTTCAGCTTCTTGCATATCATATTGGAGTAGCAAAAGGATTCGATGTAGACAAACCGCGGAATCTCGCTAAGTCTGTAACGGTAGAATAACTCAACTAGTAACCATGAACCAGATTACCCGCAGCCCCATAAACACCCTGGGATATAATTTTATTCCTTCAGAGTTTCTTCCAAAGGGTGCTGACGAATACTATTTGCGTAACGCGCAGAACACGCGTTCGCACGGGTACCGTCAACTTTCAGCTTACGAAATTGAAGTGCTTGTCCGAAATAGGAATACATCGGATAACTGGAACAATCTCGTTGTGTCAGATGCTTTCACCCCGGAACTGGTACACAATTGCAAGTTCTTTGGACTCGTGCGCATCGGCAAACTTGAACCCTATTATCTTGAGTTCAACAACCTCAGACGTCCGGTTGGTTTATACAACAGTACTATCATAAGTTGTGATGTGGGAGACAATGTTGTTATAGATAATGTCAATTATGTGTCTCATTACATTATCGGAAATGATGTGATCTTGGTGAACATCAATGAACTTGCAACCACAGACTACGCGAAGTTTGGAAACGGCACATTAAAAGAAGGTGAAGACGAGTCGATCAGAATATGGATAGAACTGTGTAATGAAAATGGCGGACGCAAGATCATTCCATTCGACGGCATGTTGCCAGGTGATGCATATCTGTGGACCCAACATAGGGATGACGAACAGTTTCAACAGAAGTTAAAAACCTTCACCGAAAGCGATCACGATAGACGTCGCGGATTTTATGGCACCATTGGGGACCGCACGGTTATCAAGAACTGCAAGATCATCAAAGACGTTAAGATCGGGTCGGATGCATACCTTAAAGGAGCTAATAAATTAAAGAATCTTACCATCAATTCAACACCTGAAGCAACAACTCAGATTGGGGAAGGTTGTGAGTTGGTAAATGGGATCATCGACCCGGGATGCCGCCTCTTCTATGGAGTGAAGGCCGTTAGATTCTTTATGGCATCGCATTCACAGCTGAAGTATGGTGCGCGTCTGATCAATTCTTACCTCGGAAACAGTTCGACGATATCCTGTTGCGAAGTATTGAACTCGCTCATATTTCCTTCGCATGAACAACACCATAACAACTCATTTTTGTGCGCTGCACTGGTGCAGGGACAATCAAACATGGCAGCAGGTGCAACTGTAGGATCCAATCATAATTCAAGAGGTGCCGACGGTGAAATCATTGCGGGACGCGGCTTCTGGCCAGGACTCTGTGTAAGTCTTAAACACAATTCAAAGTTTGCTTCATTTACGATCCTCTCTAAAGGTGACTATCCTTATGAGCTGAACATCCCTATACCGTTTTCGCTGGTTAGCAATAATGTGTCGAACGATACACTTGTCGTTATGCCGGCATACTGGTTTCAGTACAACATGTATGCGTTGGCAAGAAATTCGTGGAAATATGTTGATCGCGACCAGCGTATAGAGAAAAAACAACTTCTTGAGTTTGACTTTCTGGCTCCGGATTCAGTGAATGAAATGATAGAAGCACTCGAGGTTTTCAAAAAGCTGGTAGGCGAATCTTTCTACAGATCGACAGGCAATGAAGATGCTTCACCCCAGGCAATCCTGAAGAAGGGAGAAGAGCTATTGGAAGGAAATGATCCTTTGCTTAAGCAACTGGAAATTAATGCAAGGGGTTTTGAAAATTCTTCGCGAAAAGTGTGCGTGATCAAGATTGGCCCTTCGTACCAGATATTTAAGCGACTGATAGCGTATTATACGGCAACCGCAATCATTCAGCGAATGCACGCGGAGCAATACAATACGTTACAAGACCTGCAGGACAACATGCCTTCGCGTATTTTACTCACCCGTTGGAAAAATATCGGTGGCCAGTTGATCATTGACAAAGAGGTGAATAAACTTGTTGATCGCATCAAGTCTTCCAGAGTGCGAAGCTGGGAGCAAGTTCATCGGTTCTACCTTGAACAGGCAGAAGGCTACATGAGCGACCGGTTCAATCACGCATTGGCAGCGTATCAAAAAGTGTTTGGAGCGAATTTGAAAACCTCAGGTATTGATGCGATTACAGATCTGCTACAGCAAAGTGTTGCAACTAAAGAGTGGATGGTTGAAAGCATTTACGAGTCCCGCGCGAAAGATTACAACAATCCCTTCCGAAAGATGGTATATGAAAACGACGAGGAGCTTAAGGTGGTAATCGGCGACCTGGAAAAGAACTCCTTCATTAAACATGAAAGGAAGGCATTGGTTGAATTCCGGTCACAGGTAGATGCATTGTTGGCAAAAGTCGCGAAGCAACCGGCGGCACGCAGCAAAAAGCTTCAGAAAGCATAAACTCTTGCAACAGATATTGAATAAAAAAAAGCGGGATATCTCCCCGCTTTTTTTTTTGATCCTTTATTGTTTTATAAGCTTTAGTGTTTGTCTTTTGTTTCTTTCGTCGATCGTAGTTACCAGGTAAGTTCCGGGCGAAAGTGAAGACAGATCAATATTCAAACGGTTTTCACCTGCTTTCAGCTGCATGAAATGATGCTGAATTATTGTACCCTGCACACCTGAAACTGTTACCTGCAAGCGTTTACTATCAGGGCTTGTCACAGATAGCGTTGCTGAACCCCTTGTTATCGTTGGATAAAGAGTGATGAGGTTCTGGTTATTGGTTCCAGCAAAAACAACGACAATACGGCTATGATATACTTTACCATCCACGCCAACTACTCTTAACCTGTAATAGGTTGTCTCATCCAAAGAATTTCTATCAACAAAGTTATATTTCAATTGAGGCAGGGATGCATTCACCGTACCAAGCTTCACAAAATTCCTGTTATCAACTGACGCGAGCACCTCGAAATATACAGGATTATCACCCAACGATATTTCCCAGTTGATGAGTCGATCCATTCCCTGCTTCTTCGCATCAAAGGTGAGAAGTCGTAATGGCAATGTATTTTCGGCAGAAGTTGACCCCAGTGAAAAAATTCCGAATGCGGCAGTTGATGTAGTGATCGTGCCGCCCTGCGCTGTTCCCGTATATCCTGCCGTTTGTTTATAATTATGCCAGAAAGAATTTCCGTCGAAGTATGCAGCCACAATTGTTGACGGGTCGGTAACTCCGCTGTGTGCGCCAAATGGTAATGTCAACAGCCGCGCACCTTCTCCATTTATACGTTCGATGCGCCAGTATTCAATTGCACTTAACACCTGCAGGTCAATTAGTGTACCGTCATATGTTGAACGAGGATTTCCGGGAAAGTATTCAGCAGAGTGTTCATCCGTCGCCTGACCTGCATTACCATTTAAGGTCACAGGTGAATAAATACCGTTCTTTCCCACCGGGAATACCAGTGTGCCATTTCCCTTTCTGATCAATCTGCCATCAACGAATGAACGCTTTGAACCACCCTGCGTAGTAGCACCGCCCGCCAGGGTCAGCACATCGCTGCCAATAGTAACCAGGTTTCCATTTTGAAGTTGCAGTTTGCCGCCACTCTGGATCGTTACAGGGTCAGTCAACAAAACATTTCTATCCGCAAGATTGTTGATGATAAGATCGCCGCTGAAAGTTGACGGCAGTCCATTACCCGTTACCTGGTCTTCTTCGCCACGATATTCAAAACTATTTCTGCCGCTCGCATTGTAATTACGTGCCCCATCAACTATGATCGCGCCAAATTCTTCATTTACAGTGATGCCATCCACCGAACCAATTATTAGCTTTCCCCCGTTTGCATTATAGAATGCGCGGCCTTCGATAAAACTCGTTGCATCGAGAAAAAGACTTGAATTGGCCGATAGCACAACACTTCCGCGACCCGTTGGCCTGCCCTCTTCCGTGAATGAAATAGTGCCGTTGACGATGCTTACATCGCCGGGCGAAGATTCGTAACCGATATATAAGTTTGATGCCGGGGATTGACTGAATAAAAGAGTCCCCTGTGTTGCATTGAGCGCACCGCGGGAGCCGGTTGCTTTGCACCAATCAACAAAAACATTTTCACCATCGCCCGTACAAACAGTACAGTTTCCGTTAATAAGATCAACGCCCACGCTTGTATTCAGTGTACCCCCTGGAACAAACAGCTGCCCCTCCGGTAAACTTATTATGTTCATTCCCGCATTAAGCGTCCCTGCAACAACGAAATACATTCCTTCCAAAAAGATCAATGGCGATCCCAAATCAACCATTGATCCCTGGCTGATCCTTATGCTTGCACTAACGGGATTCTCAGCAGTAATAAACTGACGTTCGGTACCATTTGCGTCAACAAATGCGAACTGTGATGACGATATAAGTTCGCCACCTGACATGATTGTTAGATCGCCTTTGAATCGCAGATAATTATTTCCGATAAAATCAACAAGGCCAAGATCAAGGATCCCGCCGTTTATACTAATGTCATCATTCACCTGGATATTACTGAAAGTGCCAGCATCGCTACCAGACTTTACAATCAGAGTCCCCGCATTTACGATAAGATCACCGTCAATGGTGAGTAACTGGTTTTCATTCTCAGTCAGCACTACCGATCCTTCACCGGTGGAGTTAATTTCAAAGTTGCCCCTTACAACAGTTAATGAGCCGGACAATTGCCAGCTAAGATTTGCACCGATGTTTCTTGCGATGATCAGATTGCCCCACTGGACCTGCGTTGGTAATCCGGCGTCATTTGATACCCACTGTTCGATTTGCACGGTTGATGCTGCCGCAAAATTTTCGGTACCGTTGAAGATGCCAATCGATGTATTGTTATGAATGTAGGTGCCTCCATCCTGAATTTCGAAAACGCCCGACAAATTAATCGCGTTCGCACCTACCAGCGTTCCGTTTTCCTCAACGCGTAATGTTGAACCGGCAGCGCCAATCGAAATGTTTGTTGAAGTAACCATTGAATGGCCACTTTGAATTACAAATACATCCCCAGGAAGTGTAAGCGAAGCAGGTGTAGCGCCTCCTCCTGTTCTTACAGTATTCCAGCTCGTCAATAACGCAGGGTTCAATGATCCCTGGGAATAATAAGTAGTTGCAAAGCCGGAGAGAACAAGATGAAAAATTGAAAAGAGTAAAAGTATTCGTTTCATTCAGTTTGATTTATATGCTATAAAGGGCATAGTAAATCAAGGGAATTGGAGGACTAGTTGCCAACAGTTACTACGTTGGTGCGATGATTCGAAAATAATCCAAATATGTGAATAAATGTAACATGCCTATTGCCGATAAAACAATTTATTCTGTTTTTTCCTCTCTCCAGATCGTGCATTCCGGAATAAATAATCTGCCCAATGGAATTCATGATCACTATTTGCATCCTCACCCTTTTTGCGGATTGTATCAAGACCATCACCGTACCCCTTTCCTTTGAGCCATATAGAATTGTTGGCTTATCCATTATCCTTTCTACAGGGTATCTGCGTCTTAATATTGAATCAATAATAGGCAACGGATTTTCAGACGCAATCAGGGAGGCAAGAGTAAAATAAGCAGTACCAGAATCCTCGTCCAACTTTTGACTGATAATACTTCCATTAGAACCAGCAGACCCTGTTGAACCAGCAGTACTTAATCCATTCCAAATGCCTTGTTTCAATGTTGCAATAGCCAGCGATGACAAATCAGTGATCCCAGCCTGGTTCGCATCATTGAAACTCAACTGTAACGCAAATTGGTTTCCTTCTTTCAAATTGGTCAACTCCCAGTATCCATGTGAAGAAATATGATGTACTCCCTGCATTCTATCTGAAAGCAGCTGGGGATTCGAAGCTCGATATTGTATCCGCACTTCGCCTATGAAGTCTTTCAAGCCGGTCCATCTTAATTCCGAAGCTGAACCTATTGGTATCATTACATGTGGTCGGTTGCTGTAACTCCTTAAGACGACAGGCCCATCAATAAACACGTTCGTTTTTAAGCTATCTGCCTGGAGAAATCCTGATGAATCAATTATCAGCGGCGCATCCATGCTGGATATAATGTTTCCACTGCTTAAAGTAGCTACGCCCCTTATCACCATACTGTCCTCCAATATCAATCCATTTGGATTTGCAAATTCCAGGACTATTGTTTCGTTCACTGATCCCGCAACTTTCAATCTCTGCCTTAAATTGCCTACCCATCGAATCTTTGGAGTCGCAGAACCTGTATTAGTGATTATGGAGTTGTTGATGATCGTATGGCGCAACAAATCAAATGTAAGTGACCTGTTTGTGCTTCCCAGATTCATGAAAGAACCATTCATAACAAAATCGCCCGCAACTTTGAAGGTATCTGTGAAATTGAGATTTAACCGGACACCGGTGCCTAAATTAAGTGTCGACCTGACACTTATTCCGTTTGTTCCGGCTCCGGTATAGTTGATAGTGCCGGTGTCCGCATTTAACATCAGGCTACCGAAGACACGGTCGCTTAACGAAATAGTTGCAGAAGCGTCAGGTATTCGAAATTCAAATATTCCTTCTTCCGTACCTGGGGCGCGCGAAAGTTTACCTACAAGCGTTGCATGTGACCGTGATGTGTTATGAATGTAATGTCCGCCATTTCTGATCTGTATTGAATCGGCGAGGCCAATCACTGCCCCACTGGAAGCGCCGGAAGAGTTTTGAATTATTCCACCATTCTTTAAGGTAATGCTGTAACCTGTTCCATCAACATGCAAAGCAGGAGCCGTCTTGTTCGATGTCGGTATAAGCAGTCTGATGGCGTTTAACTGTCCGGGAGCAATGTGAAGATATTGAATCGTAACTGTTTCTGGTCCACTCAGCTCAACAGTGTAAGAACCGTTCCAATACGAGTTATCAAGCACAACGCTGGACATTCCGCTCGGAAGAGTATCTCCCGTCCAATTGGCAGGGTTGTTCCATTGTCCATCGTTTCCTTCTCCGTCCCATTTGCATTGCGCTTTCAATTGAATGTTTCCAGCCAGAAACATACTAAAAGCAATCAACGAAAAACGCATCAGCTTCCTCCCCTTCATATGTTCTCATTGTGTTTGCAATCTACCTGCAACCTTAAACAACACAATGGTGAATACATCAATAACGAATGCGTTTTTCACAGCTATAAAAAAGAAAATCCCTTCCGGGTGGAAGGGATTTCTATTGTAACAAACTAACCTTTTCTATTGTTTTACAAATCGCATTGGTACGGAGCGTTCATTCGCAAAGTAACCAGTCAGATGATAAGCTCCTGATCCAAGCTTTGACAGATCAACCCATACTTCCTGATTCTCCGAAGCAATGGATGCAACCTGTGTGTGAACCACTCTTCCCTGAACGTCAGTTACCACCAATTGAACACTTCCTTTTCTTGATGAGCTGATGTTTACACGAGCTCTGTCGCGAACCATTGTTGGTATCATGGACGTGATAAAAAATCCATTTGATCCGTTCATGATTGTGATCACCTTACTCATGTTAACTGATCCATCCTTATCGTACATCTTCAGCCGATAGAAGTTATGACCATTCTGCATTTTAGCATCTTCAAAATCATAATCATAACGCGAAGCTGCACCGCTGACTTTTCCTACGGAAACAAAATTCCTTCCATCTGTTGAACGGAATACTTCAAAGCTTTCAGGATGCGCATCACTCGAAACACTCCAGGTAAGTTGTGCTCTTCCTGAACCAATCTTCCTTCCATTGAAATTAACCAGGTGAATTGGCAGCGCTGCCTGAGCACCATAGCCAAGAGTAAATGGACTGAAGTCGATTTGGATCTCAGATGTAACGAACCCTTCAGTTACCGTTCCAGGCGTTAAGGCAGTACCATTTTGTCCTTTGGCACTTAACCAGTCAACACCGTTATGTCTTGCAACAAATATCGCATCGGAAGCTAAAGCTCCGGGAACTGCTCCTTCGAGGAAGAGACGCACAGCAGCATTGGCACCAGACTCTCTTGAAATCATCCAATACTCAGCATCCGAAACACCTCTTAAAGGTTCCTGGACCGAAAGATCGGTATATGGTTCATCAAAGTATTCAACTATATAGAAAGACTCCACATCACTTTCTGTGATGATTTCAGGCATCCTCAAATTTCCATTTTTGCCCACGGGTATCTCATATGTTCCTGTAGCCTGAGTTCGGCGGCGAATAGGGCCATCAACATAACCATTATCAGCTGGCATCAATACCGGACGTACACCCGCAGATCGGTTATTGATGGTAAGTATGTTTGCCATTGTAGTGGTGAGCACTCCCTTGTTGGGACTGTTGAAGCTCAGGCGTCCGATTGCCAGAGGACTAAGCAATGTAACTCCGGAAGCATTGTTCATCAGCAACTCTACCTGGTTAGCCGCATTATCAAAACTTCCAGTTACTGAGCTGATCGTTTGCGCAGAAGTTCCATTCATTTCGATAATGAAAAGGCTGGAATCTGCATCCGTTTTAGCAGAAGAAGCAGTGAATGTACCTGCGGTATGTGCGATATTGCCTGCGACCCGCAGAACTGTTGGACGGTTGTCCACCAAGCCTTCGAAGAAATGTTTTTGAAGATCGAATGCTACCCCACCGGCATTCACATCACCTTGCACCTGAACATAAATGGTCTTGTTATCAGATCCAACGTTTGAAAGTACAACGCGGGAATTTCCACTGATGTTCAGGCTTCCGTTGATGATAACATTAATGGTCTGCGGAGTAGCGGCATTACCATTACCTACCAACTGCAATTCGCGATTGTTAGTATTTAATACGGTAAACGAACCCGTAACAGTTCGATTGATCAGATTCACTGATAGGTTACCCTGTTGATTGGGACAATCATATATTACATTCGGTATGGGACGATTTCCCTGGAAAGTAGCACCAGTAGTGGTTCTTCCCGTTATCAGGATGGTAGAAGCAGCATTGTAATTTGCATTGATATTTACGCTTACATTGCCGTCGTTATGAAATACCGAACCTGCAAGAAATCTTAGATAGTTGTGAGTAACCGTAGTACCGAACATAGAAGTGTTTCCAACGTAGATAGTTCCGCTGACAGCCACATCATTTTGAAAGCCGGTAACATCAGGCAATGTGAAATGCGATCCGATATTAGCCGGAGTAGCTGAGTTATTGAAACGCCATGTTCCTGCAATGGTTGCCTTCGAATTATTTGCAAACACTGCTGCAAAGTCGGCATCACCGCTTACACTATCGGTAAGAACACTGCCATTGTCTATCCGAAGAGCCTGAGCCACTGCATCGGTGCTCAACAGATTCATTGTTGTGTTTGCCGTAACATACAGCCTTACATCGGAATTGTTTGTAACTCTCATACTTGTGAGGTCAAGATCCGCTACATCAACCAGTATTACTGCAGAGCGGTCGAATATTACATCGAATCCTGCACCATCGGGAACCGATGCACCACCAGCACCATTACTTGTAGCCGCCCAATTGGCAGCCAAATTCCAGTTACCGCCAGTTCCAGGGCCCACCCAGTAGCGATTTTGAGAAGTTGCCGCAATGGAAAATAAAAGGCAAGAGGTAACAATCATGTAAAATTTCCGCATAGATCGAGATTTAGCATTAAACTGAAATGATAGGAGAATGGATCTTGCAGGTTTTAAAACGGGTTGGATAAGTACTACTATTTCAGCGCTTTACCACAGAGGTTTACGGACATGGAGTAGAAACATTGAGAGCTCAATGATACAAATTTTTTTTGTCCTTCCTAACAGGCCAGCCATATTTAATTGTTCACCCACTGATAAACCTATATCCTCAGTCACGCCAGGCCTTACTTTTTACGGAAGAATATGCGAATCGGAATACCTGTAAAATTAAAATTCTGCCTCAACTGATTTTCAAGATAATTCCGGTAAGGTTCCTTGATGTCATCGGGAAAATTGCTGAAAAACGCGAATGACGGAACGTTGGTCGGCAGTTGAGTGATGTACTTAATCTTTATCGGATTACCTCTAACAACCGGTGGATGATAAGCTTCAATCGCCTTCAACATTATGTCATTCAACTTCGAGGTCGGGATCTTCCGCTGCTTGTTCTCATAAACTTCCAGAGCTGTCTCGATCACCTTAAATATGCGCAGTTTATCTTTCACTGAAATGAAAAGGATGGGCACGTCCGTAAACGGAGCAATGCGTTGTCTTAGTTCTTTTTCATAATCCCTTGCCGTGTTGGTTTCTTTTTCAACCAGGTCCCACTTGTTCACCAGCACCACGATCCCCTTACCTTTTTTGGCGGCCAGTCCAAAGATGTTCAGATCCTGTTGTGTAATGCCTTTCGTTGCATCAAGCAATAGCAGACAAATGTCTGCTTCATCCATGGCTTTGATTGCGCGAATCACAGAGTAAAATTCCAGGTCCTCATGAACCTTTGTCTTGCGGCGAATTCCGGCTGTGTCGATCAGTATGAATTCTTTCTGGAATAAATTGTAGTGAGTGTGTATCGTATCACGCGTGGTTCCTGCAATGTCACTTACAATCGTTCTTTCCTTTCCAACCAATGCATTCAGTAAAGAAGATTTGCCCACATTGGGCTGACCTATGATAGCGATCTTTGGAAGCTCTTCTGCCGACTTATTTTCGTCAGGAACTTCCTCCGGTATTAATTCGGCCACGGCATCCAGCAATTCGCCGGAACCGCTACCCGTCATAGCACTGACAAAAAATATATTATCAAAGCCGAGTGCATAGAACTCCGTTGCTTCAAGCAGCCGGTCATGATTGTCCACTTTATTTACAGAAAGAAATATCGGCTTCGATGTTCGCCTTAAGACGTCGGCCATTGCTTCATCTAGATCTGTAATGCCGGTTGTAGCGTCTACCATAAATACCAAAGCATTTGCTTCTTCCAGTGCGATCAATACCTGTTTCTTTATTTCGCGTTCGAAAACGTCTTCACTCTGCGGAACAAAACCACCCGTATCAATTACATTGAACGTCTTGCCATTCCAGTCAGCAATGCCGTATTGCCTGTCCCGGGTAACGCCACTAATATTATCTACGATCGCCTTTCTTTTTTCAAGCAGGCGATTGAAAAAAGTACTCTTACCAACATTAGGACGACCAACAATAGCAACTGTAAATCCGGACATATACTGTTTCTTTCTATCAATTAATAATAACCATATTCTTTTAACATGGTATCGTTATCGCGCCACTTGGGACGCACTTTTACAAACAACTCAAGGAATATCTTCTGACCTAGAAAGTTCTCAATCTCCTTCCTCGATTCGGTTCCCAGTTGTTTGATCATTTTTCCGCCACCACCTAAAAGGATTCCCTTCTGCGTCTCGCGTTGGACCACTATGTCTGCGCGAATCTTGATAAGTGTTGACTTCTCTTTGAATTCGTTTATCACTACGGTAGTGTGATATGGGATCTCCTCTTTGAAGATCTTAAAGATATTCTCCCTTATAAGCTCCGCTACAAAGAATTTTGTAGGCAGATCTGATATCTCATCTCCTTCAAAAAACGGCTCACCATCCGGCATCATCGAGATGATTTCCTGAAGTAACGCATCAACATTTACCTGGTTTAAAGCTGATATGCTAAACGTCTTGCGGCAATATTTTTTCGAACCGAAAAACTCAATCGCTTCTTCAACACGTTCCTTCGATACCGAATCGATTTTGTTGATCACTACAAGCGCCGGCGCTTTGAGGCGTAGCGAATGAAACAACTGATCCAGTTCAATCCAGTTGTCGCGTACGTCTGCCAGAAATATCGCCAGATCCGCATCTTCAAGAGCGGAGCGTACGGCTGACATCATTTTTTCGTGAAGCTTATACTTAGGCTCTATGATACCGGGGGTATCGGAAATGATCACCTGGTAGTCGTCACCTGTAAGTATGCCCTTAATTCTATGGCGGGTAGTTTGAACTTTTGGAGAAACAATAGCAAGTTTTTCACCCATCAATGCATTAAGAAGAGTGCTCTTGCCCGCGTTGGGCCGGCCAAAAATGCTGACAAAACCTGCTTTCATTCTTTAAGGATCCGTTCATCTGTTCAACGAACAAATTTAGGTAATAAAAAAAGGCTCTCTCGAGCCTTTCTTAGTTGCGAAGGGAGGGATCGAACCTCCGACCTTCGGGTTATGAGCCCGACGAGCTACCGCTGCTCTACTTCGCGATGTGGGTTGCAAATGTAAGGCGTTTCTTTATATCAGCAAAATAGTTTTTTGATTTCCATTCAAAACGACAATTTGTACTTTCATCAAATGAAGTTCTTAGCAGCACTTATAATTTGTTTTACACTCGCTTGTTCCGGCCAAAGCACAATACGCCAGGATGAATTGTATTCCCGTCATTTGCAACGCAAAGTGCAATTGACCATCATGAATACCAAACTCCCCGATGATAAAGATTCCTGGAATCTCCTCTTGTTAAATGATGGAAACGAACTTCAGCAACTTGGTCTGGCAGGTATTCTCGACAGTATGTTTAAGTCTGGATCGATTGGTCCGTTGATCGTGGTTGCAATACATGCAGGCGATCGAATGCAGGAATATGGCGTCAGCGGTAAACCCGATTTCACTGGTCGTGGGAGCAAGGCGGATCATTACAGTTCTTTCATAGGTAATGAACTGATTCCTTTTGTAACAAAAAAGTCGGGTATTCGGAAATTCAAAAATGTTGCCATTGCCGGTATGTCGCTCGGTGGGTTGTCTGCATTTGATGTAGCATGGAATAATTCTTCAAAGATTGATAAGGCAGGCATTTTTTCAGGGTCTTTCTGGTGGCGCGATAAGGACGCCGCTGATAAAACATACGATAATGATAAAAACCGGATTGTGATCCAAAAGATCCGGGCATCCCGTAAAAAGCCTGGCCAGCAATTCTGGTTTTATGCAGGCCAAAAAGAAGAAACATCTGATCGCGACGGCGATGGAATAATTGATGTGGTTGACGATACCAGAGACGTTGTAGAGGCACTTAAGAATTATCGTCACTTTTCACCTTCAGATCTGCAGGTGATAGAAGCAAAAGAAGGCCAGCATGACTGGCCTTCGTGGAAGAAAAGTTTTCCGGCTTTCCTTGATTGGGCGTTCTGATATCAGAGGCACCTGCTTGGTTTATCCTTTGCGGGAAACACTACTTGCACCGCTTGTCTTTATATCCCTGATGACACCCGCGCCTTTATAATTTACACCGCTGGCACCGGACGCCTGGGCGTTCAACTCCTTATTCACCGTGATACTTATATCTGATGCACCGCTTGCACGTACATCACATTTTTCTGCCTGCAGATCATATCCTTTGAAACTGCTGGCCCCACTTGCTTCGATCTTTATTCCGTCAACACTTCCTTTGACAACTACGTCCGAAGCACCGCTGAGGTCTGCATCCACAAACTCAGCATCCATAGTACCATTGAAGTCACTGGCACCAGACATCACCAGCCTTAGATCTTTCGCTTTTAAGTTTCCAGTTACAACAACATCACATGCACCCGAAGCTTGTATCAGATCAATATTTTTCACTGATACATAAGCTTTAAGTTGGCGATTCCCTCCTTTCCAGGATTTCTCATCGTACCAGATCTTCAAGATCCCGTTCTCTACTTCCGTGCGGATCTTGTCGCGGTACTCATCCGATTTCGCACTCACCGCCACACCTTCTTCGTTGCCCTGGGAAATAATAACATCTATGGCGTGCGAAACCTTTATTCCGTGAAATCCTTTAAGGTTGCGATCCTGCGCGTTTGCATCAGAGATCACCTGCTTTTGAGCTACAACCATGGTTGAGCACAACATAATGGCAATTGCAATTACTGTATTTTTCATTTCGATAGTTTTTGAGCTTAGCTTTTACGGGAAACATTACCACCACTGCTGGTGTTGATATTTTTAATTACTCCTGTGCCTTTGTACGATATCTTCCCTCCACTGCTTGCGTCTACTGAGAGTTCTTTGTTTACAGTTACGCGAACGATGCTTCCGCTGCTGGTTTCCGCATCGCAGGTACTGGTTTCGAGGTCGTAGCCATCGAAGATACTGCCGCTGTTTCCTTCAACCTTAAGCGCTGCAACATTCCCGGAGATACGGGCTATTGACCCGCTGCTTTGTTCAACATCCATATTTTCTACCTGGAATTCCCCTTTGATCAATGCTCCACTTGACACTTCAACGTCCAGTTTATTTGATTTTACTGCGCCTTCCACGTTCACCTGTGCACCCGAAGATGCATGCAGAACGTCTATATTTTTAATGGATACATATGCTTTCAGCTTGCGGTTGCCGTTGTTGAACCAGTCCTTAGAAGAGTTATCATAATAAATATGCAACACGCCATTTTTCACCTCGGTACGAATACGCTCCAGATGCCTGGGATCTGAGGCACTTACTGCCACTCCTTCGCTGTTTCCCTGGGTAAGCAACACATCTATTCCACTTGCCACGTCGATACCGTGGAAACCTGTAATGTTGCGGTTTTGCGCATTTGCATCCTTAATCTGCACCTGGGCCAGTGCAACCGATGCCGAAAAGGCAAACATCAATAGTATTCCTAACTTTTTCATATCAAGATTTTAGATTGAGACGCAACGCCCTCACAGATGTTACAATTATTTAAAAAAAAATTGCGCTTATATTTGCAACGTCATCAAGGTAGAGATGACGTTCCCGGGGTGCTTTTCAATGAAAGGCTGAGATAATACCCGTAGAACCTGATCAGGATAATGCCTGCGCAGGGAAGGTCGAAACTTCATGTTTTTACTTCACTCAGGCATTCCCAAATTTTTTATTGAACGAAAAAAATCTAAAGGGAATGAAATTACTTTCGAAAGTTTTTTTTAGCTGTCTTCTCGCATTGTGTATCAGCCAATTGGCAAACTCGCAATCCGTTACAGGGCGGGTGACTGACGCGCGCACGGGTCAGCCCATCGAATCTGCAACAATTTCTTACAACAGCGGCCAGTTTACATTAACGGATGCCGCAGGATATTTTGAACTTACGAGGGTGGCTCAAACCGGCACATCAATGGAAGTTACTTCTGTCGGCTATAAACTTGTGCGCAGAAACATCCAGGCTGGTGAAAATGTGGAGGTCGCTTTGGAACGTTACGATCTCTTCATGCAGCCGGTTGAAGTGAAGGCGATTCGGGCGGGCGATAAGGCGCCGTTCACAAAGACAAATATTTCTAAGAAAGACATTGAAAAACTCAATCTTGGGCAGGACCTGCCGTTTTTGCTCGACCAGGTTCCCTCGGTCATTGTGAATTCTGATGCCGGCAACGGTATCGGCTATACAGGTTTGCGAATTCGCGGGTCGGATGCTACCCGGATCAATATGACAATCAACGGCATCCCCTATAATGATGCAGAGTCACAGGGTTTATTTTTTGTGAACCTGCCGGACCTCGCGTCCTCCGTTTCAAGCATCCAGGTACAGCGTGGTGTGGGCACCTCTTCGAATGGCGCCGGAGCTTTTGGAGCCACCATTAACTTCAGCACGAATGAAGTGAATACCATTCCTTATGCCGAGATCAACAACGCTTTTGGAAGCTTCAACACGTGGAAGCATACCATCAAGGCTGGCACCGGGTTACTTAATGATCATTTTACGATCGACGCAAGATTGTCTAAGATCAATAGCGATGGCTATATCGATCGTGCATCCACTGATCTGAAATCTTTTTATGTTTCCGCAGCTTACCTTTCCAACAAGAGTTCCATTCGCCTTAATATCATGTCAGGCAATGAGAAAACTTACCAGGCGTGGAATGGTGTTTCTGAAGCCGATTTAAAGATCAATAGAACGGTGAATTATGCAGGCATGGAACGGCCGGGCAGCCCTTATGATAATGAGGTGGACAATTACCAACAAGACCATTATCAACTTTTTTTCAATCATGAATTTTCCGGTAAACTTGCGTTGAATACAGCAGTGTTCCTTACTAAAGGAAAAGGCTATTATGAACAGTATAAGGCTGGGGAATCTTATGGCGACTATGGTCTTCCACCATTCACTTCAGGAAATGAAACGATTGAAGAAACCGATCTGATCCGCCAATTGTGGCTGGACAACGAATTTTACGGACAGGTTTTTTCTTTGATGTATAAATCCAACGCTGATCAAATTGATCTGGGCGGTGGTTGGAGCAAGTATGCGGGAAATCATTTTGGGCAAATCATTTGGGCTCAGGCTGGAATTTCAGACAACTACAGATGGTATAATAATCCTGCATCTAAAACGGACTTCAATGCATATGCGAAATACCAGAGAAAAATCGGTACTAACCTATACCTCTTTGGTGATGTTCAAGTCAGACACATAAATTATGAATTGAATGGTTTTCGCGATAACCCGGATATTTATTTCGCCAACAAGTACACTTTTCTGAATCCAAAAGTGGGCATCACATATTCAAATCGTAATCACCAGTTATATGCCTCGTACTCGAAAGCATCTAAGGAACCAAATCGCGACGATTTCGAAGCGGGAGGAAATGAACAACCAGTGCCCGAACATTTACACGACCTTGAATTGGGATACGAATGGAGAAATGCTAACACGCAGTTGCAGACAACCCTCTATTACATGATGTATCGTGATCAACTTGTACTCACAGGAAAGGTCAATGACGTTGGTGCATATACACGGACCAATATCCCGGAAAGTTATCGTGCGGGAATCGAATTGAGCGCTGCGCATCGTTTAGGCAAATCATTGCGCATATCAGCAAACGCTTCATTCAGTAAGAATCGAATCAGTGATTTCACTGAGTATTACGATGATTATGATGATGGTGGCCAAAAGTCCGTAAACCATGGAACTACTGACATTGCTTTTTCGCCAGCAGTCGTTGCAGGCGCTTCTGTTGAATGGACACCCGTGAAGGGATTGCGCATAGCAGCTCCTGCCAAATATGTTTCCAGGCAGTATCTCGACAACACAAATAATAAAGCAAGAAGCCTGAGCTCTTACTATGTGCAGAACCTGCATTTATCTTACACGCTTTCAACTAAGAAATTTCGTGAGATCAGCTTCCTTGTGCAAATCAATAACGTGTTCAACCGCCTGTATGAACCCAATGGTTATACTTTCAGCTATCAGTACGAAGGACAGATGGTAACTGAGAATTATTATTTTCCTATGGCCGGGACAAACCTGATGACTGGAATTAATATCAGCTTGTAAACTTATCCCGCCATGCATTCATACCGCCGGACAGGTTTTTTACGTTTGTGAAGCCCATCGTTTCAAGGAATGTAGCAGCCTGTCCGCTGCGGTTACCCGACCTGCAATAAACGATCAGTTCTTCATTTTTGAGATCTTCAATGTCATCAATATCCATTGCAGTAACCCGGCCAAGTGGAATGAACCTTCCGCCAATATTAAATTCTTCCCGTTCGTTGTTTTCACGAACGTCAAGCAGATTCAAATTTTCTCCTGCATCCAAGCGGGATTTTACTTCGTCGATTGTTATCTGTTGCATACTATAGATTTTTAGTAAACATCTGGAACCTGCGCGGGCAAAGAGTCCTGACGGATAGGTCGCTGAACACTCAGCCAAAGGTCAATGGTTTGTCCTGGCCGGATTCTATTCACTCTGTTCTCATAGCCGATCCTCTCAGGTCGCTGCCTGTAAACGAACGCGCGAGCGGTATCGGTTACATCGGTATCCACTACCACTGCTCCTACGCCAAGGTTATTTGATTCAAGCAGCGTGACTGCTTCCGGGTAAGTGAGAGAAAAAAGGTCTGGCACGCTGAACTCATCCTGCCCCAGTCCACTACCCAGAACCAGTACAATAGGGCTTCCCATCTGTATCTTTGTGCCTGGCTTAATTGGATCACCGTTGTACAACTGATCGAGCACAGCATTTTTTGCAAAGTCGGGGCGATATACAGTGTCTTCGAGAATCAGTCCGTATTGTTTTAAAGCCATTTCTGCACTGCGAAACGTCATATTGATGATGTTCGGCATATCGATGGTTGGTGGCACTGCACGATTAATTGTGAGATAGACCGTTCTGTTTTCCTTAACTACAGCATCGGCCTCGGGGAATTGACGAAGTACTGATAACGGCGCAGCTGTATCAACATAAACCGAATCCTGTATTTCAATCTCAAATCCATTTTGCTCAAGAAGTGTTTGCGCTTGCGAAAGCGTAATTCCCGTTACAGAGGGAATGGTGAGCGTTTTACCATGTTTTGTGAAAAACCGCAGTGAAAAAAGGAAAAGCAGTACGATGACTACAGCCAGGGCAATGCTTACTAGTATATTTACCCACAAGGGTTTTGACGTAACGAGTTTGAACACCTTTATGTTTTTTCTTTTAGTACTTATGCGTTAACATACATGCGACGGCCTAGTGCGTCTTCAATAAGCGCTGAATAAAATTCTTTGAGATTCCAACCCATCGCCCTCACCTGCTGTGGTACGATCGATGCTTCGCTTTGACCCGGAACAGTATTGATTTCAAGCATGTAAGGCACCTCCTCCTTTTCATTGAAGATAAAGTCGATCCGCACAACGCCCCGGCAATTAAATACCTCGTAAATGCGTTGCGCATCGTTTCTTATCAATGATGCCATTTTATCATTTATAACGGCAGGAGTGGTTTCAACACTCATGCCCTGGTATTTCGCTTCAAAATCAAAGAACTCTTTTCTTGTTTCTATTTCTGTTATTGGAAGAACAATGATACCTGATGCCGACCTGAAAACACCAACGGTAAACTCACGCCCCTGAATGAATTCCTCGATCAATACCTGCTCATCTTCCCGAAACGCTTTTTCAATCGCAGGCTCTAATTCATTTGCCTCATTCACCTTGCTCATACCAATACTCGATCCCCCGTTGCTTGGTTTTACAAACAGCGGCAGCTTTAATTGGGAAAGAATTGCCTCGCTTGAAATGGGATTCTGCCTCATAAGGTGCATGGATCTGGCAACATGAATGCCGGAAAATGCAGCTACAGCAACCGTATATCGTTTATTGAATGTAAGTGCTGAAGTTGCCGCATCACATGAAGTATACGGCAAATGAAGCATATCAAAGTATCCCTGCAACTTGCCATCCTCACCAGGTGTGCCGTGAATCCCCACAAGCACAGCATCGAAATTTATTTTTTCGTTACTGAGGAGAATGGAAAAATCTTCCCTGCATACTGCGGATCGCTGTCCAGACTCATGTTCATAGAACCATCCATTGGGAGTAATGTCGATCTTATAGATTTCATACCGACTCCTGTCAAGATTCTTTTCTATGGTTAACGCACTTTTGTAGGATATCTCTGCTTCTCCTGAATAACCGCCAGTGACAAAGGCAATTTTTGGCTTATCGGACATCGTGAACTATCTCTTTATTGAAAAATCGCGTAAATATGACTCTAAACGGGAATACTGACAAGAAATTTAATGACGCGACGCAAAAATAACAAAGGTGAAGGAAGTTGCCCCTTCACCTTTTTACAGCGGGAAATATCACCCGCCTGATAACTGCAACAATACTGTTGCACTTTTATTAACCTCTATAAAGGTATTACTTCATGGAGCGAAATACAACTGTATTGCGATAAAAAGTTTTGCACATCAGATGTGCAACTTCTCTTTCTTTTCCAGCAGTTCCTCAACTGTTTCCTTATACATCTCATCGGGAACACAACAGTCAACGGGACAAACCGCCGCACACTGAGGCTCTTCATGAAACCCCTGGCATTCGGTGCATTTATTTGGAACGATGTAATATGTGTCCATGCTGATCGGCTCATTGCGCTGGTCTGCATCTACCACAGAACCATCAAGCAATGTATAAGAACCTTTCACCGAAGTTCCATCAGAAATAGCCCACTCTACTCCACCTTCGTAAATTGCGTTGTTCGGACACTCCGGTTCGCAAGCTCCACAATTGATACACTCGTCTGTAATTTTGATAGCCATGATCTCTCTGGTTTTTATGGATTGATAAACTGTTATTTTTGTACGACAAATATAGCTGAATGAATTTACAACAACGTTTGGTTTTATTGCAAGAACTAGGCGATTATATACTTGAAAATAATGAACATTGGGCATCGGTAAAAGAGCGTGCCCAACGAGAAAACGGATGGTTTATCCCTGAATTTACGGATCTGCAGAGTAATCACATCGCCCGTCATTATTTGTCGTCCACCGGGCTTGAAACATTCACTCAGCAATATGCCATTCCTTCGGAAGCTGCTGCTTCAAAGAATGTAGGTATAGTTATGGCAGGAAATATTCCATTAGTAGGTTTTCATGATTTTATGTGCGCTTTTCTATCGGGTCACAGGCAAACAATAAAATTATCGTCTCGCGATGCAGTACTTCTCAAACACCTGGTGGAACGGCTGGTGCATTGGGATCCCGAAGTAAATGACTTAGTGAGCTTTTCCGATATGCTTAAAGGTTGCGATGCATATATCGCAACGGGCAGCAATAACACCTCGCGTTATTTTGATTATTACTTTTCTAAATACCCGCATATTATACGGAAAAACCGGACATCTGTTTCAATACTTGATGGCAATGAAACAGTAAGCGAATTGCAATCGCTTGCCGATGATGTGTACCAGTATTTCGGATTAGGATGTAGGAACGTGACCAAGATCTTCGTTCCAAAAAATTATGACTTCCTTCCTCTGCTTGAAGCTTTCAAGAAGTATAATTATTTATTCGATCACAATAAATATCGCAACAATTATGACTACCAGCTTGCCTTACTAATGCTGAATCGAAAATACTACATGACAAACGGCTCTTTGATATTGTTAGAAAATGAACCGGTGTTTTCACCGATCGGAATGCTGCATTATGAATACTATGATGATGTACGTAAGGTCGAAGACAGTCTCGAAAACAATGAATCGATCCAATGCGTTGTCGGTCGCAACCATGTAAATTTCGGAAAGGCTCAACAACCGGGAATCCTTGATTATGCGGACGGGGTTGACACCGAAAAATTTTTACTGTCCCTCTGACAACCAGTCATTTATTTTTACATTTACTGACTGATCTACGAAGGTCTTAGTAAATTATATGTTAAACTGACCGCTTGTTCCAACGGCAGTTCCCTGTAAACCGTTAATTTGTTCGTCAGGCATATTATTTGAAACCATTACATAAACATTACACAATGAAACTTAGGCAGATTTTAGGGATGGTCGTGCTGAGTGTTGCTACTTCACTACTGACCGTCTGGGGTTACAGTAAGTTCACAAAGGACAGCACCTATTTCTATAACACTAATAATACAGATTCCGGAAAAGTTCCGATTAACTATGCAGGCTTCAACGGCATTTCTAATGTCCCTGCGAGCCTCGACTTCACTCCTGCTGCGGCGGCAGCAATCCCCGCAACAGTTCATATTAAGACGAAATCCACGGCTACTGTCAGCAACAACTTACCTCGGAGAAGTCCGTTTGGAGACCTGTTTGATTTTGACATAGAAGATTTTTTTGGCGACAGATCAAAGTCCCTACCTCAGATGGCTTCCGGTTCCGGAGCGATCATAAGCGAGGACGGATACATTGTAACGAACAATCACGTTATTGATAATTCCGATGAGATCACCGTTACTTTAAGTAATAAGCGTTCCTTCAAAGCAAAACTGGTTGGTGCTGATCCCAGCAGCGACATTGCGGTTATAAAGATTGACGCGAAGGGTCTGCCCTTTCTTATGTACGGCAATTCAGATGAAGTGAAAGTTGGTCAATGGGTTTTGGCGATAGGATATCCGCTGATGCTCGAGGCTACCGTAACGGCAGGTATTGTAAGTGCAAAAGGAAGAACTCTTGAGATCAACAGGCGCCAGAGTGCAACACCTGTAGAGTCGTTCCTGCAAACGGATGCCGCTGTAAATCCTGGAAATAGCGGAGGCCCTCTTGTGACCACAGACGGAAAGCTTATAGGAATCAATTCAGCTATAGCTTCACCAACAGGTGCATATGCCGGATATTCGTTCACCATACCGGTGAACATCGTAAAAAAGATTATTGCTGACATCGTCAAGTACGGCACCGTTCAACGCGCATATCTTGGAATCCAGTACCCGCGTGAAAATTTGAGCGAAGAGCTTAAACAACAAAATGGAATCAGGGAAGGTGAAGGCGTGTACGTTCTCGAAGTACCTAAAGATGGCGCAGCTCACGCTGCAGGTATCCAAAAAGGGGATGTGATCAAAAAGATAAATGGCGTTCCCGTTTCCAGTGGAGCCGAAATGGTTGGACAGATCGCGACTTACCGCCCGGGGGACAAGGTTTCCATTACTTATGAACGAAATGGAAAAGAGATCACATCAAATGTGACATTGCGTAATAGCACCGGAACAATGGAAGTAGTGAGAACGTCAGTGCTTGATAAACTGGGAGCGGACCTGCAAACAGTTAGTAAGGAAGCGGCCAAAGAACTTGGAATCAATGGTGGCGTCGTGATCCGTTCTATTGGAAGCAGAGGTCTATTGAGTAAGGTTCGCGTGCAGGAGGGATTTGTGATCTTAAAGGCCGATAATAAGACTGTAAATACGGTGGATGATTTCCGCAAAATACTTGATTCGGCTACCGGACCCGTGAAGATCGAAGGCATCTATCCCGGATATGAAGGCGTATACAATTTTATGCTGAATGTGAATCCAGGTAGTTAATCATATCCTATACGATACTAAAGAAAAGGCTGTCAATTAAGACAGCCTTTTTTTATTAGTTGACCAGAACTTTGTATCCGCCCCGCTTCAGGTGCAATTGAAGTTCACCGTTTAACTCTTGAACTTCCTGTGAATAGATATCAGTAAATCGTCCCCTGATGATGGGATCATAGAATTGTAAATCGCTGTCATGATCGCCTAGGTTAAGAACAACAATGACAACGCTGCTGTCAAGATAACGCGCGAAAGCGAGTATGGAATTATCCTGTGAAGGAAGGAGTTTGTATTTCGAGCGGCCACCGGAGCTCAGCGCAGGGCTTGATTTCCGAAGGTTAAGGATCGATTTGTAAAAATCATGTAACTCATATTTACCTGTCCAGTGAATGGTATCCTTATCGAAAAATTTTAGTCGCCTTTTATTGGGTAGCTCTTGCCCACTGTATATTAACGGCGCACCAGTCCATGTTGCAGAAAATATGGCTAACGGCAAGGCAAGCTCTCCATACTTTTCATATTCGGTGCCATTCCAACTGTTCTCATCGTGATTAGCAGTGAAGAATAAATGGAAGCATTCAGGAAAACGGGTACGCATGGAATTCATACAGTCGATCAATTGTCCTACTCCATGCTTCTTCTGCGCGTAACTTTCTGTCTGGTGCATCCAGTCCCAACCATAGATACAATCAAACACAGTGTCATAGTTCACCTGTTCGGTTTCTCCCAGCCAGAAAAGCGGACGAATTGCATCCAGTTCACGTCTTGCATCAAACCAGAAATCCAGGGGCACCAGGTGTGCCATATCGCAACGAAAACCATCGATATTACAATTGTCTACCCAGAAGCGCATCGCATCAATCATCGCGCGGCGCAACTGATGATCGTAGAAGTTAAGGTCGAATACATCGTGCCAGTTATTCGTATCATACATCTCCCCTCTTGCGTTTTTCTTATAAAAGCCCGGGTTGGATTTGGTCCACACATGATCGTGACCGGTGTGATTGGCAACCCAGTCGATGATCACTTTCAGTCCATTGTCATGAGCAACTTTCACCAGGCGTTGAAAATCCTCTACGGTTCCAAATTCCGGGTTTGTACTCGTATAGTCCGAACAGGCGTAGTAGCTTCCCAGGGTTCCCTGTCTGTTTTGCTGGCTGATAGGGGTGATTGGCATGAACCACAGCACCGTAATGCCCATGTCCTTCAAGCGGGGTATGTGCTCTTCGAAGGCCTTAAAGTTGCCCTCAGTGGTATACTGTCGCAGATTAACTTCATATAAATTCGCGTTGAGGCACCATTCTACGGGTTGAAACATCATATATGATATACGGTTGTTGAATAAAGGTAGTTGTTTGATGCTGTTAAAGCGTCAGGGCAACAGGTTATAGGCCACACAATATTTGTACCTTCGCCGCGCCGACGTAAGAACACTGCAATGAAAACATTTAATGTACCGATCATATATAGAAGCCCGCTGATCTCCGCGATCAAAAATCACCGCAAGCGGCAGGATAAACTAAAAAAAGATCTCAGTCCAACCCTGCTAGATCTGGGTCCGGTTCAGATCTACCTTGCACGACATTTCGGTTTTTGTTACGGTGTTGAGAACGCGATCGATATTTCGTTCAGAACCATTGACGAAAATGAAGGAAAGCGAATTTTTCTACTGAGTGAGATGATCCACAACCCACAGGTCAATGCGGACCTCCTGGAAAGAGGAGTCAGGTTCTTACAGGACAATACAGGCAAACAGGTGATCCCATTTGAATCGTTACAGAAGGACGATGTGGTAATCATTCCTGCATTTGGTACCACTCTGGAAATCGAGGAGCGCCTGCATTCGATGGGAATCACAACCGAGCAATACAATACCACATGTCCATTTGTAGAAAAGGTATGGAACAGAAGTGAAGTGATCGCACGTAAAGGATATACCATTGTTATCCACGGCAAACCCAAACACGAGGAAACCAGGGCTACATTTTCGCACGCTTCCAGTAAAGCACCCTCCGTGATCTTAAACGATATGAAAGACGCCCAGGTGCTGGCTGAGTACATTATAGGATATCGCGAGGCGTCTACTTTCCACGAGTATTTTGCGGGAAGATATTCTGAAGGCTTCGATCCGGTAAGAGATCTGCAACGAATTGGAGTGGTTAATCAGACAACACAACTGGCAACCGATACACAAGCCATTTCTGATTATCTCCGGCAGGTGATCATGCGACATTATGGTTTGGATGAAAGCAATATTGAAGAACGATTTGCCGATACACGCGATACCTTATGTTATGCAACGAATGATAACCAATCGGCAGTACGGGGAATGCTGAACACTGCTGCGGATGTAGCGTTTGTAGTGGGTGGATATAAGTCCTCCAACACTACGCATCTTGTAGAACTTTGTGAAGACATACTCCCTACTTATTTTATCGAATCAGAAGAAAAACTTTTAAGTGCTGATGAAGTAATTCATTACGATTATCACAAGAAAGAAGAATTGCAAACTAGAAATTATCTTCCCGATGTTTCACCTGTAAGGATACTGATCACCAGCGGTGCATCCTGCCCTGATGCGATTGTTGAAAATGTGATACGGAGACTTGCGATGTTTTATCGTGTTGAAGACAAATTGGAATTGTTACAAAAGGAATTTGCCGCAGAATAAAAAAAGGGACCATCAGGTCCCTTTTCCATGAGCAATTGGCTGGTTAAATCATCTTGAAACTTTCAAGAAACTTTGTATTGAAATCACCGCTTCTGAAGGATTCATTTTTCATCAGTTGCAGGTGGAATGGAATTGTTGTCTGAATTCCTTCGATCACATACTCACTCAACGCGCGGCTCATCGTATTGATCGCTTCTTCCCTTGTTCTCGCTACAGCAATGATCTTAGCGATCATCGAATCATAGTAAGGAGGGATTACATATCCGGTGTAAGCATGCGTATCGATGCGAATGCCATGTCCGCCTGGAGTATGCATGGTGGTGATCTTTCCGGGTGATGGTCTGAAGTCGTTGTAAGGATCTTCGGCATTGATACGACACTCGATGGCATGACCGATCGGTTCATAATTTATTCCCGATATCGCCTCACCGGCAGCTATCTTAATTTGTTCTTTGATCAGATCAAAATTGGTAACTTCCTCAGTGACACAATGCTCTACCTGGATACGGGTATTCATCTCCATGAAATAGAAGTTACGATGCTTATCCACCAGGAACTCGATGGTACCAACGCTTTCATAATTTATTGCCGAAGCTGCTTTGCGGGCCGCTTCACCCATGCGTTGACGAAGTTCCGGCGTCATGAAAGGAGAAGGAGACTCTTCCACAAGCTTTTGATGTCGGCGCTGAATTGAACAGTCGCGTTCGCTCAGATGGCAGACTTTACCATATCGGTCGCCTGCAATTTGAATTTCAATATGACGTGGCTCTTCAACAAATTTCTCCATGTAAATGCCATCGTTCTTGAAAGCGGCACCAGACTCAGCTTTAGCGGTATTGTAGGCACGTTCCATTTCTGACTCTTCCCATACCACACGCATTCCCTTACCTCCGCCACCCGCAGTAGCTTTAAGGATAACAGGATAGCCAATGTCTTTCGCAAGTGACACGGCTTCTTCGAGTGATTGAAGCAAACCTTCACTGCCGGGGATAACAGGCACACCGGCCTTTATCATCGTTTCCTTTGCGGTCATCTTATCACCCATTGCACGGATCTGCTCTGGTGTAGGACCGATAAATTTGATGTTATGCTCCCCGCAGATTTCGGCGAAACGCGCATTTTCCGCAAGAAAACCATAACCTGGGTGTATGGAATCAGCGTTGGTAATTTCCGCGGCCGCCATAATATGAGGGATATTAAGATAAGAATCAGAGCTTGCAGGGCGCCCGATGCAAACCGCTTCATCAGCAAATTTGACGTGTAGGCTGTCTTTATCGGCAGTAGAATAAACGGCAACTGTTTTAATTCCCATTTCCCTGCAGGTACGAATAACCCGCAGCGCTATCTCGCCCCTATTGGCAATCAGTACTTTTTTAAACATTCGGTATTTTGTTTAATGTTCAGGCAGGGTCAACCAGGAACAGAGGCTGGTCGTATTCAACGGGCGATGCGTCTTCAGCCAACACTTTTACGATCTTACCCTTTACTTCACTTTCGATCTCATTGAACAATTTCATGGCTTCAATGATGCACAACACTTTTCCAGGGGTGATCTCATCCCCTACTTCTACGAGCATGGGCTTACCAGGAGCGGAACTTCTGTAAAAAGTACCGATCATCGGACTCTTTATGGTAATGTAATTATCGTTGGATGTGTCCGCAGCTTTTTGTTTTTCAACCGATTCGGATTGGGCTGCAGGAGCGGGTATTGCGGGTGTTGGCGCCGGAGCCGGAGCCTGGTATGATGCAGGAGCTGATACAACCTGGTGTACTGTCTCTTCTTTTTGCTTAATCGTTACCCTGAAACCTTTTTCTTCAATCGTTACTTCACCAATATTCGACTTGTTGATCATTTTGATCAACTCCTGAATCTGTTTGAAATCCATTGGGAATTTTTTTGTTTAAGTTTAAATTCTGGTGAAAACAGGCGGCTAAGATAAGGATTTATTTAGTTGATAACCATTCATTGGTTATCAGTCGCCTGGGTCCCAAAAATTAAATGCATCGCACTGCGGCGATGCATAATTAAGTTTTTAAGTGATTATTTCACGCGTTCAACGTAATCACCCGTTTTCGTATTGATTCGAATGAGTTCTCCTTCATTTACAAACAAAGGCACATTCACAGTAGCACCGGTTTCAACGGTTGCAGGCTTCAAAGTACGTGTAGCCGTATCGCCTCTGAGTCCGGGCTCGGAATATGTAACCAGCAGAACGATCTTGTCTGGAAGCTCAACGCTCATCGGCAATTCGGTTTCGGTATTTACCAGCACTGAAACTTCCTGTCCATCTTTTAAGAACTGGGGCGCATCGATCATCGTTTCGGCCAATACAACCTGTTCAAAAGTTTCATTATCCATGAAGTTGTAGCCGGAATCATCTTTATAAAGAAACTGAAATGGCTTGCGCTCAACTCTTACCGGAAAAACTGTATCCCCGGAGTTCCAGGTATGTTCAATACTGCGACCATTATCCACCCCTTTCAGTTTTGCCCACACTTTCGCTGCAGCACGTGCAGTCTTATTCTGACCAAATTCAATAACAGTATAAAGACTACCGTCAAGTTTGAGGATCATTCCCCTGCTGATATCTGCTGTAGTTGCCATAAAAATTTTAGTAGATTTATCGCCGATAACGCACCGGTACGATTTGCGGCAGCAAAACTACGGCAAAAATGGCAGCAGCGGATTATTTTTGATCAAAGAAAAATTGAAGTGAAATATACCATGGTTCTTACCTTATTATGCATGATAGGTTTGGTCGCATTCGGACAACAGGACACTATTCCTCCCTATAAGAAAAATCCCGGGTGGCCGCCCCTCATTCTGACACAACTGGACAATAAAGAGATCACAAGTAAAGACCTCAAAGCATCGCCAACCATTGTAATGTATTTCAGCCCCGAATGCCATCATTGCAAGTCGCAGATGGATGACATAATAAAGCATCATAAAGAATTAAGTAAGTACCAGATAATTCTTGCTACCTATCAGCCCGCGCAGGAGATAAAAACCTTCGTCACTTATTACCAGTTGCATAATTATCCCAACATCCGCATAGGCCGCGATAGCAAATTCCTGCTGCCTCCTTTTTTTAGGATTCGCAATCTCCCCTACCTGGCTTTGTACAACAAAAAGGGAGAGCTTCTTACAACGTTTGAGGGTAATGTAAAAATTCCTGCACTGAAGAAGGTTTTCGAGGCAAATTAGGGTATACATGTAGCTCCGCTTAGAAATTAAAAATTGAACATACACACGGCTTCCATGCTTACCTTTGCGGGGCAATTATTTGTTCATCTTTTAATTTATTTATCAATGAAAGTTACCGTAGTAGGTGCCGGAGCTGTGGGAGCTACCTGTGCCGATAATATCGCGAGAAAGGAATTAGTCCAGGAACTGGTGCTGCTTGATATCAAAGAAGGTCTTGCTGAAGGTAAGGCACTGGATATGACGCAGACTTCAGCATTGCTGGGATTTGATACACGTATTGTTGGAAGCACCAACGATTACGCAAAAACTGCAGGCAGCGATGTAGTGGTGATCACTTCAGGTATTCCACGTAAGCCGGGAATGACACGCGAAGACCTTATCGGAACTAACGCTGGTATTGTAAAAGGTGTAGCAGAAAATATACTGAAACATTCTCCCGAAGCTATCATCGTAGTGATCAGCAATCCAATGGATACAATGACTTACCTGGCACTTCAAAGTACCGGTCTTCCAAAGAATAAGATCATCGGTATGGGTGGTGCATTGGACAGCGCACGTTTTAAATGCTACCTGAGCCAGGCGCTGAATTGTTCCCCCAATGACCTCAATGCAGTGGTAATCGGCGGCCATGGCGATACAACCATGATCCCGCTGATCCGTTATGCTACATGGAACAGCGCACCTGTAACTGAGTTTTTGAGCGAAGAGCAACAAAAGAAGATCGTAGCGGATACAATGGTTGGTGGTGCTACATTGACAAAACTCATCGGCACTTCCGCATGGTATGCACCAGGTGCGGCCGGAGCTGCTGTTGTAGAAAGCATCGTTCGTGACGAGAAACGCCTTATACCAAGCTGCGTTGCACTCGAAGGCGAATATGGACAAAGCGATATCTGCCTGGGTGTTCCCGTAACCATTGGAAGAAATGGCTGGGAAACCATCGTTGATTATAAGCTCAATGATGAAGAGCAATCCTTGTTCAATAAGAGCGCTGATGCTGTTCGCAGCATGAATGATGTGCTGAAGACGCTGTAAGGGACATGGCCTAAACGAAAAGCGAAATGCTAAATGCTAAATGCGAAATGCTAAATGCGAAATGCTAAACGCGAAATACTAAGACCGGACGAAAGTCCGGTTTTTGATTTTAGGGGCCCATGAATTGCAGTAGACGTAAATACTCCCTCAAAACATACGTCTATGAACCTGCACTCATTCCTCAGAAGGTGCTTCGGCTTTTGTTCGTTGCTACTGCTTGCAACTACTAACCTTCATGCACAACCGAAACTTCAGTTCGTTGAAAAAATTACCGGATTATCATCGCCTGTCGACATCGTAAATGCGAACGACGGTTCAGGAAGGATATTCATTGTAGAAAGAAGCGGACTAATTAAAATATACAATTCATCATTTGAATATATCGGTGACTTTCTCACCGTTGCACCCATCAGCTGCTGCGGAGAACGCGGGTTACTGAGCATGGCATTTCACCCGGACTATGAAAGTAACGGATACTTCTTTGTCTACTATACCACGCTGCTTAATGAAATCGCTGTTGCACGGTACTCAGTTTCCACTACTGATCCCAACGCCGCAAATCCTGCCAGCAAAGTGGTGGTAATTACAATTCCCAAAAATTCATCGTTCACAAATCACAATGGTGGTGACCTGAACTTTGGCCCCGATGGTAACCTGTATTTTGCCACAGGTGATGGCGGTGGGGCCGGCGATCCGTACAATCATGCACAAAGGGTTGACAGTCTCATGGGCAAAATGGTTCGCATCAATGTCGACAACTTCAATACTGCACCTTATTATTCCATTCCGGCAGATAACCCGTTCGTCAATTCTCCAGACACACTTCCAGAGATCTATGCATTGGGACTGCGTAACCCATGGAGATGGAGTTTTGACAGGTTAACCGGTGACATGTATATCGCTGATGTAGGACAGGCCCAATGGGAAGAGATCAATTTCCGAGAGGCAGGTACAGGAGGAGGAGCCAACTATGGTTGGAAATGTTACGAAGGCAATCACCCCTACCAGGGAGGCTGTACGATTGCGGGCCAATATGTTCCTCCGGTGTTCGAATACCCGCATTCGGCCGAAGGAGGCATCTCCGTAACCGGTGGCTTTGTATATCGCGGCACTGCCTACCCCGAGCTATACGGATATTATGTGTTTGCCGATTTTGCTTCAGGCAACGCCTGGCTAATGAAACGCAATGACGAGGGAACATGGAATGCTACCCTTCAACAAGAGGTTCCTACTAACATTGTGTCGTTCGGAGAAAATGAGCAAGGTGAAATGTTCATGGCCACTTTGGACGGAACAGTTTACCAGGTGGCTGTTGATTATTCATTACCTGTGCGACTCACCAATTTTTCAGCGCGAAGAACTTCAAATGGTAATTCACTTCAATGGATCGCTCACAATGAAGTGAATGTGTCCAGATACATCATCGAGCATTCTGTCGATGGAAAAAATTTCTCTTCAATAGATTCAGTAAAGGCTAAGGGGAACGGAACATATCATTATGTGCACAAACAAGTATCGTCTGGCAGACACTGGTATCGCTTGGCTACCATCGACGAGGACGGATCACAGGCGTATTCTCCCGTGGTGTTCGTTAGCGATATGAGCAGGTCGAACGTTGTAATCAATACCATAGTGACAGACCACAAGCTAAGACTCAATCTGAATGGCAGTTATACGCATCTGCACTTGACCGATGTGCTCGGACGCATGGTTCATACGCAATCGTTGAATGGACTGTCTGGCAATGCAACAATAGAAATTCCGCCTACATTAAAGGGTAACTTTATCGTGGTCATTGCTGGAAATGGAAAACCTGTTGCGCAGAACATCGTTGTTCAGTAATGCTAAAAGTGGTTATTGACGGCCATCAGTTCAAAGGCAGTTCGTGAGATCACCTTAACATCCTGGTTCCGCATACATTTGAAATGACCAAGTGGGCATCTCTTAGTTCCATATTTGCTGCAGGGCTGACAACTTAAACCCGTTACCATTATGTTCTCATACTTTTTTTCCTGGCCGGCAGAATAGACTGGTTCAACATCGAGCCTTGGAGATGTGCTTCCCCAAACAGCCACAACGGGTTTGTTGAAAGCACAGGCGATATATTGTAAGCCTGTGTCATGAGAGATCACCAATCGCGACAAACGTACAATATCGGCCGATTCGTGAAGCGAAAACTTCCCACAGGCATTATACACTTTACCGGGTGCCGCAGCTGCAACAAGCTCACCCTCTGCAATATCTTCCTTGCCACCCACGAGCACAATAGGAAAATCAATTTCTGTAACAAGCTCCTGTAATTTGAAAACGGGTAGCTTTTTGGTTGCATACGAAGCACCGATCACAAGAGCAATGTAACCTGCGTGATGTGATGCTGGCAAGTCTTCGATGCTAATGTGTCCATTTGCAGGTATAAAATAATCGAGGCCCTTTCCATCGTCTTTTACTCCAAACGCTTCTACTGTAGCAAGGCTTCTGCTTGTGATATGCTTTCCAGGCATGAAGTTCCAACGAAGTTTTGTAAGAAGAAACTTTTGCCAGTTCAGTTTATCGATTGTGAAAGATTGCTTTTTTAAAGCTCGTTTGATTTTGTTTGATCTGAAGTTGTTGTGAAGATCAATGACGTAATCATAATCTTCCTTCTTCAACTCATCGATCAGATCATTTGTATTATTATCGAAATAAAAAAACTTGTCGATATAAGGACTTGCTTCTGTTACTGCAGCAAATGAACGCTTCGTGAGAAAATGGATCTCAGATGTAGAAACCTGTTGTTTGAGACAACGCCATACCGGGGATGCCAATACGATGTCACCAATGGAAGAAAAGCGGATCACCAGAAACTTCATATCGTCAATTAAGGTTCCTCAATGTAGTTCAGATCTTTGCCAAATGTTTCTTCTGTAAAGTAAGCGGCAATAATAGTGATGGACAAAACAATTATTGCAGTGATCCATCCGCTCGTTACATAACTATAAGAGGATTGAAGTGAGGTGAACACGAGTGTGATCAAAGTAAGTGAACCCCGAACCATATTTGGAACCGATGTTGCTGCAGTAGCGCGAATGTTGGTGCCAAATTGTTCTGCGGCCATTGTAACGAGTATGGCCCAGAAGCCGGTCCCAAAGCCGAGTACAGCGCATGCCATATACAATGTACTCACCGGTTCTCCATGCAGATTGAAGAACCACACCATACCAATAACTGTGATGGCAAGAAATACATACAATGCTTTTTTTCTGCTTCGCAGGTACTGGCTTAATAAGCCAACCGCAATGTCGCCAATAGAAATAGCCGCATAGGCGAACATAACCGATTTTCCCGGATCAACTTCGCCAATAACTCCCATCTTCTCTCCAAACTCTTTAGAAAAACTCACCAGTATTCCAATGGTAAACCATGTTGGCAAGCCAATGAGAATACTTAGTATATATTTCCTGAAACGTTTTGCGTTGTTAAAAAACATGAGGAAGTTGCCCTTCACTACATTGCTTGCTTCAATTGTTTTGAACATTGCAGATTCCAGTACGCCTACGCGAAGCAATAGTAAAAGGAAACCCAGTCCTCCTCCAATAAAGTAGCAAGTTCTCCAGGGAAACAACTCTTTCATAAAAAAAGCAACAACCGCCCCTGTAAGCCCGATGCCCGCTACAAGCGATGTTCCAATACCTCTTTTCTCTTTCGGAAGCAATTCACTAACGAGTGTTATACCTGCACCCAGCTCTCCGGCAAGGCCAATACCGGTGATGAAGCGTATGATCGCATATTGTTCAACATTCTGAACGAATCCATTTGCGATATTTCCAAGAGAGTATAAAATTATCGATGCGTATAACACCTTTAACCGGCCCTTTTTATCTCCAAGTACGCCCCAGAGGATTCCACCGATCAGCAGCCCGATCATCTGCACATTGATGATCAGTAATCCATCTGAAGCGATCTGTTGATCGTTCAATCCAAGAGATCGTAATGAAGGGATCCGGATGATGCTAAAAAGTAAGAGGTCGTAGATGTCAACAAAATAACCCAACGCGGCAACGAGTACTGCAATATTAAAAATGCGCACATTTGGTTGATGCGTTGTTGGTGGTTGCATGCAATCGGTTTTAGATCACTTGGTTTGCGTAGCAAACGTAGTTATACTGTTGAGCCTGGTTTCTTTCGTTTTGAAAATATTTTAATGAGCACGGGTAAAGTTGTTACCAATACGATTCCCAGAACAATCACTTCGAGGTGTTGCTTAAGGTCAAAGTTGAATTGTACAAGAAAGAACTTATAAAGATAGTGCCCACCAAAAAGCATACTTATCGCCCATGCAATACATCCCACGATGTTGTAAAAAGCGAAACGCTTTCGATCCATTCCTACAATACCTGCGATGATGGGCGCGAAAGTTCTTATGATGGGTAAGAAACGTGCGAACACAATTGCTCCACCGCCATGCTTTTCATAGAAGTCGCGAGCCTGCAACAGGTATTTTCTCTTGAATAAGAAAGAATCTTTTCGTTCGAACAGCAGCGGTCCTGTTTTTGCGCCAAACCAATATCCAACGAAGTTACCGATCACTCCCGCTACTGTAACGAGGGTGGTGATCATCATGAGGTTTGGAAAATCATATCCTGTATCATAGAATTCGCGGGCCAGTTCATTGCTGTAAATTCCCGCAACAAATAAAAGGCTGTCACCAGGCAAAAAGAAGCCGGCAAATAAGCCCGTTTCTGCAAAAATGATGAACAGCACGATCCAAAGGCCGCCATTCTGAATGTAAAATTCCGGGTTGATTAAGTCTTTCCACGTGATAGCTAATAGCTCAAGCATTGATTAAGATTTGTGAAACTTCAAATTATGACAACTCTCCTTCCCATTTACTTACAACGGAAGTTGCCAGTGCGTTACCAAGAACATTGGTCATACTTCGGAACATATCGCAAAAATGATCGATTGGGAGAATCAATGCGATTCCTTCCGGTGGTATGTTGAACATGGCACAGGTAGCGGTAACGACTACCAGCGATGCCCTGGGCACTCCTGCTACTCCCTTACTTGTAAGCATTAGTACCAGCAGCATGGTCAACTGAGTACCGATATCAATCTGAATGCCATAAGCCTGAGCAATTGCAAGGCTTGCGAATGTCATATACATCATACTCCCATCGAGGTTGAATGAATACCCGAGTGGAAGAATAAAAGCAACGATTTTATCTTTGCATCCAAAGCGTTCGAGTTCTTCAGTAAGCTTCGGAAACACAGCCTCACTGCTGGTGGTACTGAAAGCAATAAGCAACGGCTGAGCAATACGCTTCAGCAACGCGGGAACACGGTTCTTCAATATGAGGAAACCTACCGCAAGAAGTATTGCCCATAGCACCATGATACCTATAAGGAAGTAAAACAGATATAACCCGTAAAACTTAAAAACTTCAAGTCCTTTCACCGCGATCACAGCGGCAATGGCTCCGAATACACCAAGCGGCGCAAAAGCCATTACATACCCTACCATCTTAAGTATGATGTGAGATACCGCATCCAGTGCCTTCAACACCGGCTTCGCGTAATCTCCGATAGCAGTCATTGCAACCCCGAAAAAGATACTGAACACCACGATCTGGAGGATCTCGTTGGTTGCCATAGCTTCTACCACACTCTTTGGAAATACGTGTTCCACAAATTTGATCAGCGAGAACTCCTGTGTTTTTCCGATCAGGTCTTTGGCCCCCGCCGTATCTGCATTGCTAAGGTCAATAGCCGCTCCCGGTTGAAAAAAGTTTACGAGCACCATACCCAGTAAAAGGCTCACAAGCGATGCACTTACAAACCAAAGCAGCGCTTTTCCACCAACGCGACCAACAGATTTCAGGTCACCAAGTTTTGCGATCCCTACGACCAGCGTTGAAAACACCAGGGGCGCAATGATCATCATCACCAGCCGAAGGAAAATGGTGGTGAGCATTTTGATATTCGTAGCAAAGGAAGAGATGAAAGCAGGATCCGCCTGTGTATGCACAATATACCCGGTAATTATACCCAAAGCCATTGCCACCAGAATAAAGATCGTCAGCCGGTTATTTTTCAACGATGAGGGTTTTAGATTGTTTGCAGTACTTTTTGTTGTTTCTATTTTTTTGAAGGGTGCAAGATAGGATAATAAAAAACATCTATCTTTCCACATTCTATACATCTCAATCAAAAAATAAAATCCTGAATTAACTGTATGAGTTTGCATCGCAAAAAGTCTCTCACTCATTTATTGGCTCAAGCTTCTGATTCGGAGAAAGGACTTAAAAGAACCCTCGGGGCTGCAAACCTCGTGGCTCTTGGTATCGGCGCTATCATTGGCGCCGGTTTGTTTGTAAGGACTGCCGCAGCGTCTGCTGAAGCCGCGGGCCCGGCGGTTACAATTTCGTTTATTGTTGCTGCCATAGGCTGTGCATTTGCCGGTTTATGTTATGCAGAGTTCGCTTCCATGATCCCGATTGCCGGTAGTGCCTATGCATACTCATATGTTACCATGGGAGAATTGGTAGCCTGGATCATTGGCTGGGCACTGATCATGGAATACGCATTGGGAGCTGCCACCGTATCTATCGCATGGAGTGAATATCTCAACAATTTGCTTGGAGGGGCAATTCCATATGAATGGTGCCACTCGCCTTTTGAATCGATTCATCGAGTGGTGGGACAGGCTAATATTGACCAGGTAATTGCTGCCACCCCCGATCTTGCCAAGTCTGTAAAATCTGACACTCTACTTTTGACCGATGATCAATTTGCTACATTACCCGCGAATGTTGCAGGACTCGTTGAAGTTAGTTCCGGTATAATCAATGCGCCTGCGTTAGTGATCTTATTGCTTCTGACGATGCTCCTTATAAAAGGAACGCAGGAGTCGGCAATGGTTAACGCAATTATCGTGTTCATAAAAGTGGCGATCGTGATATTATTTATTGCGATAGGCTGGCAATTCATAAATCCAGAGAATCACACTCCTTACCTGATCCCTGAAAATATGCCGGGTCATGAAGGTGTGTTCAAACATGGATGGGGAGGCGTTCTTGGTGGTGCGGCCATTGTTTTCTTTGCCTTTATCGGTTTCGACGCTGTAAGTACCGCTGCACAGGAAGCTAAGAATCCTAAACGCGATATGCCTATTGGAATCCTCGGCTCCCTCGTGGTTTGTACAATTCTTTACATCTTATTCGGTCATGTATTAACTGGTGTGGCTAATTACGAAGAATTCAAGACTGCCGGTCGCGAAGCTTCGGTTGCTTATGCCATTCAGAACTATATGAGTGGATATGAATGGCTTGCTACCGCGGTTACTGTTGCGATCCTGGCAGGTTTCTCTTCGGTGATACTGGTTATGTTGATGGGTCAGAGCCGCATTTTCTATACCATGAGTAACGATGGGCTGATCCCTAAAGCGTTTGGTGATCTGCACCCTAAATTCAAGACGCCTTACAAGGCCAATTGGATATTGTTTGTATTCGTGGGTCTGTTTGCGGCTTTCGTTCCAGGTAACGTAGCAGGAGACCTTACATCATTCGGTACCCTCTTTGCCTTCGTACTGGTAAGCGCCGGAGTCTGGATACTGCGTCGCAGGGAACCAAACCGTGAGCGTCCTTTCAAGACACCACTGGTGCCACTGGTACCTATACTTGGAGTATTGATCTGTGCAGGAATGATCATCGCCCTCGATGCTCAAACGCTTAAAGTGGCGATCATCTGGATGTTGATCGGACTTGCTGTTTACTTCCTATATAGTCGTCACCACAGTAAGCTTAACGGAAAAGACAATGACGCCGCGTAATGCGTCTCAGGAAATAGAAACCGCCAGCGATGGCGGTTTTTTTTGTTGTATTCAGTAACTTCATCAACAAACGTTGGCATATGCTGGTAGAAATATTCAAACAGATAGGTGATGAATTAAAAGAATCATTGTCAAGATCGTCTACCAACGCGAAAAAAATCTGTGTGTCAATCGGTAATCAGAAAAAGAAACAAAAGGCATGTAATATTTGTATCGACCTGCTTAGATTCGGCTTTGACACAGCGGGTAAAAACTATCAGAGTTTACCGCCAACAGGTAAGGCGGCTTATGCGTTCAGTTTTTATGTGATGGTTAATGACAGCAACAGCGAATCCGCGATCGCATTGACTGAGCATATCTGTGATCATTTTGATAAAAAGCCTTTTGTTCAGCTAAAAACAGGCGAAAGGGAATATGAACTGTCACTCTCTATAATTGAAACCAGCATTAATGAACTGAACCAGTTCTGGATGGCGCAACAACAGCCACACAGACCGGTAATCTTTTACCAGGCACGCGTATCGGAAATTTGATAAAATGAATCTTTGAGAACCCTTACAGTTCGGTGTGCTTTTTTTTCACAGAACTCTTTCTGTTCTCTACCTTTGCAGCGCTTTTTGGCGAAACGTACGCCATACTCCACTAAACAATAACTATCATGGGTCGCATATTTGAAGTTAGGAAGGCCACCATGTTTGCCCGCTGGGACAGGATGGCCAAACAGTTTACAAGAATTGGAAAAGAAATTGCCATCGCTGTAAAAACGGGCGGTTCCGACCCCAATACAAATCCCGCGTTGCGCCGCTGCATGCAGAATGCAAAGGCAGTTAACATGCCTAAAGACAGGGTTGAAGCTGCCATAAAAAGAGCGCTGGGAAAGGAGATGGAAAATTATGAGGAGGTTCTTTACGAAGGTTATGGTCCTCATGGTGTAGCCATACTGGTTGAAACCGCAACAGATAACAACACAAGGACCGTTGCAAACCTCCGCTCTCTTTTCAATAAAGGAAATGGTAATCTTGGAACCAGTGGTAGTGTAAGTTTTCAATTTAAGAAGATGGGTGTTTTCAAATTGAAGCCCGAGGGAGTTAACCAGGAAGAACTTGAATTGGAACTCATAGATGCAGGCCTTGAAGAAATGGGAGAAGGTACCGGTGAAAAGGATGAAACAGTAATAGTGCTTCGTTGTGGCTTTACTGATTTCGGGAATATGCAAAAAGCCCTTGAAGAAAAAGGCATCACTCCGCTCACAGCAGAAGTGGAATGGATACCATCTACAACTGTCGAGTTACCTGAAGACCAGGCACAGGATGTATTGAAACTGGTGGATAAAATAGAACAGGACGACGATGTACAAAAAGTATTTCATAACCTCGCCTAAGTAGCAAACAAAACTAATAACGAATTATGCCTGGCAATTGCCGGGCATTTTTGTTAATCTCTGTTACCCTGAATTTCGGAATTTGAATTACGAATTCTTGCATACCTGCCTTCATTGTATCTCCAACCTGAGAATACAATTATAAAGCTTGAGATCAAGGCTCCTCCAACGACATACAATAATTCCATCGACATGGTGAAACGCAGGAAAAGGAATAAAACTATCGATACGAAGATGAATATTACAAATGCACCAATTAATGTAAAAGTTACAAGGTAACTTATCTTTCCTCCTCTTCGTTGTTCTTCCCAATTACGTAAAAACCTTCTTTGCTGTGGCGTTACACCCGTACTGGTATTTTTGTCTATGTTACTCACTTACTATTTCCTTAACGATGTCAATAATGTCTTCGGTATTCGGCTTGCAGAAATAATCACCATCACTTCCATAGGAGGGGCGATGAGCCTTTGCAGATAAAGTTCTTGGAGTTGCATCCAGCCATTTATATCCACCCTGCTTTTCCATAACGATGTTATACATGTAAGCAGTTGCACCGCCGGGCACGTCTTCATCTACAAACAGAATTCTGTTTGTCTTCTTCAATGATTCGAGGATCATCTGGTTGCGGTCAAATGGAAGCAAAGTTTGTACATCGATGACTTCGCAATCGATGCCTCGTTGTTCCAGGTAGGAAACTGCTTCCTGCACTACTCTGAGCGTTGAACCATAAGAAACGATGGTTATGTCATTTCCCGATCGCAATACTTCAGGAACACCAAGCGGAACCTGGTATTCAAGAAGGTTCGTAGGAAGCTTTTCTTTCAACCTGTAACCATTCAGACATTCAACCACGATGGCAGGATCATTACCGGTTAGCAAAGTATTGTACATTCCAAGAGCCTGCACCATATTTCGCGGAACGCATACATACAATCCACGCAATGCATGAATCATCATACCCATTGGCGATCCGCTATGCCAAATGCCTTCCAACCGGTGTCCTCTTGTTCGAATGATCAATGGGCAAGCCTGTCTGCCTTTAGTTCTCCACCTGAGCGTCGCTGCATCATCACTGAGGGGCTGCAACCCATACAACAGGTAATCGAGATACTGAATTTCCGCAATCGGCCGAAACCCGCGCATGGCAAGACCTATAGCCTGACCAACAATAGTCAGTTCACGAATGCCAGTGTCAAAAATGCGGTTAACTCCAAACTTATTTTGCAGTCCTGCGAATGCCTGGTTTACATCCCCTATCTTACCAACATCTTCACCAAATGCAACAACACGCGGGTTGGATGTAAACAATTCATCAAAGTACTTATTCAATACTTCGTAGCCATTGATCGATGTTGCATCGGAAGCGTATTGGGCCTCATTACCTTCGATATTCAACGGGCTTTTGATGCCCGAATCATATAATGCATCGCCATAGATAATATCTCCTTCGCGTCGAAGTTCATTGTAGTAGTTACGAAATTCTTCTGCCTGCATTGAATCTCCTGCGTCTTGCAATACCGCGTGCATGAATCGTAACATTCCTTTGCGTGACGGCTCTTTACTATTGCGTATCTCAGCAGCCATTTTATCGATCGAATCGATTCCGGAGGAGAGCAGCGGTTCAACAAGTTCAAGTACTCGTGTCTTTTGTTTGCGAATAGGCTCAATGAATTTTTCCCATGCAGATGCACGTCCATCTCGCACCAGTTGCCTCGCCGCTATTTCAATGTCAGATATTTCTTCCTCAGAAGCAAGTGCATTTGAGAGTATCCACTCGCGCATTTTCTTGTTTCCATCCCACTCCCGTTCCCATTCAAGTCGCTCAGCTTCTTTATACCGCTCATGACTTCCTGATGTGGAATGTCCCTGCGGCTGCGTCACCTCCTCCACGTGAAAAATGCAGGGTGTGTGGTTCTCGCGGGCACGTCGGATGCCTTCTTCAAATACTTCGCACATGCCGGCATAATCCCAGGCCTTCACCCGGTAAATATTGAGGCCATTGGTACCGTCTTTTTTCTGCATGCCTTTGAGAGCTTCGGAAATGGAGCCCTTGGTGGTTTGATACTTTTTCGGAACGGATATTCCATAACCATCGTCCCATACAAAAATGGCTAACGGTATCTGCATTACCCCTGCCGCATTGACTGTTTCCCAAAAATGACCTTCCGAAGTTGAAGCATCTCCTATTGTACAGAAACAGACTTCGTTGCCCAGGTTGCTAAGATGGGTCAGATCCTGCAGATCCGGATTGTTTCGAAATAAGCGCGATGCCAGTGCCAGTCCCACCGATCGGGGCATTTGCCCTGCAGTGGGTGCAAGTCCTGCCGCAATATTCTTTTGTTCTGTGAGTTTCAGCCATTCTCCATTGGGGTGAATTAACTGAGTTGCAAAATGTGAATTCATTTGCCGACCAGCACTGTGAGGTTCATTGGCAGGGTCCGGATCGGCATAAAGCTGCGCAAAGAACTCTTCAACGGTTGCCTGTCCAAAAGCAAAGGCCAGGGTTTGATCGCGGTAATAACCCGACAGGAAATCTCCAGGCCTGAAAAATTTAGCTGCGCAAACCTGGGGCAACTCCTTGCCATCGCCAAAAATGCCGAATTTGGCTTTGCCGGTCAGCACTTCCTTTCGGCCGAGAAGGCTTGCTTCACGGCTGATACAACAGGTGCGGTAGTCATTAAGTACCTCCTGACGGAAGCGGTCGAACGATAATTTTTCGTCCAAAAGCAGGGAGTTGTTTCCGATTTCCATGCCGCAAACCTACCCAAAAATTACTATGAACCAGCCAATACCAATATCTTTGTTAGATGAAAAATGCCCTTCTTAGCGTATTGTTGTTGATCAGCGGAATGGCGTCATTTGCCCAGCAACAACCACAAAGAAAATCCGAAGTGATTGTGCTGCGCGATTCGGTGGTTGATTTTGGTCGCATACCTCAGGGAAAGCCGGTTTCTTACATCTTTGAATGGAAGAACAACAGCAACAAACCAGTTAAGATCGATGAAGTGCAGGTTTCATGCGGATGCACAACACCCGAATGGAGCCGCGATGCAGTTGGGCCCGGAAAAAATGCTAATATTAAGGTGGGATACAATGCGGAAGCCGAAGGACCGTTTGATAAAACGATAATGGTATATGCCGGTGAGGATCGGAAACTTTTGCGGATCAGGGGAAATGTTTATCGCACTCCCGCAACCTCCGCGCCGCTGAACCCATCTATAGCCATGTTTAAACAAATCAATCAATAGTATATGAAAAGAATGCTGTTAGCCGTTGCTGCAATCCTTATCTCAGCCACCATGTTTGCTCAAAACAACCTTAAGGCTGAACAGGTGATCAAGTTCAAGGAAATGTCTTATAATTTTGGAAAGATCAAACAGGGTACGCCTGTAACGCATGATTTCGTATTTTCCAATGTAAGCGATAAACCTGTGACCATTGAATCAGCTACAGCAACCTGTGGTTGTACCACACCAGTTAAGCCGGAGCCTCCGGTAGCTAAGGGAAAATCTGACAAGATCACTGCTGGTTTCAACGCCGCTGCTCCCGGTCCCTTCAACAAGAGCATCTATGTAAAAGTTGCCGGAATCGACAGTCCGGTTGAGTTGAAAATAACTGGAGAGGTTCTTAGCGCAGAAGATTTTGCAAAGCAGAAAAAAGGATAGTCGATTACAAATAAAATTTGAAAATCACACTGATGGCCGGCGTTGACCGGCCATTTTTATTTGATCGATGTTATATATTTGGCGCATGTTACAAATAAGCCAGCGCGGAAAAACGATGCCTGCATCCCCCATCAGGAAACTGGTACCCTATGCAGAGCTTGCCAAGAAAAAAGGAACAAAAGTTTATCATCTTAATATAGGCCAACCGGATATCGAGACTCCCAAACCATTGCTTGATGCGGTAAGGAATTCCGACTTTAAAATCCTTGAATACAGCCACAGCGCCGGAAATGAATCGTATAGACGTAAACTGGTAGAATATTATCAAACTGCCGGAATTTCTATCGATCATAACCAGATCATTGTCACTACGGGTGGGTCAGAGGCAATTTCTTTTGGCTTTTTCGCATGTTTTGATGCCGGCGATGAAGTAATCATTCCCGAACCTTTTTACGCAAATTATACAGGTTTTGCTGTTGCGGCTAATGTAGTTGTACGTCCTGTAACCTCGTCGATAGAAAACGGCTTTGCCTTACCGCCAATTCACGAGTTCGAGAAACTGATCAACGAAAAGACGAAAGCCATTGTGATATGCAATCCTAATAATCCGACTGGTTATCTGTACACGAGAGATGAGATGGAACAATTGAAGGCGCTTGTTGTAAAACACAACCTGTTTCTTTTTTCGGATGAGGCATATCGTGAATTCTGTTATGGAGGCGAACACTTCAGCGCTTTGAATCTAACTGGTGCTGAGCAAAATGTCATCCTGATGGACACAATATCCAAACGCTACAGCGCTTGCGGTGGAAGATTGGGTGCATTGATCACCCGCAACCAGCAGGTACTTGACGCTGTAATGAAATTTGCCCAGGCGCGGTTAAGTCCTCCTTCGTTCGCGCAAATACTGGCAGAAGCGGCTACCGAACTTCCGGCAGACTACTTCGATAATACGAAGGCGGAATATCTTTCGCGTCGCGACCTTCTGGTTCAAAGATTGAACGCTATGCCTGGTGTATACTGCCCGGTGCCAGGAGGGGCATTTTATGCGATGGCCCGGCTTCCTATCGACGATTCAGATGTATTCTGTCAATGGATGCTCGAGTCATTCTCTCACAACCAGCAAACTGTTATGCTCGCTCCTGCAACCGGATTCTACGAAACGCCGGGTTTAGGCAAAGACGAGGTAAGGATTGCTTACGTACTAAATAAAGAAGACCTGTCACGATCGATGGACCTTCTTGAAATAGCTCTGCAGCAATATCCCGGCAGGACTGTTTAACACCATAGTAGTTTAAGGCCTAAGACCTTCCTTGTGAGGTTTGTTCATTAGCAGAACCTTGTTCTTCCTGTTGCGTAGGCGACGAGGCCTTTTCGTTTTGGGGCTTCGTTGCACTCGGCAAATTCTCTTCTATAAATTCTTCCTGGTTTTTATATTGAGTGTCCTCCGTGTTCAAATGAGGGTAACTGCTGCTGGTATCTTTGTTTTTTCCGTCCATAATTGCTATTTTTTCAAGTGGTTGAAAAAGCCATGCCATTTAGAAAACAATACCAGACTGCTTGTAGAAATTTGTCTACATGGACTTGAAAAAAACAATTAATTTTCAATTAGAACACAACCACGTTGATCGAGACCCCTTCAATAAAACCCTTTGCGGTGACACACCGAAGGCTACCTATGTACGCCGCGTTTCTTCGCAATAACAAGGTTGATGAGATGCTTCAATATCAGATTCGGCTTAGTCATGAATTGAAACTACCACTGCTGAATGTATTGAAGCTATACGATGATCGCCAGCTTGCGGAGATTGGGAGAAAGTCATTGCTGGATCTATTGCTTGCGCTAGAAGAAAACAGGGGAAGTGTATACATACAACAAACCGTTCAACGATGGATTGCAAACGATCTCGAATCAATTAAAAGTGACCAGATCAAAGCGGAAGATATAACGATCATAAACTTTATTCGCAAGCAGGCATTTGTTCACTTCCTAAAACAGTATACTGCAGATATCGAAGAGATCGTGATGATCATACACGAACTTGATTCGTTTCTTCTTGAACAGGAAAACCAATTTATTAATACTTACATCCATGTTTTCCAACGCTCACTTCTGGAACAGGAACAACGCACACATCAAATTCGATTGAATCAAACGCAGATTGAACAAGAGCTGCGCGAGAATAAAGACTTTTTAGAAAAGATAGCTGACGCCACGCCAACAGTATTATTCTTGTTTGATGTTAAACAGGAGAAATTGATTTACGTTAACCAGGAAATACTTAATGCGCTGGGTTATTCGAGGGAAGAAATTATGGACATGCCGCTGAACCGTTTGATGGAACTTTATCATCCATCAGATGTCATCGGCGTATTGCCCCGATTACAACAATACAATACTGAAGAGGTCAACCAGGTAGAATATGAATGCAGGCTCAGACATAAAAACGGAGAGTTCCGATGGGCATTGATCCGGGAAAATGTTTTCAAACGTAACAGTCGCGGAAAAGTTCTATCTGTATTAGGTGCGGGTCTTGACATCAGCCAGCGAAAAGAGGTTGAAGGAAAGTTGTTTCAAAAGACAAATGAACTGCAACAATCAAACACAAGCCTGGAAGAGTTTGCATACGTCGCAAGTCACGATCTGCAGGAACCTCTAAGGAAGATTTCCACATTTGGTGACCGGCTGCTTACGACTGAACAGGCCAACCTGAGCAAAGATGGCCAGTTGTATCTGAGTAAGATCATCAGCTCGTCATTGCATATGCAACGCATGATCAATGACCTGCTTTCAATCTCTGTAATATCAAGCGATAAGACCTTTGAACAGACGAGTCTGAAAGCGTTGTTCGAAGAAGCGATACAACTTTTGGAATATAAGATCGATGAGAAAAAAGCGTCTATTGAGATTGGAAATCTACCTAAAGCCCGGGTTATCCCTTCACAGTTTCGACAATTGTTTCAAAATCTTATCAGTAATTCGCTTAAGTTCAGCAAACCTGGAGAATTGCCTGTTATTACAGTGAAACATCGCTATATTGCGAATACAGGGCAATTGAGAATGACCTCGTCCGATGGCGGTCGATTACACGAGATAAGGGTCACTGACAATGGAATCGGATTTGAAAACCGGTTTTCGGAAAAGATCTTTACAATATTTCAACGTCTTCACAACAGGCATCAATACCCCGGCACCGGAATCGGTCTGGCAATCTGTAAAAAAATAGTAGAGAATCACGGAGGAAATATTTTCGCGGACAGCAAAGTAGATATTGGCACAACATTCACTATTATGTTACCTGCATGAAACAACATTACAGGAAAGTATTTGCAGTCGACGATGATCCTGATGACAGAGAGTTGATCCGGGAGGCATTTGAAGAAGCAAATCCGGCCAATACTGTTTTAGAGCTTTTGCCGAATGGTGAGCTGTTACTCGAAACACTAAGGAACGCCTCACGCGAAGAATATCCATCTCTCATTCTTTTGGATCTCAATATGCCGGGTAAAGATGGGAAATCAATACTTACAGAATTAAAGTCGAGTGAACTGTTCGCTCACATCCCTGTAATTGTTCTGACCACATCATCTTCGGAAAAAGATCGCGATAATTGTTACGATTACGGAGCCAATTGCTTTGTAACCAAACCCAGCCAGTTCAACCAGATGGTTGATCTTATCAGGTCCCTGGCGTTCTTATGGCTACCGCAAAGGGTCTATTTTTAGGTCCGTCCACTAAGTGCTTTCCTGCATTGAATCAATGAAAGGCATTACAGACCTATATATATTCACATCTTAAGATTAATTTGCAGGACGAATTACCCCGAGCTGTTAGTACATGAATATACAGGTGCAAAATTTGGAAAAAAGCCTTCCATTGGGAGAGATCACTGCAAATGATTTCGCTTACCGGGAGCAGGAAGTAGCCCAATTGGCTATGGTTGTCGAGAACACACATTCAATGGTTGTGATAACCGACAAGAACGGGGTAATAGAATGGGTAAACCCCGCATTTACAGCAATCACAGGTTATCTGCCCGAAGAAGTTATTGGAAGGCGTCCGGGGCGATTGCTCCAGGGGCCAGCCACAGATCCCGAAACAAAAAAATACCTCTCGCAACAGATTGCTAACGGACAGATCTTTGATTGTGAGATTTTAAACTATTCAAAATCTGGGGAAACCTATTGGGTAAAGATTCATGGCCAGCCAGTTGCGAATGAAATGGGTGAAGTTTACAGGTATTTTTCAATCCAGGAAGATATCACTTATCGTAAACAGATAGAGAAGGACCTGATCATTGCTAAGGAGGCAGCGGAAGCCTCTGAGAAAGCAAAGCGCAAATTTCTTGCAAACATGAGCCATGAGATCCGCACTCCGATGAACGCCATCATCGGCCTTTCTGAGCAACTTCTCAAAACCAGTCTTAATAAGGATCAGCAATTTTTTAGCGAAACGATTCATGCCGCGGCCAACAACCTATTAACCATCATCAACGACATCCTGGATATTTCAAAAATTGAAGAAGGAAAGCTTCATCTTGAAAACATCCCAATGAATTTGCGTGAGGTACTTGAGAAATCAATACAGGTTTTAAAGTTCAAAGCTGAAGAAAAAGGATTGAATCTAACCCTGGATTTTGATGCGAAGATCCATCCCTATGTAATTGGAGATCCATTCCGGCTCAACCAGGTGTTGCTTAATATAATTGGAAACGGCATCAAATTTACTCAACACGGTTCAGTTCATATTCAATGCCAGATACGGCAATGCACCGAAACCATGCAGGTGATCGATTTCAATATTTCCGATACGGGAATTGGCATTGATGAAAAGTTTGTCAACAATCTTTTTGTTGAGTTTGAACAAGGTGATCAAAGCTATACGCGGAAGTATGGCGGCACAGGCCTGGGGCTTAGCATTTCGCGGAACCTTGTTCAATTAATGAACGGCACCATCCAGTTCAGAAGCCGAAAATTTGCGGGAACAATGGTATCTATAACGATACCCTTTGAAAAGCAGGCAACACCTTCAGGCGAAGAAAAAGAACAAGCAGCAGCGGTTCATGATATTTCGGTGTTGAAGGGAAAAAAGGTCCTTCTTGTTGAAGACAACAAGTTTAACAGCCTGGTGGCTTCCCTGATACTTAAATCGGCCAGGATCGATACCCTGTTTGCCTATACCGGTACGGAAGCCCTCGCGTTGCTTAAGCAACACGTAGTGGACATAATATTGATGGACATCCAGATGCCTGTTATGGACGGACTTACAGCAACGTCGATCATAAGAAATGAAATGGGAATCAAGGTGCCCATCATTGCGCTTACAGCACATGCACTACGCGAAGAGAAATCAGAATATCTTGGCGCTGGAATGAACGACTTCCTTGCAAAACCTTACACAGAATCGCAAATGGTGAACGTCCTTCTCAAATGGGTGGCACCAGATTCGAAGGTTGTTCCAAAGCGATTTCACACTACTGCCATCAAGGAATTTACGGGGCTGGACGATAACACTGTAAACATCCTTTCAAAAACTTTCCTGGATGAGTTGCATGAAAGCAACAGGGAATTGAAATCCATGATCAATCAGAAAGATCTGCCGGCAATCCGGGCATGTATTCATAAGATGAAACCGGGTTTCGTCATGTTTGGAATGTCTGAGATCGTTCCGGTAATGAAGGACATCCTCGAGATGAAAACTTCGCGCAAGCACGTACCTGTGTATTTAGAAAAAGTCGGTCAATACCTGGAATTCGCACTCGACCTTGAACACGAGATGCAGTCCACCCTTGCCAAACAATAGGGTCAATGTGGCATTGTTTTTTTACTGCTCCGGTAGGAAAATCGCCATATATGAACGATACGGAGCAGAAAAGACAGGAATCATCAGCATTTTACAAAGAAGCGTTACAACTGCTAAATAGCAGCGGAATAGACTATCTACTCGGGGGAGGTTTTGCCATGTACCATTATACAGGCATATATCGCGACACGAAGGACCTCGACATTTTTTGTAAGCCAAATGATCATACAAAGATCCTCAAATATTTTGCTGATCATGGTTACACTGTTCAGCTGACCGATGTTCGATGGCTCGCTAAATTATTTAAGGGCGACTATTTCATTGATATCATATTTGATACTGTCAATAACATTTGCACTGTGGACGACACATGGTTTCAGCATGCTGTACATGCAGAATTTGTTGGAGAACCCGTTCGTTACATTGCTGCAGAAGAATTGATCTGGTGTAAGTCATATGTGGTTAACAGGGAACGATACGATGGTGCCGATATTAATCATGTGATCTTAAAATATGGCGAGAAACTTGATTGGAAAAGAGTTCTTATGCGGCTCGACAAACACTGGCATCTTTTGTTATCGAACCTGATACTGTTTCAATTCGTTTACCCTTACGATTACCAGCAGATCATACCAAAATGGTTATTTGATGAACTGATGCGCAGATGCAATGAACAATATGAACTTCCTGCCGCAGTGATCCGTGTATGTCGCGGACCCATCATCGATAATACACAGTATGAAGTTGACATTAAGCAATGGGATTATAAATCCTGCACCATAATGACGATATAATGGAACAACAACATCCCGTAAAGATCGCTGCCACTGCAGACCTTCATGTGCGAGAAACGGACCAGGGAAAATGGACTGAATTTTTCAGAGACATTTCCGAAAAAGCGGAAATACTCATAATCGCTGGTGATCTGACAGATACCGGTGATGAAGTGGAGGCGCAGGTACTTGCAGAAGAATTAAAAGCATGTTCAGTCCCCGTTGTTGCGGTGTTGGGCAATCATGACCATGAAAAAGGAAGACATAAGCTGATTCGCCAGATGTTACAGAAAGCTGGCGTTCATATGCTTGATGGTGAATCAATAATTCTTCACAACATTGGCTTTGCCGGTGTTAAAGGTTTTGGAGGGGGCTTCGACAATCACATGTTGTCAATGTTTGGCGAAGGCGCGATGAAAGCGTTTGTTCAGGAAGCAGTAGATGAAGCTTTACATCTTGACCGTGCATTGGCAAGAATCGATTCTGAAAGCGGAACGATCCCTAAAATAGTTGTGATGCATTATTCGCCCGTTTCAGAAACGGTTGTAGGTGAACCGCAAGTCATATTTCCATTCCTGGGTTCATCCCGGCTTGCGGAACCTTTAATGAGACGAAAAGTGGAAGCCACATTTCATGGACATGCTCATATGGGTCAGTTGGAAGGCTCACTCACTTCGGGGGGCAAAGTCTTCAACGTGGCGAAGCACATTTTACTGAAGGCGGGATACAAACATCCTTACTACCTCTATGAAGTACAGCCAAGAGGCACCGTTACGCCAAGAGTTGTATAAATTTTTCTTTTTTGAGCTGATTTCTCCTATTTTTGCAACCCATTTGGCGGGGTAGCTCAGGCGGTTAGAGCGTTGGATTCATAACCCAAAGGTCACGGGTTCAACTCCCGTCCCCGCTACATATTAAGCTCCGGACGTATTGTTCGGGGCTTTTTTATTTTACCACATTGAAAGTCTTTCTTGCAGAAATGATATTACCGCTCTCATCAATTCCTTCTACCACAATCATATACTTACCAACAAGATCAGAACTATAGACGTCGAATTGCACTTTGCCATTTTCATCCGGTTTCAAAAAAGGCAACCATTGCAACGTGGTTCGAAAATCAGCTCTGCGGCTTCCCCTGGCCTGTTCGGAATTGTACACTGGGGAAGCAAAAGTTTCTGACAGTTGCAAGCCATTGTAATCTACCGGCAACACTCCATTATCAAACTCGATTTCACCCGTGCTTCCGTCATACGTCAGTAAACTGATGATTCCATCAAAGAAGCTTGAGCCATAAAAATACCGGCGAGGTATAATGTCGATGCGATTTATTTTTAAAGGATCTACTTTAATAACGGTGTTAGCAGACACAGGTACTCCATTCAATAACGATATAGGACGATATACAACCGGCAAACCATCCTTATGCCTGCTGATCGAGGTAAAGCTGTACTTATCACCCTGCCGGTTCACCAACACTTCGATCACATATTCACGCAACACTTCCTCCATAGTGGGAAACCTGGTAAAGTCATCAAGCATGTAAGTGAATGGTGCTTTGCCATAAAACATCGAAGTATCCTTCAAATTTGAATGGTGTGTTCGCAAACTGGCGTCTTGCAAATTATCTGTTGCCAGTGGCATAAGTAACGATGTCTGTTGGGCGATCAGCCTCTTATTGATGTCAATAGCTTCAGCGCGATTATTGATCGACCGACTGTCTTCGTATTCATCAAAGTAAGGACTCAGCACCTCAATATTTCCCTGGTGTTTGTTATTATGAACAACCTGGACTATAATTTTATGGGAACCATATATCAACTTATGCAACATAAATCGTGCGCGTCCTGCTGAATCTATTCGCGCAGTGTATAACATAGGTGTTGTGCCCGGAACACTGAGATATGCCGTATCGCCTGCGTAGCTTCCTGGATTTGTATCCCGAACGAGAGCATCCACATAGTGATACTTTGCTTCGGGTAAATATCTTATGTTGGAAAAACTACCAGTGGGACGATTCTCTTTCAATGAATGAATACTGCCCGAGTATCCGCCCGAAGCTGAGTCGATTAAAAATATTGTAGCACTTAGAACGGCCTTCGTCATTCCGGCTGGCAATTGGAAATTTATGTTGAGATGCTCACGCCTTTTTATTGCTGCACTACTAAGCTGAAGCTCCATACCCGACACATTTTCATTTTGTGTCATGGCGTTTTGAAAAGAAGGAGGTTGCCTGTCACTTGCAGATATTATTGTTAGATTTTTTTGATAGAAATGCTTTGTGCCGAAATTTTTCATCCAATTTGTATAGGCACGAAGCTGGTAAGTTCCGGTTTGAGTTTGTTCCGGGATTTTTATGAACCCATCACCACCTCCCTTCTTCAACTCAATCATCGCCTGTGCCTTTGGTGCACTCTCGTGAATGATCTCGATGTATGCGATATTGCTTAAATCAATGGGCTTAAGCGTTGAAGCATCAACGGAAAATATTCTGAACCATATTGTTTCGCCTGGAATGTATAACTCACGATCCGTTTGTACGTACAGTTTCTCGCTAACAACCTGCTGAGAACGACTTACCTTACTGCAAAGGCAAATGATACAAACAATTATTAAGTGTAAAATGTTCTTCATTCGTATCTGTAATTACTACCAGAAATCAGGGCGTCGGTTTGTTCCAGTCAATGTACAATCAATACATGTCTCGTTAGCCAGGTAAAAACCTTCAAAGAAACCTTTCATCTGATAAGGGATATAAGCTCCCAGGTACAGCCTAAGGGTATCGGGATTATTCACCACATAAACTTCTTCACAGGGAGGAATATAATTCCAGCCTGGCAATTCACTGTTTGTTATAAAGATTCGCTTTTGCCGTGCCATCGCAACTCCGACGTATCCAACAACAAGCTCGGTTGGATCCGAAAGGTTCCTGACATTGCCGGAAACCTCTGAAGGTTGAGGACCGAAAATGGAGCCCGTAGTTTCCGTATTTCGTTTGATAAGCTGGTAGAAATCGTATGCCCCGCGGGACAATGAATATTGGTTCACGATAATACTGTATCGCACACTGAGTCGCTGATCTGGCTGAGGAATTTGTCGTAGCGGATAACGATAAATGACGTTTGATTCAAGACGGGCAGATGAACCCACAAGTATATTCGAACTGGTTACATGCTTCCAACAAGTGTACATATCCTGTCGCTCCCTGTCAGGTCTTGCCACAATAGTTGCACCGGTATCCCATTTATAGAAAGATTCGAATTTCGAATGATATTGCCATGTTTCCGTCCAGTCCCATAAATAATAAATAAGTTCTTCATCATTACTATGTGTGTTCACATTTATCTCAACGCCAGTCCCATCACGCTGCCACGACACACTATCAATATCGGGGGTCATCAACACTTTTTCAAATGACGATGCATACTGTTTGTCGCCAATTGTGAAACGCAAGCGATACTTTTTCGCCGGGTCCAACGGGAGCGTACCAGCAGATTCATAGAAACCATTATCCCGGTTCGTTAATAAAAAAGTGGCCTGATCGTCGCCCTCAATTACTACGGTTGCCCCATCAATACCCATTAATGGATCGGTGCTTGTTATAGGTCTGCTTTTGCTCAGTCGTATCACAGTTTGACCAGCACCGGCTTTAATGAACCCTTCCACTATGAGCACCTGAGTGTCTGACGGACGAAGCTCGGGAAGGTACTCCTGGCGACATCCACCAAAGAAAGATACCAATATGATAAGTAACCATGCTTGTCGCATATCAAAAGCGGATGTTATAGTTAACAAAAGGAATGATGGAACCGAAGATCGAAAGTTTATAGCCCTTTGTCACCCCGTTTTCCGAAGTAAAGTAAACGGAATATGGATTCTTCCGTCCCGTGAGATTATACACACCGATCGTCCAGGAGTTATGAGTAAGCTGTTTTACTTTGTGGTTTCCTTCAATGTTCATTGAAAAATCGGTACGGAAATAATCGGGGATCCTGTACGCATTTCTGTCGGAATATAATGCACGTTCAGAATTGCCATACCAGAATGTTCCAATAGGCAGAGTGATCGGTCTTCCGGTACTGTACGTAACATTAACAGACAAACTGAATCGGAGGTTGATCCGATAATTTCCAACAAAGGTGACATCATGCGGCTTGTCATAATTGGAAGGATACCATTCACCCCGATTCACCGGCACACCCTGTTGTTCATCATCCATCTTCAACAATGTTCTTGAATATGTATAAGACAACCATCCATTCAATTTGCCTGCACGTTTCCGTAACATCACTTCAACACCGAAAGCCTTTCCTCGTGTATTTAGGGCATCGCGCTCAATAAATTCATTCAACACCAGCGTTGCACCGCTCTTGTAATCAAGATAATTGCTCATCTTCTTATAATATCCTTCCACAGAAAGTTCAAGCGAATCCGATGCAAAATTTTTATAGATACCAACTGCGAGCTGGCCCCCGATCTGGGGCTTTATGTTTGGATCACTGAGCTTCCAGATATCCGTTGGTGAGATGGCCGTCGTATTTGACAACATGTGTAAATACTGACGAAGCGTATTAAAGCCGGCTTTAACGGAAAGATCATCGGTCAAAGAATATCTTGCCGATATGCGGAACTCCGGTCCATGATATGTATTTATAAATGCCCCCTGCGAATACTTTCTCGTTTCTATCATACTACTTTCATCACGAGGTATTCCCGGCTTGTAATAATTAACATCGTGCGATCCGAGGTAATTAAAAAACGAATAACGAAATCCCGCTTCTACACTTGCCCGCGTACTCAGATCAATTCTAGTCCCTGCATATAATGCTGATTCCAGTCCACTTTCCCGTTGTATTTCAAGTTCGCTAACCAGCGACTCTTCCCCGACAGGACTGAACCTGCCTGGATTAAGCTGATACTTTATTGAACTCAATCCGAAATTGATCGTCTGTTGCGGTGTTACATAATAGCTCATATCAGCTTTGATATTAAACTGGCTGATGTCAAACACCATTTTATAGGCATTGATCTTATTATCGTCACTGGTGTTTTCATATCCATAGCGATCGTACCCGGTAGTAAACTCCCCCTGCAACTTCTTTGAAAATACATGACGCCATTTCAATGAAAGGTTTGCGTTAGAGTATCCAAAAACAGTATCACTGTTTAAATTGAATCTGTCTTTACTGTAGTAAGCGGTGAATTGAATTTCGTTGTTCTTATCACCACGATGATGAATTCCTACATTAATATCATGAAATGAAGCGCTGCTGTTCCGATATTCATTGTCGTCAGGCAATAGTTTAAGTAACCAGTTTGAATATGTTGTTCGTCCGCCAACATTGAAGGAAGTTTTTTCTTTAATGATGGGGCCTTCCAAATTCACGCGACTCGTTACCAATCCAATACCTGCACTTCCTGTGAATTTATTTTTATTGCCTTCACGTGCTGTTATGTTCAGCACGGATGATAATCTGCCCCCATAGCGCACGGGAATACTGCTTTTGAAGAGCTCCACATCTTTGACGATCTCCGGATTGAATGCAGAAAAGAAACCGAAGAAATGCGTCGGATTATAAATGGTAGCATCATTAAATAATATCAGATTCTGATCTGCTGCGCCGCCTCTTACGTTGAAACCTGTGCTTGCTTCGCCAACAGATTTTACTCCAGGCAGTGTAAGTAGTACTTTAATAAGATCTGCTTCACCAAGAGCGGTTGGCACCTGCCTGATGGTTTTGATTGTTACGCGCTCTATTCCCATCTGCGGCCTGTTGACTATACTGTTTCTTTGTGCACTAATGATCACTTCATCAAGCACCTTAACACGTTCTTTCAGTTCAAAAGATAACGCACCATCATTATACAATTCTACCACTCGCCTCACAGGGGTTTTATTATCTGCCGCTACAACTAAAGTGTGCAACCCTTTCTTTAGTGTAATTGAGAACCGACCATTGACATCGGCCTGTACTCCGCGTTGGTCTGCATCGGCCATTATAGTTGCGCCGGCAAGCGGCCTTCCGGTTTCTAAATCCCTGATCATGCCGGAAATTGTTGCGTTACCGTCTGGCTTTTTGTTTGTCTTGATGCCGATGACATATATCTTATTCTCCCTGGCCATTTCCGTATCATCATAGCGAAACAAGCTATCTGAATTGGAGGTCATCTGCCATGCAGGCATGGTTTGCACTGCTCTCTCGCGCGTAATGAAAACATTATTGTCCTGGTCGATTGCGAATCGATACGCAGATCGCGAAAACACTTCGCTTAAGACATCCCTCAAATTTCTGTTCCTCACAGAAATTGATATCCTAAAGCCTGCCATATCCTTTTCATCGAAGTAAAACCGGTAACCAGACTGCTTCTCAATCGCCGTAGCAAACTGTTCCATGCTCACATCCTCTACATCAAATGAAAGCCGGACCTGTTGAGCAACCGCATTGATTGAGATGAGCAATATGATCAATGTAAAAAGAATCAGATGACGCATACTATTTGCTTTCTTCGTTAAGTATAAGCGCCTGTTGCATATAATAACCAGGTGTCTTCCGGTAAGAGATCTGATTTGCCTTTAGTCGTTGATCTATAGCCTGTGCGGCACCAATTATCTTGAGAAACGACTTCTTATTCTTAAAGTGCATTACACCATTGTTTTTAACCAGGTAATGATCTATGTCTTGAAACACATCAACACCGGACATCGAGCCCCTGTAATATGTTTGATATGTCTTTCGCAATCTTTGATATAATGAAATGGCTCCAGAGTGAAGGACCTGGTAATATCCGGGATTCATTCCAGCAATTGATTGAGGACGGATATTCCTGAAACGTTGCGTACCAATGCTGAACGAGTCAACTTTTTCTTTGAGTAGCTGGATGCGTGAATAACCGTTATAGTGTTGCAGTAGCAATTCATCTTTTACGAGATCGATCATCAACCTGACGCTGTCATAAACGTGTCCATCGTAGGCGATTGTACCGAACTGCATTTCCGGCTTGTCGAAAAATGGATGTCCCTCGCTGAAGATTACCGGGTGTGGCTCATATTCCGGTCCGTTGTATAATCCCTCGGTCTTTCTCGCAAATTTAAAGACCGATTGTTTAATTTCTGCGGTGCTGCCCCATTGGGAATAGATGGTATGAGCTTGCAAAAGCAATCCAGTGGCAAGCAGGAGGCAATACGTGAAACGCTTCATCAGCTCGTTAGTTATGGAATGAAAAATTAACCAAAATCAACGAGATTGGGCAACAAACTTTGCAGTGTTAACGTCCCATCCAACCTCCATCAACAGTCAGTATGGTTCCGTGTACATAATCGGAAGCTCTTGAACATAAAAACACTAACGGACCCTTGAAGTCGTCAGGCTCGCCCCAACGACCTGCCGGTATGCGTTGCAGAATGCTGGCGCTTCGTGACGGATCGTTACGAAGAGCTTCTGTATTATCCGTACTTATATAACCCGGTGCAATACCATTGACGTTTATTCCATAAGCAGCCCATTCATTCGCGAATGCCTTTACAAGACTCGCCACTGCTCCCTTGCTTGCCGCATAACCTGGAACATTGATGCCGCCCTGAAACGATAATAAAGAACAGGTAAATACAATTTTTCCGCTACCGTTTTGAATCATGCGACCACCAATTTCGCGTGTCAGAATAAATGGTGCATCGAGATTAACAGACAATACCTTATCCCACATTTCATCCGGATGTTCAGCAGCAGGCTTTCGAAGTATCATACCTGCGTTATTCACAAGTATATCTATTTTAAGATCCTGCGTATTCAACTTATCGAGTAATGCATATACCGCATCCCTATCACTAAGATCTGCCTGGAAACCGGTAAACTTTCTTCCAAGTTTTTTTATACCGAGTTCTATTGATGAACCTGGCATCAACGAAGACGATACCCCGATGATATCAGCCCCTGCTTCAGCTAAGCCCATACACATCGCGTACCCAATGCCTTTGTTACATCCGGTCACTAAGGCGACTTTCCCGTGAAGATCGAACATGGATGCTGTCATCTTATTTTATTTGAACAATGATTTATATCGCAACATTGCCTCAATGAAATAGTAGTCGCCATAGGTTAGCGGTACATCTACTTCGGATTTTGCAGGGAGGTGCCCTACTCCGTGCTTCAACAGAAATCCTCCGTTGGTTCCAACTTTTGCTTTGTACTCAGGCGATGATAGTGTCCGCAATATTTGTGTAGCATTTCGAAGATAATCGGCTCGTACGCCATCGATATTATACTCAGCAAGTTCAACCAGCGCGGCAGCGATAATTGATGCAGCCGACGCATCTCGCAATGCATTCGGGATACCAGGCGCATTGAAATCCCAGTACGGAACTTTGTCAGCCGGAAAATTAGGATGCTTCAATAAAAATGAGGCAATATTGTTGGCCTGTTGAAGATAAACAGGATCACGTGTTTCGCGATACATGACAACATAACCATAAAGGCCCCAGGCCTGACCCCGTGCCCATGCTGACTCATCGGCATATCCCTGTGCGGTTCGTTTCTGTTGCACCTCACCTGTATTCGCGTTATAATTGATCACGTGGTATGAGCTGTGATCCGGCCTGAAGTGATTTTTGAGTGTAGTATTCGCATGCGTCTCTGCGATCTTATAAAACGACGAATCACCCGTCACCTTCGTCGCCCAGAAAAGCAGTTCAAGATTCATCATATTGTCAATGATCACTAAAAATTCATCAGGCTTTCCATCCCAAGATTTGATGCAGCCAACTTTTTGATTGAATCGTGTGATCAGTGAACGGGCACTTGTAACAAGAATTTCTTTGTAATCCTCTTTGGGTTCAATACGATTCCGGTTTCCATAGCTGCAAAACATCATGAAGCCCAGATCGTGCGTTGAAGTATTCAGCTTTTCTTTCTCAAGAAGACGCAACATGCGGTCCGCTTCATTGAGTAAAGAAGGATCTTTGCTTTGTTCATACAGGTAAAGCAACGAACCCGGATAGAATCCGCTGGTCCACCAGCCTGAGTTGCTGGTTTCAAATCGATCTTCACCTGCATGATAGGTTTTGGGGAAGCGATCTGCAGGCACGCGAGTCATCATGTACTTGTATTGTAATACTGCATCCTGAAGATTGCTATCGATGGTTGTCAATAACGACAAGTCTGCACCTGCAATCGATTTTTGTGTTCTGCAGGAAGCGAATGAAATCATCGCCAACACTGCGATGAAAAGAATAGACCTATACATGAGTAAGAGAGTTGACTTACTGTAATCCGCCCCGACCCGAATAAAGATCGACTGATTTGTCGAGACTTATTTTCAGCACAGATAAATACTCATCCTTCACGGTGGAAGGAACATCTATGTACACAAGTCCCGGCACGGGGCTCCATGATATCTTCCCCACGATCTTATGCGACAATTTCTGGCCTGTTCCCACAACTTCAATAGAGCGTATCGTATTCCTCAATCCCTTCACTACAACATTGCCAACAATATTTCCCGGAATGAATAAATAAATTGTGGTTGAATCTTTGGAAATGGTAGAAGGCCCGTAATAATGTCCCTGTGGCAAACCTCCAAGCGTACCAAAGATGGCCTCCTGATGTTTTTTATTCCATTTACCCAGCTCTTTAAGCACATTAACCTGTTGTGGCGGTATGGTGCCATCCTGCATTGGACCGATATCCAACAACAGGTTACCCCCATTACTAATGGCATCGGCAAAAATTGTAATGACCTCATAGGGCGTCTTCCAGTTTGTGTCCTGCGGTTGATATCCCCAATTATTGTTGATGGTCATACAAAGTTCCCACCAATTGTATTTTGGCCTGGTTACAGGAAAATTCTGTTCAGGAGTGTCGTAATCGCCGTACCCTTGTAATCTGCCATTGATAATTGCTCCGGGATTGTAGGCCAGTATATTGTTGCGCACTTTCTCAGCTTCCCACTCTTCTGCACTGTGCTCCCAGTCGCCATCGAACCACCACAGATCCGGTTTGAATTGTTTATTTAATTCATTGAGTTGTGCATGATTGAATTTTAGAAAGCGCTTCCATCTTTCAGGTTGCTTTTTAATGTCATAACGGCTGCTGTCCTTTAAGAAGCCCGGATAATCTTTGTGACTCCAGTCGAGTAATGAAAAGTAAGCACCCTTTTTTATGCCCCGCTTTTCCAACGCCGAGAAGAAAGGAGTAAGAAGGTCACGCTTTGCAGGTGTATTTTTGATCACACTAAAATGATCCTGCTTTGTGCCCCACAGCGCAACACCATCGTGATGTTTGGTAGTGATCACTGCATATTGCGCACCTGATTCTTTGATAAGATCAGCCCATGCTTCAGGATCATATTTCGATGCCGTAAGACCTTTCAGCTGACTCATATAATCTGCATGACTGATCTTGCGGTTATGGAAGCTCCAGCTTTCATCAATACCATTCACTGCATAGATACCGTAATGGATGAAGATGCCGAGTTTGGCATCAGAAAACCATTGCATTTTATTCTTGATAGACTCCGGGTCGATCTTATTTTGTGCCGATACATGGGTTGCAAACAATGCTACCACCACAATCAAACTGAAATTCCGCAACGTCATTTAATGATTATTTCGTCAATAAAGATATGGGCCTGCCCATCTTTGCCAGGATGCCAATCCGGAATTGTCCCATAATTCACCGCCTTCACTTTTACAAATCGCGCGGTCACATCAACGTTCAACGCAAAGTCTTTTGACACGGGTGAAAAATTTTTATCGCTGATGTCATTGTTGATCGAACCAAGTGGTTTGTAATTTATTCCATCATCACTGATCTCGTAGCTTACACTTACGGGCATCCAGATCCAGCTTCCAACATCCTGCATATAATGGGAAGATACGTATTTCAAAGGTTTTACATCCTTCAGATCAACGATCGCTTCAAAGTCGGTACCGTAACTATGCCATTCGCCGGTGCGATAATTTGCCTCTCCTACCACACCATCAATCAGCGCTTCGGGTCCTCCTCCTGTATACAGATTGCTCACTTCGCTATTAATTTTCAAAACCCTGTCTTCGGGGATTCGATAATAATCCTGAACGATCTGTTTACTTTTCTCGCCGTTCAGGACTGCGTAAGCGTACACAGTTGCAGAGCGATCAATATTGAACTTCCTGCTATACTTTTTGAAAGCTGCATCCGCAGGCTTCTCATGAAGGCCCACAATTGCATAATATATCTTCGATGACCTGGATACGGAACGCAGGCAAACTTCTGCGGTGCCTTTGAATTTTTTATCGCTGCCTTCGAAAAATGGAACGGGTGTGATTGGCAATTCATCAATCTTTCTTACAGGTACATCCTTATCTGAGGTGCCCCAGGTCTTTGATGGTTGCGGTCCAAGATCGAAATTGAATTCTCCCCCTTCCATGATCGCATCGTGAAGGATGTAGGAGTTTGTGTGCGACTTACCGTTAAGTCTTGTTGACTGCACGTAGAAGTCGCCAGAATTCTGTCGGCTGGCTTTAATCACAAATTGCTTTCCGTTCTCCAGGTTAATTGTCACTTTGTCAAATACAGGCGTACCGAGTACATAATCACCGTTGGCCGGAGACACCGGATAGAATCCCATCGAGCTCAACACATACCATGCACTCATCTGTCCGCAATCTTCATTTCCAATCAGTCCGTTGGGGGCATTGTGGTAAAAATCTTTGAATATTTTGTTGAGATAGAACTGCGTATTCCATGGTTGATTCGCGTAGTTAAAAAGATAAGCCATATGATGGCTGGGTTCGTTGCCATGCGCATACTGTCCAATCAATCCTGTTACATCTGATTGATCTCGGCCAGTAGTCTTCGATTCCTCTTCAAACATATGCTTCAACTTAGCAGCAAATTTTTTCTTCCCTCCATGTAAGTTGATAAGGCCGGAGATATCCTGTTGGACAGCGAAACTGTATTGCCATGAATTTCCTTCTGTAAAGAAATGATTGATCTCTTTCGGATCGAATGGAGAATACCACATTGAACTTAACTTTCCGCGCATGTGACCGGTGGTTGGGTCAAAGAGATTCTTGTACTGTTGTGCTCTTTGCAGATAGGTCTGATATGCGTCTTTGTTGTTAAGTGCTTTAGCCATTTGAGAGATACACCAATCATCATAAGCATATTCCAGTGTTTTGGAAACGCTCTCTGGTTCCTTATCATTACTAAGAAAGCCGGTATTCATATAATGGTTTAATCCAAAACGATCGCTTTCTGCATAGCGACGCATGGCAGTAAGTGCTTTGTTCGCATCGAAACCACGGATTCCCTTTAGATATGCATCAGTGATCACTGGTACTGAATGATAACCGATCATACAAAATGTTTCATTGCCGCTCAACTCCCATACAGGCAGCATGCCTCCATATTCGTCCTGTGCAAGGAATGTATTGATCCAGTCCGTCGTACGTTTCTGATTGATGATTGTCATCAATGGATTGAATGCACGATATGTGTCCCACAATGAAAACACAGAGTAGTTGGTGAATCCGCTTGCAGTATGTATCTGATCGTCTGTTCCCCGGAACTTCCCATCGACATCCATATAAGTATTAGGATTGATGTTGGTATGATACAATGCAGAGTAAAAGATCACCTGTTCATCTTTCGTGCCGCCTTCGATTTCTATTTTACTAAGCTCTTTATTCCATGTATGCACTGCTTTTGAAAGCGTTCCTTCGAAATCAAATCCTGGTTGCTCCGCCTGCAGATTGAGTAATGCACCTTCGACACTGACACCGCTAATTCCCACTTTAACAAGCAGAGGCTGACCGTCACTAACATCGAATCCTGCGTAAGCTTTTATGTTACGACCCTGAGCATTTGCAAGGTGACCTTTTTCCTGTTCGTTCAATGCAACTGTATATTTCCAGATCGGCTTACTAAATTTCATCACGAAGTAAACTGTCTGCTTGTTCGCCCAGCTGCGCGATTGGCGCATGCCACGAATGGTATAAGCATCCACTTTCTCCATCCATGAATCAAGCACGATATCGCGGTGAAAGAGATCGATCAGAACATTTCCTTCTTCTGTTCCTTTCGGGAATGTGTACTTGTGCAGACCAGTGCGAACTGTTGCAGTAAGTTCAACATCGATATTATGCTTATCAAGCTTTACAGAATAATATCCCGGGTATGCCTTTTCGTTGTCGTGAGAGAAATTTGATTTGTATGCCTCATTTATCCACTCATATTTACCAACCGATGGTTGCAACAAAATATCGCAATAATCTTCGATGCCCGTACCATTAAGGTGTGTATGTGAAAAGCCGTATATGGCATGATCTGAATAATGGTATCCACTGCATCCGTCCCATCCCTTCAAACGTGTATCGGGACTTAATTGCACCATTCCGAAAGGCATTGTGGCGCCCGGATATGTATGTCCATGTCCACCTGTTCCGATAAAAGGATTTACAAGTTTTGTGTAGTCTTTCTGTGCAAATCCAATCAGAGTTTGCATCAATAAAAAAGTAAATAAAACTGATCTTTTCATAGCATTATACATCTTAAGCAAAACTACATCTGCACACACTCATTGTTTTGTGCAACAATTGAGGCGATATGAGTTTCTATTTATCATTGAATAAAGTGATACCAGCAGCTTTCATTCTTTTAAAAAGTTCCGTGTCTATTCCCTGAAGCGAATCCTTTTGGTGTACACTTCCTTACCTTCTACAAAAACTTTAAGGTAAAACCTGCCTTTATGATAACGACTGAGGTCGTAACTAAAGACGCCTGATTTTAGTCCATGATACACATGACGCTCAACAACTTTATTTCCGGGATCCGTGATCAACTCCACAGTAACATCATCCGGTGTGTTGGAGAAATAATCCAATGTCGTCTTATCATTCGTTCTTGTTGGATACACAATGATAGAATATGCAGCCGCTACCGGGTCTGGCACGTCATTAACTTCAAAATCATATTGAAAATAAGAGCCGAAGTCAGATTCGATATCCCGGATCATTTCTTCTTTAGCATTCAACAATCTTGCTTTGCCAAAACCTCCCTTCGGGTTTGCCCAGAACTCCAGGCCATTAGCAGCAGTATCGGTGATCACAAATCTGTACAGACCCTTGCTAAGAGTTAACGTGTCACGGTAAATGCTGTCCGTTTTCATGCTACCCACTGCCCTGTGTTGTATCACATTATTGAGCTGGTCCACCACGGTGTAACCGTTATCAGTAGGCTCCCTGTTCGTTTTGATGTATACGATCACCTGACTGTCAACTTTTGGCACAGCTTTGAAAGCTACTGTGAGTTTATTGTCCGCATCATAAGCATCTTTTTTGCCATTCGGCCTTAGCAACTGCACATCAAATAGGTTGTTCTCACCGATGGTTTCTACAATGCCTGGGAGTTGCAGCGTGTCAGTCTTTTGTGGAGCAATAGTTCCATGCCATGAAAACAGTTTAAGTGCTTTCCCGGCGTTTCCGTATTTGACCTGTAGGCTGCGCAGAGGCTGTGACCCATTATTTTTAACCAGTATCTTCGGCATATTCACCGAAGGGTTCAATCGTTTGTATGCATCTTTGTTCGACGGTGACACTACATCCACTATAGTTGCATCGTTTTCAACAGCAGGTTTCCTGTAGTGAATGAGGTAAGCGCTGATCACCTGGTCGGCACTTGGATTTACGCTCTTATAATCCTGCATTCTGAGCTGCACTGTATGCCTGGATCCGGCGCGGACCGGCAGGTCGTAAACATCGGGTTGCATTAAATCTCCCGGACACCAGTTAGCGCGATCGTATAACCACGTACCCGCCTGTGGATAAAGCGGATTATCACCGCAAGGCTTCCACATGTTTCTGCGATCGATCATTTTTCCGTCAAACCATGTCTCGCGATACTTGTTGCAAAACTCTGCGCAATTGTCGGGGCGATCCATTCCATGACCCGTTTGAACAACTCTTAATCGCGCCATACTTGCACCCTGCCTCGCATCAAACTCAAATGGCCGCAACATGTCATTGATGCTGACTGAATCACCATATCTGAAGCTTCCATCATAAACTTTTTCAATTGCAATGGGCTCGAGGGCCGGTGTGCCTTTGATCAGTTCAAACGTGAGGGTAACGGACCAGCCCCTGTCGGTATTCGGTTCGTAACCAGTGTGGTTGTATTCTATTTCAACACTGTCGCGCAGAAGCATGCTGAAATCTGTAACATCAACTTCCCATGTGAAATTCCACTTCTTTCCAAAAGCGCCTCCATAGGGCGTTAGCATACGCCCGATTTCGTAATTCAGCGAGTCTCCTGTAATGCCACCCTTGCGGCGTAATGTAATATGATCTTTATAGTCCCAATCCGCACAACGGAATTCATCAGGACAACCCAATGTTAGTTTTAAAAGGATCTTTCTTATCGGTGTGGAAACAGGAGGAAACTTTCCCCAGGCACTGTATGTTTTAAACCCCTTTGAAGGGTCAGTCACAACAGTAAGTTTGTTGTGCGTCACCACCTTTAATGTGTCGGCAGCGCGTAGCGATGAAGATTGAAGACAAAGCAGGACAAGAAACGTTATAAAAATTCTGTACATGGTTGCCTGTTTAAATTAGTTGATCGATCAACAGGCAATTTCAACAATTAAAAGACAAGATTGTCTTCTACTACGGGCGGTCGTTAAATTTCAGGAAACAAAGGATAATAAAAAGCGGGTTGTAGAAACAACCCGCGACACATGAGAAAATTACACGTCAAAAAAAGTTAGTCTTGTTTGCTATAATGAAGCGGTCTTTTTTGTATAAGCTTTAAAAGAAGATCGAACATTTCGTGTTCGCGGTTATTGTACCTGAATTCTGTTTCTTTAACATGAAGGAACAATGTGGTAGAGTTAAGTCCCCGAAATTTGATCATGCGGGAACGCAGCATGCCCCAAAACTGATCGAGATCATCACGATGCGCGGTACGGTCGTGCACGCCCGTTCTATACAGCGTTAGTGAATTGAAGTCAGCAATTGCCTGGAACCTGCTGAGTACATGATTACTAGCACCGGGCAGATATTTTTTCTTCAACCAATCGTGTACTGCTTCGGGTTGTAAATCATCAATCTCCGTTGCAAATACCTGAGTGTTGACGATATTCAATCCATACATAGGACGTTTGTGGCCATTAAGGTTTTCGCTTTCATCATTTATTGAAAGAACATCATGATGCCCATTAAGATGACCGTTATGATTACCGTTGCCGTTCCGCGTTGTTGAATAGTGAGCAAGATGATGTGCAAGCTTTTTTCGCCCTTCTTCTTCGCTGTGTTCAGCAAGCAGTCGCCGGATCATTTTCAGGTAAGCATTAACAGTGATCCTGCTTATTCCCGATACTTCGGCAATTTGTGTTGCGTTCAGATCATCACAAAATAAGCGCAGCAGTTCAAATACTTTTTTCTCGGATATGTGAGCTCCCTTCAGATACCTGTTTTTCATGCGTGTCAGTTTAAGTACGATATCTTACGTAATTAAACCATAATAGTAACAAGATGCACGTTAATTATACACCAGCGGTGGATGCATGGGATATACGAAAGCCTTACCTTATCTTGATTTCCAATTAGAAAGCGAGAAGTGATTTGATCTTATCATGGACCTGATTAACACCTGGAATAACGGCCTTTTCCAATCCTGCATTGAGTGGTATTGCAGGTACAGCATCAGCCCCCAGGTATTCGACCGGGGCATCGAGATGTTGAAAGCAATTAAGTGATATTCGTCCCGCAAGGGCTTCTGCAAATGAATTAAGATGAGGCTCTTCCGTTAGCACAAGACATTTGGAATAAAGCTTCACTGATTCAAACAACAACTGATCGTCTAACGGATATAAACAACGGAGATCAAGCACCCCTACTTTTCCATCAAAATGTTTCGCGGCAAGCTTCGCTTTGTATACTCCCATTCCATATGTTACAACAAGACAAACGTCTCCATTTAAAATGTTGTTCTCCTTAGCATGTAATGCAAACGTCGCTTTTCCGAGTGGTATGACATAATCACGTGAGGGTTCAATGGTCTTTGCCTCATCGGTGCCTTCGAGGCGGCTCCAGTACAGACCCTTATGTTCCAGCATAACCACTGGATTTGGATCCAGAAAAGCTGCTTTCATTAAGCCTTTCATATCTGCAGCATTGGAAGGATATACAACCTTGATGCCTTTGATAGAAAGGAGAGTGGTTTCAATGCTTGCGCTGTGATATGGGCCTCCACCTCCATATGCACCAATAGGAACGCGTATAAGCGTTTGAACCGGGAACTTACCGCAACTTAAGTAACAAGATTTTGAGATCTCTGTTACCAGTTGATTGAACCCCGGAAATATATAATCTGCAAACTGAACTTCGACTATCGGCTTCAATCCTACCGCACTCATACCTGCCGTGGATCCGATAATATATGCCTCCTGGATGGCCGTATTAAAGACACGGTTCACTCCAAATTGATCAGCTAGTGTTGCCGCTTCGCGAAATACACCACCCAGACGTTTGCCCACGTCCTGACCATAGAGCAAGGCTTCCGGATGTTCTTCCATCAGTTCCCGAATGGCAAACAATGCAGCGTCTACCATGAGTACTCGTGCATTGCCATCAGGGGCGCGTTGTCCTTTTTCCTGTATAACGGGAGTTGGTACAAAAATATGTTCATGAGCCGATGAAGGATCGGGATCCGCGGAACCGACTGCCTTTTGAAAATCGGACACTACCTGGTTCAACGTCTGCTGTTCAAGTTCTTCGAGAAGCTGAGCTGAAACTCCCAGATCAGTAAGACGTTTATGCAGTAAGGGCTTTGGATCATAAGTCCTGTGGAATTCCATGTTTGAAGCCGATCGGTATGCTTCTTTCCGAACACCACTTGTATGGTGTCCGAGCAGCGGCACCATTGCCTGCACAACATAAGGCATGCGGTTCTCTCTTACATGAGCAACAACCCTGGCCATTGTTTCATAGCTCTCGACAAAATCGCTTCCATCGATCTTTATAGCTTCCATGCCCGGAAAGCCGCTAGCATATTGCACGGCATCCATCACGCGAGATTCGCGTGCGCTTACACTTATACCCCAGCGATTGTCCTGGATAAGATAGATTATCGGCAACCTCTTTAACACAGCAAACTGGAAGGCCTCACTCACTTCGCCTTCTGTAATGCTCGCATCCCCCAGAGAACATAATACAACGGGCAATCGTCCATCTGCAGTGCGGGATAATGGCAAAACATTGGAGGTTTCAATATGCTGAATACCCTGGGCAATGCCCGTGGTAGGAATAGCCTGCATACCCGTTGCGCTGCTTTGATGGATGATCGTAGGTTTGTCATCGCCGCGATAGTTGGGATGCGAATAGTAGCTTCGGCCCCCGGTAAAGATGTCATCGCCTTTGGCAAGCAGCTGCAACATTAATTCATAGGGAGTAAAGCCAAGGCCTAACAACAGGCTTTCATCCCGATAATAAGGACTCACATAATCACAGGGCTGCAAGTGCATTGCTGTGGCTATTTGAATCGCTTCATGCCCGCGGGATGTAGAGTGTACGTATTTACAGACCGATCGGTTGGCTTCATATGTTTCGGCCATGGCACCTGATGTGCACATTAACCTGTAAGCGCTGATCAATATGTCCGTTGGGATCATTATTTCACTTCCAGAGTAAGCATTTGTTCTTCTTCAATAAATAGTTCGAGTTCATCGCCAACCACTACTTCGCCAACACCTTCGGGAGTGCCGGTGAATATTAGATCGCCGATGTTTACGGAAAAATAGTTTGAAATGTAGGAAACAATCTTGTCAAAGCTGTTGATCATTAGCCCAGAGTTGCCTTTTTGAACAAGCTCTTTATTTTTTTGAAGGGAGAAGTTGATGTCTTTCTTATTCTTGACGTTGGTCAACGGTATCCATTTACCGATTACGGCAGAGTTATCCCAGGCTTTCGCTTTTTCCCAGGGAAGCCCTTTTTCTTTTAATTCATCCTGTATATCGCGAGCGGTGAAGTCGATTCCGGCGGTTAGGGCGTCATAATACTTGTTCGCAAATCGTTCCTGGATGTATTTTCCATTCTTCGAAATACGCAAAACCAGTTCTGCCTCGTAATGGAGTTCGTTAGTGAATTCGGGATAGTAAAACGGGGTATGAGCCTGTAACAGCGCACTTTTGGGCTTCATAAAGATAACCGGTTCGCCGGGTACTTCATTTCCCAATTCCTTTGCATGAGCTACATAGTTACGGCCAACACAGAATATTTTCATATTCAAATAAGGGTTTAACTGAGATAATAGTTTTCAAGAGTCGCAGGTAAGTCGAAGGATTGAATTGGATCGAAATTGAATATTGTAAAATATTACAAAAAAAACAATCTTCCAGCGAAAATAATATTCATTATCAATATATCATAAAGAGAATTCCTTTTTATTATAGTCGTTCATTGTTCGCTCCATTCCATTGAAAATAAAACTTTCGATAAGGTCGACAGAAGCGTGGATCTTTTGTTGAACTACGGGCAGCTCAACAGGTTTCCATTTACTCAATACAAAATCTGCCTGTCGGCCTTTGGGATAATCGCTGCCGATGCCGAAGCGCAACTTGGGGTAGGCCTCTGTCAGAAGAACCTCCTGTATGCTGCGTAGTCCGTTATGACCTGCATGGGTACCAGAGGGACGAAGGCGAATCCTGCTAAGTGGAAGGGCAAGGTCGTCGACAACAGTAAGTGTATTTGCCAATTCTACTTTTTCTTTATCAATCCAGTATTTCACAGCCCTGCCACTTAGGTTCATGTAGGTCATTGGCTTGATGAGCACAACAGATCGGCCCTTAAGTTTAAGAGAACAGACATCTGCCAGTCGATCGCTGTGGAATGATGACTGGTGTTTGGATGCAAGTGCGTCAACGATGTCAAAACCTATATTGTGACGTGTGCCGGCGTATTCAGCGCCAGGGTTCCCAAGTCCGATTATCAGATATCCTGCCATGATGCAAAAGTATTTAACGGAATGCAGAATGCGGAGTTAGTGTGCTAGTATGCTAGTGTGATAGTGTGCTAGTATGCTAGTATGCTAGTGTGCTAGTGTGCTAGTGTGATAGTGTCATTACCAAACCTCAATTCTGTTCACAATTCAGATTCTCAATCCACAATTCTCCATCCACAAAAAAAGCCCCACATAGTGTGGGGCTGTTCAATATCGGAGAAGTGTTTACTTCTTACCCTGTGTTGCTTCTTCCTGTCTCAACTGACGGGTCATTACAACAGAAGCGATAGGAATACGAGGTGAGTTGAGGATCTCTAAATTCTCATCTTTCACATCTTCCACACGAATGTTACCATTCAAAGTGAGGTTTGTAATATCCAACTCAATATTTTCTTTCAAATGCTTTGGATAAGCTTTCACTTTCAAGGTCTTCATTTTCGTAACCAGCTTACCACCTTCTTTAACACCGATAGATGCACCAGTGAATTTGATTGGCAATGTAGCGATCACTTTCTTGTCTTCAACCAGCTCCAGGAAATCTACGTGGTTCAGCGCATCCGAAACCTTATCGAACTGAATGTCCTTAAGGATACAACGGTAACTTGCTCCATCCACTTTGATCTCAGCTACCTGGAATTCAGGTGTGTAAACAAGTGGTTTGAAAGCCAATACCGGAGCTACGAAATTTACCTCCTTGGCACCCCCGTAAATTACACCAGGTACTAAGCCCTGAGAGCGATACTGGCGGGTGGCTTTTTTGCCAGTTTCGGTCCTCAGTTGTCCTTCGATTGTAATTGTTTTCATTTTATATGTGTTTATTAATAAACGATTGCTTGTGCTCCTTAATGATTGCGGCGCTGACTGTGAATGAACAGACTTGAAATGCTCTTGTTCTCATAAGCATTTCTCAATGCTACGGCGAACAGCTCGTCCACACTCAATACTTTTATCTTCGATGACCTTTGTTTCAGAGGAATTGTATCGAGAACTACCAGCTCTTCAAGCACACTATTGTCAATGTTTGAATACGCATTGCCACTCAACACGGGGTGTGTACAAAGCGCCCGAACACTTCTCGCTCCCTTTTCCTTCAGCAATCCTGCAGATTTTGCAAGAGTGCCCCCAGTATCACAAATGTCATCTATAAGGATCACGTCCCTGCCAGTTACGTCGCCAATCACCACCATACTTGCAATTTCATTTGCACGTTTGCGGTGCTTATCACAGATCACCATTTCAGCATTGAAATATGTAGCGATCTCGCGGATCCTATTGGCGCTGCCCACGTCAGGGGCCGCAAAGGTAAGCTTTTCAAGTTGAAGTTGCTCAATGTAAGGGATAAAAATGGCGGAGCTGTCAAGGTGGTCCACCGGGATATCAAAGTATCCCTGGATTTGGGGAGCATGGAGATCCATGGTGATCACACGGTCGGCACCTGCAGCAACCAACATGTTGGCAATGAGCTTCGAACCGATGGCCACACGCGGTTTGTCTTTCCGGTCCTGCCGGGCATAACCGAAATACGGAATCACCGCAACCACCTTATTTGCCGATGCTCTTCGTGCAGCATCAATCATCAGCAGAAGTTCCATAATGGTGTCACAAGGCGAAAACGTACTTTGAATAAGGAAAACAATATCTCCCCGGATACTTTCATTGAAAACGGGTTGAATCTCACCGTCGCTAAATTTCTGGATGGTTATCTTACCTAAAGGGATACCAAATTTTTGTGCAATTCTTTCAGCGAGGTATTGTGAGCCGGTACCTGAGAAAATCTTTGGAGAAGTGTGCATACTTGGTAAATGAGCCGCGAAGATAAAACTATGGACCAATTACCTGACCTGCGACTACATTTTTTTAATTGGAGACACAAAAAACCCGCGCCAGCCGCGGGTTTTAAGCTAATAATTTTTATTATTTCACTGCAGTTAGTAGTACTGCATCCCTGGTCACCGCCAGCGAATTTTGGGGAACTGCAGATTCCCTGGCAACGCTGGTGCGCGGATTAACCGCATTGAAAATTGCAGAGCAAACCAGGATGGAAAAGAAAAGGGCGACAAAATACATCCCAATACAAAATAGAAAGGGCTGATAGCCACCAAGTGCAGAATAGGTAGTTTTTCTGTTCATGGATTTTGGTTTAGTTCTTCGAAATTGGATATATGGACAAAAACGGAAAAATAACGCACATAATACGCTTTTTCCTCATTTGTATTGTGAAGATAAGGGGTAACATTGATGGATGCAAGAGAAGAACTACTCAATTAAACTATGGGCAAAGGACGATAGACCGCGTGAAAAATTACGAAGCATTGGATCGGAAAACCTCAGTGATTCAGAGTTGTTGTCGATCTTGATCCAACATGGAACAAAAAACCGCACAGCCGTAGACATCGCCAGGGACCTTCTTTCCTTAAGTAAGAATAATCTTCATCAACTTGGAAAATTATCGGTAAAGGAAATGATGAAGATCAAAGGACTCGGCGAAGCAAAATCTGTGATCATTGCAGCAGCACTGGAATTAGGAAGGAGGCGCCAGGCCCGCGAGCAACTCGAAAAGCCTATCGTGCAGGGTAGCCGCGATGTTGCAAATTACTTTCAGGCCATGCTTAAAGATCATTCACACGAAGTGTTTGCGGTGATGTACCTCAATCGAGCGAACCGCATCAATCATCTTGAGATCGTGAGTGAAGGCGGTATGACGGCTACGATCGCCGATCCGCGGGTCATCCTGAAAAAGGCGCTGGAAGAAAATGCAGCCAGCATGATTTTATGTCATAACCACCCGTCCGGTTCCTTACGACCCAGCCGCGCAGACGAAGAACTAACCGCAAAGATCAAGGAGGCATCGAGATACTTTGATATACGCATCCTCGATCATATCATTGTAAGTGAGGATGGATACTATAGCTTCGCTGATGAAGGAAGCATTTAACAGAAAGCGGGAAGCGGAAAGCGGATAGCGAATGCGGAATGCGGACGATCAGAGGATCAGATAATCGGAGAAACGGATTTCCACATTTCCATTTTCACATCTCCACATTTTCACATTGTCACATGTCCTCACTTTCACATCTCCTCACTTTCACATCGCCACATTTTCACATCTCCACATTTTCACATCTACACATTAGCACATCTCCACATTTTCACATCTACACATTAGCACATTAGCACACTAGCACACTAGCACACTAGCACACTACTACTTCACCTTTTTATACTGATCGTTGAGGCCTTTGATAACATCACTGGTGATGTCATATACTGAATCCTTGTAGTAAAGCATGAACCCGGGCTCATAGGACAGAATAAATGCATATCCATGTGCCTTGTTATATTCCTTTAGATAATCTTCAATTTTCTTGCGCACATCATTCATCTTATCCATCTTGGTTTTCTGCAGGTCCTGCTCCAATGCTACCTGTCGCTGCTCATATCGTTGCTGCATTTGAGCGTACTCGCGTTGTGCCGCCTCGCCCTCTGATTGGGTCATATTGGGGCCACGCTCCTGCCATTCGCGGATCTTTTTCTGGTAACCCGTTTGCATATTGCTTAACTCAGAAGTGATCGCATTTTCTTTTGACTTTATCTCAGTAGAAACATCTTTGAAATACTGATAATGCTCCTGCAGAGAATCGATATCAAAATATGCAATACGGAAATCTGTACTGTCTTGTTTTACCGTATTACGCGATGCATTTCGCGGGCTGTCTGTGCGACTAAAATGCAGATAAAATAAAACACCAATCAGAACAAGTGAAACAATACCCAGAACGGTAGAAATGTTTTTCATTAACTCAGGTTTTTTGCAAGCTTTTTTTGCCTTAACTCGGACACGCAATATAGATTCTTCAAAGAAATCTGAATTGTTAAAGTGCCGCGCATTTATGTAACAAAAAAAGTAGGAAGCAATGCTTCCTACTTTATGATTATAGATACATCAGTTTACTCGTCGTCGTCGAAACTCATTGCCTCGCGTGTAGTTTGAAGCAGTTCATATTCTTCTTTGCTACCCACGATCATGTTCTCGAATTCACGCAAACCTGTACCAGCCGGAATCGGGTGGCCAGTGATAACGTTCTCTTTCAAGCCAAGCATGTCATCGCTCTTACCCTGTATCGCTGCCGAAGAAAGTACTTTCGTAGTTTCCTGGAACGATGCGGCGGATATCCAGCTTTGAGTACCCAGTGACGCCTTCGTAATACCAAGCAACACCGGTTGAGATGTAGCAGGATTGGCATCGCGGAACTCAACAGGCTTTCTGTCTGAGCGACGAAGAATGGAATTCTCTTCTCGAATTTCCCGAAGACTTACGATCTGTCCGGCTTTCAGTTTTCCACTTTCACCTGCGTCGGTGATTACCTTCTTATCGTAGATCCAATCGTTCTCTTCAATAAAGTCAAATCTATCTTCAAGATCTTCCTCAAGGAAACGAGTGTCTCCCGGATCAACGATCTCTACTTTCTTCATCATCTGGCGTACAATCACTTCAATGTGCTTGTCGTTGATCTTCACACCCTGCAAACGATAAACTTCCTGGATCTCATTCACTACATATTCCTGAACAGCGAACGGACCGCGTATAGAAAGAATGTCGCCCGGAGCGATCTGACCATCAGACAATGGAGCACCCGCTTTAATGAAGTCACCATCCTGTACCAGGATCTGGCGCGTCAATGGAACAAGATATTTTTTCACTACGCCATCTTTCGCTTCAACAACGATCTCCCTGTTACCACGCTTGATCGCACCAAAGGATACCACACCATCGATCTCACAAACGATCGCAGGGTTACCTGGGTTACGTGCTTCGAACAGTTCGGTTACTCTTGGAAGACCTCCGGTGATATCCCTTTGCATACGCAAAGTTCTTGGTATCTTAACAAGTACCTGACCTGCTTTCACTTCTTCCGATTCATCCACTGTGATGTGTGAACCAACAGGAAGGTTATACAACTTCACATCCTTGCCTTCAACAAGAAGGGTTGGAATTTTGGTTTTATCTTTTGTTTCGATTACTACCTTCTCGCGGTGACCGGTTTGTTCATCGGCTTCTTCACGGAAAGTAACGCCTTCAATAACATTCTCAAATTTGATGCTACCCGCGATCTCCGCAACAATTACGTTGTTGAACGGATCCCATGTACAGATCACATCTCCTTTCTTTACCTGCTGACCATCTTTCACCATCAGGGTCGCACCATAAGGTACGTTGTTGGTGATCAGAAGGCGATCGTTCTTCAGGTCCATGATACGCACCTCTCCGGTACGACCAATAACCACCTGCGTTTTTTCACCTTCGTTGTTAACAGCAGCAACAGAACGCAGACCATCGAACTGGATCGTTCCATCGAATTTCGCTATGAGTGAAGATTCTACAGATGCAGATCCGGCAACACCACCCACGTGGAAGGTACGAAGTGTAAGCTGAGTACCCGGCTCACCAATTGATTGTGCCGCAATGATACCAACCGCATCACCTTTCTGTGCAAGGTTTCCTGTTGCCAGGTTCTTACCATAACACTTCACGCAAACGCCACGCTTGCTTTCGCAGGTAAGCACCGAACGAATTTCAACAGTTTCGATTCCCGCCTCTTCAATATTTTTCGCAACATCTTCTGTGATCAGATCACCTGCAGTAACGATCTCTTCATCAGATACCGGGTTGTAAACGGTATGTAATGATGTACGGCCGATTATGCGATCGTACAGTGGCTCAACCACTTCCTCGTTATCTTTCAATGCAGTGATCGCAATACCACGAAGCGTTCCACAATCTTCTTCATTGATAACAACGTCCTGCGCAACGTCTACAAGACGACGGGTAAGGTAACCCGCATCCGCAGTTTTCAACGCCGTATCAGCAAGACCCTTACGGGCACCGTGAGTAGAGATGAAGTAATCCAATACATTCAGACCGCCTTTAAAGTTAGACAGGATCGGGTTCTCAATGATCTCACTTCCACTTGATCCACTCTTCCTCGGCTTGGCCATCAGACCCCTGATACCGCAAAGCTGTTTGATCTGTTGTTTCGAACCACGGGCACCGGAGTCAAGCATCATGTAAACAGAGTTGAAGCCCTGCTTATCTGTGCTCAATTCGCGGATCAATGTTTCAGTGATCCTGGTATCCACCCTTGACCAGATGTCAACGATCTGGTTATAACGTTCGTTATTGGTGATAAGACCCATGTTGTAGTTATCCCATACCTCACTTACTTCATCCTTCGCATTCTCGAGAACTTCTTCTTTAATAGATGGGATGATAAGGTCATTAATATTAAATGACAATCCACCCTGGAACGCTGTACGGAAACCAAGCTGCTTGATGTCATCAAGGAACTTCGCTGTTTTTGGAACGTTAGTGATCTTAATGATGTCACCAATGATTTCACGAAGGTTCTTTTTGGTAAGCAATGCATTCACAAAGCCCACTTCTTTAGGAACACTTTGATTGAAGATCACCCGACCAACCGTAGTCTCCAGTAATTTATTTACGATGGTGCCATCGTCCTTACGCACATCAGTTTTTACTTTGATGAATGCGTGAAGATCCACCTGCCCTTCGTTATATGCTATCAATACTTCTTCTGCTGAATAAAATGCTTTTCCTTCTCCACGAACCTTTTCAGTTTCTGTTGAGCGCTTACCCTTTGTGATATAATACAGACCGAGTACCATGTCCTGTGAAGGAAGAGTGATCGGCGAACCATTTTGAGGGTTAAGAATGTTATGACTACTCAACATCAACAACTGTGCTTCCAATACAGCAGCATTGCTCAGTGGAACGTGTACCGCCATCTGGTCACCGTCAAAGTCGGCGTTGAACGCAGAACACACCAACGGGTGCAGCTGAATCGCCTTACCTTCAATCAACTTCGGCTGGAATGCCTGGATCGACAAGCGGTGAAGCGTTGGTGCACGGTTAAGCATCACCGGATGTCCTTTCAAAATATTTTCAAGGATATCCCAAACGATCGCTTCTTTTTTATCAACAAGTTTCCTTGCGCTCTTTACAGTTTTTACAATACCTCTTTCGATGAGCTTGCGAATGATAAATGGCTTGAACAATTCAGCAGCCATATCTTTTGGAAGACCACACTCATGCAGTTTCAATTCAGGACCTACCACGATAACTGAACGACCAGAATAGTCAACACGCTTACCAAGAAGGTTCTGACGGAAACGACCCTGCTTACCTTTCAATACATCGGAAAGCGATTTCAATGCGCGACCACCTTCAGCTTTAACCGCATTTGATTTGCGGCTATTGTCGAAAAGTGAATCCACTGCTTCCTGCAACATCCTCTTCTCGTTACGAAGGATCACTTCCGGCGCCTTGATCTCGAGCAATCGTTTCAAACGATTGTTACGAATGATCACACGACGATAAAGGTCATTCAGATCAGACGATGCAAAGCGGCCACCATCAAGAGGTACAAGCGGACGCAATTCCGGTGGAATAACCGGGATGTATTGCATAACCATCCATTCGGGACGGTTGGTGATGCGTGTATTTGCTTCGCGGAATGATTCAACAACGCTCAGACGCTTCAATGCATCGGCTTTACGTTGTTGCGATGTTTCCGTTGCAGCGGCATTGCGAAGATCGAATGAAAGCTGGTCAAGATCGATGCGCGCAAGCAGATCATGTACTGCTTCAGCGCCCATCTTCGCAATAAACTTCTGAGGATCTTCATCAGGAAGATACTGGTTGTCTTTTGGTAGACCGTCAAGTATTTCGAGGTACTCTTCTTCAGTAAGAAGATCGCCCGACTTAAGACTTTTATCTTCGCGGATACCCGGTTGAATTACTACATAACGTTCGTAGTAAACAATGCTCTCCATTTTCTTGGAGCTCATACCCAACAGGTAACCGATCTTGTTTGGCAGACTTTTGAAATACCAGATGTGCACGATCGGCACAACAAGTTTAATATGACCCATGCGTTCGCGACGAACTTTCTTCTCGGTTACTTCAACACCGCAACGATCACACACGATCCCTTTATAACGAATGCGCTTGTACTTACCGCACGCACACTCATAATCCTTAACAGGTCCGAAGATCCTTTCGCAAAACAAACCATCTCTCTCAGGTTTGTATGTACGATAGTTGATCGTTTCGGGCTTTAATACTTCACCATAGCTTCTTTCCAGGATGGTATCCGGAGATGCAAGTCCGATGGTGATCTTAGAAAATGTGGCTTTTGGACGATTTTCCTTTTTGACTGCCATATTTTGAACTTAAGATTTTGAATTGATAAACTTCTTGTTTCTGCTGTTGACTACTATTCGAATTTCAGGTCAAGTCCCAAACCTCTCAGTTCATGTACAAGTACATTGAAAGATTCCGGAATACCTGCTCTTGGAATGTTGTCACCCTTAACGATCGACTCATAAGTCTTCGCACGGCCGATGATGTCATCTGATTTCAGCGTAAGCAACTCCTGCAGGATGTTTGACGCACCATATGCTTCAAGTGCCCATACCTCCATCTCACCAAAACGCTGACCACCAAACTGAGCTTTACCACCCAGAGGTTGTTGTGTGATAAGACTGTATGGTCCGATAGAACGTGCGTGCATTTTATCATCCACCATGTGGTGCAGTTTGATCATATAGATCACACCAACGGTTGCTTTCTGGTGGAAACGTTCGCCAGTTTCTCCATCATAGAGATAACTGTGACCGAATGTTGGAAGCTTTGCTTCATCAATATAACCCGCGATCTCTTCAACGGATGCACCATCGAAGATCGGTGTCGCGAACTTAACGCCCAGTTTCAATCCAGCCCAACCGAGTACGGTTTCGTAGATCTGACCAAGGTTCATACGGCTCGGTACACCAAGTGGATTGAGCACGATGTCAACAGGGGTTCCGTCTTCGAGGAACGGCATATCTTCCGCACGAACAATCTTTGCAACAATACCCTTGTTCCCGTGGCGACCCGCCATCTTATCTCCCACTTTAAGCTTACGCTTAACAGCGATGTAAACTTTAGCGAGTTTCAATACACCAGCAGGAAGTTCATCTCCAATAGAGATATTGAATTTCTCTCTCTTATAACGGCCAAGTTCTTCGTTGAACTTAATGTTATAATTGTGAAGCAATGTGTTGATCTGGTTATCGATCTTATCATCACCGGTCCATCCTAATGGATTCACGTTCTGATAATCGATCGTTGCCAAATTCTTCACATTGAACTTTGCTCCTTTGCCAATAAGCATCTCGCCGAAGTTATTGGTCACACCCTGGGAGGCTTTATCTTTCAACAAAGTCTGGAGTTTGCTGAACAGTTGTTCTCTCAACTCCTCTTCGTTCTTTTCATGTACTTTCTCAAGCTTCTCGAGAGACGCTTTCTCGCGAAGTTTTGCGTTCTTATCTTTCTTCGCTCTCTGGAATAGTTTCTTTCCGATAACAACGCCTTCAACACCATTTGGTGCTTTCAGCGATGCATCTTTAGCGTCACCGGCCTTATCACCGAAGATGGCACGAAGCAGTTTCTCTTCAGGAGTAGGATCGCTTTCACCTTTTGGTGTGATCTTACCTATGAGAATGTCTCCTTCTTTAATGGCGGCACCCAAACGAATGATACCATTTTCATCAAGATCTTTCGTTGCTTCTTCGGAAACGTTTGGAATATCGGGTGTCAGTTCCTCTTCACCAAGCTTTGTATCGCGAACTTCAAGTTCGTATTCAGAAATATGGATCGAAGTGAACAGATCTTCACGAACAACTTTTTCGTTGATCACGATAGCATCCTCGAAGTTGTAACCTTTCCACGGCATGAATGCCACTTGCAGATTACGTCCCAATGCGATCTCACCATTTTGAACGGCATAACCTTCAGTAAGGAAATCACCTTTCACCACACGCTGTCCTTTCTTAACAGCAGGCTTATGGTTGATGCATGTTTCCTGGTTGGTCTTGATGAACTTGGTCAGGTAATAAACTTTCAGATCATCTTCAAACGAAACAAGACGATCTTCTTCAGTACGATCATAACGTACATGAATTTCTTTACCATCTACATATTCAACAATACCCTCGCCTTCTGAAAGGATCTGTACACGTGCATCGCGTGCTGCTTTTGCCTCAAGTCCTGTACCTACTATAGGTTGCTGAGGACGGATCAGCGGAACAGCCTGACGTTGCATGTTTGATCCCATCAGTGCACGGTTGGCATCATCGTGCTCGAGGAACGGAATCAATGATGCACTCAATCCCACAATCTGGTTTGGTGCAACATCCATGAATTCCACTTCGCTCTTATCAAGTATCGGGAAGTCGCCCGTCTGGCGGCTCACAATGCTTTGTTCAACAAACTCACCTTTTCCATCCAGTGGAGAGCTCGCCTGCGCGATCTTCGCTGTATCCTCTTCTTCTGCACTAAGGAAGGTAAGTTTCTTAAGGTCAACCTTACCTTCATTTACCTTATGATAAGGAGTTTCAATGAATCCCATCTCATTGATCTTCGCGTGTACGCAAAGAGTTGAGATAAGACCGATGTTTGGACCTTCAGGAGTTTCAATTGTACAAAGACGACCATAGTGCGAGTAGTGTACGTCACGAACCTCGAAGCCCGCTCTTTCACGACTCAAACCACCGGGTCCGAGTGCTGAGATACGACGCTTGTGAGTGATCTCACTCAGAGGATTTGTCTGGTCAAGGAACTGCGACAACTGAGAGGTTCCGAAGAAAGAATTGATCACTGAAGAAAGGGTTCTTGCATTGATCAGATCTACCGGTGTGAACACCTCGTTATCGCGAACGTTCATACGCTCACGGATCGTTCTTGCCATACGGGCAAGACCAACACCGAACTGAGCATACAATTGTTCACCTACTGTTCTTACACGACGGTTGCTCAGGTGATCGATGTCATCGATCTCCGCTTTGCCGTTAGTAAGACGCACCAGGTACTTAATGATCTCGATGATGTCTTCTTTGGTGAGTGTCTTTTGCTCCAGCGGCTGGCTAAGATTCAGTTTGCGGTTGATCTTATAGCGACCAACTTCACCGAGATCATAGCGCTTATCGCTGAAGAATAATTTATCGATAATACCTCTCGCTGTTTCATTATCCGGAGCATCAGCACCGCGCAACTGGCGATAAATGTGCTGAACCGCTTCTAATTCACTGTTTGAAGTATCCTTGTTAAGTGTGTTGTAAATAATGGCGAAGTCACCACCAACATCTTCTTTCTGAACGAATATGCTCTTCACATCCATTTCAGAAACCATGTCAATCGCTTCTTCATCAAGAACGGTGTCACGCTCCAATACAACTTCGTTACGCTCGATAGATACTACTTCACCAGTATCTTCATCAACGAAGTCTTCTACCCATGTTCTCAGAACGCGGGCAGCGAGGCGCTTGCCAATATATTTTTGAAGTGTTTTCTTATCGGTCTTCACTTCGTCAGCCATGCCGAACAGCTCAAGGATATCCTTATCTGTTTCAAAACCAATGGAACGAAGCAGTGTGGTTACAGGGAATTTTTTCTTACGATCGATATACGCATACATTACGTTGTTGATATCGGTCGCAAATTCCATCCATGCACCTTTGAATGGGATCACCCTTGCAGAGTAGATCTTGGTACCGTTCGGGTGAACAGACTGACCAAAGAACACACCTGGTGAACGGTGGAGCTGGGATACTACTACCCTTTCAGCACCATTGATCACGAATGTACCACGCGGAGTCATGTAAGGGATGTTTCCAAGGAACACATCCTGAACGATCGTTTGGAAGTCTACGTGCTCCTCATCATTACAACTTAGGCGGAGCTTCGCTTTCAAAGGAACCGCATAAGTAAGGCCGCGCTCCATACACTCTTCTATTGAGTAGCGGGGCGGGTCAATGAAATAATCCAGGAACTCCAGCATGAAGATGTTACGCGTATCGGTGATAGGAAAATTCTCCTTAAACACCTTGAATAAACCTTCAATATTGCGCTTGTCCGGAGTGGTCTCTAACTGGAAGAATTCTTTGAACGATTGGATCTGTACTTCGAGTAAGTCAGGGGCTTCCGCCAAATTCTGGATTTTACCGAAGTTGACCCTGTTTTGCAGCTTTGTTGAAGACATATGTGTTAAAACCGGTTTTTAAAATGTTCGAACTTCTAAAATCGTCTATAGACAAAAAATTGCCCCGGGAATGACTGTCATTCCAGGAACATTAAAACTGAGGCAGTTGTGTTTGTTTGGCCATGTAAAAACTTACCTCTGCTAATTAGCGTTGTGAAAAATGGATGGCAAAGGTAATAAATTAAGGGTAATAAACAATAAATGTTTATTACCAATTCTTTCCCTTGTAGGAAACCTTTGGAGGCTATGATGTTACCTATAGATTGGCTCATCTGAAGGAATCCAAAAATAGCCATTTCAGGAATTCCCCGTTCAATGAGCCGCAAATTTTTTTATTGGGTCTTCTGCTTTCTTTTTTACCGCAGGCTCCTTCAGCCGTTGAAGGATGAATTGTCCAACAAATCGGCCCTGGGCCTGCCCTTCCACGATAGCATCCATGAAATGGATGCCTCCGTAAAACCGTGATATTGCAGCTTCTTCGGCGGCCTGATCAAATGATTTGAAACTCCGGGCCTTCAGGCCATACGAAACCTCTACAGTATCCGTAAATGCAAAGCCGTCGCCAAAGTAATGTTCTAAAATCTCTGAAGACGTGGTTGATACAACTGAATGCCCGCTCACATACTCCGGAAAGGGCGGCGTTTGCAGCATGGGTTTCCACTTTGTATCAATGTATTTACGAATGGCTGTTTCAGGACGCACCCTGTTGCTTCGGAACTTTTCATCCCAGCAGCTGATGAACGCATCCATAAGACCTATGGCTACCATTGTCTGAATATGTATCGCCTCGTTGAAGCTCTTCCCTGCCTGGTCACAAGCAAGCCCGGAAATGCCCATCCAGTGGGCTCCTGGCGAAATCCTCTTTACGCCCAGCATTAAATGTCCCTTATCCTGCACCACAAACGGATTGCAATCCCAAAATCCGGCTATCTCCTTTTTAGTTTCAGTGATCGTATCGCGGTAGTTGAGCAGCATCATTTGGAAAAATGCCGAGGTTGTATCAGTTGAAAATTCCACCGGAGGTTTCGGAGAGAACTGCGATGCCGAATCCAGTAAAAAAGGTCGCACCCTGTTGAAATGAGGTTCGACCGCCGCAAAAAAAGCAGGAGGCGTAGGATACCATTTGCCTTCCTCTTCTAATGGAACGTAGCGGGCATAGTTGCTGATCCTATTGTATCCGTCCGATTTCGCATAAGCAAGCACCTGTTTGACAACTGCGTCGGCATATCGCGCTGACTCTTCAAGTACATCCTCGGTGATTCCTGAATTTATAAGCGAGTCGGTTATCGCCTTTTCAAAATCGACCAGCTTAGTGCCGGAAGGCTGTAACTTTTGAGCCACACGGGTCATTGCAAGAACAGCTGCCACCTGGTAGTCGTAAGACCTTTCTACCTCAGGCCAATTCAAAGGCTCTAAACCGTTAAGTCGACCCTGGATCGGCAGTATGGTGCTGTCGTGCTTTTCAACGATCAGATGACCGGCGATTGCAGCATAAGAGAAAAATCGCGCAGCAAGCGGCGGATTGGTAACATCATTTACCATCGCCTCCGTCATTGAAGTGAAAACCTTACTAATATATCTTGTTGGCACTCCCGCTTTCTGATCCTCTTTGCAGGCGATAATGCAAAACCAACTGATCAATATAACAAAGAAGATTCGTGTCATTTACTAGCAAATTTTAATTGCATTACCGGCTGTTGATCAACGCCGATAAGCAACCGATCCTTCAATACAACGGCGCTGCGTACGTCACCATTCAAATTTAGACCGCTTTGTTTTTGGTTAACATAAGAAAATTCTCCCTTACCATTATTAAGCAGCACAACGCCATGATTGGCGTCTGTCTTACCAAAACGCAATCGCGCACTGTGAATATTACCACATAACAAAAGATCGGTAAATCCATCTGAATTGAAATCTGCAGATTCAATCACAAATACGGGCGCGAATTGTGCCTGCACAGGAAGTTGCTTTGAAACGAATTTATTGTCTTTGTTTCGCACGAAGAGCATTGTCTTTAACTCGTTTGCTCTAAGTTCCCTGACTGAATCCCATTCTTCTTTACTGAATATCTTATCCACAGTAGCATCAGCATATGATTTATAATCTGGAAATCTTGTGCGCATCAGGCTTACCTGGTCTAACAATTCATCACGCGAAACGTAAGGATAACTTCTACCCTGAACATACTGGGTAAATATGGGATCAATGGAGCCGTTATTGTCAAAGTCCGAATAATACAATTTGGCAGGTTCTTTATCACTCACCTTGCATTGAGCATTAAGTCCATGGTTACCGGCCACCAGATCCTTAACACCGTCATGGTTAACATCTACAAATTGCAAACTATTCCACCAGCCCGAACGCTGCTGGTCGAAGTATGTGTTCGTTTGATCAGTAAATTTCGATCCGTCATTAATAAAAATCGTGATCGGCATCCAATCGCCGGCAACCACAAGATCAGGTTTCTTATCGCCGTTTATGTCTTCGAATTCAGCGTCGGATATCATTCCAACTGTTGCGAGAGTGGAAGAGTACTTCAAAGTCTGATTAATGAAGTTGCCTTTACCATCGTTAATCAACAAATAGCTCTCTGGAATTTCGGGATAACGTCCCGGAATATTTCGTCCGCCCACAAAGAGATCGGGATAACCGTCTGCATTTACATCAGCAGATGTGACGCACGACTTCGAAGCACTCATAAAAGGAAGTGCCTTATCTGCTCGTGCAAAATCACCCCGACCATTTCCAAGGTAAAGTCTGTCCTGGAGCAATGGATCTCCGGGAAGAAGATTGTGATATCCGCCGCTCACAACATACAGATCAAGATTTCCATCTGCATTGGCATCGAGAAATAATGCATCCGCATCATAGTGTTTGTTATCAGATTCAAATGCTGCAGTTCGCCTGGAAGTAAAATTGCCGCTTTTTTGTTGCAGGTAAATTATGCCGGCAGATCCATTTGCACCACCGATATACACATCTTCAATGCCATCCTTATTCACATCCCCTTTCGCCATACATGGGCCTATTACCGATAAGGGATTTACCATCAAAGGCTGCCTCTTGAAATCATTTACATTGCCCGTTGCAACAATATGATCGATGTCTTTTTGTTTTTCAAAAAGTGTAGGAGCAGATACGTTTACGCGCTTATATGGTGTAGCGTTTGCTTCATTCAATTGAAGCAATTCATTTTTTTTCACGTTCACAACCACTTGTCGTTTTCCTGACAGCCATTCAATAATTACTGAATCTATTCTATCCACTGTTCCAATTCCAAAATGCAATAGAGGAGTTACTGATGATTGATATCCACGCACAGGCATTTGTTCAACAAATTGTTTTGAACTTCCCGCGTGCAGGTAGATCCTGGCGCCAATTCCATTAGTGTTAGCACCCTCACCATTCAGTTTCACTTTTAAATAATTATGTTTTCTTCTTTCTCCTGCTTCATTCCTGTAAACAAAAGCTTCGCGATTGATATTATTCACTACCAGGTCGAGATCTCCATCATTATCAAGATCAGCGTATGATGCGCCGTTACTATTTGATGGATTATTAACACCCCAGTCAGATACTCTGTTTGTAAAACTCAGATCCCCGTTATTTTGAAACATGTAATTGACAACATCTGAAGCGGGCATTTTATGAATAAGTTCAAGCACCTCTTCATCCGTCAAATTACGATTCACTTGTTGGAGATAAGAGGTCATATACTTCACAAAATCCTGGTTGGTATAATCGCGCAGATAACCGTTTGTTATATACAGGTCTTTCCATCCGTCGTTGTCATAGTCTGCAAAGAGTGAGGCCCAACTCCAATCTGTAGCAGATATTCCGGCAAGTTGTCCTATTTCACTGAACGTACCATCACCATTATTCAATTGCAACATATTGCGCATGTACTGATAGTGGAAACCGACTTTTACATTAAGATTGAACTTCTCATAATTATCAGGGGCAAACAATAGTTTTTGCCTGCGATTATCTTCAGGCAACATATCGAGTGTGAAGATGTCCTGTAGTCCATCGTTGTTTATATCTGCTATATCATTGCCCATAGAGAAATGTGAAACATGTCCTATCGAATTGCGCAACTGATCCGTGAACGTTCCATCGCCATTATTGATATATAAAAAGTCCGGAGCGATATAGTCATTCGAAACATAGATATCCTGCCAACCATCATTGTTTATATCGGCAACACCAACGCCAAGCCCGTAATTAAGCGGACTCATATGCAATCCGGCCTGGGCAGTAACATCCTGGAAGGAAGGCTTCCTGGTTTCAATCAACATATTTCTGTATAAACGCAATCCGGCAGCAGGGTCAGTGGCCTTGAGCATTTCCGCTATTGAAGCATCGTCGACTGGCGGAAGCGTATTGGGATTGTGGTTGAGAAGGAACAAATCAAGATCACTGTCTTTATCGTAATCGAAGAAAACCGCCTGTGTGCTGTTTGCCGGCTGTGCAAGGCCGTAAGCCGCGGTCATGTCTTCGAACACGGGTACCTTGTCTTTGTTATTGCCTTTGTTTATGAACAGTTGTCCGATCAATCTTTCAGGTCTTAGATTACCCGAATAACAAACATATATGTCCAACAATTTATCACCGTTTACATCGGCCATGACAACACCTGTCTTCCAGGGTCCATTGCGTGCACCTACCCCACTTGCTTCAGTAATATCTTCAAACTGCATTTCTCCCTTGTTGAGATATAGTTTGTTTGATTGCATGTTGGAGGAAAAGTAGATGTCATCAAGTCCATCGTTATTCAGATCACCAATAGCAACACCTCCACCATTGTAGAAGTACTCATACATCATAACATTGGTGGCAGGACCTTCTTCAAGTTTATTGACGAAATGAATGTTTGTCTGGTCAGGAGACAATAGGGAAAATAACGGTGGCTCATGCTTTACATCAGCATCTTGTTCGCGGTCGTTGCAATGCGCAAGACCGAACAAGCTGGCAAAAGCCGCAATAGCAAGCAAATATCTCATGGTGTAGGTTGGAGTTAAGAAAAGGGAAACCGTCTTAGAAGATTCTAAGACGGTTTATAATACCCGATACATGTATATGGTTTTTCATGTTACTCAGTCGCTCATCCTATTCATAACCGTTTGGTTCTAGTAATGGATTTGAAGTAAGCGCGTTGTAAGGGATCGGGAACACCGAGCGATCTTTTGTATCAGCCGGTTTATCCCACCACTCATTGCCGAAGCGATCCCAACGTACGAGGTCGGTTCTTCTATGCCTTTCCCCGAGGAACTCGCGACCCAGCTCGATCACAAATTCGTCATCAGTAAGTCGCGCGATGTTGTTCTCATAGCTCTGAGCAGGCCAATTGGCGTCTGTATAGTTGCGCTTGCGAACTGCATCCAGAAGTTTTGCTGCCGCAACTTTATCTCCTGCACGGTATTTACATTCAGCAAGACTGTAGTATATCTCGGCAAGGCGTATTTCAGGCGCTGAGTTGAACTGGAAAAGATTCTGGCTCATTGGCAACCATGGAAACTTGATGAGGCGCACGCCTGAATTTTCTTCACCCGTTGTTACGTGAGATCCTTCACCCCAGCGACCTCCCGGCCTTTCAGAGAATCGACCCACCTGGTCAACGAAAACAAGCGGTTTACCATTATATTCTTCGGTTCCATTCACAACTTTTGTGCTGTCGAATCCGAATCCTTTCGCCTTATCAAATTCGTATTGTGTTCCAATCAGGAAGAAACCTTCATATTGTCCACCCTGTGCAGTAGTCCTGAACGGTTGCTTACGTTTATCGGTATCGGGATAACGCTCATAAGGCATACCTAACTCGTAATTGTAAAGATTTCCTTCAAGATCCCGTGATGGTGTCAGGTGAATACCATTCCAGCTACCCCAGTCATTGTCCAGAGAGAATCTCGCCTGGTAGTGCATCATTGTATTCCAGATCCATCCCATCTCGAGGTATTCCTTTGCATGAACAAACTCGAATATATTCTCAGGCGAACGATAATTGTTTACACCAGAACGGAATGGTCCGCGATAGTCTGGATCGATCTGGTAATTACCATACTTGCCATCGATAATCTCCTGTGCTATGGTTGCGCACTCTGTGTATTTCGGTGTGCCTGTCCATGCTTCAGAGTTCAGATACAAACGCACCAACAAAGCAGCAGCGCCTCCCTGGTCCCAACGTGCGGCCGGGCCGTTTTTAGGAAGACCTGGCAAAGACTCTTTGAGTTCTGTTTCAATATAGTTGAATACTTCCTGCGGCGTTGACTGTGCGGTAAGCTTTCCAACTTCTGTTTGTATCGGTACATTTCTAAAAAAGTCGATAAGGAACAGATAGAACCATGCTCTCAATGTGCGGAGTTCCGCAATGTGTTGTGCCTTGTCGGCTTCAGTCATGCCCAGTGAAGGGTAATCCAGTTTCTGGAGGTCGTTTATCACAACGATCGTTTGCATAATACCCTGGTATGGGCCAACCCAGCCACCGTTGATCTGACCTTGTTCTGGAGTCCATGCGTGTCCATGCATGCGCACCCAGTCGCCATTATCATAGCCGTGTTTACCTTTCTGTGTCCATACAAAATTGTCTGCGGTCAATTCCTGAAGTATCCAGCGATCGCCATCCCATCCTGTCCAGTGACCATGCTCATAAGGGCGGGTCAACGCAGCGATAACGGAGTTCTTATCCTGATAATACGTTTCGGCCGGCAATATATCAAATGCCTCTTCATCTAGTTTGGTACATGATGGGACCGCTATACTTATCACCATCAATGCCGCTAAAAATTTCTTAATCATGTTCAATAGTTTTTAGGATTGAATTAAAATGTGATCTGTGCCCCGAGTGTAAAATTGCGTGCGATGGGATACACATTAAGATCGCCATATCCCGGTGTAAGGCCTGTCACACCTACAGTTGTGGGATCCAATCCTGAATAGTTGGTTATTGTGAACACATTCTTCACTGTTGCATACAGTCTTAAGCTGTTTATCTTATTCACCTTAATGTTCGGCGACCAGCCAAGAGTTATATTATCCAGTTTGAAATAATCACCACTCTCAAGGAAGTAATCGGTGATAACTTTTCCTGATGTGATATGACCATTCTTCTCATATGCATCAGTCAACAGGTTTACGTTTGGTTCAGCCTGAAGTCCGTAATACATCTGGTAGAGGTTGATGATCTGATAATCGAATCTACCGCGGAAGAATGCTGTAAGATCGAACCGATTGAATTGAAGATTATGTCCCCATGCCAGTTCATAACGCGGCATACCGTGTCCGATATAGGTCTTATCCCTATCGGCAACTGCTTCTGAAGATGCAATGATGGCTTCCTTACCAACAACACCATCTTTCCAGATCAGGATCTTGCCTTCGTCATTTACACCAGCATAACGATAACCAAAGAAGCTTCCGATCTCAACGCCTTCTTCAAGACGATATGCTTCTCCCGGGTTACCTGGTGATGGTAAGCTTCCAAGGTTTCTGCGGTCACCAATAAAGCTTTCGTTTGAGAACTCATCCATGCGTGATTTCGCATAAGATGCAACGATGTTGGTTGAGTAATTGAAATTCTTACTGCGAACAACATCATAGTTAAGAGTAAGTTCGATACCGCGGTTTGATTGTGTACCCACGTTCACGAACATACGGTCATGTAAGTATGGAGGAACCGGTACATTGTAATCGTTGATAAGATCACTACCCTTACGCAGGAACGCGTCGAGACTACCGCTAAGACGACGTCCGAACAATTCGAAATCCAGACCGAGGTTATATGCGATGGCTTTTTCCCAACGAAGATCAGGGTTGTAGTTATTACCAGGACCATATACCTGTATCCACTGTCCCTCATCATTGAGGTATCTTCCGTATCCTGTATAACGCGCCAATGCAGTGTAACGTCCGAATCCGGAACGTCCTGTAACTCCATATGAGAAACGAAGTTTCAGATCATCTATCGCATCGATGTTGCTGAATGCACCGAGGTTTGAAATTCTCCATGCCGCAGAAACAGAGGGGAATAATCCCCATTTGTTATTTGCACCGAACTTACTGTTTCCTTCATAACGTAATGAAGCGGTGAGGAAGTAAGTATCGTCAAAATCATAAGTGGCGCGTGAAAGGAATGCTATGGTTTTCTCTTTGCTTCTCCAGGAGTCCATACCCAAACGTCCATCCTGCCTGTTCCAGTCACCGGCATCAAGATTGTTGTAAGTGAAAGCCTCCGAAGGGAAGTTCATATTCTCGGCCCAGAAACCGTAATTATTGAACTCCTGGTAAGAATAACCACCGACAATCTTGAAGTCATGAGCTCCAATGCTTGTTGCATAGTTACCTGTCCACTCCAATGTATAATCTGTCCATTTTTCATTCTGCAAACGAGCGCGGCCACGGCGACTGTTGTTTATCGATTCGGCAGCTTCGGTTGTATAGTATTCACGTCTCCACATATCGCGGCCCTGCCTTGCAACTTTCAGGTCTGTACTTAAATTCTTGAGCAGGTTCAGACGGAATGTAAAGTCAACGATTGAATAGGTCTGGTCCGCACCATTATCCCTTGCCATAAGATCCTGAATCGGATTGTATGTATCGAAACCCTGAAGGGTATTGAATTTCCGGGGATTGTTCGGATCATAGATTGGGATGGTTGGATTCAATTTTACAGCCTGTTGGAATGCCCCGTAGTTGGTATATTCTTCATTGGCGATCCTGTAGGAGATATTTCCCATCACTTCAAGGAATCCATCTATCGCCTTTTGGTGGAAGTTACCACGGAAGCCATATTCTTTCCTGTCGGTGGCGATGTCAATACCTTCCTTGGTACGGTAGTTACCTGAGATACGAAAGATAGTATTGGTGCTACCACCCGCTACCGAAAGGAAGTGGTTTTGGCCGAAGTTATTCTCACGAATCAATTCATCATACCAGTTTGTACGTGCGCCGCGATCAACATCACGGTTCTTGGCAAGGAACTCTTCTGGAGATAATATGTCTGGCTTGTTAGCCACGCGATCGTGTTCAACATAGCTGTCATAAGTTACAACAACACGACCCGCTTTACCTTTCTTCGTTTCAACGAGGATCACACCGTTAGCTCCACGGGAACCGTAGATAGCAGCGGATGCCGCGTCTTTAAGAACAGTAATGGATTCAATGTCTTGTTGTGCAAGGTTCCTTAGATCACCACCCGGCATACCATCGATGATGATAAGTGGCGAGTTTCCTGCTGCAAAAGATGCAGCACCGCGAATCTGAACATCTGTTCCGCGGTTCGGATCCGCTGCAGCGGGGTTTGATACGGTAACGCCGGAGACGCGTCCATCAATTAGTTGCATAGGACTGTTTACCGCACCGGGTACGAAATCCTTACTTCTAACGGTGGTGACCGCACTGGTCAATTCGCGTTTTTGAACGGTACCATAACCTACTACTACAACTTCGTTGAGCGAGGTCTGGCTTTGTTCCAGCGTGATGTTAATGACAGCCCTGTTATTTACGTTGATCTCTTGTTCAGCGTAACCAACATAGCTCACAACCAGCGTCCCACGTGCGTTTGGAACGTTGATCGCAAAATTACCTTCCTGGTCAGTTGTGGTGGAGATTTGTGTGTTCTTCAGTAAGATGGTCACACCGGGAAGAACCTCTCCGTTAGATGCCGTCACTTTTCCCGTTACACGTACATCCTGGGCCATCAGAGATAATGGCGAAAACATGAACAGGAGAGCAACGGAAAAGATGAGGAATCTGCTCAGTAGTAAGCCGTTTGTTTCGGCGTAGCTTTGTTTCATAAGCAATTTTTATTTATTAAATACAAGGATGCGCTACCAGATCCGATCTTAAATGAAAGATTATTTCCGGACACATCAGTCCAGCCTTGAACCTTAACGCGATAAATTAACTGCTACTATTCCTTTTCTACGGGTACGTGATGTAATTGGGTTGGGGAAAATGGGAGCTTTTACTGAAGAGTTGATTCGGTTTTTATATGGCAACAATAAAAGCGCGACATGAATGTATCAACATAATTTGAATCTGCAAAATCGGTTTAGCAAAATTTATTTGCAGAATTTTTTCTTAAATATTTTTGAAAAGGTAAAATTCTCTTCGCACATAGCCTAAAAAAAATCAACGAATCCAGGTCAGGCGGAGCCTCGCTGTATAAAATCAGCAGTTATCTGAACCGGTGGGTGGTGCTGTATACTTTTCTTGTTGTTGATCTGTTTCATCAACAATTCCATGGCTGTTTTTGCAATTGCTTCGATCGGTTGTCGAATAGCGGATATTCCGGGGGGAAACAAACGGAATATGTCCTCATCATCAAAACTTACAATAGCTATGTCGGAAGGTATACTGAGGTTTAGCAGTCCAATGCTTTCCAGTCCGGCGATACCCAGGTAATTGGTTGCGAAAAAGACAGCGTCTAAGTCTGGCTGTGCTTTCATGAAGCTGGCAATTGCCTTAATTGTTTGCTCCTGTGTATTACTGAACGGAACCTGTAGTATTCGTTTCTTTGAAACTGTGATGTGCTTCTTTCTGAGTGCGTCGGAATACGCCTTTTGTCGAAGGCCCAACTGTTCAAGGGGAATATCGATGGTTACGAAAGCGATTTTACTATAGCCTTTTGCAAGCAGGTAATTCATTCCTTTGGTTACGCCTTCATAGTTATCTACCATTACCGACGGTACTTTCAACCCCGGAAAATAAGAATCGATGAGTACCATGGGTTGTTTTTCCTCGAAAAGTTTTGCCACTTCCTGCTCCATTCCTTTTGTTGGCGTAATGAGGAAGCCGTCCACTTTTCTCTGAGTAAGCATTCGTAACAATTCCGCGCCTTTCACCGGATCGTTCTCCGTGCTGCAGTACAACACGCGGTAGCCATGGCGTTCGGCCTCATCTTCTATTACCTTGGCAAGTGCTGCAAAGAAATGACCTGAAATACTTTCAACGATGAGGCCAAGTATCTGCGATTTACCGGTTCTGAGGCTGATGGCAAGCTGATTGGGATGATACCCTGATTTACGCGCCAGCGATGTAACCTTTTTCTCCAATGCGGAACTTATTCGCATCTCACGGGCTTTCCCATTGAGAATAAGTGATACGGTGGAGGCGGATACTCCGGCAAGGCCGGCAATTTCTTTAAGGGAGACTTTTTTCATCAAGCTAATCGAAACCTAATCTACTTAATTAATTGGTGGTTCAATAACAATATGCATTAAAAAACCCCGGAATGATTCCGGGGTCTTTATAAACTTAGCGAGTGACGATCAATTACTTGATCTCAACATCTGCACCAGCTTCTTTCAGCTTAGCTACAAGCGCTTCAGCGTCTGCTTTGCTAACACCTTCTTTCACTGCTTTAGGAGCACCGTCAACGAGGTCTTTTGCTTCTTTCAAACCAAGACCAGTAAGATCTTTAACGATCTTAACTACGTTCAGTTTGTTAGCACCACCGCTTTTCAGGATTACGTCGAAAGCAGTTTTTTCCTCAGCCGCAGGAGCAGCAGCAGCACCAGGAGCAGCAACAGCTACAGCAGCAGCTGCAGGCTCAATGCCGTACTCGTCTTTCAAAATTTTCGCTAATTCGTTTACTTCTTTCACAGTCAGGTTAACCAACTGCTCAGCAAATGCTTTTAAGTCTGCCATTGTTGTAAATTTTTTCCGCCTTCACAGCTTAAGCTCCGGCGGATGGTTTAAAAAAATTGCCTTTATGTTCCCTCAGGCCTGGGTTATGATAATGGTTGCGTTCCATACGGAACAAACAACCGAAGATCCGATTACTCGGCACCTCTTTCTTCGAGAGCCTTTACAAGAGAAGCAAGTTTGCTTCCTGCGTTCAGGCCGCTGATAACGTTCTGTGCAGGTGATTGAAGCATACCAATGATCTCACCGATAAGATCGTTCTTGCTCTTAAGAGTGGTGAGCGTTTTCAGTTGCTCGTCTCCTGCAAATACGTCTCCATCTATGAATGCAGCTTTAAGTACCGGTCTTTCAGTGTTAGTATCCTTACGGAATGAACTGATGATAAGAGCTGGTTCCTTTGCGTTCTCCGAGAACAACAAAGCGGTTACTCCATTCAATGAGTCGTAAACATTCGAGAAACGTTCATTGTCCAGGCTTTCAAGAGCTTTACGGATCAATGTATTCTTTGCCACCTTCATCTCAACATTCTTGTCGAAGCAAACGCGACGAAGTTTGCTCACCTGAGCAACAGTGAGGCTTTCAGTATTTGTGATATAGAAATTATTGAATTGAGAGAACTTGTCTTTCAACACCTCAATAACTTCATTTTTTTCTTGCTTAGTCATAACAATAGATTTGATCTGCCTTAACAGAATTAGTTGATTAATGATTTGGTGTCAACTGGGATACCCGGGCTCATGGTACTTGCCATGAAAACGCTTCTCAGGTAAGTTCCCTTAGCAGTTGCCGGCTTAGCCTTGATCAATGCATTGATCAATTCGTTACTGTTTTCAGCGATCTTTTCGGGGCTGAAACTAACGCGACCGATGGAAGCATGGATGATACCAGCTTTATCAACTTTGAAGGCGATCTTACCACCTTTAACTTCAGTTACTGCAGCAGCAACATCGTTGGTTACTGTACCGGTTTTCGGGTTCGGCATCAGGTTACGTGGACCGAGGATTTTACCAAGACGGCCTATTTTAGGCATCACCGCAGGTGTTGCAACGATAACGTCGATGTCTGTCCAACCACCTTCGATCTTTTGAACAAATTCATCCAGACCTACATGGTCAGCGCCTGCAGCTTTTGCTTCGGCTTCTTTATCCGGTGTGCAAAGTACAAGAACGCGCTTTGTTTTACCAGTTCCATGGGGAAGTGTTACAGTACCACGGATGGCCTGGTCTGCTTTCTTAGGATCAACGCCAAGTCTCACATGAATGTCAACTGAAGCGTCGAATTTTGTTATGTTTATTTCTTTTACTAAAGCAGAAGCTTCTTTCAGGGAGTACATTTTATTTGCATCTACTTTCCCGTCAACTGCTTTTCTTTTCTTTGAGATAGCCATTTGTAATCAGTTTTTGAAGCATCGCGGCTGCGATGCCGTGATCAATTTAGTTTTCCCAGGGAGCTTTACCTTCCACTGTGATACCCATGCTGCGTGCAGTTCCGGCAACCATGCGCATTGCACTTTCCGGGGTGAAGCAGTTGAGATCGCTCATCTTGTCTTGCGCAATTGCAGCAACCTGTTCCCAGTTCACTTTGCCAACCTTGTTACGGTTTGGTTCTTTTGAACCACTTTGCAATTTTGCAGCTTCAAGAAGCTGAACAGCAGCGGGAGGAGTTTTGATTACAAACTCAAATGACTTGTCTGAATAAACAGTGATGAGAACGGGAAGTACCTTTCCCATTTTGTCCTGTGTACGAGCATTGAATTGCTTACAGAATTCCATGATGTTTACACCTTTGGAACCCAGAGCAGGACCTACAGGAGGCGCAGGGTTTGCCTGGCCGCCTTTTACCTGGAGCTTAACAAAGCCGGTAATTTCTTTTGCCATGTTTCTACTTTTTTTGGTGATAGCGTTACACAGTTGCGTGTAACTCCCAAATCCAATTCGAAAAAAAGAACTTCTATTTGGGGAGCGCAAAGGTAATGAAACAAAATTGTTATACAAAGTGTTTTTTCGGAGTGGCGCTGTGGCCCAAACGCAGCAGAGGCGCAATTTACAGCATATTACTATTGTGATGGTATATGAATTGCTTCATGCAGATGTTGTTAACATTATGATGTTCAATTTTTTATTATTTAAAAAAACATCGTAGCTTTTACTGTAAATTCGAACGTGAATTTATTTGTTTTGTAAAACTAAAAACACAAATCACTATGGCCAAAGCAAAGAAGAAGGCTGCAAAAAAAGCTGCTCCTAAGAAAGCTGCTAAAAAAGCAGGCAAAAAAGCTGCTCCAAAAAAGGCCGCTAAGAAAGCGGGAAAGAAAGCGGCACCTAAAAAAGCGGCGAAGAAAGCCGGAAGACCCGCAAAGAAAAGCGTAAAAAAAGCGGCAACAAAAAAATCGGCAAGTCGCGGAGTAAAGAAGTCGGCTAAAAAGGCTGCAAAAAAAGCGGCTCCAAAGAGAGCGGCAAAAAAGGCTGGCCGGAAAGCGGCTACTTCTAAAAAAGCTGCTGCTCCTAAGAAGGCGGCGAAAAAAGCAGGCAAGAAATCTGCTCCACGCAAATCCGCCTCTCGCGGCACTTCAAGGAAAAGAGCATCTTCTCGTTCTACAGAAATGAATGAGTCAGCAATGGAAGCTCCGGATACAGTTACGCTACCTGAAGAAGGTGGAACTGCCGACAACGGTTCGGAAAGCGCAGACGAAAATGCTTAAGCATTCCCCAAATAAAAAGCCCCGCAAAACGGGGCTTTAATATTTTTTATATAACCAGCAGAGTACCTTAACTGATCTTCTCAACCTGCATGTAATTCAATTCCACAGGAGTCGACCGGCCAAATATCTTCACTGTAACTTTCAGTTTCTTTTTCTCATCATTAACTTCTTCAATGATGCCATTGAAGTCGTTGAACGGACCTTCAATGATCTTGATGGTCTCACCAACGATGAAAGGTTCGCTCATGCTTACTCCACCAGCTTCCGCCATTTCATCCATCTTTCCAAGCATCTTATTCACTTCAGCTTTGCGAAGGGCGATAGGATCTTCCTTACCAAGGAAATGGATAACGTTTGTGGTATTTTTGATGGCATCTCTCAGGTCATCAGACAGTTTACCTTCAGTTACTTCGATCATCACATAACCAGGATAGTAGTTTCTTTCGCGCATTACTTTCTTACCATTCTGCACTTTATAAACTTTCTCCACCGGAAGGAAAACCTGCTTAACCACTTCGCCCCAACCGCCACGCGAGATCTCTTTATCAAGGTATTCTTTTACCTTTCTTTCTTTGCCGCTAACCACACGCAGCACGTACCATTTCGTTTCCTGTTGTGTCGTTTGATTTTCCATTATGCAAAGAATGAATAAATTAATTTAAGGCCTGACTGTGCAACCAGGTCCATGCCCCAAACTATTGCAGTTATCACCAAAGTAGCAACCAATACGATCACAGTAGATTGTTGAAGCTGCGCCCATGTAGGCCAGCTTACTTTCTCCAGCAGTTCGTGGTACGACTCTTTAAAATATGTGGTCACCTTGTTCATCGAGTAACAATTTGAAATTTGAAATCTGAGAATTTGAGAAGGGATTCCAAATCTCAAATTTTCTGCACGGGCACCAGGATTCGAACCCAGATCAAAGGTTTTGGAGACCTCTATTCTACCATTGAACTATGCCCGTAGAAACTAAAAGCTATCCTATCGGACAGCTTTTAGAATTCATGTCGCAAATATAGGACTATTTGCTCAAGCTAAAAGCGTTTCGGAAAATCTTCCGTTAACCTTTGGCTTACTTTAAAATTTCAGTCACCTGACCTGCACCTACTGTACGACCACCTTCACGAATCGCAAACTTCAAACCTTTTTCCATCGCGATTGGCATGATCAATTTTACAGTAAGGTTGGTATTGTCACCAGGCATCACCATCTCAGTTCCTGCAGGAAGTTCGCACTCTCCTGTTACGTCAGTAGTACGGAAATAGAACTGAGGACGATATTTATTAAAGAATGGAGTGTGACGTCCACCTTCTTCCTTGCTCAATACGTAAACTTCACCTTTGAACTCAGTGTGAGGAGTGATAGAACCTGGCTTACAGATTACCATACCACGACGGATCTGAGTTTTATCAATACCACGGAGCAACAGACCAGCGTTATCTCCAGCTTCACCCTGATCGAGGAGCTTACGGAACATTTCAACGCCGGTTACAGTTGAGTTGAGTGGAGCTTCCATGAGACCTACGATCTCTACAGGCTCACCAACTTTGATACGACCTCTTTCGATACGACCTGTAGCAACGGTACCACGACCAGTGATGGAGAACACGTCTTCAACACTCATCAGGAACGCCTGATCTACCGGACGAGGAGGCAGAGGAATGTAAGAATCCACAGCATCCATCAGTTCATCGATCGCTTTAACCCACTTTTCTTCACCAGCAAGAGCGCCAGTTGCAGAACCTTTGATGATTGGAGTGTTATCGCCATCGAAACCGTAAGAAGAAAGAAGATCACGGATCTCCATTTCAACAAGTTCCAACAGTTCAGGATCATCAACAAGGTCAACTTTATTCATGAAAACAACGATCCTTGGTACACCTACCTGGCGAGCCAAAAGGATGTGTTCTTTTGTTTGAGGCATCGGACCGTCTGTAGCAGCCACAACTAAGATTGCACCGTCCATCTGTGCAGCACCAGTGATCATGTTTTTCACATAGTCAGCGTGACCAGGACAGTCAACGTGAGCATAGTGACGGCTCTGTGTCTGATACTCCACGTGAGCTGTATTGATGGTGATACCCCTTTCTTTTTCTTCAGGAGCAGCATCAATTTCGTCGTATTTCTTCGCTTCCGCCATACCCCTTGATGAAAGGATGCTGGTAATAGCAGCAGTCAAAGTAGTTTTACCATGGTCAACGTGACCAATTGTGCCGACGTTAACGTGGGGTTTGTCCCTCTTAAAAGTCTCTTTTGACATTTTATCTGTTTTTTAGTTGTGCTTTTACAAATTTATCCCTAATCGATATTTGTTAATCGCTATTTCTCTTCCGCGAAATAACAATTAACTACAAAATTCCTTGACTGTGTTGACATGAAGGTCTTTCAAATCAAACTATTTTCTGAGCCGTCGATGAGAGTCGAACTCACGACCCCCACCCTACCAAGGTGGTGCTCTACCACTGAGCTACAACGGCTGGTAATACCAATTATCTGTTGCCGGTTACCAGCCAAACAAGTAACAAACAACAGATAAACAATAGAGCGGGAGACGAGGTTCGAACCCGCGACCTACAGCTTGGAAGGCTGTCGCTCTACCAACTGAGCTACTCCCGCATTACGTCGTCAATGCGTGCCGCATCAACTTAAACTAAAGAACTTCACAACACAGTGATCACTGATCACTAATCCACATTAACTGTGGATGGTGGGCAAGGATGGATTCGAACCACCGAACTCCGAAGAGGACAGATTTACAGTCTGTTGCCGTTGGCCACTTGGCTACTTGCCCGGCATTAAATCAGAGCCAGAGAAGGGACTCGAACCCCCGACCAGCTGATTACAAATCAGCTGCTCTACCAACTGAGCTACTCTGGCGTTAAAAAGAACTTCCCTAAAACCAGTATCCTTAATTTTTTGGGAAGGCAAAGGTAAACGAATTTGTTAATTCCAAAAATTTTGATCGAAGATTTTTTTGTTTGTTTTCAATCGATTACAAAACTCTTTTCAAAGATCCTTATCAACGCCTCTGCTCAATTCGGCGCGAAGATATTTACATTGACAATTAAAAAATCAGGATTCAAAAAAACTTCTTGTGAACTGCAGAAATAAAAAAGACCTCCTGGTGGGGAGGTCTTGATCTAATGAGGTTATGCTACTTGTTTTTCTTTTTTTCTTTTGATTTGATTGATGACTGACTCTAACGCACTGTCGAAGGATTCTTCAAACGACTTCGACGAGGCCTTCACGAAAAACTGGTTTCTTGGAATCTGGACGCGAATCTCTGCTATCTTGTCCTTGATCGTATGCACTACGTTATCCAGCTTCAGAAACACATCGACTGAAATAATCCGGTCATTAAACGTATTCAATTTCTCGATCTTCTTATTTACATACTCTGTAAGCTTTGAATCGGCAATAAATTTCACAGACTGAATGTTTACGTTCATGGCATTCGCTTTTTTTACAGTGAACAATAAATGAAAGAACTAATAAATCATCTTGATTTATGTCCTGATTGTAATATGGAAGATAGTTCAAAAAGCCGTTTTTTCCAAATAATAACCGGCGTTTTAAGCACCTTTTAAGCTGTCAAAAAATACCTTCCCAAATTAGATTTTTTCGAATTGGTCAAGCCTTGGGATGCGCCTTATTGTACGCTTCCTTAAGCTTTTCAATAGTATTGTGCGTATACACCTGTGTCGCCGCAAGGCTTGCATGCCCTAACAACTCCTTGACAGAATTAATATCCGCACCGTTGTTTAGTAAGTGAGTAGCGAAACTGTGCCGGATAATATGGGGGCTTCTTTTTTCAATCGTTGTTATCTGGCTGAGACAATCGTGCACCAGTTGATAGAACTTCCGTTGATAAAGCTTCTTACCTGTTGGTGTAACCAGCAGATGGTCGTCAGAGAACTCGCCGAATTCGGCCCGCTTACTGGAAACATATTCATCTATCAAAGCAATCAATTCTTTATTGACCGGAAGCACTCGTTCTTTGTTGCCTTTACCGAGCACTTTTATTGTATCGTTAAACCGGTTTATCTGTGCGTCTTTCAACGATAACAATTCCGCAGAGCGCATACCCGTTGCATACAAGATGTGCATGATCAGCCGCTGGGTTTTCCCGTCCCACCCGCTTTTATATACCGGGTGCTTTGAGGGATCAAATCCGACTGGTTCAATGGCCTGCACCCCGGCTTTCATTGCATGTTCCATCTCATTTTCCTTTACAAACATCGGGAGCCTGCTGGCTGTCCGGGGACCGGTGATGTTGTTCACAGGAGATTTACCGATAACACCCTGACGAACGAGGTAGCGATAAAATGATTTGAGCGAAGATAGTTTGCGAAGTATGGTCCGGGAACTTGTCCCCTGGTCTTTCAGGGATGCCAACCACGAACGAATAAATCCCTGCGCTGCAGACTCAGGATTACTGGTTTCAAACTCGCTGATAAGGTATTCGTTGAATTGCTGAAGGTCGGTCTCATAAGCTTCGATAGTATGCCTTGAAAACCGCTTTTCAAATCGGAGGTATTGCAGAAAAGCTTCAATGTGCGGGGAAGGATGATGCATAAACTAGAATAGCTGCAAAGATATACGTCCTTGCAGCTATCCAATATCTATTGGGATAAATTATCCTTCGATCTGTCCGCTTGCCACTTTTTGCTTGTAAATGGCTTTGAGAACCTGGCCACGGCGAACCACAGACGGCTTAGTGAACGACTGGCGCTCCCTCAATTGCAACAGCACTTTAGCTTTCTCAAACTTCTTCTTGTACTTTTTGAGTGCCTTGTCGATATTTTCGCAATCTTTTGAATCGATAATAAGCATAATTTATACCTCCCTTTGCTTTTTAGGACGGCAAAGATATGAAGTTTCTGCAATAACTTCCAAAAAGTAGCCCAAAAAAACTCAACTTTGCCGCATGTTTACAGGCATTGTTGAAAACATCGGCAGAGTTAGTTCCATCGATATAATTGGTACCAACAAAACCTTCTGGATCGAGTCTCCCCTATCGCATGAATTTAAAGTCGACCAAAGTATCTCTCACAGCGGGGTGTGCCTCACGATTGAAGAAGTTACTGATACAGCCCATCGCGTAACTGCGATCGAAGAAACTCTAAAGAAGACAACTATACATGAGTGGACGGAGGGATCGCTGGTTAACCTGGAGAGATGCCTGCCGATCAATGGTCGCCTCGACGGTCATTTTGTGCAGGGTCATGTAGATGCCACCGGCCTTTGCATATTGAGAACCGACCGCGACGGAAGTTGGGAGTTCAGGTTCTCCTTCCCGGGGCAATTTGCAGAACTGGTGATTGAAAAAGGGTCGATAAGCCTTAACGGAATCAGCCTCACCGTTTTTGATGTAACTGAAACAGAATTCAGCGTTGGAATCATTCCTTACACGTATTCCCATACAAACCTACAGCAGGTAGTCCCCGGAACTTCAGTAAACCTGGAGTTCGATATTATCGGGAAATACCTGCTGAGGAAGTTAACGCTAGCGTTGCCTAGCGCATAAGGTACATTTTTCCGTACCCGTTATTAAAGAACCTGTCAGTATCATCGCCTTTACCCGTGTATTTTTCCATTCGTTTACCATTAAGCATAGAAACCACACGATACAGGTACACGCCATTTGCCAGCTTCTGACCGTATTGGTCGGTGCCATCCCATTTGAATTCCGTAATGTTTCGTCCTATATTCAGAGGACCCAGTTCTTCCCTTGTGATCTCGCGCACAATTTTACCGGTGACCGTGAGTATCTGGATCTTGAGATTCTGCGGAACTTCGCTTCCTGTGATGGTAAACACAAATGCTGTTGAGGTACTGAACGGATTGGGGAAGTTCAGCATATTCGATATCATCGGCTTACTGATCACTTTGAATGCAATCCTGTATTCCACTTCTCCCGCTTTATTACCGCTACGATCTTTGCCTTTCACGATCAACTCGTAATCATCACCCTGCATACTGGCGCTACCTGTAAAATCGGGAGTGAAATCTATGGTTGCAGTGTTGTCTGTACCAGCGATCGCCGGCGTAAAGCGCAATGTGTCCGTATTCATCTTATAGGTCCGTAGTGATCCATCAGGATAACGAACCTGCACCGATGAAAGAGCAGTATCGTTCAGCAACATATATCGTGATTCATCTTTGATCTTTATTTGTATATGTGGCTTTGCCGATACGATATCTTCATTAAGAATATGAACTCCATCGAAGGTGACATCAAGTAGCGGATTCACAGCATCCGGCTTGACATAAAAATTCCGGAACATGAAATTATTGAACCTGTATTGTTCCAGTTGCAGATCATCGGGATTCACGTCGAGGAACAATGTATTGTTGCCAGCTAGTGACGATGTTTCAATATCATAACTTACAGTAAGGGAATCGGTACCTGCCAGTGGCTCAAGCTTCGCCGGCATCAGTGTTTGCTTGTTATTATTCTTATCTGTAATGATGAGTTTATATGCAAGGCTGTCGAAACGAACATTGCTTATGTTTCGAAACGCAATACGCAATTTATTCGGCTCGCCGAGCTCTACAGTGTCTTTGAAGTTAAATAACATCTTCGGCTCCAATACCCCTTCAGGCACTTCATCATATTTCACCTGCCAGTATTTGAGCTGATAAGGTGAATACTTTTCATCATCATTGGCATCCATTACAAATCTTAGTGTTGGATACTCTGCTGCAGAAATGAAATCAAGTGTGGTATCCTGAGCTGATTTCCCGCTCTGGTACAACAGAACTTCAGAGGAAGAATTGTTGATACCGTAGATAGAAACGGTAATGGTATCACGTGACGAACTATCCCGGAAAGATCCGTTCCAATGAACACTCTTCCAGTTCCTTGCGGGTCCAACAATTTCCGATACAATCCTTCCTGAAGGACTTACACTCGTGAAATCAATTTTCTCAGTAACAAGGTCCTGCGCAGAGACACCTACAGATTGTTTTTGAACAGACCATACTCCGTCGAATCCTTTTGTGAAAACAAAAACAAAGGGGATGTTGCGATAGAATGAATCAATCTTGGTCAAACCAATTGACATCAACTTATGGTAGATAGATTTATTCGGTCCGTTCACTAACGTATCTTTTTTCCAGGTGTTAACAAACTCAGGGCGGGAATTGTATGTCATCGACCCCCAGTTTACCATTGTAACCATTGTACCATTCGGAATGCTGTCAAGGAAATCCATCGCTCGCTTGCGATATGTTGCATTATTGTAATAGTAATCAAACAGCATTGGCTTATAAATCCCATTGTCCGCACAATCGGGTGCAAGACTTCCAAACTTTCCGGCTCCGTTAGTTGTTACATTCGGAATAAAGCGTCCTGTTTTGAGATCAAACAAAACAAATTCAAGTGAGTTGAGGTAGGTACCACATCCCCCGGCAAAAAGGAACTCGCCATTGTACATAGCTGAATTATCGCCATAGGGATATAAACTTCCCTTGAATGTTGTGGTGTTATATATAGGATCAAATTCAAAGTTGCGTGCAGCATTCAAATTCATGCTCTGCATTGTATTGCGCAGATATTGAAAATAGTGCGACTGGCTCCAGCCTGTAGAACTTTTTGAAATAAATACAAATGAAGAAGTATTCCAGTTTGCCTGCGCTCCCGCATCCGGCACCGGTGCAACGCGCCAGTAATACACAACAGAATCAACAAAAGAAATACCCGGCTCCACATCAAATACGCCACCTTTCGAACTCACTGTTTTGGATACTTTCAGTGAACTGTTGAACAGTTGAGTAGAATCGATCTCAATAATATAACTCTTCTCCGGACTGAACGGATTCGCAGTTGATGCGTAAAGCTTTTGCTGACGATCGTTTACGATCGAGTATTGGTAAGGGTATACCGGCCTTGCTTCGTCTTCAAATACAAAGAACTCCGAATTCGCTGTATTGTTATTTTCGGAAATCTCCTGCACTTTATTTTCAGCATCTATTTCAACGGAGATCTTGTTCAGTCCCTTATCTCTTGTTACAACGATCGGAACGTTGAATATCAATGAATCGATCGCCATAATGCCTGGTCGCATGTCATTGAAAAGATATTCAAATGTTCCGTCAGGAAATTGCCTGCGTATACGAACATGCACCGAATCATTTGTGGATTTCCCTACATTGTACACGTTCACTTTGAGTTGAAATGATTTGTCAGCAACGCTGATAAAAGAAGGATTGATCTTTACCTGGGAAGCTTCGATGACATAGTCGGGACGAGGCTGGGTATTCAACCTGATTGCAGGGTCACCATGTACGGTGATCTGTTCAGCATGCATTCGCGAATAGAAATCATTCACGGTAGTCATTTCTATCGTCTTTGCAAGTGCATCACGGTTCGTTTCGCCTATTGTCTTTCCGAAGTTTGTAAACCCGATTGCCTTATACAGGTTGTCAAGATATACATTCAGATAGTTCACTATCCCAAAGTGTGTACTAGCCATGAAAGCTATGCCACCACGCTGCTTTGCCAGAACGAATTTTTCTGATAACGTTTCGTTTACGATCATCCTCTGTGGATTGAACGTAAAGAAATTTCCTGCATTACATCCATTTACATAGAAAACAGGATACTTGCCAGGATTGTTATAGCTGGAAGGATTATCAAGATTGAATTCAAGTGTTGTTGACGACGAGTGTCCAAAATAAGTGAGGATGCTGATACCTTCCTCGAACAGATGGGCTATGCGATCACTGTTTACCTGCTCAATGGGATTGGTTGATGACTTACAAAACGTGTGAACGTTGCCACCGAACAATGTGTCTTCAATCAGATTTTTGTACTGCCCCATGTAATTACATAATACAGTTCCAAGGTAAGGATCTGTTGAACCCGTTACATGTACTACATTCTTCATCCAGCCACGCGCTTCTACTGTCTGGGCAGCATTTTTTTGAACACTCTCGTATTCGATCGCCTTTTCAAGGTAGTCCTCAATTTCTTTTGCAGATACCACGGATAAGCGCCCAATGGGGGTTTTGGCAACAGGATTAATTGCATTATCTGAACTAAGCATGTTGTCAGATGCCGGGCTGCCAAATGTTGGTACAAGGTTCAATGATTCAGCAACAGCTTGCGATTGATTAACGGCGTATTCATTGTACGTCATCCCTCTTCCGATAAGAAACACAAATTGCGGAGGCATGCTGAAATTCGCGCGCGCATACCGAAGAAAATTCTTAATGGACAACGGATGTTTTTTGATGCCGAATGCAAACTGGTCAACCAATTCGTCAATATCAATTACCCGAACATTGTATGCACCACCATTATTAGAAGACCGATATGTCTTATATTCTTCAATTGGATTGCGCCCGTTGGTACCGTTATACAATTGAGGATGCGTGATGATAAGGTAGTCGCCCTGGTTTGCAGCCTGGTTGAATGGGACGAACTTCTTTTGAATAAGAGAGGAAACGTTGGTAATGTTTGATGCTTCCTGGTTAACCAGAACGAAGCGATGATCCGAATCAAAGCCGGGTATTGCAAACCTTAATTTCCCTGCCTGACTCGTATTTGCAACGATGCGCAAACCAAATGTCAGATCGTATAAAACAGGTACAGCCGTGCCTGCATTAAAATTGGTTATCTCCAGATAATATCCTTCGTTTTTCGCAGGGAGTGTAAACTCAAAGTTTTTCGAAGCACCAAAATTGAAGGTCCTCGGATACGTAAGTTCGTAATACGAAATGACCATTCTATCAGTGCTGTTCACCGAAGTGTTGTTGACCTGCAAAGCCGCGCTGTTAGTGGAAAGCAGCGATACCGGAACCTGTAAGGTCGTATGTACGTCATTAAAATAATCAATTACAGTATCCAGCAACCTGGTATTGTTAAGAGATACCACCATGTTTCGGGTATTCAATGCATTTCCTACTGCACCGATCGAAAGCCTGGCGTTAGGCCCCGTTGATGCTACAAAAAGATTAGCATGAGCAAGAGGTTTGAATGGTGTGGTTGGACGAATGTCGTTGCTCGACCAGAACTCGCCTTTATCATATGCGGAAGAATAAAGGTATTCCCCCACTACAACTGCATATCCCTGGTTGATCTTGTTCTTATAAAAGTTTCCGACCTTATGCATAAAGTAAGGTTCTGGTGCCAGAGAATTTGAGGCAACATCATTTTGCTGGTCGGTAATAAAGAAACCCGAACGATTTGTATTTACACTGAGGAAGTAGACTGCAGTATCAGTAAGTAAGCTATACCGTGTAGTATGTTGAAAAGCTTCGTTTCTGTATAGGGGTTTGTCGGGCACACCATCATTCGGTTCGCCCCAAAATTCGATGTAGCCATTGTCTGGCAGCTGACCCGTTTCTACAGAGGTGTAGATCGGAACTTTCTTTCCGTTTCGCCATAGCTCAAAAAATTCAACTGATGTGTTGCTGATCCCTGATGCTTCAAGAGCCGATTTCTGGATGCGATACAGACCCGCCTTTCCTACCTTGAACTTGTAATAGGTTTGTGCATGACGAATCCACTCATTATTGAAGGACTGCGCATTGGAGGCAAGGTATCCGAAAAGAAGGAGCAGGGGTAAAAGTCTTTTCATATAACAAAGTTTCCTACGATTCATGGGGTATTATGATTTCGCCGGTTTTCTCTTCAGATCCAGTTTGAGGGAAAACACGTGGGTATACAGGGGGTTAGATTGATTGGCAAGATTGGTAAATGCATAGTCGATCTGTACATTCGAGATCCGGAAGCCCGCACCTACAGAGGGTTGATAGATCCAGACCTTTTTGGTGTTGGTATCGTCCTCATCGTCGAGTGCCTTTTGAAAATTGTTTATGCCGCCGCGGATCATGAACACATCCTTCCATGCAAGTTCAAGCCCCAGTCGCGGGTCTACGCTTACGGCGTCAGATGATATCACTGTATTACGGCGTCCGTCAAAAGTCAGATCTACGTTGGTTTCCGCCAAAAGCGACAGGTTTTTATTCAGGCGAAAATTGTATGCACCGCCAAGTATAAGTCGTGGCGCCGTCAATTCAGTTGATTTGACAGGGATATCGTTTTGGGTAACGTAAAAAACCTCGCGCATTTTTTCATCGAGGTTGAAGGACCAGGCATTGAAAGTAGTTGTGACGTCGCGAGCGACAACGCCGAGTCTCCATCGATCACCGTGATATTGAACGGCAGCATCGAAGCCAAACCCCCACGCCTTTGTGAAATCACCCGCTTTGCGATGAATAACTTTTGCGTTCACCCCGAAATTGAGTTTCCGGTTCTTTGATAAATCTTTTTGTTGCGCGAACGAGAGCAGAAAGGCGTAATCGGCAGATGAGAACTCGCTGATGTTACTGAAGTTGATGGTGCCATCGGGCTCAACCAGAAACACTGTATTGGGAATGTTATCGACGGCGAAGCGTAGGATGGAAAGACCGAGAACCCGTTTGTTATCCTTCATAGGCAGGGCAATGCTGGCGTAATCATATTTACCGATGCCTGCAAAATACTCGGCGTGCATAAGGTTAAGCTGTGGATGGTCTTTTACATGCACAAGACCTGCCGGGTTCCAATATCCCGAAGTTCCGTCATTTACTGAAGCAACCTGTGCACCGCCCATTGCGAGTCCTCGTGCACCTGCGCCGATATTCAGGAACTCATTGGAATATTTTCTGAATTGGGCAAGGCCATGAAGAGGTAACCCACTGATGGCTAGCAGTAGAATGAGGAAATGGATTTTTTTCATTCGAACGATTTTCAAATAAGCAATTGCTAAAGACGATTTCGTCTTCAAAAGGTACATGGGGCAAACGCCAAGTACGTGAAAATATTGCATATCAAAGCGCAAAGCAACCCTTATCCTTACATTTGCAGGGGTTTTTTCTAAACAAGCATATATGAATCTGATTGAAGAACTAAACTGGCGCGGGATGCTGCAGGATATCATGCCCGGCACTGAAGAACAACTGAATAAAGAGAGAACAACGGGCTATATTGGTTTTGATCCAACTGCCGATTCGCTTCATATCGGTAGCCTGGTACCGATATTACTGCTTGTGCATTTGCAGAAGGCCGGACATCAACCGATTGCCCTGGTTGGAGGGGCCACTGGAATGATCGGTGATCCTTCGATGAAAAGCGAAGAAAGGAATTTGCTTGATGAAGAGCAATTAAAGAGAAATGTGTGTGGCATACAGGCGCAGCTGGAAAAATACCTGGACTTCTCCCCTTCGCACCCAAATCCCGCAAAACTGGTGAACAATTTCGATTGGTTTAAAGGTATCAGTTTCATTGATTTCCTTCGGGATACCGGTAAATACATCACGGTTAACTATATGATGGCGAAGGACAGTGTCAGAAAAAGGATTGAAGGTGAAACGGGCATCAGCTACACAGAGTTCGCATACCAGATGATGCAGGGGTACGATTACCTGTATATGTACGAAAACATGAGCTGCAAGTTGCAGATGGGCGGAAGCGATCAGTGGGGAAATATCACAACCGGCGCCGAGTTGATACGTCGGAAGGCCGGCGGCGAAGCATTCGCATTTACCTGTCCATTGATCAGGAAAGCCGATGGAGGAAAGTTTGGTAAAACAGAGAAGGGAAATGTTTGGCTCGATCCGTCAAGGACCAGTCCTTTCCAGTTTTATCAGTTCTGGTTAAATGCTTCAGATGTTGACGCCTCAAACTGGATTCGCGTCTTCACCTTCCTTTCCAGGGAAACCATCGAAGAGCTGGTAAATCAACATAACAGAAATCCATCGGAACGGGTGCTGCAGAAGGCTCTCGCCCGGGAAATAACAGTATTTGTGCATGGGCAGGAAGAATATGATAAGGCTATAGAAACGACTGCAAAATTATTTGCCGCGCAGGATGGCCCGGTTGAAAATATGAGCGTGGAGGACCTTGAATCTTTAGAAGGGGTAGTTAAGCACGATTACCCAGGCGATAGATTATCCAGCGGAATTGATGTGGTTTCGTTTCTTGCGGAAACAGGCATATCATCAAGCAAGGGCGAAGCACGCAAGCTTATTCAAAATGGAGGTGTTAGTATAAACAGAAAGAAAATACAGGATGTGTCGATGCAGCTAAATAAAGATCTGCTTTTGCACCAACAATATATCCTTCTGCAAAAAGGTAAAAAAAATTATTACCTCGTAAGAGCAATCTGACGGGCGTGAAAAATCAGAGGGCTTAGGGTGATCATTTCTTTCGCGAAAAAAGCGATTGGATCTTCTCCCTGAGTCCTTTTTCATTTTTCGGTTTGTTCTCCCCGATCAGAAAGCCGTATGGCTTTAGTGGTGGTACATGATCACAGATGATCTTGGCGATTCCAAGAAGCGGGATCGCAAGCACCATTCCCGGAATGCCCCAAAGAAGTTCTCCCACTACAAGACCGATGATGGTAAACAGTGGATTGATGTTCACTTCTGACCCGACGATCAACGGCTCAAGGATATAAGTTTGGATGAATTGAACACATGCATAAGTGATGAGTATTCCAATGACCAGGTTCATATCTCCTCCCTGGATCAGGGACATCGATAACGTCAGGGTCGTGCCCAACAAATTGCCGACAAACGGAATGAGTTCAAGCACGCCACAGAGCACGGCGAAGAACAGAGCATTTTTCACGCCGGCAATTGTGAAACCTATACCATACATGATCCACAGCGTAACTATCATCATTCCCATCCCTGTTAGATATTTCTGCGCAACCTTTTGGGAGTTATTGAGGATGGCTTCAGCTTCGGGCTTCTCGTCGCGTGAGACAATGCGAAGAATAAACCGTCGTATATGCCCCCTGAAATAAAGCAACAGGAAAATGTATACGAGCGTCAGGATGAAGTCTGTGAGAAAGCCTCCCAACCCTGCAAGAAAGCCAGTGATCATGGAACCAAGCTTACCAGGTGCTGAAGCTTGTTGCTCTTTCATCATTTTCTGCTGCTCCTGCGGAGGGATACCTAGCTTCTCGGTAATAAAAGTTTGCACCTGTTGATATTTCTCCGTTAACTGCTGTTCAATTTTCGATGCATCTTTGAGAAGGTCTGTCAACTGCCAACCAACAAAAAATACGATCAGCGACAAACAGCCAACAAGTACCAACATGGCAACAATAACCGCAAGTACCCTGTTCCAGTTTTTTCTTTGGAGATAGCGAACGATGGGCAGCAGTAGCATAGCCAACAAACCGGCAAAAGTAAAGGGTATCAAAAATGGACCCGCATAAACAAGTATTACGACGATTAATACGAGTATCGCAAGTATCGATGCAGCCTTCAGTAATTTTTGATATGGCATGTTGATACAACAATAAGAATCGTACCATTGCGGAAAGCGGGAAGCGGAAAGCGGAAAGCGGAAAGCGGAAAGCGGAAAGCGGAAAGCGGGAAGCGGAA
>JAEZGS010000016.1 GCA_023437225.1 Bacteroidota bacterium | reverse complement strand
GCTTCCCGCTTTCCGCTTTCCGCTTTCCGTAAAAATAGAGAGACCGGATAGAAATCCAGTCCCTTTCTCATTTAAACAACTACAAAAAAAACGCGTTACAATATTTTTATAAAAATGCCAGAATTAGTAATTGTGGTATTAAGATCCTTAAGAACATAGTCATCGGGTATACACTTGCATATGCGATGGCTGGTGCTTCTGAGCCCGTCATCTGGTTTGCAAATGCAAGAGCCGGTGGATCTGTAAGCGATCCCGCCATAAGTCCAAATATCTCAAGGAAATTGATCTTATAGGCGAAGTGTGCAACCAGTGCCGTTACTGCAAGGGGTATTGTGGTGATTGCAAATCCGATGGCAAGGAAAACTGGTCCGTCAGACGAAAGGATCGTTTTCACAAATTCAGGACCTGCTTTGATCCCAACGCTTGCAAGGAAAAGAACTATACCTATCTCACGTACCATATAATTTGCACTTTGCGACACATAAGATGTAAGAGGAACGATGCTCGCATACCTGCTTATTAAGATAGCGATGATCAGCGGACCACCTGCAAGGCCTAATTTTACCGGAACCGATAAACCAGGGATGGCAAGAGGAATACTTCCCACAATAACACCCAGCGCTATTCCAAAGAACAATCCTGCAACGTGTGGTTCCTTCATCTTCTTCTCGGAGTTACCGAGTTTCTTTGTCAGTTCGCCCACATTCTTGTCTTCGCCGATAACGTTCACAATATCTCCGAATTGTAATCTTGTCTGACCATTCGGTATGAATTCAACCCCTGAACGTATGACCCGTGTAATGGTCACTCCATAATTGTGAATCGTGTCAATGTCTGACAATGGCTTGGTGCATGCGGCAGCGGAAGTGATGCGTATGGGTTTGGATACAAGATTTGAATTGTCAACACTGAAATCAAAATCCACTTCTTCACCTACTACCGTACGTAATTTTTCAAAGTCCTTCTCACTGGCAACCACCAGGATGATGTCATCTTTATGAAGGATCGTTTCTTTGGTTGCCTGCATTACATTGTAATCGTGGTAAACTCTCGATACAACAAAATGTGACTGCAGGGTATTGAATAAAGTTTTAACCGGTTTCCCAATTATTGCGGGGTTTGACACCTTCAACCGGATCCTGCTGGGCTTCGGAAGTCGCTCCGCATTCTTTTTCGACAGCCGCTTATTTTCTTTTTCGATGTTTACTTTAAATATCCATTTGCACATAATGATCATGAGAATGATGCCCATTACTCCACCCGGATATGCAACAGCATAGAAGGTTCCTATCGGGGGCATATTCTGAAGCGCAGGATTATTTACAGCAACTTCTTTCAGGGCCTGTTGAGCGGCACCCAGGCCAGGTGTATTTGTAACAGCACCCGACATTAGTCCAACCAATGTGGGCATTGGTATATCCGTGAAGTAATACACTGCAATAACGATCAGTGTACTGCAGAGAACGCAGATCATCATGATGAAATTCATCTTAAGACCCTGTCGCTGCAATGATGCAAAGAAACCCGGACCCACCTGCAATCCCATCGTATAAACGAAAAGGATCAAACCAAATTCGCGGATGAATTCAAGTATTTCTTTTTCTATTGTAAAGCCCAGATATCCGGCAAGGATACCGGTGAACAATACGCAGGCGATGCCGAAGCTCACGCCTTTAAAAGCCAATTTTCCAAGAACTACACCTGATGCAATTACGATCGAATAGATCAGGACAACATAAACAATAGTAGAATGGTTTGAAAACAGGTCCACAAGCCAATTCATAGTATCAGATTAGGTAAGAGAAAAGGAATAACCATTTCCATGCCATGAGGCAGGAGAATGGTTATTCCAAAGTACTATCGAACACCATTCTTATTCGTGCTCAGGCTGCTGACCCCAATGTTTGGGTGAACGCCACAGGGCGGACAACAACAACTCACGCATGTGAATGAACTCCTTCGGTAACTTGTCATAGAAAGTTTCAAAGAGCTGCTCGTGAGAAAGAAGTTCCTGCTTCCATGGTTCACGATCAACGGTCATCACACTTGCGAACTGGTCAAATGTAAAGTCTTCCAAACCTGTCCAATCCATGTCTTCATAACGTGGAACCCAACCAATTGGACTTTCAATTGCTGATGTTTCACCTTTAACACGTTGGATGATCCATTTGAGCACGCGCATGTTTTGTCCAAATCCTGGCCAGATGAAGTTTCCATTCTCGTCCTTACGGAACCAGTTTACGGTAAATATCCTTGGAGGATTTGGCAATTCGCGACCAAACTGTAACCAATGGTTGATATAATCACCGATGTTATAGCCCATGAAGGGTAGCATCGCATATGGGTCTCTTCTAACTTTGCCAATCTCACCGAACGCTGCAGCGGTCATCTCACTACCCATTGTAGTTGCTGAATAAACACCGAAGCTCCAGTTGAATGATTGAGATACCAGTGGAATAACGGTGCTGCGACGACCACCGAATACGAAAGCTGCAATAGGAACTCCACTAGGATCATTCCATTTTGGATCGATCGCCGGGTTTGCTTCAGCTGCTACTGTAAACCTTGAGTTCGGGTGAGCTGCAGGCTTTCCGCTGGCCGGATCGTATGGCTTACCGTGCCAGTCAGTCAATCCTTCTGGAATTTCTTTTGTCATGCCTTCCCACCAAACGTCGCCATCAGGGGTGATTGCTACGTTCGTGAAGATGGTATCAGACTTTATGCATTCCATTGCATTCGGGTTAGTCTTGTAGTTAGTACCGGGAGCAACACCGAAATATCCGGATTCAGGGTTGATTGCGGTGAGATGTCCATCGGCTGTTTTATGGATCCAGGCGATGTCATCACCAACAGTGGTGATTTTCCAACCGCCCATTTCTGCCGGTGGGATCATCATCGAGAAGTTTGTTTTACCGCAGGCACTTGGGAATGCAGCAGCAACGTAAGTTTTTTCTTTCGCGGGAGATTCAACACCCATGATCAGCATGTGCTCAGCCAACCAATTTTCTTCCCGTGCAAGTACAGAAGCAATGCGCAGTGCGAAACACTTTTTACCCATCAGGGCGTTTCCACCGTAGCCGCTACCATAAGAGATCACCAGTCTTTCTTCAGGGAAGTGAGAGATGTATTTGGTAGTGGGGTTGCAAGGCCATTTTACGTCTTGCTGACCTGGCTCAAGAGGAGCACCAATGGTGTGAATACATTTTACGTAGTTGTTAGGCTCGATGTGAGGAAGAACCTGAACACCGATCCTTGTCATGATGTGCATGTTAACAACAACATACTCAGAATCTGTCACCTCCACACCGTAGCGGGCATAAGGTGAACCTACCGGACCCATGCAGAACGGGATCGCATACAGAGTGCGGCCCTTCATTGAACCTTTCATCAAACCATTCAGGATTACCTTCATCTTGGCAGGCTCCATCCAGTTGTTGGTTGGCCCGGCATCCTGCTTGCGGCGGCTGCAGATGAATGTTTTGTCCTCAACCCGTGCCACATCACTCGGGTCGCTGAAACATGCAAAGCTGTTTGGTCTCTTCTCCTGGTTCAAACGAATAAATGTGCCTTTAGCTACCAGCTTTTCGCACATTTCATCATATTCTGCTTTTGAACCGTCGCACCAATAAATGTCGGTAGCTTCGGTTTCGCGGGCGATCGACTCCACCCATAACTCCAATTCCTTGGTAGTTGCGAGCTTGCCCTCTGCCGGAGCTAGTTTCTGTTGAAAATTTGTTGTGATCATCTTCATTTTTTTTAAGTTATATACTCGATCACCACCTGAGCGTGGTACAGTGCAACATTTTGCGACACATCAGCATTCAGAAAGACACAGCGTTGTAGAGTACACAAATCAGATAGCTGAGATAAGGCTTCAACTTAAGGTAGAACTTGCAAGTAGCTTCTATAAGAGATCACAAAAGTAAGCAGCCCTAAATTCGAAAATTTATGACTGTTATCAATCTTGTTTATGATAAAGATTTTCTTTTGCTCAAAAAGCAAATAATTAAAAAAAGATAACTTTGTCCTTTATTATTTATAAATAGAGGATAAAATTGTCCTTTATTAATTTTGTACTCAAATTTTCCAGCAATGATGACGATTACAAAGATTTTCAGGTTTGAAATGGCGCACGCGATTCATGGCTACAATGGGAAATGCAGCAATATACATGGACACTCTTATGAGTTGCATGTTACCGTTCAGACTTGCAAAAAACACCCGTACTTTATACCCGCTACCGGATTCATTATCGACTTCAAAGATTTGAAAGAAATCGTTCAAAAAGAAGTCATCTCCAAAATGGATCACATGCTCTACCTGTCCAAGGAGGGAATGCAGGAATTCAATCTCTGTGGACAGCACGGAAATTTGGTAATTACTGATTGGGAACCTTCTGCCGAGAACATCCTTCATTTCATCCAGCTTAAGATCCAGAATGCCTTACCCTGCGGCGTTTGTCTCAATGCCCTTAAATTGTACGAAACAGAGGATTCTTACGCCGAGTGGAGAACTTCAGAAGTACATTAATATATTTACGGCATAAAGAGGGAGAGTATGTTTTCAAAAGCATGTGAATATGCATTGCGTTCAACTTTGTACATAGCCAAGCACAGCAGTGAGGAACAGAAGATCGGTATTGATGAGATCTGCAAAGGGATCAAGTCGCCCAGATCCTTCACGGCAAAGGTGCTTCAGCAGCTGACCCGTGCAGACATAGTGAGCTCTGTGAAAGGACCAAATGGAGGGTTTTACCTGACAGAACGCTCCCTTCGTCAACCGATGTCTTCGATCCTGAAAGCGATGGGCGAAGAAAAAATGCTCAAAAAATGCGTTCTCGGTTTGAAGCGTTGCACCGATCTGAATCCCTGCTCCATGCACGAAGAATACAAGCAAATCAAGGCAAAGCTGAGCGAGATGTTCGACAATAAGACCATTCGTCAGGTTGCCGAATCTGAAGAAAAGGAATTTGAGATCATGATTTAAGCATCTTTGTCAAAATAATAATGATGCGCAGCTATTGCCTCGTCCTTTTTGCTATGCTAGTGTTTCAACCAATGATTGCCCAGGAATTCCAGCTGCCCCTTTGGCCGGCTGGCAAAATACCCAACGCGCGAGCCAGCACTGAGAAAGAGGTTCGTGAAGTCAGCAACATTACATTGATACGCGGTGTGCAGGAACCAGCAATACAAGTCTTTCTTCCCTCAAAAGCAAATGCCACGAAACATGCCATATTGGTTTGTCCCGGCGGAGGCTATGGAGTACTCGCTTATGACTGGGAAGGAACTGACATTGCAAAATGGCTGAATGCAAATGGAATTGCTGCTATCGTTCTCAAATATCGACTCCCATCTGCCGCAAGTAATGTAACGCCGCATTTGTCGCCTTCAATGGATGCCCAACGGGCTATGCGAATGATTCGTTCCCGTGCTTCAGAATGGAACATCGATCCCGGCAGGATCGGTATTATGGGGTTCTCTGCGGGCGGCCACCTGGCCTCAACCGTAGGAACGCATTTTACGGAGGGCGATAAAAATGCCGCGGACGCTATTGACCGGCATAGCAGCCGGCCCGACTTCATGATACTCATGTATCCCGTTATTAGTATGACCAAAAAGATCATGCATGAAGGATCAAGAGACAACCTGATTGGTCGGAATGCATCGAAGGAACTTGCCGAGCATTATTCTACCGAATTGCAAGTGACGAAGAACACACCTCCTACCCTGTTGATCCATGCCTCGGATGACGATGGGGTGCCAGTAGAGAATAGTTTACTTTTTTACCAGGCTTTAAAAGATAATAAAGTGCCTGCTGCGCTCTATGTCTTTCCCAAAGGTGGGCATGGCTTCAGCCTGGCTATGAACGATCCCTACCTGCATAAGTGGACAGACCTTTGTATTGAATGGATCAGACAGAGGTAGCGTCGGAAAGCAGGAAGCGGAAAGCGGAAAGCAGGAAGCGGAAAATGGAATCATTCTTCGGAACTCATAAAGAGCTGCCTTAACAATTCTTCCGCCTGTTCTTTATCGAAATCCTCATGCTGATTCTTGGAAACTCCGAATTTGCTCAGGTCGATATGAACCTCTGCTTCCAATGAATGATTTGACAAGCACGCTTTTGAACATGCTAGTGGGCACCCATCAATTGCGATGATCTTTCTTCCCGACTTAGCCGTCTTCACAAGTTTTTTCACGTTGCCTCCTACACCGGCAATGCAAGACATTTCAGCTATTTGGAGCCGATCTAATTTTATCGCAATGTAGTTGGCCATTTGTGCGGCACTCGAGCATCCTGAACAGGAGTACACAAGAGGGATCTGTTGAAAATTGTTCATGTGCAGATTAGCATTGATCAAATGAGAAATAGTTTTCAAACTTACGGAAGTACAATTTGCAGCGTACTGATTCAAATCATATGAAATCAGTTCTCACTTTTTATACAAAAACAAATACTCTCAAACCCTTACCAGACAAGGCTTTGAGCAAATGAATTTTTCGTGGGCATATTATTCAGCAATAAAAACTACTTTTTTTTTGGTTGGTACGGTTCAAACTATAATTTTGCGCCCGGAGAGGTGGCAGAGTGGTCGATCGCGGCGGTCTTGAAAACCGTTGACTGTTACAGGTCCGGGGGTTCGAATCCCTCCCTCTCCGCAAGCAATGAATGTCCCGCAATAGCGGGATTTTTTGTTTGGAAAACTCTGGAAACCTTGAGGTAATAATGTTATCTTGGTTAAAGAACTATCCAGCTTACCTACAAATAACTCTACTAATTCGCACCCGCTCTCATCCTCAGCGAACCACACCATTAGTTGTAAATATCTCAATCATGAAGGCAGCATTATTAATTGTTGCATTGTTAACAGTCACCTCCACTGTATACAGCCAACACGGCAGGGCGTACTATCAACAAAAAAGTAATACCCAACACACAATCGCATGGATAAGTCTGGGTGGAGGCGTAATTCTGACTAGCGTAGGAACCATGGTTGCCCTCATTAACGCTGGTCAAATTCTGCGCTTCACCCCGCCGAGTGACCGCACCTCCCACACTGGAGATATTCTTGCCTATTCTGGCCTTGGCCTCGCAGCAGTAAGTATCCCGTTCTTTATTTCCTCTTCCAACAATCGTAAGAAAGCGGCTTCCGTGACATTTCACTATGAGTACATGCCGCTTCCGCCAGGCTCTCCCGGTTTCTCCCCAACTGCACCTACCCTTACTTTGAAAGTCAGCCTAAGATAAAACGGTTGCTTACTGTTCACTTCCTCACAATCAAGTTTTGCTATTGCGGCTGCCGCCATGCGCCTAAGCGCGCCAACTCATTGTCGATTCAGTTTTGATTGTTTGCAATTCAGTCAGTATTAACGACGACTCAATACTACATGAGATCTTCTGTGCACAACACGGATGTATCCTTGCAATCGTAATCATTAACCAAACAACAAAACACATCAGACAATGAAAAAGATCATTAGCATTCTACTGCTTACAAGCGCCATCCTCAGCTATGCAAGTTGCAAAAAAGACACGCTGAGAACAGAAGACGTGGATACACCACGCAGCCAATCAGTTCCAGCAGAATTGATCGGTCGCTGGGCGATTACAAGCATCTCAGGGACCAATGTTTACAACATTCCCAGCGGAACTACCTATAATTCGAATGAAGTATTTCTTGGATACACTATCAACCCGGATGGAACCACACAGGAACACGGTTATGTTTCTACCTACCAGTATGGAGTGAGTAGTTGGGCAAGATGGGCATGTGTGGGCTCAGTACAATTGGAAGGTGAAGCGATAAGTTTCCATCGCGCGCGTGGCAGCTACACAAGCAGTCGGAACAATTCTCCAAAAGATTTTGGTGAGGCAGAGGTTTATCCCAACAAGTCTTCCAGTTATGCAGCATACGAAATCGGGACGGATAGTCGCGGCTATACCGCCTTGTTCCTTTACGATGAGGATGGCACGGTGCATACCTATGTAAAACAATAATTGCGACTTATTTTGCATCAAACAAACCATGCTGCGTGCAAGCACTCAACAATTACAGTATCCGTATCGTTGGAATTATCACCCTGACACTCTTAAAGTTCAGCTTTTATAGCAGCGATGCAGTTGGTTCAAAAGAGCCGGTACCAGCCAGCGTGTACTTCGAAACATTTCTCATGTCGCTCATCTTAACCATAGTTGTATGGGAATGTAACAGGTTGCTGGTTGCATACTTCAATAAAAAATATCCTCACAAGATCGCCAGCTATATGAGGTTCATAAGGGAGGCGATCGCAGTAGTGATCTTAAACTTCCTTATATATGTAGCATTTCTATCGATCATGCTACATAAAGACCCCAACGGTCAACCCCCTTTTTTATTCCTGCTACTTGGTTTGTTAGACAGGATAATTTATGGGTTTCTTGTAACAGGATTTTATGAACTGATTCTTTTTACTAATGCTTTGCGCGTGACAACAAAAGAAGCTGAAGAACTAAAAAAAGTGAACCTGGCGATGCAACTCGAATCTTTGAAAAACCAGGTAAAGCCCCACTTCTTGTTTAATAGCCTGAACACGTTAACAGGACTGGTGGAAAAGGATTCACGTAAAGCTGTAAAGTTCATTGCAGAGCTATCAAATGTTTACCGATATCTTTTACAAAGCAATGAGAAGGAGATTATAGATCTAAAACAGGAGATGCAATTTACAATGGCCTATTTCTTTTTGCTGCAGACGCGTTTTGGTGAGGGCATACAGCTGGATGTAAAACTATCAGATCAACATTATGATCTGTACCTGCCACCTCTGACCGTGCAAATGCTGTTGGAAAATGCGGTGAAGCATAACCAGGCATCTCCTCAAAAACCATTGCGGGTGAAAATAACTGCTGACGATAGCAATTGGCTAACAGTTGAGAACAATTTACAATTGAAGAGGAATGCGGCATCCAATGGAATGGGCTTATCAAATATCGCTGCCAAGTTTAAGCTGCTGGGGCAAAATGATCTTGAGATACACAACAATGGCGAATATTTTATCATTAAAGTTCCACTGATAAAAACACAGTTATGACGATTCTCATCGTTGAAGATGAAGCAATAGCTTCCGATCGGATACAACAAATGGTGAAAGAAAATATCCGGGACGCGGAAATTGTTGGACTTTGCAACAGCATTGATGAAACCGTCAGTTACCTGCGATCGAATCCGATGCCCGATCTGCTGCTTATGGACATCGAATTATCCGATGGAAAGAGCTTCGACATTTTTGAAGAAGTGAATGTGACCAGTCCCGTGATCTTTACAACCGCATATGATGAATATGTAATGAAAGCGTTTTCTGTTCACAGCATCGACTATCTGTTGAAGCCCATACAGGTTGATGATTTGAAAAAGAGCATATCAAAATTCAGAACACTGAACAATGTGTATGGGAAGCTATCATCCGCCACTGCGCAAGAGTTGTTACAGGAATTAAGAAAAACCACTGGCGGAGATGGTACAATTACACGTGAACATTTCCTGGTAAAACAAGGACATCGCCTCATATCCATAAGCGTTGATGAGATCGCTTTCTTTTACAGTGAAGAACGCATTACCTTTCTTGTTACGCATAATGGAAAACAATACCTGCTTGATCAACCCCTTGAAGAACTGGAACAACAGGTAAGTTCCAGGCGATTTTTCAGATGCAGTCGAAAATACCTGGTGGAAAGACGAAGCATCATTAATGTTATCATTCACTTCAACGGTAAACTCAAGCTTGAGCTGAAGCCATCATCAAAAGATGATGTGATAGTAAGCCGTGATCGTGCCCCTGAATTCAAAAAATGGCTTGGCGGCTAATCGCCTAAAAAATACTAATCAAAAAAATTATTGTTATGAACAACAAATTTCTCGGGGCTATAGCCCTGATCGGAGCCCCTTTTCTCTTTATTGGCTACATGGTTGAAGAAAGCAACAAACATTTATCTGATTCGTGGTTCACCGGCATGTGGGGGTTTATATACATCAGTGCCTGGATGTTCAGTATCGTCGCATTACAAAAAGCCAGGGCCACGGGTGAAAGCAGGTTTGGCAGAATTATTTTGTGGGTGGTGATGACAACATTAAGCATAGCAAACATCTCCAACATTTATCAATGGGTCATGCCTGATAACAAACCCTGGTTTTTCTTCTACATCGATTTGTGCTGGCCATTGAGCAATGTTCTCATGTTGGTTGTGGGCATCACCGTTATCGCTGCAAAAAGACTCGACGGATGGCGACGTTTTATCCCTTTGATCGTGGGACTTTGGCTTCCTGTTGCAATAGGCTCTCTCGTGATCCTCGGGAGAACTCCATTCAGCCTGATGATTGGCGCAACGTATTCACTAATCGCATGGGCCCTGCTCGCGATCATGGTAGGCACGACACCCGAAAGAATTATGGTGCGACATAGAAACTAAATGCGAATGATATTTGATTTTGAAACAAATCCTCGTGCCGCAATAAAAGACGGGACGAGGATTTGATTATCTTGCACCTCCACGGGGAGAGGTGCCAGAGCGGTCGAATGGGACGGTCTCGAAAACCGTTGTATGGGCAACTGTACCGAGGGTTCGAATCCCTCCCTCTCCGCTAACAATGAATGTCCGCATCGGCGGGCATTTTTGTTTAGTTTAACTTTGCATCATGCGATTGATCATTAAGAACATGGTATGTCCCCGTTGCGTTACTTCAGTTGAGCAAATCCTGAAACAAAATTCGCTGCAGACCAAGTATGTTCGACTGGGAGAGGTTGAACTTATTGATGAACCTTCAAAAGCTCAACTGGACAAGCTTTCCGCCGATCTTAAAGCAACCGGTTTTGAGCTACTGGATGACCAGAAGTCGCAGTTGATTGAACAAATAAAAAATCTTCTTATTCAAAAGGTTCAGTCGGGTGATATCGAAGATCATTTCAGTGTAAGCAAATTTTTGACCGACCACATCTACAAAGACTATTCATCAGTGAGCAAACTTTTTTCGGAAGTCGAGGGAATCACGATTGAACAGTTTTTCATACTTCAGAAAATTGAAAAGACAAAAGAATGGCTCATGTATAATGAGTTTACTTTAAGTCAGATTGCAGTCAATCTCGGCTATAGCAGCACGCAACATTTGTCAAATCAATTCAAAAAACTGACCGGTATGACGCCTTCGGCATTTAAACAAATCGGCGCCATTCACCGAATACCTATTGATTCAGTTGGCACCGCAACAAACAATTCGGATAGCTAAACCACAGGGATTTCCACATCTTCACATTCCCACATTTCCCGCATCTTCACATTTCCACATTTCTCAGTTACACATCTTCACATTTCCACATTTCCACATTTCCACATTACAAATAAATACACTTCTTTCCCATAAAGGTGTAACACACCTCACCTGGTTCGTTGGACCTTTGCAGTTCAACAAAACAAGATGAAAGAGACAACTGTAATAAAGAAAACATTTCCCATACTCAACATGAGCTGTGCTTCCTGTGCGAGCAGCTCGCAAAGCATGCTTGAAAATACTGAAGGAGTCACCAGTGTTTCGGTTAACTATGCAAATGCGATGGCTCAAATTGAATATGACCCGGCAGTTACAGATCCCTTCAAAATGAAGGCTGTTTTGCAAAGCATCGGTTATGATTTATTGATCGATGAGAGTGAAGATGCAAAGGAAACGCTTGAAGACCTTCAAAGAACGAAACATAGGTCGCTAAAGATTCGAACAATTGGAGCGCTAATACTGGCCGTGCCGCTTGTAATCATTGGAATGTTCTTCATGGATATGCCATATGCGAATTACATTATGTGGGCATTGTCGACCCCCATCGTATTGATATTCGGTAAACAATTCTTTACGGGAGCAGTGAAGCAGGCAAAACATCGTTCTGCCAACATGGACACACTGGTAGCATTGAGCACCGGCGTCGCCTACCTGTTCAGCGTTTTCAATACATTGTTCCCTGGATATTGGCATAGGCAGGGACTACATGCACACGTATATTTTGAAGCAGCCGGGGTGATCATCGCGTTTATTCTTCTGGGTAAACTATTGGAAGAAAATGCACGCGGCAACACCTCCGCGGCGATCAAGAAATTGATGGGACTTCAACCCAAGACCGTGCTCATCGTAGATCATCATGGAAATACTACCGAGGTGGCCATTGCTAATGTTCAACCCGGTGATATCATCCAGGTGAAACCGGGTGAAAAGATCGCGGTGGACGGTTCATTGATAAGCGGGTCGTCATTTGTTGATGAATCGATGATCAACGGAGAACCTATACCCGTTGAGAAGCAGGTTGGAAAACAGGTGTTCGCGGGCACCATCAATCAAAAAGGAAGTTTTCAGTTCCGTGCGGAAAAAGTGGGAGGCGATACCATGCTTGCACAAATCATCCGCATGGTACAGGACGCACAGGGAAGCAAAGCACCTGTTCAAAAACTTGTTGACAGGATTGCAGGGATATTCGTTCCAATTGTGATAATCATCGCCTTAGCGAGTTTGATTGCATGGTTGGTTCTCGGCGGTGAAAACGGTTTAACGCAGGGATTGCTGGCAATGGTAACAGTACTGATCATTGCATGTCCCTGTGCGCTTGGATTGGCTACTCCTACGGCCATTATGGCGGGGATTGGTAAAGGCGCGGAAAACGGTATTCTCATTAAAGATGCGGAAAGCCTGGAGCGTTCGCGAAACATCGATGCGATCATCCTCGATAAAACCGGCACCATCACAGAAGGGAAACCGCAAGTGGTAGCTATCAAATGGAAAGGCGATATCGATATTGAATATTTCAGCAGAATACTGAGCAGTGTCGAAGGTAAATCGGAGCATCCTCTTGCTGATGCAGTGGTCAACCACCTTTCAAAGCCTGACGCGGCCCCGGTTGAATTACAATCTTTTCAAAGCCTTACTGGTAAAGGTGTGCGGGCCATGTATAAAGACATGCATTATTTTGTGGGTAGCGCTTCGCTTATCGCTGATAATAACATTTTCATCGAGGAGAAACTGCAAGCAGCAGCAGATGAATGGCTCGCTTCGGCTCATACGGTGATCTGGTATTCGAACGAAAAAGAAGTGTTAGCAGTAATTGCAATTGCAGACAAGATAAAGCCATCATCAATTGCAGCCGTCAAACAATTACATGGGAAAGGGATTGATGTATATATGCTGACAGGCGATAATAAACATACCGCTGAAGTTGTAGCGAGACAGGTAGGAATCAGGAATTTCCAGGCCGAAGTTTTACCTGCGGAAAAAGCCGCCTTCGTGAAAGAACTTCAGAAGCAGGGAAAGACTGTTGCCATGGTGGGCGACGGAATCAACGACAGCAATGCCCTCGCTCAGGCCGATGTAAGCATTGCTATGGGAAAGGGAAGTGATATTGCGATGGACGTGGCAAAGATGACCATCATCTCTTCGGATCTCACGAAAATTCCAAAAGCAATTCAGCTTTCGAAGAAAACTGTTGATACGCTGCGACAAAACCTTTTCTGGGCATTCATTTATAACGTTATTGGAATACCCATTGCAGCCGGGATACTTTATCCGATAAATGGTTTTGTTCTTAACCCGATGATTGCCGGGGCAGCTATGGCCTTAAGCAGCGTAAGTGTTGTGACAAACAGTGTTCGTCTGAAGTGGCTAAAACTATAAAAGTCACTTCACCTTCTGAAGTGTGTCACGTACGTGTGGAAGCCTGTGCGAACGGTTGCTTTGAAATGATCGGTTCCGGCGAATTGCATGTCATCGTAGTACTGTGAAATGATTTGTTGAGTGTTGAAATTCACCGCTGTGATCTTGAGGATCCGCACAACATCGTCATCATTGTAATATCTTTTCTCAATGTCCCAGGTGCCTGAGTAACCCTGTCCGGCCCGATGGTATTCCAGTGTTCCGTCTTCGTAAAATACGAAAGTACCGTCCCTAAAGGGAAGCCTGTCCGAATCACCACCAAAGCCCACCCTGTTTACTCCTCTTACATGCCATGTTCCGAGAATACGGTCATCATAGCTTTTCAAAAAATCTTTGCTGCAGGCTGATAGCAGTGACACTAGCACGAGCGTACCTATTAAACGGGTTGAAATGTAGAGTTTATTCATAAAAAGAACTTTACATTAAGTTCCTATCATTTTTGATTTGCTACAACTGCAACGATGAGCTTTAACAATAGGTTAGTTCAACATCGCAGGTATCAAATTTGCGTTGGCAACTGAAAAAAACATGGCAGATAATTTAAGAGACACAGGACGTCGAGATGACAATCGGATCAATCTGGAACAGGATCACGAAGTGAGATACTGGACAGAGGCTTTAAACTGCAGTCGCGAAGAGTTGGAGAAGGCTGTAAGGGAAGTCGGGCCGTCAGTCGAGAGGGTAAGAGAATGGTTTGAGTCGAGGAATCAATGATCTTAGAATGTCACCTGCATTCTGAATTGAAGGGCATTGGCGCGCAGATCGTCGCCCATCGATGCAACCACGTAATTCATCATGAACCGGGAGTTTGAATTGAAGTACCAGTTCAACCCGAACGTTACGTCTGTCATCCTGCGGATGCCTTCTTCTGACATTGCGATATTGATCTGCGATAAGCGCGCAGCAATTTCCCAGGCGCTGCCCAGTTTGCCCTTCTCACGCATTCTGTCTACTGAGATCGACGAGAAACGATTGCTGCTATTAGAATAGGTTCGTGTACCACCTTTAAGGAAATACGATGCCATTAAATAAAAACTGTTATGATCGCGAACCTGCTTTTGGTCGCTACCCACCTGCTTTTCAACGGCGAAGGCATGAATATATTCTGATTGCAAACAAAGCTTTTTGATACTGTACCCAATCTCGGCTCCTACCTGTTTAACGTTACTAACATTGGTGATTTCCCCGGTATTGATATACATCGGAGCAATGTTGCTTTCATTTTGAGTCTTAATTTCCAGAATGCGCTCCTGGGGTCGATAAATTCTCATTGATGCACCCACATGCAACGAACGGTTTAATGAAGAATCTGAAATTGGCTGGTATGCAACACGTGTACTGAAAGAATGTTCGCCATTGCCTTTGAGATCGGTACCAAGATCGTTTGTTATCCGAAAAAAACCAGCGTACGCCCGCAGTTTCTTATCCAGAAATTCTTTTTGCAACATTACGCCTGTGTTGCGCGAAGGGCCAAATGCACTGGTGAGTGACCTTTCCATGAACACGATTGAATTACTGCTTGTCATTTCTTCCATACCGAACGGCTCACGAAAATGGCCCAGCGTTATTTTTTCTATCAGCGGCACTTTAAGAAACGCGAAATACATATCTGCGTATTCGAGCTGTTCACCAAAGGTGAATTCAAACTCATATGCCATTGCATCATTGATCGTTCCGGTGAAACTTAAACGTGCTCTTCGCACTTCAACATTATCGGGAATCGCGTCAAACAATGAATCCAGTGAAGTGCTTTGATGCATAAAGACTGCGTCGTAATGTACACGTCCACCTATAGAGAATTCGGTGGCGCCATCTTTGGTTCGAAACTTAATGCCGTCGTCCCAGCGTGCTTCCAACCCAAACGATTGAGCGTTGACAAAGCACACCGGGAACACAGCAAGAAAGAAAAACAACTGAAGTATCTTACTCATATGGCAGCATATAATTTTCAACAATTATGCCACCGCATTTGCAAACAACTGCAACAGTAATTAAGCTGTTTCATTCTGAACTTCAACAATGTTGAATGTCTTTTTTCCGGCCGGTACTTTCCAGCTTACCGTCTGGCCTTTTCTGAATCCTATCAGAGCAGTACCGATGGGAGACATAATAGATATGCGCCTTTCACGTATGTCGGCTTTTTCGGGGATTACCACTTTCAGCTGTAATTCCTTTTTTTGTTCAAGATCGTGAATGGTAACAAGCGAGTTGAGTCGCACCACATCTGCGGGCAACTTCGATTTATCCATCAGCTTGGCCTTTTTCAGTTCTGCTTCAAGTTCTTCGGCGTCCTGCCTGTTAAAGCTATTTCTTCCATAACCTGCCTTCAGGTAGCGCATGATTACATCATAGTCGTTCTTTTCAAGAAGAAGCTGATCTCTTTTCTTCGTTTGCATCTTATGATTTTTTAATTGTTCGTAATTGGGTACATGGTTAGTGAGGGCAGCAGACTCCGGCTGAAGTAGATGTCCTCAAAACTTTCATATTGTTCTCTGTTTATCCGTCTATAGAATCGGTTCGGAGTGACAGATGCCAGGTCCGAAAATCCGCAGGCTTCCATTAATTCGACCGTTGCACGGATCGTTTGCCGGTGATAGTTTGCAACACGCACCTTTTTGTGCGCCGGATCCAGACCCTGGAATAGCGAGGGGTCCTGTGTTGCAACGCCAACAGGGCATCGTCCGCTATCGCAGATCAGTGCCTGTATACAACCGAGCGCCATCATCATTCCGCGTGCGCTATAACATGCTGAAGCACCAAGTGAAATCACCTTCAACACATCAAACCCGGTAATGATCTTACCTGCTGCAATGATTTTTACATCTTCTGCAAGACCATAATGTTCCAGTGCCTGCCTTACGAATGCCAGTGCATCATAGAGTGGCATTCCAAGGTTGTCTGTGAATTCCAGCGGAGCCGCACCAGTACCGCCTTCCGCACCATCAACGGTGACGAAATCGGGACGAATACCTGTATGTCTGATCGCCTTGCAGATATCCAAAAATTCGTCTTTGTTACCGATACACAGTTTAAAACCTACCGGCTTGCCTCCGCTCAGTTCACGAAGCAACTGAAGGAACCGGATCATTCCTTTGGGTGAACTAAATTCCGGATGGCTTGCAGGCGAATGCACCGTTGTACCTGGCATTACATTGCGAATTGCGGCAATTTCCGCAGTGTTCTTAGCCGCCGGTAAAATGCCACCATGCCCGGGTTTGGCACCCTGTGAAAGCTTCAATTCGATCATCTTCACTTCGTTTCGGCGCGCCTGCCGGCGGAATGTAAGTGGTTCGAAGGCTCCGAAGGCATTGCGGCATCCGAAATATCCTGTACCGATCTGCCAGATGAGGTCACCACCGTGCAAATGATAATCGCTGATTCCACCCTCACCGGTGTTTTGTGCGAAATTGCCCAGCTTTGCGCCTTCGTTTAAAGCCATGATCGCGGTTTTGCTCAATGCACCGTAACTCATCGCCCCTACGTTCAGTAAGCTCATATCGTACGGCTGCAGGCACTGATCATTTCCGATCCGCACACGCAGGTCTTTCTCCACTATTTCCGAAGGAAAGTTGGAGTGTGACACCCATTCATAACCGGGAGACATCGCATCTTCCTGCATCCCGAAGGAAACGGTTTGCCTTTCATTTTTTGCGCGTTGATACACGATGGAGCGCTGACGGCGGTTGAAGGGTTTGCCATCAAGATCCGATTCAAAAAAATATTGGCGCATTTCAGGTCTGATCGCTTCAAGAAGGAAACGCAGGTGTCCGATCAACGGGTAGTTACGCAGGATCGCGTGCTTACGTTGTAACACATCATGCACGGTGATGATCAGCAAGGGCACAGTGATCCATAATAACCAGTAAAGGTTATTATTAAGGAAAGCCTCAGCAATCAGCACCACGTTTACCAATACCATCAATACGGTGATGGACCTGCCTATTGAGACAGGCAGCCTGTTTGATCTCATCACTTTAAGTTTTAAATACAACAATCACGCTCCCGCTATGGGGCGTGCTTTAGATTAATTCCAGGAAGTAAATGGGAATGCCCAAGCCATGCCTGTCAGGCTTGGGTGGTATTGCTAAAGTCCTTGTAGTTCGAGAAATAATACAATTGCTCACAAAACGGCACGAATTCAGGGAACGACCACGTGATGCAATTGCTAATATCCAATTGCACTGGTAGTTCTACTGATCGAAGATTAATATTTTGTAAGCGAAGTGCCATTATTACAAACATAATGAATATTTCCGTTTGAACTGCCCGGCGGGAAGGCAGCACTAAAACATTAACTTATTGACAGTTCATGAAATTGTATTATCTTCTGACATCGCAGCATCACAGTTGGTCAATACGCGCGATTAGATTTTCTTTGCAATGTCTAAATTTTAATCATTAGTTTACAAGCCTTTCCGCAAACGTTTAACCGGAAAAATAATATATGACCAAACCGACAACTTTCTTACTCGTTGACGATGACATTGATGATAGTTCGCTGTTCGAGGAGATCCTCCACGAAGTGGATCCTACAGTAAAATTTGTTAATGCCCCGGATGGACAGGCAGCACTCGATCTGTTGCGGAAGAGCAATGGAAATTTGCCGGACCTCATTTTCCTTGATCTGAATATGCCAAAAATGGACGGTAAACAATGCCTTCTTGAATTGAAGGCTGATGCAGGACTTGCGAAGATCCCGGTGATCATGTACACCACTTCGTCCCAGTCCCGTGATATCGAACAGACAATGATGCATGGCGCTATTTGCTTCATCACAAAACCGACAGACATTCGCGAGCTGCGTAACATCATTACTTCCATAACACGGAATATTCACAAAAACCTCGAATCTACATTAAAGTCTCTGAGCAATAGTTCAAACACATTTATCGTATGCTGATAAAATAAATGAACTACCATTAACCCATTTACTTCGGAACACAGTATGATCCTTGTTGTAGACGACAAACAGGAAAACCTGTTCTCTCTTCAAAAGCTTTTGCAATTGAACCTTTATGAGGTGGACACTGCAAACTCAGGGGAGGATGCATTAAAAAAAGTTTTGAAGCGGGATTATTCACTGATCATCCTCGATGTGCAAATGCCGCAAATGGATGGTTATGAAGTGGCCGAAACGTTGAAAGGTTATAGCAAGACAAAGGATATTCCCATTATCTTCCTTTCGGCGGTTAATATTGACAAGAGGTTTATCAGGCAGGGATACGCATCGGGGGGAGTTGATTATGTTACTAAGCCATTTGACCCGGAGCTGCTGCTTCTTAAAGTAAAAACGTTCTATACATTGTCAGAGCAGACGCGTGCTTTAAATGAGATGCAACGTGTCTTATCTGCCGAAGTGGACATCCGCAAAAAAGCGGAGGAAGCTTTATCACAGGCAAATCTGCAACTTGAAGATAAAGTGCGGGAAAGAACTCAGGAGTTATTACAAACTAATAAGAAACTGGAGATCAGTAATACTGAGTTGCAGCAATATGCTTCACTTGCCTCCCACGACCTGCAGGAACCTTTGAGAAAAATTATTACGTTCAGTAAGATCATCAATGAACGCTTTCTTGAAACGGACGAAGATGCACGAAAGCAAATGACAAAAGTGATCGACTCTGCAGAACGTATGCGAAGTCTGATAAACGACCTGCTGAATTATTCAAAGCTATCTGTTTCTGCACAGTTTATATGTACCGATCTGGATCATGTACTGAATGAAGCAGTCAGTGATCTTGAATTGTCGATAAAAGAAAAAAATGCCACTATAGTTGTGGAGGATCTGCCCGCACTTGAAATCATTCCGGGACAGATCAGACAGGTATTTCAAAACATCATCGGCAATTCGCTGAAGTTCTCCAAGAAGGATGAACCACCGGTTATTCGGGTGCACGGCACCTGGAAAACGGGACATCACAACAATCCATCAAAATATTATTGTCTTCATATCGAAGATAACGGCATTGGATTTGACCAGGCTTACCACGATAAAATATTTACTCTCTTTCAAAGACTTCATCCAAAACAGGAATATGAAGGTACCGGCATCGGACTGGCGATTGTAAAAAAGATCGTCGAAAAACATCATGGTTACCTGGAAGCAAAAAGCCAGGAAGGCGTAGGTACTACATTCACTATAATACTTCCCGAAAAGCAACAGGCTTCTCCTATCCCATTTGACAAAACGGAAAAAGTATAACCTATGAACACGTTCAAACGCAACCTAATGGTGGCTTATGGGCTTTCCCTGCTGCTGTTGATCATCAGCGCCGTTGCATCATATGTGAGCATTCGAAACCTTCTCTCAAATACAGATGAAGTCAACCATACTAATGAAGTGATCAAGTCGCTCGATGGACTTCTACTGGCAGTCAAAGACGGAGAATCGGGCCAACGGGGTTATATGCTCACAAATGACAAGTCATTTCTTCTTCCATATACCGGTTCTTTTGATCGCGCACAGAAACAGCTTCAGGAGGTCAGAACACTGACCCTGGATAATGCAGTGCATAGAAGTTCCGTTGATTCACTTTCTAAACTGGTAACAGAAAGGTTTCAGATCTTACAAGCGGTTATTGACGAATACCAGGCCAGAAATACGCTCAATCCGGTATTGCTCGACGCAGGAAAGAGAACAATGGAAAGCATCCGTTTAATGATCACGCGAATGCAGGAAACAGAGAAACAGTTGCTTGCTGCCAAGACCTCTAAGATGAATCAATTTGCAGTGGCCACGCCAGCACTGATCATCATTGCATCTGTACTTTCCATATTAATCACGGTGAGTTCTTACATCCGTGTAAATGAGGACAGAAAAAAGCAGATCAAGTTGCTCGCTTCATTGGAAGAAAAAGATCATGAGGTCACCAATCGAATACACATCATTGAAAACATTGCTGACAGAATATCGTCGGGAGATTATAAAGCGCGCGTAGAAGCGAAAGACAACGATTTACTTGGCACCCTGGGTATTGCTTTAAATAAGATGGCGAAGTCGCTGGAAGATTCATTCAGCAGCCTGGCCGAACAAGAATGGCAGGGCACCGGAATTGGTCATTTGAATGATAAGATGATTGGTGAAAATGACGTCAACGCACTCGCAATCAAAACAATTAATTTCCTTACTGAGTACACAGATGCAACCGCCGGCGCATTTTACCTGAATACAGATAAACAACTGACATTGGCTGCTAACAGTGGACTTGACGCGGCTTCGCTTCAGCAACACGTAAATCATGGAGAGAGTCTTGTAGGACAGGCTGCTCAAAGTGGTAAGGTCATCTTATTGAACGACATCCCGCAGGATTCGATTAGCATGGGTTTTTCCGGTGGAAAAATTGTTCCCGCGGCCATCGTCGCAATTCCTGTATACCACGAGACGAAGCTGAAAGCGGTTATGGAGTTTATTTCGCCAAAGCCCTTCAACCAGGCCACATTAAAATATTTGAAAGCCGCTGCCTTTAACATAGGTATGGCCATTCACAGCGCACGAGATCATCAACGCCTGCAGACACTTTTGGCCGAAACAAAGGCGCAGGCACGCGAGCTGGAAACGCAGCAACGCGAATTGGAAAACATCAATGCCGAACTGGAAGCGCAGGCAGAAAAATTACAGGCATCAGAAGAAGAGCTTCGCGTTCAACAGGAAGAACTTCAACAGGCCAACCAGGAGTTGGAAGAAAGAAGCCGGCTACTAGAGGAAAAAAATGAATTGATTCTTGAGCGCAACTTAAGGATACAAGCCAAGGCAGAAGAACTTGCATTGAGCACCAAGTACAAGTCAGAATTTCTTGCGAATATGTCGCACGAACTACGAACACCGCTCAATTCCATCCTGCTTCTGTCAAGGTTGCTGGCGGAAAATCATGGTGATCGCTTATCCCAGGACCAGATCGAATATGCTGAAGTAATTCAAAGCTCCGGTAAGGGCCTGCTTGCATTGATCGATGACATACTTGATCTTTCCAAGATAGAATCAGGTAAGATGGAACTGCAGTTCACCGAAGTGAAATTGCAACAGGTAATGGATGATACACGTGCCATGTTTGCGCCTATCGCAAAAGAGAAAGGCCTCAATATGAAGATCACCCGTGAAGACGATGTCCCGGTGTATATCGAGGTGGATCATCAGCGGCTCGACCAGGTTCTTCGCAACCTGATATCTAACGCACTTAAGTTTACACGGAGGGGTACTGTCGAGCTTAATATATCCAAACAGGATGGCTCGATAGTTTTTTCGGTAATTGATTCGGGCATTGGAATACCAAAGGATAAGCAACAGATCATCTTTGAAGCGTTCCAGCAGGCAGATGGTTCCACACGCAGACAATTTGGTGGAACAGGACTCGGATTATCAATTAGTCGCGAATTAGCGAAACTGATGGGAGGCGACATTCTCCTTGAAAGTGAAGAGGGCAAAGGGAGCAGGTTTTCACTAATGCTGCCTCTGGATAGGAATGTGATTGCCGCGGACACCGCTCTCCTCAATGAACCGCTGGCGTTCAACGATGTACCGGCATCTACTGTTCCCTCTTCATTACACAATGGAAATCGTGAGTATTTAAGTGAAGTGATTCCTGAAGCGATTCCGGATGACCGCAGCAAGATCGTTGACGGAGACAGATCTATTCTCATCGTGGAAGATGATACGGCTTTTGCAAAATCATTACTTGATTATACCAGGCGAAACGGCTATAAGGGCATCGTGTCTGTTCGTGGTGATGAAGCCATAGAGTTGGCAAAACAATTTCAACCCACAGGTATTTTGCTCGATCTTCAACTACCTGTAAAGAGTGGCTGGGAAGTGATGGATGAACTCAAGGCCAACCCGAAAACAAGGTCAATACCTGTGCATATGATGTCATCGCACCAGGTAAAAACAAAAAGCCTCACAAAAGGTGCAGTTGATTTTATTGAAAAACCGGTGGCATTTGAGGCATTGAGCGAAGTGTTTTCAAAGATTGAAAAAGCTTTAAGCAATCATCCGAGAAAAGTGCTGATCGTTGAAGAGAATACGAAACACGCAGAAGCGCTTGCATTTTTCCTGCAAACCTATGATGTGCGCTCTGAGATCAGGTCCGATATCGAACAGGGAATTGAGGCGCTTAATAACGAGAGTATTGAATGTGTGATCCTTGATATGGGCTTTATGGGGCAACGTTCGTTTGATTTCCTGGAGGATGTGAAGAAGACGCAGGGCCTTGAAAATGTGCCCATCATCGTTTTCACAGGCAAAAATCTTTCGAGTGTTGAAGAGAAAAAGATCAGGCAGTATGCTGATTCTATTGTAGTCAAAACTGCACAGTCTTACCAACGTATCCTGGATGAGGTATCGTTGTTTCTGCATCTTGTAGAACAAAACTCTTCTGTGAGAACATCAAAATACAAGAACCTTGGTATAGTTAGTGAGGTCTTGAAAGGCAAGTCTGTACTGGTGGCGGACGATGACGTGAGAAATATTTTTTCACTCACGAGGTCGCTGGAGAGTTATGGCATGAATGTTATTTCCGCAATAGATGGCAAGGACGCGTTGAAACAATTGACGGAGCATGAGAAGATCGATCTTGTCCTCATGGATATGATGATGCCGGAGATGGACGGATATGAATCTATACGTAAGATTCGGGAGAAGCCTGAATACCGCCAGTTGCCCATCATCGCTGTCACTGCAAAAGCAATGAGTGGAGATCGGGAAAAATGTATTGAAGCAGGCGCTTCCGACTATATCACAAAACCGGTTGACCTCGATCAATTGGTATCGCTCTTAAGAGTGTGGCTGTATTAAGAATGGATGAATAAAGCATATGAAAAGGGACATACCGCTGGTAAACGATGACGAACTTGCATTACTGATAAACGAATTATTCGAGCGGTATGGTTATGACTTCACTCAATATGCAAAAGCATCGCTCAAAAGGCGGCTTATACGATTGATGGTGAACGACCGCTTTCCTAGTTTCGCCGAAGTTTACCACCGGGTAAGAACCGATCCGTCTTTCCTTACCACACTTGTTGAGTCGCTGACGGTCAACGTAACGGAGATGTTCCGCGACCCACAGACATTCAGAAAAATTCGTGAGGAAGTTTTTCCCATACTCGCAACGCATCCATTCATTCGGATATGGCATGCAGGATGTGCATCCGGAGAGGAAGTGTTCTCCATGGCAATTCTTCTGAAGGAAGCTAACCTGTTGCAAAAGTCGAGGCTTTATGCCACCGATATCAACTCCACCGTTGTTGAGAAAGTTAAGAAGGGAATTGTACCACTCAACCAGATGAAAATATATTCAGAGAATTACATTGCAGCGGGTGGTAAAAAAGATTTCTCAGAGTATTACACTGCGCGATTCAATCATGCCATACTTGATCAGAGCCTGACTGAAAAAATGATCGTGTCCACACATAACCTTGTTTCAGACAGATCTTTCAATGAGTTCCAGCTTATTCTTTGCCGCAATGTTTTGATATATTTCGACAAAGAGTTGCAGGAGAAAGTGTTGAAATTATTTGACGACAGTCTTGAAAAACTTGGATTCCTGGTATTGGGTGCAAAAGAATCCTTGAACTTTGCATCAATATCACGCAAGTATCGTCAGCTGGATCGAAAAGAAAAGATATGGCGGAAGATCGAGTAAAACATACCGTTGTAGCGATAGGCGGTTCTGCCGGAAGCCTTGAAGTCATCCTACAGCTATTAGCTGCGCTGCCTTCAAATAAGGAAACCATTTACATACTCATACTTCACAGGAAGAATGATCAAACAAGCACTCTGTCTGAACTTCTGCAAAGCCGATCGCCAAGACCTGTAGTGGAAGTAGAAGATAAAGAACCGATTCGGGCCGGAGTAATTTATCTTGCGCCGCCCGACTACCATTTGCTCATTGAAAACAAAAATCATTTTTCGCTCGACAGTTCCGAGAAGGTACAATACAGCAGACCAAGCATCGACGTAACATTTGAATCGATAGCCGAAGTTTTTGGAGAACAGGCAATCGGGATACTGTTGTCTGGAGCGAACGCTGATGGAGCGCAAGGCATGGCAGTGCTAAAAGCAGCGGGTGCGATAACCATTGCGCAGGATCCGGCGTCTGCAGATGTTTCTTTCATGCCGCAACAGGCGATCAATCTAAATGCTCACTCCCACGTTTTAAATACAACAGGGATCATCGAATATCTGCAAGAAGTGCTTTCAAAAGACTAACATAATACGAGTTGTTCATGAAGCCGGTGAAGCATTGCCAATGGGTCTTTACACAAACCTGGATGTACTTTCGAACATTGCACAACTGTGCTGCGAGTTGCAGTTAACCAGCGAAAACGTGATGCCACATCAAGTGTACCAATAACACCAGCTTCTCTTCCTCCCTCTGCTACTTGTTGAAACGACCGAAGGTGTTGCTGTACTTCGTCAATATCAATATCCCTGCAAAAAGCTCGCAGTCGCTCTTCATTCAGGGTGAACATGGTTTTAAGAAAGCGTTGCCTGGCGCAATAAAGTATAACCCCGGTGTTCATGAATTCTTCACGCTCGACCTTAGGCACAATGCGTATAACAGCATATTCAAATAAGTGATTCTCTTGCATTGATGGCCTGTTTAATAAAGATTGGGGCGTTATTTATTCTGGTCAAAAGAAATTCCCGATACACATTCCTAATAGTGTCCGGTGAATCTGGAACTTCATATTGGTGAAGCCATTCATCCGGAATTTCTGTTACTATATTGTCAATTACTTTTTCACTAAGTGTTGCAGTTATTTCGTCAGTTACTTCGTTCAGGTTCGTAGCGAATTTCAGTAGTACATGATCCTTGATCTGTACAAATGGTTTTAGCATTTGTTCTTTCCAGCCATCCCATGAATGGTGAAAATATAATGAAGCACCATGATCTATCAACCAAAGCTCTTTATTCCATATCAACATGTTTGTGTTGCGTGGTGTTCGATCCACATTCATGAGCAAGGCATCCATCCACACTATCTTTGAAGCGGTGATCGGGTCAGGACGGTTGATCAAAGGATCAAAAGAAATCGCCCCGGATAAGTAATGTAATCCGAGGTTCAATCCCCGACTCGCCTTTAAGAGATCTTGTATTTCCTCATCAGGCTCGGTTCTTCCAAAGGCCTCATCGAGGGACGCAAAAACCAACTCGGGAATTTTTATATGAAGAGACCGTGCTATCTCACCACCAATTAATTCTGCCACGAGCGCTTTAACCCCCTGGCCCGCGCCCCTGAATTTTATTACGTACATAAACTCGTCATCCGCCTCGGTGATGGCAGGCAAAGATCCTCCTTCACGAAGCGGTGTAATGTAGCGGGTGACATTTACAGAACGTAACGGCATCGGGCAAAATTCATCATTCGATCTCCAATTGCAAAATCAATCTACTATGGGGGATCAGATCCTATTTATCCTTTTTATGTTCGAGTATAGATCTTAAGGCGATGATCTCCCTTCGTAATTTGTCTAAGTCTTCTTTGCCGGGCACCGGACCATCCTTTTCTTCTGCATCCCTACCGATAAAGAAAGAGGCAAATGTTGCCGTAACATAGCCAAATATTGTATATCCAAAAATAGCTATGATCAATGCCAGTCCCCTACCTTCAGTGGTCACCGGGTTGAACTCATTGCCTGCTGTTATCACACGCATTGCGGTCCACCACAATGCCATGCCATAGGTGTTGAAACCAGGGTTGGGTCGTTCCAGTGCATACATGCCCGCGGCGCCGGCGAATGTCACGATGGCAATAAGCAATATGACATAACCAATCGCCCGCCTCTTCATCGCCTTGCCAAGGCTTCTCATGCCACGGTTCAGGGATGATACGATCCGCACCAGGCGTACCCCACGTAAGCCACGTAAGAGTCGCGCCAAACGAAACACCCTGAATACCCGAAGGGCAGGAATCACCAGCGACACAGCGGTCAACCAGTTTTTCTTTAAATACTCCAGCTTTACCGGCGCCAGAATAAATTTTATGATGAAATCAATGATGAAGATCACCCATATCGCAAGACTTACAAATTCAAGGAAGGGGTTAAGTCCCCGTACCAGTTCGACCACAAGCAGGATCAGCCATAAGAATCCAAGAATAATCATTGGCGCCTCAAGTATCCTGTCAATTGTGAAAAGAAGTCTTCGTCGTTCACTGGACAATTTGTTTTCCATAAGCAATATGTTTTACCGGGTTATTATCGTGTGATCGGAGCAGTAAATAAGTGCTTACACTAATATCTACAAAATCCTATTAAGATATTATTGTCGTTTTGTATACTAAACACTAGCTTCATTCTGTTCTTAGTTGGACCTATTCCATTACCCTATAAAGAATCCATTCATGAAAATCCAGTTCCGGCTATTGCCATGCCTGCTTTTCATTCTCCTGGTGGCCACTGAAACAAAAGTTTCGGCACAATCCCTTGTTACTACAGACACAATTGTGCTCCCTGTTCGATGGGTTTCTTTCCAGGCTTTTCGCAAAACAGATAAAGTGACACTGCAATGGGTAACGTTGCATGAACAATTAACCCGGAAGTTTATTGTAGAGAGAAGCAATGATGGACGAAAGTTTATCCAAATGGGTTCTGTTGATGCCTCCACAGATAGTTATTCCAATGCCTCATACAAATTTGATGACCTCAATCCGGCGGAAGGATTGAATTTTTATCGTATCAGGCAATTGGATGCAAATGATAACTATTCATTCAGCGAAATCCGCAGGATCAATTACATACCTGCAGGGTCAACGGTTCGATTGCTGAATAGCGTAGTATCCAATGGCACGCTCAACGTGCGACTCAATGCCCACCGTCAGCAGCCCATGAAAGGCGTGATCTACTCGAACTATGGCGTTATGATGAATATTCGCAATCTCACAGATGGCAGCCACCGTATCGATGTCAGCAATTTGCAAACAGGTTCCTATTACATACAGATCAACAACGAAGTGAAAAACTTTGTCATCCTCTAGATTGTCATTGATGCATGGATTAACTTGCATGCATGGTAAATGTTGGACAATACAATGATCTTAAAGTAGTCCGTGAAGTTTCCATTGGTGTATACCTTGAGGGAGCCGACGACGGAATACTCCTGCCCAAACGTTTCGTGCCACGCGATACCAGGGTAGGCGATATTATTACTGTCTTCGTTTATCATGATTCGGAAAATCGTTTGATCGCTACCACACAGAAACCAAAAGCTGTAGTTGGTCAGATCGCCATGCTTGAAGCAGTGAGCAGCACTTCTGACGGGGCTTTTCTTGATTGGGGTTTGATGAAAGACCTGTTTGTACCGCGATCTAAACAATTGATGGGAATGCGTAAGGGCGGACGTTATGTAGTTCTTATTTACATTGATGAACAAACGGGCCGCGTTGCCGCTACAGAGAAGTTTGAATGGTACCTGTCGAATGATCCACTTACAGTTAAGGAAATGGAAATGGTGAAACTGCTTACGTACAGGCGGACCGACCTTGGCTATGTGATGATCATCAACGATAAACATACAGGTCTGCTTCACTTCAATGAGATCTATCAAAACATTGAGGTAGGTATGGTGTTCGATGGTTATATCAAAAAGATCTATGAAGAGAATAACAATATTGATGTTGTTCTTGGAAAGCCCGGTTATCAGCGTGTCGAAGATGAGACATCAAAGATCCTTCGTTTACTGGAAGAAAATAATGGGTATCTCCCCTACCACGATAAATCGGATCCTGAGGACATCTATGAGTTTTTTGGCATGAGCAAGAAAACCTTCAAGATGGCCGTGGGCAGGCTTTACAAGGAAAAGAAAATTGAATTGACTAAAACAGGTTTTCGCAAAGTATATTCAACTGCTCTTGACTGACGTTACAACAACAATGATTACAGTTGTGTGAATGCATTTTTCTTCCTACATTATTACTCCTGAATAGCGTACTCCGCTTCTATTTACCCGTGAATAACCTGTTGACGCTCCCTTGAATACTTCGTTAGGGTCTTTCATTTTACTGCTAAAAAACCAACTTATGTACATCAAACTACCTGTTGTTGCCTGCCTGCTCATTGTTACATGCTTTTCAACAAATTCATTTAGCCAGAGCGTTGCCATCAACGATGATGGAACCGCTCCTCACGCCAGTGCCATGCTGGACATAAAAGTTGCTGCTGCCGCGAAAAAGGGCGTATTGATTCCGCGGATGACAAGTGCTGAACGCACTGCGATTGCTTCACCTGCAAAAGGGTTGTTAGTGTTTGATAATACTACGAGCAGTTTCTGGTACTTCAATGGGGCCGCCTGGACACCGCTGTCCGGATCTGGCTCGGCAAACTATTGGACATTGAGCGGTACAAACATTTATAACAATAATTCCGGTAGTGTAGGAATTGGAACGAGTACACCTAAGGCTAAGTTTAATGTAGCGGAAAACAGGACAGTTCTTTTTGGAAAGGATACATCAAGTGCAGGAAGAAAATTTATCTGGTATCCGACGAAGGGCGCGTTGAGATTTGGCTATATAGATACGCTGTTCTCAACCACGGCATGGAACTACGCAAACGTTGGAGTTAATTCACTCGCTTTTGGTGCATCAACTGTTGCAAGCGGCCCACAGTCTATTGCTTCCGGGGTAGCTACAACAGCGTCGGGATTTTATGCATGGGCACATGGCTTCGCAACTTCGGCCCTTGGAGATCATTCGATGGCGGTTGGACAAAACACCGGCGCTGAAGGATCATCAAGTTTTGCTTTTGGAAACGGCACGAGAGCTTATGCAGATTTTTCACAGGCGATAGGTACAGATAACTCAGCGCACGGAACATTTTCTACTGCTATGGGCGTTGGGACAAATGCACGGGCATATGGCTCATTTGTAATAGGAAGGAATAATGACCCCATCGCATCATCGTCGATGACTTCATGGGTAGCGACGGATCCGTTATTTATTATAGGAAATGGTGGAAGTACAAACACCAATGCGATGGTGGTTTTGAAAAACAGTGTAACCGGTATCGGCATGAATCCTGTGGCTTCCTTAACAAGTTATGGACTATTGCAAATCAAAGGTCTGGGGAACAGACACAACTTGACCCTGGTGCATCAAACTTCTTCCAGCCGCTGGGGATTTTATGTGGCCGGAACAGGTCCTGATCTTTACCTGTATTACAACGGTGTTTTCAAAGGTCGTTTTGACGATGTAAATGGCGCCTATATTCAGGCATCCGACAGGAAAGTGAAGAAGGATATTGCACCCATCGACAATGTACTTGATAAGGTGTTGCAATTAACGCCTTATGAATACCGTTATGCCGATAACAGCTCAAATGCCCCGTTGTCGCACGGTTTCATTGCGCAGGATGTTCAACATGTACTTCCACAATTTGTATCGAATACAAGGGACGAAAAGGGTAATGATTTCCTGGGTCTCAATTACAGCGAATTTTCAGTTCTTGCTATAAAAGCCATCCAGGAGCAACACGAGATCATACGTAGGCAACAATCCAAAATCCGCACACAAGACGAAAGGATTGACGAATTAGAGAAACGATTGATGGACATTGAACGTCGTCTGGAAAAAATAGAGAATAAATAATATTTTTCATTTAAGGCATGATCATAAGATCACTGCTTTATGCCTTGGCACCAACGATTTCATGATAGTCCATGCAACAAGGTAGGCTAAAGCACAAATAGTAAACATGATCGTGTAGCCCGCGGATATGTTGCCTTGTGCCTTATAGTGATCAAACAAGGCACCTCCAAGTTTGGTGATAACTACACCACCGAGTCCACCTGCCATTCCCCCAATGCCCGTCACTGACGCAATCGTATGCTTGGGAAACATATCGGAAACAGTGGTAAAAATATTTGCCGACCAGGCCTGGTGTGCTGATGCGCCAACGCCGATCAATATCACAGGCATCCAGAAACTAATATCGCCCAGCGGTTGCGCCGCCAGAACTACCAACGGAAACAAAGCAATGATGAACATGGCTTTCATTCTTCCATCATAAGGTTTGTAGCCTTTATTGATAAAGTAAGTGGGGAAATATCCTCCGCCAATGCTTCCGATCATTGTCATACTGTACAATACAAAAAGTGGTAGCATGATCTCGGTTCCTTTCATTCCATATTCGGCGTTGAGATATGCGGGAAGCCAAAACAAAAAAAACCACCACACTCCGTCTGTCATAAACTTCCCTATCATAAAAGCCCATGTTTGTCGATACCCCAAAAGTTTCAACCATCCTACTCTTTCGTGTTGCTGATCGATCGATCTATTTTCTTCCGCGGTATTATCACTGTGTATGTACTCAAACTCTTCCTGCGACAATCGTTTCTGTTGAGAAGGTTTTTCATAATAGAGGAACCAAAAGATCAGCCAGAAAAATCCGAAAGCGCCAATGATCAGGAATGTCATTTCCCAGCCCCAGTGATAAGCGATCCAGGGAACCGTTAACGGCGCGAGTATCGCACCTACATTGGTTCCTGAATTGAATATACCCGTAGCAAACGCTCGTTCGCGCTTGGGAAAATATTCTGCCGTTGCCTTGATCGCAGCAGGGAAGTTACCCGCCTCTCCAAAGCCCAACAGCGCGCGTGCCACCATAAAGCCTGCAACAGAAACAGGTATCGCAGAAAGCCCGAACCAGGTAAGAATCGAAACAGTACTCTCTCCGATAGGAATTGCCGCAGCATGCAGTGCCGCTGCCAGTGACCATATGATCAAAGCCCACGCATAACCCCATTTGGTACCGAGCTTATCAACGATCCTCCCCGCAAATAACAATGAAATAGCATAGACAAGCTGGAATACAGATGCGATGTTCGCATAGTCGTTATTCGTCCAGTTGAATTTTTCCGCCAGCAACGGCTGTAGCAGACTCAGCACCTGCCTGTCAAGATAATTTATCGTTGTTGCAAAAAAGAGAAGTGAACAAATGGTCCACCTGTATTTTCCAATGGCCTGCTTCATCGTTTATGTGTTATAGGGTCGTTCTATTGTGGCGATGTTTTTATTTTACCGATTGAATAGTTATCAATAAGCTTCTTACGCTTTCGCTTAATCCATTGCCGGCAGGGTCTTTCATTACCTGTGTCGTTAGGAGTTTTGAGCCCATCCCTACAGTCAACACTCCTGCGTTAAACCATGCCGCAAGATTTTCCCTGCTTGTGTCCACGCCACCAGTTACTACAAACCGAACTGAGGGAAACAAAGGTTTTACGGATTCAACAAATGCAGGCGTTAAAAGATTACCTGGGAATAATTTCACAAGATCAAAACCATATTTCAATGCAGTATGAATATCAGTGGGTGTCATACATCCTGGTATCCACGGAATTTGCATTTCATTTGCATATTGGGCAATGTCAACATCAACCACCGGGCTGATCAGAAAATCTGCACCGGCATCAACAAAGCTCCTGACATCACCAACAGAACGAATTGTACCCACACCTAATAAGAGTTCTGGCAGGTACTGATTACGATAAGTAACAATCGATTTGAAATTTTCCTTTGCATAATTTCCGCGGTTTGTAAACTCTACTGAACGTATTCCACCCTCGTACAAACAACGAATCACGTTTACGCAAGTATCCACATCATCGTGATAAAACAAAGGAAGCATTCCCTGCGCACCAAGATGATCAGCTAATGTTGACGAGTTTACTCTCATGCCTTAGAAATTAAAATACTGCTTTGCGTTATTGTAACAGATGTCTTCGATCATTGACGCAATGAATTTATACTCCTCTTCAGGCAACTCACCGCTTTGCAGGTCATCTCCAACAAGATTGCAGAGAATGCGCCTGAAGTATTCATGACGAACATACGACACAAAGCTTCTTGAATCGGTAAGCATCCCAACAAACCTGCTTAACAGTCCATGTAGCGATAACGCATTCAGTTGCTTTTCCATCCCATCCTTTTGATCAAGAAACCACCACCCGGAGCCGAACTGAATTTTTCCAGGGATCGTGCCATCCTGAAAGTTGCCGATCATTGTGGCGATCATCTCATTATCAGAAGGATTCAGATTATAAATGATCGTCCTGCTCAACTGTTGCTTTGCATTCATCTTATTAAGGAAGCCCGACAGTGCTTTCGCAGTGTTGTAAAAACCTATGGAATCAAATCCAGCATCAGGACCAAGCAGTTCGAACATGCGACTGTTATTGTTACGCATCGCACCATAGTGATACTGTTGCACCCATCCCTTTTCATGATCCATGGAAGCAAACAACTGCAACATAGCAGTCCTGTATTGCCGCACTTGTTGCGCGTCAATAGCATGTCCGTTTCTTAACTGATTAAAAATTGAATCAATGTCTGCATCATCATAATCTTCATCATAAAATTCTTCAATCCCATGGTCAGAAAGTTTACAACCATGCTCGGCGAAATAGTCGTGCCGTTTTCGCAATGCTTCAACCAACTTTTGTTGACTTGAGATGTTCTTGCCCGACGTTTCAGCAAGCTGTGCGATGTAACGGTTGAAACGCGAAGGGTCTGATACGTCCAATAATTTATCTGGTCGAAACGTTGGCAGAACAAGCGTTTCAAATCCGCTTTCTTTTATCTGGCGATGATATTCCAGGGTGTCCACCGGATCATCCGTAGTGCATATGACTTCCACATTGTACCGGCGGATCAATGCTCTTGCCGAATGATCCTGATCTGCAAGCTGCGCATTGCATTCATCAAAAATTTTCCGGGCAGTCTGCGGGTTCAACAATTCATCGATACCAAAAGCAGTTTTTAATTCAAGATGCGTCCAGTGATACAAAGGGTTTCGCATGGTGTACGGTACGGTATAAGCCCACTTCTCAAATTTTTCCCAATCACTTGTATCACGGCCCGTAATGTATCGTTCTTCAATGCCATTTGCCCGAAGCGCCCGCCATTTGTAATGGTCGCCCGACAACCACAAATCAGTTATAGAATGGAACCTGTGATCTTTTGCTATCAATTTTGGATCAAGATGACAATGATAGTCGATGATGGCGCACTTAGCAGCATGATCGTGATACAGCCTTCTTGCTGCATCTGAATGCAACAGGAAATTCTTACCCAGAAATTTTTTCATCTCCGAAAATTGATTTTGCAATTCCTAATTCCAATCCACGCAATTCTGCCAAACCACGCAATCGTCCTATGCAACTATATCCGGGGTTGGTGCTTTTCTTTAAGTCATCGATCATCTGGTGACCATGATCGGGTCGCATAGGAATTGAAATACCACGCCGATTTTGAACGATCAAATAGTTTTTTATAACCCCATACATATCGACATCCCCTTCAAGGTGATTTGCTTCAAAGAAGTTTCCCTCATCATCCCGCTGTGTGCTTCGAAGATGAACAAAGTGAATGCGATCGCCGAGACGTTCAAACATTTCCGGTAAGGGGTTTGAATCAATCACTCCAAAAGAACCTGTACAAAAGCATAAGCCATTGGACTCATTGGGCACTGCCTCAATGATCCGCATGAAATCCTTTTCATTTTTCATCACACGTGGAAGGCCAAGTAACGAATACGGAGGGTCATCCGGATGTATGGCCAATTGCACACCTACTTCATCAGCCACGGGCGCTATCTTTTTTAAAAAATATATGAGGTGGCTGCGAAGCTTTTCTTCATCAACACCCGAATAGCGATCCAGTTCCCGTTGAAATTGTTCGAGAGTGAAACTTTCTTCGGAGCCGGGCAACCCCGCAATCATATTGCGTATCAGCGTTTGTTTCTCTTCATCACTCATGGACGAAAACTGCGCTTTTGCACGCTCGATCTCTTCCGGCGGATAATCTTTATCTGCGCCCGGACGCATGAGCAGGAACAGATCAAAAGCAACGAATGCTGCCCTGTGGAAACGTAGCGCAAGTGAACCATCTTCTAATTGATATGCAAGATCGGTGCGGGTCCAATCAAGCACCGGCATGAAGTTATAAGTAACGATGCGTACGCCACATTCAGCAAGGTTTCGAATGCTTTGCTGATAATTGTCAATGTAACGTTCGAAATCACCGGTCTGTGTTTTTATGTGCTCATGAACCGGTATGCTTTCGACTACCGACCATTTTAAGCCAACCTGCTGCACCTGGTTTTTTCGTTTGTTGATTTCTTCAATCGTCCAAACTTCTCCGTTAGGTATATGATGCAAAGCAGTGACAATTCCAGTGGCACCGGCCTGTTTGACATCCCATAGTGAAACAGGATCTGTAGGACCAAACCATCGCCAGGTTTTTTCAGAAAGGATCATAGCAGAAGTATAAGATGAAAAGGTATTAAATGTTCTGGAAAGATGATCAACATACCTGACCACCTTATACTTTCTTCTTAAGGGAAGTTATTCTTAACGCTTTATGATCGTTCGCATTTCTTCGTAACCATCTGATTTGATCCTGACAAAGTAAACGCCTGGCTTCCAATTATGACCCAGGAGATCGTATCCTGCCAATTGGTATTGTTTATTAAATACCTGCATGCCTGATGAATTAAAGACGGTAACAGAAAATTTTTGATGCGCCCGATCGGCATTAAACTTAAAGGTAAACGCCGTATTTGAAGGATTGGGATAAATGAGTACATCCCATAGTGGTCGCCATTTTTCAATCAACTTATTGACGATGGGTGGCAGGTATTCTCTTCGCCTATCTTTAAATGTCACAGTAAATCCTAAATTATTGATCGAGCCCAACAGCTCTACGCTTTGATTATAGCCATACAACTTCTGTGGTATGATGCTCGCATAAAATCTTTTTTCAGTATACGTGCCGTTATCTCCAAATTGAGCATCGAGATCACCGTCCCGGTTAATTTTGGCGATGGAATAAGTTTGCATACCGTAATAATTAGATTGAGCCAGGTACAACAAGCCATCATCAGTAGGCACCAGCACTTGTGCATTTTGTCGACCTGTCCCAAAGTATATTTTCTTAAACCCGTTTTCACCGAAGCCTGAATCAATTTTTCCGAGGGGATCAATCTTTAAGATCAAATGAAGGGACTGCAAATAATCAAGTGTACCTTCAAAAAGAATGTACACGTTCTGGTCTTTGTCGACGGCCAGTTTATTCCAGACTTCAACATCCATTCCATTGCGCTGAAGCGCTTCTTCAAGTTCGCTGCTAAAGTTCAGTGATGGAATTCCGGAAGATAGGTCCGGTTCTCCGTTTGCAAGATATCGATAGAGACGTCCATTCGTTACTTGTAAGTACTTCCCATCCGGAAGGAAAGTAACGTTATTTATATCCGTATAGAGTGAACCATTTGTTCCAAAACTCCGATCGTATTTTCCATCTTTTTTGAATTTATAAAAATGCACTTCGTCGGACACAATAAAGCTTCCGTTATTTAGAAAGCTAACTCCATCGAGCCAATGGTCATGAGGCAATTCAACACTAGTAGAAGACAAGGTTGCTCCGCTTTTTGCAGAGTAAGAAGTAAGGTAACCTCCTTTGAAAGTATTCGTGAGAACAAGTAATTTATCGCCCGCAACTTTCGCAAGAATGGCTCTTCCAACACTTGCAGACAATTTCAATTCGCCGGCTTGACCAAAGGATCGGACCTGCTTTCCATGGACATCATACTTGCGTATTATCGTAGAAGTTTCTCCCTCAGTGGCAAAGAAAAGATAAGAATTGCTCCATTTATCAAACACCCGCATCACAGCAGAAGTATAGCCGGTAGAATATTTAAGCTTCTTGACGATCCTCTTTTTACCATGCTCTGCTTCATAGACAAATGCATTCCATGTGCGAGGCGTTAATACCATTAATTTATTAGCGAGTAAGCAATGGTTGAAGCCGGTTTCTAATTGCAATGCTCCATTTGAACCAAAGGTTTTAACAATGTTTACATCCTTGTCAACTTTAATCAGTTTGTCGGCGCTTTTATGGATATAAAAATAATGACCATCAAATTCAACAGCTTTGGAGATCTTCGAATGTTCTGGTCCCACTGGCAGATCCAGCGTGAAGTCAGAGGTTTTGACTCCATAATCTGTATCTATCGCGCCATTAGCACTCAGTTTCATTATTCGAAACGTTTCACTTCGGTCAATAACAAAAAGATGACCCGATGGATCCATAAAGATTTCACCGCTAATCGGGAGTTCAACTTTACCATTTTTTCCAAATGCCTCATCCGTTTTACCGTTCTTTAATAATCCAAGAATATATTTGTTTGTTGTGGTAATATTTTGATAAGGAGAGTATATGGTATATCGCAGGGAGATTTTAAGATTGCCAGTGTTGTCCCCGAGAATCGATTCCACCCCAGCGTTTTCGATCTGAACCTCATCTCCTTCATGAAATGTGGTTCGAAATGTAAAAACTCCGGCATTCCCGAATTTTAAGTCCGGAACACCGTTGCCAGTGATCTTTACCACCTTAAGATCCAACTGCTGCTGTTCATTGTTTATAGAAGTAAGTCCAAGGTAGATTTCAGTACCGATAACCTCCAGGCGATTGAACTGTTCCCCCGCCCAATCCAAAACATGTTGTGTCAACAAAAGTCGCCCGTTATCTCCAAAGCCTGTATCGAACTGCCCCTTATTGTTCAGCACATAAACTACCGGGATCATGCTGGATACAGCGTAATCAAATACCGGCATTGCAAGCACTACCCTTCCATCGCTCATGACCTTCATCTGCGGCTCGTGTTCAAATATCGCCGCATAAGATAACCCGCCGTTGCCGTATGAAGGATCAACCAATCCATTTCTTAAAAGCTTTAGAACCCTGTAACTGCTTGCCCTGAGATTTGACACCTGCAACAGTGCAAACCATCCATTTGAATAACTTTCGATGTTTACAACCGATGCATTGGGTGGGATCACTTCGCTCAGATCGTATAGCCTATAATCATCTTTTGCAGGTACGTCCTTGCGCGTTTGATCATATTGGGCACTTAATTGGTTGGAAAAGCAAAGGACTGCGAAAACGAGGGTAAAAAGTTTTGGCATAATAAAAGTTTTGGCTAAACAATGTTGGGCAGGAAACGAATTACAATAGGTAGGATGGTGATACAAGTATAATAAAATAATATGCACCCCTTCTGTTCATACTCCAGTTTCGTATATTAATTTTCCATACCATCAATCTCAACTCCATGGCTACTAAAAAAACGAGCAAGTCCGCTAAACCTAACGGAAACGAACAGGTGTTAAAAAATTCTTCCTCAAAACGGGCAGAACTGATATTGGAAAGTGAACCGTCTTATTCCATAATTCCCCAGACTGACAGCAATGCTGTGCTTGATCAGAAAGAACTTTTGCGTGTTCTTACTGAAGTGAAAAACGGAAACTTCAATGTGCGCATGCCATTCGATCAGGTGGGGCTTTCCGGAAAGATATGTGATACAATAAATGAGATCATATCGCTCAATGAGAAGATGACTGAAGAGTTTACTAGGGCAAGCAATACCATAGGAAAACAAGGGAAGCTTACACAACGTATAGGTATCGCCGATGCAAAAGGCTCCTGGAATACCAGCATCGAATCTATCAATGAACTTATTTCCGATCTGGTTCATCCTACCATCGAAATTGCTCATGTGATCAGTTCTGTGGCAAAAGGAAATCTGTCGCAGGAAATGCCTTTGCACATCGGCAACCACCAGTTGCAGGGAGAATTTGCTCGCATCGCACATGAAGTGAACGACATGGTGGAGCAGCTCAATCTCTTCTCCATGGAGGTAACGCGCGTTGCCCGTGAAGTAGGATCTGAAGGAAAACTCGGTGGACAGGCAAAAGTAAAAGGTGTCGCAGGTGTTTGGAAAGACCTTACAGATTCGGTGAATGGTATGGCTTCGAATCTGACTGCACAGGTACGAAACATTGCGGAAGTGACCACCGCCGTAGCGAAAGGTGATCTATCTAAAAAAATTACAGTTGATGTAAAGGGTGAAATATTGGAGCTGAAGAATACCATCAATACGATGGTGGATCAGTTGAATTCATTCTCCTCCGAAGTAACACGCGTGGCGCTTGAAGTAGGTACAGAAGGAAAGTTGGGGGGACAGGCCGAAGTAAAAGGTGTTGCCGGTACCTGGAAGAACCTAACGGATTCAGTGAACCAGATGGGTAGTAATCTTACTGCACAGGTTCGAAATATTGCCGAAGTAACGACAGCCGTGGCAAAAGGCGACCTTTCCCGTAAGATCACCGTGGACGTAAAAGGCGAAATACTTGAATTAAAAAATACCATCAACACGATGGTGGATCAGCTCAACTCGTTCTCTTCTGAAGTAACGCGTGTGGCGCTGGAAGTGGGAACAGAAGGAAAACTTGGCGGACAGGCACAGGTAAAGGGAGTTGCGGGTACGTGGAAGGATCTTACCGATTCAGTGAATGGTATGGCTTCCAACCTTACCGGCCAGGTGCGTAACATCGCGGAGGTAACGACTGCGGTAGCGAAAGGCGACTTGTCGCGCAAGATCACGGTAGACGTGAAAGGTGAGATCCTCGAATTAAAAAATACCATCAATACGATGGTGGACCAGTTGAATTCATTCGGTTCCGAAGTAACGCGCGTTGCGCGCGAAGTTGGATCCGAAGGAAAACTCGGCGGACAGGCTGATGTACCGGGTGTTGGAGGAACATGGAAAGATTTGACAGACTCTGTGAACATCATGGCATCAAACCTTACGGGCCAGGTTCGAAATATCGCTGAAGTTACTACCGCTGTGGCAAATGGTGACCTATCGCGCAAGATCACAGTGGATGTAAAAGGTGAGATCCTTGAATTAAAAAATACCATCAATACGATGGTGGATCAGTTGAACTCGTTCGGTTCCGAAGTAACACGTGTGGCGCGGGAAGTGGGCTCTGAAGGTAAACTCGGAGGACAGGCCTATGTGCCGGGTGTTGCAGGAACATGGAAAGACCTGACAGATTCAGTAAACATCATGGCATCTAACCTGACATCACAGGTACGTAATATCGCGGAGGTAACTACTGCGGTAGCTAACGGCGACCTGTCACGCAAGATCACGGTGGATGTGCGAGGTGAGATCCTTGAATTAAAGAATACTATTAACACGATGGTGGACCAGCTTCGCGGATTTGCATCGGAAGTAACGCGCGTTGCGCGAGAAGTTGGTACGGAAGGAAAACTGGGAGGGCAGGCAAATGTACCAGGAGTTGCAGGAACATGGAAAGACCTTACCGATTCGGTAAACCAGATGGCCGGCAATCTTACTGCTCAGGTAAGGAACATCGCTGAAGTGGCCATCGCGGTTGCAAATGGAGACATGTCGAAAAAGATCACGGTGGATGTGCGCGGCGAGATCCTTCAATTGAAAGAAACGTTGAACACGATGGTGGACCAGCTTCGTGCCTTTGCCTCCGAAGTAACCCGTGTGGCACGCGAGGTAGGTACCGATGGAAAGCTTGGTGGATATGCGTTTGTACCGGGTGTTGCAGGAACCTGGAAAGATCTGACCGATTCGGTGAATCATATGACCGGTAACTTAACGGCACAGGTGCGAAACATCGCGGAGGTAACAAAAGCGGTGGCGAGCGGTGACCTTTCTAAAACTGTGGCCATTGATGTTAAAGGAGAGATCCTTGATTTGAAAAATACCATCAATACGATGGTGGAACAGCTAAACTCCTTTGCATACGAAGTGACACGTGTTGCACGTGAAGTAGGTACCGATGGAAAGTTGGGAGGACAGGCTGAAGTACGCGGCGTTGGTGGTACCTGGAAGGATCTTACCGACTCTGTAAACATGATGGCATCGAATCTTACCGGCCAGGTGCGGGGAATCGCAAAAGTGGTGACGGCCGTAGCAACCGGTAACCTGCGACAAAAACTATCGATCAACGCAAAAGGTGAAGTAGCACAACTGACAGACACGATCAATGAGATGATTGATACGCTTGCATTGTTTGCGGACCAGGTAACTACGGTAGCGCGCGAGGTGGGTGTTGAAGGAAAACTTGGAGGACAGGCAAGTGTACCTGGGGCGTCAGGTATCTGGAAGAACCTTACTGAGAACGTAAACCAGCTTGCACAAAATCTCACAACACAGGTGCGATCCATTTCTGAAGTGGCATCGGCGGTAACAAAAGGTGATCTTACCCGTACAATTCGCGTTGAAGCAAAAGGTGAAGTGGAAGCGTTGAAAGATACGATCAACCAGATGATCGCAAACCTGAAAGAAACTACGTTGCTTAACCAGGAACAGGACTGGTTGAAATCAAACCTCGCGAAGTTTACACAGATGTTACAGGGTCAGAAAGACCTCAACACAGTAACACAGCGTATACTCTCCGAACTTGCGCAGGTGGTATCTGCTCACTACGGCGCATTCTATATCCTCAAACAGGAAGAAGAAACAAACAATATCAAGCTTCGCCTTGTTAATGCATATGCGTACAAGGGCGATAACAACATTCCAAAAGAATTTGCAATTGGAGAGGGACTGGTTGGGCAGGTTGCTTTCGAAAAAGAACGCATCATGCTTACAAATGTGCCAAACAATTATATTAAGATAAACTCCGGATTGGGACGTGCTAAACCGTCAAATCTTATCATCCTGCCGGTGTTGTTTGAGAACCACGTGAAAGCCGTTATTGAACTTGCATCCCTGGATAATTTCAGCGAAACACATCTTGACTTCTTAAGCCAGTTAACGGAAAGTATCGGTATTGTATTGAATACGATCGAAACGAACATGCGTACCGAAGAGCTTCTGAAACAATCACAATCACTGGCGGGAGAATTGAAAGTTCAGCAGGAAGAATTACGACGGACGAACGATGAATTGCAGGACAAAGCCTTGTTGCTCGTTAAGCAGAAGAATGAAGTGGAAGCAAAGAACAAAGAGGTTGAAGAAGCACGTAGATCGTTGGAAGAAAAGGCGGAACAATTAACACTGACATCAAAATACAAATCGGAGTTCCTTGCGAATATGTCGCATGAACTGCGGACACCACTCAACAGCCTTCTAATTCTTGCACAGCAATTGTATGAAAATGCAGAGGGCAATTTAACGGAGAAGCAGATACGATATGCAAAGACGATTCACTCGTGTGGCGATGACCTTATTCAATTGATCAATGACATACTTGACTTATCAAAGATAGAATCGGGATTTATCTCGGCTACCTTCTCCCCCGTTCGGTTTTCGGAGATCACTGCCTTCGTTGAAACAACATTCAAACCTATTTCTGAAGCAAGACACCTGCGCTTTAATATAAGTACAGATACCAATCTTCCGGAAGCGATGGAGACGGATCTGCAGCGCCTCAACCAGATCCTCAAAAATCTGTTATCGAACTCATTTAAGTTCACAGAAAAAGGCGAAGTAAGATTGAAAATATTCCGCGCCAATGGTGAATGGAAACCCGGGAGCCAAAGCCTGGACAATGCTTCACAGGTCGTTGGGTTTGCTATCACTGATACCGGTATCGGCATTCCGCTTGATAAACAAAACATCATCTTTGAAGCCTTCCAGCAGGCGGAAGGTTCTACCAGCCGAAAATATGGGGGAACCGGACTAGGTCTTTCAATTAGTCGCGGTTTAGCTGAATTGCTTGGCGGTACCATAGAACTACAGAGTGAGCCGGGTATTGGCAGCACGTTCATCTTATACCTGCCTGTTGAAAATGCAGGTACTGTAACGCGCGAATTCAAAGATGGAAGAAGTGAATTATCGCAGCTTCATATTGATACCACGAAAGAAGGGATCAATACAATTCTCGAGTCCATTCATTTAAGTGAATCGGACCTCGATAATCACAAGAATATTGTGAACGAAATATTCAATGAAGCCGGTGATGACCGAAACAATATCCAACCAAATGATCATGTGGTATTGATTGTTGAAGATGATCTTCGCTTTGGACGCATCATGCTCGAAAAGGCCCATAAGGAAGGTCTTAAAGCAGTGATCGCCACCAATTACATCGAGATATTTGATTACATCAATCGTTTCAATCCTATTGCCATCACACTTGATGTCAAACTCCCGGACACAAGTGGGTGGCGGGTTCTGGATCTTTTGAGAAATGATCTTAACTACAGACACACACCGATCCATCTGATCTCCGGAGAGGAAAACCGTGCACTGGCGATGAAACGGGGCGCCAGAAGTTTTTACCAGAAACCTCTCGAAAATGATTCGCTCAATGAACTTTTCGATGATATCATAAACTTCAGTAAGAAGGAAAAGAAGCAGGTGCTTATCATTGAAGATGTTGAGGCGGAGTCTTCACAGATAGCGAAAGTTCTGAACAGTGACAGTATTATTACAACTGTTGCTTCCACAGCGGCAGAAGCTATTCAATTGCTGATGCAGAATGAGTACGACTGCATCACACTGGATTATATGGTGCCCGATATGCCCGGCAAAGATCTTGTTTACAAGATCGCGGAATATAAAAAGAAGATGACTCCGGTGATCGTGTATTCAGCAAAGGAATTCAATAAAACAGAGCTGAATCACCTGCAAACCGTTTCGAATACTCTGGTATTAAAAGGTGTCAACTCGCTTGAACGCCTGCTCGAAGAAACGGTGTTACAGTTGCATATCAATCACAAAGAGCTTGCGCAGGAACAAAGAAGAATTATTGAAGGCATTAGAAAAAAGGAAGACATTCTCACCGGAAAAAATATTCTTGTGGTAGATGATGATGTGAGAAATCTTTTTGCCCTTACAACCGTATTTGAGAGATACAATATCAACGTGATCACGGCTGAAAGCGGTATGGAGGCGATTTCCATCCTTAATGATAACACTAATATCGATATGGTATTGATGGACATTATGATGCCGGAGATGGATGGTTATGAAACCACACAAAAAATAAGAAGAGAACATAAAAACAATTTACTTCCTATTATTGCAGTAACAGCCAAAGCAATGAAAGGCGACAGGCAGAAATGCCTGGAGGCCGGTGCCTCGGATTATATCACAAAACCGTTGAAGATCGATCAGTTGTTGTCACTGATGCGCGTTTGGTTTTATAAATAATTAACCCAGAGCATGCAGCCAAAGATCTTACTAGTCGATGATCGGGAAGATAATTTAATGTCCATAGAATCCATCCTTGAACCGGATGGATACAAAGTGGTTAAAGCTAACTCTGGTAGGCAGGCGCTTAAGATCCTGCTTACCGAGTTTGATTTCGCGTTAATATTGATGGATGTGAAGATGCCTAACCTGAATGGGTTTGAGACAGCTTCTCTTATTTACGAACGTGAAAAGCTGAAGCACATTCCAATCATCTTCATAACCGCAAATCAGTACGGTGAAGAGAACATATTTAAAGGTTATCGCAGTGGAGCGGTTGATTATATCTACAAGCCCGTTAATTCGGAATTGCTAAGAGCAAAGGTTTCCGTTTTTGTTGATCTGTATCGGAAAACACAAAAACTCACAGCCCAGGAACAGAGACTTATCGCGATCAATAAAAGCCTGGAAAACGAAATTGCCGAACGCAAAATTTCAGAGGAACGCGTAACAGAACTGAACAGGCAGCTGCTTGAAAACATTACACAGTTAGAGGCCGCAAATAAGGAACTTGATCGTTTTGCATTCATGGCTTCGCACGATCTGCAAGAGCCGCTTAGAAAGATCCGGATGTTTGGTGACAGGTTGTATAATAAATACCGGGATCATCTTGATGAGGAAGCTGTTATGTTTATTAATAAAATCCAGCACTCGGGGCAACGAATGGAAAACCTTATCAAGGACATACTCACCTTTTCCAAGATCAGCATCGATAAAGAGCCATTTGTTGAAACTGACCTTAATTATCTGGTCAATGAAGTGATCACGGAACTTAACGATGAAATGACCAGCAAGTCGGCTACCATCACGGTTGAATCACTGCCAGTGCTATCCGTGAATCCCGGATTGATAAGACCATTGTTTTACAACCTGATCAATAATTCACTTAAATACTCTAAGAAAGACATCCCGCCGGCCATTAAGATCCGTTCAGAAAATCAGTCTGATTATGCGATCGCAAATGACAGTCAGTATTGCCGGATCTTTATCGAAGACAACGGAATTGGATTTGATCAGCAATATGCTGAACAGATATTTGGAATGTTCAAGCGATTACACAAGCACAGCGAATTTGAAGGAACAGGAATTGGACTTGCTCTTTGCAAAAAGATCGTGGAAGAGCATCGCGGCTACATTACTGCATTAAGTCGCGAAAATGAAGGTGCCACTTTCATCATTTCCCTTCCACTCAAAAACTGACCTCATTTCAGTTGCAATACAATCACCGAAGCCGGTGGTATTTCCAGTGTGATTCGTTTATTGTTTTGCCTCGCCCTATTGAAGGCAGCCGGACGAATTTTAGACGGTTCGGTAAAACTGTTATAATCCTGGATTGAAGCGGATGATAATATCCTTCCAGTGATCGAGCTAAAGTTCAATTGTGCCGCATCTATCACCAATTGATGTGGCTTTTTTGTATCAATATTTACCAGCGAAATATGCACCCGGCCCAAAGAATCTTTCGAGGCTGAAACTGAGATGGCCTGCAAGGTATCTTTGCCATACACAAAAGGTGTTGGAGCATATTTCAAAGGAATAAGTTTGGCATCCTGGTGCACGTTATACATCTCCATTACATGGTAAGTTGGAGTAAGGATCATCTTATCTTTTTCCGTGAGGATAACTGCCTGCAATACATTGATGGCCTGCGCAAGATTGGCCATTCGCACACGCTCCGCATGATTGTTGAAAATGTTCAGCGTAACCCCTGCGATCATTGCATCGCGCATCGTGTTTTGCTGGTATAGAAAGCCGGGATTCGTACCTGGCTCTACATCATACCATCCACCCCACTCGTCAACAACAAGCGCGATCTTTTTTGCAGGATCATACTTATCCATGATGGCAGAATGCTTCTTAACAAGTTCTTCCATCTTCCACATTGAACGCATTGTATTGAAGTATTGTTCATCACTGAATCCCCTTGCAGGGCCTTTTTTATTCCAGTCGATGACAGTATAGTGATGAAGAGCAACACCTTCTATAAGATGTTGCGGAACTTTTTTCATCAATACTTCGGTCCAGTTGTAGTCAGAAGAATTTGCACCTGAAGCAATGCGATACAATGAAGCGGTATTTGAACCGCCTGTCATGAATGTTGCGTACTGCCTGTAAATGTCGGCATAATAGTCTGCAGTCATGTTTCCGCCACATCCCCAGGCTTCGTTGCCTACTCCCCAGAACTGCACCTTCCATGGTTTGGTTTCCCCGTTTGCCTGGCGAAGTTTTGACATGGGACTTTCGCCATCGAAATTGACATATTGCACCCACTGTTGCAACTCCTGCACAGTACCGCTTCCGACATTTGCAGCAAGATAAGGTTCGGTGCCGATGAGCTTACACATATTGAGAAAATCATGCGTGCCAAACGAGTTGTTTTCCGTAACACCACCCCACCAGGTATTTACAATTGTTGGTCGCTTTTCTTTTGGCCCGATACCGTCCATCCAGTGATAGGTATCGGCAAAGCATCCACCGGGCCATCGCAATACAGGCACTTTAAGTGTCTTAAGCGCAGATACCACGTCATTGCGGATGCCTGCTGTATTTGCAATAGCTTTGTTATCCTCTCCCACGTAAAAGCCGTCGTAAATACAGCGACCCAGGTGCTCAGCAAAATGGCCGTAAATATGCCTGCTTACGGTAATGTCAGAAGGAGCGCTTAATTGAACGGTTGTTTGCGCATCGGCACATAAAAAAGGTGCTGCTGTTAAAAGCAGCACCGCCAAAAACTTCGTTGCATTTCTCATTGTAGCCAAACTATTTCGTAGAAAATTTATATATCGTCGTTTGCTTATAAGTTTTTCCAGGCTCTAACACAACAGTTGGAAATGACGGTTGATTGGGCGAATCTGGAAAATGCTGTGCTTCCAGGCAAAAACCACTGCGTCGCTGGTACGCTTTACCTGATTTGCCAGTGAGACTGCCATCAAGAAAATTGCCGCCATAAAACTGAACTCCCGGTTCGGTAGTAAACATTTCGAGGTAAATGCCAGTTACTGCAGAATGCGCGGTGGCAGCAGGTTTCGAAAGATCGCCCTTTGTGTTCAATACAAAGTTGTGATCATAACCCTGTCCTGCGATCAACTGATCATGCTGCGCTTCAATGCGTGAACCAATAGCTGTTGGATTGCGGAAGTCAAATGGAGTACCTTCTACAGGCATCAGCTTTCCGGTTGGAATCAACGTAGTATCCACAGGTGTTATATTATCAGCGTTAATGCTGAGAATATGATCATTGATCGTTGCTGCACCTTCGCCACTAAGATTGAAATAGCAGTGGTTGGTAAGATTAATGATCGTCGCCGCATCGGTGGTTGCTTCATAATCGATTCGTATCGCGTTATCAGAAGTGAGAGTATAAGTCACCTTTGAACCTAATGTCCCGGGATAACCCTCTTCGCCGTCTTTCGAAACATATTTAAGTTCAAGCGTAGTATCATTCAACTGCTTTGCATCCCACACACGTTTATGAAAACCCGTTGGTCCTCCGTGGAGACTGTTTTGTCCATTGTTGATGGCAAGCTGATAACTTTTGCCGTTCAGTTTGAATCTGCCTTTCGCAATTCGATTTGCATATCGGCCCACAAGCGTTCCAATATATGGATCGGCATCGCTTTCATACCCTGCTATATCCGGGTATCCTAATGCAACATCAACGAGATTGCCATCTTTTGAGGGAGTTAATATGCTTAAGATCTTTCCTCCATAATTTGTAAAAGAGACGGTTATGTTTCCGTTCTTGAGTGTGAATAAAGCAACACTGTCTCCGTTGGAAAGTTTGTTGAAGCGTGATTTATCAGGTCCCATGATGTTTGAAGTTGAATTGGTATTGGATGTTGAATCACCACTCGTTTGTTTGTCGTTTGAACTCTGGTTGTTGCAGGAAATTGTAAAAGCAACAAGCGCTGTAACCAACAGAGCCGGTGAATTGAATAGTAGCCTCATAAATTGTGATTCGTGTTAGTGTGCAAGAAATAGAATCCGAATAGTTTCAGGAAACTAAAATAATGGATAAATTTATACAATAAGCCACCGGGCAATTTTTAATGTTCCCTTTTAATGTTTGCACCACCGCTTCATTACTTGTCGAACCTCTTACACCAAAACCTGCCATATGAACAAGTATCAAAAACAAAGTCGAGTATTGGTTGCGATCGATTGTATCATTTTCGGATTCGATGGTGAAGAACTTAAACTATTATTGATCAAGAGAGGTTTCGAACCTGAGAAGGGACGATGGAGTCTTATGGGTGGATTTGTGCGTAAAGAGGAAAGTTTTGAAGATGCTGCAAACCGCATCCTGCTTGAACTTACCGGCCTCTCCGGTGTATACATGGAACAAATGCATGCGTTTGGAGGAATAAACCGGGATCCCATTGAACGTACGGTTTCCGTAGCCTACTTCGCCCTGATAGACATACATAGATATGAAACGCGCATAAACTCGCAGTTTCATCCCGAGTGGTTTAGTGTCAATAAGCTGCCTGCGTTGATCTTTGACCATCGGGAAATGGTAAACATGGCCAAGACGAAGCTGAAATATAAAGCGGCATTGCATCCGTTGCTGTTTGAATTATTGCCGGATCGCTTCACTCTGCCAAGTCTGCAAAGTTTGTACGAATCTGTATATGAAACGGAATTTGATAAAAGGAATTTTTCCAGGAAACTATTATCTACGAGCCTGCTCATAAAACTGAAAGATAAAGAGCGCAGCTCTTCCAAGAAAGGTGCTTACCTGTACAAACTGGATAAGCGTAAGTACCAGAAGAATCTTCAGACTTTTCTTAATATCATTCCAAACGCAAACGATTTTTTACCTAATTAAGATCATTGTCAACACTTTGGTTTCGATAAAGTGTTAATTTGACAATTATTTGCTGCTATATGGGAAAAGAAAACTTTGTGATCGGTGTCGACTACGGTACCGATTCCGTAAGAACTGTTATTCTCGATGCCGCAAACGGAAGCGAAATCGCTCAATCCGTTTATTTTTATCCGCGTTGGAAAAAAGGGCTATACTGCAATGCAGCCATCAACCAATTCAGACAACATCCCCTTGATTACGTAGAAGGACTTGAATATACAATACGACAGGCGGTTGAAAATGCAGGCAGCGATGTTGCCCCGAACATACGTGCAATTTCAGTAGATACAACAGGTTCAACACCTGTGGCAGTAGACCGCTCAGGCATACCGCTCGCATTAAAACCCGAATTTGATTCACACCCTGATGCCATGTTCTTTTTATGGAAAGATCATACTGCTGTGGGCGAAGCGAGTGAAATAAATGAACATGCCAAAAAGTTTGACACCAACTATCTTCAATTTGTTGGAGGCATTTATAGTTCCGAATGGTACTGGGCAAAGCTACTAAGGGCTTTACGACAGGACGCTTCCATTCACGATCAGCTATATACCTGGGTAGAACATTGCGACTGGATACCGTTCCTTCTGACAGGAGGCACAGATGCGGGCCAGATCAAACGCAGCCGTTGCGCTGCAGGCCACAAAGCACTCTGGTCTGAATCGTTCGGCGGATGGCCTCCCAATGAATTTTTTGCCACGCTTGACCCCCTACTCGATGGATTTACTGATCGAATGTCGGGATTCACCTACACATCCGATACCTCAGCGGGTACGATCAGTGCTGAGTGGGCAGGGCGATTGGGATTGCCAGAGAATGTGCTCGTGGGAGTGGGTGCATTTGACGCACATATGGGCGCAGTGGGTGGACAAATAGAACCATTCGTTCTTAGTAAAGTGATGGGCACCTCCACCTGCGATATGTTGGTAGCACCAGCAGAGGAAATGGATGGCACTTTGGTAAAGGGGATCTGTGGACAGGTGGATGGTTCAGTTATTCCGGGAATGGTCGGGCTCGAGGCTGGTCAATCAGCATTTGGCGATGCTTTCGCATGGTTCCGCGATTTACTGGCATGGCCATTACGAAACCTTATTCCGGAAACTGAAAACGGTCAGCCGCAAAACCAGGCATGGGCTCAATCTATCGAAGATTCTATACTAACCGGTCTCTCAGAGGCGGCGTCGACACTGCCCCTTCACGAAGATGACGAACTTGCGGTTGACTGGATGAATGGAAGAAGAACGCCGGATGCCAATCAAACACTAAAAGGTGCAATAACCGGAATAAGCCTGGGTTCCAATGCGCCAAAAATATTCCGTTCAATTGTAGAGGCCACATGTTTTGGCGCTCGCAGTATTGTCGAGCGAATACTTGCAAATGGAGTTGCGGTAAAAGGAGTAATCGGATTAGGAGGCGTAGCGAAGAAGTCGCCCTACGTAATGCAAATGATGGCAGATGTGCTTAACATGCCCATCCGCGTGCATAAGTCGGATCAAACCTGCGCAGCTGGTGCCGCGATGTTTGCAGCAACAGTAGCCAATATCTATCCTACGGTGCATGAAGCAATGAATTCAATGGGTTCAGGCTTTGATACTACTTATTATCCGAACGAACATCGCGTTTCGTTTTATGCAAGTCGCTATATAAAGTACCAGCAATTGGGTGCATTTATTGAATCACAAACCATTCAATCCAATGAGCGAATTCCAACAGATCAGGGAGCAGGCATATAAGGCAAACATGCAATTAACGCGGCTGAACCTGGTAATGTTTACGTTTGGTAATGTGAGCGTCCTGGATCCACATAGAAATGTTTTCGCAATCAAGCCCAGTGGAGTAGCTTATGATGAATTACATGCTGATAAGATGGTGATCGTTGACCTCGAGGGCAACGTGATCGAAGGGACACTTCGTCCATCATCCGATACGCTTACCCATGCGGTTCTTTACAAACACTGGAAAGGAATTGGATCGATCGTACATACGCATTCAACCTATGCCACTGCGTGGGCACAGGCACAACGAGACATTCCTGTTTTTGGTACAACGCACGCAGATCATTTAACTGTCGACATTCCCTGCGCTGCGCCAATGAATGATGATATGATCGCAGGCAATTACGAGTTAGAAACAGGCTATCAAATAATAAATTGTTTTAAAGATCGGCAACTTGATCCGCTTGAAGTGCAGATGATGCTTGTGGGAAATCATGCGCCATTTGCATGGGGAGCAAACTCTGAAAAGGCAGTATATCATGCAGCTGTTCTTGAAGAGATTGCACGAATGGCATGGCTGACAGAATCGATTCATCCGAATGCACCACGACTTAAAGAAGCATTGATCAAAAAACATTATCAACGCAAACACGGGCCTGACGCCTATTATGGAAATTCCTGATACTTTCAACATTTCACCAATTTCATTATATGAACTATGAATCATTAAACATCTGGTTCCTTACAGGCAGTCAGCACCTGTATGGAGAAGAAACCCTGCAACAGGTGGCGGAGCATTCGCAGCAGATCGCAGAAGCAATAAATGCTTCATCATTTATTCCGGTGCATATTGTTTACAAACCGGTATTAACTACGCCCGATGAAATAACAAGGATTTGTCGCGAAGCAAATAATGATAACGATTGCATTGGCGTGATCACGTGGATGCACACATTCTCCCCAGCAAAAATGTGGATCAGGGGATTGAAGTCGCTACAAAAACCTATACTCCATTTGCATACTCAATTCAATCGCGATATTCCATGGAGTGCCATCGATATGAATTTTATGAACCTGAATCAAAGTGCGCATGGCGACAGGGAGTTTGGACATATCATGACAAGGATGCGACTGAATCGCAAAGTTGTTGTGGGACATTGGGAGGATGAAGAGGTGCAACGATCCATAGACATCTGGAGCCGGGCCGCTGCTGGTTTTCATGAAATGCAGCATCTGCGCATTGCGCGCTTTGGTGATAACATGCGGCAGGTAGCAGTAACCGAGGGCGATAAAGTGGAGGCAGAAATGCGCTTTGGATTTTCTGTAAATACGTATGGTGTAGGCGATCTTGTAAAGGTCATCAATGAAACAAGCGACGCCGATATAGATCGACTGATAGAAGAATACCAGGATCTGTATGATGTTGCTGATTCGCTAAAATCAAGCGGCGGGCAACATTCATCGCTTAAAGAAGCAGCTCGTATAGAGATCGGCTTACGAAGATTCTTAGAGCATGGAGGATTCGGCGCCTTCACGAACACTTTCGAGGACCTGCATGGAATGGTTCAACTTCCGGGTATCGCTACGCAGAGACTGATGGCGGATGGATATGGCTTTGGTGCCGAGGGCGACTGGAAAACAGCAGCGTTAACACGTACCCTTAAGGTAATGGCTGAAGGACTTGTCGGTGGCAACTCATTTATGGAAGATTACACATATCATTTTGCACCCGGAAATCACCAGGTTTTAGGTGCGCATATGCTTGAGATATGCCCATCTATTGCGGCGCAGAAGCCTTCCTGCGAAATTCATCCACTTGGAATTGGCGGTAAAGCTGATCCGGTACGACTAGTATTTGACACGGCAGCCGGGGCTGCTATGAATGTAAGTCTCATCGACCTGGGAAACCGTTTTCGCTTTATTGTCAATGAAGTTGAAGCGATTGCTCCGGAAGAAAAGCTCCCCAGGCTACCTGTTGCCAGAGTCCTCTGGAAACCGCTGCCATCAATGAAAGATGGCTGCGCTGCCTGGATCTATGCAGGCGGGGCGCATCATACCGTATATTCGCAAAATCTTACTGCTGAACACATTGAGGATCTCGCTTCAATGGCAGGCGTTGAAATGGTTTTGATCGGTAAAAATACGTCCCTGTATCAACTTAAAAACGAGCTTCGCTGGAATGAAATGTATTACAGCTAGCAGTTCATAACCCTAATTAATATTAACGAAGATTGCTATGGAGAAAAGTCTTGTATTGGCCGACTACATTGTGTTCATCATCTATTTCTTAATTGTTGCTTCTTATGGATACTGGATCTATAAGAGGAAACAGAAACTGCAGACAGATACAAAAGACTTCTTTCTTGCAGAGGGTTCACTCACCTGGTGGGCGATAGGCGCATCGCTGATTGCATCGAACATTTCGGCAGAACAATTCATCGGTATGAGCGGCGAAGGTTTTTTTGTGGGAATCGCAGTTGCTGCATATGAATGGATCGCGGCGCTTGCCCTTGTTATCATCGCCGTATGGTTTATCCCGATCTATCTTAAGAACAAGATATATACCATGCCGCAATTTCTCACACGCCGTTACAACGAAACGGTGGCATTGATCATGGCTATATTCTGGTTATTCCTGTATGTGTTTGTGAACCTTACATCCATCCTTTATCTGGGCGCCATTGCCATCAATGGGCTGGTCGGTGGCGATTATCTTCACATTATCATGCTGGGCCTTGCGGCATTTGCATTGGTGATCACATTGGGAGGTATGAAAGTGATTGGGTATACCGATGTGATACAGGTTGCAGTATTGATCATTGGTGGTCTTGCAACTACGTATATGGCCCTTACCCTTGTGAGCGAGAGCTTCGGATTGGGAAAAAATGCAATAGCAGGTTTCAATCAATTGCTTAAGGAAGCGCCCGGGCATTTCAAAATGATACTTGATAAACCAACCGCCGACAGTCCACAGATCGATGTAGATAAATACCTCGTACTTCCGGGTATTGCGATGTATTTTGCGGGACAGTGGATCGTGAACCTTAACTACTGGGGATGTAATCAATACATTACACAACGCGCACTGGGAGCAGATTTGAACACAGCACGCACAGGTATTTTATTCGCGGCCTTCCTGAAATTGATGATGCCGGTTATTGTAATGCTTCCGGGTATTGCAGCATATGTGTTATACAAGAACGGAGACCTTCCGCAACTTGCCAATGGAAGCAAGGACGGTGCTTACTCCGCAATCTTAAGTTTCTTACCCAGCGGTCTGAAAGGATTATCTGTTGCCGCACTCACCGCAGCGATCGTTGCTTCACTCGCCGGAAAGCTAAACAGTATATCAACAATTTTCACGCTGGACATTTCAAAGAAATATTTCAACAAGAACTCTACGGAAAAACAAATGGTGTGGATCGGTCGCATGACTGTTGTTGTATCAACAGTGATCGCATTGATCTTCACGTGGGAGGATTTGCTTGGAATTGGGGGTGAAGGCGGATTCACATTCATTCAAAAATACACTGGCTTTATCAGTCCCGGCGTATTTGCCATGTTCATACTGGGGATGTTCTGGAAACGCACTACAGGTGCAGCCGCAATAGCGGGGGTTCTGACTGGTTTTATCCTTTCTGTTGTATTTAACGTGTATGCGCCGGAGTGGTTTGGAAATGAAACCTGGCTTTACACTGCTTATAAGACTACGGAGATGGTAGGTGGCGAAGCCAGGGAGGTTTACCAGATACCGTTCCTCATTTGTATGGGCTGGGCTTTCTTTTTCACCATGGCCATCATGATCGCTATAAGCCTGGCAGGACCGAAGATCAACCCGAAAGCGTTCGAACTCGATACTGAAATGTTCAAACTCAAGCCACAAACGATTGTTTTGATCGTTTTGATCCTGATGGTACTGGCCGCTTTGTACATTAAATTCTGGTAACAACTTCGTGTAAACGGATTTTCCGAAAAACATATATTTGCCTCGCAAAAAGGAGGGGTTGCAACTCTGCAACCCCTTTCTTATAAACTCTGAATAATGGAAATCAATCAACTTGCCAAGGTCGCCACACAAGTCCGCAGAGATATTGTGAGGATGGTACATGGCTGTCAATCCGGCCACCCGGGTGGTTCTCTGGGCTGTGCAGATATTGTTACGGCTCTTTATTTTTCGGTAATGGACATCAAAGAAGAAAAAGGCGAAAACGGTTTGCTCCGCTTCGATATGGACGGCATCGGCGAAGACCTTTTCTTTCTTTCCAATGGACATATCTCCCCTCTTTTTTACAGCGTATTATCGCGCAGAGGATATTTTGATACGAAAGAACTGGCCACATTTCGCAAGTTAAGTTCAAGGTTACAGGGTCATCCTGCAACCCATGAACATTTACCGGGGATACGCATTGCCAGCGGTTCTCTTGGCCAGGGATTGTCGGTTGCGTGCGGTGCGGCTCTCGCAAAGCGATTGAATAACGATGAACATTTCATTTTTGTTCTCATGGGTGATGGAGAACAAAACGAAGGTCAGATCTGGGAAGCAGCGCAGTTTGCGCCACATCACAAGATCAACAACCTTGTAGCCATCGTGGACATCAACGGTCAACAGATCGACGGCCCGACCGTTGAAGTAATGGACAACCGGGATCTTGGAAAGAAGTACGAAGCGTTTGGATGGACTGTTTTACACATGGATGGAAACAATCTCGAAGAAGTTATCGCTACCGTTGAAAAAGCAAAAGCATTGTGCAGGGAAACAGATGGCCCTGTAGCGATCATGGCTAAAACGGAAATGGGCGCAGGCGTGGATTTCATGATGGGAAGTCACCACTGGCACGGCATTGCACCCAATGATGAACAACTGGCAAAAGCGCTTGGCCAGTTAGAAGAAACGCTTGGCGACTATTAATAATCCCTCAACATTGATTCATGAAGAAGTTCACATTTACTGATAAGAAAGATACACGTTCCGGCTTTGGCGAAGGATTGAAAAGACTCGGACAAACGCATCCCAATGTAGTTGCATTATGTGCTGACCTGGCAGGCTCATTGAAAATGAACGATTTTATCAAGAACCATCCGGAGCGCTATTTCCAGGTAGGAATTGCAGAAGCGAATATGATGAGTATTGCCGCCGGTCTTACAATCGGTGGAAAGATCCCATTTACAGGGACCTTTGCAAATTTTTCAACAGGTCGCGTCTATGATCAGATCCGCCAGTCGATTGCATATTCAGGCAAGAACGTAAAGATCTGCGCATCACACCACGGGCTTACATTAGGTGAAGATGGTGCAACACACCAGATCCTGGAAGATGTTGGTATGATGAAAATGCTGCCGGGAATGGTAGTGATCAATCCATGTGATTATAATCAGACGGTTGCTGCAACTATTGCAATCGCCGATCATGAAGGACCGGTGTATTTAAGATTTGGAAGACCGGTAGTTCCGAATTTCACTCCCGCCGACCAGAACTTTGAGATCGGTAAAGGGATTGTTCTCAATGAAGGAACCGATGTGAGCATCTTTGCGACGGGTCATCTTGTATGGCCTGCAATTGAAGCAGGAGAAATCCTTGCAGAAAAAGGTATCAATGCAGAGATCATCAACATTCATACAATAAAACCACTTGATGATGAACTGTTGCTGGCATCCGTTGCAAAAACCGGTTGTGCAGTAAGTGCAGAAGAACATAACCGAATTGGCGGATTGGGAGACAGCATTGCACAGACGTTGATAAAATATGATCCAAAGCCATTGGAATATGTTGCTGTTGACGACAGCTTCGGCGAAAGTGGAAAGCCGTCAGAACTTCTCGAAAAGTATGGATTAACAGCCAACAGCATCGTAGAAAAGGCAATTGCGGCCATAGAGAGGAAGAACAGGAAATAGAAAATTAGCATATTACAAAATTGAAACCCGCATTCCTATTCGACCTTAACGGCACAATGATCGACGACATGCAGTATCACATACATGCATGGCATCAGATACTCAATGATCTTGGTGCAGATCTGACGCTTGAACAAATGCGCAACGAATGCTATGGAAAAAACGACGAATTGCTCGAACGGATCTTTCCCGGCAGATTCAGTGAAGCGGAGAAAAGATCGATGAGTATTGAAAAGGAAAAAACCTACCAGGAAAAATTCCGGCCACATCTTAGATTGATACCAGGGCTTGACCAATTCCTCAGGCAGGCCCACGATCAAGGCATCCCAATGGCCATCGGTTCGGCGGCAATCCGCTTCAACATTGACTTTGTATTGGATGGTTTGAACATCCGCCATTATTTTTCCGCGATTGTGAGTGCAGATGATGTCACACACAGTAAACCTAACCCGGAAACATACCAGCAATGCGCGAAACAATTGGGAGTGCCAGCTGCCAACTGCATCGTCTTTGAAGATGCTCCAAAAGGCGTTGAAGCGGCGGACAATGCGGGCATGAAATCGATCGTGATCACGCTCATGCATGAAAAGGAAGACTTCGCCAATTACAAAAATGTCCTTGCCTATATCAGAGATTATCGCGAACTCGAACACCAACCGATACCAGCCACGTAACGTTCAGACGGCAGGAAAAGCATGCTGAATAACAGCTGAATTTGCGTGAAACTATGAGGAAAGTCAGGTTATTGCTCTGAAACAAGCAGTATTCTTGCCATCTCAAAACATGTTTACGTGAAGCGTGACCGATCGGTTTGTAGTTTAAGTTCCTGCATGCTCTGCAGCAATACAATGAGTGAATGGAAACCTGCCATAGAAGCAAACCGGAAGAGCTTTTCTTTCGAAAAACACCAGGTAATTTTCCAGGAAGGCCAACCGGTAGAAGGCATGTACTTCGTTACTTCAGGAATTGTGAAGGTTCATAAGAAATGGGGACAGGATAAAGAATTGATCATCCGTTTCGCATCACCCGGCGACATTGTGGGTCATCGTGGACTTGGTGGCGACTTTGAATATCCCGTGTCAGCCACTGCCCTCACTGAAGCATCTGTTTGTTTCATTGATATGTCGTTCTTCCAATCATCTTTAAGAGTGCATCCCAACTTTCAATATTCCCTCTTAATGTTTTTTGCTTCAGAGTTAAAAGAATCTGAACGCAATATGCGAGATCTCGCACACATGAGTGTTCAGGGCCGCGTAGCGAATGCTTTATTGAAACTGGAAAAACAATTTGGTGTGGATGAAGAAGGCTTTTTCAAATTCACCCCATCACGCCAGGACATCGCCTCTTATGCAGGCACTACTTACGAAACGCTTTTTCGAACTCTTACAGTGTTTCAAAACGATAATGTCATAGCTACCCGCGGTAAGAGCCTTAAGATCATGAATCCGACTGTGCTCAGTTTATATTCAGTTCACGCCGACTAACAGACAGTCATCATTCTATCATTCATTGAAAAAATAACAATCGACCAATTCATTTTCCTGAAGTGTAGTGATATGTGCGGGATGCCTTGCAACACCTATTGCATGGAGACCCGCCCTTACATCACCGGAACTGTTGAATGGCGCGGCAACAACTCTTCCCGTAGATCGGTCGAATGTAAAGGGAAAGAATTCGTCAAGAGTTGAGCGTTTGATGCGACTACCTGAAAGTATTAGTTTATGTGGAGGTTGCTCAATAATATTCATACATCCGAAGAGAAATGGACGTATCAACAAGGTGAAGCAACTCATGCACGAAAAGGGATTGCCCGGCAATGCAAAAAACACTTTAACCTTATTTGTTTTGCCGAACCAGACCGGCTTTCCCGGCCGGATGGCAACCTTGTGAAAAATACATTCTACACCCAGTTGATTGAGAACTTCAGGAATGAAATCAGCATCGCCAGCAGAAACCGCTCCGCAACTGATGACAACATCCGCCTCCATCGCTTTGATGAATGTTTGCAATAACGCTTCTTTATTATCCGGAGAATGATCAGCAGAAATCGGCTCGATCATCATCGACCTGAGCAGCGATCGCAACAAATACTGGTTGCTGTTACGAATCTCCAGCGGTTTTACTTCTGCAGCAACGTTGACAATTTCATCACCAGAAGTCACAATCGAAACAGTTGGAACCCGCGATACAACGATTGTCGAACGACCTAATGCTGCAAGCAATGCAATCACCTGCGCATTACAGCGGGTGCCAATCCGCAACACCAACTGGCCTTTACGGAGATCCTCGCCCTTTCCTGCAATATTTTGAAAGCGTGTGACGTCTGTACTTGTTAATTGGATAGATCCTTCGGATTTTACAACGTCTTCCTTTCTAAGAACTACATCTGCAGAAGATGGAACAGCGGCCCCGGTCATTATCTTGTAACACTCACCTTCATTCAGTGTATGTGTACTTTGCATCGAAGGCCATATCACTTCTTTAATGCTGTACTGGCGATGCACGCCGATGTCTTTATGCCTTAATGCAAAACCATCTACCATCGCACGATCGAATGGCGGATAATCCCTATCTGCAAATACATCTTCAGCAAGCACCCGACCCTGGGCATCTTCCAGCAGCACCGATTCAGCTTCGGTATGAAACCGGCTGTTCATTACGTGTTGCAATGCCTGTTCGTATGATATCATAGTCAATGTCTGCCTCCGAGCAGCATTTTTCTTGAGTGAAAGATGGACGGAAGAATTGCAGACAAACCTTCCTTTACAGCATCAGGACTCCCTGGCAATGTAACGATAGTTGTATTTTTTACAGTACCTGCAGTCAGATTGCTCATCATGGCAAGTGGGGTTCGCATCTGACCAAAACCGCGAATAGCTTCGGCAATGCCATGCGCTGTTTTGTCAAGGATCTTTTCTACTACGGATACTGTAACGTCCCTTGAACCAAATCCTGTACCACCGGTAGTAAAAATAAAATGCACATCCTCATCTATCCACGATAACAATTGATTCCTGATTTGATTTTCATCGTCGGGAACCACTTCATAATGCATTACCTCCGCGCCCGCAACTTCCAGCATTTCCTGCATTAACCTTCCACTATTATCCTGATTTTTTCCTGAAGCAACCGAGTCCGAGCACACTAACACAGCGCACAATGGCGTATCCTGTGAAAACCGCGTACGATCAGACTTTCCTCCTGTTTTGTTTAATAACTGGATGTTGCCTATCTGCAATTTTTTGTCGATCGGTTTCAACATGTCATATATCTCCAATGCGGCAACGGACACACCTGTGAGCACCTCCATTTCGATGCCTGTACGACCGATAGATCTCGCTTCGCCGATGATCACGATACCGGTTTTATTTTGCTCACCAGACAGTTCCTCGATACTTGTCTCCGCAAGAAACTCAAATTGCACTTCCATCCCATCGATGTTTACAGGATGGCAATGTGGCAACAACATAGGGGCGGATTTGGCGCCAATGAAGGCGGCAGCTCTTGCTACATCAAATAAGTTACCCTTCGGCAGATTCTCCTGCCGGATCACTTCAATGGATGTTGGGCTGCAATAGACCACTGCAACCGCTTTCGCAGTACGAAGTGTTTGTTGCTTATACGAAATGTCGCGCATAAGCGAAAGATAAGAAGGAAATCAAAACAAATGACGCACTTGCTTTACATGCTGGCGTGCAAATAATCTTTAAGTTGTGAGATCGTTTCCTGTTGGGCAAGAATGGTTTCTTTCACAACATCGTTGATGGAAACAATGCCCGCTAATTTGTCGTCTTCAAATACCGGTAGATAACGAATGTTCTTATCGGACATCAACTGCATGCAATAATCAATCGTATCCGTAGGCGTCACACGTGGAAAATCAGACGACATGATCTCATCAACTGTTGTGTCTGTGGATGATTTTCCTTTCAACACCACTTTACGCGAATAATCACGCTCTGTCATGATACCGGCGTATTGACCCTCGCGGGTTACCATTACCGAACCAATATTTTGTTCGGCCATGATCTTAAGGGCTTCGAGTACAGAACTATTACTATCAACCTGGGTTACGTTCTTTCCCTTACGTGCAAGGATGTCTGTTACTTTTTTCATGAGCGCATTATTTTTTTGACAATCGTTGTCCGTAATTTAATAAAAAAAGGCTGCTTTCGAACTTTTATAATCTATTCCTTTTTGCTGTCTTCCTTAACGATCACGGGAACAAGGTCTGAAACATCCACAGTAATTGGCATCAGGCCAAGTTGAACGACAGCTCGCTTTCCTTTGATTTCACGTACCTCACCAACTTTGTGATTTTTCTTCATCAACACCTGTTGACCAACGGTGATCTCACCTTCAAATTCTTCGTATTTGGAACTGATCTTCTTTCGCACTTTTTCGGATGATTGTTGCTGTTTTTGCCGGAAGAGCAGCAATTGAATTTGCCTGATCAGATCCTGCTTTTCCTCCTCGCTGTTTGCCTTGCGCCATTCCAGAACGATCTGTTTCAATTTCCTTTCAGTGTCTTTAAGATATGCGATCTTCTCTTCAGTGATTTTATTCTGATGTTTTAATAATTCGATTTGTTGATGGTGCTTTTCTTTATTGATCAACGCCTCCATTTCCTTCTTCAATCGCTCATTTTCCTTCATCAATTTATTCAACTCTTTCTTTTCCTTATCAAGGATTTGCAGATCCTGTTCCGTGCGATTGAGCAGTCGGTCAAGCCGGAAATGATCTTCATCTACCAACGTTTTTGCACGTTCTACCAGTCGCTGATCAAGCCCGATTCGCTCAGCTATAGAAAATGTATAAGAGCTTCCCGGCTTTCCAACGATTAACTTGTAAAGAGGTAAAAGATTCTTCTCATCAAAAGCCATAGCACCGTTGATGATGCCTGGTGTTTTGCTCGCCATTACCTTAAGATTCAAATAATGCGTCGTCACAATACCCATGGCATGTTTACGAATCAACTCTTCAAGTATCACTTCAGCGAAAGCCCCACCAAGATTCGGATCGCTGCCGCTTCCCAGTTCATCGATGAAGAACATGGTTTTTCCATTTGCATTCTCCATGAAATATTTCATGTTCTTCAAATGTGAACTATAGGTACTCAATTCAAACTCGAGGCTTTGAGTATCACCAATATGAATCATGATCTGTTTGAAAATTCCCATCTCAGAATCAGGGTGCACCGGAATGAGCAAACCACTCTGCATCATCAGTTGCAATAGTCCCACTGTTTTCATTGTAACTGTCTTACCACCGGCATTCGGACCCGAAATAAGCAGGATGCGGTTCTTGTCATTCAGCGCAATATTTACCGGGTATGTTGGTTTATTTTGTTTGCGATTGTACAGGTATAACAATGGGTGATATGCATTAATAAGGTGCACGTGAGCCTTGTCTGTCACCAACGGAAAATTGCCTTCAATTTCAATTGCGAATTTGGCTTTCGCACGAATAAAATCATACTCTCCAAGTATGCTGTGCCAGTCGTTTAATAGTGGACTGTATGACGACAATCGTGACGTGAGCTCACGAAGTATTCTATAAACTTCTCTTGACTCCGCATGCTCCAGCGAGAAGATATCATTGTTCAGTTCAATCGTTTCTTCCGGTTCGATAAATACTGTTTTTCTCGTATCGCTCTCACCATGTAAAATGCCACGCACCTGCCTCTTATGTTCCGCGAATAATGCAACAACACGTCTGCCATTCAGAAAAGCCTCTTCGATGTCGGCAACATAGCCCGACTTATTCAGCTTTTGCAAGATGCGGTCAAAGAGCCGACGCAATTCTGTTCTTCTGCGATAGAGACTCATTCGAATGTTGGCAAGATCTGCAGACGCATTATCTTTTACATTCCCTGATTCATCCAATACCTCGTCAATTTTTTCCAGTATTTTCTTTTCGTACTCAGTATGGGCAATTACAGATGCGAGAGCAGGGTATGCTTCTTTGCGTTCCTTGTCGAACCACCGGGTGATCTTTTGCATGCTTTCGCAAAGCTTGCGTATCTGCATGAACTGCTCGCCGGTAAGCAATGCACCACTGATACCAAGGAGTTTCAGCTCCTTTCCCAGGTTAAGGATATGATCGTTGGGAAAATACTGTCCGCCGGTAATAAGCGATTTATATTCATCGGTTTGCTTAAGCTCGGTTTGAATGAATTCTTTGCGGGTATGAATACGAAGCTCCAGAGATTTGGTACGTGCATACTCACTTTGACAGTGCTCATTAAGCTGTGCCTTGATCTTATCAAATTCCAGTTGTACCAACGCCGATTCCGGGAAAAATCTAATCATTGAGCAAAAATATATAACATAAGCGCCAATTAGAAATGACAATTTCAAAATGGAAAATGCGAAATGCCAAATGCTGCATTCCGTTTATTGTGTTTGCCTTAACTGTAATCTCCCGAAATTTGCCGCTGTGTGACGAAATTGAATGCGTATGAATTTATCCATCTCAGGGCTGATCATCACATTGACAACGCTTTTTTCCTGCGAGCAGGCTAACAGGAATATGGTAGGTGTACAGTCCTTTCAATCAACACTATCAAAAGAACAGGCTATGGCAACAGATACCGCTACTTTCGGCAACGGTTGTTTTTGGTGTACCGAGGCAATTTTCCAGCAGTTAGAGGGAGTTTTAAAGGTTGAATCAGGATATAGCGGAGGTCATGTTGACAACCCCACTTATAAAGAAGTTTGTGAGGGTACGACGGGCCATGCAGAAGCTATCAATATCGTTTACGATCCGGAAAAGATTACGTTCGACGAACTTCTTAAAGTTTTCTGGGAAACACATGACCCTACCACGCCTAACCGGCAGGGCAATGACGTTGGCCCTCAATACAGGTCAGTAATTTTTTATCATAACGACGAACAAAAGCAGAAAGCCAGTGATTACAAAAAACAACTGGATGACGCAAAAGCTTTTTCGGCCCCAATCGTCACTGAGATCAGTCCCTTCAGTAAGTTTTATGTAGCAGAAAACTACCACCAGGATTACTACAATCAAAACGGCTCGCAACCTTATTGCTATTACGTGATTCGTCCAAAGCTGGAAAAATTCAGGAAAGTATTCGGAGATAAAATGAAGAAGTAGATCCATTTCACCATTTCTCCATTTCTCCGTTTCTCTGTTTCTCCGTTTCTCTGTTTCTCTGTTTCTCCGATCATCCGTTCCTCTTTCTCACTCGTCTCAGCTCCAACAGATTTAACGCATTGGGCTGAAATCCACTAATGCGTGGATTTACGAGCCGGATAACTTCGTCATACCACAAGGGCACCACTGGTGCATCATCAATGATCATATTATCCATTTGCTGGTAAAGTATAATCCTTAGTGAATCGTTATTCGTTTGTAAGGCCTGTTCATACAAACGATTGAAAGATGGATTGTCATATCGGGTGTAGTTGGGTGGCGCCGGGTTCTTTCCATAAAAAACGCTGAGGTAATTTTCTGCTTCCGGATAATCCGCGATCCAGCTACCCCTGAAAAAAGCGGCCCGCGAAGTTGCCGTTTGTTCAAGCAGCAAACTCTTTTGAATAACCTCCACCTTAATCGGTATTCCAATCTCCTGAAGCTGCCCGGCAATGTATGCAGCCAGATCACCATAAATAGGAATGGTCAGCAGTTTGATCTCACCAAGTCCTTTTCCACCGGGAAAACCTGCCTGCTTCAACAGGTCCGCTGCCTTTTGAGGATCGTACTCAAAGCCCTCGACCTTGCCGGAATCAAATGAGGGCAGTCCCGCAGGTATAAAACCTGATGTGGCCGGTATGCCAATTGAATTTCTGAGGTACAGTATCATCTTTCGTCGGTCGAACCCATAATTGATCGCCTGGCGAACATATTTGAAGCGAAGCGGGTTTTTTTTCATCAGGGCATTCGATGTATCTACGAGAATGCCGAGGTACTCTGTATTGAGATAAGGATGTTTCGACAATACAATGCGTCCCTCCCACTCCTTCCTCAACCTGCCCGCCTTTGTGAGCACCTCATCCCGGAAAGAAGCATCTATGTCGTTCACAAAATCCAGTTGCCCCTGCCTAAACATTAAGAACTCTGTAGCCTTACTGTCGTAAAAACTTATTTTGACAGCATCAAGATAAGGGAGACGATTCCCATATTCATCGTATTGAAAATAGCGCGCATTCTTATGTAATACCAGCGCCTGCCCTTCATACCAGGCAGCCAGTTGAAAGGGACCGGTTCCACAGGGATTTTTCCTGAAATCTTTTCCATAGTATTCCACCACCTCTTTTGGAACGATCGAGCAATACTGCATGCTCAATAAACCAAGGACGGGAGTAAAAGGCTTTTTTAATTTGAGCTGAAATGTAGAATCATCAAGCGCGCGAAAGGCATCGTCTTTGTTGATTCGATCGTTGAATATCCAGGCTCCGCTACTAGCTACCCTCGGATCGATGATCCTTCCCAGACTGTAAGCTATGTCTGAAGCAACCATCCTTCGTCCTCTTCCATTAGCGAAAAGTCTGTTGTCATGAAAATATACATCCCGCCTGAGATGGAAGGTGTAGGTCATTCGATCATCAGAAACATCCCATCTATATGCGAGGGAGGGTACAATGTTCAAAGCACTATCCGTTTCAACAAGAGTATTGTAGATCTGATGTACCGCCCAGATTACCGACTGGTTCTTCGCGAAAGCCGGATCGAGCGAAGCAATACCCGAATTTTCATTATAATAGAAAACCTGTTTTTCGGAATCTGCCACGCCCGCAACGCAGGAATAAAGTGCCGCCATTACAACAATAAGCATTGCTTTGTGCAGCCTGATACAACAACATTTCATTATTAATGCATTGCTTACCTTCATGCCGATTTTAAATTACAAAAGACCGATGTCAAAAATAACGGAACCGATGCATCAACCTCGAGGCAACCGATTCAATATACTTATTCTTACCATCCTGACCTTTATTTCATCACAATGCAGCCTAACGGGCCAGGATGCACGTAATGCAACGGTATTTACAAAGCAGGATACGCTCCGTGGCACAATTACTCCTGAACGCGCCTGGTGGAACGCAACACATTACGCAATTGAAATTGAACCAGACTATGCGTCGAAAACCATCAGAGGTGTTAACACCATAACTTATCTGGCTATCGCCGATGGAACCCGTATGCAGATCGATCTGCAGGAGCCTATGCTTTTGGTTACAGCCATCCAGGATGGGCGACAATTAAAATTTACACGCGAAGAAAATGTTTACTGGATCGATTTGGGTGAAACCGTACGGAAGAGTTCAATCAAGAAACTAGTGTTGAATTTTTCTGGTAAGCCCCGTGAGGCTTCACGCCCACCATGGGATGGTGGCTGGATCTGGAAAAAAGATGAAAAGGGCAATCCATGGATGAGTGTTGCATGCCAGGGACTGGGTGCAAGTGTGTGGTACCCGAACAAAGACCATCAATCTGATGAGCCAGACAGTGCTTCACTCACGATGATCGTTCCGGATACGCTTGTGGCGGTTGGAAACGGTCGGCTTCGTTCTGTATCAAACGCGAAAGGAAAGAAGGTTTACAACTGGGCAGTGACCCAACCGATCAATAACTACAACATCATTCCTTACATTGGCAGGTACGCATCGTTTGAGGAAACATATGCGGGGGAGAAAGGCCGTTTGGATTGCAGTTATTACGTTCTGGACTACAACCTTGAAAAAGCGCGTAAACAATTCACACAGGTTAAACCAATGCTTGAATGTTTTGAGAAATGGTTCGGACCGTATCCGTTCTATGAAGACGGATATAAGCTGGTAGAATCTCCACATCTTGGAATGGAGCATCAGAGTGCTGTAGCCTATGGAAACAAATACATGAACGGGTATCTCGGTCGCGATCTCTCTGGTTCTGGCTGGGGTGAGAAATTCGATTTCATCATCATTCATGAAAGCGGGCATGAATGGTTCGGAAATAACATCACGGCAAAAGATATCGCAGACATGTGGATTCATGAGAGTTTCACTAATTACTCGGAAACGATATATGCCGATTGCCAGTTCGGTACACAGGCAGGAAATGAGTATTGCCAGGGAACAAGGCGAAGCATTCAAAACGATATTCCCATCATCGGCAAATATGGTGTCAATCATGAAGGCTCAGGAGATATGTACAGCAAGGGTGGAAACATGCTGCATACCATTCGTCAATTGATAAATGATGACGATAAGTTTCGCAACATATTACGAGGATTGAACAAAGACTTTTATCATAAAACAGTCTCAAGTCCGGATGTTGAAAATTATATGTCGCAACATGCAGGCATTGATCTTTCACCGATTTTCAATCAATACCTGCGAAATACTTCGATTCCAACACTTGAGTATGCACAGAATGGAAGCCAGCTTAAATTCCGATGGACAGATTGCATTGGTGAATTTGATATGAGAGTCAAGACAAGTAACGGACAATGGCTCAGTCCAACAACCAATTGGACGCAAGTCACATTAAAAGATAATGAACCGGTTAAAATTGATCCTAACTTTTACATCAGAACAAAAAAAAGTTAGAACAATAAAGGTTCGCCCCTTGCCACCCTCAAATTAATTCGTTCATGGGTATTCGAAAGCAAAGCATTATATCATCCGTACTTGTTTATGTTGGCTTTGCGCTTGGTTTCTTAAATACATATTTTTTCACAAGGGAAGGCACTTTCACTGAAGCGCAGTTCGGACTCACCGGTGCATTCATTGCTATTGCGAATATCATGTTCTCTTTTGCAAGCCTTGGAATGCCCGCATACATCCATAAATTTTTTCCGTACTATAATGACAATCTGCCGCGCGATAAGAACGATCAATTAACATGGAGTCTTGTTATTGCCACCGCCGGGTTCGGCCTGGTTATCATTGCAGGTATATTATTAAAAGATCTGGTAGTGCGAAAGTTTGGAACAAACTCCGCTGAGCTTGTACACTATTACTATTGGATATTTCCCTTCGGTTTCGGACTTACTATTTTTGCAATACTCGAAGCATATGGCTGGCAATTAAAAAAATCCATTCTCACCAACTATCTGCGAGAAATTCAGTTCCGCCTTTTCACCACAATATTGATTGCGCTTTTCTTATTTGGTGTATTGAATGGTTTCAGCCAGTTTATCAAACTTTATTCACTCAGTTACCTTGCATTGGCATTATCGCTGCTCGCATATATTCTCCTTACAAAGAAGGCAAAACTTACGCTTTCATTAAGTCGCGTATCAAAGAAGTTTTATAAGAAAATTGCAACACTCGTTTCTTTTGTCTGGGGCGGTCAGCTTATATATAATGTGGCCAGCGTCTTTGATACCATCATCATTGCAGCGGTGATTCCAAACGGATTGATGTATGCGGGTATCTTCACATTAGCGCAGAATATCGGCTCATTGATACAGGCACCGCAGCGGGGTGTAATTTCAGCCGCGGTAGGACCACTTGCACAAGCCTGGAAAGATAAGGACCTGGATCGCATCAATCGCATTTACCAACGTTCATCGATCAATATGCTGATGTTTTCTGTCGGTATGTTTTGTCTCATTTATCTAAACTTTCGCGACGGTGTTTACACTTTCAATCTTAAGGATACTTACACCCAGGCCCTTCCCGTTTTCCTATTCATTGGCCTGCGCTGGATACTCGATATGGGAACCGGAGTAAACTCTCAAATCATTGGCACATCCACGTTCTGGAGGTTCGAGTTTTTTACCGGCATCATTCTTTTGCTGATCCTTTTGCCGTTGAATTATATCCTTACTAAACAGATGGGTGTAGTTGGTCCAGCAATTTCTAACCTGATCGGCTTTACTATTTACAATGCCATTCGCTATGTGTTTTTATATCGCAAATTCGGAATGCAACCCTTTTCCATTAAATCTCTCTATGTGTTGTTATTGGGAGGTGCCGCTTTTGTGATTTGCTACTATCTTTTCGATCGGTTCCTGGGACTACACTGGATCATGTTGCGAAGCACCATGTTCCTTTTGCTATTCATTAGCGGGATTTTGGTTTTGAAAATCACACCGGATGTTGAACAGGTATTCAATAACGTCAGAAGACGCATGTTGCGTGCTCTTAAAAGAAGATAGAAGATTAGCGACTCCCACTCATTGAAGTTGACCCTTGTTGCAATGCGGCAAGGTGGATCACTCTTCCTGCACCTGCGTATCGCTTAGCGAAATACTGCTCATCAAGATCGCTGATCATTACACCGCCTGATGTTGCTGCATGTGCAAATTTATTATTGCCAAGATACACACCCACATGTGAGATGCTGCTGCGGTTTTTGAAAAATACAAGATCGCCAATGGTCATCTGATCCTTATCGATCTTCATGGAAATGCTGAATTGTTCCCGCGATGTACGGGGAAGTGCAACGCTAAACAATGTACTTAACATATAACAGGTAAACGCCGAACAATCGATGCCCGACTTAGTATTGCCGCCATAACGGTAGGGAGTACCATACCATTCTTCGAGAAATTCATAAATGCGACTGTCTCCCAATTCCTCAACCGGCAGATTCATGAGTATCGAGTATTTAAATTGAAGTGCGCCAGCAACCTCGATGGACGAAGCGCTTGAAGCCGGCGCCTTTGACATATCAAAGCCGGAATTGATGCGAACAACTTTTGTAGGCACATCTTTCTCTACATCGGGTTTGATAGCAATGGTTTCTATGAATGGAGAGTTTCCTTTTTTACTGTGAGACGAAGATCCCGTAGGCGTTGTAGCCCTTTTCAAGGTGGAGCAGCTTGTAGCCAGAACTAATATGATAAAAACCAGAAATTTCGTGGACATTCGAACTTTATTTTTCAACGCCCGCGGGCTAGCTGTGTTAACAAAAACTTGCGCAAACTACGCAAATACATTGCCAAATCAACGGTAAATTTGCCTTTTGTGGTTTTCAACGGCTCAAAGAACTTAAATGTCCCAATATTCCCATCTACATGTACATACGCAGTTCTCCTTACTGGATGGAGCTGCTTCGATTCAAAATCTCTATAAAAAAGCGATCAAAGATGGCATGCCCGCCATTGCCATCACCGACCACGGGAATATGTTTGGCGCTTTTGAGTTCGTATCTGAAGCCTATAAGCACAAGAATGAGGACGGATCGCTCAAAGTGAAACCCATCGTGGGTTGTGAGTTTTATGTGGTGGCGGATCGCACCCGCAAAACATTTACCAAGGATCAGAAGGATGAGCGCTATCACCAGGTGCTTCTTGCAAAGAATGCCACCGGTTATCGCAACCTTGTTAAGCTCACCTCACTTGGATATATAGAAGGTATGTATTCTAAATATCCGCGGATCGATAAGCAACTCATCGAAAAATATCATGAAGGACTTATTGCTACAACCTGCTGTATCGGTGCCTATGTACCTCAAACCATTTTGCATGATGGTGAAGATGCGGCCGAAAAAGAATTTACCTGGTGGCTCGATATGTTTGGTGAAGATTATTTTATCGAGCTACAGAGACACAATCTGAAAGAACAGGAGCAGATCAATGAGGTATTAGTTCGCTTCTCAAAAAAATATAATGTTCCGGTCATCGCAACAAACGATAGTCACTATACTGATCGGGACGATTACAATGCACACGATATTCTTTTATGCATTAATACCGGTGAAAAGAAAAGCACTCCTGGCTACGACGATTTTGTGAACGACGATACGCATATCCGCGATCGAAGATTCAAGTTTCCTAACGACCAGTTTTATTTCAAGAGCCAGCAGGAAATGAAGGAACTGTTCAAAGACATTCCTGAATCGATCGATAATACTAACATGATCGTCGATCGAGTGGATGTTTTGAATCTTAAGAAAGATATTCTCTTACCTGCTTTCCCGATACCTAAAGAGTTCCAGGTTCATGAGGATAGTAACCTGAACCAATGGGAATACCTCAAGCATCTTACATATATCGGTGCCAAAGAGCGATACAACGACGTATCCCCTGAAACCCAGGAACGCATTGACTTTGAGCTCTTCACCATCAAAACGATGGGATTTGCGGGATACTTTTTGATCGTAAGTGATTTCATTAAAGCGGGCCGACAAATGGGCGTGTTTGTGGGTCCCGGAAGGGGTTCTGCAGCAGGAAGCGTGGTTGCGTATTGCATCGGCATTACCAACATCGATCCCATAAAATACAATCTCCTTTTTGAGCGATTCTTAAATCCGGATCGTAAGTCGATGCCCGATATAGATACAGACTTCGACGACGAAGGACGGCAACGTGTAATCGATTATGTAGTTAATAAATACGGCCAAAACCAGGTAGCGCAGATTGTCACATACGGTACGATGGCAGCAAAGTCAAGTATAAAAGACGTTGCGCGTGTGTTGGATCTCCCGCTTGCAGAATCAAATGCATTAGCGAAGCTCGTACCTGAGAAGCCTGGAATACAGTTGGGACGTGTATTGCACGCGCCCATGACAGCAAAGGAAGGAGAAAAATCGCTCGAAGAAAAAGAAGGATTGGGTTCCGATGATATGGAAGCCATTCGCAAACTTCGCGAAATATACAATGGCAACAATCTTGACGCGGAAGTGTTGCGCCAGGCTGAGCGACTGGAAGGCTCCGTAAGAAACACCGGTATTCACGCCGCAGGTATCATCATAGCGCCAAAAGATCTTACTGAATTAATTCCTGTTTGTACAGCCAAAGATTCAGATCTCTGGGTTACACAAATTGAAGGAAGCATTATTGAGGATTCAGGTGTTATCAAGATGGACTTCCTTGGATTGAAAACACTTTCGATCATTAAGAATGCACTGGAGATGATCCGGCAGAATCATGGTGTTACCATCGATATAGATACCATACCCCTCGATGATGTAAAAACATTTGAACTCTATCAGAGAGCGGATACCATCGGTACTTTCCAGTTTGAAAGTCCCGGCATGCAAAAGTATCTGCGTGATCTGAAGCCTGATAAGTTCGATGACCTGATCGCGATGAACGCCTTGTATCGCCCCGGTCCAATCGCATACATCCCGAACTACATCGATCGTAAACATGGTCGCGAAGCGATCAGTTATGACCTTCCTGAAATGGAAGAATACCTGAAGGACACTTATGGTATTACGGTGTACCAGGAACAGGTGATGTTGCTGGCACAAAAGCTTGCAGGTTTTAGTAAAGGTGATGCCGATGTGCTTCGAAAGGCGATGGGTAAGAAGCAGAAATCGGTCCTTGATAAAATGAAAGCGCAGTTTGTTAGCGGCGCTGTGGCAAAGGGACATCCTGCCGACAAGCTTGAAAAAATTTGGGCCGATTGGGAAGCTTTCGCGCAATATGCATTTAATAAATCGCATTCTACCTGCTATGCATATGTCGCATACCAGACCGCATATTTAAAAGCGCACTACCCTGCTGAATACATGGCTGCGGTATTGAACAATGCTGGCAGTATTGATAAGATCACTTTCTTCATGGAAGAATGCAAACGCATTGGCAGAGTGGTTCTCGGTCCTGATATTAATGAATCAAAAAAAGGCTTTGCCGTTAACAATCGTGGTGAGATCCGGTTTGGTCTTGGCGGATTGAAGGGTGTTGGCGAAGCGGCTGTGGAGAGTATCATTGAAGAGCGCGAGAAGAGCGGCCCCTATGAATCAATTTTTGACCTGGTTAAGAGAACCAACCAGCGCACGGTGAATAAGAAAACATTGGAAAGTCTTGCTTATGCAGGAGCATTTGATTGTTTTCCGGAATTGCATCGCGCACAATATTTTTATTGTCTGCCCGGGGAGAACATCAGCGGTCTTGAAAAGATCATTCGTTTTGGAAACCAGTTTCAGCTCAGTGCTACCGGCAGTTCCAATACGTTGTTTGGCGATATCGCCATGCCAACAGTAGTACCACCAAAGATTCCGCCCTGTGAGCCGTGGACGCTCACCGAAAAGCTCGATCATGAAAAAAATGTGACAGGTATGTTCATGAGCGGGCATCCACTGGATCACTTTAAATTCGAGATCAAACATTATGGAATAACCCCACTTGGCGAGTACAATGAGATAAAAGATGCCCTGGGTCTGCAGCCCAATCCCGGTCGCATATTAAAGCTGGCGGGACTTGTTGTGGATGCGCAACACAGGGTAACAAAGACCGGCAGGCAATTTGGATCGTTTATAATTGAAGACTACACGGGCAAATCAGAATTCACTTTGTGGTCAGACGATTACATGAAATTTTCGAATTACCTCGAAAAGGGGAAGAACTTATTTCTGACCGGTCAGTTTCGGCAACGATTTAACCAGACCTTTGAATTCAAGGTGGATCGGATGATCTTATTGGAAAGCATAAAGCAGGTAATGACACGACAGCTTGTCATCGAGATCGAATCAAGATCGCTAAGCCGGGAATTTGTAGACTTTATGGTAAAGAACAGTAAGGAGCATCCGGGTAAATCCGCGTTAAAATTCAACATTGTCGACAGGCGTAACAATTTGAAGTCGTGCCTGTATACGATGGAATCCGGCATTGAAATGAATGATGAATTAACCAATTGGCTTAATGAGCGCACCGACGTGGATGTAATGGTTGTGTCGTGATGACCGTTTTAGAAAAATGGTCGTAAATTTGAGACTCTTAGATTGTAAAAATCAACTTTAAATACACAAATATGGCTGTAGAATTCACCGATGCAAACTTCCAGGAAAAGGTATTGTCATCAGATAAATTAACGGTAATTGATTTCTGGGCTGAGTGGTGCGGCCCCTGCCGGGCAATAGGACCCGTTATCGAAGAACTTTCCAAAGAGTACAATGGTAAGGTAAATGTGGGCAAGGTAAACGTTGACCATAACCCTCAATTGTCCATCAATTATGGAATTACATCAATCCCAGCCATTCTTTTCATCAAGGGCGGCGAGGTTGTCGATAAACTGGTGGGTGCTCAACCAAAGTCGAACTTTGTGAAGAAGATTGAAGCGCACCTCAGCTAAATCAAACGTAACATTGCAATAGATTCTGCGCCCTGGAAACGGGGCGCTTTTGTTTTACGAGCTTTCGGTTCCCACAACATTGCTTTGCCAACACTTTGATACCTCTTCTCCTTCACTCATCCTCCGTATTGGTTTCCTACATAAAATCCCCTATTTCCTGCGCTAGCGCGTGCCTTCTTATCCCACCCATGCGGTTTTACCTTATCTTTCCGCGTCTTTTCAAAAAAAATAATTCCACATAGATGAATCCAACCGTAGAAAACCTTTTGCGGGGTGCATTGGGTATGTTCTTCCTGATCCTTGTCTGTTTCCTATTGAGCAACAACCGAAAGGCCATCAACTGGAAGCTGGTAGTCATCGGCATCGTGGCGATGATCACTTTTGCACTCGGGGTTTTGAGAGTTGATTTTATTCAGATTATTTTCGGCTGGATCTCTCATCAATTCGTTGAACTGATCAACATTGGTCATAAAGGAACTGAATTCATCTTCGGTAAACTTGCCGATCCTACGGGACACTGGGCCTATGTATTTGCAGTACAGGTGCTCCCCAACATCATCTTCTTTGCCGCACTTTCTGCAATGTTGTATTACCTGGGTGTGCTTCAGATCATCGTGTTTTTCTTCGCCTGGCTGCTAAAGAAGATAGGCATCTCCGGACCGGAAAGTGTTTCTACCGCAGCCAATATTTTCCTTGGGCAGACTGAAGCACCCCTGATGATCCGCCCCTTCCTCGAAAGAATGACACGCTCGGAAATCCTCTGTATAATGGTCGGTGGAATGGCTAATACTGCGGGAAGTGTGCTGGCTGCTTATGTCGGATTTTTAGGTGGCAACGATCCTGCACAGCAGGAGTATTTCGCTGTTCACATGTTGAGCCAATCCATCATGAGTGCCCCCGCAGCGATCATCGTTTCGAAGATCCTGTATCCGCAAACACAGGAATTCATGAAAGAGCTGAAGGTACCTAAAGAAAAGGTGGGCGATAACTTCCTGGATGCGATCTCCCTGGGAACTACCGATGGACTTAAGCTTGCAGTGAATGTAGGCGCGATGCTGATCGTATTTACAGCATTGATGTACCTGGCCAATTATCTTCTCGGTACAGTCGGCTACTGGTTCAGAATTAATGACGACATTGCTCGCATGACCGGTGGGAAATATGATTCGCTATCGCTGCAAATGATGCTTGCGTATGTGTTCGCGCCCGTTGCATGGCTGATCGGCGTGGACAGTAAAGAGATGATCCAGGTTGGTCAATTGCTCGGAGAAAAAACGATATTAAATGAGTTCGTTGCCTACATTTCATTTGGCGAGATGAAGAGCTCAGCAAAAATATCGGACCCAAAATCAATACTGATCACCACCTATGCACTTTGTGGGTTTGCGAACTTTGCGTCTATCGGCATACAGATCGGCGGAATAAGCCAATTGGCGCCGAACCAACGCAAAAATCTTACGGAACTCGGTGTGAAAGCTCTCATCGGCGGCACAATCGCATGCCTGATGTGCGGGTGCATTGCTGGTGCGCTTGGGTAAACTCTTGTCAGAAGTCTGGCTAACAAAGGTCATAGTGACCGCCCGGATAAAGTACATGTTTATGGCGTAACTTTGCCCGGCCTTATAATCAATCAATGATGAACACAGGAATTACAACAATTATCGGTGCAGAGAAAGATCTCGTGATACGCAGAATTGCCGAAAAGATATATAACCAGGAAAGAATCACTCCGGAAGAAGGTGTTGCACTTTTCGAGAAAGCGAGTCTGCCTTTCGTGGGAGCACTTGCCAATCATGTCAGGGAGAGGGAGCATGGTAACCGTACTTATTTCAACCGCAACTTCCACATCGAGCCCACAAACATCTGTGTGTTTTCCTGCAATTTCTGTTCTTATTCCCGCCTGTATGCGCATCGTGAGGAAGGCTGGGAGCTGACCAATGACCAGATGCTGGACATCGTAAAAAGTTACGACGGGAAGCCTGTGACTGAAGTTCACATTGTTGGTGGAGTTCACCCCAAGCTTAATCTTGAGTTCTTTGCAGACCTGCTTAGGAAGATCAAGGCACACAGGCCGGAGCTTCATATAAAGGGCTTTACTCCGGTGGAGTTAGATTACATGTTCCGTAAAGCGAAAGTAAGTAATATCGAAGGCATGAAATATCTCCAGGAGGCAGGTCTGGATTCGCTTCCAGGCGGTGGGGCCGAAATTTTTCATCCAGAGATCCGTATGCAGATCTGCGACGATAAAGTGGATGCTAATGGATGGCTTGCCATTCATGAAGCGGCACACCAGCTTGGTATGCATAGTAATGCAACCTTACTTTATGGACATATTGAACAATACTGGCATCGGGTTGATCATATGGAAAGATTGCGCAGTTTGCAAGACAGAACTGGCGGTTTCAATACATTTATTCCTCTCAAGTTCCGTAACCAAAACAATGCTATGAGTAATGTTGCGGAAGCTACCATCATAGAAGATCTGAAGATGTACGCCGTTTCCCGCCTGTACATGGACAACTTCAGACATCTTAAAGCCTACTGGCCCATGCTGGGTCGTCATAATGCCCAATTAACGTTAAGCTTCGGCGTAAATGATATCGACGGAACGATCGACGATTCTACAAAGATCTATTCCATGGCCGGCTCTGAAGAACAGAACCCTTCCATGAACACCGCTGAACTGGTAACGCTGATCAAACAGGCGGGCCGGCAACCGATAGAGCGGGACACCCTGTACAATGAAATCCGCGATTATACCCAGATCGATCAGAAAGAGATCGAGATAAATCCCCTGCTGAATTAGTCATCGACGGGTTTGATTTTTGCGTTATAGGTGAAAAATAAAGAGGTTTATGATTGAACGCATAAAAGCCAATCATATGGCCGGATATGTTTGTAAATAACTCACCTAAAAACCTGTTTCATGATCATTAAAAAAATTTTCAGGCATCTGCTTGTAGCTTCAAGTTTATGCCTCGTTTTCTCATGTGCTGATAGCTCTGGCGATGACTCAGCCACACAAACAGACGCTGCTGCCCCTACTGGCGAAGTCGGTCAATTGAATGTTCAGGATGACGTATCGCAAAAAAATGTAGTCCAGGTAGCTTCTACAAGTAAAGATCATACAACACTTGTAGCCGCGGTTAAACAAGCGCAACTCGTAAACGCCCTATCCAATGCCGGACCATTCACTGTCTTTGCTCCAACGAATGCAGCATTCGACAAATTACCTTCGGGCACCGTCGATAATCTCATGAAAGACGCGCAGCGGGAGCAGTTGCAGGATATCCTGCAATACCATGTATCATTAGGTGTTTTCAAACCGGAGAACTTCCAGGACGGTCAATCGATTGGCCAGGCGAATGGAGGAAATATTAAGATCTCCGTAAAAGACGGAAAAGTGATGGTAAATGAAACCGCTACGATCGTTACTTCTATACCGGCATCCAACGGCATCATTCATGTAATCGATGGAGTGTTGTTGCCTCCTTCCAATAAGTAGATAAACTATTTACATAGACAACTACAAATCGGTGCTCCTGCATAAGGGGCACTTTTAATGTCCGGCCATAGGGAATGTATGCGTATCTTCGCGGCGCAAATACGAAGACATGAAAAGAGGGTTGATATTAATGTTAATACTGATTGCGTCGCTTCACGGAGTGAACGCACAACAGACAACGCGCACCTCGGTGATGGAACCGGTGTATTACCTGGACAGTGTGGAGATCGCACCTGCAGAGCTACAGAAGGTTGCTCCCGGGGAAATTGCTACAGTTACTGTATTTAAGGACGAAAAGGCAATAGAAAAATTTGGTGAGAAAGGTAGAAATGGCGTGGTTTTCATCGAATCAAAAGAATTCATCCGCAAGAAAAAACAGCCAGGGGCGAAGGTAATCGGTAGTCGGTGAATCAGTGAATCGGTGAATCGGTAGTCGGTGAATCGGTAATCGGTCTCCTGTCAGCATTCAGGCAAACTAATCGGGATGTTTACCGCAAGTCCTCCTTCAGCGGTTTCTTTGTACTTGAAGCTCATGTCCTTTGCCGTATCCCACATGGTTTTGATGACCGCATCCAGGGAAACTTTTGCAAAATCAGGCATGCTTTGAAGTGCGAGTTGCGAAGCAGTGATTGCTTTGATAGCTCCCATGGTGTTTCTCTCAATACAGGGCACTTGTACAAGTCCTCCAATCGGATCGCAGGTAAGCCCCAAATGGTGCTCCATCGCAATTTCGGCAGACATCAATGCCTGGCGCTGGGTTCCTCCCAATGCCTCCGTTAAACCTGCAGCCGCCATTGCAGAAGACACGCCAATTTCGGCCTGGCACCCACCCATCGCGGCGCTTATGGTGGCGCCTTTCTTAAATATGCTTCCGATCTCTGCGGCGGTGAACATAAACGATAGGATCTTTTCTTCAGTGATCCCTTCATTGAATATGACTAAATACTGTAGAACTGCAGGGATCACTCCCGCTGCTCCGTTTGTAGGTGCCGTGACCACCCGGCCGAAGGAGGCGTTTTCTTCATTGACCGCAAGCGCAAAACAACTTACCCAGTCAAGGATGTATTTAAAATCATGGCCACCTTTTCGAATAGCCTGCGCCCAGCCTTCATAATCTGAATACTGCTGATCCTTCAATAACCTACGGTTTAGTTCAGATGCCCGACGACGAACATTCAAACCCCCGGGCAACATGCCTGGAGTATGACACCCGCGGTAGATACATTCGCGCATCACATCCCAGATGCGCAGCATCTGTTGTTTTGTTTGTATTTCCGGACGCCATACCGATTCATTTTCCAAAACTACTTCACTGATGGACAACCCTGTTTTCCTACACCAGTGGAGCAGGTCTTCAGCCCTGTCAATAGGAAAAGGAAGTTGAACAGTTTCAGTCGCCTTAGGCCGCTGTCCCTCTTGCACAACGAATCCGCCTCCAATGGAATAATAGGTTTCTGCTATTTGTTCCTGGTTGCTAAGTCTGCACAGAAAGGTGACAGCATTTGGATGAAATGGCAGTGATTCGGTAAACAGAAATTCTATATCGGTAACGGGGTTGAAAGCAATAGTGTGCTCTCCACCCAGGCGAAGCGACAATGACGTATTTATTGCGTCTATTCGTGGTTGTATGAGTTCCACCTCAGTGGTAACAGGGTCTTCGCCCGACAAACCTAATAAGATGGCTACGTCCGTACCGTGTCCGCGCCCCGTCTTTGCAAGCGATCCATAGAGTAGTACATGAACAGAATCCACTTCCGCCAGGGCGTATTGTCGCCGTATCGAGTGAACGAATTGCTGCGCAGCCCGCCATGGTCCTAATGTGTGAGAACTCGAAGGACCTACACCGATCTTAAATATATCGAAAACGGAAATGGATTCGTGTGGCAAATGATTGGTTTAATGAGCGATTTAGTTTTGAACTGAAGTGAGGGTCACATCAAAAACGAGAACAGAATTGCGTGGAACCACAACAGTATTATTTTGATCTTTCACATCAACATTGCCATAGCCTAGAGCTGGCGGTATATACAACCGGATCCTTCCACCACTTTTGATCAATGGCAATCCTTTCTTCCAGCCTTCGATCAATGATCCTAATACAAAAATTGCATTGTTGTTAGAATCGAATGTTGTACCAGTTGTAAGCTTACCCACATAAGCCACCTGGATCTGCGAACAAAGATCCGGAGTTACACCAGTGCCTTCAGATACGATCTCATAATAAACGCCGCTCGAATGCTTTTGCGCATTGATAGAATTCGCCGCCAGGTAATCTCTCACGGCCTGATCTTCAGATGCCGGAACAGTTACCTGTGCCGAGCCATACGGGCAACCCGTTTCTTTTTTCAAACACCCCGTAAACACTAATGCTGCAAGAAACAGGGTCACAAAAACTTTCTTCATAATTGGTTTTATTTGTTGCTGCTATTGGACATGGTATTATTCAATTCCGCTGCATCTCTTTTTGCTGCAGCGTTTTCTTTTGCTTTCAACTCAAGATACTGTTGCTCCTTCATTTCCCACTGATGCCGTTTATTAAACACCGCAAAAAAGATCGCAATAATAAATACTGCAATACTAATAAACAAAGGACTTGCGCTGGAATATGCAACCATGTCGGCGCGGCGATACCATAACCGACCGGTGAATAATATCAGCATAACCGGTAACGCGAAGAGCAATCCCAGTGGTATGCCAGAGATAAATTGAGTAAATATTTTTTTTTGATGAAGTCGATTCGCTTCCCAATATTCGACAAATTCCTTCTCTCTTTCTGTGAGCATAATGCAAAGATAAACTTATACATGCCATTGACGTGAATTCGATCAAAACGTTCCATATTGAGATTATTCCCTAAATTGGCGCCTAAATCCAAGTCATTTTGAAGTTATCGGCAATTTTTGGAAAGTATTTATACCAGCATAAGACCTTATCTCTCCCCGGCATCGGCGTTTTCACTTTAGATCCGAATGTTCCTATTCCTGAAACAACGGATAAGAACTTTTCCGATATATACCAGCATATTCGATATGTTCAACAGCCTGTGTTACGTCCTGATGAAACACTGATCGATTTCATACGCGCCGAGACGGGAAAGATCCGGCCCCTGGCAGAGTCAGATCTCGAATCCTATCTTTCAGATGGAAAAATTCTGCTGAATATTGGCAAGCCTTTTTACTTTGAAGGTATTGGAACACTTCAAAAAACCAGGCAGGGTTCTTATGAATTCATACCAGGTCTGCCATTGGTCGACAGGCTTGAAGTGCCGCATGAAGAGATCAGCAGTGAAGATGCACTACAGCGCTTCGACTCCCCCTCTTATAGGCAACAATCGAACAATCTTCCGAAACAACTCCTGATAGCGGTTGCTGTTCTTGTAGGCCTTGCTGCAATTATATATGGCGGCTATATCGTTTATAGCTCAAACAAGCAGGCAAATCCTAATGATTCCAATGGGGTTGATAGCGCAAACATTTTCCAACAGGATACTTTACAACAAAGACCGATTATACCGGACACGACGCGTCTGTTTTCAGACAGCGCAAACCAGTATTCTCCAAATACATCCGGACAAGAGCCGAATGCATTGGCTCAACAACAGGGCGCTTATAGATTTGTAATTGAACAAACGGATAATAAAGTGCGGGCTGTAAGAAGATACCAACAGATCAAAAATAATATGCAGGATATCCAATTGGAAACAAATGCGGATTCAAGCTTTTTCGCTTTGTATTTTCAGTTACCCGCATCTCCCGCAGACACAGCTCGCATCAAAGACTCACTCAGAAAGTATTATGGCGTCAGTCGCGTGATCGTTAAATGAACTTCTAAAGGCACAAAATAAAAAGCCCATTGTAGAAACAACGGGCCACTAACGATTGCTTGCCATATGAAAGCACAAAGATAAAATGAATGGCTTTCAAAAATTCAGTCGAATATTACCTTAATGTTAATTTTCAGGCTTCCCCTGTAGTGAAATATCAAGAACCTGTTGCAATGTTTTGACATAATGAAATCTCAAGCCGGTAATAAATGACGGATCTATTTCCTGTACGTCCTTTTCATTTTGCCAACACAGTACGATCTCTTTTATGCCCGACCTTTTTGCAGCAAGGATCTTTTCTTTGATTCCACCAACCGGCAACACAAGTCCACGCAAAGTGATCTCTCCAGTCATTGCAAGGAATGACCGAACCTTACGGCCGGTTAATGCCGATGCCATACAGGTAAGCATTGTAACACCAGCGCTTGGTCCGTCCTTCGGCACTGCACCTTCGGGCACATGTACATGAATATTTTTCTTATGAAATATGTGTGGGTCGATTCCCAGTTTTCTTGCATTTGACTGTAAGTATGTTAGCGCTGTATGCGCACTCTCCTTCATCACGTTACCCAAATTACCAGTTAGCTTCAATTCGCCTTTACCTTCACTGAGACTTGATTCGACAAAGAGAATATCGCCGCCAACATATGTCCATGCTAAACCCACTGCTACGCCGGGAATGTTTGCAGCCTTATACATATCGTTCGAATAACGTGGGCGGCCCAGCACTTTTTCAATGTCTTCAGCACTCAAAGCCGGCTTGACCTTCTCATTCATTGCAAACTCGCGCGCAATGTATCGCATCACCGATGCCAGTTGACGGTCCAGCTCTCGAACACCACTTTCCCGGGTATAGTCCTGAATGAGTCGCAATAAAACTTTATCGGTGATTCGGAAATTCACATTTTTCAGGCCATGTTGTTCTCTTTGTTTTGGAACAAGATGCCTTCGTGCGATCTCCAGCTTTTCTTCAACCGCGTATCCGCTGAGGTAAATGATCTCCAGTCGGTCACGTAACGCGGGCTGAATGTTATTGATATCATTTGCTGTGGCGATGAACAGAACTCTGCTCAGATCGTATTCCAGTTCCAGGTAGTTGTCGTAAAATGAATTGTTTTGTTCGGGGTCAAGAACTTCGAGAAGTGCAGATGAAGGATCCCCTCGCATGTCATTTCCTACTTTATCGATCTCATCCAATATCATTACCGGGTTGGAAGATTTTGTTTTGCGAATGGACTGAATGATACGTCCGGGCATCGCTCCGATATAGGTTTTGCGGTGACCACGAACTTCGCTTTCATCGCGCAAACCACCCAGACTCAGACGTACGTATTTTCTTCCGACAGCATTGGCGATGCTTCTTCCCAGCGATGTCTTGCCTATTCCGGGAGGTCCTACAAAACAAAGTATGGGGCTTTTCATATCGCCCTTCAACTTCAGCACAGCAAGGTATTCAAGGATTCGCTCCTTAATCTTGCCCATACCATAATGATCGTTATCAAGAACTTCTTTTGCTTTGATAAGGTCATAAGAATCTTCTGTCACCTCATCCCAGGGGAGGTCGAGCATGAGGTCAAGGTGATTATACACTACTGAATAATCAGGTGTGGAGGGATGCATGCGCTCCAGCTTTTCTATTCCTTTCTGGAACATGTCCTTTGCCGACTGTGGCCACTTCTTTGTTTCGGCTTTCTTCAGCATCTCCTTCACTTCAAGATCGTTGGTATCGCCACCAAGCTCGTCCTTGATGCTTTTAAGCTGCTGCTGGAGAAAGTATTCACGCTGCTGTTTATCCAGTTCAGCCTTTGTTTTAGTTGTTACCTTATTTTTTAACTCCGCAAATTGTAGTTCACGTTGCAGCAACTGCATCAAAATATCCGCTCGTGCCTGGATGTGATTTAATTCAAGAAGTTGCTGCTTTTCTACAAGCGTTGTATTAAGGTTGCTTGATATAAAATGTATCAGGAATGAAGGGCTCTCGATGTTGCGTAAGATCAAACCCGCTTCGGAGGGGATGTTCGGTGATAATTGAATGATCTGTGCTGCGAGGTCCTTTATGTTAGACACGTAAGCTTCAAAGTCTTCGGTCTGCGGCGCTTCTTCGTCTTCGAGTACTTCCACCTGCGCTTTGAAATAAGGATCATCTGTGAGCACAGTCGAAACCTTGCATCGCTTCTTTCCCTGTATGATCACCGTGGTGCCACCGTCGGGCATTTTGATCAGCTTGATAATTTTAGCAATCGTGCCAATATCTTCAAGATCGGTTACAGTGGGATCTTCCACTTCACTGTCTTTTTGCGCAACCACACCAATCAATTTGTCAGCCTTATATGCGTCGTTCACGGCCTTTATACTCTTGTCCCTTCCAACGGTTATAGGCAATACAACACCAGGGAACAACACCGTATTCCTCAGGGGCAGCAAAGGCAATTCCGCCGGAACCTCAATCTCAACGCCATTTTCACCATCGTGTTCATTTAAAGGAATGATGGGTAAGAAATCCATTTCATCTTCAGGTCTGAACAATAATTTCGTCTCTTTCATATCCATATTTAACTATGACAAAGTAACACCATCCTGCTGGCATTCACTTTAAATTCATCATGCTATCTATTTGGTCAAGATTGATACCATTTTAAACCGAGTGCCGAATTCGCATGAAAGATTTTGAAGAGAGGGCATAAAAAAAGCAGGAAGACCTGAGCTCCCTGCTTTCTTACAGATGTATTTCCTGCTTATAAAATTCGGAATCCAAGATACAATTGCCAACTACGACTCTTCCACTCATCCTGGTTGTCGATATCGTTGATGTTGGATAAACCAACCGCATAGCGACCTCCTAATTTGAAGCTGCCGAGGTTTAACTGAACACCTCCGAGCATTGAAAGATCCCCTGATTTAAAAGCTTCCTTACCATTTTCAAGAAGTGATTTGTCCTGGTTCAGTAAGATCCCAAATTGTGGTCCGGCCTGAAACGTAACAATTTTGCTTGGGCTGAAGTTTACAAGAATCGGAACAGTGAGATAATTCAATTTCACGTCTTTCAATTCACCAAGACCATCGTTGTAAAGGTCGTCGAACTCATTTGATGTTTTTGTATTCGTCTGGTTCCATAAAACCTCTGGTTGAATACCGATCTTCGGACTGAAGTTGATTGCTGCGAAAGCTCCCAAATTATAACCCTGTTGAAATCCGTCTTTGAATGATTTGCCTTCGATCTTAACGAGGTTAGCGCCACCTTTAATTCCAAGTTGAAATCCTTGTGAGAATGATACAGTGCTAATGGCAAGGGCAATTGCGAAAAGCAGAAGGGTTCTTGTTTTCATGTGTTGATTGATTTAGTTTTCGAATTGTGGTTCCAAGATAAATGCCAGATTGATTTCCATGCTGTTAAATAACATTAACAACGCTTATTCGAAAAAATCATGCATTAAAAACTCACACCTGCGGTAACGGAAAATGCAGCATTTAATTGCTGCTCTGTGCCAGGAATAAAATAATCCATCACGAATTGCGGTTGCACCAGGAATCTGCCGCATAGATAACTTGCCCGCATGATCACTGCTGCCGATTGAGGGCTGAATGTTGAACGATCGGTGATGGAAACGTTGCTTGGAAGATTACCCGACTTAACTTTGGCAGTACTGGTATAACTATAGCTACTATTGAACCCATATTGCTGTGTTCCGCAATTGACAAGGAGTACAGGCGTCAGCGAAACCATATCGCGCTTGCGCAAAACATCATGAAAGCTGAAATCTTTTTTTACAGAGAACACAACTGACAGATCGTGTAATGACTCTTCTCTTTTTTCCGTGATGTCAATTCTCCGGGCGTTTTTCTTCCTATTCTTTTGAATCTTAATCCGGCGCTTTTCAAACGACGTGGTACTACCCCATCCATATGACACGCTCACTGTTGGTCGTACAAACCAGCCTTTATAAGAGAAGTAAGCAAATGCTTCCTGTTGAATGGGTGTGGTATAAAAATTAAGAGAGTCCTTCACAAAAAATTTTGTGTAGGATATACCTGTAGAAAAACGCTTTTTAAGCAGATCGTAGGACGGCGATATTGCAAATTGGAATGGCACTAATGATCCTCTGTCGATCATAGTATATGCAGAACCACTCACTCCGAAACCTGAGCTGTGAAAATATCCTGCAAATGGTGATATAAGAAACTTTCTTTCGGTAGTGTAGACTGCATTGTTGCTGCTTTCAAAACTAAACAGTGATGTGCCTGTCGTTAATCCTGCAGTGAATACGCTTCTCCTTGAATTGATTGAATCCAGGTAATCGTCGAAATCGCGCATCAATGAATCGAGCACCGCAGTAGTGTCCTTGCCAATGAAAAGATCTTCCCACGACGTTATCTGGGCAGTTGCTCGCTTACTTAGCAAAAGTGAGGAAACCATCAGGACGACAAACCATCGCTTCGACTTCATTGTTTAATAATTAGGCGCACTAAGGCCGCCGGTTAATCATGCAAATTCAAGAACTGTTATTTCCGGAAGTATTCCTACCCTTCCCGGGTAACCAATAAATCCGAAGCCCCTGTTTACATAGAGTTTCTGATCATCCTGTTGATATAATCCTGCCCATTGTTTGTACATATATTGAACCGGACTCCATCTAAAACCCGGTATCTCTACACCGAATTGCATACCATGCGTGTGACCCGACAACATCAACTCAATATCTTTATACTGTTCACGAACCTCCCCTTCCCAATGACTTGGATCATGACTTAGCAGGATCCGGAAGTCGGCAGTTTCGGCACCCCTGTATCCCTCACTCAATTTACCATATTTTGGAAAATTTCCTTTCCTGCTCCAATTTTCAATACCAATTAATGCAATTGTTTGGCCATCTTTTTCCAAAACAACATTTTCATTCATCAGCAGCTTCCATCCCAACCGCTTATGCAACGATATTAATTTTTCAACATTCCGCGCTACCATCGCTTTTCTTTCCATGGCGTTCAATCCGGCCGGTAATGCGTATTCACCATAATCGTGATTACCCAGAGTGCTGTAGACACCCAACGGCGCTCGCAACCTTGCGAAAAGATCCAGAAACGGTTCCATCTCTTCGGCATGATCATTTACAATATCACCGGTAAATAGAATCAGATCCGGCTGCTCGGCCAGGATGCGCTCCACACCTGCTTCTACGGCCTTTTTATCCATAAAGCTGCCTGCATGAATATCTGAAATGTGAACAACCTTCAATTTGCGGAAAGCGTTCGGGAAATTCTTAAATGATAAACGCACTTTACGAACCTGGTAGTTGTACTTATTGGAAAATCCATAGATCAGCGATCCAAACAATGTGGTACCTACGCCTAAAGCAAGCCAGCTCAAGAATGCAGAGCGGGTGATTCCTTCCGGCCGCTGACTTACCTCGATCGAAGGGTTGCTGAAAAGCTTTTGCAGGATCCACATACCACCTCGTCTAATGTCGTCCACTGCAATGAACATGGATGCCAGCAATTTTGAAAAGAAGAGTGCAACCACAATGGCAAACACATACATTCTTGCTGCCTTATTCCAGTTTGCGTTTATATACGGCAAGGAAAGAAGGACAGCAAGTGCAGCCAATGAAATCAACCAGTACAATATGAAGATGGGTACTTTAAATTTCGGCGCCAGTGAAGCACTCACGAATTTTATGGCCTGGAATACATATATGTCAAGGATCACCAGCAAAACAACGATGACCCATAAAAAACCTGAATTTCGCATTCAAAAAAATTTAGAACTGTACAAAATCTCTCAATTGTTCTCTTATGGCAATGATCGTTAAATCATCGTCGAGCTGAACTTTACCGTTATATAATTTATCGATAGAAGAGATCGGCAATTTATGAGGATGTACTACCACCATCAGATAGTTCAATATGGTAGTTAAGTGTTCAAGACCACGAACATTTCCGGAACGACCGGTTGAAATACCAACAAGCAGTGCTTTCTTTCCCTTCCATACCTTCCGATAATCAGCCAGATCAAACATTAATTTCAATATGCCCGGAATGCTTCCGTTGTATTCGGGAGCGATGATTATATATTTCATTGCCGGCATTAATTTTTCGGCTTCGAACAACACAAATTGTTCGGTCCTGGTGGTAGTCGTCAATTCTTCGAGGCCGGCAATCTGGGCAATTACACCGTTTTCTGCAAGCAACTGCTGGTAAAGCAGTGCCACTTTCATTGAATTACTTCCTCCCCTGTTTGTCCCGGAAATGATCAGGTATTCTTGGTTCATCGACATATTAGCGCGTATTCTTCATTTCGTAGCGATAATCACTGCTGAAAATGTATTTTTGCAGCCCGCTGCAGGCCGGAAAGTTACAGGATAAAAAAAACACCATGAACTTTACGTATTACGGACATTCATGTTTTAGCGTTGAGATCGAAGGAAAGACCCTTCTATTTGATCCATTCGTAACATATAATGAGTTGGCCGCTAACATTATCAGCGCTAATGACCTGAAGGCTGATTTCATTCTTCAGTCGCACGGCCATGCGGACCATATAGCAGATTGTGTGAGTGTGGCAAAGCGGACCGGGGCAACAGTTATTTGCAGTTGGGAGATCCATGAATGGCTCAATAAGCAGGGAGTGACAAATACGCATCCAATGAATACCGGCGGTCGTAAAGACTTCGGGAATTTTTCGGTTAAATGTGTTGTTGCACATCATTCATCGGGCCTTCCCGACAGATCTTATGGAGGAAACCCAATGGGTTTCATCATCAGTTCCGCTGCCGGTAGTTTCTACTATGCGGGCGATACCGCGCTTACGTTGGATATGCAACTGATACCAGGTTGGGCAAAACTTAATTTTGCGGTGTTGCCTATTGGCGACAACTTTACCATGGGCGTAGAGGATGCTATCAGGTGCACAGAAATGATTGAATGTCGCACCGTTGTTGGCGTTCATTACGATACATTTGGTTATATCCGCATTGATCACGACAAGGCTGTGGAAAAATTCAAGGCAGCAGGTATTGAATTGAGGCTACCCGCTATCGGGCAGACAATTTCTATCGGCTAAAAGATCACAAAAATTTCCGCTTAGCGGCAACATGATATGGCAAGAGTTATAGGCGTAGCAAATCAGAAAGGAGGGGTTGGAAAAACGACATCGGCAATCAACCTGGCCGCAAGCCTTGCGGTGCTTGAGTTTCCAACATTATTGGTTGATGCAGATCCCCAGGCAAACAGTACAACCGGCGTAGGTTTTGATCTTCACAACATACAACAGAGCTTATACGATTGCATGGTCAATGCAACACCGGTTCGCGATGTGATACTCAAAAGTGAGATCCCTAATTTGGATGTAGTACCGTCGCATATTGATCTTGTTGGCGCAGAGATTGAAATGATCAATTATCCAAACCGTGAAAGCGTTTTGAAAAGAATTCTGGAACCGATCCAGGACCAGTATGAATTTGTGATCATCGACTGCTCTCCCTCTCTTGGCCTTATCACTGTAAACGCACTAACGGCGGCCGATTCGGTTATCGTGCCCGTTCAAACGGAATTCTTTGCACTTGAAGGACTCGGTAAACTATTAAATACGATCAGGCTGGTGCAAAGCCGACTTAACCCTGAACTTGAAATTGAAGGCATATTAATGACGATGTATGATGGAAGACTTCGCTTGTGCAACCAGGTGGTGAGCGAGGTAAGAAAACATTTTGACGAACTTGTATTCAATACCATTATTCATCGTAATACGCGGATCAGTGAAGCTCCAAGTGTTGGTAAGCCCGTGATTCTTTATGACGCTTTAAGCAAAGGATCGGTGAATTATCTGAACCTGGCAAAAGAGATCCTTCAGAAAAACAATAAGACGAAGATCTCGCAGGAAGACCGGATACTTGAGTAGAATGCGAATGCATAAAGCCGAATGCAGTACTAATTAAACGTATACAATGTCAGCACCCAAACAAAATAAAGATGCTTTAGGTAAAGGGATAAGATCCTTATTGCAAAGCATCGACTCCGATCTGAAAACTAGCAGCGGTCATTTGAAGAACAATGTGGTGGAAGCGGTAACTACTATCCAACGCATACCCGTTGCGGACATCGAACCGAATCCCAAGCAGCCACGACGCGATTTTGATGAGCAGGCGCTTCATGAACTGGCGGCTTCTATTAAACTGCACGACCTCGTTCAACCGGTTACGCTGTCAAAATTATCGAATGGAAAGTTCCGATTAATATCCGGTGAAAGAAGATGGCGCGCCTCAAAACTTGCAGGACTTAAAGACATCCCTGCATATATAAGGCAGGCTGATGATCAGCAACTGTTGGAGCTCGCATTGTTAGAAAATCTTCAACGGGAAGATCTTAATGCAATGGAAATTGCACTAAGCTATAAGCGAATGATGGAGGAACTAAATCACACGCAGGAAGAAGTTGCGGAAAGAATGGGCAAAGAAAGAAGTACTGTGGCCAATTATATCCGACTACTTCGCTTACCGCCCGATATTCAGGTTGCCGTAAGAAAGGGTGAGATCAGCATGGGGCATGCACGCGCACTGGTGAATGTTGATACTATCGACCGCCAGTTATTTATTTTCAATGAGATCAAGAACCGCAATTTATCAGTTCGGCAAACCGAAGAGCTGGTAAGGAAGATGTATAAAGCTGCAAACCCGGATAAAGAAGTTGCAAAACCATCTTTGCCACCAGCATACAAAAAAATCGAGGACAGTCTTGCATCGCATTTCAGTACTAAGGTGAAGCTAAATCACAATAAGAATGGTCATGGTTCCATTTCAATTGAATATTTTTCCATCCAGGATTTGAATAAGATCCTCGAGCAACTGGGGGTATCCGCCAATTAATCACTTTCACCAGGTATGAATGTCTGCAAATCTTTTTTTGTGTTGATGTTATTGTTTTCATCGTTTTCGATGAAGGCACAGGATACCATTCCTCAAAGAGATAGCGCCCGAATTGCAGATACGTTGGAAATTGATAGTATCGGGAATATTCCATTCAGAAAGATGGATACTGTAGCAGCAGCGCCTGTAGTGGATACTGCCGCACGCCGACCCAAACACAGTCCCCGCAAGGCAGCCATTCGATCAGCAATCATTCCCGGATGGGGCCAGGTATATAACAAGAAATACTGGAAGGTGCCGATCGTGTATGCCGCCATCGGTGTACCTGTGGGCACATTCATTTATAACAAAAACTGGTATACCAAGACGCGTGATGCCGCGCGAATGATCGCCAGCAGTGATACTGCCAATTACAAGCAACGGGTAGATCCGAAGCTCTGGATATTTTTCAGCACGGATAATGCCATTGGCTCACTACTAAATTATCGGAATGAGTTTCGACGCAACATGGACTACTCCGTCCTGATAACGCTGCTTATGTGGGGCCTGAATGTGATCGATGCTACAGTTGACGCACATTTGAAAGAGTTTGACGTAAGCGAAGATCTGACTCTGCGGATCAAGCCAACCATCTTCAACTACAACATGAATCCCGGTGTGAGTTTCGTATTCACCATTGGAAAGCACGGGTCGAAGAATCCACCAAAGCTCTACTAGATTTCTTAGCTTCGCAGATCGTACAACACTAATTTACCCAGATGAAAATAGCACTGATTGGATATGGAAAGATGGGCAGGGCCATCGAAGAAATTGCATTGCAGCGCGGGCACGAAATCGTCTTGAAGATCAACATAGAAAACCTTGAAGACAATACACCTGAAAACCTGCGGAAGGCGGATGTTGCTATCGAATTTACCGGACCTGAAACCGCTTATGAAAATGTTGTCGGTTGTTTGAAGGCAGGTATCCCGGTGGTATGCGGATCAACCGGCTGGTTGAATCGCTATGATGAAGTGGCCAGTTTATGCAAACAAGCTAACGGCACTATGCTTTATGCGAGTAATTTTAGCATTGGCGTAAATATATTTTTTGCGGTGAATGAGCGGCTTGCAGCGCTGATGTCTACTCAACCACAGTATGACGTAAGCATCAAAGAAATACATCACACCCAAAAGCTGGACGCACCAAGTGGTACCGCCATCACCCTTGCGGAACAGGTTCTTTCACGAACAAATCAGAAAACCCGTTGGGTTAAGGATTCCGGCTCAACAGATCATGACCTTGTGATCGTCAGCGAACGCATCGACCCTGCTCCGGGTACGCACCACGTTAAATACACTTCATCGGTGGATGACATTGAGATCATTCATACTGCTCACAGTCGCACGGGGTTTGCATCTGGAGCCGTCCAGGCTGCAGAGTACATTGCAGGCAGAAAGGGTGTATTTTCCATGCGCGATGTACTTGGAATTTGACCTCACAGTATGAATCATTATCTTTCCAAACCGCATTAAGACATGCTTTCTAAAAAAGCTCAATACGCATTCCAGGCCCTGATGCATATGGCAGGCAAACCGCACGGCGAACCCACGCTGATCGCGGAAATTGCCGAACGGAGAAGCATTCCTATTAAGTTTCTTGAGAACATATTATTGCAACTGAAGAACGCAGGCATCCTTGAAAGCAAGAAGGGAAAAGGTGGGGGTTATTATTTTAGAATTCCTCCGAGAGAGGTACCGCTTGCTAAGATCATCCGACTAATCGACGGACCGATTGCTATGCTTCCATGTGTCAGCTTGTATTTCTATGAGCGATGTAAGAATTGCGATGAAGTGCGGTGCGGTCTGCATGACACTATGATCCTTGTACGGGATGCCACACTGAAGATTCTCGAAAACAAAACCGTTGCTGATATTTCGGGACTTGAGATCATGCGAACCGCTTAGTTCAATTCAAAGAAAAAGAGAATAAATGTCTTAAAGACACTTATTCTCCTATAGGTTATTACTGTTTTACAAATTCCTGATCCAGATATTTCTAAAGCTCACCAGATCGCCATGATCCTGCAGGATGATCGGCATACGATCCGGATGCTTATCATAGGAAGCGATCCCAATGTATTGTGTACCTCCCCAGATCGCAGCATTATTCTGAATGAGCACACCATTATGAATCACCGTAATGCGGGCTGGTGAAAGTAGCAATCCTTTATCACTGAAACGGGGAGCAGTGAAGATCACGTCATAGGTTTGCCATTCACCCGGTTTGCGTGAAGCATTTGCCAAAGGGATCAGTTGCTTATAAATGCTTCCTGCCTGTCCATTCGAATAGGTTTTGTTATTGTAGCTGTCCAGTATTTGCAGTTCATAATTGCTCATCAGGAATATTCCACTGTTACCGCGACCCTGCCCTTCTCCTTTTACAACCGATGGAGTGCGCCATTCAATGTGTAACTGGCAGTCACCAAAGGCTTCTTTTGATGTGATTTCTCCTGTGCCCGGAGCAACAGTAAATGCTCCATTTTCGATCTTCCATTTCACATCGCCCCCGTCCTTTGCCTTCCACTTTGAAAGGTCTTTGCCATCGAAAAGCACAACAGCATCTGCAGGCGCATCGCTGGCTGTCTTACCTGGAGTAATTATTGGTGCTTCCGGAGTCCATACCTCCGTCAGCTTGGGATCGCCCCCATTACGGTTTTGTGCGTTCAATCCAATCACAGCCATCATTAACGGAGCAAAAAGAAGAGTCGGTTTATTCATTTGTCTGTACGTTTAAAATAATTTATCGAACGGTTTGTATTTTCTAATCTACTTCAAATTCGCGAGCATATCGGTCACCATTGCGGGGAGATCGAACTGGTGCGCCCATCCCCAATCGCTACGTGCCCTGGAATCATCGATACTTTGCGGCCAGCTGTCTGCAATCTTCTGACGATAATCCGGTTCATACCTGATCTTGAAACCAGGAACCTGCTTTTCAATTTCCGCTGCAATTTCAGCGGGCGAAAAGCTCATTGATGAAAGGTTATAAGAAGTCCGGATATTGATACTACTTGCGGGAGCCTCCATTAATTCGATTGTTGCACGAATGGCATCTGGCATATACATCATGGGCAGGTAGGTATCCTCTTTCAGAAAACAGGTGTAGTCTTTTCCATTCACCGCCTCATGAAAAATCTCTACAGCATAATCCGTTGTTCCGCCTCCCGGAGCAGACTTGTAACTGATCAGGCCCGGGTATCGTATGCTGCGAACGTCAACACCGTAACGTTGAAAATAGTAATTGCACCAGAATTCTCCGGCATATTTACTGATGCCATAAACGGTAGTCGGCTCAATGATCGTCTGCTGTGGGCAGTCTTTTTTGGGAGAGGAAGGACCAAACACTGCAATGCTGCTGGGCCAATAGACCTTGTGAAGTTTCTCTTCCCGGGCGATGTCCAGCACATTTAATAACGACTGCATGTTTAGGTTCCAGGCCAGGTTCGGATTTTTCTCTCCCGTTGCTGAAAGCATGGCAGCCAAAAGGTAGATCTGGGTTATGTTTTGTCGAATGACCTGTACGTGAAGCATTTCCTTATTCATCACGTCAAGGGAAACATAGGGACCGGTACCTTTTAAAAGTTCATTTTCTTCGCGAAGGTCGGATGCAATAACATTTGAGTTGCCGTAAAGTGATCTTAAAGCCATTGTCAATTCCACTCCAATCTGTCCGGAAGCTCCGATCACCAGGATCTTTTCTTTCGTTGTATTCATTCTTCGATTTTATGATCTGGTAATAGTGAGACACAAACCTAAATAAAACTTGCTCAAAAAAGATAGGGTCAAGATTTACCTTTGCCAGATGGAAAAATTTTTAACCGAAATATTCACAGGGCAATCCTATGACGAAAACAGTTTTTTTCTCATAGCAGGCCCCTGTGTTGTAGAAAGCGAAGAACTCGTAATGCAGGTCGCGGACGAAGTGTCTTCCATTTGTAAGAACCTTGGCATTCCCTATATTTTTAAGGCATCCTATCGGAAGGCCAACCGGACCAGCGCGAACTCGTTCACCGGCATCGGGGACGAAACAGCACTTGAGCTTGTAAAACGCACCGGCGAAAAATATGGATTGCCAACGACCTCGGATATTCATTCATACGATGAAGCGGCGCCTGCTTCGAAGTACATCGACGTTTTGCAGATCCCCGCTTTTTTATGCAGGCAAACTGACCTTTTGGTAGCGGCCGCTGAAACCGGAAAAGTGGTGAACATCAAAAAAGGTCAATTCCTAAGTGGCGAGTCAATGAAATTTGCTGTCCAAAAAGTTCGCAATGCGGGCAACGACAAAGTGATACTCACGGAACGGGGGACGACATTCGGTTACCAGGACCTGGTGGTCGATTTCCGAAATATTCCGATCATGAAAGCACTCGGGGTTCCCGTAGTTATGGATTGCACACACAGTCTTCAACAACCTAATCAGACCTCTGGCATCACTGGCGGCAATCCGCAATTAATAGGTACAATGGCAAGAGCTGCAATTGCATGCGGAGCTGATGGATTGTTTATTGAAACCCATCCTGATCCTTCTGTTGCAAAAAGCGATGGCGCTAACATGCTGAGACTCGAACTGCTGGAAAACCTATTAAAGGATTTATTGAAGCTGAGAAAAGCTTCTTTATAACAAATTTTTTTTAGGCTAACCTAAATTCTTAAAAATGCGAACATTACAGTTCGCTTTTTTTATAAATAAAAAGTTTAGTCTGTCGTTATAAGTTAATATCATTCAAACTATTGTAAAAACATCAAATTCCATTTTCCTTTTCCTGTTTCTATTTTCTCTTTAGATTGCTCAAGTTGGGGCGTTTGCTATGATTAAATCAACAAAAAACCGCTTGAAATACTTGATTTCAAGCGGCTTATAACTATCTACATTCAGAGCATATTTAAGTGACCCCTATTTTGCCAGCTTAATTGTATCCAGACTGGTAACCTGGCCAATATTTACCTGAACACCTTCAATTTTACTGGAGATATAGAAAGTATCGGTTGGAACTAAAGACAAATTATAAGTTCCTGCCGCTAATCCCTTGATTAGGAATGAACCATTTGAGGATGTAGCCGTGCCGGCAATCGTATCTGCGCCTTTTAGTGCGTAAACGAACGTTCTAACGCTATCTGGCATAACGACGCTTCTTATACTACCCCCGGCTGCATTCATAACAGTACGAATTACAGGCTTCAAAACGTAATTTCCATTGCCCGTCCGGGTAACAGATCGACCGGCATCGAAGTCCATGAGAAGAACGTACATAAGACCTTCATTCAGGTCCTGGTGAATGTTTAATTTAAGTCCCGACTGCATCGCGCTTGGAGTTTTCAATTCATAGACCTTACCATCTTTTTCAATGGAGTTATTTTCTCCCAGGACCAGCCTCATTTGCTGAATGCGACCGGAGGGAATCATGGCATCAGCAAGGAGTGTGTCTTTATCGTTTACCAGGTCAAGTAGGTTATAAACCCCTGCCCTTACACCTGGGAGTACCTGCCACCCTTTAGCACTGTCGCCGTTAAAATTTACGTGGATTTCGCGGATGTCAATATTTACTTTGTCGAACGCTGCCGGGTCATCGGTCAGGCGGACTTGTAAACGAGAGGAAGGCTTAGAAACTGATTCGTTACGATCGCAGGAAGATAGCAGGCTGGACAATACGAGTGCAGCCGACAAAAGTTGTGACGCTTTCATAAGTGTACGGTTGTTTCTTCCAGCTAAGAAAATTTCGTACCAAAAACAACAGTAAGGGCAAAATCCTGCCGAGCCGTTGCAAATATCCAAATGAGGCGAATGCTATAAAGGAGCGGCGATAGATACTAGCTGTAACGAAGAGGGTTTCTCTTGAACCGAAGCATGTCGCGCTTCAGATTCATTAAGAATGCAAGAGTAAGATAGATGATCAATGGCGATCCCATCGTAACAAAAGAAACATAGACAAAACACGTGCGGATGCGGCTTGTAGATATTCCAAGCTTTTCACCTATTGCGGCGCAAACACCATAGAGATGCCATTCAATGAAAGATTTGAAGCGATCCATGACGCGAAAATAAGAAATTAAGGAAAAGCTATTAGGGTATCGTATACGAATAAATCCATTTTTAGGTAAATTTGCCACAATTTTCATTGCCGAGGTACATAATCCAAGCGAAAAATTAAATTTAATCAGAATGGTTTTTGATCTGGACTTAATTAGAAAGACATACGCTCAATTGCCTGCTAAGGTGGACAAGGCCCGCCAGCTACTGGGCAAGCCTCTTACCCTTGCCGATAAGATACTTTATTCACATTTATTCCAGGAGCCCACAGCTCCCTACCAGCGCGGTAAGGACTACGTTGATTTCGCGCCCGACAGGGTAGCGATGCAGGATGCCACCGCACAGATGGCCCTCCTACAGTTTATGACCTGCGGCCGCAACAAAGTTGCAGTGCCCTCCTCGGTTCACTGTGATCACCTTATCCAGGCGAAATCCGGAGCAAGCACAGATCTGAAGACAGCTATAGAAACCAACAGAGAAGTGTATGATTTTCTTGCTTCGATCTCTGACAAATACGGAATTGGTTTTTGGAAACCTGGCGCCGGGATTATTCACCAGGTTGTGCTTGAAAATTATGCATTCCCAGGCGGTATGATGATCGGTACCGATAGTCACACTCCTAATGCCGGCGGACTTGGAATGGTGGCCATTGGTGTGGGCGGCGCTGACGCCGTTGACGTGATGGCTGGTCTTGCATGGGAATTGAAAATGCCAAAACTTATCGGTGTAAAACTGACCGGCCGTTTAAATGGCTGGACGAGTGCAAAAGATGTAATTCTTAAAGTGGCAGGTATCCTTACTGTAAAAGGAGGTACCGGCGCTATCATTGAATATTTTGGAGAAGGGGCAGATTCACTGAGTGCAACCGGTAAAGCAACAATCTGTAACATGGGTGCGGAAGTTGGTGCAACCTGTTCTCTGTTTGCATATGACGTTAGAATGGAAGAATATCTCCGCGCAACGGAAAGAGCTGAAGTAGCAGATCTGGCTAATGAGGTGCGCGATCATCTTCGTCCCGATGCAGAGGTTTATGCAAACCCTTCAGAATATTACGATCAACTGATCGAGATAAACCTTGATGAACTGGAGCCCCATATCAATGGCCCGTTCACCCCGGATCTTGCATGGCCTATCAGCAAATTCGCGGATGCCGTTCGCGTAAACAACTGGCCTCAAAAGCTGGAAGTGGCCCTGATCGGATCCTGTACCAATTCCTCTTATGAGGATATCAGCCGGTCGGCTTCCGTAGCTAAGCAGGCTATCGATAAGAATTTACGCACGCGTGCAGAATTCACGATAACTCCCGGAAGCGAATTGGTGCGCCATACAATTGAAAAAGATGGCTACCTGAATACCTTTGATAAGATAGGTGGTGTTGTGCTCGCCAACGCTTGCGGCCCGTGCATTGGACAGTGGGCTCGTCATATTGATGATCCCAACCGGAAGAATTCTATCATCACTTCATTCAACCGGAACTTTGCAAAGAGAAACGATGGTCTTGCATCGACACATGCCTTCGTTGCGTCGCCAGAAGTAGTCACCGCATTTGCCATCGCAGGAGATCTGACCTTCAATCCGCTTAAGGACAAGCTGACGAACGAACAGGGGATTGAAGTAATGCTCGATGAGCCGCAGGGTATTGAACTTCCTCCGAATGGATTTTCCGTAGAGGATGCAGGATACCAGGCACCAGCAGAAGATGGAAGCGGAGTACAGGTGAAGGTAAGCCCCGATTCGAGTCGCTTGCAATTGCTTGAACCATTTGCTGCATGGGAAGGTGTTGACCTGAAAGGCTTGCGCTTGCTGATCAAAGCAAAAGGTAAATGCACTACTGACCACATATCAATGGCAGGACCCTGGTTAAAGTTTCGCGGTCACCTCGACAATATTTCGAACAACATGTTGATCGGTGCGATCAATTATTTCAATGATAAATCGGATTCGGTAAAGAATCAACTTACCGGTGAATACGGTCCGGTGCCTGCTACCCAACGCGCATACAAAGCGGCGTCAATCGGGTCTGTCGTTATTGGCGATGAAAACTATGGGGAAGGTTCCTCCAGGGAACATGCGGCGATGGAGCCTCGCCATCTTGGAGTTCGCGCCATTGTGGTGAGAAGCTTTGCTCGGATCCATGAAACGAACCTGAAGAAACAGGGCATGCTTGCATTGACATTTGCCCACAAGGAAGATTATGATAAAGTGCAGGAAAATGACACTATCGATATCAATGGCTTAACAGAGTTTCAACCAGGCAAAACACTTACCATGGTGTTGCATCATGACGATGGAACCAGTGATGAGGTTGTGCTTAACCACACGTACAATGAATCACAGATTGAATGGTTTAAAGCGGGTGGCGCATTGAACGTCATCAGAAGCCAGGCAGCTAAAGTTGCTCATTAATCACATCGCTTAAATAAAGAAGGGATCATCAACTGATGATCCCTTTTACTTTGTGAGACTCTTGTTTCACTCGAGGTACTTGTTCACCTGTTCGTCCACTGAATCAGCATCGAATTCTTCTCCAAAATAAACTCCACTGATATCGGTCAGAAGACTCGTGCTGCCGTTCTCTGCATCAAACCCGCCAGCTACTCCGAGGTAAGAAACCGCATCATCTCCTGAATAATAAGTCACCTTGTATAAATACACCCGCAACAATTGTCCCTGTAACTTTACTGTCTTATCCCCAACATATTCTATCGATGTCGGTTCTTCATCTTCTGACGCCGCATAATAGATGTGGGTAGTGGCAAAATATTTTTGCGTTAGATATTTTGCCGGGAACAGGTTCTCTTTGCCAAGATCTTTTAGTTCCTCATAAAGCGATATTCTTACCGTGCTGTCGGCCGCAAGCGACTGAATCAAGCCAGCCTGATACTGATTTCCACTTTCCATCAATCGGATCAACGCGCGTTTCTGAATGAAGGGATGCGGCGATGCCTGAAGTTTATTCAGCATGTCGATGGATTGTTTAGAATTAATTCGCGATAGCAGTGTAATAACAGAATATACATTGAAGTCAAAGCCGGAGTCTTTATTCATCAGTGATGGCATCCATTCCTTTGTAAGTGTTAGTACATCTGGCTCAAGAGAGGTTAACAGGTCTTTGCTAATAAGATTGCTGTCGATGCTCTGAAGATATAAGTCGGCGATGAATGGTCCCTGCGTCCTCGCAGGCAAAAGGTGGCGCATCGCTCCCAGATGTTCTCTTGTCCAATGCAAGCTGTCCGTGAAGAAGCTCCTTTGATTGTAATAAAGACTCTTTGATGGCGGTTGGTTCTTATAAAACTCCACAATCGTTTTCATTGCGTCCTTCGTTCGCATCTGTTGCACAAGATGAATGAGCAACACCTGCATATCGGGAGATGACTTATATGCCGGGTAATTCTTTTTCGCAAAAGATAATGTTGATGGATCATTAAATTCCGCAAGTCGCTCTGCTATCGCTTCGTTGATTGAAGTTTCACGATGCCATTTAGTGCGTGGCTTATACGACTTTATGAGCGCTTGTTGAAGCTGCCCAATATCAGCTTTTGTAAATGGAGCTTCTTCAAGTGCATCCAACGCCCGGATCCTGGTGATACTGTCTGCACTTTGCAGGTCCTTAAGGATCGATGCGGTTTTGGAAGAAGTAAGATCGAAATTATTCAGTTTAGTGAGAGGGGTGAACTCACTGAAGAAACGATTTACATGATCGCTATAAACATCTTTATGGGGAGACGATACGAATAATGAATAAATGATGTTTCCGTGTACAATCATCCTGGAGCGCTCATGTGTGCCGGATTGCCCGATCCTTACCAGCAATTCTTTCCCTTTGGCTGCACCGTTGGTAACGTCACGGGCCGTCACAAGTGAATCTCCATCTTCCACATAACTATCCTGCTTTTCTTTCCAGAATTCGTTCCATCCCCGGCGCCAGTAGTATTTGTCAAGTGTATCTACAACTACTGAGTAAGAAGTGGACATAAGCGTATCGTAGGTCACCAGATGTGCACGACCGGCAGTTCTATTGACCTCTGTGCGAGGGAAAAAAAATGGCGACGGAATCCAGGTACTAAACGATTTAGCTGGATCGGACCCTTTATGCCAGCTACCGGGTCTGTCAATGAACTTGAATGATTCAAACATTTGTTTGCCGGCGCCCTCTGTGAAATACTCTTTTGCACCTATTGACATTAGCAGGATATTTCTGTTTCCGCGAATTGTTGCAATGATGCGCAATGAGAGACCATCCTCGTTCACGTCGTCGCCGCGAATCAGGCACGAAGGGTAACCATAAAACAAAGTATCTTTTCTTTCCAGGTTTTGGTGTGTTGCCGACATACTTGCCATAAGGTCGGCATACATCGTACTATCCGAACGAATGTATTGTCCCGCCTTAGGCTCCTTACTCATAAGGATGTTATAGCCACCATTATCAGCATCAGAGGATATAAAGGTTGTTATCTTCCATGTACCCGATGTGTCCCGCTGCGGTTCATCTGAATTATGCTCCCAGGGCGCAGGAAATAACACACGCACTCCCATAATTGAATCAACAAACTCATAAGCTTCTTCGGCATTTAACTTTGTTGCGGGTTGCACCTGGAAAGATGAAAAGAATTTATTGGCGTCATCACCATAGAGGATGGTTTTATTTTTTGCATACATGCCCGCAACGTAAAGTGATCGCTGAACAATGAACATACGCAGCCTTAGCATTCCATCATCGGATACTCCTGCGAATTCCTTTCCAATTAAACCGTTTTGAACGATCTGTTTTCCTGCACCGGGATCTGCATCATCGTAAATACTTTTTGCAAGACCATTGAATACGCTATCGCGATTTTCGAGCGATATGGATGATGCAACGGTCATTGTATAGTACCCCGAAAGATTAAACAGATCCATGAAGAATTTCATATCTACAGAGGGAGCCGGTTGCACATCAGTTGGTGTTCCCGGCATTTCAACAGAATATTTGCGATGTTTATCGTTTATTGTTACCCATGGAATATCGATCTCATCATATGAATAAGAGGTTGCATTGGTTCGGCTTTTTGAATATACCGGATCCATCCTGAAACCTTTCCTCTCAAGTAGATCGATCACACCACTATCACCGGGCAAGTGAGCCGCCCCCACAGCAAAGAACATCGATCGCAGGGAAGAAAGACTGTCCATCCGTGAGGCCATCTTGATGTTGCGTCTGATTAACACCGCATCGGCTTTGTTTCCCAGTCCGGACACGGACAGCTTTTGTATCATGCGCAGATCCTCTTTTGAATAATAGCGCATCATTTTCTCGAGCATCGCTTTTCCCTGACGCCCTTTTGATTGATCCGCCAGTATGCTTTCAATGTCAGTGACATCGACAAGTTCATCGTTGAGTGAAGACTGGTCTTCAATGTCCTCGATTCCACCTAACCATTTTCCCTGCCTGCGCGCTATGTTATAAAGGTATGCATCCATGAAGGTGGGCATTTCGCCGTTCTTCATATACTCTGCCACCCAACGGTTTTTTTCTTTCAATACATCGTCGGTTGTGATCTCTTCTGCAGGCTTGCGAAATTTTGCAGCAAGCTGCTTTTTGTACCGGTTGAAACGTTGCTTATCCAGAAGCAGGCTCACTTTCTTGCCTTTATTCTTCTCATCAAAAACTTTCTGAACATAAAAACCTGCAAGCTCATCCGGGTTGACTTCGATAGCAAAACCTTTAGATGATTCAATTGCATGGTAAACCGAGTCACCAAAATCAAAAAGGCTCTTATTGTTCAGGTGAATGGTGCCAAAAAGGTAGGAAGGCTCCTTGAGTCCGTTGCCTGAAATCCGCCACAATAAAGTATTGGCAACACCAGGTTGTAAACTTCCACGTTGTTTTTGTGTAGAAGCTTTTTGGGCATAAGAGTTTGCACAGGCAAGTACAATCAAAAATAAAAATGAGATGCGCACATAGAATTTCATAATCTGCACGAATAGGGTTCGAACAATATGGTTAATAAGAAGAATGTTGTTTTAACGAGCGGAAGATTCCGGAAAGCGTTTGCTGTTTATTCGGTGATGCCGATATTGAACCGATTTGCCTGCGAATGTTACTGATCCGATCTTCGAATACGGGATGCGTACTAAGCAATGCTGACGGTTCTTTGCCCTTTGTTTCTTCTTGGAGTAGTTGCATTAGCGACAGCATTCCATGGGGATCGATGCCATGACGAGCCATCAATTCGAGTCCGTGATCATCAGCTTCAGTTTCCAGCCTCCTGGAATATTGAAGCCCTTTCAGTGCGTCTGCCTGGTCAACGATCACAGCAGCCATTCCTGAACTGTTGCCGATGATCAGCGATAAAAACATCTTCCGTGAAAGGGTGCGGAACATGTTGCGCAATGAATGCCGTTCGCTTATATGAGAAGCTTCATGCCCTAAAAGGGCGGCTAGTTCTGAATGCGAAGATAGCCTATTTATCAATCCATCATTTACAACAATAAAACCACCGGGAAGCGCGAAAGCATTTAATTGTGCATCTTTTACAACGGTAATTTTTACAGGGTAAGCGATGTTAAAGCCTGTTGCCCGATAGAATTCGTTGATGGTTCCTGTTCTGTGTTGATCCACCTCGTATGTCTCCATCATCGCGCTGTGCATTTGTTCACCAACTGACATCTCCCAATCTTTTGAAATGCGACCAGCCACCACTTCACCAATCCAGGGAATGATAACAAGGTAAAGGAGTAAAAATAAACCTGCCAGTATTGCCAGAGCTGTCGCCGCTCCAAGCCAGGAAAATCGACGCGATAATCTGCTCATGCGGCATGATACTAAATTCCATAATAAAAACAAAGGCCCCGCAAGTGCAGGGCCTTAATTTTATATACAGTTATATTATTTAGGCACGCGCTATTTCTGCAGGCCTGTGAAGCAAATAATATGCGCCAAAAAGGATCAATGTAAAAAACAGTTCACCAATAATGAAATTGCCTGCAAATCCATTTACCAGACCTCCGTCGCGATAAAAGGCAAGTGCATCTGCATAGCACATCATCAGGCCGTCAAACGTTTTGGGACGATTAAATCCTCCGCCACCAATCCACACGAGGAAATTTGAAACCACAAAAAATATCAAAGATCCGCTTATTGAAAAAATAGTGGTATTTGTCAGATTCACTTTCTTGAGGAGGAATCCAAACACAGTGATCAGCATAAAAGTTCCATAAACGAAAAACTGACCATCATAAAACCCCTGAATTGGTGTGAGGCCTGACATATACAATACCTGGAAAAGCAGGTCCGATATAAAAAGCGAAATCAGCGGTAATGCAAAAGCGAGCTTCTTGTCTTTAATGATTGCCCCTCCAAACAAAGCAAGTGCCATTTGCGGAGCGAATCCAGCGGGACGCACGGGTATCAGACGATACAATGCAGCTACCACAATCAGCAGTGCAAACGCGATCAATGTATTTTTTGAAATTTTCATATAGAAAGATTAGGGTGCAAAAATATATTAATTAGCATTCAATTATCTGCGCCTTGCCGATTAAATTCCCACTACTGTGCATAAGGCACAGTGGCCCGGTAGATAGCTGCGTTAGACAGCGCCGTCAAATTCAGACCTGTTCCCGCAGTGGCAAAAAATGCCTGACCTTCCCCGCGCTCGAGCATTTCCTCCCCTGAAGACGCCGTAATATCGCCCTGCAGGATAAGAAAAATATCAAGGGAACGGACTTCAAGCGTTACCGACTGCCCTGCTGTCAATTTGATCTCGGAAAGTTCAAAATCCCTGGCAGGCGTCTTAAAAACACGTTCTTCCTTTACCTGGCCGGTATTCCCCAATAAGATCCGCGGTTCCGTAGGCTCAAACTTAACATGCTTCATCAATTCCGCTACATCAACATGTTTATTGGTAAGACCCCCTCTTAAAACATTATCTGAATTTGCCATTATCTCAATGTTCTGTCCTTCTAAATATGCATGTGGAAGTCCTGCATCCTGGAATACTGCTTCTCCCTTATTCACCTTTAACAGGTTCAAAAGGTATATCGAAAAAATTCCACGGTCTGTTATACCCGGCTCATTGTACGTAACGGCCGCACGTGCAGCCCAGAAATCAGGGTGCGATTTGGAAAGTTGTTGAGACTTGTATAAAGGTAAAATACGGTCTAGCAATGGCTGCAGGCGTTGATTTACTTCTTCCTGCGGCATTTCCATAACCAACTGGTAAAGTTCCCGATAGTTTTCGTTACCGAAAACAGGAGTTAGGAAATTGAGTTCCGTAACCTCGTTAAGTATTGACTTCATCTGCTCTGCCGGACGGAATCCGTGCAACAGGTAGAACTCACTTAGGGCAAGCATCAACTCAGGCTTATGATTATCATCCTTATAATTTCTGTTGGCAGCATTTCTTGCTATTCCTTTCTTCTCTTCCTCTGCAAATTCCAGTTCTGCTGCTGCTTTAGACGGATGCACCTGTATCGATAGCATGTCTTTCACATCAAGGATCTTAAGAAGATACGGGAGCCGGCCAAACTGTGAACGTGCATGCTCGCCCAGGTATTCGGGATGTTGTGCAATGATCGTATTCAAGCGTTGCTCGTTGCCGGTTTGCTCCAGCGCTGAAGGCGCATTGTCGTGCGCACCCATCCAATATTCTGCAAAAGGCTTTCCTTCATTATTAACCTGTTTTAATACGTTGGGAATGAAAGAATTTCCCCCCCAATTGTAGTGCTGAACCACACCGCGAATAGCAAAGATCTTCGTAAAATTAGCCATGCTCAAGATTTGCGCGCAAATTACTAAATGCTGGCTATGTACGAACAGGTAAACAAAGGACAACAGGCTGAGGACCTTGCCGCGAAGGTGTTATTGAGTTATGGTTTTGTGGTTCATGCCATGAACTGGCGACATGATCATTGTGAAATTGACATCATCGCAAGCAATAAAGACGTGCTGCACTTTATTGAAGTGAAAGCCAGGTGGGGACTTTCTTTCGGAGAGCCTGAAGAAGCCGTCTCAAAATTGAAGTTCAAAAGAATTCAACGTGCGGCCCGCGAATATCTGTATCAACACCCCAAATGGCAGAAAGTACAATACGACATCATTGCGATACAATACAATGACGAAAAATTTTCATTGCGGTTCGTTGAAGATATTTTTTTTGAATGACCTATGCCACGGGAAACATATGTGCCCTCATCTTTTCAACCATCTTATATGTTGCCGGGCAGTATTCGATGTTCTGTTTAAAAACGTGAATATAGTCGACCATTCTTTTCTTTGTGTGATGCGGAAAACCTGCGCAGTCTTTTGGCCTGATTGGATATATGCTGCATTTGTTGTCTTCAGGGTTGAGGAATTGACACGGTTGTTTGCGGTTCATCCAATCACCATTGCGATCTTTATACAACCACTTTTCTTTGAACGCATCAACGGTCATCCCGAAATATGCCGAGATCCTTTTTAGATCCGTTGGTGTATATGTAGGCGACATCGTCTTACAACAGTTTGCACAACTAAGGCAATCCGTCTCCATCCATGTATCTGCATCTTTTTGAAGTGTCAGCTTATCGAGGCCACGTGGTGGATTTTTCTCTACGCGGGTGAGAAAACGCCGGAAGGCCGATTTGTTTGCTTTAACTTTTTTTCTGAAAGTGCGTATGTTGATCTTCTCCATGTAAGCAGCCTTAGAAGTAGTATGTTTGACTTGCAATCTAAATAAATTCGTTTAGCAATCGTCAACAGCATAAAAATATCATGTGGGAAGCGTATAAGAAAGGATTTAAAGCATACCTGCAATTGGAAAAATCTTTATCGGAAAATTCTGTTGAGGCATACCTACGCGATATTGATAAGCTGACAGAATTTCTGTTGTACAGGAATGAACCCAAGAATCCATCCGAACTGCAGTTGAAAGACCTTCAGCAATTTGTGTACTGGATTGGAGAACTTGGTATGACCGCTCGCTCCCAGGCTCGGATCATTTCAGGGATACGCGCATTTTACAGGTATTGTGAAATGGAACAGATTTCTCAACACGATCCAAGTTTTCTGCTTGAAAGTCCACGCATGAAAAAGGCGCTGCCTGAAGTATTATCACCTGAAGAAATTGACAAGATCATTCAACAGGTTGATCTGAGCAAGCCCGAGGGAGAAAGAAACAAAGCGATCCTTGAAACCCTGTATAGTTGCGGCCTCAGGGTTAGTGAACTGGTGGAACTACGACTTTCTAACCTCTATCTTGATGTAGGATTCATACGAGTAACGGGCAAGGGAAATAAAGAACGCCTCGTTCCGATTGGATCACATGCAATCAAACAGCTCAAGATCTATCTAAGCCAGGTTCGCAATCACCAGAACATCAAGAAAGGCAATGAGGACATTGTTTTTCTAAACCGACGTGGCACAAAGCTTACCCGTGTAATGGTATTTATTATTTTGAAGGAGTTGGTGCAGATGGCCGGAATAAAAAAGAATATTTCGCCGCACACATTCCGGCATTCGTTTGCTACTCATCTTGTGGAGGGAGGCGCAGACTTGCGTGTTGTTCAGGAAATGTTAGGACACGAGAGCATTACTACTACTGAAATGTATACTCACCTGGATCGAGACTATTTGAAGTCTACGTTGATGCAGTATCATCCGGCATTTAAGAAGTAATCGGTAGTTGGTAATCGGTAATCGGGGAAACGGATTACCGATTACCGACTACCGATTACCAATTTATTTCAGGGTTTTCAACAACTTCTCATTCAACGCAACATAATCATCGTTCTTTGCTGCACGAGCCAGCTCCATTGATTTGTTTGCTGCCGCAATTGCTTCCTGCTTCTTACCAACTTTTGCCAATGCGTTTGCCTTTTGATGGTGGATCCAGAACGCGTTGGGATTTTGCTCAACAGCTTTATTCAGCCATTCAATTGCTTTATTGGTGTCTTTGCCGGACTCCATATAATACATGGCGGCAGCGAAATAAGGACGATTGTCTTTATTCATCAGGTTATCGATCTGCGCCATTATTTTCGAATCAACGTCAGCTTCGATCGGAAAATTTACCTCCGTCTTATCCCAGAGAATAAACAGGTTCATTGATTTTGCAGTTATGTTATCGAACCCCATCATAAATGATTCGATCGAAAAGGGCATTTCATTTGCCTTTACTGTGAATCGTACTACATCCTGATCCTGCTTGTAAGCTGCCGGACTGGTTACATCCAGTTGTTTTGATAAGATCACCGTCCACTCATTTTCATTGGGAATCGTTAGCAATCCGTACTTGCCGGCTGGAACTTTTTTTCCGCCCACAGTCACGTCTTCACCAAATGTGATAGTAGTTGCCTGGTTTGCACCGGTTCTCCAAACCTTACCGTATGGAACAAGATCGCCGAATATCTTTCTTCCCTTTACAGCCGGACGGGAATAACTTAGTTCAACTGATGACAGTGCGAAGTCCTGCTTGATGGTTGTAGAAGGCGATGGTGCAGGCGTGCGTAGTTGCGCATTTGATGTGAAATACAATAGGCCGCAAATAAGAGCGGTAGATAAAATCTTTTTCATTGTTGACTGGTTTTATTTAGGTTGTTAATGTGCCAGAGCTTTCTTTCCAAGAAACGGTTGCAAAGTAACAGCAAATAATATTACTGCAATTGCGCCGATTGCATTGAGCCAGAGAAAAGAAATGATGTCAAGGAAATATACAACGATCACTACCGTTTCTGCAAGTATTGCGGCAATAAATACTGCGTTTCCTTTGACCCACTTAAAATAAAAAGCCACGAGGAATACACCGAGGATGGTACCATAAAACCAGGAACCCAATATATTTACTGCTTCAATCAGACTATTTCCAAGGTTGTATGCAAACTGCGCAATAACAATACAGAAAATGCCCCACATCAAAGTATACAGCTTTGACCAATAATATTCGCGCTCGGCTGACATCCGGGTCTTTGAGAATTTTAGATGAAAATCCACCATTGTACATGATGCCAGTGAATTCAGTGCTGCCGCAATGCTTCCCCAGGCGGCAAGAAATATTATCGCGATGATCAAACCTACAAGTCCGTTTGGAAGATAATCACCCACGAAGCGAAGAAAGATATAATTCGTGTCGTTAGGGTCACTACCTGGTGAGGCTTTTCGTATGATGGTTTTTACAGAGTCCCTTAATATCCTGCTTTCATTTTCATGGTCCTGCAAACGCATTCTTAACTGATCTATGCGAAATTCATCGTTGGCATCCAGCGCCTTTGATAATTCAACAGCAGTAGCCTGCTTGTCCTGCTGGATCGTTGCATATTCTTTTTCAGCGTTTATATAATCTCCGGCATAGTTGCTTTGCTTTACGATGCGCTCCTGTGCAAGGTTAAAGAACACCGGTGCCTGGTAGAACATGTAAAAAGAAAATAACAAAGCGCCGATCAATAGGATAGAAAATTGTAATGGCACTTTCACCAGTCCGTTCATCAACAGTCCAAGCCTGCTTTCCCGGATACTTTTAGCCGTCAAATATCTTCCCACCTGGCTTTGATCGGTTCCAAAATAACTTAGGGAAAGGAAAAATCCGCCAATGATTCCACTCCAGATGTTGTAACGATCTTTCCAATTGAACGATCCGTTTTCCATTCCGGTACTGATCACGTTTAATTTGCCCGACTTACCGCTGATGTGCAATGCATCCGCGAAGCTGATTCCTTTTGGCAACATATCAATTACATAATATGCAGCAAGAAACATTGCAGTGTATATGATCACAAACTGAAGCTGTTGTGTATATGCTACAGCTTTAGCGCCGCCTGAAACAGTATAAATGATCACCAGACCTCCCATAAAAATATTGGTCACATACACGTCCCACCCAAGCATACTGTGTAATACCAGGGATGGTGCATAAATGCTAATACCCGTGGAAAGTCCACGCGACAATAAAAAAAGAAATGATGTGAAGGTGCGTGTCTTTACGTCGAAGCGTTGCTCGAGGTACTCGTATGCTGTATAAATTTTTAGCCTGTGAAATATTGGCACGAACGTGAAAGCCACTACGATCATCGCCAGGGGTATTCCGAAATAATATTGAACAAAGCGCATCCCGTCTGTGTATGCCTGTCCCGGCGCCGTAAGAAAAGTGATGGCACTCGCCTGAGTACCCATTATGCTGAGCAATATAATAAACCAGGGCATCTCCCTGTTTCCAAGAAAATATCCATCGAGATTGCGATTCGTCTTGCTCTTATAAACACCATAAAGAATGATCACAACAAGCGTTGCAATGAGTATGATCCAGTCGGGTAAAGAGAACCTCATCAGCAATTAAATTTTGTGATCAACTGTAATGTTCAGTAAAAAGATGAAACAGGTAAATCAATCCTACCAGCACGATGAAAACAAGCAGATACCACTTCCACCAACGGTCAAAGACGGGACTTTTATCGTTCATGTCTATTTTTTTGTTGACCACATACCACCAACGAGTACCCCAAGCACAACGCCGATCAGCAGACCAAGCGTCACACGTTTAATGAAGAGACCAATAACGAGTCCTGCAACAATTGCTATTACCATTGCAGTATTTCTTCTTCCAGAGTCGGTTTTCCTTTGTCGATCATTCATCGTTATATTCCTTAATTCAAAACGCTGCCTTCTTATTCAGCGCAATAATGTTAGCAAGTAGCCGATAGGCACCAGGAACCCCGGCAGGCAACTCCCGGAAGAAAACAAGGCCGGTATATACAAATTTTCCTTTGCCGTGATCCGTGATGATCAATCCCCCGCTTAGCGGTTGTTCATTTGGATCATTCATCAACAAGGGCGCTTTGAATTTCGCATCAAATTGATCGGCAAAATAAATTCCCCGTTCCTGTACCCAACCCTCAAAATCTTCCTGAGTGATCTTGTTGGGGAAATTTAATACAGGATGACCTGGAATTGCAAATTGAACGGGCGAGGTTTCATCCGTAATGCGGCCTCGCGATATGTTGAATGGTTGTGGGCCGATCCGGGCTTTCACCGGACCAATCTGGCTGTTGGTATTGTATTGAACGATCAGATTTCCGCCTTTTGCAACATAATCCATCAACACTTCATACTTGGCCTGCAGGAAGCTGTGCACATTGTAAGCCCGAACACCGGTCATGATGGCATCAAATTGAACAAGGTTCGACGCTGTAAGATCCTGTTCCTTCAAGATGGTCACCTCGTATCCCATCTGCTGAAGCGCAATATGGACGCGGTCTCCAGCCCCTTCGATGTAACCGATCTTTTTTCCGGAGGTTTTTAAATCGATGTTTAAAACCCGCAGACCATCAGGAAAGAAATAATGTATCCGGGGAATGTGATCATAACGGATGGAAGTGAGGCTTAGATAGGCAGGCTTTCCTTCCTCTCCGTTTTGCAATGTAGCAAATGCCTGCACCTGCGATTGTTCAAACTCCCTTACCACATCCGAACGTAGCTTGAAAGGGTAATTCCGTTCGGCACCTGAGGTCAGATTAAATGATGAGTCGATTGACGTGAATTGGCGGCTTCCTATGCGCGTTTGGATGCTGGCTTTATACCCGACTATATTTTTATTTGCATGAAGGTTCACTACCATATTTTGCTCCATAGGAACTCCTTTGCGAAATACCAATATGCTGGGGTCAGTAGATACTGTCACTGCAGGTACAACTACCAGGGGTTGATGAACTTCTCCCCGTACCGGATCAGTGTATTTGTAATCCACGGCCTTCATAAAAGAGAATGGCTCCCCTTCTATCGCTATATTGAATAATGCCGTAAAAGCAGGCTCATTCCACGGTCTTCCAATCAATTCCTGATTCTTTACAACGAAAGAGGCATCCTGCATTCTTTCCACCAGCCAGTAAGGATGGGATACCGGCATCGTGTCCGGGATCGGCAGTAAGGCTGTTAGAACAAAATTCCTGTTACTTTCGAGCGACTTATTGATAGTAGTATCAAACTGGCCCAGAGAAATGCTGTTTATTTTTAAATTACTTCCGCTTCGATTGTTGACAGTTAGTGTCACACGTATGGAATCTCCCTGGATCGCATACTCGGAACTCGCGGAACCTTCTAACCATAAACCGGCAGCTTTTTGAATGAGACCGGTCAGTTCTTTCAGCTTTTGTGTGCGCCAATAACCCGGCTGAAGTGAAGAAATTTTCTTATACACACTTATTAATCCCGGCAAAGATGCTGAAGTGCGTGCAATTGAAAATGCATTTAAGAGATGATCAATTTCTTTATTGAATTCGATAGACGTAACTCGTTTCCAGGTCACATCAATGCCTTCCATAATGTCATTAGTTGCCTTATCACCTTCCAGCTGTGTGAAAAATTCAAAAGTCTCGCCCCTGCCTGAAGGAACCCCAAATCCCTGGCTTTTGTGCTGCGAGCGGCTTTCCGCGGAAAGTTCACCATAGCTATAGCCAAGTACTGAGTTGTATCCTCCCACATCCATCTTTAACTGGTCTGCAGAAGTTGTGTTGGTATTGCCGAAATTGAAAGTGTTCCAAAAAAGACGGCGGGCTTTCCAGGGTCTGACACCGTATTTGAATTGTTCAGGAAACATTGTACTGTCTGCAGCCGCAATGAATGCTTTGTGCGCTATCACTGCAGAAGCAGAATGCTGTCCGTGCCCGGCGCGCTGGTCTTCGGGAAAACGTGTGATGATTACATCAGGTTGAAATTTCCGGATGACCCACACCGCATCTGCGAGAACGTTTTGTTCATTCCACTTACTGAGTGCTTCTTCAGTACTCTTGCTATACCCGAAATCATACGCGCGGGAAAAAAACTGCTCTGCACCGTCGATGCTTCTTGCCGCTAAAAGTTCCTGTGTACGGATCAAACCAAGATCTATTCCCTGTTCGTCTCCGATAAGATTTTGTCCGCCATCTCCGCGGGTAAGAGATAGGTAACCGGTTCGGAACTGCCGCTCCTTTGCAAGGTATGCGAGTAGTCGCGTATTCTCATCATCAGGGTGTGCGGCAACATACAACACAGAGCCCAGCACTTTGAGTTTTTGAATATCATGGTAAACTTCTGCAGCATTGTATTGTGCAGAAATTTTCAAAGACGCAAGTAATACAGTAAACAAAAGAAACGATCTGATCATAATGGTTGGGGCTGTCGGTTAATTATTCATTATTGTCCCGTCATAAATAAGGCATTACAGAAAAGCAACTTACCATTTTCCCAGAAACTTCTGAAGAGTGGGTTTTCTGCAAGGATGACAACGGAGCCACGTCCCACTTCTTTCTCGCCGATCAAAAGACCGTCTTTCAGCTTTTCTTTTGCAAGTGATCCGATAAAGCCGCTGACATGATTGTCCTTCTTTATAACACCCACGTTCCAACCACCGTCTTTGATAAACTGGTAAATATTATCATCCTGTTTCAGCGTGTAATAGGTATTATTGAAGCCGAAACCAAGCGGATGCGTATTGTCAAGTTCCACCCGGTATATTGATCCCGGGTTATAGGACGAAACCGATTCGCGTTCGCGGTCTTCATACTTTTTTATTTCGCTGTAATCTTCTTTGCGATCTTTTTCATCGTCTTTCTTTTCCTCGGTGGATTTTAATTTGAAACCCCAGTCTCCCTTTGCCAATTGCACTGCGGCGTTTTCCATGGCAATGATTTTGCCTCCTGCATTCACCCAGCTTTTCAATGCCTCGTTGAAATTCTTATCATTCAATGATCGATAGCCGCCATCTGGTAAGATCAGAACATCCATGTTACGCAACGTTGTAGCGTTGATATCTTCCACATTGAGAATATGAACAGGATATCCAAGTTGATTATCCATGAAATGCCATGCTTCTCCCATTGCGAGTGATGAAACCTGTTCACCTGAAACAAGTGCAACACGCGGAGCGCGGAGTACACGAACCCTGTCTGAACCAAGATCATAACCTTTCTCCACAAAGCCCGAAGCTATGGCAGCAACATCCACACCCGCATCAGCGGCAGCCGTTCTTACAATATTATCGAGATTGTTTGTTTTTGAATTGCCACTTCTTGTAATGATCAGGCTGCCTTTTTCATATTGTTGTCCATTCATTGTAAATCCCTGTTCTGCATAACGAACACCTACCTTTTTATTCAACAGGGACGCGAGGAATTTTGCACTTGACATTCCATTCCATTTTACAACGTATGCATATGCATTTGCCACAGTGTTGGCTGCAACCGGAGCCTGGCTTGTTTTTGAACCGCCCTGGTAATAGGATGACATGCCATAGGCATCCAGTCCGAAAACATAAGGTATGCTCCAGGCAGTAATATCATATGTAACCGAATCGCTCAATTTTGATTTTGGTTCAAACAAAACGCGCAAAAGATTTGAGTTTGGTTGATTGGCGTTGATAACTATATCCTTACCTGATGATCGGAAGCTTTCATTCTTTCCGCTGAAATAGCTTGTACCACTGATGTTTCCCGCCCTGGTATATGTCCATTCTATGGCATTACGATCGAGTAGCTCTTTGAGCCGGTCCATGGCGTCGCCGTCAGCATTGCGAATGACGTATGCCTTGTAATCGCCCATAGGCGTGGACCTTGCCTTATCGTAATAGCGAATGAACTCTTCAACAACACGCTTTGCATTATCAGATACAGCCTCTACTGTTGAAATTCCGGTAGTATAGTGATGCGCTACACGATCGCTCAGTGTAAGCGTATCACCGTCTTCAATTATGACTGCAAGTCCGCTTCCAATACCTCCCTGTTCATAGGTCATCCCAATAGCCCCTTTGTATGTTGGATAAGTATCACCATAACTCGGATAGAAAAGATCAAATCTTTCCTTTGTAAAATATAACCACCCCTTCTCATCAAAATACTTCGCGTGATTTTTTCCGATCATTGTTTGTAATTCCCTTTGCCAGGGAGTGATTACTTCATGGAAAGGCTCTGCTGCTGGCGCGAAATAGTAAGGCTCGTTATATCCCTGCTCATGGAAATCCACATGCACATGCGGTAACCATTGATTATATTTCACAATGCGTTGCTGCGTCTCAACTTGCGACTGCCATGCCCAATCGCGGTTAAGATCAAAATAATAATGATTAGACCTGCCTCGTGGCCATGGTTCGCGATGTTCGCGAGTAAAAGCAACAGGATCAGGATGCTTGCCTACCACGGAATTGAACCAGTTAACGTATCGGTCCCGACCATCAGGATTCATACAGGGGTCGATGATCACCACTGTATTTTTTAGCCATTCATTGCTTTTGGTTGAAGAAGGATTCACCAATTCATAGATCGTTTGCATCGCGGCTTCCGAACTTGATGTTTCATTGCCATGCACATTATAACTCAACCACACGATCGCAGGTTCATTTGCTGAAACCGATGACTTACTAATGCCTGCATTTGCCAGGTTTTGATTGCGAATCGCTTCGAGGCGACTGATATTTTCCGGCGACGATACAAAAGCGAGATACAAAGGGCGCCCTTCATACGTCTCGCCGTATTTTTCGAGCTTTACTTTCGATGAAGCCGAAGCTGCCACATGTTGAAAATAATTTACCACTTTAAAATGCGGTGAATATTTGGATCCTATTGTGTAACCCAGGAAATCGGAGGGTGACTTCAATTGCGCAAAAACAGAAATTGCCAACAGGCTGATAATGGTCAGGAAAAAAAATTTCTTCATATTTATGCGATGATTGTCACGAAAATAAGGAAAGGAGAAGTTATGACTCAAAAATTAGTTGTAGTCGGTTGTATCGTTATTTCGTTAGCATCATGCACGTCGGGCAGGCATCCTTCAACCACTACAATTCCTTTTGATGCGTATAAGTATGAAGTGGTTAAACATCGCAATACAAAGGAGGGGGTAGTTGTTAGTGCACATCCACTTGCAAGCATGGCGGGCCAGTATATACTTCAAAAAGGAGGTAATGCAGTAGACGCCGCTATTGCAACACAATTGGCGCTTGCAGTGGTGTACCCGGGGGCCGGTAATATTGGCGGCGGTGGCTTCATGGTAGCTGCAATGACCAATGGAAAAAAAATTGCAATTGATTTCAGAGAGAAAGCGCCACTTCGTGCAAGCAGGAATATGTACCTCGACTCATCGGGCAATACCATCGCTTCAAAAAGTACGGACGGACATCTGGCGGCTGGAGTTCCTGGTACGATCGCAGGTTTATTTAAGAGCATGAAATATGCGAAGCTCAAATTTGAAGAGCTCATCGATCCTGCCATCATCCTGGCCGAAAAAGGATTCGTTATTACTGCAGCGGAAGCATCGAATTTAAATGCAACAAGAAATTCTTTTCTCAGGTATAATCACTCGATCCCCGTTTTTGTCAAAGACGTTGCGTGGAAGAAAGGAGACACACTTGTACAAATTGATTTGGCCAATACACTAAAACGGATTCGCGACAATAAGATGAAAGGCTTTTATGGAGGTACAACTGCAGAACTTATTGTAGAAGAGATGAAAAAAGGAGGAGGCATTATTTCTGAAAAAGACCTTCGACTGTATAAGGCAATAGAGCGAAAGCCGCAGCAATTCAAATACAAAGGTTATGATGTCATAACCATGCCCCTGCCCAGTTCGGGCGGTATCTTACTACCTCAGATGCTGAAGATGGCTGAAGGAAATTCTATAGCAAAGTATGATTTTCATGATCCATTGGCAGTGCAGTTGATGATAGAGATCGAACGTCGTGCGTTTGAGGACAGGGCAAAATTTTTGGGAGACCCGGACTATGTTAAGGTGCCGGTTGATAAGCTTATAAGCGAAAGCTATTTGCAGGAACGAATGAAGGGCTTTATTCCCGGAAACGCTGGAAAGTCGATACCCATGCAGACGCCAGCGCAAACAGAAAGCATGGAGACGACGCACATCAGCATCGTAGACAAAGAGGGAAATGCAGTGGCGGTAACCACAACGTTGAATGGAAGTTATGGTAGCAGGACTGTTGTAGCGGGTGCAGGTTTTTTATTGAATAATGAAATGGACGACTTCAGTATCAAGCCTGGAGTGCCGAATATGTATGGAGCATTGGGCAGTGAAGCAAATGCGATCAAACCCGGAAAACGCATGTTAAGTTCTATGACGCCAACGATCCTTTTGAAGGATGATAAAGTGTTCATGGTAGTTGGAACACCTGGAGGAACGACGATCCCCACGTCCGTATTCCAAAGTATTGTAAATGTTATTGACTTCGGGCTCCCGGCAATACAGGCCGTTAACAATCCAAAATTCCATCACCAATGGTTCCCTGATGTAGTGTATGTGGAACAGGATCTTTCTGCATCGCTGAAAAAAGATTTGGATAAGATGGGATATAAATTGGTAAACATTGGTCAGATAGGACGAACCGAGCTGATCATGGTTCATGCCGATGGAACACGCGAAGCAGTGGCTGACAAAAGAGGAGATGATGCAGCGTATTAATGTGCTAGTATGCTAGTGTGCTAGTGTGCTAATGTGCTAATGTGCTAATTGCTAGTATGCTAATGTGCTAGTGTGCTAATTGCTAGTATGCTAATGTGCTAGTGTGCTAGTATGCCAATATGCAATTCATAGATGGGGAAATCTGAAAATGTGTTAATGGGAAAATCTGCTTCTCCGTTTCTCCGATTATCTGGTTATCTGTTTCTCCATTCCTCCCGATTACCGATTCACCGACTACCGATTACCTATAAATTTCCACTACCATTTTTTCTCCCTTCTTCCATCCCCTGTACATTCCATCGGTATTGAAAGGCATCGCAATGTTGCCATCTTTATCTACAGCGATAAGTCCACCATCACCGCCCAATGCCACCAATCGCTTCATCACCATCTCATCAGACGCCTTTTTTAGTGACAACCTCCCAAATTCCATCATGTCGCTGACTGACTTGGCCATTACAAGCCGGATAAAGAACTCTCCCCAGCCAGTACAACTTATTGCTGCTGTTTGGTTATTTGCATAAGTGCCGGCACCAATGATCGGAGCATCCCCTACTCTGCCGAATTTTTTGTTTGTCATACCGCCTGTACTGGTACCTGCTGCAAGATTGCCAAACTTATCAAGTGCAACCGCACCAACTGTTCCGTATTTATTGTCTCTGTTTCCGGGTTGATGTACCGGCTCAAATTGTTCGTTCAATGGTTCCTGGTAAGAATGGTCGAGTACTGCTTTGACGCTGTCCTGTTCACGGGCCTGTAACAAAGCTTTCCATCGGGCCTCTGTTTTAAAATAAGACGGATCAACAATCTCAAGTCCCATGGAAGAGGCAAATTTTTCCGCTCCGGGTCCCACCATCATGACATGTTCGCTTCTTTCCATCACAGCACGGGCGGCAGTAATGGGATTCTTAATTGTAGTGACCCCGGCAACTGAACCTGCCTTAAGATCCGCGCCGTTCATGATTGAAGCGTCCAACTCATTTCTACCATCATGTGTGAAAACTGACCCGCGTCCCGCATTGAATAAAGGATCATCCTCAAGAATTCTCACTGTTGCTTCCACAGCATCAAGCGCACTACCTCCCTTTTCAAGGATACCGTAACCCACCTCCAATGCGTGCTCCAGGCTTTTGCTGTATGCTTTTTCCTTTTCAGGGGACATATATTTTTTAAGGATCGTTCCCGCGCCACCGTGAATTACCAATACCGGTTCTGATTTCTTCTGTTGTGCCAAAGTGGTGTTAAATGACATAGCGCATACCAATATTAAAAGTAATCTCATGTTTAGAAATTTGCGATGATCGCAAGATATAGTTTTAGCAAATTCAAAAACCGTCCCACCCTTCAATGGTATTGAATTTGCTCAAGACGCCTGATTACCTAAATTTGCAACCCAAGCGCATCAACCCTGAAAAAGATCTGGAAAATATTCCGCACCATTTTGCTGGTACTGATCTCCCTGATCATATTGGTATGGCTCCTTATACAAACAACCTTCATTCAAAATGTCGTCGTACACCAGGTAACACGTAAGCTGTCGCGCGATCTGAACACTACTGTGGAGATCAAACATGTAGACCTGGACCTTTTCAATACTATGCTGCTTGAAGGTACTCTTATCAAGGATAAGAAGAACGATACCCTGCTTTACGCGGGAACTGCGAAGGTGTTGATAACCGACTGGTTTTTTTTCAAGGACAAGGTGGAACTGGAATATGTGGGTTTGAAGGAAGCAACCATTCACCTGGATCGTACTGACTCGGTATGGAACTATCAGTTTCTGATTGATTATTTCAGCGCACCATCCTCCAATAAGCAGCAAAAAAATATTGATCTCAAATTGAAGCAGCTGGAGTTTGATAATGTTGCCATCATTCAGAAAGACGGGTGGCGAGGCGAAAATCTATCTGCAGTTGTAAAATCCCTCGATGTTGTGACCGACAGTTTTGACCTAACGTCAAAAAGGATCAGGATACGAACCATATCATTGGACCACCCTTCGTTTGCTATTCATAACTATACCGGGAACAGGGCTCCCCGTCCCTCAGTTGAAAAAGAGTATGTTGAATATGAAAACGATCCGAACAACCTTCGCTGGAACGCCGGAAAATGGTTTGTGACAATTGGTAAACTGGACATTCGTAATGGATCTTTCCGGCACGACGTAGAAACCGACAGGGATCCTTATCCCTACTTCGATGGTCAGCACATGTTGTTCTCGGGCATAAATGGCCAGTTCGATGGTATTCGCTTTGACCAGGATTCAATAACAGCTAAAGTATCTCTTGCAACTAAAGAGAGAAGCGGTTTTGTTGTAAAGGAACTGAAAGCGAATATGCGAATGCATCCGGAGGCCATGGAGTTCTTCGACCTGGATCTGCGTACGAATAACAGTCGCCTCACCAACTTCTTTGCAATGCGTTACAATTCCTTCGACGATATGAGCCAGTTCATATCAAGTGTTCGCATGGAAGGAAATTTTGATAAAGCTGAGATCAATAGTGATGACATTGCATTCTTTGCGCCTGATGTAAAGGAATGGAAAAAACGCATTCGGGTAACCGGTAGTGTTAAAGGAAGCGTAGACAATCTTGATGGTCAGAATCTTTCTATTGAAGCGGGAACCGATACCTACCTGAATGGCGATATAAGTATTGATGGACTTCCCGACATAGATCAAACCTACATCGACTTTGTAGCCCGTGATTTCCAAACCGTATATGGCGATATGATACGGTTTGTTCCGCAGTTACGACGTGTTACGCAACCGCGGCTTGACCAATTGCGATTTGTAAAATTCAGGGGCAACTTCACCGGGTTTCTTTCAGACTTCGTATCGTATGGAACTTTCCAGACCAACCTGGGTGTAGTTACCACCGATTTGAATATGAAAGTTCCAAAAGGCGGCCAGGCAAGTTATTCGGGAACACTGCGCACACAAAGGTTTCATCTGGGACGGTTGATTGGTAATGATCAGATCGGAATGATCTCACTTAACGGTGCAATCAAAGGACGCGGATTGAACGCTTCAACGATGACCGCAAATATGGATGGCACAATCAGTTTGCTTGAGTTTCGCGGCTACCCATATCAAAACATCAATGTAAAGGGTGAATTATCCAAGAACCATTTCTCTGGTCAGTTTGATGCAAATGATCCGAACCTGCAGGCTTCACTTGCAGGCACAATTGATTTTACCGGCAAAGTTCCGTTGTTCAATGTTGAGGCTAATGTTGCCAAAACAAATTTACTTGCTCTCCGGTTAATGAATGAAGACATAGCTTTCAATGGAAAGTTCAATCTCGATTTCAGTGGAAATAATATTGATAATTTCCTGGGCACTGCAAGGATCTATGAAGCTACACTTCTGCGCAACGGCACAAGAATGTTGTTTGATTCGCTTGTACTCGAATCAAGGATTTCTGAAGGACAAAAAATGATCACCGCGGTAAGCAATGAATTTGACGCTGCACTTGTTGGACAGTTTTCGATTATGGATCTTCCTAATTCATTCAGAGGATTTCTTCAACAATACTATCCTTCATACATATCGCGAAAACAAAATGTATCTAAGAATGAGAATTTCAGTTTTGTAGTCACAACAAAGAATGTTAGCGATTACATGAGGCTTGTTCAAAAGGACATTTCGGGATTAAACTATAGTTCGATAACAGGCAGGATCAACACTGCAGAAAACCTGCTGGATCTTAATGTTGACGTGCCACAACTGATGTATGGAGACATTGCATTCAATAACATACAATTGAAGGCGGTGGGTAACTATGATAGTCTTGCAGTAGAGACCCGCATCTCAAACGTCATCATTAACGACAGTTTTCATTTTCCGGATACGTATGTGAAACTTACATCATCGAACGACATCTCTGACGTTCGTGTAACCACAAGTGCTAACCAGGCACTGAACGCAGCAAATATTTCGGCCGAGATTCAGACGCTGACCAGTGGAGCACGCATTCGCTTCAACGAATCCTCATTTGATCTGAATGCAAAGACGTGGTACATAAACAGGGACGGCGAACTGATCCTTACGAAAGATCTGGTATCAGCAGACGACATTCGCATCTACAATGGTCAACAGGAAATTGAAGTAACAACGGTACCTTCTGATATCGGAAATACACAGGACATAAAAGTTCAACTAACTAAAATCAATATAGGAGATTTCACGCCTTTCTTTATGCCACAGAACCGGCTTGAAGGTTTACTTTCCGGTTCTATCGATATCATAGATCCATTTGGAAAATTGAAAATTGACGCAAACACTGAAGCCGAACAATTTCGATTCGAAGATGATTCGATCGGGCTTGTTCGACTTACCGGCTTCTACAATAAGCAAACAAATAATATCAACTTCACCGCTAAATCAGACAATGAGGATTACGATTTTGATGTGAGCGGTCTGTTTGCGATGAAGGATAGTAGTCGATCTGAAAGAATTGGAATAGATGTAGACCTTAATGGCACTCGCATCGGGATGCTGGAAAAATACCTGTCGGGTGTTTTCACAAACCTCGATGGATTTGCCAACGGTAAGTTGAGGATTGAGGGGCCTACGAATGATCTTGATTACCTTGGACAGGTTCAATTGCAGGAAGGCAAAGCACGTGTTAAGTTTACAAACGTCGAATACACCATTCCTTCCGCAACATTCAAATTTTTGGAAGATCGAATTGATTTTGGTTCATTCAATCTTCGAGACACATTTGGAAACATCGGCCAGATAAGAAATGGAAAATTATATCATCGTGGATTTGATGATCTGAACTTCGATATTACTTTCAACACAAGTAAACTTCTTGTGTTAGCAACTGAGAATAACGGCACTGATGCATTCTATGGAAATGTAATCGCACGGGCAAACATGACTTTGGATGGGCCACTGGAAAACCTGGTAATGAACATCTCGGGCGAAGCTGCCGATTCATCGTCATTTTATCTGACAAACAGGAGTTCACGTGAAAGCGGTGTTGCTGACTTTGTTGTATGGAAAGTGTATGGTCGTGAAATGCAACCGGTACAACGAAGCCAGGAAACAAATCTTACGATCAATCTTGATATCGTTGCTAACAACTATGTGAACATGTATGTGATCATGGATGAGGTAACGGGCGATGTGATACGTGCAAACGGTCACGGCAATCTGCTGATCCATTTCAATACAAACGGAGAGATGACGATGACAGGGCGATATGATATTGATCGTGGGAATTATAATTTCAGTTTTGAATCGTTATTGAAGAAACCGTTTCGCTTACGAGAGGGACAGGGTAATTATATTTTATGGACAGGCGATCCGTTAAACGCCCGAATGAAAGTAGAAGCTGAATATGAAGCAGAGAATGTGAAGTTCAGCGATCTTGGGTTTGGAGAGCTGGCTGAAACGGCCTCGTCAGGCGGAGGTACCAATGCTCCATCAGGTGGTGGACTGGGCGGCATGATAAGTAACAACGTGAGAAATTACCGTGGCAAAATGTTGGTGATCGCCAATCTAACGGGCGATTTAATGAAACCGGATATCAAGTTCGGACTGGAACTGCCAGCTAATAGTCCGCTAAGAAATGACCTTTCTGCAACTTCGCTGCTCAGCCAAATAGAACTTGATGAGAACGAACTTACCAAGCAGGTAGCATTCCTGATTGTATTCAATTCTTTCGCACCAATGACGAGCTCGAATTCGCAGGCTAATATCCCCGGTGCAGCATTCGAAGGGCTGGTTGTAGGTTCGATCTCCGGAGTATTGTCGAATGTATTGAGCCGACAGTTTTCCAGTGTGTTGCAGGATATCTTTAATGATAAAAGCATCAATGTAAATTTCAACGCTCAATTGTATAGCGGCACCAACTTCCTGGGAAGAATTGCAAGTAATAACCCCTTCAGCATCGACAGAACGAATTTGAATTTCTCTATCAACAAAAGATACCTGAATGATCGATTGAGCTTCACGTTTGGAAGCGCAATGGACTTTGGTCTCACTTCAGCGCAGGCAAATACGGCGGGCAATCTTCCATTCCTTCCTGACATAACCGCTGAATGGAAACTTACGCCGGACGGGCGTCTGCTGCTTACATTCTTTTACCGCGACAGTTACAATTACCTCGGGGGAACTACAGGTGGACGCCAGAACAGAACCGGTGCCAGTATCAGCTACAGGAAAGACTTTGAACACATGAGAGATCTGTTCAGAAAAAGAAATAAGCTGGAGCGATGATTCCAGAATTCAGAATTGAGAATTGAGAATTGAGAATGTTTGAATGCTCAAGTCAGAATTCGGAAGAGGCTCATTTTTCAATTTTCCATTCAGAATTCTTCAATATCTCATGGCCCAGTTTGTCCCTCTTCGTCATTAAGTATTTTTCGTTGTGGGGGTTAGGTATCACTTCAATAGGAACTGCTTCAACAATTTCAAGTCCGTAGCCGAGTATACCGGCACGCTTCTTTGGATTGTTACTCATCATCCGCAGTTTAGTGATGCCAAGATGTCTCAATATCTGTGCACCTACTCCATAATCGCGTTTGTCCATCGGGAAGCCGAGATGCAGGTTTGCTTCTACGGTATCCATTCCGTGCTCCTGTAGTTTATAAGCTCGAAGTTTATTGATAAGCCCGATGCCGCGTCCCTCCTGGCTCATATACAATATCACTCCTTTTCCTTCTTCTTCAACCATTTGCATTGCTGCGTGCAATTGCTCTCCGCAGTCGCATCGCAATGAACCAAGGATGTCACCTGTAAAACAAGAGGAATGCACGCGAACAAGGACCGGCTCATCTTTCTTCCATTCACCTTTGATCAATGCAAGATGTTCGTTGGTAGTATTCTTTTCTGAATATGCTACGAGAGTGAAATCACCCCATTTGGTGGGCATGTTCACGCGCACTATTTCTTCGATAAGTGTGTCGCGCTCCATGCGATATTCTATAAGATCTTTGATCGATACGATCTTGAGGTCAAAATTCCTGGCGATCTGCATAAGTTCCGGCAGACGGGCCATGCTGCCATCTTCATTCATGATCTCTACCAGTACGCCGGCCGGTTCAAAACCAGCGAGACGCGCCAGGTCGATGGTGGCTTCAGTGTGCCCGGCCCTTCTTAACACGCCGCCCTTCTTAGCTTTCAGCGGAAATATATGGCCAGGTCTTCCAAGGTCTGCAGGAGTAGTTGATGGATCAATTAGCGCCTGGATTGTTTTAGCGCGGTCATGCGCGGATATGCCCGTGGTGCAGCCATGACCAAGTAGGTCAACGGATACGGTAAATGCCGTTTCGTGCAAGGCTGTATTATTATTAACCATCAGGTCTAACTCCAATTCCTGGCAGCGGTCTTCGATGAGAGGGGCACAAATCAATCCACGTCCATGCTTACTCATGAAGTTTATAACCTCGGGAGTTACATTGCGGGCAGCTGTTATGAAATCGCCTTCATTCTCGCGGTCTTCATCATCAACAACAATGATCATCTTTCCGTTTCGAATATCTTCTATTGCGCTTTCGATCGAATCGAGCATAAAGTGTATTTGCGGCAAAATTACGGATTTGATTTTCGAAAATTTTTAATGTAGTACGATTGCGCTCTAAGTGTTTACCCTAGCGGATTTGAATAATATTCAAAGCTCTGCATTAAAAGCAGGTCCACGGTAACAATTTGTTAATATTCTAAGGAAAACTGTAGCTGATTAATCAGTTTCTTTGCAGCAAATTTTGAAAAAAATACACATTATGCACCTCAAGCGAATCGCAGCGCTACTATGTCTTCTGATGGCATTTGTAGTCAGCTCAACGGCTCAGGTCACTACCAGTAACATCAGCGGATCGGTTAAAACCCGCACCGGTGAAGGGCTGGCTGGTGCCACCGTTACAGTTACCCATGTTCCTACCGGAGTTGTTTACACGTTGGCCAGCCGCAGCGGCGGAAGGTTTGACCTGGCAAACATCAACCCAGGTGGGCCATACCGTATCCAGGTTAGTTTTGTTGGTTTTGCTCCCATCACACGCGAAGACATTTTCCTTGCACTTGGGGAAACAGAGAATCAAAGTTTTGTGATGGCTGAAGATGCCGGCCAGCTCGCAGAAGTTGTCGTTGCCAGCAGGGCACGCGGCCGCGAAACCGGTAAAGGAGGAACAGAAACCTCTATTGGACGCGACAAACTTGCGAACCTCCCCACGGTGGGCCGCAACATTTCCGATTATCTTCGTTTTGTACCACAGGCAAAAGTGACCTTCGACGGGGGTATTGCTATTGCCGGACAGAACAATCGCTTTAACTCATTCTATATAGATGGCGCGGTGAACAATGACGTATTTGGTCTTGCCGCTACAGGTACGAACGGTGGTCAAACCGGTGCACCTCCCATCTCCATTGACGCAATCGATCAGTTCCAGGTGGTGGTTTCACCTTATGATGCGCAGCATGGTAACTTCACCGGCGGTGGAATCAATGCGATCACACGCAGTGGTACCAATGAACTGACCGGAAGTTTATACTACTTTTTCCGCAACCAGAACCTTAGCGGAAAAACTCCAACAGGAGAAAAGTCGGACGCAACAAAACTTGCCGACTTCAGCAACAAGACTTATGGCTTCCGTATCGGCGGCCCGATGATTAAAAACAAACTGTTTTTCTTCCTGAATGCGGAAATGCAACGCGATCAGCGTCCTCAGCCTTTTAATTTCTCCGACTATGAAGGCAATGCTTCAGCACAAGATCTCACGACGCTCACAAACTTCCTGAAGTCAGAGTATAATTATGACCCTGGAGGATACCTGAACAACGCGGAAGAGGTAACAGCAGACAGGATTGCAGCGAAGGTCGACTGGAATATCAATGCAGATCACCGTTTGAGCGCAAGCTATCGCTTTAATAATGCAGAGCGTTATAATACAAGCCGCAGTTCCAATCAAACGATCAACTTTTATAACAATGGCTACATCATGCCAAGTAAAACCAATTCCGGTTCGCTTGAATTGAACAGCCGCTTCCGTAAAGGAGCAAATAATAAATTGTTGCTCACCTTTACCAATGTACAGGATGATCGTGGTCCATTAGGTAACCCATTCCCAAGAGTTACCATCAATGATGGTACAGGAAGGATCATTCTTGGTACAGAAGAATTCTCTACCGCGAACCTGCTGACACAAAAAAACTATGCGTTGTTTGATGTGTTCAGATTCTATCGTGGCAAACACAGCTTTTCAATTGGTACCGATAATGAACTGAGTGATTCATATAATGTGTTCATTCGCCAGAACTACGGTTCTTATACATTCGATGACATTCCTACATTCACCAACGGCGGAACTGCAGATGTTTATAACCGTTCTTATTCACTTGTGGATAATGGCATCACCGGTGACGATAGTAAGAATGCCGCTGCATTGTTCAAGACGCTTCGCCTCGGTTTCTTCTTCAATGATGAGATCAAGGTAAACGACAATCTTACAGTAAGCGTTGGTATTCGTGCAGACAATACCATCTTCCTTACAGATCCAAAGACCGACAAGTTCTTTAACGATACTGCAGCAGCAGCCATCAGTGCGCATTACGATTTGCGTGGAGCAAGAAGTGGCCAGATCTCTAATCCAAAATGGAGTCTAAACCCACGCCTTGGTTTCACTTACAAACTTCCTGATGAAGACATCACTATCCGTGGTGGTGTAGGTTTGTTCACTGGTCGTGTTCCTTTAGTATGGCCCGGTGGAGTTTACAATCAAAATGGTGTAAGTATTGCTGGTCTTAACGCTTCAAACGTTGAATTCAAAGCAGATCCTTTCGATCAGTACACACTTGCAGATCTCGGAAGAACAGCGAACCTGCCTTCGGGAGAAGTAAACCTGATCGCTAAAGATTTCAAATTGAATAAAGTTTTCCGTACCTCGCTCGCTGTAGATAAAAACCTCAGCAAGGGTTGGAGAATTAGCATCGAAGGTGTATTCACAAAGAACATCAATGAGATCGCATATCAAAACGTAAACCTGCTGCCTCCTACACAAAAGTCAGTTGGTGCTGATAAGCGCAATGTTTATGATCTCAGTGGAAACTTCCCGAAAAACATTCCGATGCGTCCAAACGGAAGCAATCCATATACAGGTGTATTCCTTCTATACAACAATGACGATAAGAAAGGTTTCGCATATAATTTCACTTTCACTGTTGACAAAGCATGGAGAAATGGCTTTGCATTCAATGCCAATTACACTTATGGTAATTCAGTGGTGTTGAATGAAGGAACAAGTTCACAAAACCTTTCACAATGGAGATTCATGGAAACCGTGAATGGTAGAAACTACATGGAACTCAGTTCAAGTGATTTTGATCTTGGACATCGCATCAATGCATACATTGCAAAGAAGTTCACTTATGCGAACAAGAGACTCGCAACAACAGTTTCTCTTGTGTATAATGCACAAACAGGTGCACCTTTCAGTTATGTAATGAGCCGTGGAATGGTTCGTGATTACGATAATAATGAAGATAATGATCTGATCTACGTTCCAAGAGATGCGTCTGAGATCCTGTTTGAACAAAATGGCGACATTACGCCTGCTCAACAATGGGAAGCGTTCAATAAGTTTATTGAAAGCGACAAATGTCTCAGCAAGCGTCGTGGTCAGTATGCTGAAAGAAATGGATCACGCCTTCCTTTCACACATGTTATCGACCTCAAATTGCAACAGGACTTCAATGTGAAGATCGGTGCAAAAACATACCAGGTTCAGTTCACTTATGATGTGTTCAATTTCACCAACATGCTTAACCGCAATTGGGGACGTCAATGGTTTGCAACAAACGATAATTATCGTTTGCTTGAATTCAGAGGATATGCAAGTGCAACAAATCTTACTCCACGTTACAGGTTCACTCCTCCAACAGAGAACAGACCTTATAACGTAAGTGATGGTTCATTCAACAGCAGCCGCTGGAGCAGCCAGGTTGGACTTCGTCTGAACTTCTAATTCGAAAGAATTACAACATAAAAAAACCGCGATGATCTCGCGGTTTTTTTATTTATTCTCATTTCCCTTTTCCCATTTCCCATTTCCCATTTCCCATTTCATTCTATAGGTACTTCCATTTCAAAAATGCCGGCCACGCCTTCGCCCAGCTTGGCACATCGTGTTTGCCATCGGGCAACTGACAATAAAACATCTCCCTTCCCTCCAGGTAACCCTTCCGCAGCAATTCGCGCATGAGATCGATGGTATCATCAATTGAATCGATCACACCATTTCTGTTTCGGTCTTCACCCTCATCCAGTTCTCCACATTCAAAAAAGAAACGCATTCCTTCCCTCTTTTCTGAATTGTGCACTTTGTTGTGAATGATACGGTCCCTGGCAGGTACATAGGTCTTGTCGTGCTGATCTTTTGAACGCCACCAGAGCGATCCTGAGAAAACGCCAACGGCCGAAAAAGTTGGTGGATTATTCCATGCGATGTCAAAGGCCGAAAGCGCTCCCAGTGAAAAACCTGCAAATGCAATATCAATAGCGCTTCTTAATTCAAACTGTTCGTTCAAAGCGGGAAGCATTTCCTGCATCACAAACTTTTCATATCGATCCGCTTTATTGCCCCTGCCCTTATAATCAGGTATTCCAGCAACACCATATTCATTCATCCGGTCATCTCCACAATGAATACCCACAACAATCAGTGGCGGCAACTGGTTTTGATCTTCAAATTGTGAAAGAATGGCTTCAAAATTCATGGTGCGAAGATCCTGTCCATCATTCACGAGTAACAGGTGAAACGGAGATTCCGGCTCCATCCGGGCTGAAATGTATACATCGATGATCACTTCCCTCTCAAGCTGCGCTGATTGAATCAGCGTAGCATTGTTTCTCATATCTACATTATTATCCGTTAGCATGGGCGCAAAAGTAGCGGATTCGTTCAGTGAAAATGCATTCCGCTGTTTATATTCCTTGTTAATCTGCACCCTATCAGATATATTTGGTTGAGGTCTATTCCATCAATCAAAACCATTCACAATGAAGAAAATCGGCATCCTATTCGGACAGGAACGAAGCTTTCCCATGTCCCTTGTTGAGAGGATCAATAGTCGAAACGTCGAAGGAATTCACGCAGAGCCGGTAAGGATAGATAAAGTTGTACAGGGTGCCTCCGATGAATATGCAGTTATCATAGATCGCATCTCACAGGATGTTCCGTTTTACAGAGCGTATTTAAAAAATGCAGCGATCTGTGGCACAGCAGTGATCAACAATCCATTCTGGTGGAGCGCAGATGAGAAATTCTTCAACAATTGCCTGGCAGTAAAAATTGGTGTGCCGGTTCCCAAAACAGTGATACTACCTTCCCGCGAATTGCCTGTGGATACAACGGACCAATCATTCAGTAATCTCGCCTACCCACTCGATTGGGAAAATATCTTTAACTACGTAGGCTTTCCCGCATATATGAAACCATTCGCAGGTGGAGGATGGAAAAATGTTTACAAACTCCATGACATGGAAGATTTCTTTCATAAGCATTCGGAGACAGGTCAGCTTGTGATGTTGTTGCAGGAAGAAATTGTTTTCCAGGAATATTACCGCTGTTATTGCATAGGAAGAGAATACGTACACATCATGGGATATGAACCGCGCAACCCGCATCATTTAAGATATACGCACGACTTTCAACCTTCCGCCGACCTGCTTAAACAGATGGAGGAGATCGTATTGCGACTCAACACCTATCTCGGTTATGATTTCAATACGGTAGAACTAGCCGTTCGTGATGGAGTGCCTTATGCGATCGACTTTTGCAATCCTGCACCCGATGCTGATGTGAACAGCGTGGGTGAAGAAAATTTTGAATGGGTGGTTGACAACATGGCAACCTATGCGATTCGAAGAGCACTCGAACAAAAACCAGGACAGGACAACCTCACCTGGGGAGAGTTTGTGCATCGGTCTTCCAATAAACAATCGCTCACCGAAGAATAATAAACTTAACCACCTTCCAAACATGCACAACATCAACTACGGCATTTTTACGCTTGGAATTGAAGAGGAGTACATGGTGATCGACCCCAATACAAAAGAATTAAAGAGTCATCATCAAAAGATCGTTACTGAAGGCCAAAAAGTAATTAAGGACAAAGTGAAGGCCGAGATGCACCAGGCCGTTGTGGAAGTGGGTACAGACATTTGCAAAAACGTTGATGAAGCGTATAAAGATGTTGCCATACTCAGGCAAACCATTCACGATGTTGCCATGAATCTTGGCTATGGAGTAGGCGCATCAGGCACCCATCCCTTCAGTCATTGGGAGCAGCAACTCATAACTGAACACATACGATATAATGAGATCGTCAATGAGCTGCAGGAAGCTGCGCGAAGCAATCTCATCTTCGGATTGCATGTACATGTGGGCATGGAAAACCGGGATATGGCCAACCACATTGCCAATTCAACGAGGTACTTTCTTCCCCACGTATATGCGCTGAGCACCAACTCACCATTCTGGGAAGGAAGAATGACAGGATACAAATCGTTTCGCACAAAAGTATTTGACAAATTTCCCCGCACCGGTATACCGGAAGCATTTGACAGCATAGAGGCTTATGATAATTTTATTAAGCTGCTTGTAAAAACCAATTGCATTGACAATGCAAAAAAGATCTGGTGGGATCTGCGTGTTCATCCATTCTTCAACACGGTTGAATTCCGTATCTGCGATGTGCCGATGACAGTATCGGAAACGATTGCCATCGCTGCCTTATTCCAGGCCATTTGTGCAAAGATCTATAAGCTCCGTATGCAAAACATGAACTTCATTCAATATTCGCGAGCGTTGATCAATGAGAACAAATGGAGAGCAAGCCGGTATGGTATAGACGGCCGACTAATTGATTTTGGTAAAGAAGAAGAAGTGAACACAAGGGTATTGATATATGAGCTTCTCGACTTTGTGGACGATGTTGTTGATCACCTGGGAAGTCGGCATGCTATCAATTATATCAAAACGATGCTCGACCAGGGAACGGGTGCCGACAGGCAACTTAAAGTTTTTGAAGAAACCGGAAGCACAATATCTGTTGCCGGGTATATACAGGATCAGTTTCTTGCAGGCGTTTAGCTTTTTGCTGAATGCGAATGCTGAATGCGGATACAAAACTGAAAATGAATGAAACTTCAGGAAGTATTGAAAGAGCTAGAACAGCTTGGTAGTCCATCGATCAAATCGGTGTTGATAAAGCATGGAGCCACAGAACCTTTTTTTGGAGTGAAGGTTGAAGACCTCAAGAAAGTGCAGAAGAAGATAAGAAACGATCATTCCTTATCGCTTAAATTATACAATACAGGCAACTCTGATGCCATGTACCTGGCGGGTCTTGTAGCCGATGGAAAAAGAATGAGCGTTGAAGAATTAGACGGGTGGGCAGAAAGGGCACCATGGCAAATGATCAGTGAATACACGGTGCCATGGGTGGCTTCAGAAAATGAAAATGGATGGGAGCTCGCAATGAAATGGATCGACTCCGAAAAAGAAACAGTTGCATCAAGCGGATGGTCCACGCTAGCGGCCATCGTCAGTATGAAGGATGACAGTCAGTTAAACATTGAGTCCATTCGAAAGCTTATGCATCGAATTGAAACTACGATTCATTCGGAACAGAACAGGGTTAGGTATACCATGAATGGATTTTTAATGTCGGTCGGAATTTACATTGAGTCCTTAAGCAACGAAGCAATAGCGTTCAGCGAGCGCATCGGCAAGGTGGAAGTGAATCTCGGAAAAACAGCATGCAAGGTGCCTTTCGCCCCGGAATACATCAAGAAAGCGATCGAGAAGGGGCAGCTTGGAAAGAAAAGGAAAACTGTGCGCTGCTGAAAGCCCCGTCTTATCTTTGCATACAAATTTTTTTATGGCAGAAGATCTGAACATTATTGAGGGGAGTAAAGAAGAAATATACCAGTCAATCATACCACAAATCAAGGGATTGCTTGAGGGTGAGACCGACGAGATTGCTAATCTGGCAAATGTAGCGGCAGCATTGAAAGAACAATTCAAATGGTTTTGGGTGGGCTTCTACCTTGTCAAGAATGGTGAGCTTGTTCTTGGACCTTTCCAGGGACCTGTAGCATGCACAAGGATCCGGAAAGGAAGGGGTGTTTGTGGAACCAGTTGGGAAAAGGCCGAAACGCTTATCGTGCCTGATGTTGAGAAGTTCCCTGGCCACATTGCGTGCAGCAGTCTATCCCGTTCTGAAATTGTAGTGCCCCTGGTAAAGAATGGTGAAGTTCGTGGCGTTCTCGATGTAGATAGCGAACTGCTTGATCAGTTTGATGAGACGGATAAAAAGTATCTTGAACAAATTGTGGAGTTGCTATAATCATTTTATGTTAAGAAGTCCGATTGTTATTTGCCTGTTATTGATCTCGATTGCCGTTCATTCGCAAACCCGGAAGGATTCTATTGAAACCGCCGGGAAAATTGCAGAGTGGCTTGCACTTGATTTCAGCGTTGCAGAAAGAGATTCATTGATAGAATCCCTGAAAGATTACCGGCAGGTTTATGAAACGATGCATAAACTGAACATACAAAACGCTACACCATTTCCTTTTGCGTATGTTCCGGCACCACTCGACGCGAAGGCGCCCCTGGCTGCATCGTCCATGCCGATCGTACTGAATAAAAATGTGGTGCTGCCGAAGAATAAAAATGAGCTGGCTTTTTACTCTGTTGCCCACTTATCGCAATTGATCAGAACAAAAAAAATAAGCTCTGTTGAACTCACCAGATTCTTTATTGAGAGATTAAAAAAATATGATGACACACTTAACTGCGTCATAAGTTTCACCGAAGAGATCGCGATGCAACAAGCTGCAAAAGCCGATGAGGAAATACGTAAGGGTATATATCGCGGACCCTTGCACGGAATACCTTACGGCATCAAAGATCTTTTTGCAGTGAGGGGCACGAAGACCACATGGGGCAGCACACCCTATAAAGACCAGGTGGTTGATGAAGACGCATTTGTTTATAAAAAGCTCCGGGATGCCGGTGCAGTGTTGTGTGCAAAATTGTCGCTCGGTGCATTGGCATATAATGATCTTTGGTTCGGCGGAAGGACTAACAATCCCTGGGATTTGAAGACCGGCTCCAGTGGCTCCTCTGCAGGCTCAGCAGCGGCAACGGCAGCGGGCCTTTTACCGTTTGCTATTGGCACAGAAACCTGGGGCTCGATAGTATCACCCGCTACAACCTGCGGTGTCACCGGACTGCGACCTACATTCGGATCGGTGAGTCGTTCAGGTGCAATGGTTTTGTGCTGGAGCCTCGACAAAGTTGGCCCCCTTTGCAGAACCGCAGAAGATGCAGCGATTATATTTGATGCCATCAAAGGTGCAGACGGAAACGATCCTTCTTCGCTTGAACGGCCATTCAATTACCAGCCGCAAAAGAAACCGGGGCAATTACGCATTGCCTACGCGAAGAACTATTTTGACAATCTTTCGAAAGACAGGCTTGAATGGCAGGTCCTTGAAACGTACAGGAAACTTGGAGCAGATCTGAAAGCAGTTGAATTCCCGGATAGTGCAATATATACTGCTGACATCATGAACATCGTTCTTGGCGCTGAAGCATCTGCTGCATTTGAAGAGTTGACATTATCCAATAGAGATGATCTTATAGAACGGCAGGATAAGAACTTCTGGCCAAATATTTTTAGATCCGCACGATTCATACCTGCAGCAGAATACATCAATGCAAATCGGCATCGAAGCGTATTAGCTGAAGCATTGAATAAATTCATGAAGCAATATGATGTAGTGATAGTGCCGTCATATGCGGGCAATCAGCTTGCAATGACAAATCTTACGGGGCATCCGGCAATCTGCTTCCCCATCGGTTTTTCAAAGGCAGGCAGGCCACAAAGCATCACACTTGTTGGCAATCTTTACGATGAGGCATCCATTATTTCCGCTGCCAAAGCATACCAGGACGCAACTGATCATCATTTAAAAAGACCACCGTTTTTTCAGAATTGAGAAATGAGAATTGAGAATTGAGAAGAAGCACACGCATCGCGCATTACGAATTACGAATTACGCATTACGAACTATGAATTACCTATCACCAATCACTATGAACATTTTTCGACTACTCCTACCCTTCCTGTTTTTGGTTGCATGCAATAACAATAAAGCAGATCTAATTGTCATCAATGGAACAATCTATACTGTTGACAGCGCATTTAGTATTCAGCAGGCAATGGCAATCAAGGATGGTAAAATCCTGGCCACCGGCACCAATGAGTACATTCAATCTACATACAATGCCGATGAGACATTGGATGCTTCCGGTAAATTTGTTTATCCCGGATTTATCGATGCTCATGCACATTTTTTTGGCTATGCGGGCAATTTGCAAACCGTAGATCTCTATGGCACTAAAAGCTTTTCTGAATGTCTGCAACGGATCAACGATTTCATTTCCAACAAGAGGCTCTCCGAAGACGCATGGATTATTGGCCGTGGCTGGGATCAGAATGATTGGGAGTTAAAAGAATTTCCTACCAACGACAGTTTGAATGTTTTGTTTTCAAACAATCCGGTTTTGCTCACCCGCGTTGACGGACACGCTGCCCTTGCAAATGATCGCGCTCTTCAACTTGCAGGCATTACCACTACAACACAAATGACAGGTGGTGAAGTTGAAATAAAAAACGACAAGCCTACCGGAATCCTTATTGATAATGCTGTTGATCTCGTAACGAAAAAAATTCCTGCGGCCTCATCTACTGAAATAGCCGCTGCTTTCAAAGAAGCCGAACAAAATTGTTTTGCTAAAGGTCTTACTACAATCGACGACTGCGGCCTGGATCATAACATCATTACATTGATGGACAGCCTCCACAAAACCGGCGATCTGAAAATGCGCATATATGCGATGTTGAGCGATAACGCTGCCAACTACCAGTTCATGAAAGAGAAAGGAAAAATTAAAACCGACCGGTTGAACATGAGGGCCATGAAAGTGTATTCTGATGGTGCGTTGGGGTCAAGAGGTGCCTGCCTGTTACAGCCCTATTCGGATAAGCACGGACATCACGGTTTTCTTCTTGCAGATAAAAAACATTTCGACTCTGTAGCAGGAATGCTCATGCAATACGACTTTCAAATGTGCACTCATGCAATTGGGGATTCCGGAAACCGGGTTGTATTGAACACTTACGCCAAACACCTGATGCCTGGGAATGATAAGCGTTGGAGGATTGAGCACGCACAGGTTGTAAATCCGCTGGATCTGCAAACTTTCCGCGATCTTAACATCGTTCCATCTGTACAACCAACACATGCCACATCGGACATGTATTGGGCCCGGGAACGACTTGGCGAAAAAAGAGAGAAACACGCGTACGCATACAGGCAATTGCTTGTGCATGCAGGATGGATGCCATTGGGTACCGATTTTCCGGTAGAAGACATCGATCCCTTGAAAACGTTCTACGCGGCGGTAGAGCGTAAAGATTCAAAAGGCTGGCCCGATGGAGGTTACCAACCTGAAAACGCTTTACCCCGATCGGACGCACTGCGCGGTATGACGATCTGGGCGGCCCTTAGCAATTTTGAAGAAATGGAAAAAGGAAGTCTTGAAAAAGGAAAGCTTGCGGACTTTGTGATACTCGATAAAGATCTGCTCAAAGCCAGAGAAGAGGAATTATTAAGATCACAGGTCCTTTATACGTTTGTTGGTGGCGAAAAAGTATTTCAGAAACAATAAGATCATGCAAAAGCTCCTATCATTATTCATCGTCTTTGTCCTTGTCTCTTTTACCCAGCAGCCTGCAAAACAAAAAGTAATATTTTTCGGCGATTCAATAACCCAGGCGGGTGTAGAGAAGACGGGATATATCACTGTATTGTCTGACCTGTTGCAGAAAAATGGATTGAATGACCGCTTCGATCTGATCGGTGCAGGCATCGGCGGAAACAAAGTATATGACCTTTACCTTCGGTTGGAAGAAGATGTGCTTTCAAAGAAACCGGATGTTGTGGTAATCTGGATCGGTGTGAACGATGTGTGGCACAAGCGACTGGCAGGTACTGGTACAGATCCAGACAAATTCGAACGATTCTACCAGGCGATCATTACAATACTCAAAGCCGCAAACATTCGCGTGCTTCTGACAACACCGGCGGCAGTTGGTGAAAGAACTGATCACAGTAATGAACTTGATGGTGACCTTAACCGGTATTCAACCATCATTCGCAACCTTGCGACGAAAAATAATTGCCCGTTAATAGATCTCAGGAAAGACTTCCTCGCCTACAACCTGGAGCATAACAAAGAAAACAAAGAATCCGGAGTACTCACTTCAGACCGTGTTCATTTGAATGAAACGGGAAACCGTTTTGTTGCAGAGAAAATGTTAACTGCGCTAAGGGCACTCCCCCAGGGCAGGTGATCTCTCGCTGCATTTTAGTAGCTTTGCCGCTATGTTTGGCGAGGCAAAGAACACGAAGAAGGTGGCGATCCTGGACCTGTATGAGGGTCGGGCGAATGAAGGTATGCGCTGCATCCGGCAACTGTTGAAGGATTTCGAAGAGCATCACAATGTAAAATTCATCGTAAAAGAATTTGATGTTCGCAGTAAACTGGAAGTACCCGGTCTTGACTTCGATATATTCATATCATCAGGTGGGCCTGGTTCTCCCCTTGAAAGCGAAGGAAGCGAATGGGAGGTACAATATTTCGGGTGGCTTGACAAAGTGATACAGCACAATGCTGACACGTCAAACGCCTTAAAGAAATATGTCTTGTTTATCTGTCATTCTTTCCAACTTGCATGTCGCCATTTTGGTGTAGCGAAAGTAACAAGAAGGCGATCTACAGCTTTTGGAGTGTTCCCGGTTCATGTTCTTCATGAAGGCTCTGATGAACGAATGTTCGTCGGATTGCAGGATCCTTTTTATGCAGTAGATAGTCGCGATTTCCAGGTCATTCAACCCGATTACGACCAATTGAATAAGCTTGGAGCTACAATTCTTGCTATAGAGAAAGAGCGTCCGCATGTGCCATTGGAGCGCGCTATAATGGCCATACGCTTTAATGATTATATGGTTGGAACACAGTTTCATCCCGAAGCTGATGCAATAGGCATGAGCATGTACCTGCAAAGACAGGATAAAAAAGATACTGTCATCAACAGTCATGGTTATGAGAAATGGCAATCTATGATCGAGCAATTAAATGACCCGGACAAGATCAGGAATACATATTCTCACATAATCCCCAACTTCCTTGAACAGGCAATTATGAATGCATGATTAATAGCGGTACAATGAAGGTTTGCAGGCTCAAATCAACATCGTATCTTCCTTTGAACAATCAGGAATCAAATGATACGCTCACTTCGCCAGGCTTTCAACGAATCATTCAGTGAAGAAAAATACCGTCAGTTTCTCGATGACCTGGACAGCAGACATCCAGGCGCTATTGACTTTCGTGTTGCGGAAACTCCTGTTTTCGTTGATGACAAATTCAAACAGCAGATGCTGGAGGCCTGTGAAAGCATTGTGGACCTGATAATAGAACCCGACTTCAAGGAACTGACCAACCGAAGTATTCCATCTGACGATCGTGTTGCCAATGAAACAGGTGTGTGTAATATGATCGCATTTGATTTCGGTGTATGTGTGAATGAGCAAAACCAACTGGAGCCGCAACTCATCGAAATGCAGGGATTTCCAACTCTGATTGGAATGCAGGTGTACATTGCGGATGTATACAAACGTCATTTCAACATCCCCTCGGACCTGCAACCGTATCTTGGTGGCTTTGATCGTGAAAGTTTCATTGCGTACACGGGTGAGATCTTACTGGGAGGCCATGCTCCCGAGAACGTGATACTACTGGACATACTGCCGCATGAACAAAAAACGCGTTTTGACTTTTACTGCACCAGGGATTATTGGGGAATTGAACCCGTTTCGATCACTGATGTCGTACAGGATGGAAAGAAATTATTTTACACGAAGGAAGGCATCAGGTATCCCATACATCGCATCTACAACAGGATGATCTTTGATGAACTACATGCTAAGAAAGAAGACCTTGGAAATTTCCTCGACATCAGGCAGGAACTTGATGTTGAATGGGTGCCTCATCCAAACTGGTTTTACCGCATAAGCAAGTTTACCCTCCCCTTCATTCGAAATCCATATGTGCCGAAAACCTATTTCTTACACGAGATCAAACAGATACCATCAGATCTGCATAACTACGTATTGAAACCATTGTTTTCATTTGCAGGGCAAGGCGTTGTGATCGATGTAGAACCTTCACATATTGATGCGATCACCGATCCTGAGAATTGGATTTTGCAGCACAAAGTTCGTTATGCTGAAGTGATTCAAACTCCTAACCAACCAGCAAAAGCGGAGATACGCATCATTTATTTATGGAAAGATGGCGAACCCCGACCTATACCTGCGCTGAATCTTGCGCGTTTAAGTAAAGGTAAAATGATCGGCGTTCGATACAACCACAATAAAGACTGGGTTGGAGGTTCTATATGTCTATTTACAAGGTGAACGATTACCAACGCTGATCATCTGGCTTTCTTCTAACCATATTGAGGTGGATCACCCACTCGTGCATCGAATACAATAATTCAAGTTCAATCTTGAAGTGACGATATCTTAAATCGGCAGTTGGAAAGTAAAGAGTAGATACGCTGAAGTCGAGCGACTCATCAATCTCGGCGATATCACCAACAAGGTAAAGCTTGCTACCATCTACCAGTGTCACCGGCGCTGTTTTCAGTTGCCTGAATAATTGCCTGTATTGCTTCGCAGCCTCTTCAAATGATTCAAAGGCGGGCATTGTTGCCTGCCAGCTTGCAGTGGTATCTTCTATTGAATGATACTTCCCAACAATACATTGTTTAGCTCCCGGCAATGCGATCCTGGATGCATAGTGTTCATATTCGCCCTGCGATAATACCAGGTCACCACTGATATTTTGAAAGTTGTTGGGATAATCCAGCAATATCTGCTCAAAAGCTTTTGAGAAGGAAGTGTTCCGTGCAGTGAAAACGTTTTGCGAAAATGACTTCGTAACAAGACATACCAACAGCAGGATGCCGATATTTGATTTCATAGGGAAAAGATTTGCGCAAGAATAGCAAACTATTTCGTGTTTGCCAACTCGTAGCGCAGACCTATATAAAATTTCCTGCCCTGATTAGGAGCATATACATAGTTAGGATCAAAGGTGAGAGCGTACGGATTGTCTGGCGTAGAAAGTACATTACCACGATCATCATACTTAACACGCTTATCAAAGGGATCATTGGAACGTGCGATAAGAAAGGGTGTTGACTTCGCAGGTGTGAAGTTTAAAATGTTCTTCACCCCTCCATAGACCTGGAAAGTTGTGTAAAGTTTTTTTGAAAGTTGAATGTTTTGAATACTCCATACTGGGGATCTGTCAGGACGTGGATCTTTATCCGATAAAACAGGCAGCAACATTGGCCCATATACGTTGCCGGTATAATCGACTGTCAACATCATCTTTGGAATCGTGTAGGATATTGTCCAGTTTGTTGACCAGGGCTCCGTCAGCGGCTGCCTTTTTTTCACTCTCTCGGATTCCTGCCCATCTACCGTAAGGACATCAACTAGAGAGGCACCTGCATTTATTCTCAATGAATTCGCGAAAGCCGCTTCTGCGTTCAATGATAAGCCACGCGAGATGGAATAGCCGCTAAGATTACGATACAGTATTTTATTAGCGTCTGTTGTATAATCCGGAAGTATGCGATTGGTGAAGTATGTATACCATGCAGATAAATCAAGATCCAGCCATGAACGTTTCCATTGAACTTTCTTTATAAAGTTGAGATTTATGTTGTAGCTCTTTTCAGGCTTTAGTTTGTCTACGATCACCACTTCCCTTGCGCCCGTCAATGCGGCGTGATCTTCAGTAAATACATTCACCACCCGAAATCCACTACCGGCATTTAGCCTTAACACGTCATGATTGGCCAGTTGAACTTTGTACGCGAGTCTTGGAGTGAATATCGCTCCATGTCGCTTGTTGTAATCAAGTCGTGCCCCCGTTAACAGTAAATGTCCCTTTCTTAAAGACCATTCATTCTGCACAAATAATCCGGGAACAAAAAATTTGTCGGGCTGATTTTCATTACCTGTTCCATTGCGAGTTGCGGGAGTGTTATCGTCATAATAAGTGTATCGCCCGGCAATTCCCATCAATACGTCCGCCTTTGCCAACGATCGTTCCCAGGTCAACTGGCCAAATATTATTCGCTGATCGGCATTGAAAATCGTAGTTCCATACGCAGAACGCTGCTGATGAGAATTTAGGGAATATGAAAAATTAAGCGCTTTAGAAACCGGTAATGTATAGTTTCCAATAAGTTCAAATCGACGTGTTTCAATTGTTTCAGCATATATACTGTCAGAACCTCTGAATGCTTTGCTCCAATTCATTTCGCCACCCCATCGATCTTCATGTATGTATCTTAATGCAATAGATGCAGGCCTCTCATTTTTACGCGCGAATGAGATCTTATTGAAAAGTGAAACACGTTTTTGAAGAGTAACATCAGTGAAGTTGTCCCGGTTCATATCTCGCGGATCATTGTAATGGTATAAATTGACTCCAAGTAAAGCATGTGATTTCTTCAACAACCTGTAACCAAGCCCCAGGTCGATGTTATGCTCATGCCATGTATTGGTGGAAACATCTGCGAATAAACGGGGAGTTTTAGCCGGATTTTTTGTTATTACATTGATCAAACCTCCCATTGCTTCAGAGCCGTAAAGAGATGATGCTGGCCCTTTTACTATTTCAATCCGTTTTACCAGCGAGTTGGGTATTCCAAATAATCCATACACAGAAGCCAGGGAACCTACGATCGGCATTCCATCAATGAGTATCATTGTATACGGCCCTTCAAGCCCATTGATGTGAATGTCACCTGTGTTGCACACATTGCAATTCAGTTGGGGTCGAACGCCGTTTATCATTTGAAGTGCGTCAAAGAGTGCGGGCGATGGATTTTTCATAAAAAACTTCGGGCTGTAAACCTCTACGGGGACGGGACTTGCCGTGCGCTGTATCGTTCGCAATGTACCCGTAACAACTACCTCCTCTAATGCGCCGTGCAACGGCTGCAGCAAAACGTTTTGGCGCAAACTATTTCGCGTTAGCGTATCTGTAATGAACCCCGTTGCTGACACAACGACGGAATCAAACATCGACAGGTCGATCACAACCACTCCCTGATGATCGGCAATTAACACGCTGTGTGTACTATCGCGCATCATCTGCACCGTTGCACCTGCAATGGGCTCGTAGCTTTTTGAATTTAAAATGGTAATGCGGTTTTGCGCATTCGCCAGTTGTGATGTAAGAACAAATATGGTATAAAGGATAAGGCGCATAAATAAATTTTTAGGTTAGCCTAAAATTTTATTTAGACAAATATAGAAATAAATTTAGACAGTGTTAATTTATAAATGTCCAGAATATTCCGAGTCTTATCTGAAGGCCGGGATAAGGATATCCAGGAGTCATTACCTGGTTATTGCGGAAGCCACCTGCTCCAAAGTCAAAAGAGTTCAGGTTTTCAGCGCGGAAGTATGCAGTAAACGTTCTGATTCTGAAATGTATGTATGCAGCAATCTCGGGAAGGTCGAGCTTTACCGTTGTTGAATCCTGGTAAAAAAACTGGCCGGTTAGTGGTGAATAACCTACTGACTTGTAAGGGGTAAAATATCGGAACTCCAGTCCCGTACTGATGTTCAGGTTTTTGAAACCTAATTTGCCATCATACCCAACCTGGTTGCGTGTAAGCATTAATGGCAGATTTAACGGCGCATCACCTGCTCGCTGCTGCAATACAACCCATGTGCGCCAGTTGAAATTTCGGCTCAGTCTGAATTGCTTTTGCAACGATATACGCAGAAGGTTAAAGATCGACGACGACTGATCGGGCTTTGTATAACTGCTATAATAATGGAAGTTATTGAAGAGGTAATAATTTGCGGACAAACTTAAATTGCGGCCAGAGTTTTCAAGTGCGCCAAAAAGATGGATATAGTTTTCTTTATTAAAACTTGCTGGTGCACTAAGATAAAAGCTGCTTTGTGGATCGTAAGTGAACGATGGCGATCGATTCACATTTTGAAAACCAACCTGGAGATAACCGATACGCTGGCTTATCAATCTTTTCAAACTCACATATGCATCGTAATCGCCCGCATTATACCCTGCAATATTGAAATGACCAAGAGCTTCAATATCCCATTTTCTATTGCGCGTTTTATTTCTGTATTCGCCTAATAGAACAATGTTGTAATCGTTCGTCTTCTGACCGGTTCGGCTGAAGTCGCCAAACAGGTTTTGAAATATTGCACCTACTTTGATGAATTGCTGCGGATTCTTTGCATCGGGAAATTGGTAAATTGAAAATTGATTGTTGATCACTCTCCATGTGTCATCGAGATACACAGAATCTCCGGTATATCGGTAACCAAGAACATTGCGATAGTAAGCGGTATCCGGCTCTTCATCTCCAAACCTGTAATGATATGTATTCAAACTAATGGTATGTTCAAGTCGCAGTCGCGGATAAAACAACGGGATCACAATAGTATCAGTGACAAGTGAATCTTTTTGTCCTAGATCATATTGCTGACGGAACAAATAACCTGCGTTGGTATACCTTGTACCAGTTACGATATTTGAACTCAAAAAGTTTCGGCTGCCTGCTGTGTTGCCTCCGAGCGCAGTTGGAATGGTGCTGCGTTCTTCAAATGGAATACTGTCCAGGTAATTTCCGTTTTGCAATATTCCGCCGTTTTCAGCCGATTGAAGTTTGTTTGCAGCAAGCACAAAGAAATTCTGGTAGCGTTTATTCGGTGATTGATACCAGGAACTAAGCCTGTAGCTGTTGTGATTTGTATTTTGATTTTGAAAGAACCCCGGCGAATTGATCAGTCTGTATTGAACTCCCAGGTTCCAGTTGGGCCGGACGTTTTGTGTATGTTCAAGCTGGATCATTTGTTCAGCACGACTTCCCAGTAAGTAGGTCACTTCGGAGAACGGACGGGTGGTATTATACAACCGGGTTTCATCAACCGTATAGTTATAGGTGTCGAATGCATGAAAACCATGATCCCAGCCGCTTCTTTGCCTGGGAGTGAAAATAAGGCTTCGGGCTGCAGTTCCCAGGTTACCAAGGTTCACTTCATGCCATTCGAGTGGATAGCGGCGATAGAAGTCTGTAAGGTTTGAATCAAATTTTTGAAGACGGGATGAGTCGAGTAACCGGAAGTTGATGGTAATGGAATCCTCGGCACTGTTGCGGCGGGCGATACTGTCACCCTTGCCGGCCGGAGGCCTGTAACCCCTGCCCGGAATCCGGTTGAGAATGTCCTGCTGTGCAAACAGAAGAACCGACAGATGTAAGAATATGAATATTAATACCTGTTTTTTTCCCACCGGTAGTTGTTTATCCTCAGAAATATTAGTGCATTTATAAACTTTGAATCAATTGCTTGAAGATTGCGCTAAGCTTTGGTTCCGCCGCAGCAGCAGCTTCAAGTACTTCATCATGGGTAATGACATTATTGTCTTCACGAATACCCAGATCGGTTATAATGCTGATCGCAAAAACCGGCAAGCCCATATGACATGCGGTAATAACTTCCTGTACCGTACTCATACCAACCGCATCAGCACCCACTTTTTGAATCATTCGATATTCTGCTCTTGTTTCAAAAGTTGGACCCGTAACACCAAAATATACACCCTCATGAAGACGAATACCCAGTTCTTTGCCGATGGCTTTGGCCTTTTCGATCAGGTCACGACGATACGGTTCACTCATATCAGGAAACCGTGGACCAAGTTCCTTTTCATTCTTACCAATCAGGGGATTCCACGTAGAAAAACTGATATGATCGTTAATGATCATGAGGTCACCAACAGAAAAGTCAGGATGTACACCACCAGCAGCATTTGATATGAACAGGTGTTTGATTCCAAGAAACTTCATTACCCTAACTGGAAAGACAACATCATCGGCAGAGTATCCCTCATAAAAATGGAAGCGTCCTGACATGGCAACGATCTTCTTTCCAGCGATGGTTCCGAAAATGAGTTTGCCAGAATGTCCCTCCACAGTTGAAACAGGGAAATTTGGGATTTGATCGTACGGAATTTCTTTTGATACTTCTATTTCCCGGGCGAAATTACCAAGACCACTGCCGAGGATCACTCCTACTTCCGGTACGTCTTTATAGATATTTTGAAGGTGGCTAACCGTTGTATTGATCCTGTCTATCAAACTTGACATGCTAAAGCAGATTTACTATTTGCAAATGGCTGCAAATTATATGTTTCTAACTTCATTTATCGGCTTTTCATTTATTTTAGCAGCTCATTTTTAAACATTAACTCATGAATCTTCACGAATACCAGGCCAAGGAATTATTGAAAAAGTATAATGTGCCTGTGCAGGAAGGAATACCTGTAGAAACGGCGGGCGCTGCTGAAGAAGCTTACAAGAATCTGAAAGTAACCTATGGAAACAGCTTTGCTGTTGTGAAAGCGCAGATCCACGCCGGAGGCAGAGGTAAGGGGAAGATCAGGGGTACCGAGCAACGCGGTGTAGCAGTTGGAAAATCTGCCGAAGAAATAAAAACCATCGCCTCAAATCTTCTTGGAGGCACTCTTGTTACCATTCAAACGGGCGAAGCAGGTAAGGTTGTAAACAAAGTTTTGATTGCACAGGATGTTTATTATGATGGGCCCAACCCTGTTAAAGAATTTTATTTGTCAATACTGCTCGATCGTTCCAATGGGCAAAACGTTATAATGTATAGTACCGAAGGTGGAATGAACATCGAAGATGTGGCACATGAAACTCCTGAAAAGATATTCAAAGAATGGGTTCATCCTTCGGGAGGATTACAACCCTTTCAGGCCCGCAAAATAGCCTTCAACCTGGGTCTTAGCGGTGAAGCGTTCAAGAGCTGTGTGCGATTTGTGACCAATCTTTACAATGCGTATGTGGGTCTTGATTGCAGTATGCTTGAGATCAACCCGCTGTTTAAAACCTCCGATGATAAGATCATTGCAGTGGATTGCAAGATGAATCTGGATGATAACGCTATGATGCGTCATCCGGAACTTGAAGCATTACGTGACATCAGCGAAGAAGATCCAACTGAAGTGGAAGCAGGAAAATACAATCTTAATTTTGTAAAGCTCGATGGCAATGTTGGATGTATGGTGAATGGTGCCGGCCTTGCAATGGCTACAATGGATATGATAAAGCTTAGTGGTGGTGAGCCCGCTAACTTCCTGGATGTTGGTGGTACTGCAAATGCCCAAACTGTTGAAGCTGGCTTCAGGATCATCCTTAAGGATCCCAAAGTGAAAGCGATCCTCATTAATATCTTTGGAGGTATAGTTCGTTGTGATCGTGTTGCACAAGGTGTTATTGATGCATACAATTCGATAGGCAACATTGATGTTCCCATCATTGTTAGATTGCAGGGTACGAACGCTGAAGAAGCAAAAAAACTTATTGAAGAAAGCGGGCTTAAAGTGCAGTCTGCAATATTACTCAGTGAAGCTGCAACGCTCGTAAATAAAGCGCTCAACAGAAATCAGAATTGAGAATTGGGAATTGGGGAACAAATTTTCATTTCTCATTTCTCATTTCTCAATTCTTAAAAAAATAAACCCCCGCGATGCAGGGGTTTATTTTTTTGGATAGGTACGGAATAATTGATCTATTTAACCATTAATTCTTCTTTCAGCCAAAGGGTACTATCCATTGATCTTTCAAAGGATGGATTTATAGAGTACGGATCATTCTGGATTTGCATCTAAACAATCCGGTGCGAATATCATCTCTAATGAGTATACATCGGAATGGATTGCATACTATCTTCCTAATACAAACAATTATTTTAGCACCAGCTAATCGCTTACTCTTAGCTTTGGATAATCCCATCATTTGATAGAACGCGTATAAATAAACAACCCCCCGGACGGCGGGGGGTTGTTTCCTGAGTCTCTTTTCCTCCAGTGCTTCAGAGTTGAGGACAAGGCTTTAAACAGGTCTTGGATTACGTTTTCATGGATAGGATAAAAACGGGACAAAATGGATTCGGACAATTTTCAAAGGGTTTGGACTATCCATGATCAACATTGACTTCTTATGCTCGATCACTATGTAAAGTTCGCTCGTGATTATCAGCGCACAAACTATTTGGAGTTCGAATAAATATTTAATGGGGTATTACTAAATCACCGGTAAAAACAAACACTTACCGTGAAAGCCGCACCACTATTGAAGTTGAAACAATAAGACTTTTATCTTTGTACCAATGAACATCAACATACGAACTATCCGCCAAAGCGATGATCCATTCATTGCCACAATCATCCGCAACACTTTAGAAGAGTTCGGAGCCAATCACCCTGGTACCGTTTATTTTGATTCAACAACGGATCACCTTAGCGATTTCTTTAGTACTGCACGCAGCGCTTACTTCATCGCAGAGAATGAGAGTGGAATATTAGGCGGAGCGGGTATCTATCCCACCGAAGGATTACCGGATGGCACTTGCGAACTGGTAAAAATGTACCTGGTACCTCAGGCAAGAAATCAGGGGCTTGGAGGAAGATTGATCAGTAAAAGTATTGAGTTTGCCCGCGAAGCCGGTTTCAAACAGGTATACCTCGAATCAATGCCAGAGCTCAAAAAGGCATTGAGTGTTTATGAAAAGTTTGGTTTTAAGTATATAGATAAGCCGCTTGGTAACAGTGGGCATTTCGGATGCAGCCTTTGGATGTTGCTTACCCTACAGCCTTAACTTCATAAATAGGGCTGAACAAATACATTTTTCCTGTCTTTACCTCCATACACTGGTAGCGCTTGCGTAGCTTCTTTCCTTTCTTGAAAAGCATTCCTGAATCGAGCTCAAACAGTGCGCCTTCTGTAATTTGTTCAACCATGACGAGGCCGTTGCCTTTATCATATCGTTTGAGTACGCGCATTAGATCGTCGTCTGCGCAACTACTTGCAGGTAGGTTGGGAAGTGATCGCTTTAGCGTGGTCAGTATGTCTTGCGGAAATATTTCCGTCACCAGGAAATCGCGTAGCAATGTTGCGTAAGTATCCTTCCACTCCTTTCCATGCGCAGCAACTTTATTACCGTAATTCACGAAAGTAACAAGATGCGCCATCTCATGTATTAATGTGATCAGAAATGAATATGGGTTAAGATTACCATTGATGCTGATGCGATGATTTGTATAATTCGTGGCGTGGCGATAATCCCCCAGGATAGATTTCCTTTCCTTTGTTATGGTAAGATGCACCTTGTGTGTATGTAAATATTGAAGCATCAGTGGAGCTGATGCCTCAGGTATGAATCGTTTTAAATAATCAATCGGTGCTTCCTGCTTAGCCATTTTTCTTCTGCTTGCTGATCTTCATCAAAATTCCCATTTCTACAAATGTGTAAAGGAAGTACAAGAACATACACATAAATATGCCGGCCTTGTCCACTCCTTTACCAGCAGCCATTATATACAACAGCGCCGAGAACAGGCATATCATCATCTTGATGAACATGCTACCGTAGATCATACGTAGAAAAACCTGTACCCGGTCATTCTGCAACGAACGCCAGTATAGCACAAATGAAATAAGAGTTGCTAAAAATAAAATGAGGTTACCTACCAGCACCACGTCCTGATCGATCGACCACTTCTCCAGCAAGTTCCTCCCAACAATAAAAAAGGCAGAAGTTGTTACAAAAATTGCCAGTACAGGAAGCAGCGATCGAAAAAATACTTTATTTGAAATCATAAGAATAACCACAAGTCGTGGCCTGCAAAGGTAACCGCTCGATCAATACCTAAGCTACCCTCACAGCGCTTTTTGATTTCCCGGCTTCATCGGCTGTAATTTCCTGCTCCATTTGACACTGCCCGTTAAAGTTTGCATTGGCTTCGATTTGAAGTCGCGATGCCTGAATATTTCCTGTAACATGAGAACCGCTTTTCAGTTGCAGCATCTCACGAACATTGATATTCCCTGTCACCCGGCCCATTATGTCTGCATGGTTACTGATAAGATCTCCATTCACAGCTCCCTGTGAACCAATAATGAGTTTTGCTGTGCAGTTGATATTACCGTTGACGATTCCGTCGATGCGCACATCTCCTGTGCTTGTAAGGTCACCATCGAGAGTGGTACCAGACGAAATGATGGTAGCTCCGGGCGAGGCCTGGAATGAGGCAGATTCTGTCTGCCTGGATTTTGGTGTAAACATAGATATCGGTTTAATCTTTTATGCTTTCAACCTCCTGGATTTCCAGGGTAGTTGTGTCGATATTAAGCGGCACATTACCCTGAAGAACATTTTGAAGGTTTACCAGGTACTGATCTTTATACTTCATCGAACGCTCCAATGAATCGGTTTTCATCTTTAGCTCCCTTAGTTCACGCGTTGCATTTACATCACCGTAACCCGGGATATATAATTTCAACGGTGTGAATACAATAAGCGCGACGGTCAATCCTGTTACCAAAACAAAGATGGTACTTAGGGTGACGTAAACGCTCAACCTCGAAAGCTTAAACGTAACAACCTCCTCGTAAGTATCATCGTTCATGATTACCAGCCTGTATCTGTTCCGCAAACGCCTGAACGTCGAATTGGCATCAAATTTCGCCATAGTAGGGTTCTTCGCTTTAAAGGTAGGGATTCAGCATCTATATGCGATTTCGTTATCCTGAAAAAATACATCCCACCTCCAAAATATATTTACAGCAAATGAGTTATTAATCTTTACTTAGGCGCCTAAAATGCGAAAGGTTCTTTCCCGGCTATTACCGGGTCTTATATTTTTCTTGTTGTTGCTGCCGGATGCATCCGCGCAGCCGACCTTGTCATTTGACTTGAAGAAGCCAAAGAAATATGAAGATCGCCAGCTCGGATCTGAAAGAACCGCTGAGAAAAAATTCAACTTCCCTCGCAGAGTTTATCAAAATACGGTAACCCACTACAACTGGCACTTCAATGCTGACAACCGCCTGAACCAGGTGCTGGAGCGCGCCAAAGCCTTTCATGAAGATGATTTTTCCCAGCTACTTCCATTCTATAACTATTCACTTGAGATAACGCAGCGGGATAGCATGGAGCTCGACTCAGTGATCTATAAGGCAAACGCTGGTATATTGATCCATGACCTCCGCAATGCCTGGATAGATAACCTCTATATGCTTCTTGGCAAAGCATACTTTTTTCGCAATGAACTGGATTCCGCTTACCTGACCTTTCAATACATCAACTACACGTATGCTCCTAAAGAAAAAGATGGTTATGACCGTCCCATAGGAAGCAACGCTACCGAAGGAGGATCAGCGTTCTCCATCTCCACTAAAGAAAATAATTCGGTCCTTAAAAAAGCGGTTAGTTCGCCTCCAAGTCGAAATGAATCCTTCATCTGGCAGATAAAAACATTTTTGGAAAAAGACGAGCTGATAGATGCTGCCGTACTTATCCAAACACTTCGAAAAGACCCGGAATTTCCTTCGCGATTGCATACCGACCTTCACGAAGTAGAGGCATATTATTATTACAAGCGTCAGAACTACGATAGTGCAGCCCATTATCTTACTCTTGCTCTCGATAACGCGGGCGACCGGTATGAGTTGTCCAGATGGGAATACCTGATTGGACAGATGTATGAGCTTTCGGGAAAACCGGGACTTGCGGGCGAATTTTTCAACCGGGCAATCGGCCATAGCCTTGACCCTGTTCTTGAAGTTTATGCACGCTTGAATTCCATCCGACAGAATAAACAGGATGAAGCCGCCATACAGCGAAATATTGAAGAGCTGGCAAAAATGGGTAGGCGCGACAGATACTCGCGATACCGGGACATTATCTACATCACTGCCGCGCAAATGGAGTTGGAAAGAAATAACCTGGACGGTGCACGTTTTTTCCTGATGAAAGCAGCCGCTGCTTCGAATGGTGAGGCATCCAATAATCTCCGAAGCAGGGCATATCTGCAACTTGGAGACCTTTCCTTTTATCAGAAAAAATACCTCGATGCGAAATCATTTTACGATTCTGTAAGCACGGATGATCCGGCAATTGCGGACCCCGTTGCTTTTCAAAGCCGTCTTGCAACGTTAACAACCATAGCGGTGAACACCTATGTGATCCGGCGGCAGGACAGTCTTGTGCACCTAGCTGCTATGCCTGAAGCTGAGCGCGAAGTGATACTCAGGAAACACCTGCGTCAGCTTCGTAAAGCACAGGGACTGCAGGAGGAAGAAGTGGCTTCAGCAAAAAGAAATCCCGCGATCCGCCAGGAACAAAATACCGCACCGGTGGATCTTTTTAATAATAATGCAAAAGGCGAATGGTATTTCCACAACCCTGAACTGAAGTCAAAGGGGTTTTCAGCATTTGTTGCCAAGTGGGGAACCAGGCCAAATGTTGACAACTGGCGACGGATGTCCGTCGTTAATCAGGCGGCTCCCGACCTACAGCAGACACAAGGCGATGTTCAGACTGTTTCGGGTCTTCCTGTTGGTCCGATAAACTATGAATCTTTGCTTGCACAGCTTCCGACTACCCCTGAGCAGATGGCGGTTATAAATGATTCGATAGAAAACGCTAAGGCTGATATCGGCAAGGCGCTTTTCAATGGGCTTGAAGATTTCGAGCAGGTCATTCAAACACTAGACAGTTTCCCGGATGTTTACCCGCAGAGCGAGCGACTGCCCGAGGTGTTATATTTCTTATATGTGAGTCATCATAAATTAGGGCATGCTTCCCGGGCAAAGCAATTGTTAGAGATCATGCAGAACAGGTTTGCCGGCAATCCAATGGAACGTCAAATGACGGTCTCCGTTCTTGGCAAGAACGCCATCGATGATAAAAAAGAAATGACGCGGAAATATGAGCAGATTTATAATCTGTTTATTGAAGGAAATTTTGAAGAAGCGCTTCGGCAAAAGAAACTGGCCGATGAAATATATGGCCAGAATTACTGGACTCCTCAATTGCTATACATACAATCGATTTATCACATCCGCCAACGGCAGGACCAGGAAGCAAAGAACCTGCTGGCATCGATGATCGAATTATTCCCTGAATCTCCCATGATGCCAAAAGCTCAAAACTTATTGGATGTACTAAACAGGAGAAGGGAGATCGAGGAGTACCTAACGAAGCTTCAGATACAACGCCCTGCGGAAGATACGCTGCAGCTCATCACGCAACAGGTCATCGAAAAGCCACAACCTCAAGATCCACTCGGAGATACCAGCCAGAGGCAGCCTGTAACGGTGCAAACCTCGCCGCCTGTTCCCTTGAACAACCCTGCCCCGGTAAATACCCAGCAACCTGTACGTGTACCGGAAGCCACAACCCCGGCCAATCCCCCTGTGGTAGCTCAAAAAACACCGCAGCAGCCGCAGCCGCCCGTGTTGAGATATGACTCTTCAAAAATTCAACCGGGTGTTCAACAGCCTCCTGTTAGCAAACGCGATACAGTTGCAAGTGCCGCGCCTGTTAAGACACAACCTCAACAGCAGCAGAACCCGATAACCGTTCGACTCGATACTGCTATGGGCAATAAAACGGTTGAGATACCCAGGACATACAGTCACAATCCGACATTGCCTCATTATGTGATCATGGTGACAGATAAAGTAGATCCCGTATATATCACAGAATCCCGGAATGCTTTTAACCGTTACAACCAACCGCGATACCCTGGTCTCACAACCGCAAACCAACTTTTCATTACGAACACAAATATGCTTGTTATAAGCGGATTCCCGGGGGCTGCCGAAGCGCAACAATACGCCGCTGAAGTAAAAAAGGTAGCGCGCACTCAGATCATTCCGTGGCTGCCTGTCGCCAAGTACTACTTTATCACTATAAGCAGCAGCAACTATGAACTGCTTATGCAGGCGAAAACTCTTGCTGAGTACAGACAGTTTGAGGCCCAATTTTTTAAGGAATAAATTGGATTCTGGTTGAGGGAAAATGAGGAAATTTGAGCCCTTGGTCAGACACAACATTCAATTCAAAACACACATGTCCAAATCAGTCAGGATCTATTGGAAGATCTTTTTGTGGGGAGCCGCTGCATTTTTAGTGCTGATACTCCTTATCAATTTCGGAATCTTTGGTAAAATGCCGTCTCTTGCGCAGCTTGAAAATCCATCTGTGACCCTCGCGTCTGAAGTATATGGAGATGATGGAACGCCCATGGGGAAATACTTTCGTGAAAAAGGAAATCGAAGCAATGTATTGTATAAAGACATATCGCAACATGTAGTAAATGCACTTGTTGCCACCGAAGATGAACGCTTTTATGATCACTCGGGGATAGATGGCAAGGCGGTTGCCCGTGCAGTTGTATTGCTCGGTCGGGAAGGTGGAGGAAGTACGATCACTCAACAGCTTGCCCTGAACATGTTTGACGAACGCGCTTCCAACCCGGTAAGTCGCATCCTGCAAAAGCTGAAAGAATGGATCATTGCCGTGAAACTGGAAAGAAATTTTACCAAGCAGGAGATTCTTGCTTTGTATCTCAACACCGTTGCATTTAGTGATAATGTTTATGGAATTCGCAATGCTTCACGAACATTTTTTTCAAAGGAGCCGGACAGGCTTAATGTTGAAGAAGCGGCGGTACTGATAGGAATGCTTAAAGCAACGGGAACTTATAATCCGCGCACAAATCCGAAAGCTTCTATGGATCGCCGCAATACTGTCATCGATCAGATGGTGCGAAACGATTATCTCGATGAATCCAGCGCTGTGAACATCAAGAAGAATCCCATTCGGCTGAACTATAAAAAAATCGATGAGAATAACGGTATAGCCCCATACTTCCTGGATGTGATTCGCGAGGAGTTGAAAAAATGGTGCAAGGAAAACGAAAAACAGGATGGTGAGAAGTATGATCTTTATGCTGATGGATTAAAGATCTATACCACTATAAACCCGCGCATGCAGTTGTATGCCGAGGAAGCTGTTGCACGACATATGCCGGTACTGCAACGAGTGCTAAGCGCGCAAAAAAGTGTAAAGACTGATGCTGTATGGAAGGGACGGGAAAATGTTTTAGAGACTGCCATGAAAAATTCCGATCGTTGGCGAGCGTTGAAAGCAGAAGGCCTCAGCGAAGATGAGATCCGTAAAAGTTTCCGTACGAAGACACAAATGAAAGTGTTTGCATGGAATTCCAAGAGAGAGAAAGATACAACGATGACGCCAATGGATTCCATCAGGTATCATCGTGAAATGCTTCAGACTGCGTTCATGGTGATGGATCCAAACTCGGGTCACGTTAAGGCATGGGTTGGTGGAATTGATTTCAAAAATTACAAATACGATCACGTAAATCTCAGAACAAAAAGACAGGTTGGTTCTTCGATCAAACCCTTTCTTTATGCCCTTGCAGTAGAAGAATTCGGGTTTACTCCTGAAACACAGTGTGAAGCAACGGCGCAATATTTTCCCGGCTCCGGATGGGTGCCTGCCAAGAATACAGGTAGAACCGGAACGCGCAGTTTGTCCTCAGGTCTCACATGGTCTATCAATGAAGTAGCTGCATACTTAATCAAGCAAACCACTCCACAACGATTTGCTGATTTCTTAAAACAGATCAATATCCCAACCAAGGTGGAACCTTATCCATCCATAAGCCTTGGTTCCTGCGATCTTTCGTTGTTTGAAATGATGTGGGGTTATACGATGTTTCCTACAGGCGGCTTTAGTACAAAGCCTGTTTATATCACACGCATTGAAGATAAAAATGGTAATGTCCTTGCGCGCTTTGATACTGAAAGAAAAGAAGTGATCAGCCAGGCTACTGCCTATACGATGACAAGAATGCTTCAGGGACCGGTAGACATCGGTACTGCAGCTGGTTTGCGCTCTCGCCTGGGAATTGCTGAAATGGCGGGAAAAACGGGAACAACAAACGAAAATTCTGATGCCTGGTTTATTGGTTTCACTCCACAACTTTCTGCAGGTGTATGGATAGGGTGCGATGACAGGTTTGTTCGCCTTGAAGGCGGACTTGGATATGGTGGTCGTGCAGCGATGCCTATATGGGAATACTTCTATAACAAGGCTTTTGCAGATAAGACACTCGGATTGGATAAGCAGATGAAATTTGTAGCTCCGGAAAGCCTTCGAAACGAATCATTGTACGATTACATTGACATCGTTGATCAGGCTCCGCCTCCTGGCGCTGAAGGCGCAAATGTAGGCAATGGTGAAGCGGATGATTATCTTGGAACTCCCGATACGAACAACGTTCCTGTTGAATCAAAACTTTCATTAGAGGAGCAAAAAGTTCTTGATGAAGCAAATGGAAAAAAACCAACCAAGAAAGACGACAAAAAGAACGATCCTCCTAACGTCAACAATGAGGATACGAAAAAGAAGAAAGGCTTTTTCAGAAAGATCTTTGGAAAGAAAGAAGATCGCCAGTAATATCTAAAACTTATAAGTTAATGATGGCTGCAGAATGATTGATTCTGCAGCCATTGTTGATAGTGTAAACAAAAACCGTCCTTTGATTCCCAGAATCATTCGCGGTTGAAATGCCCATTCATAGTTAAGTTCCATACAAGCTCCCGCCTCTTCCAGGTGAGAGTTATTATAGTTTCTCTCTTCATCCTCGTAGGTTGCAAACGCAGGTACAAACTTCAGTTCATTTTGTCTTGATCTGATGTAATAAACACCTAACGCCCCCTCCAATGTTGCTAACCCTTGTTGAGCCGATGTATAAACTTGCTTTCCAACAAGTATTGAGTAAATGTTATCAACATGATAGATTCGCCTATCGACAAAAATGGTAACAGGTCCTATCTTACCTGTATAATTTACCCGACCGCTAAAGCGCTGAGCTGTATAATCGAGACTTAAAGAATAACCCTTGCTCAACCGGTAGCGCAAACCCATTGATTTAGCTTCGCCCATGAACTTCTTCTTATAAAAATATACATCTCCCGGCGTGACAGCGCTTTCATCATAACTACGTACGAAGAAGCTTCCCGCAATACCATATCCCACAGAAACGCTCCACTTACCGAGTTTTGGTTCCATTACTGTTGCATGCTGTGCAGAAACAAAACCATTAAGAATTAAAAGCAATGCAGAGAAGCAGGCGAATCTTTTCGACATGATAGTGAGGTATTATTAAATAATTCGGTAGGGCCATGTGTATTGCCAGATGGTACCGCAATCGTACCATGGCCAGTTTACTCCAAAAATCGGCAGGAACAATACTCCACATCCCTGTTGTACCTTGGCATATGTCAGGTATGATTGTCTATCGATTTTTCGTTGAGTTACTATTTCGTCCTGAGTGCTTATTGATACATCAAAGCCAATATCCGCAACACCAGTAAGCATGCTGCTTAGCTTGAGAGTTGTTTTAAGCGAACCATTGAATTTCTTGGTACCCTGGTTATCATCTTCCCATACGGCATATACCTGCTCAAAATTGTCTTTCTTCCAGTTCGGGTCCCAAATGCCCATCACATATTTAGCGCGCTGCTTACGTACGTCTTTTCGTTTATAATGAATGGTGATAAGGTCCGAAGCGTAACTTGTTACCTGCTGATCTTTCATCTGAAGGTAGCCACTGATTCGACAAACCTTCATCTCAGAACCTCCTCCGTTACCTGTAAAGCTGATTAACCTGTCAAGATTTCTTTTCAACACTGAAACGCCGTGATATACACGCAGTGATCCGCCCACAGGAACCGTATCAGCGCCCATTAGCGTCTTTCTGGGCTCGGGTTTAACTCCCACTATATGCGTTGGATTTGATTCAGCATAACTATCATTTACCGTAACATTCGTATACATTATTTTCATCGTCGTCCGGTATTCTCCTCCGATATAAGGCTCGCGTCCGGGACCTGAATCAGCGTCACGGTCTGCTGCTACTATAGTGGCAAGCTTGCCCCGGGGATCTTTATTTATGTTATCAAAGTATGCGCTGTTAAATAGAGTTCCGAAATTTTCGGAGTAAGGAAAATAGATAGCTACCCCATTTGAATTTGAAAATATTTCAGCACTTGTATCGGTGGCCGGAGACACTGCATTGATACTTTGAACAATCTCACGATTCACATTGCCATGGTACAAAGCGCGCCTAATTTCCGGGTAAGCGTTGCGACCAAGTTCTTCATAAAAACGTTTCTTAAACGTTCCTTTTACAGCGCCGGACTTAACAAACGCATCTGATTTGTATAATTCGCTGTACTCAGGAAATAACAGGTCTTTCAATGGCACCGTTTCATCTTCATAATGCTCAGAAGCAACCGCAGCATTCACTTCATAAAATGCATTAGGGTCCTGGTAAACTCCTTCAATCAATTTCGCCATCTCGCGGTTCAGTTCTGCACGTTCATTAACTGCGGGTGTGCCAGGATCATCGGGCACAACTGAAATGTTCTGGTCAACGTTCTTTTTACAGGATGCAATGAGAATGCACATTAAACCTGCTACACAAATCCCTCTCCTTCTCATGATCATTTAGTTTTATGGTTATTGTTTCAATCTGTGAATCGCTCACGAGATAAAACTAAACAACCAGTAAATCATTAGCATGAGAAGATCAGCCTCAAACAAAAAGAAAAACACCATCGATTGATGGTGTTTTCACGACTGACATTACAGTAATTATTTTTATGCGGCTGTATGACTTACTTTACTTAGCCTTAAGTCCACCGATCCTTCCAGCAAAGCCTATCGAATAAAAGAAATGATAGTTAGAAGTTTTGGTGATGGGAATTCGATACTGAGAATTCACTAGTATATAACTTGTGTTACCAGGAATATTGAATTGCAAACCCAGACCCGCTGGAATAAAGGCACCGAAGTAGCCGTTCCAAGACGAAGCACCAACACCCACCTGTAAGTAAGGGCTAACTAAATATTTGTTTGAAACCATCTTTGCGCGTACCGATGCGTCGGCTTCGAGAAGTATCTTTTCCTCACCTACTGCATCATGGTCTCTGAGAGGATAATCCAGGTTTGACATTGCCAGTGTACTTGTAAAATCTACCTTATTGCAAATGCCTTGTATGTAGTTTACTGCAACGCCGCCAGACATATTTCCGATCTTACCGAACTGGCTATTCTTAAACGCACTGGCTAAAGAACTTGCCCGCACATTCGCTGCACTCTGGAAATCGTTGTAAAAGAAATGAACGCCAAGGCTTGGCTCCTGTACCAACGATTCTTCCTGGCTGAAAGCCTGAAAAAATGAAACAATAACTAGGGTGAAAACTGCGCCAAATTTCTTCATAAACAGGGGTTTTGTTCAAGTAGCGGCAAAAATAGCGCATGGCTTTCAATAGAGAAATAAATTATTCCACATTACATACCCTCCGGGCGTTCCTTGCCTAAAACCTCCACTTTCACCTTTTCAAGCCCCCTACCAACATAACCTAATTTAACCGCCGCCACGCGACTAAGATCTACCAACCGCTTGTTGCGGTGATGTAACCTGTCGTTCACCATCACGAACACCGTTCGCTTGTTTCTCAGGTTCGTAACTTTAATCCACGTGTTGAAGGGAAGGCTGTTGTGTGCGGCTGTGAATTTTTTTGGATCATACAGGTCGCCGCTTGCGGTTTTCTTCCCATTGAATTTCTGATGGTAATAACTTGCCACTCCATATTGAACCGGTTCCAAGTTTTGAACGCGTGTACGCTTAATGGTGTCGTCACTGTTCAAATTTGCCTGAGTGGCATGCTTTACATTGCCGGGCCTTCTGCTTCGCGTTGAATGTGAAACCAGGTATGTAATTGAAAGAGCTATTAAAAGAAGTAAGGTTTTCATAGGTGATCAAAGTTTCTTTCGAAAATATTTCTCTCTCAACAGCCGATCCGTTCCGTAAATATCTTCATAGAATTTAATCCTTCCTTCCGATACATCGCAGGTAAAATATCTTATAAAAATCGGCACTGGCGTAAAGCCATAAACGATATGTTTTTCTTTCCGGGTTATCCAGTTACTTATGGAGTCCATTGGGTTGGTAACAGAATCATATCGAACGAGAAACTCTGCAAGCTCCTTCCATTTTTGAACTCTTACACAACCATGACTTAACGAACGATCTGTTTTTTGAAACATCCATCGGGCATTTGTATCATGCAGGTAAACTGAATGCTTATTTTTAAAATTAAACTTCATTACCCCGAGCGAGTTATCATCGCCCTGGCGTTGACGCAACTGGTATGGAAAATTTTTCTTACTCAGCTTCGCCCAGTTTACGGTGTAAGGATCAATAATGTTATCATTCCTGTCAACCACCATCAGATTTTGTTTGTCGAGATAGTTAACATCACGCTGAATTTGCGGTAACATCTCTTTGAAAATAATGCTGTAAGGAACTGTCCATTGCGGATAAGTCACAAAATTAGAGATCCTTGATACGATCTCCGGTGTCGGGGTCTTTTGCGTACCCACAATGACCTTTGATTCAAGTGCGATCGAGTCCATGTCCACAACCTTCATCCTATACGCCGGAACATTGACCCATACATAGGTTGCGGGTAAACTGTCTGGTAATTGCTTGTACTTATCAAGTGTGAGCGCAATGATCTTGAATCGTTCCAGGTCGCTCATATTAAGGTTGTTGATCAACACCTGATTTATTCTACCTGTGACTTTTAATTTCTTGTCTTTTTGATACGCGCTTATTGCTTTTCTTAATGTCAATGTATCAAAAGGCTGATCCGGTGCAGGCAGGTAATCAAGTTCGTATAGCCGACGCTGAAGGTTACGGACAAAAATCATTGAATCTTTGAAAGGGAACTGCAGGTACGTGGTCTCATGAATTATTGCAGTATCCAGGAAAGAAGGCAACGAACTGCGAAGTGCAACGTATCCTTCATGCTTCGGTTCGATGCTCGCAACGATATCTGTTATCGGACGTTTTCCCATAAACTGCATCAGCAGTCCCTTGTACAGTTCCGGCCTTACCAACGTGTCTGTTCTTGCGGTAAGGGTGTCAATAGGAATACGTCCTTCTTTGACATCGCGCAACAGGGTAAAGAAAGCATCAGTAAGTAAAAGATCCGCAGTTGTCCAAAGCAATGCATTACGTGCCTGCGCAGAATCCTTCAAACGTTCTTTTATTGATGTAAGAGCACTGAAATGATAGTCGCTTTCAAACAATCCATAGTTCCTGCACCGTTTGATAAAAGCGAATAAAGAATCGGACTGAGCTTTCCAAACTGCCTCCATCGACCAGGTTGGTTGATAGTCATGCTGATCGTAGTATTGATGTATGAGATCGAAGCTGGAAAGCCTGGTGCTGTCGTCAATCGTGAAAGCATGCGATGACGCATATTCTATTACCTTACGGATATCCAGGTTGATCCTTTCCGGAATCTGTTCAGGTGATTCCACGATATCTACATCGCCTGCTTCATATGAGTCACCACAGGCAAAGCAGGCAAAAAGCAGCAATGCTGCAAGACAATATGATAACAGACGGGTCATGAGTTATCACAAACCTAACTTTTTTTGCAAATGGTGCAGATGATTTTTGCGGCACCTTAAGATTTGGAAACATGACCTTCATCACAAAACCCGGGGTATTTTTTGTTCCAGGAGCAATAGATCACACAATACAATAGCGGTCATTGCTTCCAATACCACTGGAACGCGGAGGGCTATGCACAAGTCATGGCGGCCCTTTACAGAAAAATTTTCCACCTGGCCGGTTTCCCAGTTAAGGCTCTTTTGTTCCTGCGGAGTGGATGAGGTCGGCTTAACGGCCACCCTGAATTTCAGTTCGTTAGAGTTTGTTATTCCTCCAACCACACCCCCTGCATGGTTTGTACCTGTAAGCCCTGAACCATCTATGATCGCGTCATTATGTTCGGCGCCAAACATACGCGCGGCTGCAAAGCCGGCGCCAAATTCAACACCTTTTATTGCAGGTATTGAAAACACAGCGTGTGCGATCAACGATTCCACTGAATCAAAAAAAGGTTCGCCGAGGCCTATCGGAAGTCCCGCTGCAGTACATTCCACAATACCACCCACAGAGTCTTTTGCATCTATTCCGCGTTGAAGGCCTGCATCAACATCTTCAAGTCCGCCGATCTCTTTGATATTGGCTTCAACATGAACGTTGATGCTTGCAAGTAGTTTTTTTGCAACAACCCCGGCTGCAACGATTCCAACCGTCAGGCGCCCACTGAAATGACCACCGCCGCGATAATCTTCGAAGCCGCCAAATTTTTTATGGGCCACAAAATCAGCATGCCCTGGCCTTGGAATGGCCCGGATCTTATCGTAGTCGGTCGACCTTGTGTTGTTGTTCTCAAATAGAATTGTAATGGGCGCCCCGGTTGAACGATCGCGGAAAACACCACTCCTGAACGCCGGTATGTCGTCTTCTTTCCGTGGTGTGGTTCCTTTCTGATTGCCTCCCTGCCTCCTTAACAAATCGGGCATAAAATCTTCCTGTCGAACTTCGAGGCCCGCGGGACAACCATCAATGACCACGCCTACGCTTTCGCCATGCGACTCACCAAGGATGCTTAACCTAAAAATTCTTCCGAATGAGTTCACTGCACAATGATTATTGGTTATGAAATATTCCCTTATACCGTTTGCAATTCATGCTCAACACGTGCACCAAGCAACTTCATGTGTTCGAAAAATGCAGGGTACGACTTATTAATGGCATCTGATTGTTCGATGGTAGTTGCAGAAGCTGCCCTAAGGCCTGCTACTGCACATGCCATTGCTATGCGATGATCATGTCGCGAATGCACCACGCCTCCTTTCAAATTCCCGTCACCATTGATGATCATTAGATCGTCCTGCAAATTGATGTCAACACCAAGCTTTGCAAATTCCTCCTTCAACGTAATGCCGCGGTCACTTTCTTTGTGCTTAAGCCTGTTCACACCTTTTATGACCGTGTGACCGTTGCAATATGAAGCGAGCGACACCAATGGAGGAAAGAGATCGGGACAATCCGTTGCATCAAAGTGGAACGCATTTAAGAAACCCGGCCCAATAACTATCTCATCCTGACGTACAGACAATTCCGCGCCGCACATCGACAAAGCTGTAAGAATTGCCTTATCCGCCTGCGTACTCATTGGATCCAGACCGGTTACCTTGATACGACCGGCAATCGCTCCCGATACCAGCAAAAACGCAGCACCGCTCCAATCGCCTTCAACCTCGTAGGTAGAGGGCTGAAACCCCTGGTTTGTGGATGTAAAATAATATTCCTTATGATTGTGGTTATCCACTTTCACTCCAAACCGCTTCATCACATCGAGTGTGAGATCTATATAAGGCTTGCTTTTTAAATCACGTACAGTAATGGTCTTATCCGAAGCTCCTGCAGCGCCGAAGGCCATCAACAATCCGGTAAGAAACTGAGAACTCAGAGATCCATCGATCTCTATGTTTGCGGGTTCCAAAGGCCCTTGTATAATAAGCGGAACTTTACCATTGTTGCTGGAGATGTTCACATGAAGTTTTGGTAGTATCTCATCAAAAAAACTCATTGGCCGCGTCACCAAACTGCCTTCACCGCTGACGGTAAGTCGCCTGTTGCTTAATGCAACGAGAGGTGTGAACATTCTTATACCAAGCCCACTTTCTCCACAATTGATTTCATCGTTTCCTGGATTGATGCCGTCACTGGTAACAACCAGATCACCATTATCCCGCCTTTCTACTTTCGCTCCCAGCTTTTGAATAACATCAAGAGCCGCAAGATCGTCGTTAGATTCACCGGGACGTTTAATGACTGACGTTCCTTTAGCAAGAAGAGCCGCAGCACAAGCACGCTGCATGGAGCTCTTCGATGCAGGAGCCTGTATACTTGCGGTTATGGATGATGGGTGAATGGTTGTAATCAAGATTATAGATGTTTGATCATCACTTCCAATTGATCCATTGGTATTGCTTCTACTCGAGCCTTTCCAATGCGATCCAATAATATAAAATTCATGGTCGAGCTAACCTTCTTCTTGTCGAGCTTCAACATATGGATCGCTTTCTCTACATCAAAATCAAAATTGACAGGCAATCCATATCTTTTTAGTAATCGCTGAACGCTCTTTGTTTCCCTGAAGCCATTCAATTTTTCTGAAAGTTTTGAAGCTGCAATCATTCCAACAGAGATTGCGTGCCCATGAAGCAGCGCATATTCATTCTCTATTGCATGACCAATAGTATGTCCAAAATTTAGCAGCCTGCGCTCACCCTGTTCAAATTCATCTTTACGAACAACACGTGATTTCAACATAGCGTTCCGCATGAGCAGATCAAGCAAAGCCTTTTGATCTTTCCTATAACTGCGTATGTTAGAAACACTCAACTCGTTGAACATGTCAGCATCTTTTATGCAGGCATGCTTAATGATCTCAGCAAAACCGTTGATCCATTGACTTTCAGGTAGTGATTCGAGTAATGTGATATCATAAACAAGGAACTGTGGCTGGTTGATCGTGCCAACAAGATTTTTATATGCCCCAACATCTATCCCGTTCTTTCCACCAATAGATGCATCCACCATGGCAAGGATCGTGGTTGGAACGAAGCCAAAGTTGATACCACGCATATATATCGAAGCAACAAACCCGGCGATGTCTGTGACAACACCACCACCAACTCCTACCAGTGTTGTTTTGCGATCGGCGTTCATTGTGATCAACTGATCAATGATACCATCTACGGTCGACTGGTTCTTATGCGCTTCACCAGCAGGCATTATTATAACCCTTTTGCCTTCAAATTTTGCCTGTTGAGCTTTGAAGACGTTCTCATCGGTAAGATATATGAGTGAAGTATCTGCAATACGCTCAACGTCCTCAATACGGGCATCGAAATAGTAATCAACCTTCCGTGTACTGAATGAAATGCTTTTCTTCTTCATGTAGGCGGAACGATTAACTATTCATGATCCTGTTTTGGTGATTGATGCTCTCCATATGCACGGCATCAAAATACTTAGTGATGAACTCCTTGCTTAAGCCGAGTTTGTCTCCTTTCATTGTAGCTCGCTCCAGGATCTCATTCCAGCGATTCGTTTGTAGGATCGTGATGTTATTGTTTTTCTTGAACTCACCGATCTTCTCCGCGATCTTCATTCGCTGGCCCAACAACTGCATAAGTTCGTCATCAAGATGATTGATCTGCTGACGAAGTTTTTCCAGTGCTGCATGATATGCTTCGGAGTTGATATCCTCCTTTCTCCAAATGATAGAGTTCAACATTTCAGCGAGTCTCGCAGGCGTTACCTGTTGCTTTGCATCACTCCAGGCGTTGTCAGGATCGATGTGACTTTCAATCATCAAACCATCAAAATCCAAATCGATTGCTTTTTGTGCAACGTCTACAAGTATGTCTCTTCTACCACAGATATGTGAAGGATCGTTGATGATCATCATTTCCGGATATCGCCGTTTCATTTCAATAGCAAGATGCCACATGGGTGCATTGCGATATTCGGTGTTTCCGTAAGATGAGAAACCACGATGTATCAACCCAATCTGTTTAATTCCAGCTTTTGCGATCCGCTCAACTGCACCAAGCCACAATTCCAGATCAGGGTTGATAGGGTTCTTGATCAATACTGGAACATCCACACCTCTCAATGCGTCTGCAATCTCCTGTACACTAAACGGATTTACAGTTGTGCGTGCACCAACCCATAAAACGTCTACATCAAAATGCAATGAATCTTCCACCTGTTTTGCAGTGGCAACTTCCACTGCGGTTGGTAGTAAGGTTTCTTTTTTTGCAGCCTGCAGCCAGGGCAGTCCTTTCGTACCAATTCCTTCAAAGCTTCCCGGACGTGTTCTGGGCTTCCAGATACCGGCACGCAGCACATCCACCTTTCCGGTGGCAGCCAGTTGCCTTGCAGTTTCCAGTACCTGCGCTTCAGTTTCCGCACTACACGGGCCCGAAATGATGAGGGGCCTCTTGCTGATCACTTCACTGATCGGCGTCGTTGCATTTTGAGTCTGTATCATTGTTGATTGGATTGTATTGAGAGGTTAATTATTTATCGGTTTGCTTCATTCATTCGTATCCTCCGTCCTTTGTAATTCTTCCCATCAATTGAACGAATCATCTGCGTGGCAAACGATCGGTCAATCTCGATCCAGCTGTTCATCTCCTTCATGTCTATTCTTCCAAGCACATCCTTCTTCAGATCGCTCATATCAAGTATGAATTGAAGAAAGCTTGCTTTATAAAATCCATCCTTGGTACCAAGGTTCACAAACAACTTTGTGTAATCACCATTTCCGCCAAACTCCCTGCCTCGCGTATCTTTCCGTCTTCCATCAGAGCTGGTGCGGGAACTATCACGACGATCGGAAAATTGCTCCCGATGTCTTTCACGCATGTTCAGATCCTCTGCATTCTCATAGTACTTCAGGAACCTGTTGAACTCCATTGCGGCCACACGCTTCAACACTTCTTCTTTAGTTACATCAGCAAATTTTTCTTCGAGCATCGGCACGTATGTTTCGTATCCTCCATGACTGATGTCTGCCTGTAACAATTTGTCCATGAAATGAAAGAACTGCTTTCTGCATACATCCTTGCCTGTAGGAATCTCTAACTTATGGAAAGGAGCCTGCACCATTCTTTCTATCTGGCGAAGCTTGCCCAACTCGCGACTGTGCACGATCGACATACAAATGCCTGTATTACCTGCCCGACCTGTTCTTCCACTACGGTGCGTATACACTTCAACATCGTCTGGTAGCTCATAGTTGATCACGTGTGTAATGTCTTTCACATCGATACCTCTGGCTGCAACATCCGTTGCTATAAGAAGTTGAATGGAACGTTCTCGAAAATCTCCCATTACTTTATCGCGCTGTCCCTGTGTAAGATCGCCATGCAGTGCATCAATGTCATAACCTTCACGCGTCAGCTTTTCTGTGATCGTCTGCGCATCAACTTTAGTTCGGGTGAAAATGATGCCATAGATACCGGGATTGAAATCAATCAATCGCTTCAATGCTTCATATCTATGTTGTGCATTGGTCACATAATATTGATGGTCGATATTTTTGTTTCCGGTATTTACCTTACCAACTGTGATCTCTACCGGTTTGTCCATATACTTCTTGCTAACACGGCGGATTTCCGGCGGCATCGTTGCACTGAATAGCCAGGTTGATTCACGATTCGGAGTGTTCTGCAATATGAACTCTATGTCATCCTGGAATCCCATGTTCAACATTTCATCTGCTTCATCCAACACTACATAATGGATCTGTTCAAGATTCACTGCTTTCCTTTCAATAAGATCTATTAACCGACCGGGTGTAGCAACCACAATCTGAACTCCCCGTTTTAGATCGCGGATCTGAGCTCCGATTGGTGTACCGCCATATACAGCAATGGCATGCACCGAAGTCATATATTTTTTAAAGCGTTCAATTTCGGTTTCGATCTGCAGACAAAGTTCCCTTGTCGGGCATACTATTAATGCCTGTGGGTGACGTTTGGCTTCGTCTATCAATTGCAATAGAGGCAAACTAAAAGCAGCAGTTTTACCTGTCCCGGTTTGAGCCAATCCAACCAGGTCTTTTGTTCCGCTTAATAATACAGGAATCGCCTGCTCCTGTATCGGTGTGGGGTTGGAGTATCCGAGTGCATCGGTTGCCTGAACCAGCCTCGAATTCAATCCTAACCCTTCGAATGTCATCATATACTTAAAAATTTGCGCAAAGGTACTACTATTGAGGCCCTCTGCCGGATTTTGTTTGTGACCGTTACCGCCCTCATTTCAGGATGCGGCGTATCTTATTTGCATTTGCGATAAGCTCATGCAGATACTCATAGTTCTCTCTTTCGAGACAACTTTTAAATTTCCTCAATTGCGTTATGTGCTCGTTTAATACATCCAGTACGTTGTCCCTGTTTTGCATGAATATAGGCACCCACATCGATGGATTACTCTTCGCGAGTCTGACAGTGCTTTCAAAACCACCACTTGCAAGTTCAAAAATTGTGTCCTCTTCACGTTCTTTTTCAAGCACTGTATTAGCCAGCGCGAATGAAGTGATATGAGAGATGTGACTTACATATGCAGCATGAAGATCATGCGCCGCAGCATCCATAAACAAAAGGTGCATGCCAAGTGAACGATAAACATCTTCTACAAGTTTCACCGCATCTTCATCGCTTTCATGCCGATTGCTGATGACTGCTGCCTTATTTGCAAATGCATTGCTCACAGCAGCTTCAGGCCCGCTGTATTCGGTACCCCACATGGGATGTGTGGCTACAAAACGCTTTCTTTTAGAATGGCCTTTTACCGAATTTACGATACCTTCTTTTGTAGAGCCTACATCAATAACAACCTGATTGGTGACGTGATCGAGTAGCTGCGGCAACATTGTTTCGGCCGCGTTTACGGGCACTGCTATGATCACCAGTTGTGAACGTCCCACAGCATCCGCCAGATCGTTGCTGATCTCGTCAACAAGTTTCAATTCAAGTGCACGCCTGGCATGCTCTCCATTCGAATCAATTCCTATCACATGACGTACAAAGCCTTTCTCTCTCAACGACAAGGTCATCGAGCCTCCAATAAGTCCTATTCCAATTACAGTAATTATCATATTGCTATCTCTTTCATCCTGGATACACGGGCTATTGCTTCATCAAATTGCACGATATCGCTGCATAAACTGATCCTTATATATTGTTCTCCTGCGGATCCGAATATTCCACCCGGAGTTATGAAGACCCCTGAATTGTACAACACATCGTCACTCAGGGCATAACATTCTTTGTAGGTATCAGGAATCCGTGCCCATACGAACATTCCGGCCTGGCTTGTCGAGTAAATACATTCAAGCTCATCCAGCAATTGAAAAACTCTTGATCTGCGTGTTCGGTAGATCTCGTTCAATGAGTCGTGCCATTCTTTTCCCAGCTTCAACGCTTCGGCAGCAGCGAGTTGTAAAGGAAGGAACATGCCACTGTCCATGTTACTTTTGAAGCGCATCACTTCATCGATGCGTTCCTTCGCACCAACGAGCATACCAATGCGCCAACCGGCCATGTTTTGCGACTTACTCAGAGAATTCAATTCTATTGCTACTTCCTTTGCTCCCTCAACTGACAGAATACTTAATGGCGAATCGTTTAATATAAAACTGTATGGATTATCATGAACGATAAGTATATCATGCCGGCGCGCAAATGCTGTAAGTGTTTCAAACAGGTCTTTAGTGGGCAGCTTGCCTGTAGGCATTTGCGGATAGTTGACAAACATGAGCTTCACATTGCCTTCATTTGCCACTGCTTCAAGTGACAGCATATCCGGAAGCCAGTCGTTCACTTCTTTGAGTTCGTAATCAACACAGACACCGCCTGAAAGTTGTACAGCACTTCGATATGTTGGGTAACCGGGATTGGGAACGAGAACATGATCGCCTGCGTTCAGGTATGTCATACAGATATGCATGATGCCTTCCTTCGATCCTATTAACGGAAGAATCTCACCATCTGGTTTTAGTTCAACCTCATACCAGCGTTTATACCATGAGGCAATGGCTTCCCGCAATACGGGTGAGCCCTTATAACTCTGATACGCATGGACATTGGGTTTGGCGGATTCCTCGGCAAGCACCTTCGTGACAGACGGATGCGGTGCAAGATCCGGGCTTCCAATACCAAGATTGATGATACTTTTTCCCTGTTTTCTCAATTCTTCAATCTCACGAAGTTTTTGTGAAAAATAGTATTCACCGATTCCATTTAATCTTGACGAGAGGGTGATATTCATAATTCGTAATTCATAATTCGTAATTCAAAACTCTGCTTTCCGCTTTCCGCTTTCCGCATTCCGCTTTCCGCTTTCCGCTTTCCGCTTTCCGCTTTCCGCTTTCCGCTTTCCGTTAATAGGTTTTCCCTTTCTTATAAATTCCATACACCCTGAATTCTTCGGTAACCTTTCTAACACCTTCCGCTACTTTTTCAAATTGCCCTATCGAATCAAATTCCATGTCGGCATGAAACGAATACTTCCATTCAGTACCGGGGATGGGAAAACTTTGCAACTTGCTCAGGTTAATTCCACCATCAGCGATGGTTGACAAAACACGTGCAAGACTTCCCCGCGAATGATCAGTATGAAAATTAACCGATGCTTTATTTGCTTCTTCATCCTGTTGCCATACATCTTCACGCTGAACAACCAGGAACCTCGTGTAATTTTTCTTCATTGTATGAATGTTGGGAACAAGTACGTTCAGGCTGAACAGATCTGCAGCAAGCTTACTCGCTATTGCGGCAACATGTTTACTACGATGCTGTTGAATGTGTTTGGCACTTAATGCAGTATCCTCTGTTTCGATCAGTTTCCAGTTGTACTTATCTAGAAAATCCAAACATTGCTGAATGGCCATTGGATGGGAATGAATTTCCCGAATGTCTTCCAATTGCACACCTGGATTAACAAGGAGATTCTGACGAATCTGAAGGTAGATCTCTCCACTTATCCGCAAATTACTTTTTTGGAGAAGTGTGTAGTTGGGTAAAATGCTGCCGGCTATTGAATTCTCAATGGCCATGATCCCACCATCACTCTCTTTCTTATTAGAAGCGATACGTACCACCTCGCGGAAAGTTGGGCAGGGCAACACCTGTACATCCTTCCCAAAAAACTGCTGGGCTGCCACCTGGTGAAAGCTTCCTTCATACCCCTGGATTGAAATCCGCCGGGGAGGCACCGGTATAATGCCGGGTTTGATCTTCAGACTATCTGGTTTCCTGTTATCCATTCTTTGTGTGCTATGAAAACAAGAATCCCGGCACTCGGCCGGGACTCTTTATGTTAATCTCTTATTTATTAGTGTATAACAAAAGCATTCCCGGCTTAATTCTAAAGTAGAAATAAAAATAAAAGTAAAAGAAGCCGTATGCTCTTGTCTGTATCATCGTTTCAAAAATAATTACTATAATTCGCCAGCCAAAAAAAAGTTGAGGCGCTTTACGATGTCCAACATTATTTTGGCCTGCAGGAAATCAACAGCAACGCCTATTCCAGCCGTTTTAAAATCTCTTCGTCAAGTTTTCGGAACAAGTGTATTGGGCGGAAAATCCTCCAATTCGTCAGTTCTTTTAGTTCGATGTAGCGATTCAATTTGGCCCGCGTGAAATCATGCTGAGTTTGGCCCGGCATGTTGAGACAGACGATCCATCCTCCCTCATCTGTGACCTCTTCGAACCACTCTGTATAATAGTCCCTGTCCCCACTATGAAAGTTCAAAACGTTCTCGGCAATAAGTATGAATTTGGTAATACCCTCAGCAAAGAATTTGTCGATCACTTCGCGTTTTAAATTCATAATGTCATTCTCTATTGCATCATTCCACTCTCCAATTAATTCTATAACCATGTAGTGCTCTTCATAATCTGCCTGCAGAACTTTCAGATATAGTGTACGTGAATCGAAGTCGTCCCACTGCGGATGTATGTAATAGTTGTAGATCGTCTGGGAAAACTCGAACTCCGAATATTGTCTTCCGAAAAATGGTGAGCGTTCATCCTCCTCACTAATATAAATATGCCTCCAATTATAAAATGGCTCTATCTCATGCATGCAGCAATTTAATCAGAAAGCTGCTTTTTTGATCACCACCTCCGTTGCAACTTTGCCATTTTTTCCAACTACATTGAGTACATAAGCGCCGGGAACAACACGGGGAACAACGAGCCGGTACAAACGGCTGTTTTTGTCAACCAGAATGGATTGTTGTGTCACCTGCTTACCTTTTTCATCAAGTAATTGCAACTCATATCGTCCCTGCATTTTGTCGCTGAAGTGTACCTGGATCACCGGACCAGTAACCGGGTTGGGAAATATCTTTATCGCGTCAGTCTTGGAGTCTTCTCGTGAAATGACGGCAGAAGTTGGTGGAGCTGGCAAAAGATTTCCGTTTGCAAGATCCGAGCAATTATACACCGAACCGCCCTGTTTTACAGGCTCGGCCTGGAGATCATTCATATTAACGCGGTAATATGTTTGCATTCCATTCGCACTGCTCAATATCACTCCTCCTGACTCATCTACCGCAGCACCGTTAGTGGTTTCTTCGCGGGGAATACCCGAAACCTTGCCCATAAACGTGGCAATCCTGCTTGAAGGATCAATTCGGAACACATGTTTGTTTGCAGAAAATAAATAAAGGTTACCCGCAACATCAGCCACCAGGTCCCCACCCCAACTGGAATTTTTTTCAAAGATCGAAACACCTTTATTTGTTTCAGCATCGATCAGTGCTCCAAGGTCGCGCATCGCTTGTTGCTTGCCTGTACTGAATTCTACCAGGTGTTTTGCATCGTTGGAAAGAGCATAACCTTTTCCATGGCCAGTTATCACCATTCGGGTAATATGGTTTTGCTCTGCAGATGGTTCTTCTACATCCATCATCGGCTCGTTGCTATAATAATAAAACTTTGATGTCTTTTCTTTGAGATCGATATAGCGTAATTCATTTCTGAATATCGGAGCAAAATATAACCGCTGGTTTTTTGGATCGTATGCACATGCCGCACTAAGTCCGCCAAGCGGCAATTGCATATGATCAATCACATCACCCCCATCATCCCGCACGTTGATTGGAGCTTTTGATCTTGCATTGAAGATCTTGAAGTCATTCGTGGATGATTCAAAAACATTCCTGATGACTTTTCCTGACACAAGATCTATTTGCCGGAGTTCTGTCCAGTTAAAAGTACCAATACTGTTACTCGTGACTGCATAAGCTGTTGTGGATCGTTGTGCATGCAGGCATATTCCTGCAACCAGGCAGGAAGCAAGTAAAATTATGGATTTCATATGCGTTGGTTTGATGGTTGATTGCTTCCATAATTTACTTCTTATTTCTTTCAATCCCGAGAGGGAATTATGCAGGAATGAATAAATCTTACCGGCTCAAAATAAAATTTACCGCGCGTTGCACGCTGCCATGTTGTTTCAATAATTCTTTGGCCTCCTGGTAATTACTCAGCCCGGTCTGCTCCATCACCATCCGTGTACCGCGATCTATAAGCTTGGAATTCGTCAATTGCATATTCACCATGTAGTTATCTTTCACGCGACCTATCTGGATCATTACAGCAGTAGACACCATGTTCAGTACCAGTTTCTGCGCCGTGCCTGATTTCATCCTTGTGCTTCCTGTTACAACCTCAGGCCCCACGATCACTTCAATAGGATAATCACACGCAGCAGCCAGCGGCGTATCGGGATTGCAGGTGATGCAGCCTGTTGCAATACCTACACTTCTGCAGGCATCAACAGCGCTGATAACATATGGGGTGGTACCGCTGGAGGCGATTCCGATCACAATATCCTTTTCACAAACATCATATTGCTGTAAGTCGCGCCAGCCTTGCTCTTGATCGTCCTCAGCATTTTCTATCGGTCGTTGAATGGCATCTTTGCCACCTGCTATAACAGCGATAACCTTATCATGAGGCATCCCATAGGTTGGAGGTATTTCGCTGGCATCAAGTATACCCAGGCGACCACTTGTTCCGGCACCAATATAAAACAATCGTCCTCCGCCCAGGATCCTGTCAGTTGCTGCGACCACCAGTTTTTCTATTTGAGGCACCGCTTTTTCTACTGCGAATGGTACCGTTTTGTCCTGTTCATTGATCTTTTTCAATAATTCTGAAACAGCCATCTTTTCCAGATGTCTGTATGGTCCCGGTTGTTCAGTAATTCGCATGTTGGTTATTGTTGATGATACTTCACCAGTCCTTCCATTGGGTTTTTCAAAATTACGCCAAGATCAAACTCATAGCCATCACAAAGTGTGCGAATCACATCCTGGAAACCATGGGCGACGCCTCCAACAAAATGCACAGGATGTTTCCAGCTTTCGTTGTACTTATTGAGATGCGTAAAAAAGAAATCGTTCAGACCATCTTCAATAATGTTCTCAACCATGTAATGACCACGATTTGCCGCAAGAAACTGAGTGAATTCTGCCAGGTAGCGGTTAGGCAGCGGACCTCGATATACGTGATCAAGGATCTCCACTTTGTTGGACTTGTATGTTTCATCGAATCGGAAACGGAGATCTTCATCGAAAGTATTATACAGATAATATTGTAATACTTTTTTCCCCAGGTAAGCACCGCTGCCCTCATCTCCCAGGATAAAACCAAGGCCTGGGCTGATCTTCACAATCTTTTTACCATTGTAATAACACGAACTGCTCCCAGTCCCCAATATGCAACTGATTCCTTTCTCATTACCGCAGGTAGCACGTGCCGCCCCTGCCAGATCATGAGTAACCTGTATGTTCGCATCGGCAAATACTTTTGCAATCGCCTTTTTTACCATGGCAGCATTTTCGGGCGCAGCGCAGCCTGTACCATAATAAAAAATCTTTTCAGGACTTTTTTTCTTTAACTGTGGAACAAGTTCATTGCGCATGACATTCTCAATCTCCGGGATATTTAAAAAATAGGGGCTGATTCCCTGAGTAAAGATCGTCCGGGTTTTACGGCCTTCTATAAAGCACCATTCACATTTCGTTGCTCCACTGTCAGCAATTAATACAGCCATCTTTATTGTTTGAATGTGAAACACGCCAGTCGCGCGACAATTAAAAATTAATCGTGAACTTAGCGCGAATTAAAGACTAAATTAATTCTGCACCATCAAATGAAAAAATTACAGATCGGTCTTCCCATATTGTTTGCGGTTGTGATGATCCTTGGAATGACCATCGGTTACAGGCTTCGCGAAAACATTCCTGCGGCCAAAGGGTTGTTCGATCGCAGCAAACGAAGCTCCATGCAGGAAGTGATCGACCTGATAAATTCCAATTATGTTGACCCGGTAAATACAGATACGCTCGTTGAGGATGCCGTGGAAGCAATGCTATCCGATCTTGATCCGCATTCGGTTTATATTCCTGCAATGGACTTGAATGACATTAAAGAAGACCTGCAGGGCAATTTTCAGGGTATCGGTGTAGAATTTCAAATCATCGACGACACGGTTCATGTAGTTAGCGTGATGCCTGGAGGCCCCAGCGAAAAAGCTGGTCTTAAAGTGGGAGACCGTTTTCTAAAGGTCGGTGATTCAATTGTCACCAATAACATAGATTCAGACAGAATACGCAGGCTGCTTCGCGGTCCCGGTGGTAGTCAGGTAACTGTAACCATGTTTCGCGACAGGTCGGCCTTCAATACCCGGATCACCCGCGGCACAATCCCTCTTTTTTCGGTAGACGCTGCTTATATGATCGATAAACAAACTGGGTACATTCACCTGAACAAGTTCTCGGGCACCACGTATGAAGAATTTATGACCTCACTAGAGAAGCTGCAGGGTCAGGGGATGAAGAAACTGATCTTTGATGTTCGCGATAATGGCGGAGGTATTTTGGGTGAAGCGGTTGACATTGCAGATGAATTCCTGGATGAAGAAAAGCTTATCGTTTTTACCGAAGGCGCGGCGCAACCCAAAGTGGAATACAAATGCCGCCGACCAGGCTTATTTGAGAAAGGGGCGCTTGTGATGCTTGTTGACGAAAACTCAGCGTCTGCCAGTGAAGTAGTTGCCGGAGCTTTGCAGGATTGGGACAGGGGAACTATTGTTGGTCGCCGAACTTTTGGAAAGGGACTTGTCCAGGAGCAATACGAACTTTCCGATGGCGCTGCGCTACGCTTGACTGTCGCGCGCTACTTTACGCCAAGCGGAAGAAGCATTCAAAAATCATATGGCGAAGGCCATTCAGCATACCGGGAGGAAGTACTTGCACGATATCACAACGGTGAACTGGTACACCCAGATACTCTCAAAGTAGCCCAGGGTAAGCCCTATAAAACTAAAGGGGGCAGAATTGTTTACGGAGGGGGCGGAATAAATCCTGATGTGTTTGTTCCCTTTGACACAACCGGTTTTACAACAGACGTTACACCTCTGTTTGTGGATCAGCGATTCAGCAAGTTTATATATCAATATTATTTACGAAACAAGGGTACGCTCGATCAATACAGGACGGCAGCCCAGTTTGCCGACCAATTCCATGGCGAAGACGTTGCATATCAGCAGTTACAACAATACATTCGTACAAACAACATTGTCATGCCTGCGCTGCCCCAGCGGGACCAGCTGGAACTAAAGAAACGAATCAAGACCTGGCTCGCACGGCAGATGTTCCGAATGGAGGGATATTATGAAGTCGCCAACCGATACGATCAGACCGTTTTGAAGGGAATCCAGGTCATTTCCGGATTGAAATAACCGTCAGCTGCGGGTAAAAGAAAAAAAACGAATTTTTTTTGAAACTGCGGTAACCTGACTGAAACGGGTGTAGTCAGATACTTCAGAACAACATTCATTAAAATATTTAAAAATCAATTTTATGAGCGGCGAAGAAGTATTAATCCCCATCACCCTGTTCGGCGGTGCGTTTGCAATGATCTTTGGAATAGTTTATCTTAAGACCAGGGAAAACCTGGCGATGCTTGAAAAAGGTTTCAATCCTAAGGAGAACGTAAACCGTCCGGCTCCATACAAAAATTTGAAATGGGGTTTGTTATTGATTGGAGCTGGCCTCGGCTTGTTGCTGGCGCACATCCTGGATAACTATGTGTTCCTCAATACTGATAACGAAGCGATCTATTTTGCTTTGATTGGAATATGCGGCGGACTGGGACTGATCAGCTCCTATCGGATTGAGAAGAAAGAATTCTGGGACAAAAACGCGTAAGCAACGCTTCCCCGAAACGACGTTACATGTCAACGACCTTAACCGACAATGAGATCATTAGCCTTGTGCTGAGTGGACAACACCAGCACTTTGCTGATTTAGTCCAACGATACCAGAACTTCGTTTTTACCATTACGCTGAGATATACTACCAGCCGGGAAGACGCTGAAGAGATCTCGCAGGACATATTTGTCAAAGCATACCGGTCACTTGCCGACTTCCGGGGCGCATCAAAGTTCAGCACCTGGTTGTATACGATCGTTACCACAACCTGCATCACGTTCCTCAGGAAAAAGAAACTGCAGGTTCATTCGCTCGACAATGAAAAAGTATTTGAGGCAGCAGACAATGTGGATTCCGGCATGCGTGCCAACCAGATCGAACAGAAGTCGCGGGCAGCGATGGTAAACGAAGCAATCAAAATGCTTAATCCAGACGATGCAAAGATGATCACGCTGTTTTATAAAGGCGAGCAATCACTGGAGGAAATAGCGCAGATCCTGGGTATAGAACCAAATGCAGCCAAAGTGAGGCTGCATAGAGCCAGGCAGCGATTGAAAGAGAAGATGGAAAAGCATTTTGTTGAAGAAGTACGCGACTATCACGATTAACCAGTTTAACAAAGGCAGAATATAAAAATAACTATCATGAACATCGAAGAACGCCTTTGGGATTATATTGATGGGCTCAGTTCGCAGGAAGAAAAAGCTGAAGTAGAGAAGCTCATTGAATCAAATCTTGAATGGAAACGCCAATACGGCGAGCTACTGGAAGCACACCAATTGATGCATAACCACCTGGAACTGGAAGAACCTTCTATGCGTTTCACTCAAAACGTTATGGAAGAGATCGCTCGTTTGCATATAAATCCTGCTACAAAAAACTATATCAATAAGAACATCATTTGGGGTATTGCTGCCTTCTTCATATTCATGATCATAGCAACGGTGGGTTACGGATTATCCCAGGTGAACTGGGCTGCAAGCGGTGATGCAAATTTACCAGTGGACCTGTCAAAAGTGGATTATAGCAAAATCTATAACAACAGTTATACAAACATCTTCATCATGATCAACACTGTACTGGGACTGGTTTTGCTGGATATGTACCTGCGCAGAAAAAGAGACCGTGAATTGGAAAACAGGCAGGGCACACATTAAATCAATCGGCTGCTTTCAGGAGACTTTCCAGATCCAGGGCATGTGTGTACATATCGATCGAACCGTCTGCTTTCGTTGGCCATTCATCGCGCGGCTTGTCCCAATACAATTCCACACCGTTTCCATCGGGATCATCAAGATATAAAGCTTCCGAAACACCGTGGTCGCTTGCCCCTGTAAAAGGATACTTAGCTTCAAGCAGTCTCTTAAATATTTGCCCCAGGTCTTTTCTCGTTGGATAAAGGATTGCAGTATGAAATAAACCTACACTGCGTTCATTTGCAGGCGGAGCGCTTTTACTGTACCATGTATTTAGACCGATATGGTGATGATAACCACCTGCAGATATGAATGCAGCATCCTTACCATAGGTGGTTATCAACTCAAATCCCAATAACCCACAATAAAAATCCATTGATCTTTGCAGGTCTGCCACTTTCAAATGGACATGACCAATGCGTGTTTGTGGTGGGATCTTATACTCCATACTGAAATGATGAGCGTTATTTGAATTTCTTTTTCAGCTCCATCAGCTTTGCCTGGAAGTCATTAGCAGGTGCTGATACGGGAGCTGGCTTTTTACTTTTGTCAATACCACTATTCGGAAGGGCCCGGTTGCGTTGCGGTGCAGAAGATTTCTGTTGGTCCTTCATCGACAATGAAATTCGTTTGCGCGCAACATCCAATTCGGTTACAGTCACTGTTACTTTCTGCTGCAATTTCAATACCTCGTTCGGATCGGAGATGTATGTATTGCTGATCTGCGATATGTGAAGCAGTCCGTCCTGTTTAACACCGATGTCTACAAAAGCTCCAAAGTTGGTTATGTTGGTCACAATGCCAGGAACAACCATACCCACTTTAACGTCTTCAATGGATTTAATTTTTTCATCGAAACTGAATTCCTCGATTACATCACGTGGATCGCGTCCCGGCTTTTCCAGTTCTTTCAAAATATCGTCTACGGTAAATTCACCCACTTTTTCCGAAACATATTTCTTGCGGTTTATCTTCTTACGCAGTTCGGGGTTGGAGATAAGATCCTGCACGGTGCTTCCGGAATCTTTGGCCATTTCCTCCACTACAAAATAAGACTCGGGATGCACGGCACTGTTATCGAGAGGATTTGACGCATTACGTATTCTCAAAAAACCCGCACATTGTTCAAATGTCTTTGGTCCCATCATGGACACTTTGCGCAATTCATCGCGCGAACGAAATGCACCGTTTTTGGAACGATATTCAACGATGTTCTTTGCAAGTGTTGCACTCAGTCCCGACACATATGTGAGCAGATGTTTACTTGCTGTATTCAGATCAACACCCACGTGGTTAACACAACTTTCAACAACCCTGTCCAATTCTTCTTTTAGTTTCAACTGGTTGACATCGTGTTGGTACTGTCCAACACCGATGGATTTTGGATCGATCTTTACCAGTTCACTCAACGGATCAAGCAACCTTCGTCCAATACTTATGGAGCCACGAACCGTTACATCTTCTGTTGGAAACTCTTCACGCGCCACTTCAGAAGCAGAGTATATGGATGCGCCACTTTCGTTAACCATGAATACGCTAACCTTTCTTCCAAAATCAATTTCGCGAACAAGTTGCTCTGTCTCTCTGCCTGCAGTTCCATTACCCACACCAATGGCTTCAATGTTGTATTTTGCCGCTAACAACTGCAAATGGTGCATACTTTTTTCGCGTTCATGTTGAGGGGCGTGAGGATAAATAGTACTGTTGTGAAGAAAGTTTCCCTGCTCATCAAGGCACACTACCTTACAACCCGTACGATAGCCGGGATCCAGCGCCATCACTCGCTTTGAACCCAATGGAGATGCCAACAACAATTGTCTAAGGTTTTCTGCAAACACTTTGATTGCCTCTTCATCGGCACTATTCTTACTGGCAAGACGAAATTCATTTTCGATCGACGGCTTAAGCAAGCGATCATAGGAATCTTCAATTGCTTTCTTTACTTCTATTGACGATGAATTACTTTTTTTGATAAAGATCCGCTGGAGATCCTCCACTGCAGAGAGTTTATCGATGGTGATATCCATTGCCAGAAAACCCTCTTTTTCACCACGACGAATGGCCAGGATTCTGTGCGATGGGCAATCTGACAAAGGTTCACTGAATTCAAAATAATCGCGATACTTCTGCGCATCTTCAGTTTCTTTTTTAGCAGAGAGAACCTTTGAACTGATCGTCGCTGTTTCAGTGAACAGCTGCCGCACTTTGTTCCGCGCCTGTTCGTTTTCAGAGATCCATTCTGCGATGATATCACGTGCTCCCTGCAGCGCTTCTTTAGTATCTTTAACCTGTTCATTGATAAATGCGGATGCTTCTACTTCTACCACAATTTCTTCCTGCTCAAATATTTTTTTAGCGAGCGGTTCAAGTCCCTTTTCCATTGCCGCAACCGCACGCGTTTTTCTTTTAGGCTTATAGGGAAGATAAATATCTTCAAGTTCGGTGGCGTCAAATGTGTTCTCGATCCTTTCACGCAATTCAGGCGTCAACTTGCCAAGCCCTTCCACCGTTTTTAATACAGTGTCCTTCCTTTTATCAAGTTCCTGGAAATACTTGATGTCCTCTACCACATCATTAATTTTCACTTCATCCAGGTTACCGGTAGCCTCTTTTCGGTAACGCGCCATAAATGGAATCGTTGCACCTTCGGAGTTAAGTTGGAAAATATTGTTAACCTGTTTAAGTGTAAGCCCTTGTCGCTCGGCGGTTTTCTGTGCATACTTCAATTCCATATCGTCTTTTTTGCGGGGGGCAAATGTAAGGAAAAGGGTTTTCTGTACCTTTAAATTTCAAGCTCCATAAATGAACATAAAGAATAACATACTGGAAACCATTGGGAACACACCCCTTATCCGATTAAACAAATTATCAAAAGATTTCCCCTGTACGGTTGTTGCCAAAGTTGAATACTTCAATCCCGGAAATTCAGCCAAAGACCGCATGGCCGTAAAGATGCTGGAAGTGGCAGAAAAAGAAGGTAAGATTAAACCTGGCGGAACTATAATTGAATGTACCTCCGGAAATACAGGTCTGGGACTGGCCCTTGCTGCCATTGTAAAGGGTTACAAATGCATATTTGCCACTACTGATAAACAATCTAAAGAAAAGATCGACATACTGAAAGCGCATGGTGCGGAGGTGATCGTTTGTCCTACGAATGTAGAGCCCGACGATCCGCGTTCTTATTATTCTGTAGCTAAAAGACTTGCACAGGAAATACCAAACTCGTTTCACTTTAACCAGTATGATAATCTTGCAAACCGACTGGCGCATTATGAAACAACAGGTCCTGAGATCTGGAACGATACCGATGGCAGGATCACGCATCTCGTTGTAGCAACAGGAACCGGCGGAACCGTTACAGGTACTGCTCAATACCTCAAAGAAAAGAATCCGGACATACAGGTTTGGGCGATGGATCCGTTTGGCTCATTGCTCACGAAATATTTTCGAACCGGTGAAGTCGATATGAACGAAGTGCATCCTTATATAACAGAAGGAATCGGTGAAGATTTTGTACCAATGAATTATGATGTAAATGTGATTGACTACTTCGAACAGGTCACCGATAAAGATGCAGCCTTAATGGCAAGAAGACTCGCACGCGAAGAAGGCATTTTCTGTGGATACAGCGCCGGTACTGCATTACAGGGTCTATTGCAATTACGCGATAAATTGAAGAAGGACGATCTTGTTGTTGTTATCCTTCACGATCATGGAAGCCGCTATGTTGCAAAAGTTTACAACGATGAGTGGATGATGGAGCGTGGATTTCTGGATGTTAAATCGTTTCGTGACATCGTTAGTGGACGAGGAAAGAAAAAGCTTATCACAATAGAACCTCAAACCACGGTTGGCGAGGCATTTGAACTGATGCAGAAATATCATATTGAGAACATTCCCGTTCTTGACAACGGCGAAGTGATCGGCTCCATCAGTGAAAGTGGATTATTCAATAAATTGATGAGCAATGGTCATGACATTCGTAATTCGAAAGTTGAAACCATCGCTGAGCCGCCTTACCCGGTCATCCCATTCGATACACCAGTAGAGCGCATCACATCGCTTATCAGTAAAGAAAATGGTGCTGTGCTTGCAAAAGATGAAACCGGCAATTATCACATCGTAACAAAATATGATGTCATTAATGCACTGGGCAAGTAACATGCAAAATAACGTGCGATGGAAAGTGCCAATGAAAATCATGATTTATTAAAACCGTCAAGGAAGAAACCAATATTTCCTGTCAATGAACAGCTTCGCTCCTACCTGTTGAATCATGGACGCGAAGTAAAGTTGCCTGTAAGTTATAAAGACCTTTTACGGATGAGTTATTCGATTCCATTAATCGACAAACATGGAAAGAATACTCATTGGGAATCTGCATCATATGACACAAAGGAGTATGATTTCATTAGGGAGGGATTGATACAGACGTATGCTATTCTAAAGACTGAAGGAAACATGCGTTTCAAAAAAAATCTGAACATCGCACGTATTGATTATTGCACCTTCGGAAATTCCAATCCGTTCCGCATAAAGATCTTCAATACTTACAATGGAAATGCAGACCATTTTTATATAAAGCAGGCAGATGCTTCAAGGATCTATGGTCTGGAACTTGAGCATATTTTATCACCTAACCGCATAATTTTCTTTACAGACAAACAAACACTTGTAGAAGAACATATTCCCGGCATTCCGGGAGATATGTTCATCAAAAACTATCTTGAAGAACCTGCAACAAATAAGATTCGGTTCTGCAAGGAATTCGTGAAATTCAATGAGCGATGCTTTGTGAGATTGCTGGGCGATATGCGCGCATATAATTTTGTTGTAGAGATCGCTCCCGATATTGAAGACGTGAATTACCGGATACGCGCGATCGATTTTGACCAACAAACTTATGAAGGCCGTAAGAACCTGTACCTACCGCAATTTTTTAAGGAGAATCGCCGGCTTGTTGAGGTTACTACGGAATGTCTTAACCGTGAAGCCATTGAACAGTACCAAATGGAAGAACGAACCATGATGGCCTATCGCCTTGTATCCTATCGCTACCGAATGATGGAATTGCTCAGCATCATGGGACGTGACAAGATCTCATCGGACATGAAAGTTGAGCAACTAAAAACCGAATTGGGCAACCACTTCCATACAAATGCGTTTCGTGCCTGTCACTCTATGGGGCAGTTGATGAAAGTGCATCTCAAGCAGACATTGCAAAAGAACCTGCTTCTTCTGTCAAAATCCATCAGAAGAGCATCGCAATAGCCTGGGCCTGTAGAAATAAGACCTCATCCATTCAATTCTTTACCCCGCCGCGCGACTATATCTGTGGGCCGGGCACTATTTTTTTGTACATACCCGAAAGAATTGAATGGCAAATAAATCATCTAAATCTTTTTCCGGCGAAGACAGAAGTCAGCCCGTTCACTTGAGGCAAAACCAGGTGGAAAAGGAAGACGTACGTGAAAACTCGGATCCGGTAACACCACAGGGTTCACGAGAAGGTGAACAGGATAATCTGTCGGGCCGTGGATATGATGAGGATCAACCGGGACAACCGGTTCGCTCGTCAGGTTCCATTAAACAGGATCATCAACAGGCACCTGCAGGTGAGCCTGATGAAAACGAACAGAAAGAAAATATCAAACATTAACCTAAAACAAAAACTATGACAGATAGAAACAGAGATTATCGTCCGGAAGAAGGACAACAATCCAATCAAAACTGGGATGACAATAACGATCAGAATACCGACCGTGAACAGTCATCTCAAAATACTGACAACAAAGGGAACGCAAGAGTGATCGATGATCAGTTGAATTCATCTGGCATTGGCAGCAGCCAGAGACGTGATGATGGAAACGTTGGCCCGCTCGACTCTGATCTTGAAGATCTGCCGAGTCACAAACGCATAGACAGAAACAATCAAACTGGCCCGGGCCTGGGATAGAGTTGTCGTCGTACATAAATTAAAAAACCGCTACTTAACGTAGCGGTTTTTTTTATGCATTCTTCATTTAAAACGCTTTCTTACCCTGTTGTTCGTTAGCATATTTTTCCGGCTTCAACACTGCAACAAATTTATTGTTACTACCAAACGCTACTTTAGCAGCCTGCTGAATATCAGCAGCAGTGAGCTTTTCAACATAAGCAGGATAACTTGCAAAATAATCAACGTTGGTACCCTTCAACTTTGAATCGAGTATCTGGTTAAGCCAAACACCGTTCTCTTTAGAGCTCGTTTTATACGATTCAAGCCATTGTTTTTTTACTTTATCAACATAACTCTGTGCAGGTCCGTCTTTCAACAAGCTTGCAAATTCAGAATTAACTGCTTTGATGAGTGTATCAACTTTTTCAGGACCGCATGGAAGCTGCAATACCAGTGTATAGTTTGAATATGGATAGCGCTCCACTGAAGTGAAAGTACCACCGCCATAAATACCCTGCACTTTTTCTCGCAGCTCTTCAATGATGCGAATGTTCAACACCTCACTCATTGCCTTCATCTTCAGATCAAGTTCCTGTGAATAAGGTACTTCACCTGTGTAGAATGCAAGAATGAGCGACTGTTCCTCGGTTCCCTTATATACATTCAATTCCTTTGTTCCCTTGATTGGTCTTACTTTATTATCCACTATCGCAGACTTCTTACCAGCAGTGGGCAGACTTGCAATGTATTGTTCAATGTAAGGGATAAGGTCTTCATTTTTAAAACTGCCAACGAAAACGAAGTTCATACCGCTAGCATCACCAAATCTCTCTTTATAAATTTGTAATGCACGATCCAGTTTTACTTTATCATAGTTTTCTGCTCTTGGAACACCTACGGGAGCCAATGGGTTATTGTTATACAAAGTCTTGTACATCGTGTCTATAAAAGCAGTTTGCGGATCGGCCATTATGTTAGCAAACTGCGATTTATTTTTTTGAATGTAACTGTTGAACAACCCTGTGTCTTTTCTTGGTGCTGTAAAATATAAATAGGTGAGCTGAAACAATGATTCGATGTCTTTGACACTTGAATTACCTCGAACTCCATCTGATATAGTTCCCAGCGACGGAGTCACTGAAACAGATTTTCCCGCCAATACTTTGCGAAGATCAGTGGGACTAAATTCTCCAACTCCCATTGCCATAACTACCTGCGCTGCATTATCCGCGTTGAATTTATCGGCAAGACCATAATTGTTCTTCCCACCGGGCCTTGTTGCGCCCATTAATATCTGATCATCTTTGAAAGTTGTGGGCTTCAGCGTCACCGTTATGCCATTGCTCAGCTTAAGCTCAGTTGTTCCAAGCTTCGCGTTCGCTGTGCGACTAACAACCTTACCGGCCTTCGGCTTGGAATTCATTAATGAAGATGCAACAGCTTTCTCTTCATAGGGCTTCACATCCGCTTTTGCTACCGCATCAGCGATGGTGAGCAGTTCTTTATCTGACACAACTTTATCGTTGCCTTTTGCCTCAGGACCGTAAGCAAACAGAAATTTGTTTTTTCCATTTTCAAATGCAGCCTTCAGCGCATTCACTTCCTGCAGGTTTATTGAAGGCAGTAGTTCCTGTGCATATTTGAACTCAACTTCTATCCCTGGGATCGGCTCCTGTTCAAGATAATGTCCAATGTATTCCTGCACATAATTCGATGATTCATTCTTATCTCTATTGTTATAACTTCTTTCGTAACTACTGAGTAACGATTTCTTTGCACGATCCAATTCTGCTGCAGTAAAACCGTGACGTTTTACACGTTCAATCTCTTCAAGCAAAGCCTGCATTCCTTTCCTGGGTTCGGCGTTACCACTGCTTCCAAAAGCATTGAATGCCTTATATCCCCTTGCATAAGAATCAAAACTTCCAAACGCATATATGAACGGAGGGTTTTCTTTTTGAGTGAGCTCCTGTAAGCGCTGATTGAACATCGATGTGAACAATCGTTCAACAATGTAATCACGGTAGCCACCCACCGTTACAGCAGGCGCTTCTTTGTATGCAGGATAGTTTACAGCAAAGTTGTAGTTAGTCGCTTCCTTATCAGTCACAACGATGGCATCATCTTCTTTATATGCAGGCACTTCATAATTTTCTCTTGGACGAGCAGAAGATGCCGGCTTGAGAGAACTGAAATGTTTGCGGATCATTTGTTCAGCATATGCTGGTTCAACATCACCTACTACAATAACGGCCATCAGGTCAGGGCGATACCAATCTTTGTAATACCTGCGAATGGCATCGGGCTTAAAGTTGGTGATAATGCTGTCAACTCCGATAGGCAGGCGTTGCGCATATTTCGAACCGGCAAATAATCTGGGATAAATCTTCTTGAACATGCGATCTTCCGCACCTTTCCCAAGGCGACTCTCTTCCAGGATAATCGGCCTTTCGGTGTTTATATCTTCATCCAGGTACGTCACCTGGTGGGCCCAGTCTTCAATTACCTGGAAACCTTTTTCGATATTTTCTTTCTTATCGGTTGGAATAGGTAGAATATAAACGGTCTCGTCGAAACTGGTGTACGCATTAAGGTCGCTTCCAAATTCAACCCCGATGTCCTGCAGGAAAGATATCAGTTCATTCTTCTTGAAGTTCTTTGTACCGTTGAACGCCATATGCTCTGCCATATGTGCGAGACCCTGCTGATCATCATCCTCATTGATAGAACCTGCATTCACCACGAGCCGCAGCTCCATCTTGTTCTCAGGACGATTATTCTGCCTAATGTAATAGGTAAGACCGTTTTCAAGTTTTCCGATCTTCACTTTGGGATCAATAGGAACCTTTTCTTCGAGTTTCGGTTGGGCATACAGGTTCGCACCCGCGATGGTAAGCACGAGTAACAACACTGCTACCGGCTTTTTAAACATTACTGCAAACATTGTCATTGTGTTTGCATAAATATAAGCCAGTTGCCCTTTCGCCAATTACCTTTTATGTAATATTCATTATCTGCTCGCCGAACCAAACAAGGGATCGCCAACGGAGGCACTGGTAAATTCAATTCCAAGTAATGCGGCGATAGTAGGAGCAATATCACTCATGTAAACTTCTTTAGAAGAACGACCATGCGGTATTTGCCATCCGTACCACAACAAGGGAATATGGGCATCGTATGAATTCCACGCTCCATGTGTTGTTCCTTTCGAGCCCCCGTTAAAGAATCCAGGCATCAATACAAACTGGATATCGCCGCTAAGTTTTTGATTGAAGCCATTTCGTACACGTTCTCTCACTTTAAGAGGAAGAGGCACCGATGCGATATCCCGAAGTGAAAATGCCTGTGAAACCTGTGGCAGTTTAAGAAGTTCTTTTACAACTACCCTTTCAATCCGATCAACGTTTTCAGCATTGACAACCTGGTAATTCAGATAGATCTGATAATTGGTAATGTCCAGAATGGCGTTTTGTACATTCAGCTCTTTCTGCAACCCTGCATTCAAACGATCGCGAATCTCACGTTCGCCAATATAGCCGCCTGGTATCCTGTTCTCATTGAGAAATCCTGGCACGTGCGCAGCGCCATGATCAGCGGAAACGAAAAGCATGTACTGCCCCTTACCCACCTTTGCATCGAGGTACCGGAGAAACTCGTCGAGATCCCGATCAAGTCGCAGATAAGTGTCTTCCATTTCGATCGAGTTGGGTCCGAAAGTATGACCAATATAATCAGTGGATGAAAAGCTTAATGCAAGTACATCAGTGAATTCATCTTTACCTAAACTTTCTCCTTCGATGGCTGCTTTGCCTGCTTCAAACGTATATGTATTGGCAAATGGTGTGTATCGAAATACATCGTATTTATTCTTCGTGAGCTTTGAAAGGCTGTGCGGAAATTGTTGGTCTTCTCCATTGAGGCTTCCCTCATATAGTTTATCGTCGGCAGAGCTTTGGGCATAGCTTTCAATCGGTAATAAAGTGTTCCAATCGGCCGACATGTAGCGGTCCGGCATCTTTTTATCGTTGAATCGCTTCATCCAATCAGGGAGTTCCGGGGTATAGTAAGTACTCGTTATCCAACCACCGGAAGCATTATCGAACCAATAAGCTGCATTAGCTGAATGGCCTGCCGGAAGTATGGCTCCGCGATCTTTCAAGGCGATGCCAATCACCTTCGACCGGAAATTAGTTGCCAGCCGTACCTGGTCGGCAACACTCGTGGACCACATATTCCGCGGCGACATTTTCCCCGCGTCCGAATTGCTTCCCACGCCTGTAACAGTGCTATCGTCAGTGCAATAGACCACTCTGCCAAGTTCGCGGGAATACCAGGTGTTACCGATTATGCCGTTCATGGCCGGAACAGTTCCCGTATAGATGCTGGCATGACCGGCAGCTGTATAAGTGGGTGTATATGGGATCAGCGTGTTATCGAATGAGAAGCCCTCTCGAATTATCCTTTTGAAACCTCCGTTTGAATACCTGCTTTCGTACCGGGTTAAGTAATCCCACCGCATTTGGTCAACCACAAGTCCTACAATAAGCCTCGGAGCGGCTTTTTTCTGCGCAACCTGTTGACTTGCACCGGGATTTGTCAAAAAACAAACTGCAATGAACATCAATAATCTCATATCCTGAAGGAGTTTTCACAAAGGTATGGGAACGGTAAGTTGAACAATAAACGCCACATTAAATCCTTATTATGTTAGCGACTTTTAATCAGAAGCGGCGGAATTGGCTTTAGCCTTTAGCAGGTTTGCGTTAACTTTGCGGCAATTTATTTTCAAAGAAAATTTTAATATATGGCAGATATCTTTCAGAGACTGCTCAAAAATTCCGGCGGACCTCTTGGCCAGCACAGGAAAAGAGCACATGGTTATTTCGCCTTCCCCAAGCTTGAAGGAGAGATTGGTAGTCGCATGAAATTCCGCGGGCAGGAAAAAATCGTTTGGAGCCTGAACAATTACCTCGGACTGGCTAATCATCCTGAAGTGCGCAAAACCGATGCGGAAGCCGCTGCTCAGTACGGTTTAGCTACTCCTATGGGCGCGCGCATGATGAGTGGAAACACAAACTACCACGAGCAATTGGAAGCGGAACTTGCGAAATTTGAGCAGAAAGAAGACGCCATATTACTGAACTTCGGCTACCAGGGAATGGTAAGCATCATCGACACGCTTGTTGGCAGACATGATGTTATCGTTTATGATGCAGAAAGTCATGCATGCATTATCGACGGCCTCCGCCTTCATCCTGGACATCGGTATGTGTTCAAACACAACGATATTGAAGACCTCGAAAAGCAGTTGCAGCGGGCAACAGCACTCATTGATAAACAGCAGGCAGGAGGTATTCTCCTTATTACGGAAGGTGTTTTTGGAATGGCAGGCGACCAGGGTAAGCTGCGCGAAATTGCCGCTTTAAAGAGTCATTACCAGTTCCGTATGCTTGTTGACGATGCTCACGGCTTTGGTACGCTTGGGAAAACCGGTGCCGGAGCGGGCGAAGAACAAGGCATTCAGGACGAGATCGATCTGTATTTCTCTACGTTCGCCAAGTCAATGGCTTCGATCGGAGCTTTTCTGGCGGGACCCAAAGAGATCATTGATTATATCCGGTACAACATTCGTTCCCAGATATTTGCAAAAAGCCTTCCGATGCCGCTGGTGATCGGTAACCTGAAAAGGCTTGAATTGCTGAAAACACGTCCGGAACTGAAAGAGAAATTGTGGGAGAATGTAAGACTGCTTCAGCAGGGTTTGAAAGAACGAGGCTTTGATATCGGCAATACTGATTCACCTGTTACCCCGGTATATATGAAAGGAGGTGTGGAAGAGGCAACTGCGATGGTCATGGATCTGCGCGAAAACTATAACATCTTCTGCTCGATTGTTGTGTATCCTGTGATCCCGAAAGGGCATATCATTTACAGGTTGATACCCACGGCTGCCCATAATGAAGAGGACATCCAGTTAACATTAAGAGCATTCGAGGAGACAAAGAAAAAACTGGACGAAGGCGAATACAAAGTAGAAGCAATTCCGGACATGGCCGATACAACGGCTTAGGCCCAATAAAATATTAAGTTTTTGCCCCGGTTAGCGCCGGGGTTTTTTTGTGTTAAGAGTTCAAGTTAGCCGTCATGGTAATAAAAAAGCCTCCGGGTGGAGGCTGCACTAATCAAATACCATTAACCATTAAACCTTATCCTATGAAAAATCAAATATAAGATTTCGATGTTAATGCATTAGTTGCATAACTAACTTATTTCTATTGTCGTTAACAATTGTTGATGGAAATCAATTAGAACATTAGCTTCTGTAAGTCAACCGATTATAAAGAAATAAGTGTAACTGCTTATATCTAAACATTACACTTAGCTCAACGCCATTCGGCTTTGAACGATCTCTCAAATTGCTGGAAACTCAGCTTGCCGAAATGACCCTCCCCGAAGTACTTCAATATTTTTTCAAAATCGGCGGGTTTTAAATACCCTGGGATGACCTGCGGGGACGATCCATCTGCAGGAATGATCACTGTTGAGGGATACGACAGTTGGCCCTGAGTCAGGTAAATTGCCAAATCATGGGTTCGATATTGGGGATTGAATTTGAATCGGCGGCCATTGAACTCAATTTCACCTTTTCCTTCTGCATTAAATTTGACCGCATAAAACTTCTTATCCAGGTACGCGGCTACCCGTGCGTCTCCGTAGGTATTCTTATCCATTACCTTACACCAGCCACACCAATCTGTGTACAGATCGATCAGAATTGGTCGGCGTTCTGTCTTCAAGCTTTTTTCAGCTTCCGGTAAACTGATCCACCTTGTCTTTGCCAACTCACCAGCGTCCTTCATTGCACTGAAGGCGATCACGATGATAGCCAGGAATAATGCAGATTTCAAAGTTTGCACCCTACATTTGTTCATAATCAAATAACTGAAATCAATGCGAAAAATTGTTCTGGCGGTCAGCGGTGCAAGCGGTTCGATTTATCCACAGTTATTAGTCAAGCGCCTTAATCAGATCCCTGATCAATGGAGCCAGCTCGCAATAGTAATGACCGACAATGCAAAGGTAGTTTGGTCAACAGAATTGGGAGGGGCTAGCTTCGAACAAATTGATGCACCATTTTACGACAACCAGGATTTCATGGCGCCTTTTGCATCCGGTTCGGGCCAGTATGATACCATGATCATCGCACCATGTAGCATGGGCGTGTTGGGACGGGTTGCCGGGAGCATCTCGAACGACCTGATCACCCGGGCAGCTGATGTAATTCTTAAAGAGCGGCGTAAGCTCATTTGCGTTGTGCGCGAAACACCTTACAACCTTATTCATATTCGAAACATGGAGGCAATAACCCTCGCTGGTGGCATCATATGCCCGGCTACCCCATCGTTTTACAGCAGACCTGCGTCGATTGAAGAAGTTGCCCTCACTGTGGTCGACAGGGTTCTTGATCTTGCTGGCTTCACGGTCCAATCTTATCGCTGGGGTTCAAATGAGCAATAAAAAAACGGTCCGACCAATGGCCGAACCGTAATAAATTTTGCATCCTTTCCAAATCATCGAAGATCAACCTCCTCAACGCCTGGAAACTTCTTCTTGTCAAACATGAAAGTTGCATCCGGCACAGGAGCACTTCCATTCATTGTGTTGACAGTGTATGAATATTTATTGCCATTTTTCTCCAATACTCTTGTACTGTAAATCGTCTGGTTTTTTTTGTCGACCAGAACGTATACTTTATGGAATAACTTCTTTTTATCAGTGGGTGTCATTTCGATTTCCTGGAGTACCCTGGTTCCTTCTTTCTTTTCGCCATTGAGCTTATACAGGAAGTCTTTGTCATAAAAATTCGTGAACAGCTTCTGTGGTGTGATGGAGGTTCCGGAAGGATCAAGTGTGGTGATGGTTACTTCATTTGACGCGTGGTCATAGGTCCATATATTTTTGCCATCGCAATAAATGTCCTGGCCAGTTATATTCACACGATATTTTGGTCCTTTCATGTAAACCGTGCCTTTCTTAACGCCCTGGATCTTACCCTTCCCGTCTTCTATCTTAAGGGTAAAAGAAGATTGAATAGCCTTATAAGTCTTGAACTTAGCACTTACTGCATCAAGGATCTTTTTTGCCGCCGGATCACTTCCCTGTGCTACACCCGCGAGAGCCAAAACCATAAAACCAAAACCTAAGAAAAATTTCTTCATATTCCTGTGTTTAGTAATAAAGTGCCGCAAAGATATTGGTTTGAGCGGCAAACAGTAGACTTGATTGGATGGCTATGAGTTTACCTGCAAGGGTACATTAACAAATATCTAACCGAGTGCCTGGAGATGCTGCTCCAGGTCCATTTCTGTTTTGATCAGTACTTCCCTTGCCTTGCTTCCCTGGCTTGGCCCAACAATGCCGGCAGCTTCAAGCTGGTCCATCAGGCGGCCTGCACGATTGTAACCTAATTTCATTCTTCGCTGCAACAGTGACGTTGACCCCACCTGGTTTTGAACAATAATACGGGCTGCATCCTCGAACAGCGAATCGCGGTCCCCCATATCGAACTCTTTACCTTCCAGTTCCCGCTCATCAACGTATTCAGGCAATAAGAATGCCTGTGGATAACCCCGCTGATCGCCGATGAAATCGCAGATCTCCTCAACCTCTGGTGTATCAACGAATGCACACTGAAGGCGAGTCAGCTCGCCATTGTATGAGATCAGCATATCTCCCTTACCGATGAGTTGTTCTGCGCCGCCTGTATCAAGTATTGTCCGCGAGTCAATTTTTGATGAGACCTTGAATGCTATACGCGCCGGGAAGTTTGCTTTGATGGTACCTGTTATAATGTTCACTGATGGTCGTTGCGTAGCAATGATAAGATGTATACCAACTGCACGTGCAAGCTGTGCCAGGCGGGCGATAGGCATTTCGATCTCCTTGCCTGCCGTCATGATGAGATCGGCAAATTCATCGACCACTAACACAATGAAAGGCAGGAACTGGTGACCTTTTTCGGGATTAAGTTTGCGCCTGATAAATTTCTCATTATACTCGCGGATGTTACGGGATCCTGCTTCTTTGAGTAAATCGTAACGATTATCCATCTCGATACAAAGTGCATTCAATGTATTGATCACTTTTTTTGTATCGGTAATGATGGCCTCATCTTCTCCCGGCAGCTTGGCAAGAAAATGTTTTTCTATCGTCCGGTACAAACTCAACTCCACTTTTTTTGGATCGACCAATACCAGCTTCAATTGCGACGGGTGCTTCTTGTAGAGAAGCGATACAAGTATCGCGTTAAGTCCTACTGACTTACCCTGCCCCGTGGCTCCTGCCATAAGAAGATGTGGCATTGTTGTAAGATCCACTATAAAATTCTCGTTGTCAATCTTTTTACCGATAGCGATAGGAAGGCTAAAACTGTTGTTCTGGAATTTCTCAGAAGCGAGCAGGGTCTTCATACTTACTACTGTCTTCTTAACATTGGGCACTTCAATACCTATAGTGCCCTTTCCGGGAATTGGGGCGATGATCCTGATGCCAAGCGCAGCAAGGCTCAGTGCGATATCATCTTCAAGATTTTTTATTCGCGATATCCGCACACCGGGAGCAGGTACGATCTCATACAATGTAACAGTAGGGCCAACGGTTGCGCTGATTTTCTGTATGGTGATGTCGTAATTTTCAAGCGTGCTAATGATCTGCTTTTTATTGGCTTCAAGTTCAGCGGGATCGTGAACGATCTTTTCACTACCATGGGTTTCGAGGATATCGAGGCTGGGGTATTTGTAATCACGAAGATCGAGGGTAGGCTCATAAGGCTCCAGCTCCAACTTTTTAACCGGAGTTACAATTTCTTCTTCGGTCTCATCTGCAACAGTCTTGATTTCCAATTCCAAATCATCGGCAGACCCCTTCGCGGGAGGATTCACAAATCTCCCCGACGGCAATGCAGGTAAGGGCTCTGGCTCAAAAGGTTTTGCCGGAAGGGCGGGCTCTTCAACCGCAACCTCATTTTCCTCCTGGTCTTCCAGCGCTTCCTCATATTCCGGATCATCAGGAAAGTTGATATGTGGAAATGGCTCTTTTTCTATTAATTGAAAGTTTGATGAAGGTGTGGGTTCCACCGGCGGCATAATCACAACAGGACCACCCTTGGTTCCTTTCAATGAATTTCCCTTCAAAGGGACACTACTCGTTGTTGCGGACGATTCAAGATTCTCAGGCTCTGGCTCCTCGTCGCTCAAGGGAGTTATTGAAGGTTCATTTTCGTCGATAGCCGCTGACGCCGCCGGGGTTGCACGCACCTTACGATCTGGTATTTCGAAAACCGGGTTAAACCTCCAGATGAAATAAGCGAATCCTGCGACGGTTAGCAGTGCCGCCGTCCCGAGCCACCCGAGAAAACGTGTTAGCCATTCGCTGGATACGTCTCCTACAGCACCTCCCCATGGAAACTGGCTGGCTGGAAAAACAAATGAAGCGGCCACACTGAAAAATATCAAACCGGCAATCAGATAGCGGATATTTCGCCAGATGGAAAAAATCTTCCTCCCTGCAAGTCCGTTGATCCCTATCACGAAAAACAGTGTACAAAAAAGATAGGATGCAATGCCGAAACCATTATAAAAAAACTGATGAGATATATATGCCCCGAGATTCCCGAGGAGATTTTCGGTGCGAATATCCGTTGAAGGATCAAGAATGGAAGCACCATTGAACACCTTATCCTGGTCTTGTCTCCAGGTGAACAGGTATGAAGTAAATGCAACGAAAAGCAGCAGGCAAATGAGCAACGACAGGGTTCCCCCGATCTTGTGTGTCCGCTCGTCCTTCACAATCTCCTGCACAGTAACCTTCTCTTCCGCCTCAGGTTTCAACTTCTCTGGATCGGGCTTCGGCTTTTTGGGGGTTTTCAATCGGTTGGCCATGGTACAAAAATAAGAATTAGCGTATGCAATCAACTGTGCCTGGTGCTATAATTGGCCGACTTTTTAAACGTTCCAATCAACAGTAACAACCACCCCAACAGAAACAACAATCCCCCGATTGGAGTAATGATACCAATGCCGCTTATTCCGACCACGCCCTGTGCTTTGAAGAATGTCATGAGATAGAGAGATCCGGAAAAAAGGACGATGCCCGCAACAAAAGAGTAGCCTGCATATACGACTGACCGGTTTGAAAAATATTGATAGAGAATTCCGGCAATGATGATTGCTATTGAATGATAGATCATGTACCTGGCACCTGTATCAAAGACAGCCACTGACTCTGCAGACACAAGATCCTTCAATCGATGCGCACCGAACGCTCCAAAGGCAATTGCAAGAAATGCCATTACTGCACCGATGCGTATAAGTTGTTTATGCATGTAATATTGTTTGTATGAACTGCGAGGGCGTTATACTGCTTTCATTGTCGATAACAACGTTCGCCTGCTCATAATACATTTTCCTTTCGTTAAGTTTCTTTACTATGTAGCTCTTCAATTCGTGGTCACTTAAGTCGCGAATCAAAGGCCGCTCCTGCTTTCCGTTCAATAAACGCTGCAACAGCAGATCTACGTGTGTATTGAGCCATACAACTGTCCCCTTTTTTTTCATCAGGTCGATGTTATTGAAAAAACAGGGTGTGCCGCCTCCTACTGAAAGTACCATAGAAACGTTTTCATCGATCATTTGGTCAAGCATCTGTTTTTCTGCCATCCGGAAATATTCTTCTCCGTTTTCGCTAAAAATTTCAGAAACAGTCTGCCTTTCGTTCTCTTCAATCTTTTGATCGAGATCGATAAAGGGAATCTTCAGCAGTGCTGCCAGTTGTTTTCCCCAGTGCGTCTTACCGCAGCCCATAAATCCGATCAAAAATATTCTCATGTCACGAATTGTATGGTGAGCTTATGAAAACGAATTAATACCCGTAACATCCATGCCGGTGATCAGCAGGTGAATATCGTGTGTGCCCTCGTATGTGATCACACTTTCGAGGTTCATCATATGACGCATGATTGGGTATTCTCCTGTGATACCCATCCCGCCCAGCATCTGGCGCGCGTCACGTGCGATGTTTGTTGCGATCTCACAGCCATTTCGTTTGGCCATCGACACTTGTTGTGGTGTAGCCCTGTGTTGATCCATCAATACTCCAAGTCGCCAGTTTAGTAATTGCGCTTTAGTGATCTCGGTGATCATTTCCGCTAGCTTCTTTTGCTGCAATTGGAAAGCACCAATAGGTTTACCAAATTGCTCTCTCTCCCTGCTGTATCGCAATGCCGTATCATAGCAATCCATCGCGGCACCTACGGAGCCCCAGGCGATGCCATACCGTGCGCGGGTAAGGCAGCTTAGCGGTCCGCGCATCCCTTTGACTTTCGGAAGAATGTTTTCTTTCGGCACCTTAACGTTATCAAAAACGAGTTCGCCTGTTGCGCTTGCACGAAGACTCCATTTACCGTGTGTCGTTGGAGTGCTGAATCCTTCCATTCCGCGCTCGACTATCAATCCATGTACTTCGCCTGCTTCATTCTTTGCCCACACCACCGCTACCTGCGAGAACGGTGCATTACTGATCCACATTTTTGAACCATTGAGAATGACATGATCTCCTGCATCACGAAAATTGGTGATCATGCCTGCGGGATTGGATCCATGATCAGGTTCGGTTAAGCCAAAACACCCTAGCCATTCACCCGATGCAAGCTTTGGCAAGAACTTTTGCTTTTGCTCTTCACTGCCATATTCATTAATTGGAAACATTACAAGCGATCCCTGAACCGACGCAGTTGAACGTATGCCACTGTCGCCCCGCTCCAGTTCCTGCATCATCAAACCGTAACTGATATAATCCAAACCTCCGCCACCGTATTCTACCGGCACGGTAGGTCCGAAGCAACCAAGTTCTCCGAGTTGCTTTACTACCTGCTGTGGAAACTCTGCTCTTTGTGCGTAGTCTTCAATGATAGGCGATATCTCTTTCTTAACATAAGCACGAACCGTGTCTCTGATCATTTTCTGCTCTTCAGTAAGCAACTCATCAAGAAAAAAATAATCCGGGCTTACGAACTGATCTGTCCTGGCAGTCATGGTGTATGTTTTTTCAAATGTAAGCGAATAACGAAATTGAGAAATGAGAATTGACAATTGAAAGTGGGAGTGCTACTTAAATACGCAATTTTGCATGGTCCACCAGGGATGTATCTCATAACTCAAACGACCCGCTGCTACTGCAGGGTCAGTTTGCAGCAAACGCTCCGCTTCTTCTTTTGTTGGCACATCCATTATAAAAATTCCCCTCCAGTTACCATCATCACCAAAGGGCCCGGCAACTATCAGTTTTCCCTGGTCTGCCAGTCGCTGCATATTGTCCATATGTCCTTTTTGTATCTGCGCAGCAGTAGTAGAATCATGTGTTCGATTGGTACCTTTCGTAAGCATTACGAAAAAATACTGTTTCATTTTCGGGGCGGGAGTTTTGAAACTTTCCTTTGTTGCTGCTGAATCTCCTTTCTGTTGAGCGCTTGCGGAATTATGCAGGCATAACAGGAGCCCGATTGCAACCAGCGGACGAATGATAAGCGATGTCATGATGAAGGTTTGCCGACAAGATACTCATTTCACCCATTCCCTTGGTATCCAGCTCCCACCTGGTGAGGCATCGCTGAATCATGAAAGCTTTGAAACATATCCGGACATTTCCTGCGCGTACGCCTTTGAGCGTTCCGCAGCCAACTCCGCAAAATTTTCACCGCTGCCGGCGAAAATGATAGCGCGACTCGCATTAACCAGTAAGCCGCAATCTTCATTCATTGCTTTATGGGAAATGTCCTGCAAACTGCCACCCTGTGCACCAACACCCGGCACGAGATAAAAATGATGGGGAGTTATTTCACGTATCTTCTCAAACCATTGTGGATGGGTTGCGCCGATAACGAACATGGTGTTAGATGCGGAGCCCCACGCTGCTGCCGTCCGAAGAACTCTCTCATATAAGAACTCCTCGCCAAGTTTCTGCATTTCAAAATCGGCAGATCCGGGATTTGAGGTGAGTCCAAGTATTATGGTCCATTTGTTTTCGTATTCAAGAAATGGCCGCACACTGTCCGAACCCATGTACGGTGCTACTGTGATCGCATCGAAAGGCATCGTTTCAAAGAATGCCTTAGCATATTGTGCAGATGTATTTCCAATATCCCCACGCTTTGCATCGGCAATTCTAAAGTGAGTTGAAGGAATATAATTGATCGTTTTCTCCAAAGTTTCCCATCCTTTCAAGCCGTTTGCTTCATAAAAAGCGGTATTGATCTTATAGCTTACGCAATGGTCTTTGGTAGCGTCAATGATCTGCTTATTGAATTCAAATACAGGATCTTTTTGTCCTCTAAGATGATGCGGAATTTTTTCGATCTCCGAATCAAGACCTACACATAAATAATTGCCCTTCGTCTTTATTTGTTCAACTAATTGCTCCCTTGTCATGCAACAAAGATAATGTTCTGCAGAAACTCCAGATTTCCTCAAACGTATTGTATAATGGTACAGGCGCAACGCGAATCACGTTTGGTTCGCGCCAGTCGCAAAAAATTCCACTCCTGGTGAGATCATCGAATATTTTCCGGCCATCGCGCAACATGTAAATAGAAACCTGCGCTCCATGTTGTTGAGGATCTGCGGGTGTAAGGATGTTTAAGCTGCCTGGGTGCCTGTGGTTAAGATCATTGAGTAAGAAATGCATGTAGGCACTCATCAATCTGCTTTTATCAATGAGGCGCTCAATCCCTGCCTGTTCAAAAATTTCCAAGGAAGCCTTACACAATGCGTACATAGGGATTGATGGAGTACTTACCTGCCAGCCTTCCGCGGTGCGGATGGGATCAAATTCTTTCTCCATCAAAAACCTTCGCTGCTTATTTTGTCCCCACCATCCGCCAAGGCGCGGAATCGAGTCATCGTTATGATAGCGTTGATGGATATATACCGTAGCTACTGCACCGGGTCCGCAATTCAGATATTTATAATTACACCAGCACGCGAAATCAACTTTCCAATCGTGCAAGTGCAACGCAGTATTTCCAGCCGCGTGCGCAAGATCAAAGCCTGCTTTCGCCCCAACGGCGTGGGCCGCCTGGGTTATACGTTGCATCGGGAGTACCTGACCTGTGTAGTAGTTCACTCCGCCAACCAGCACAAGTGCAAGTTGATCAGCCAGTTCATAGATCGTATTGATCAGCTTCTCCTCATTGATAAGTTGAGTATGAGCATCTGCGGGCACTTCAATCAGTTCGGAATCCGGATCCAAACCAAATGTTTGAAGATGTGTTCGTAACATGTATTGATCACTCGGGAATGCGCCTGCCTCACAAAGTATCTTCCGACGAATCCCCTGCGGACGATAAAAGCTCGCAAGCATCAGATGCAGGTTCACCGTAAGTTGATTCATGATCACAATTTCTTCTGGCAGTGCACCCACCACCTGTGCCATCGCTGGCGTCAATTGATCGTGCAATGACATCCAGGGTTGATCGCCTTCAAAAAAACTTTCGACCCCTTTTTGTGCCCATTCCCCTAGCACTTTCGTTATCTCGCCTGATGCAGAGATTGGTTGCAATCCGAGTGAATTACCAAGAAAATATATCTTCTCTCGTCCATCATCATTTTTAGGAATGATGAATTTATTTCGGAATGCTCTTAGAGGATCAGCAGCATCGAGTGCCTTCGCGAATTCTATGGTATTATCAAAATGCATAATTATATACTACCGGTTCGGCCACCATCAACAGGGATGCTTGTGCCAGTAATGTAAGAGGCTGCAGGCGAGGCCAGGAATACCGCTGCGGCCGCAGTTTCCATCGGTTTGCCAAATCGCTGAAGAGGAATATCCGATAGCATTTCATCGCGTATCAACTGTTCGTCTACACCCTTCTTTTCAGCGTTAAGTTGTACAAGACTTTGTAACCTGCCCGTCTCCGTATAGCCGGGTAAAATATTGTTGACTGTTATATTGTATTGACCAAGTTCGAGAGATAATGTTTTTGCCCATGATGCTACAGCACCACGAATCGTATTCGATACGCCAAGATTCTTTAACGGGATCTTTACCGATGTTGAAATGATGTTGATGATTCTACCATAATTAGCCGATCGCATGCAGGGTACAACTGCCTTTGCAAGAATGTGATTACAGATCAGGTGCTGATTGAAAGCCGCAATGAATTCTTCTTCGCTGGCTTCAATGATGGGGCCTGCTGGCGGACCACCCGTATTATTTACAAGGATCTGTACAGGCGATTCCTTACATATCGCATCGATCGTTGCCTTTACTTCAAGTGGACGGGTAAAATCTGCAACGCGATAACGATGATTCTGATTCAATGGTGTTTCAAGATTTTCGACTACTTCCTGCATTAGTCCTTCATTGCGTGCAAGAACAACAACAGTTGCACCATGCACTGCAAACTCACGCGCAACGGCAAGTCCAATGCCTTGTGTGCTACCTGCCACCACAGCAACTTTTCCTTCTAATGATGTATCCATTACTTATTATTGGTTAGGTATTTTGAGTGTTGCTGCATTTGTTCTGCCACCAGTTGAGACATCTTATCTCGTCGGTTCAATTGCCCGATGATGTTGCGATGGCTTTCTTCATCGCGATTCTGACTCAACTTGAAAACGTGCTCAAGTTTCAACACCTGTATTTTAAAAGATACGATGGCTGGCAACAATTGGTTTATATATTCGTCAGGAAGTTTCTTATAAGATGCTTCTGACTCCGGATCGTTTTCAAACAATGCTGTAGTTCGGTCAAGAATGTCAATGAGGTGATGCCGGTCTTCCGTAAACACAATTTTTCCATGCGCATGCACCGTCATATAATTCCACGTAGAAGCCTGGCGTTTGTCTGAGTACCAACTCGCACTAACATAAGCGTGAGGACCGGTAAATAAAGCAAGCACCTGTTGGTTTTGCATGAATGCCTTGTGGTGATCAGTATTGCGCATCATATGTCCTTCCAGTATTATTGATGCATCGTTCCTGCTGATGAGCACAGGCAGTTGTGTAGCCACAGGCGATCCTTCACTCGTAGCACCTGTCAGTACAATAAAAGAATGCTGCTGCATAAACTGCAACAGCATTGACTCGTCATCTGATTTAAAATATGGTAGATTGTACATCGCTACAATGTACTACAAAGGCAATTATTCCACAACGTTTGCTACTTGCTCTTCGGCGAAGTTTGCGTTAAGCATCGAAACACTTCTTGCAACACTTCCTGCAAACTCTTCAAAAGCTTTGCGACTGATCATATCGTCTCCGATCATGATGGGCACACCGATGTCACCGCCTTCACGAATCGATTGCACCAGTGGGATCTGGCCAAGGAATGGTATGTCGTATTCGTCCGCCAGTTTTCTTCCACCTTCTTTTCCGAAGATATAATACTTGTTGTTGGGCAATTCTTCTGGAGTGAAATAGCTCATGTTTTCAACAAGGCCTATAATGGGCACGCGTGTCTGCGTCTGACCAAACATGGCAATGGCTTTCTTTGCGTCTGCAAGAGCAACTTCCTGGGGTGTTGTTACAACTACAGCACCTGTAATGGGCACCGATTGAACAAGAGTGAGGTGTATATCGCCCGTGCCAGGAGGCATGTCGATCACCAAATAGTCGAGTTCGTCCCAAAGTACATCGGTAACAAATTGCCTGATGGCGCTGCTTGCCATGGGCCCACGCCAAACAACGGCATTCTTTTCGTCAACAAGAGACCCGATACTCATTAATTTGATTCCATATCGATCTATAGGAACAATCATACCCTTATCGCCTACATTCTTCATCATTGGTCGCTCGCCCCGAATCCCAAACATGATGGGAACACTTGGTCCGTAAATGTCGGCATCCATAAGCCCCACACGTGCTCCACCCTGTGCAAATGCAAGCGCAAGGTTGGCCGCAACGGTACTTTTTCCAACGCCACCCTTACCACTCACCACTGCGATGATGTTGCGCACATTTGGCAATACGGCTTGCGTGTCAACCCGCTTCGAAGTTGTCTGAGCGGTGAAGTTGACCTCAACAACCGCGTCATTATTTACAAGAAGTTTTACAGCATTAATGCAGGCATTTCGGATCATCTCTTTTAACGGACATGCCGGGGTGGTTAAAACTACCGTGAAAGAGATGTTATTCCCGTTTATCTCAATGTCCTTCACCATGTTCAATGTCACCAGGTCTTTGCCAAGATCGGGCTCTTGAACATTACTTAGCGCCTGCAAAACTTTTTCTGTAGTCATCTGTTGTCTGGAGTTATACGATTAAGGGGCAAAATTAGCCATCCTGTGGCTGATTTCAGCAACATTTTATTGCTTGCTAAATATTACAATTAGGAACCGATTTTGTAGCTGTTAAAATTTAACGCTCCTTTCAGGGCAATCGTCAAAATGATGTAGGTTTGAGCCGCATGAAAAAAAAGGTACACATTCTGATACTGCTGGCGTTTTTATTGCCTGTGGCAGCTTCGGCCCAGTTTGAACGACTGAAGGATTCGGTTGTGCAACTTTTTGGGGTGGTTATGACTGCGGATAGCTTGCGCGGAATACCATCTGTCAGCGTTGTTGTGAAAGGCCAGAACCGTGGTACCGTTACCAATGAACAGGGCGTCTTCTCAATTGTTGTGATGAAGGGAGATAAGATAGAGTTCAGTTCGATCGGCTACAAGCCAAAGCTGGTGGACGTTCCAAGAGATATCGAAGGCAACCAGTATAGCGTGGTTCAGTTAATGGTTACAGACACCGTTTACCTTCCTGCAACCATTATCAAACCGCGACCTACCCGACAGCAATTTGAACGCGATTTTGTGAATGTGGAGATTCCGGCCGACGATTACGAAATTGCGCGTCAGAATACCGAAGAATCTAAACGCCGGATCCTTGCACGATCGCTTCCTACCGATGGGCGTGAGGCAGCCAATTACAACCTTCGCTCCGGAGCGCAGCGTTACTATTACGCGGGACAGCAACCTCCTCAAAACATCTTCAATCCTTTCGCATGGAATGAGTTTATCAAGGCATGGAAGAGAGGAGACTATAAGAAGAAATAGGAAATGGGAAATGGGAAACAGCAAATGCAAATGCAAAAAGCGAAATGCGAAATGCAAAAAGCAAAAAGCGAAATGCGAAATGCGAAGTTTCCCGGGCTCGCTATTTAAAATTCCTGCTTACTACCAGTTGCCGGGTGCCTTCACTGTAATCATAAAATCCCTCGCCTGATTTAATACCAAGATTTCCTGCGGTTACCATATTCACAAGCAGCGGGCATGGAGCATATTTAGGGTTGCCGAATCCTTCGTATAACACTTTTAAAATTGCCAGACATACATCGAGACCAATAAAATCCGCCAGTTGCAAAGGTCCCATTGGATGAGCCATGCCCAGTTTCATTACCGTATCAATTTCCTCAACACCTGCAACACCTTCATGCAATGTATAAATGGCTTCATTGATCATCGGCATCAAAATCCTGTTTGCAACAAATCCGGGGTAATCATTCACAACACAAGGAATCTTTTCCAACTTATTGCACAATTCAACGATCGTTTCGGTAACATTCTTTTCAGTCGAATATCCATTGATGATCTCGACGAGTTTCATCACCGGAACCGGGTTCATGAAATGCATTCCAATTACTTTACCCGCATGCTTTGTTGCAGCTGCAATTTTTGTGATCGAGATCGAGGAGGTGTTGCTTGCAAGAATGCAATCTGAATTTGTCAAAGCGTCCAACTGCGCAAAGATCTTCAGCTTCAGCTCCACGTTTTCTGTCGCCGCTTCAACAACAAGCTGGGCATCGGAAACGCCTTCAGCCATATTGTTAACGGGTACGATCCTACCTAATGTTTCCGTCTTTTTGGAATCATCAATGACTCCCTTTGAAACCTGCCGGTCGAGGTTTTTGGAAATTGTTTGAAGAGCTTTGTCAAGCTGCGCCTGGTTTATGTCAACCAACTTGACGTCAAAACCATGTTGGGCAAACACGTGCGCGATTCCATTTCCCATCGTTCCCGCGCCAATTACAGAAATTTTCATAGCCAAATATATAGAGAAACGAACACGTTGTCAGGATGGCTTTATTTCCACTCCCCTAACCTCTTCAAGTCTGTAGAGTGCTTCATGAACTTTTGATTTTGGGATCCCGATATGCATATCGCAAAACAACTGCATTTCCTGTGAGATGACGGTGCAACTGAGCTGCTTGATCACCATCATCACGTCGTTCATCTTTGTATAATCAAAATGAAGTTTATAACGGATCTCGATCGGTCGCTGTACAATCGGAGTAACCTGCAAAACCAGGGCTGCCGCTGTTTTATATGCATTGATAAGTCCGGGAACACCAAGTAGTGTTCCTCCAAAGTATCTTACGACTATGATCAATACATTGGTGAGATTACGACTGTCGATCTGGCCGAGAATTGGTTTCCCCGCGGTGCCTGAGGGTTCGCCTGCATCACTCACCCGGAACTGGTTTCCGTCTAAACCGATGCGGTATGCAAAACAATGATGACTTGCTTTAGGATGTTCTTTTTTTATTCCATCAAGTGCCACCTTAAATTCATCCGTACTTTCCATTGGAAACGCATAGGCGATGAAGCGGCTGCCCCTGTCCTTTGTCTCGGCCATCCCAGGCTTTTCTATAGTGTAATAAACTTCAGCTTCTACCATGCTAACCAATTATTTTCATCATGCAAAAGCAATCATCGTTATTGCTGCCAGGGATAAGCCTATGCCGATCCAATTAATTAGTGAAAGGCGTTCCTTATAGATCAACCAGGCAACCACTGAACTGAATAGCACAATTCCCATATTATTGACAGGGATCACAACTCCACTCTTTGATGGAAATGATTTCAATGCTTCGATGAGGGCGAAGATGGAAAAATAATTTGGTATGCCAAGGGCGATGCCGGCAACGATTGCACGTTTATCAAAACGGAGTTTGCCGCGAAGCGCAAAATAAATCCAAACTATTGCTCCCATCACACCTGCAGAAAGGAATGCGGTAATCAGATAATCATTATTATTCTGGCCATTTAAAAAATTATGTTCAACATACTTGATCATGGTATCGAGCAATCCACTTCCTATAAATAAGATGATCGGGAAGATGATCGAAAGAAATTTCATTTCGTCATTATGTGTGGCAACAACGCGCTTGTCCGGCAGACATGTTAATACTACCGCTGCAAGGGCAACAATGATCCCTGCAATCTGCAGCATGGATGCTGCTTCATTGTATAATGCGAGAGAAAAAACAAATGGGATGACCAGCGACAGCTTATTGGCAACTGATGCTACAGCAACGCCGATCTTTCGGGCCGTAAATGCAACCACATTGAAAATGCTGATGAATGTGAATCCCATGATCACCGCCCAACGAAACCAGGGTTGACTAATTGCAGTTCCATAATCGGGTACCGTTCCATTTACGACGATACCGGTTGCTACACATGTGAAATAATTTATAACGATGACCTGGAAACTACTTAATCCTAATTTCTCCAGGAACTTGAAGAAAAGTGTCAGGTAACTTGTAAGAACGATACTTGCGATAAGATAGATCAAGCCTCAGGATATTTATTAATTGAAAGAGAGTTTTTGTTGATATAGTAGGCAACCATGTCATCACGAAGCATACATTTCTTACCAGGTAAGGCGTTCAGTAAAACCGGCGCCAGAACAAGTTGAGAAGCGTCTTTAAACGATAAGGTCCCACTGCCGGTGATGACTCGTGCTTCATCCCATAGTTGTGCATCAATAAAGGTTTGCAGCAGTTGCCTACCTCCTTCGATGATCACTGACTGCAAGTTCAGTTCATAGAGTTTTTCACAGATCTGAACAGGCACTTCCCTGTCGCGATCTATTTGAACAAATAGAAGATTGTGGTCGCCACCGTCTCGTTGATAATTAATGATAACAGTGGGTACAGACTTATCAAAAACGTTAAGTGTATGGGGCAGCCTCAGTGTTAGATCGATGATTATGCGAGTAGGTTTATACAACGGCGACCATGACCTGTCATCGCTTTTATTCCAATGTCTGTTGCTTAGTTGCGGATTATCGTACAAGGCGGTATTTGTACCTACCATTATAGCTGCTTCCTCACTTCGCCACTTATGCACAAGGCGATTGCTTAAGGAGTTGCTGATAAGTAAACGTTCCTTTAAGGAACCGATTACGCCATTCTTTTCAGCCCATTTCAAAATGATGTAAGGTCTTTTCTGCAGATGAAAAACCATGAACCTTTTGTTCATTTCATCGCACTTTTCCTGCAGTATGCCGGTCTGCACAAAAACTCCCGCCTCTCTTAATTTGCGTATGCCGGCGCCATTCACCTTAGGGAAAGGGTCTGGTGATCCGATCACGACCTGTGGTATTTTATGCTCGACGATCAGATCGGCGCATGGAGGTGTCTTTCCGTAATGCGAGCAAGGCTCCAACGAAACATACAAAACAGCCTGCTCGATAAACTTCCTGTCTGCCTCTGAAACTGAATTCAGACAGTTCACTTCAGCATGGGCCTGGCCAAATCTTTGGTGATAGCCCTCTCCGATAATGCGATCTTCATGAACAAGTACGGCACCTACCATTGGATTGGGGGCAGTGGCTCCCGCGCCAAGGTCGGCAAGTTGCAGGCAGCGATGCATATATTTTTCGGCCTCCGTCAAAACTAAAATTTGGCCAAAAGTATACAATCAAAAATTAATAAGTTTGCGCATGACCGTTCAGGAAGCGAAACATCGTTTGCAATTCCAGCTGAGGAATATTTATGATGAACGAGAGGCGGCAACCATTACTGATTGGGTGATGGAACATATTACAGGCATGAGCAAAGTTGACCGGTTGATTAGAAAGGATGATCCGCTTACTCCCCATCAAAAGATGGTAATTGAAAAACATCTCGCTGAACTTACAAGTCATAAACCTGTACAATATGTATTGGGCGAAGCGTGGTTCAGGGGAATGAAGTTCTACGTTAATGAAAATACCCTTATCCCACGACCCGAAACCGAAGAACTTGTTGAGCTACTGGTACAACACGAACAACAAAAAACCGTCAGACAACACAGTTGCTCCATTCTCGACATAGGTACCGGTTCCGGCTGCATTCCGATCTCGATAAAAAAGAGTCTGCCCTGGGCACAGGTTTCCAGTTGCGATATCAGTGAAAGTGCGCTTGAAGTTGCGCAACATAATGCGAAGAAGCTTCAGCAGAATATAGATTTTTTTATCCTTGATTTTTTGGATGAGGAAAAATGGCAGAATGTATCCCGCTTTGATTGCATTGTAAGCAATCCTCCTTATATACCGTTATCCGACAAAGAAACGATGGACAACAATGTGGTAATGTATGAGCCCTGGCAGGCATTGTTTGTCGAGAATGAAAGACCATTGATCTTCTATGAAGCAATTGCCCGTTTTGCAACAACACACTTGTTGCCGGGAGGCAGCATTTATGTTGAAACGCACGAATCAAATGCAGACGCGGTGAAAAATCTGTTTGTAGAAAGTAACCTTGGAAATGTGGAGGTTCATAAAGACATGCAGGGCAAAAAGCGATTCGTTGTGGCGAACCAAAAGAGAAACGGAGAAACAGAGAAACGGAGAAACAGATAAACGGAGAAACAGAGAAACAGAGAAACGGAGAAACAGAGAAACAGATAAACAGAGGAACAACAGCCGCTTCCCGCTTTCTGCTTTCCGCTTTCCGCTTTGCGCTTTCCGCTTCCTTACTGAACGCCTGCTTTATCTACCATCAAAACCGTTTTAGCGCCAAGGTCACGTGCAACGCGCATTACAGCCACTACATCGTCGACAGGCACGGTCTTATCTGCATTGATCGCTATTACCGCGTTCGTGGAATCTTTAGCAATCAGCGGCTGCAATGCTTCACGCAACTGCGCGGCATCAACTGATTTACCATTAACGATAAACTGATTGTTCGCATCAATATTTACAACAACGTTCTGCTTCGTTTTTGTATCACCCTTTGCCTTTGGATTTGACAGCTTAATGACATTAGGATTTGCCAGCGTTGCGGCGATCAAAAAGAACATAAGCAGGATGAACAGGATGTCGTTCAACGGCCCTGTATGCACTTCTGCACTGCTCTTCAATTTCCTTCGAATATTCATGGGTCGCTGTTTTAATGTGTAGGCTCCTGCAATATGTCAACAAACTCAGCACTCGAAGCTTCCATCCTGTTTGCAGTTTTATCGATCTGTGTATTCAGGTAATTGAACGCAATGTATGCAAGCAAACCAATGATAAGTCCAACCGCCGAAGAGATCAACTTGGTGTAAATACCATCGGCCATCGACTGGATCGTGAATTCACCGGTAGATGCCAACCGGAAGAACAATTGGAACATCCCGATGATGGTACCAAGAAAACCAAACATAGGAGCGATACCCGCGATCAATGATAGAATGTTCAGGTTTCGTTCCATCTTATACATTTCCAGCTTCCCTACATTCTCCATACTTTTTTCGATGGCATCAATAGGCTTTCCAATGCGCTGGAGGCCTTTATCAATGATCCTTGCAACGGGATTATTGGTATTTCTCGCGAGATTTCGTGCAGCACTCACATTACCTGTCACAATGTTATCACGAATGATGTTCATGAAATTGTCCTCGATCCTGGAAGCTTTCCGGATATACATCATTCTTTCAATGAACACATAGATAGCAGCAACAAACAACAATGCCAGGGGGATCATCAACACACCTCCTTTCGACAGGAGGTCCATAAGACTTATTTCTTTGGCGGGTAAGTTGGAAACGGATTGCAATGCATTGGCAGTTGTATCGATCTGCAGTAAGAACCAATTCATTAACAGTGATTTTTTTGATAGGTGTAAATGTAAACAATGAACGTAAATGAGAAATAAGTTATTTCTTAATGAATTCAGAATTAAAGCAAAAGCAAAAAACTTGCCTATTGCTCATGCTTTTTGAGGGGATTGTTTTAATTTGAGTGTCGGCAGTACCCAATTACACCATCCGTAAAATTTATTGAGTTATGAAAAGAGCAATGACCATCGGCCTTGCTACGGGGGTAATTCTTTCCCTGATATTTATAGGGGCTGGCCTTTTGAGACATTCAGTACCGGATACTACCATAGCGCAGCAACTGTTCTTTTATGGACTTTTCCTGCTGATGACCTTCTCTGTTTTTTGGATATCGCTGAATTATTTTACGCGCTCTACATCGGCGAGATGGGGCATTCTTAACGTCTGCGGCCTTACATCAAGCGTTGTTGCTGCTGTGATCTTCAGCGTTACAACATATTTCTATACACAGTACATTGATACCACTTATCTGCCGCAACTCATGCAGCAGGCGCAACAGAACTACTCTTCGGCATCGGTTTTCAAGCAGGGTGAATGGACATGGTTCAAGTCTCCATACAATTTCGCATTGTCCAACTTCCAAACGTCGATCGTCCTTCTTGGAATCATTTCGTTGCTGACGTCTTCGGTTTATTATCTTATGAATCGCAACCGGCCCGATGAGCCTGTTCATCACAGGAATCATGAATTGATTTATTAGTCTTCAGTGCATTTTATATCGCCCGCAGTATTGCGGGCTTTTTTTATGCCATCTATATTGGTTGGCTATCTTTACTGTTATGGACTCAATTTATGACCTGATCATTGTCGGCGGCGGGCCCATCGGTATTTCCTGTGCCCTTGAAGCGCGCAAGAACTCCCTTGACTACCTGGTGATTGAAAAAGGATGTCTCGTGAACTCCCTTTACAATTATCCGCTGAATATGACTTTCTTTTCCACTTCAGACAAACTCGAGATCGGAAACATCCCGTTCGTTTCCAACAATATCAAACCAACGCGCCCTGAAGCTCTTGAATATTATCGCAGGGTAGCCGTTTCAAATCATGTAAATATTCACCTTCAGGAACTGGTGGTAGATATCGTAGAAGAAAACGATCACTATATAGTGATCACCTCAAAAGGAAATTACCATACGCAGAATGTTGTACTTGCTACAGGCTTTTATGACATTCCAGTGAAGATGAACATTGATGGCGAAGACTTGCAGAAAGTTACTCACTACTATAAGGATCCGCATTTTTATGCGATGCAGAATGTCGTTGTTGTCGGTGCCAATAATTCTGCTGTAGATGCGGCGCTGGAAACCTATCGCAAGGGTGCCAACGTTACAATGGTTACCCGTGGACCAGGTATTGGTGAACGGGTGAAATACTGGGTACGGCCTGATGTTGAAAACCGCATAAAAGAGGGAAGCATTAAAGCTTACTTCAATTCGACATTAAGCTCGATCAGCAAACTCTCAGTCGACATCCATACCCCCGAAGGGACCGTTACCATTCCCAATGATTATGTGATTGCGATGACTGGCTACCAACCGGATTTCGCATTACTGCAGTCCGCCGGCATTATTCTTTCGGATGACGAATGCAAGCAACCTTTTTATGATGAAGAAACGATGGAAACCAATAAACCCGGCATCTTCCTGGCGGGTGTGGTTTGCGGAGGAATGAATACTCATGTTTGGTTCATCGAAAATTCCAGGGATCATGCCTTACGCATCATTGATCAAATAGTTCGGCGAAAAAAGGATTAAATAAATATCTTAAGGCAAAACTAATTGCCGATGCATTTAAGCGCATCAATTCCAAACAACCGGGTGCGAAGCATTGACCTGCTTCGGGGAGTGGTTATGATCATTATGGCCCTGGATCACACAAGAGATCTGTTTCATGACCAGGCATTGTTGCAGGACCCATTGAATATTGATACAACAACGCCTTCATTATTTTTCACACGATGGATCACACACATTTGCGCTCCCGTTTTTGTGTTCCTGTCGGGAACTTCGATATATCTACAATCGCTTCGCAAAACACGCAAACAACTTAGCCGGTTTCTGTTCACACGAGGCCTCTGGCTGATATTCCTCGAGCTCGCAGTGATGACGTTAATAATGACATTTGACATCCGCTATTCGTTCTTCTTACTGGTGGTGATATGGGCGATAGGAATCAGCATGGTATTGATGTCGGCACTCATATGGCTCTCCTACAAATGGATCATTGCTCTTGGGCTGATTATTATCTTTGGACATAACCTGCTTGATATTTATGAGTCGGATAACCAGGGAGGGTTTTCAGTATTTTACAGTTTGCTCCACAGGCAGGCATTCCTTCCTTTCATCCACCACCATGTGTTGGGTATCCTATACCCGTTCCTGCCATGGACAGGGCTTATGATGGTTGGATTTGCTTTTGGAAAACTCTTTGATGGAACAATAGATGTCAGGCGACAAAGAAAGACTGTCGCAATAATTGGATATGCACTGATTGCCATATTTATTTGTCTCAGGGCATCGAATGTATATGGAGATCCATCTCACTGGTCAGTACGCGACAGTTCAACTTACACGCTCATGTCATTTCTCAATACTACAAAATATCCACCTTCGCTGCTGTTCATCTGCATGACCATCGGACCGGCATTGATTTTTCTTGCCTATATGAACAGCGCAAAAAATCGTATCACTCACCTCGTAACCGTATTTGGGCGTGTACCCTTGTTTTATTACATACTTCATTTCTTTGTGCTACACCTGGTGTCTGCAATGTTTACAATAGGTCGGGGACATTCCTTCAATGAGGCCGCCAAAGGGGCACCGGGAATTCCGTTCAAATTCCTGTTTCCGGGCGAAGGGTTTTCACTTGGAGGAGTATATATAGTGTGGATACTTCTAATTGTGCTTTTGTACCCACTGTGTAAATTATATGCCGACTATAAAGCCCGAAATAAAAAATGGTGGTTAAGTTATTTGTAAGTTGCAGCCAGCAATAAAAGAATACGCCTCTTATGAAAGGATTCATTGCGATCTCTTTACTCACCCTGTCCAATATCTTTATGACCTTTGCGTGGTATGGTCATTTGAAATTTAAGAATTTTAAATGGCTTGCTCATATTGGCCTGCCGGCCATCATACTCATAAGCTGGGGGATTGCATTATTTGAATATATGGCACAGGTGCCGGCTAATCGCATTGGCCATATCAGCAATGGAGGTCCATTCGACATCTGGCAATTGAAAGTGATTCAGGAAGTGATTAGCCTCACAGTTTTCTCCATCTTCGCAATAGTCATCTTCAGAACGGAACCCTTCAGGATGAATCACCTTATAGGTTTTATCTTTCTAATTCTGGCGGTCTATTTTTTATTCAAAAAATAATCTGCAACCTCTATAACTTAATTGGACAGCCGGATTGTTTTTTGCTTCCCTTTATAGCGTGCCACTACGAATAAGAGGTTTGCTGAAGAGTTCGCACGGTTAGGTATATAATCTGTATTGCCTGAACGGAAATGCATATTTTGCCTGCTGATGAACCGGCCACCCGCATCCATGTATATAAACTCTACATTTCCTGCTTCGGGTAATGACACGGCCAGCGTTGGATTTGAGGAACGGCCGACTGACTTAGCAAATACATCGAACACAAAGCTTTCATAATCTATCGATGCAACTGGAGAATAATGGTACTTGCCATCAACGTCCACTACCCTGATCCTAAAATAATATTTGCCTGGCGTTGTTATTTGTTTGTCCGAATATGAGTAGTTCTTTTTTGATTGAATTGTAGTGGAAGGCTGTGCAACGTGAACTGTTTTGAATTGCTTACCATCGGCACTTCTTTCAATCTCATAGCGATCCACATCTATTTCCTGTAATACTTCCCATTGCAGCAATACACCATCATTTGCGCTTCGGGTTTTTAATGCGATCTTATCGAAAGGCAAAGATGTTGTTGCAACCATCACTACTGCCGGAGCACTGGATACGGGACAGCCATTTTTCATATCTGCAAGAATCTTCAGACTTCGTGAACCTTCCTTCAGGAATTGACTCGTGGAAACAGTCAATTCAGCATTGTCTTTTGCCGTTACTTCGTCGGATATGCTGTGATCAAATTCATCAACAACCTGGTATGATGCGCCAACAGTAACATTAGAAATTGTATAGGTGACTGGCTCATTGACGCCAACTGTAATGGCCTTCGGATAAATGACCGGAGTTGCTGGAGTTGTGCATTCGTTGCCTGACTGAGCATCGGCGGTTGCAGCACACAATGAGAAGATGGTAACAAGAGACGTAAAGATCGATCTCCGTTTCATAAAATATGGATTTTAAAGTACCGCAAAAGGTACAGCGGTAATGAGCGATCACTGCATTTAGGAAGTGTTTTGTTACATTTATAAATACTTACCATTAGCTTTTTTAGTCGCCCATGTAAATAAGTCAGCACTATGCGGATATTGTGGAATTACCTGAAACCTCACCAAAAACTCATATTCTTCTCTTTACTTTTAGCAACGGTCGCTCAATTGCTCACCCTTATAGACCCGATTATCTTCGGTAAGATCATTGACGATTATGCCAATCAAAAAGAAACAAAACCCGAAAAAGAACTTGTCCGTGGAGTATTGTTCTGGTTGATGATCGCAGTTATAGTTGCACTTGCGGCACGTGTTGCCAAAGCATTCCAGGAATATACCACCCGCCTGGCGGTTGCACGTTTTGGTATGCAGATATTCAATGATGGCTTGAAGCAAACACTCCGGCTAAGTTTCCAGGAATTCGAGGAAAGTCGCAGTGGCGAAACACTTTCCGTATTGCAAAAAGTGAAGACAGATACCGAGCGTTTCATCAATTCCTTCATTAACATCGTTTTTTCTTCCATTGTGGGAATTGGATTTCTTATCTGGTACTCCATTACAAGGAACTGGATGCTGATCCCGGTGTTTATTATCGGAATCCTGGTGCTGGGATCACTGACTGGTTTATTATCGAAGAAAATTAAAACTGTTCAGCGCTCAATCAACAGGGAAACAAACAAGATGAGCGGTGTCATTACGGAGAGCCTTCGCAATATTGAGCTGGTAAAAAGCCTGGGACTGACATTCCCGGAAATCAGGCGCTTGAAAGAGCAAACCCTGAAAATATTCAACCTTGAAATGATAAAGGTTAGAAAGGTCAGAACCCTCTCCTTTCTGCAGGGTACCACACTAAATCTTTTAAGGCAATCGATATTATTCATTCTTTTGTGGCTCATCTTCCGGGATATACTTTCTACCGGCGAACTCATCGCGATGCAATTTATCTCCACGTCGATCTTTGGTCCTTTGCAGGATCTTGGAAACATCATATTGCAATACCGCGAAGTCCAGGCGTCGGTACACAACTTTGATACGCTGATGAAAAAGCCGATTGAACGCAGACCCGAAAATCCAATCGAAATCGGGCCGCTGGAAAACCTGAGATTTGACAATGTGGTATTTCATCATAAGAGTTCTGTTCATCACGCCATTGACGATATTTCGTTTTCCGTTAAAACAGGCGAAACGATTGCCTTTGTTGGTCCATCGGGATCCGGGAAAAGTACACTTGTTAAACTACTTGTTGGCCTATACAAACCGGTGAGCGGATCGATCTATTTCAATGATACGAAGGCCGACGATATTCGGTACAATGAGTTGCGCAGACAAATCGGGTTCGTAACTCAGGACACGCAACTGTTTGCAGGTACCATAAAAGAAAACCTGCTATTTGTAAAACCCGAAGCATCGGAAGATCAGATACTTGACGCATTACATAAAGCAGCTTGCGAACAATTGCTTTCACGATCTGCAAAAGGAATTCATACAGTACTCGGTGAAGGAGGAATGAAATTATCCGGAGGTGAAAAACAACGTATTTCGATAGCCAGGGCTTTGTTGCGCCAGCCGCGTTTGCTGATCTTTGATGAGGCCACATCTGCATTGGATTCCATCACCGAAGAAAGTATTACGGATACCATCCGAAATATTTCCACTGCCCGTGAACGGATAACCATTCTTATTGCACACAGGCTATCCACCATCATGCATGCAGATGTCATCTATGTGCTGGAAAAAGGAAAGATGTCTGAGGTGGGTACCCATTACGAATTGCTTCAACAAAAAGGTCTGTATTATGCAATGTGGCGACAGCAGGCCGGTGAACTAAAAGTCACCAACTAGGCGTTCTCCTCCCAGATCATTGCAAGGTGAACAATAGTTTCTACGCTCTTCTGCATATCCTGGATGCTGACGTATTCATGCTTGCCATGAAATGCCATCTCGCCCGTAAATAAATTTGGACATGGAAGACCCATGAATGAAAGCCTTGAACCATCTGTACCGCCACGTGCGCTCATGCTCACCAATGGAATGTTTGCACGACGTATCGCTTCATGAGCGTAGCTGGTGATCTTCGGATATTTATCGAGCACTTCTTTCATGTTGCGGTATTGCTCATGTACCATTACTTCAGCCGTTGCACCAGGAAATGAAGCGAGCGTTTCATTCACTTTCTCACGTATGTAATTTTCATATTCGATGAGTTTGGACGTAATGAAATCGCGAACAATAAATTCAACATCCACAGATTCAGCGATACCCTCTATGCGCACAGGATGCACAAAGCCTTCCCTCCCATCTGTGGTTTCAGGTGAAAATGAATTTCGCGGCAATTGCTCGAGGAAATGTGCGGCAATCTTGATTGCATTCACCAGTCTGCCTTTCGCATAGCCCGGGTGTGCACTAACACCCTTAAACGTCACCACCAGCGCATCTGCTGAAAAAGTTTCATCTTCATAAGAACCCAGCTCGCCTGCATCCAGCGTGTATGCATAGTCGGCACCGAGGCGTTCGAGATCGACTGCATTGACTCCCCTTCCAATTTCTTCATCAGGAGTGAACAATATTTTTATTTCACCATGCCTAATTTCCGGATGTCGGGAAAGAAACGCGGCCATGTCCATGATCACTGCTATTCCTGCCTTATCATCTGCACCCAACAAAGTGGTACCCGAAGCGGTTATGATATCGTCGCCAATTTTCTTTTTTAAATACGGTTGTTCATTAGTAGTAATTACTTGTGAAGGGTCATCAGGCAGCACAATGTCGGAGCCATCATAACTGTTGTGAACAATCGGTTTCACTCCTGCACCGGTAGTATCCGGTGAAGTGTCTACATGTGCACAAAAACAGATAACAGGCACAACCTTGTCTGTATTCGAAGGAATGGTTGCGTAAACATAACCGGCATCATCAAGTACCGCATCGGCAATTCCAATTTCCTGTAATTCGCGCACAAGTATTCGTGAAAGATCTTTTTGTTTTTCGGTAGAGGGTTGTGATGTCGACTGCGGATCGCTTTGTGTATCCACCTGTACGTAACGCATGAATCTTTCGGCAACAGAAAACGAATAGCTTTGAAACATCCTCGTTATTTTTAAGCAAGATAAAACATTGAAAGATTGAACGCATCATATAAAAGCTTACAACGCACATTGATTCGTATTGCAACATTTATCCTGATTTATATTGTTTGCGGGATATTTCTTTCGTTAATAATTGATCGATACATCGACCTTAAAGATGAATTTGCTTTATATATTTCAATTGTGGCTACGGGCATCATTAGCATTGCGCTGGCACATGTGTTTGACCATAAAGTGGTGCGCGAAGGATTTAGCGTGAACATGGCTTCCACTCAGTGTGCAATGGGCTTTTGCCTTGCAACCGGGCTTATCGGTCTGGGTTCGCTGCTGATCTATCTTACCGGCAACATTCAATGGTTGTCATCAACTACAGGTATGACATCGTTAGCAGCCATGGTCTTGTTCTTTGCATGGATCGCATTTTACGAGGAACTGGTGTTTCGCGGAGTGGTGATGAAACAGTTGATGCGATCAACGAATCAATGGACGGCTCTTATCATTAGTGCGGGGATATTTGCATTGTTTCATTCCCTGAATCCGAATACGGGTTTCATTGCGATCCTGAATATTTTCCTTGGTGGCATCTTGATCGGTGGATGTTATTTGCATCAAAGAAGTCTTTGGCTCCCTTTCTCCTTTCACTTCGCGTGGAACTTTGTGCAGGGACCTATACTCGGCTATAAAGTGAGCGGACTGGAATTTCCAGCCTTATTGTCGCAACAGTTAACGGGAAACGATATGCTTACCGGCGGACAGTTTGGCTTCGAAGGATCGATCATACAAACTGTGGTTGTTTTGATTGGAATCATAATATTATTACCTTCTGTTCCCAAAACAAACTCATTATGAAGAAGCTGATTATCGGGTCCATACTCGGTGGCCTCATTCTGTTTATCTGGCAATTCCTTTCGTTTGCATTATTGGATTTACATCGTCCCGCGATGGATTACACTCCGAAGCAGCAAGAGGTGCTTAAGTATCTCAGCTCGCAGTTTACCGAAAGCGGCTCGTACTACATGCCTAACCTTCCAAAAGACGCAACCTCTGAGCAACAGCAGGCTGCAATGAAAGAGGCCGAAGGCAAACCATGGGCGATCGTTAGTTATCACACTTCAATGGACAGTGATATGACTATGAACATGATTCGTGGATTGTTAATTGATATCGTGTTGATCGGCCTATTGTGTTACATCATTTCAAAACTAAACCCGCGGACATTCGGAACGATCATCGTGAGTTGTATATTCATTGGTATGATCATCTTTTTTGCGGTTCCTTATACCAATCACATCTGGTTTAAAACTTTCGACCTATGGGCGCATTTCCTCGATGCTTTTGTGCCATGGCTCCTGATCGGTATCGTGCTTGCAGCTATATATAGAAAGCGGTACACTGCCGGTGAGAGATAGTGCATTGATGTGAGTAACCACCATCGCATTTTAATCGGCGACGGACGCAGGAGTTTTACAACCTGCAAATGCAGTGAATAAACAAATTATGAAAACTAATCGGGTCATTTTGCTTTGATAGCATAAAAACAAAAAGCCGCCCCATGAGAGACGGCTTTCTGATTAAAATTATCTGTTAAGGCATTATGATCCTTGATTGAGGACCACTGATGCTTACAAGTTCCAGATCAAAGATAAGATCCTGACCTGCCAGTGGATGATTGGCATCCAGCATAACATGGTCTTCTTTTACATCCACGATAACAACAGGAATTGCATGTCCCTGGTTGTTGGTCATAGTCAACTGCATACCCACTTCCGGGTTAAGGTCTGGGGGAAAATTTGCTTTTGGAAACTGGATTACCATTTCCTCGTTCTTATGTCCGTATGCTTCAGCAACCGGAATTTGAATTGTTTTCTTCTCACCCACCTGCATTCCATTCACACCATCATCAAAACCTTTGATCACCTGGCCGCTGCCAACCTCAAACTCCAATGGATCGCGTCCCTCTGAACTGTCGAAAGTTGTTCCGTCAGTTAACCTGCCATGGTAGTGAACCTTTACAGTATCACCTGATTTAACTTGTTGCATTGTTTTCGTTTTTTAAATTACTGTTTCCGGGTAACTACCCCAAACAAAGTAACAGGAATATTAATCTCCTGCCAATAAAAGTTTTTCTCGAAATTGCTTATCAATCAACTATATACCAGAATAAAATGAAGTATCTCCTAATAATAACGTTCGTCGTTTTCTGTGCCTTTTCTTCTACGCAAGCACAAAAAGCCGGCCAACATGCCACAATTATTCCGGCAGCAGAGCGGCTGGCAGATTTCCTGCCGATGCTCAAAGGCAAGTGTGTGGCGGTTTTCGCCAATCACACTTCTATGGTCAAAAATACCCACCTGGTGGATACCCTTGTATCGCAGGGAATTGCCGTTAAGAAAATCTTTGCACCAGAGCATGGATTTCGTGGAACTGCTGACGCAGGTAGTAAGATCGAGAACCAGGTAGATCAAAAAACAAGGATACCCGTCATTTCGCTTTATGGTAAAAAATTACGCCCATCTTCTGAAGACATTAAAGACATTGACGTATTGCTATTTGACATACAGGATGTAGGCGTTCGATTTTATACTTACATCTCATCCCTGGAAGAGTTCATGAAATCGGCAATACAGGAAAACAAACCGCTGATAGTGCTGGATCGCCCAAATCCAAATGGTTTTTATATTGATGGGCCAGTACTTCAACCGCAGTTCAAATCATTCATAGGCATGCAACCGGTGCCTGTTGTTTATGGCATGACCATCGGTGAATACGCAAAGATGCTGGTAGGTGAAAAGATGTTTGACGATGCTACCCGGAAAAAAATTGAAGCCAATAACTGGAACAAACTTACGGTGATCAAATGCGCAAACTATGATCACAATTCCATGTATGCATTACCAGTGAAACCTTCACCGAATTTGCCTGACATGGCCGCTATTTATTTGTATCCCACAACCTGCTTTTTTGAGGGAACAGTATTGAGTGAAGGAAGAGGAACAGATAAACCATTTAAGGTATTCGGACATCCGACTCTACCCAAAACACTTTATGCTTTCACACCCCGAAGTATTGCAGGTGCATCAAAACCAAAGCTGGTTGATCAGACATGTTATGGATGGAATCTATCGGGCACTGATGAGCAAGTTCTCGAATTGATCAATTGCAAAATTCAATTGAAATACCTCTTTGAAGCATACAAGTTGTTTCCACAAAAAGATTCTTTTTTTCTCACCAATAAATTCTTCAATAAACTTGCAGGCAACGATCTGTTGATGCAACAAATAAAAGATGGAGTAAGCGAAGCTGCAATACGTTCAGGTTGGAAGAAAGATATTGATTCGTTTAAACTGATCCGGAAGAAATATTTGCTGTATAAGGATTTTAATTAAAACGGATGAAAGAGGCAGGCCTTATTAAAGAGAATTTACGCATTGTATTTATGGGAACACCAGAGTTTGCGGTGGCAAGCCTGGACGCACTTGTTAACTCAGGACATAATATAGTTGGAGTAGTAACAGCCCCGGACAAACCAGCGGGCAGGGGCATGAAGGTCACCGAGAGTGCGGTGAAGAAATATGCTGTTGCACATGATCTTCACATACTCCAACCAGACAAATTGAAGGCTTCAGCATTCATCGAAGAACTCAGGTCGTTGCGAGCTGACCTGCAGATTGTAGTGGCGTTCCGAATGCTACCTGAAATTGTCTGGAGTATGCCTCCTCTTGGCACCATCAACGTTCACGGTTCATTATTGCCGCAATATCGCGGGGCTGCACCCATCAACTGGGCGATCATTAATGGAGAAAAACAAACAGGCATCACCACCTTTAAACTGCAGCACGAAATTGATACGGGAAACATTTTATTGCAGGAAGCTCTTCCCATTGGTGATGATGAAGATGCAGGTTCATTGCACGACCGAATGAAAGATCTGGGGGCAAACATGATTGTAAAAACAATAGATGCAATTCTTCGAAACGAAGTAAAAGAAATTCCGCAGCACGATGTAACCACAGGATCAATACGACACGCGCCCAAGATCTTCACTGAAACCTGTCGCATTAATTTCGATCAACCGGTTGCAACTGTTTACAACCTCATTCGCGGGCTCTCGCCCTATCCCGGCGCTTTCACCTACTTCCATGATAAGATGCTGAAAATTTTCCGTTCCAGGAAAGTGATTGCATCGCATGAGAACAATCCTGGTGATCATGAGACCGATCGTAAAACGTACCTCCGTTTCTATTGTGTCGATGGATACATTGACTGTCTAGAAATTCAGCTCGAAGGAAAAAAGAGAATGCCGATTGCCGACCTGCTCAGGGGTTTAAGATAACGATGCGACTTAATAATTCACGTCAACGGAAAACTTGCTGTTTCCTGCGCCAAGCTCAGACGCTGCAGCTTCGCTGATGCGAATGGTAAGTCCCACGCTTTCTTTCATATCCGGCAACTGCCCGAGAACCTTTGCATATACTGATTTTGCGGTCGAAGGAAAGCTAACTTTCACAATGGTACCAACCGGCACGTTATTCATCAATGCATAATACTTACCGTCGGTCCAACCGCTGTTGCTTCTGAATACACCGGAAACACCAGAAGCGGATTTGCCGGTATCGTCATATTGACTACGGAAGATGCCACCTTTATGATTTGCAGCCGCACGGGTTTCCTGTGATGCACTTGCTGCCTCGCGTTTTGGAGTTTCCTTAGGGATCGGTGAATTATCGCGAAATAGCGGTTCCTTTTGCGCAGTATTTGGCGTTGGCGTACTTGCAGTTGGGTTTGCAGCGGGTGCTGAAGGATTAGACGCCGGCGATGCCGAAGTTGATGTTGTAGTTGCAGCAGGAGTGTAAGACCTTCCCGCAAGCGGTGATTGGGCAGATTTTACTTTGAGAAAACCTACGATAAGTTTCATTCCGGCTTTAGCGTCATTTCGGGATACATTGTTCCATTTCTCCAGGTTCTCAATGGGTACCTTGTTATGATTGACGCTTACGCGATACATCCACTCCTTCTCCTGAATCGTATGGTAAACCGGCACCAACACTTCATCAGAAGCTTTCTGGTTATTCTGCGAAAAATTGGCACTGATCAGCGGAATCCGCAAGACCTGTGATACGGATAACGGTTTGTCAATCGAAGTCTTATTGAAGTTGGCGATCTCGCGCGGTGAAAGGTTGTAGGTGCGACCGACGCTGTACCAGTTCTCTTTTGGCTGCACCTGGTGATTGACGTATAAATTGGGAGTAGTTCCCTGGATCATCAAATCGGATTGCGCAAACAGAACCTGTCCCGCCAATAACATTAATACCAACACAAAACATCTCACATTGATCATAGGTAACGCAATTTGAATGGTTACAAAGATGTAGAATATTTTAATTGTCCTTACTTTTTAATATCCTCCACTCCTTCGGATAATAATTGTTGATCCGGTTTGGCAACACCTTCATCCATCCCAGACCTAAACCCTCATATGTAGCAAGTGTCCATCCTTTTGGTTGCACGGGCAATGAGAACTCCTCTCTTCGCAAATATTGAAGTGCAACATCTTTTTCAAGAGGCGCACTTGGTACATCGTCATGCAACAACCGGCTTAATGCCACTTCGTGATCCGGTATCAGCCCATTTCCCGCGACCTTACCGATACACAACCCTGCTTTGCGAATGTATAGTTGTGGTAGTAAAACGCCCAGCTCTTTTTCCAATTGCAGGGGAAATGATAAAATTCTCTCACCAAACTTCCAGGTGAATAAAGAATTGGTATCCACTAATTGACCTATAGCGGAAACTTCGCCCCTCGAGGCTTTCTCGAGTTTCTGAGCCTTTGGAATGGATCCAGAATGCTCACGCGTGTTGCGAAAGCAGCTAAGGTAAAAGCCTTCACCTCGTAGCTTGTTCGGATAGAACCTGTACCCGTAGCCACCCCTGGAGGAGATGGATTCGACTACATTCCAGGCAGGATCTAATTGAAGTTTCAAAGGTTGCATCGATTGCTCACTTATGAGCCAATCGCAAATGGCTTCATCTTCCTCCATCGAAAAAGAGCAGGTGCAGTAGATCAGCACCCCATGTTCAGTAAGTGCGGGTAAGGAATCTGCCAGGATTCGCTGCTGGCGCTGGCTGCAGAGCGCTACGTTTTGAAGGCTCCATTCGTTGACTGCAGAGGGATCCTTTCTGAACAATCCTGATCCCGAACAGGGAGCATCCACGATCATTAGATCGAAATATCCAGGCAGCTTTTGGAAATCTCTGGGATCATTGTTGGTCACAATTACATTCACGGCACCCCATTTGGTTAGATTTTCTTCAAGCACCGTTACTCTCGAACGGATGACCTCATTGCTTACGAGTAGTGAATCCGGACTCAACAACGAATGCAATAACGTGCTTTTGCCACCAGGTGCTGCACAAAGATCCAATGCTTTGATCGGAGTTGAACTATCAAACAACTGACTTACAGCCTGCTCCAGGAACATGCTTGAAGCTTCCTGAACATAGTAGGCACCCGCATGTATGAGGGGATCAAAAATGAACTGCGGCCTTTCCGAGAGGTAATATCCTGATGTCGACCATGGAATTTTCGATGCTATCAAAGGCATATTTGATAAATCAACCGGCTTCATCGGATTTAGCCGCAAAGAGGTCACCTGTGCCCCATCGTCATGTACCCGGACAAAGCTTTGACGATCGAAGCCCGGGGCGTTTTCCAGTGAGTAAAGCAAATCTGCTGGTAGAGGCATTGGACAAAGATAACGTTCTCTATCTTTGCCGCTGTTTCACATGCCGTAGTGTGGCTCATTACAGACAAAGTACACGGCAAACAATAACGATGTTAAATACGCAAACAGGCAGGGACCTTGACTATGCAGCGCAGCTCTTGAGCGCCGGGGAAGTTGTGGCAATACCCACCGAAACTGTATATGGTTTGGCAGCAAACGCATTTTCTGAAGATGCGGTCAGAAAAGTATACGCCATCAAACAAAGGCCATTACACAATCCGCTGATCGTGCACATTGCCGATGCCGCCATGCTGGAACAACTTGCCATCCACATACCTGCCGTCGCGCGTCAGCTGATAAAAAAATTCAGTCCGGGCCCGCTCACCGTTTTGCTTGAGAAGCGACCGATCGTGCCCTCCATCACTACTTCAGGCCTGCCTCATGTTGCCATACGGATACCCGCGCACCCATTAACACTGGAGTTACTTAAGAAGCTACCTTTCCCCCTCGCTGCACCGAGCGCAAATCCCTTCGGGTATATTTCACCTACCCGACCGGAGCATGTGTTGAAGCAGTTGGGAGGAAAAATTCACTACATACTCGATGGAGGAATATGCGATAAGGGTATTGAATCTACTGTTGTGGGGTTTCAAAATGATCAGCCGATCGTACACCGATTGGGCGCAGTAAGTCTTGAAGACATACGAAGAATCTTTCCAGATACCATTTTGAAAACACACGAAGAACATGCACCCGTCGCTCCCGGAATGTTGAAACATCACTATTCACCCAATACGCGCACCGTTGTAACTGAAAGCGTAAAAAACACCGTAGCGGGATTAAAATCACAACGTGTGGGAGTAATTGCATTTGACAAGGATGCAGGGGATATTCAGGCAGATCACCTTGTGATCCTAAGCGCAGAAGGAAATCTGGAAGAAGCAGCTCGTAATCTCTATGATGCGATGCATGAGCTGGACAGAATGCAACTTGATGTTATCGTTATAGAAAAAGCGCCCGACCATGGGATTGGACGGGCGATCAATGACAGGCTTGCACGTGCATCGAGCAGGCAATAATTTTATTATAACTCTTTCACAGCACCGATAAGGTCCTGTAAAACTTTCTTTGCATCTCCAAACAACATTGATGTCTTCGGCTGGAAGAAAAGATCGTTCTCGATTCCCGCATATCCCGGTTTCATACTCCTTTTGTTTACAATCACCATCTTCGACTTCTCTACATCAAGTATGGGCATGCCATATATCGGTGAAGCAGGATCTGTTTTAGCAGCAGGGTTCACAACGTCATTAGCACCCAATACCAGCACAACATCGGTTGAAGCAAACTCTTCATTGGCATCTTCCATTTCCTGTAATTTCTCGTAACTCACATCTGCTTCTGCAAGTAGTACATTCATGTGGCCCGGCATTCTTCCTGCAACCGGATGTATCGCATATTTAACCTCAATGCCTTTTTCAGCAAGCATTTTTTCCAGCTCATGGCATGCATGCTGCGCTTGTGCTACAGCAAGACCATAACCCGGAACGATCATGACTTTATTGGCATATCCCAATACCACAGCAGCGTCGCTAAGAGTCACTTCCTTGTATGCACCCTGTTCCTTTTTAACACCACTTGCGACTGCTTTTGCACCAAATGATCCAATCAATACATTCTTCAATGAACGGTTCATCGCTCTACACATCAGGATAGTAAGAAGAGTACCCGCAGCACCCACGAGGATACCACCGGTGAGCATTACTTTGTTATCATAAAGAAATCCGCCACAGGCTGCGGCAACACCGGTGAAGGAATTAAGCAGCGAGATCACAACGGGCATATCGGCACCACCAATGGGCATCACAAATAAAACTCCGTAAACGATCGACAGAAAAAATATGGTATAGAATATCGTGCCCATCATGCCGGCTTCAGGTGAAGCAATAAGCATATATGCGCTCAACGCGATGACGAGAAACAACACTCCAAGATTGACGATATGCTGGCCATTGAAAGAATAATCGCGAACTTTTCCATTGAGCTTTCCCCACGCGATGATCGAGCCTGCGAAAGACACGGTACCAATGATAAGACCAAGCAAGATTATTAGCAGATGACCAGACTGATCTGCGCCAGAGGAATGATTCAATAAGTGATTGAACTCAACGATCGAGATCAATGCGGCACAAGCGCCTCCCATGCCGTTGAAGAGACTTACCATTTCAGGCATTGCCGTCATCTTAACACGCTTTGCAGCCAGTGTTCCAACAACGCCGCCAATAGCAAGACCGCCAAAGATCCAGCCGTAATTGTGAAGTCCCACTCCTTCTTCCTGGTAAAGAAATATAGTTCCCAGGATAGCAAGTGTCATACCTCCTGCCGCAATGAGATTGCCTTTGCGTGCATTCGCCGGATTGGAAAGCATTTTCAATCCCACGATAAATGTGATCGATCCAATGATATAAATGATCGTAAGTAAACTAATGCCCATTGTAAATTATTTATAAAGCAGCCTATTTTTTCTTTTTGAACATCTCCAGCATCCTGTCAGTCACCACAAATCCACCAACCACGTTCAATGTTCCGAGCACTACCGCCAGGAACCCGAGTATCAGTGCCAGGTAGTTATCTGCCTCTGCTTTGCCCATGACTATGATCGCACCGATGATAACAACGCCGTGAATCGCATTGGCACCGCTCATCAATGGCGTATGCAAAACGCTTGGCACGCGCCCTATGACTTCTATTCCAAGGAAGATCATCAACGCAACTATATAGATCATCTCTTCGTGTTGCGAGATCCACATCATTATATTTTCCATGCGATTTTTTTTTAGGAAGAAATTACTGATTGAGAAGCAACAGACCGAACACGCTCATTGCGTATCTCGCCACCATGAACAACACAACTGCCTGTTACAAGATCATCTTCAAAGTTGAGATTGAGGATTCCATCTTTAGTGGTGATCAATGCAAGAAAGTTTAGTACGTTTTTTCCATACATTTTGCTTGCATCTGAAGGCATCATCGATGGAAGTGCCGAATTACCGATGACAGTTACGCCTTCGTATATTACTTCTTCATTGTTTTTTGTTACATCCGTATTGCCCCCGGTAGCAGCCGCAAGATCAATGATGATCGAACCTTTCCTCATCTTAGACATCATCTCGCTTGTAATGAGGATCGGCGCTTTCATGCCGGGAATTTGCGCGGTTGTGATAACGATATCCGCTTTTGCTACACTCTCCGAAATGCGTGCCTTTTGTCTTTGTTGAAACTCTTCGGATTGCTGAACTGCATATCCGCCTGCCTTAGATGCATCGGCAGCACCTTCCACTTCAACGAACTTCGCACCAAGACTCATCACTTCCTCTTTCACTGCCGGACGGGTATCAAATACTTCAACAACAGCACCCAGCCTGCGTGCAGTGGCAATCGCCTGCAAACCTGCAACTCCGGCGCCAAGTATAAGCACCTTGGCCGGTGGAATGCTTCCTGCTGCCGTCATGAACATTGGAAAATATCGGCTGTAGCGTTGTGCCGCCAGCAACACTGCTTTATACCCTGCAATGTTTGCCTGTGAACTAAGCACATCCATACTCTGCGCGCGAGTGGTTCGTGGCAGCATATCGAGACTAAATACCGTGATGCCGCGTTGAGTGGCTTCATGGACAAATGATGTATTGTATAAAGGCTGATACACACCAAGCAAAATCTTATCAGCAGTAAGTGTTGAAATGCCAGGATTGTGTATGGTAAGTATTATATCCGCTTCGTCAAGTATTGTTTCGCGCGGGGTAATGACTGCACCAGCATGCTGGTAATCGCCGTCAGACGCATATGCTTTATCACCACATCCCGGTTCACTCAGCACTTCTATGCCCTTCTTTTTCAGGGCAACCACTGATTCCGGAAGGAGGGACACTCTCGTTTCATAAGCCGGTTCTTTTAAGATCCCAATCTTCATATCAGGCAATTTATTATCCGTGGCAAAATAAGGAAAAAACAACCATCCACTTTTCTGATATCCCGCGCACTAAGTGTTTTCTCCATTCAAAATCGTATCTCAAAATGTTGTTTGACTTTGAAGTCATCTTTAAAGAACACCAGACCGATAAAGAACAGATCAATTGTACACCTCACGCGGTCGTGATCCTTAATGCTGTTCCATGCATTATTCATTTCATCGCTCCAATGTATGTCGTCAAGTATTACCACAGAATCATTGTGTAGCGATGGCAACAACCATTCAAAATACCGCAGCGTGGGTTCCTCCCGGTGATTGCCATCAATAAACGCCAGGTCTATAGAAGGATTTTCTTTTATGATTGCGGGCAACGTGTGGTCAAAATTTCCGCGCACGATTTCAATGTTCGACAATTTCATCTCCCTGAAATTGGCTTCAGCAAGATCGGCAACGGAAACGCTTCCTTCGCAGGTGATCAATTTGCTCCTTACATTTCCATGGGAAAGATATGCGGTAGAAATGCCAAGCGATGTTCCCAATTCAACGATAGTTGCGGGTTTGAAATATTGCACGATACGGAATAATAGTTGTGCAAACTTCTTTGACTTCGAAGTATTGCGACAAATCTCCGCAACGGATCGGCGGTTGGATTTACTTATCGCTGAACCTGCTCCGAGATCTTCCACTTCTATGACCCGCTGATCGTGCAATAGCCTGGTACGCATGAATTCAACAAGTGTATATGCATAGTAATGACGTCGGTCATTCAACACATCGCGGACAAACTTGAACACAAATGGAGAATGTATTCCATGTCCTTTTCCATTCATTGATGAGAAGTAATAACGCAGGTACTTAATTGCTATGTTGACCACATTAATTATTTAAATCCTTTTCCATACCTCGAAAGTGTATGCAAACTGATGCTTATCATCAGCTTGGAAATCCAGCGCCGAAAGCAACTCAAACCCATTTGTGTTTGTTAGAGAAAACCATGTATCTCCATCAATCGAAGTATGCACACGTGTCAGGTAAATGGTGTCTGCCAATGGCAGTGTTTGAGAATAGATCTCCCCGCCGCCAACAACAAAAGCTTCCTGCGCATCAGTTGCTCCCGCTGCAGCGATCGCTTCTTCAATCGACCCGACTACTTCCACACCCACACCGGGGTCCCATCCGGATTGGCGGGTAATAACAATGTTGGTTCTTCCTTTTAACGGCCGACCCATCGACTCATATGTTTTCCTGCCCATGATCACAGGCATTCCCCATGTTGTGTTCTTAAAAAATTTGAGGTCGTTAGGCAGATGCCAAAGCAATTGATTGTTCTTACCAATCACATCATTGTCAGATACGGCAACAACAAGACTTAGCCGGATATTCCTTTGCATATTTAATAGCGATTAAACAGCCACTGGTGCTTTTATTGGAGGATGCGATTGATAATTCTCGAGCGAAAAATCTTCAAACCTGAAAGCAAACAGATCTCTTACATCGGGATTTAATTTCATTGTTGGCAAAGCAAAAGGCTGTCGGCTCAGTTGCAGCTTTGCCTGTTCGATATGATTGCTGTATAGATGCACATCTCCGAAGCTGTGGATGAAGTCGCCCGGCTGCAAATCGCAAACCTGTGCCATCATCAGGGTCAGCAATGCATAGGATGCAATATTGAAGGGTACCCCCAGAAATACGTCAGCACTGCGTTGATAAAGCTGACAGCTCAGTTTGCCATCGGCAACATAGAATTGAAACAATGCATGGCAGGGCATCAACGCCATTTGAGGAAGCTCGGCTACATTCCAGGCACTAACAATCATACGGCGACTGTCGGGCGTTTCTTTTACCTGCCGCAATACTTCTGTTATCTGGTCATATATCTTTCCATCTGCGCCTTCCCAGCGACGCCATTGCTTTCCATAAACCGGACCCAGATCGCCATGTTCGTTCGCCCATTCATTCCATATGCTTACACCATTTTCTTTAAGGTATTGAATGTTGGTGTCTCCCTGAAGGAACCATAAAAGCTCATGAATGATGCTTTTCAGATGAAGTTTCTTCGTGGTCACCAATGGAAAACCTTTGTTTAGATCAAAGCGCATCTGGTAACCAAAACAGCTGATCGTACCCGTACCTGTTCGGTCGGTTTTAACAACGCCATTGTCGAAAATATGTTGAAGTAGATCGTGGTATTGTTGCATATCCGCAAGGTAGCGAAAATCAATTTTGCCGCATTAAGTAAAAACCTATATGGGGTATTTATACTTGGAATTGCAGCTCTTCGTTTACTAAGCACCCTAAGCAATATCCGATAAAATGAGAACGACCCTGTGTGCGTTGATCGCAACAATCAGTTTACTGTCTGCGTGTACTAAAAAATCCGATGTCCTTGTTTCCGCTAAATCCCTGTCACATCCCGGCTATAACGAATACGTGATCCGTAAAGGAAACAATCTTTGTGAAAACAACTCGTACCCATCTTTCAAAGGAAAAGGTATGAACTTCAGTGTGATATTTGATAGTTCCGCAGTTTATAGGACAAGTGAAGCTTCGAACCAGATGGATATAAATAAACTGTATGGCTATTCCGATGGTGGAACGCATCACCAGGAAAACAGCGCACGGTTTGGTTGGAGATGGAACGGTAAAGCTCTGGACATTCTGGCTTATTGCTATGTCAACGGCATTCGCAAAAGCGCATTCATCGGCACAGCTGCAATCGGTCTGCCCGGGAACTACAGCTTATCGATCGGGCAAAATGCTTATGTGTTTGTTTTCAACGAAAAAAAGGTCATCATAGAGCGATTCTGTACAACGGATGTCTTTGACGGTTATGTATTACTACCCTACTTCGGGGGTGATGAACCGGCGCCACACGACATTCGCATTCATATGAAAATGTTTGAGACGGTGGGCCAGTAAGAAAAACGCCCGCAGGCTGCGAGCGTTTATTGATAGTGTAAGATCATTTATTCTCCCGTGACCAGATCTCGAAGATGTGATCTCCTTTGGAACTTAAACCCGAATGCTCCCATTTCCCATCGTTCACTTTGCCATCGAACGTTAGAGACGCACCGACCCGCGTGCTGTCGCGAGAGAAGTATTCGATATTTTCCGTGTACTTCCCGTTGTTAAAAGCATATGTTCCACCACCAGTGCCAAAGAATTCACCCGTTTCGGTGTTGATGGCAGCCCACTGAAAACGCTTGCCAGTAAGCAACTTCAGCGTTTTTCGGGGACCAGGATTGATTGTTCCCATATTATCGCCCTGCTTACGACCGCTGATGCGCCAGTTACCCGCAAGATCACCGCTGCCGTCATCTACCCGCGAGAACTCTTTTCCATTGAGAGTGAGGCGATCGCCGGAAAATGTGATGGGTAGTTTAACGCTTTTGCCCACGCGAGATTTATCGCGGGTATCGAATTCCATCTTCAACATAATATTCTCACCATCGCGGGTTATTGCACCACCATGCGAATAAAGAAAACTTTTATCCCGGAAACCCGTGTGCATCACGTAACCATCCTTGAACAACAATACTTCTGTTTCGCCGGAATCTGTTCGCTGAAAGGCTCCTTCGGGTAGCGACTGCAATGAAGTAAATGCCGTAGCAAGTACAAATAACGCTGCTACACTGAAAAAGATGATTTTCTTCATGTTGGTTGTTTTTGTTTGTCAACTTAAATCTACAATTTTTATGAATTTTCACCGAATTGAAAGTTGAGCATCATAATAAAGGACAATTTTGTCTTTTATTATCTATATTTGAGCGACCAACATTTGAGTACTTAAAACTGATCCTCATGCATAGTTCAATAATTGATTTTGCTGCCAAACAAAAAGTTGCCACCATTAGCTGTGTAGACGACCAGGGCTTCCCGTATTGTTTCAGTTGTTTTTATTCATTCGATAATGAATCAGGCTTATTGCATTTCAAATCCACTGAATCGTCATATCATGCGGTATTGCTTACAAAGCGCCGGGAAGTAGCAGGAACCATTCTTCCCAACAAGCTCAATACGCTTGCCATCCAGGGAATACAGTTCCAGGGCGAATTGTTGGACGACAGCGATCCGCTTGCTGCAAACGCTTCAAGAAGTTATCACCTTAAATATCCATTCGCGATAGCCATGTCGGGTAAAGTATGGACCATAAAAGTTCACACGATCAAAATGACCGACAATACCAAAGGCTTTGGGAATAAAGTACATTGGAAAGCAAATGAAGAAGCTGTTGCGTAAACAACAGCTTCACTAATTTGATCGATCGGAAATAGATTATATCAAATTCCTCTTCTCTTCATTTCTGTTTTGATCAGTGATAGTTCTCTGCCGGTTTGACCTGCGACAGAACTATTTTCCTGTGCCCTTCTCATAAGATATGGGATAACATCATTGATGGGTCCGAACGGCAGGTATTTGCTCACAGAACATCCCGCTTTTGCGAGATTGAAAGTAATGTTGTCGCTCATTCCATAAAGCTGTGAAAAATGAACATGCGGATGATCCAGCGGCAATCCTTTCTCTTCAAGAAGCTCTGTTCCATATAAACTGCTCCTTTCATTGTGAGTAGCAATGATCACATTAATTGCTTGTAAATTGTCAATGCAATATTTCACGGAGAGATCATAATCGCGATCTGTACTTGCTTTATCCGGCTGAATTGGTGAAGGATAATTCATCTTCGCCGCTCTTTCCCTTTCTTTTTCCATGTATGCACCTCGCACCAGTTTCATTCCAAGATGAAATCCTTTCTCCACTGCCATCTCATGGCTTTTCTGGATAAACTCAAACCTGTCGTGCCGATACAATTGCGCGGTATTGAAGATCACTGCCTTTTCACGATTGTATTTCTCCATCATCTGCATGGTAACTGCGTCAACCGGATCCTGTATCCAACTGTCTTCTGCATCGATTAATACACCCACTTTATGTTCGCTGGCAGCTGCAACGATCCTGTCGAGCCGATTTACTACTCGTTGCCATTCTTCGCGCTCCGCATTAGTGAGTGACCCTGTGTGCACGATGCCGTCAAAACCTTCCTTATTGGTAGCTGCGGCATCAAGTTTTTCAAGCAGGCCAAAACGTGCAATGCCCGTAACCTTCACACTCATAAACGGCATATTGTGTTGGGTGCCCGCATAATGTATTACGCGAATGAATTCTTCACATGCATGATCAAAATTTTCTTCACCCTCTTTTCCCTCAACACCGTAATCCAGTATCACTTTCACGCCAAATTGCTCAAGTTTATCCGCTACGTTGGCTGTTTCACCAAGGGACTCGCCACCTACAAATTGCGCAAAGATGGTATCGCGGATGATACCATGTATGGGAAGCCGCATACGCATTGCCCACGGTGTGAGGGCTAATCCTGCTTTTACCAGCAATGGATAACCCATCGTAGAAAAAAGAAAATGTGCTTTCTTAAGTTCCTTGTTCGACTTATACGCAAAAGCAATTGCGGTATTTTCGAGGGAGATGGCATTTTTTACAGACATATTCACAGTGGCAAGTTTGATCACAAATTTAGGAGTCTAAGCCAATTCATTACTGATTTTGCTCATGTTTGTTAACCTTCCTCCACATTAAAAAGTAACTTGTTACAAAGAACCATGTAGTAATTTATGATAAATCGAGTCGACGTTTACCGATACAGCATTCCCATGCATCCATTTACAATTGCCACCGGAACGATGGACCATGCGCAAAATATATTGGTGAAGGTCCACTGCGATGATGGTATTACCGGCTTTGGTGAATGTTCCGCCTTTCCGATGATCACTGGCGAATCACAAGCCACATGCTTTGAGATGGGATGCGTTTTTGCGAATGCGTGGATTGGCAGTGATGAAAAAGAGATTGTAAACAGGATGGGCGTACTCGATACAATTGCAGCATTTAATTTCACTATCAAGAGTGCATTTGACATGGCACTCTATGATATCGCTGCGAAACAAAAGAACCTTCCTCTTTACAGATTTCTTGGTGGTCATAAACGGGTCATGGAAACTGATCTGACCATCGGAATCGATACGCCGGAGAATATGGCAAATAAAGCTTCCGACTTTATCAAAATGGGCGTGCGTATAATTAAAGTGAAACTGGGCAAGGATGCAACGTCCGATATCGAACGAGTGCAACGGATTCGGGAAGCCGCCGGCGACAAAGTGATACTACGTGTTGATGCCAACCAGGGCTGGAGCTTCGATGAAGCAGTACGCTGTCTTCAAGCGATAGAACCTTACCAAATTGAATTTTGTGAGCAGCCAATGAGGTATTGGAACGATGAACTGCTGCCGGTGCTCAGATCACAGACTACAATTCCATTGATGGCTGATGAAAGTGTGTTCGATCACCACGATGCGCGTAAGCTTGTTTCGATGAACGCGTGTGATTACATCAATATCAAGTTTGCAAAATCCGGTGGCATTCTTGAAGCAACGAAGATCGTTGATACCTGCTCCAAAGTTAATATGCCTATGATGATGGGCGGAATGTTGGAAAGCCGGCTTGCGCTCACCGCATTTGCTCACTTTGCACTTGCCCACGAAACGATCCGTTTCTATGATATGGATACCTGCATGCTTGGCCATAAGGTTGATCCGGTATTAGGCGGAGTAATGTTCAAAGGGTTTTATCTCGATGTACCCGATTCAACCGGCATCGGAGCTTCGGTCAACGAAGATTTTCTTCGTGCCTGCCCTGTGTTTACTGCAGTTTTTCAATAGGTCCATTCCCCTATCTTTGCCGCTCATTAAAAGCGCATTAAATGAACGCGAAAAAAGCCAGTGAGTCTTATGTGGAAATGACCGAGATCGTATTGCCTAACGATACAAATACCTTTGGGAACCTCATGGGAGGCCGGTTGATGTATTGGATGGACATTGCTGCTGCGCTTGCGGCGATGAAGCATTGTGCGGCTCCGGTAGTTACTGCTTCGGTAGACAATATCTCTTTTGAGAATCCAATCAGGCTCGGCAACGTTGTGCATATTGAGGCAAAGGTGTCGCGTGCGTTCAATTCCTCTATGGAAGTTCATATGCGTGTTTGGGGAGAAGATGCGATTCAGCAATTCAAATACAAGAGCAATGAAGCTTACTACACTTTTGTAGCCCTCGACCCCAATGGTAAGCGCCGGCCTGTACCCGCACTGGTACCGGAAACAGAAGATGAAATCAGATTGTATGAGGATGCGCTGAGAAGGCGTCAGATCCGCCTCATACTTGGTGGCAAAATGAAACCGGATGAAGCAACAGAGTTAAAGGCTCTCTTCAGCAATTCCTGAGAGTCAAAATAATCCTTACTTATCTTCCTTGAGCCAATGATGCGCACCCCGCATCATATGTTCCTTGCTTTGCTCAATGGCATTCATCACCTGGATTAGTATCGCTTCAGGCGCAGCATCGTAGTCTATATTCAGTGGCTCTTTAAAGCGCACGGAAAGCTGGCTTCCTTTCTTTTTGAACTTTAGTCCTTTCTTATTGAAAGCACGCCAGAAACCATTGATCACTACCGGAACAACAATTGGACGCGTAAGCTTAATGATGTGCGCCGTACCTTTTCTCCCTGGTGCAAACGGCTTCGTGGTTCCCTGCGGAAAGGTGATCACCCAACTGTTACTTAATGCCCTTGTTATCTTCCTGGTGTCTGAAGGATCAAGACCTCGTCGTACTTCAGTGCCTTCTGCCCTCCAGGTTCTCTTCACCGTGATGGCTCCGGCTAAGGTAAACAATCGGCTTATCCAGCTACCCTTCATGGTTTCCTCTGCAGCTACATAGTAAACGTTGGTGAACGGGTTCAACAAATAATAAGGAAGACCCAGCCTGTTTTTCTTACGCCATTTGACAGCACAGAAGATGTGAAGGAAGGTGATCACATCTGCAAAATATGTCTGATGATTGCTTACAAATAAAACATTCTTCCTGGGAAGCGCGCTTATGTGCTCAGTACCCTCAATTGTCAATTTGTTGATCATCGTAAGACCTGGATAGGTAACAATTCCAACAATTGCATACACGATCTTACGCACTATATTAACCTGTTTGACCTTTTCCCAGATAGAAGCCATTCGTTATCGTTTGATCCACGGTCGAAAATAATAAAATTAAAATCATATTGTCTAACCTGCCACAGGATACGATTAACAAATCATTTTATGCAAAAACCGCATCATTACATCTGATATTAAAATTCGTATATGAAAAGAATCTCTATTGCAGTGTTGCTTTTAGTTTCTACAGTTCTGGTAAAGGCACAAACAAATCCTTTTCCACGTACCATCCAGGTAAATGGAAGTGCTGAAATGGAGCTTATTCCAGACGAGATCTATGTGCACATTCAGTTGAAAGAATATGAGAAAAAAGGACAGGGTAAGATCGCACTTCAAAAGATCACAGAAAATTTTCTGCGTCAGTATAAGTCGATCGGTATGCACGACACGTTGATCAGCATTGCTTCTTATGATGGATTTCAAAATGATTGGATCGTTCGGAAGAGAAAGAAAAAAGACGAGCTCTTTGCATCTGTTACATACCAGGTGAAATTTGAAAACAGCCGCCAAATGGATCAGCTTGTTGAACGGCTCGATGATGAAGCCACTCAAAGTTTCCGCGTTGTAAGAACCAGTCACAGCAAACTCCCTGAACTGCGGAAGCAGTTAAAGATGGAAGCAGTAAAAGCTGCAAAAGAAAAAGCCGGGTATCTTTCACTGGCAGCCGGAGAAAAACTGGGACAGGCAATTACTATCAATGAACCAACAGAATATTTTCAGCCATATTCAAGAGTGAGTAATAAGATGATGGATGCCGTTGCGAGTGTTGAATCAGAAGAAACATTGCCCGATGTCGATTTTATGAAGATCCGTTTGAAGTATGATGTGCACGCCGTGTTCGCACTGCAATAGAGCCATAACGTATACAGTCCATATCGTATCTTGCCGACATGGAACTGAACACTGTAATATTCGATATGGATGGTCTTCTTATCGACTCAGAACCGAGTTGGGAAGAGGCAGGGAAACTTGCACTTGAAACTTATGATCTCAATCTAACAGAGCACGAGTATGCGTCTACTGTGGGGTTAAGAACAAAAGAATGGATAAGCTGGTGGTTTACTAAATATGGAATTCATATGGATCGCGCAGATGATGCGGAGAAATTGATCATAGAGAACGCGATCCGTATCATTGGTGAAAACGCACAGCCAATGCCCGGCGTTAATTACATCATCGACTTTTTCAAAAAGAAAAACTTCAGGATCGGACTTGCAACATCTTCACCGATAGCGCTGGTTGAAGTGGTTGCCAGGAAACTAAACATTTCGCATTTGCTTGATGCAGTTTCATCGGCAGAAAATCTACTACATGGAAAACCGCACCCCGAAGTCTATCTTGATTGTGCAAAAGCATTGAACGTATCTCCCTTACAATGCATTTGCTTTGAGGATTCATACAATGGAATGATAGCGGCAAAGGCCGCAAGGATGAAATGTGTTGTCATCCCTGCAGCCTTCATGTTTGAAGATCGCCGCTTTGGGGCTGCTGATGCGAGGCTTCGTTCACTCGAAGAATTTACTGAGGAAGTATTCGAGTCGCTGACCTCATAGTTGAAGGGTTATTTTACAATGATCTTTTTTACAAATGAGTTGGTGCCCTGTTGTAGTTTGAGAAAATAAACACCTGTATTCAATTCATTCCTGGTGGCAAGGTTGAGGGTATTTTTTCCTTTCGAAACAAATACAGACTTACGCCTGATCAATTTGCCTTCAGCATCTGTGATCACAGCATCTACGGTAGATGCAGATGGCGCCGTATAAACAGCAGTGAGGTTCGTTACAACAGGGTTTTGAACGATGATGAGTGAAGCCTCTTGTGGGCCACGGTTCGAACTATAACCAGGCCTTTGGGTATTGCCCGAAGCAAGTATTGAAGTTGCATAAGTGGCCTGGCTTGTTCCTACAGATCTTGAACATCCATCGGTCAGGCTCACATTTATCACCACTACACCGAGCTCCCCAACCCCAGGAGTATAGACTATTTCGCGGGGATTCGAAGTTTGTGAAAAAGTTCCCGTGCCTGTTGTGGTCCAGTTAACGGTATAGTTGGCCAGGTTAACGAATGAAGGAACATTGAATTGAAGCGTAACCGGTAAATGATTGGGAATTACTTCCGGCAGCCCGGTAAGTGAAACGTCAAACGCTGAATAGCGATCCGCAGCTACAAAAAATGAGTAGTTAAAGAATGCACGTTGTGCTGCAACCTGCTCGGCAACTGTTCCTGATTCCATAAGGTCATGACCACTCTGGTACATGATATGTCCGCGAGTAGCATCCCCAAACGCACGTCCATAGGCCACTACGGCACCTGGTCCGTTTGATAGGCTTGGGATAAATCTATCGGTAAGATCGTATACAGATGTTGTTGTAGTCGATCTCCACTCGCTATTCAATGATGGCAGGAATATTCTCTCTGAACCGTTTAAAGTGGCACCGTCGAGGGTTCCAACGAATTGCATGATGGGGTTGGTAGGATCTGAATAGGAAAACGGCGGTGTTGATTCTTTTTTATGTTTGTTAGAGGGCACCAGGCCGTTTGTTGTGAGAAAGTTCATTCCAATGGTACCATCCGGGCTCTTCAGGCTCTCCATGGCACTAACACCATGACATCCTGCCCAGATATTGCCCTTATTGTTTTTGTTCCAGTAATAGAGCGCCTGGTGAGTAGCCCAGGTGGGGTCTGCATGAGGCATCACAAATATGTCATCGCAATCATCAATGCTTGCCGCATCCTTCCAATCGCTGATGCTGTCGCCACCATAAGCGTCCGCGGGAATACCCGCATTCTTAAAGTAGGGTAATATCAATTGACCATTGTACTTTTCAATGGTCCAGCGAGGAGCAAAATACATTTTCTTATACACATCGGTTATGATAGGAGTTACCGAGGCATTACCTACGACTCCCTGTGCCACCCATGCTGTTATCGTTTCATTGACTTCGGTTGTACGAAAATTGGCCGGGATAATAAACACGCCGCCACGATACTGAATTCCATTGTGCACAAGGTCGATGCCGTCTTTTGATTTTGTCTGGTTGATCACCCAGTACACCGGAACATGATGCTCTTTCATGATCTGGTAAATCATACCGTAGGGTTTAAGTCCATTTCCCACTGTCTGTGGACTTACTCCCATATTTACAAGGAAGGATCCTGATGGAATGGTGTCTGTAGCAAAAGACATGCGTGCAAACGTCAAGGCAAGAACAAGGAGAGATGTTGTGTAAAGTTTTGTTTTCATGATTCCGATTTAGAGGTAATTCGGTTTTCATGATAATGGATTAAGGGTTTCTATTGAACTCTCGCCATAAATACCATTGACGTGCCGATTTGTGAAACCATGTAAATCAATTCTTTAATCTTTATGTAACCTCCAGCTCTTTCCCATTAACGGAAAAATTTCCAAATAAAATTCGATGTCAATTTGAAACAAGGACAAAAAAAACGCCCGGAAGATACCGGGCGTTATTATATAGATACCGTTGAAATTATTCTTTGGTATCGTTGTTTTGCTGTTGCTCTTCCTGTTGCAACTTTTGCTTAAGTTCTGCAAGAGCTCCAAGATCACCCAGTGTTGCTTTCTCAACTTTTGTCTGAATGGTCTTAACTGCTTTACGGGTTTTGTCCGCTTCAGTTCTTGCTTCCTTCTTCGCTGTTTCTTTCTCTTCAACGCGCGCCTGTTCCCAGATACGTGTGTGAGAAACCACGATGCGCTTCTCATTGCGATCGAATTCGATCACCATGAACTGTGCTGTTTCATCAGCGCCAATGCTCTTACCATCTTCCCTTACAAGATGACGGTTGGGAGCGAAGCCTTCAAGACCATAAGGCAATTGTACAATTGCACCTTTATCGTCCTTACGTGTAACAGTCGCTTCATGAAGTGTACCTACTGCAAATGTATCCTGCAGTGCATTCCAGGGATCTTCTTCAAGTTGCTTATGGCCAAGTTGAAGTTTGCGATTGTCTTTGTCGATACCGAGAATGATGATGTCGATGTTTGAAGCCACCTTTGTGTACTCAGAAGGATGATTGAAACGCTTCAACCAGCTTAGGTCACTGATGTGGATCATACCACCAATACCAGGTGCCAGTTCAACAAACACACCGTATGGAGTGATGTTCTTAACAAGTCCGCTATGGCGACTGCCTTCAGGGAATTTAGTTTCAATCGTGCTCCATGGATCTTCAGTCATTTGCTTGATTGAAAGACTCATCTTGCGGCTGTCCTTATCAAGGGTAACGATCTTCGCTTCGTGCTCATCTCCAAGTTTGAAGAACTCTTTAGCATTGATCGGAGTATTAGCCCATGTGATCTCACTTACGTGAACAAGACCTTCAACTCCTGGCAGGATCTCAAGGAAAGCACCGTAATCTTCAATATTTACAACTCTTCCTTTCACTACTGAACCTTCAACGATGTTCTCTGGAAGGATATCCCACGGATGCGGGGTCAGTTGCTTCAGGCCGAGGCTGATACGCTTCTTCTCATCATCGAAGTCAAGTACAACAACCTTGAGTTTCTGGTCGAGTTTAAGTACTTCGCTTGGATGACTGATACGTCCCCAGCTGATATCCGTGATGTAAAGCAGACCGTCGAGTCCACCAAGATCCATAAACGCACCGAAGTCAGTGATGTTCTTAATTGTTCCTTCAAGAACCTGGCCTCTTTCAAGCTTGCTCATGATCTCAGCACGTTGTGCTTCAATGTCGCTTTCAATAAGAGCCTTGTGAGAAACAACGGCATTCTTAATGGCTTCATTGATCTTAACCACTTTAAACTCCATGGTCTTGCCAACAAACTGATCGTAATCTGTAACAGGCTTAACGTCGATCTGTGATCCCGGAAGGAAGGTTTCCATTCCGAATACATCCACGATCAAGCCGCCTTTTGTTTTCGAAGTAACTGTACCGGTAATAACCTCTCCAGTTTTGTGAACCTCCACGATCCTTTCCCAGGCGCGTGTAATGCGAGCCTGCTTACGGCTTAAGTTAAGGTTACCATCCCTGTCTTCTTTTTCTACTACCATTACTTCCACTTCATCGCCCACTTTAAGTTGTGGCATGTCGCGGAATTCGTTCAACGATACAAGTCCATCGCTCTTGAAGCCGATGTTAACTACTACATCCGTTTTTGTGAGTGCAACAACAAGACCTCTTACCAGTTCGCCGTCGGTAACCGCTTTGAAAGTACCTTCATAAACCTGGTCGTACTTGAGTTTCTCTTCTTTGGTGTAAGTAGCAACATTGCGTTTGTCGATGCTCCAATCGAAGTCATCGTGCGCCGTCTCAACAACCGGAGCTTTTTCCTGAACCGGTGCAACGGCCACTGGTGCAGCTTCCTGTGTTGGTGCCGCTTCCTGTGCCGGAGCTTCCTGCGTAGCCTCTTCCTGGGAAGCAGTAACTACTTCAGTCGGCGTTTCAACAGGTGAATTTGTTGACGCTGTAGTCTCGCTAGCAACTGGAGACTCCTGTTGATCAGCGTTTTGGTTAACAATATTGTTATCTGACATAATAAGACCCGATTGTTTTATTCGGGGCGGCAAAGATAAACATTAATCGGGTAGAAAAAGCGCAGTTGCGGCGCAACTTTGGACGATAAGATTACTGCAGGTACAGGAATTGCATTTTCCGTTCTAAACCAAATTGTTATGGCAAAATACCCAAAAAAAAGTCAGGAAAAAGTTGCTACTGCCATGCATGAAATGAAAACGGGCAAACTGAAAAGCGGCCGAAGCGGTAAGAAGGTTACAGATCCTAAGCAGGCAATAGCCATTGGGCTTTCCGAGGCCCGGGAAGAAGGCGCACGTGTTCCTAAGAAAACTGCATCAAAGAAAGGACGACCAAAAAAAGCGGCCACAACTACAAAACGCGCCGCAAAAAAGACTTCAACAAAACGTGCAGCGAAGAAGACTTCAACAAAACGTGCAGCGAAGAAATCTTCAAAACGTGCAGCGAAGAAGACTTCAACAAAAAGAGCAGCGAAGAAATCAACATAATGCCCTACTATTTTGGGCCCGGATCATAAATGGCCACCCCTACCCTCGAATCTGCGCAGCCGTAATATAGAAACCATTTGTTCTTATGAAACACCAGCCCTTCGAGGAAAACGGTTCCTGCGGGATATTGTCCGCTTTTCTCGAAAGACTCCTGCGGAACCATAAATGGTTTGTCGAGCCGTGCAATGGCTTTAGTGGGATCATTCCGATCAAACAGTACCTGTCCCCCGCAATATGAATTGAGAGTATAGTTTTCATCGGCATCCTCATCGGCAAGATTCTTTCCATTATACAAAAGCACAATACCTTTATCGGTGATCACCGCCGGGGGCCCACATTCCGTAAGATGACTGTCGAAATGATTCTTTCTTGGAGATATGAGTCGCTTTAAACTGCTGTCGGCTTCAATCAACGGATACCAGTTTATAAGATCTGTTGATGTAGCCGCATATACGTGGTGTTCGCCCCAATACATAAAATATTTGCCATCAAACTTTGCCATTACAAGTCGACCGTCTTTTAGTTCGGTGATGATGGAAGCAGACTTCGATGCGATATTGAAGAACTTTCCATTGTAAGCTTCTTCGAATATGGGACCATGCTTTGTCCATTGCCGAAGGTCCTTGGATGTAGCAACGGCCAATCTGGGCAACTTCCGATTCCACTGCGTATACATCATCACATAAGTTCCATCGTCCGTCATGGTAACCCGTGGATCTTCACATCCCCCGGGCCATTCATTGTCTTTTTGATGATCATTCTTCGGATAAAGAACAGGTGCATGATCTCGTTTCATATTAATGCCATCACTGCTTTCGGCAATTCCGATGCGAGAGGTGCGGCCACCAATGCCGGTACCACTCCGGTCTTCCGCACGATAAAGAACGTAAACTTTGTCGTTGAAGACTGTCGCAGCCGGGTTGAACACATCATTAGATTCCCAGTCAACCTGCATGCGTTTTAGTGAATCGAAGAACATAGTTTTTCTTGGCGACAACACCGGGTTGACCTTTGCCGGGCGCACGAATGGCCCGAGACACCAATCGGGAAGCGGCTTTTGCACCTCATTACGTGGTTGTGATATTACAAACTGGCTTAAGACAATCAAGATGAAAAGAGCTGCGCAATGTTTTATCATCATTGAATTTAAACAATTTTTCCTGCGATCGACTTAGCAGCGATGAACCCGCTTGTCCATGCATGTTGAAAATTATAGCCACCCGTAATTCCATCTACATCCATCACTTCCCCGCAAAAGAATAAATTTGGCTGTATCTTGCTCTGCATTGTGTTTACATCGATTTCCGAAAGCTTCACACCGCCCGCAGTTACGAACTCTTCCTTGAACGTTGTTTTGCCACTTATTGCCAATTCATAACTACATAAGTTCTTCGATAATTTATTCATTATTGCTCCTGGCATATCGGCCCAATTCATGACGGAAGGAACACCGGATTGACTCAACAGAAACTGCCACAACCTTTGCGGTAGTCCAAAATTATTCCGTGCATGACATAATTGTTTGCCTGAGCTTGACTTCATTGCCACAAGCTCCTCACGCATTGACTGTTCCTGGTAATCCGTCAACCAATTGATCACCACTCCGAAACTGTACTTTGATGATGCCAGCTCACGTGCGCCCCAGGCCGACAATCTAAGTATGGCCGGGCCGCTGAGTCCCCAATGGGTGATCAACAGAGGCCCCTGCTCGTTTAGCTTTGTGCCGGTCACTTTCACTGATGCATTTGCAACGCTTACTCCCATTAATTCTGTGATGGGATGACGGGGCATATTGAACGTAAACAACGAAGGCACCGGCTCTTCAATACTGTGCCCGAGTTTCCTTATCCATTCAAACATCGATGACTTAGGATAACCGCCTGTTGCAATAACCAGGAAATCACAAGTTTCTTCGGTCCCACCTGCCATTTTTAAAATCCAACTACCGTTATCCTGTAAGATGTCCAACACTTCCTGGTTCATCCTGATTTGCACACCATATCGATTGGCATCACGCAACATGCAATCGATTACTGTTTGCGAATTATTTGTAACCGGAAACATTCGACCATCTTCCTCAGATCTTACCTCAACACCACGCTCTTTAAACCAATCAATAGTGTCTGTTGTAAAAAACTGATGAAAACTTTTCTTCAAAAAATTTGATCCACGCGGATACCTTCGGGACATATCTGAAATGTCAAAGCATGCGTGCGTTACATTACAACGGCCGCCTCCAGACACTCTGACCTTGGATAAAAGCTTTGATGAACGTTCAATTATGAGGACTTCAAGAGAAGGAGCCAATCTTGCAGCATTTACCGCACAAAAAAAACCAGCGGCTCCTCCACCAATCACAACAAGTCGCATATCAACCTTTTCGTAAAGCTACGTTCACAACTGCAAACCCGGCAAACTAATTGAATCGATCAGCCACAGATCATGTATCACATTCGAGAATCCAAGACGTGCTGCACCCTGTATCTGTATTGGTTCCTGTATATCTCTGATCGCTTTGAAGCTGATATCAAAACGTATCTCTGCGCGTCCGGTAAGAAGTTGAACATCCATCTCACCAACCTGTTCAAGAAGTGTCCGATCATATTGACTTATGTATTCATCAATCTTCTCACATGCTTCTTCACAACTGATCCAGTCGCCTCCGGTGAATATCTCGTGGTTGAATTCGCTGAAAGCAACGTCGTTCTTTTTTGCAAACAGGTTATTTAAGAATACGTGCGTCTGCTTCTTCAGATCTTCGCGGAGGTTAGGATAGAAATGCTCATAAAGAAAGTGCTTGTAGAAACCTTTTAGTTCAAGGTTTTCCATCTTGATATTGAACAATTCTTCCGTCAAAAATTTGTACAATATCCTTCGATCATAATCAAATTCATGTTCGAAAATGACATGGTTATCAAACATAATGCGACGCAGCCTGCGCAATTCATGGTCGATCCCCTCGCTGGTAAGATGTGCTGCAGAAACGAAATAGGGATTACCAATTCTTTCATACACCGGCACCAGATCATCGACACAATTTCTATACGCCTCTTCAAAATCGTACACAGTTTGCAATAGCTCAAATTTCAGATCCGGTGGAATTGGGTAATCTTCAGGGAAATAAACCTGTCCGCCAAATGAAGCCTGCATCTTCATTTGCATCAATTCATTTTCTAACTCATAGTCTCTCTGCACAGGTTCATCCTGGTTCATGTTGGTTAATTGGTCAGACATACTTTTTTTTAGTAAATCTATCTGCGAGCCTTGAACCTGCCATGTTATAACAACCAGTTTGAGAATGTATTATTCTTGTCGTAAAAAAGAAAAAAGCTGTTGATGATTCAACAGCTTTGTATATGATATCGCAAGGTTGAACAACCTTGTTTGATTAATAATAGTCCGATCGCAATTCCGCGTTTGCTTTTTCCGCTTTTTCTACTTCTTCAAAGCTGGACAACACGTCTGCTTTGTTTTTCATAACACAGATTGTGTGTTCAAAATGCGCCGATACTTTACGATCGCGGGTACGCACCGTCCATCCATCCGAATCATAAAACACTTCTTTTACGCCAAGGTTTACCATCGGCTCTACCGCTATCACCAGGCGTTCCTGCAGTTTGAATCCGGATCCGCGCTTTCCATAATTCGGCACCTGTGGGTCTTCATGCAAACTTCTTCCGAGACCATGTCCTACAAGTTCTCTCACAACGCCAAACCGGTTCTGCTTTTCACAATATTCCTGTATCGCGTGCCCAATGTCACCGACCCTGTTTCCGGCAACGCATTTCTCGATGCCTTTTATCAGTGACATCTTAGTCACTTTCAATAACCGGAGCGCATCCTCCGATATATTACCAAGGCCGAATGTATAAGCACTGTCTCCATGAAACCCATTCTTATAAACACCGATATCCACTGATATAATGTCGCCGTCCTTTAAAGGCTCGCTCGATGGGAAACCATGCACTACGGCATCATTAACCGAAATGCAGGTTGCGAAGGGGTATCCATTGAAATTCTTGAATGAAGGAACACCCTGGTTGTCGAGAATGAATTCTTCCGCAAGTTTATCCAGTTCAGCAGTTGTAATACCGGGACGAATTGCCGCAGCAACTACAGCTTGAGCCTGTCCGATCAATAGCGCACTGTGTCTTATCAGCTCAATCTCTTCTGTCGTTTTATAGAAAATCATATCTGTATATCAAATTAAAAACCTGGCAAATTACTTTGCCAGGCTTTATGTATCGTTTCGTATTATGAATTATGAAAGTCGAATTTCAAATTCTTCCTATATCGATGATGCCGGCGAAACCGTTTGTCTGCCCTGAATACGTCCGCTTTTCATAAGCCCGTCGTATTGGCGCATCAGCAACTGTGTTTCTATTTGCTGCAATGTGTCAAGTACCACACCAACCATGATCAGCAATGATGTACCTCCAAAGAAAGAAGAGAAACTTGGCTGTACACCAAGGCGCTGGGCAAAACCTGGCAGAATACCTACAACAGCTAACAGTATGGCACCTGGCAATGTGATCTTGTCCATCACGGCACCGATGTAATCAGCAGTGGGCTGCCCGGGCTTCACTCCGGGAACAAAGCCGTTGTTCCGTTTAAGATCGTCAGCGATCTGCTTTGGGTTGAAGATAAGCGCTGTATAAAGGAAGGTAAATCCGATAACCATGAACGCATAAACCGCCATGTACCAGAAGTTACTATGATCACTGAATACACGTGCAATACCCTGTGTTGTTTCAAAGCTTGACAGCAGCGTGGGTAAGAACAGGATTGCCTGCGCGAAGATGATCGGCATTACACCTGAACTATTCACTTTCATTGGAAGAAACTGGCGAGCTCCACCAAATTGCCTGTTGCCAACGATCTGCTTTGCATACTGTACGGGTATTTTGCGAACTCCCTGGATCAGCACGATCAGACCGGTAATTACAGCTATCAGTACAGCGATCTCGATAACAAAGATCAACAGACCACCGCCACCCTGCGGTATCTTAGCCTGCCACTCCTGCCAGAATGATTGCGGCAGACGAGCAAGGATACCAACCATGATGATGATAGAAGCTCCGTTACCGAGGCCTTTATCAGTTATTTTTTCACCAAGCCACATTACGAACAACGTACCAGCCGTAAGGATAATGGTTGTTGACGCAGCGAAATACGGTGAATAGGATGTGATGATAGCCTCAGCATACCCTGGTGAATGCAGGTAGGAAACATAAGCGCTTGCCTGCAGTATTGCTACAGCAACGGTTAGATAACGCGTATACTGGTTGATCTTTTTGCGGCCGCTTTCACCTTCTTTCTGCATCTTTTGGAACGGAGGATAAAGGATAGTTGCCAGCTGCATGAAGATCGATGCAGAGATGTAAGGCATGATACCCAATGCAAGAATGGAGGCCTGGCTAAAGGCACCACCTGCAAAAGCATCGATCAATCCGAGAATACCACCGGTAGCGGCACTCGCATCGATCTTTGTAGGATCAATACCAGGAAGTACAATGTGAGTACCAAGACGGTAGATCGCGATGAGAAGCAAGGTCATAAGAATCTTACTTCTTAACTCTTCGATACTCCAGATATTCTTAAGCGTTTGTATGAATTTTTTCACGAATCGCAGCAATTTAAATAGTCCATTCAATCAAAACAGAAACAGGTTTGACAAGTCGAAGTACATTCAAGCTTGCAAACCTGCGTCTCATATACAAGTATAGTTATTGTAGGCAAACATAAACGTCCCGCAATATAAATAAAAATAGCTTACACAATTTCTACGGAACCGCCGGCTGCTTCGATGGCAGACTTTGCCTTTTCGCTTACTGCATTCACTTTAATGGTAACTTTTGAAGTGAGTTCACCATTACCAAGAACTTTTACTTTGTCGGTACGGTTAACCAATCCGTTCACATAAAGGGTATCCACAGTAAATTCCTGGATGCCGTATTTTTCAATGATCTGCTCGATCTGGCCGAGGTTGAATACTTTATATTCTACACGATGTGGATTCTTAAATCCGCGCTTCGGTAAACGACGCTGGATAGGCATCTGTCCACCTTCGTGATGCAGTTTGCTGCTGTAACCAGCACGGCTCTGACCACCCTTGTTACCTTTTGTAGATGTACCACCTTTACCTGAAGCTTCACCGCGTCCGAGACGCTTAGCTTTGTGAGTTGCGCCTTTTGCAGGCCTGATTTCGTTAAGTCTCATTTGTTTGATTTTTACTTACGGGGAATCGCCCCTCGCTTAATTAATTAATTTACTTTCCGGTTGCTCTGCTTGCGGAAATGGATATCACTATCCCTGAACATCTTCGATAACAAGCAGGTGTTCCACCTTGCGGATCATACCCAGCACTTGTGGAGTTGCTTCTACTTCCCTGGAAGAGTTCATCTTGTTGAGGCCAAGTGCTTTCAGCGTGAGCTTCTGACGCTCCGGTCTGTCAATAGCACTTTTAACCTGCGTTATCTTTACCTTTTTCATGCAATTAATTTGAAATAGTTAGCTTAACTGTTTACCCGTTGAAAACCTTCTTCAGGTTTAGGTTCCTTTGTTTCGCAACACTTATTGGCTCACGCAACATTGCCAATGCAGTAACGGTTGCTTTCACCACGTTGTGAGGATTTGCAGAACCAAGTGATTTTGCCAATACGTCTGTAACACCAGCGCTTTCCAAAACTGCACGCATGCTACCTCCTGCGATCACACCAGTACCTTGTGCGGCTGGCTTGATCAATACTTTTGCAGCACCATCCTTTGCAAGCTGGTCGTGAGGAATAGTACCATGCATGATGGGAACTTTGATCAGATTCTTCTTCGCATCTTCGATACCTTTTGTGATCGCTTCCTGAACTTCTTTCGCTTTACCAAGTCCATGACCTACCACACCATTCTCATTACCTACCACAACAAGAGCAGAAAAGCTGAAAGCACGGCCACCTTTTGTAGTTTTTACTACCCTGTTGATAGCAACCACTTTTTCCTTCAACTCCAGGTCTCCGGCTTTAACTCTGTTTAGATTAACTTTTGCCATTATTTCAATTTGAAATTTGAAATTAAATTTTAAGATTAGAATTCAAGTCCACCCTCACGTGCACCATCTGCAACACTCTTCACGCGGCCATGGTAAAGGTTTCCACCACGATCAAACACGCAGGTAGTAATATTGAGTTCCTTTGCTTTTCTTGCGATTGCCTCTCCCACCATTTTCGACTTCTCCACCTTCGTTCCTTTCTGAGCTGCAATGTCCTTGTCACGCGAAGATGCCGATGCAAGCGTTACGCTGTTCACATCATCGATCAGCTGACAATAGATCTCTGTATTGCTTCTGAAGACAGACAGGCGTGGCTTTTCAGATGTACCTGTTATTTTCTTACGAATCCTGTAGCGGATCTTCTGTCTTCTTTCGAGTTTAGTTCCCATTTGTTTCTTATTTGATCTCCCGATACTGCCGGGAGCTTATTGATTAGAGGATTATGTATTTGAGATTGAGGATCGCATCATACGATCCTCAAACGTCAAACTAATTATTTACCGGCCGCTTTACCTGCCTTACGACGGATCGCTTCACCCACATACTTCACACCTTTTCCTTTGTAAGGCTCCGGCTTACGGAGACTGCGCAACTTCGCTGCTACCTGTCCGATCAATTGCTTATCGATTCCTTCCAGGTAAATCTTCGGGTTATCCCCTTTTTCCTGTCCGGTAGTAACCTTCAGTTCCGAAGGCACTTCGAAAATTATGTTGTGAGAATATCCTAACGAAAGGTCAAGAACATTCCCTGTATTTGCTGCTTTAAAACCCACACCCACTAATTCAAGATTTTTCTTGAATCCTTCAGTTACACCCTTAACCATGTTATTAACCAGGGAGCGGTACAAACCATGCATTGCACGGTGACGGATCTGGTCTGTAGGACGGGTCAGTTCGATCTGTCCGTCTTTAACTTCTACGGTGATGTCGCGGTCAATTTCCTGCTTCAGTTCACCCTTCGGTCCTTTTACTGTGATAACATTATCCTTTCCAACTGTGATGGTTACACCTGATGGAACGACAACCGGCTTCTTACCTATACGAGACATAAAATTTGTATTTGAAATTATTAATCCTGGAAATGTGAGAGGTGGAACGTGTTCAGTTCCGTATAGAAAACTTAATTATCATTCTGCCTCTTACTGCAACGGGTACACTTCCGATCCCCGCAACAGGCTTATTGGTTCCTTACTATTAGTAAACGAAACAAAGAACTTCTCCGCCAACATTCTGCGCTTTTGCCTGCTTATCGGTCATTACACCTTTCGATGTACTAACGATAGCGATGCCAAGACCGTTCTTCACACGGCGGAATTCGCTCGGACTAGAGTACTGACGCAAACCCGGGCGACTGATCCTTTCCAGAGATTTGATGGCAGGTTCTTTTGATTGAGGATCGTATTTCAAAGCGATCTTGATAACGCCTTGTTTGCTATCGTCCTCAAACTTGTATTTCAAAATATATCCCTGGTCATACAATATCTCGGTGATACGTTTTTTCAGGTTAGAAGCAGGGATCTCCACGATCCTGTGACCTGCCATTTGCGCATTGCGCACGCGAGTCAGAAAATCTGCTATAGGATCTGTTACCATTTTATATTCAGTTATGAATTGTTATAGGAAAATAATTACCAGCTGGCTTTCTTAAGACCCGGGATCTTACCTGCCAAAGCCATATCGCGGAACATTACGCGCGACAGACCGAAGTACCTCATGTATCCCCTGGGGCGACCTGTAAGCTCGCAACGGTTCTTCAAACGAACTTTTGAAGAGTTCTTAGGAAGGGCATCCAATGCCTGCCAGTCACCTGCCGCTTTCAATGCTGCACGCTTCTCGGCGAATTGGGCAACAAGACGCTCCCTTTTTCTACCCCTGGCTTTTACTGATTCTTTTGCCATAATTTATTGTTGTTTATCTGTATGGTTTATTGTTCTTCACCCTTGCGGATGTTTCTGAAAGGCATTCCAAGTTCCTTCAGCAATTCATATGCTTCTTCATTAGTACCAGCAGTGGTAACAAATGTGATGTCCATACCGGTGATCTTATTCACTTTATCGATATCGATCTCAGGGAAAATGATCTGCTCGGTTACACCGAGTGTATAGTTACCACGGCCATCAAATGCTTTTTCATTCACTCCCTTGAAGTCACGAACCCTTGGCAATGCAACAGCGATGAGCCTGTCGAGGAATTCGTACATCTTCGTACCGCGCAAAGTTACACGTGCACCGATTGGCATGTGCTTACGCAATTTGAAGTTGGAGATGTCTTTCTTTGACAATGTAGGAATCGCTTTCTGACCTGAAATGGTTGTCAGCTCATCAACCGCGATATCTACAAGCTTCTTATCCGTAACAGCACCATTCACACCACGGTTAAGACAGATCTTCTCCAAACGGGGAACCTGCATAACACTATCGTAGTTGAAGCGCTTCATCAAAGCAGGTACAACATCGTTCTTGTACTTATCTGCTAATCTCGGAGTATATTTTGTTGTGCTCATTTCGATAATTATTTAATAACCTCACCGGATTTTTTTAATACTCTTACCAATTTGCCAGTCTCCCTGCTGCGCTTAACCCTGGTAGCAGCACCGGCTTTGGCATCCCACAGCATTACATTGGAAATACTGATGGCAGCTTCACGCTTCACGATACCACCTTTGGTATCACGAGCAGAAGGCTTCGTGTGCCTTGTAACAATATTAACGCCCTCAACAACAACCCTTGCCTTATCCGGGAATACTTCCAGCACCTTGCGTGGTTTCTTCAGATCTTTGTCGTCGCCAGCGATCACAACTACAGTGTCGCCTTTTTTAATATTGAACTTGGCTTTGAATCTGTTATTCATTTTTATATTCTTTGTCTCTCTCTGCGAGAGTTTATTACTGAATTCGTTGGCCTTGCCGGGGTTTTAGAGAACCTCAGGAGCAAGGGAGATGATCTTCATGTATCCTTTATCACGCAACTCTCTGGCAACGGGCCCGAAGATGCGGGTACCACGAGGCTCGTCAGATGCGTTGAGCAATACAACTGCATTGTCATCGAAACGGATATATGAACCATCCTTACGACGTAATTTGTTTTTCGTACGCACGATTACTGCTTTGGCTACTGTACCTTTTTTGATACCACCTGCAGGGATCGCGTCTTTAACGGTTACTACGATCTTGTCGCCGATCTTTGCGTAATCCTGACCACTGTTACCCAACACGCGGATACACAGTACCTCTTTTGCACCACTGTTATCAGCTACGTTTAGTCTGCTTTCTTGCTGGATCATCTTGTTAGAGTTTTGCCCCGGTTGCCCGGGCATGTTTCCGGACCGCTTAACGCGATCACTGATTATTATTTCGGGTTAACACAGGGTTCCTTCACCTGGCAGAGCCCATTTGTTTTTGCTTATTTCGCTTTTTCAACTACTTCAACCAGTCTCCAACGCTTGGTCTTGCTCAGCGGACGGGTTTCCATGATACGAACGAGGTCGCCAATAGTGCACTCATTCTTTTCATCATGTGCGTGAAATTTGGTAGTCTTCTTTACGAACTTACCATAGATCGGGTGCTTTACTTTTCTTTCAACCGCAACAGTGATGGTCTTTTGCATCTTGTTGCTGGTAACAACACCGGTTCTTGTTTTACGCAAATTTCTTTCAGCCATTTTCTTTGTATTTATTTAGGTTAGATACCTAATGCTCTTTTATTCAATTCGGTTTTAAGACGGGCCAGGTCCTTGCGGAGGCTGCGCACGCTCATGGGATTTTCAAGCGGAGAGATCGCATGTGCAAACTCCAGCTTTTTCAAACGAAGCTCATCTTCTTTGATCCTGGCTTTCAGGTCGGCCTCGTTCATCTCTTTCAACCCCTTTACGAAATCAATTCTCTTTGACATGGTAGTAATTTGAAAATTTTTTGTTTTGAAAATTTGATTTTACCCGAAGGCATCATCTTTTCAAACTTTATGCTGCATAATCTCTGCGAACAATGAATTTCGTTTTGATCGGCAGCTTCTGGGCAGCAAGTTCAAGTGCTGTCTTTGCTACATCTTCAGGAACGCCATCGCATTCAAACAGGATACGACCTGGTTCTACAACAGCAGCCCAGAATTCAGGGTTACCTTTACCCTTACCCATCCTCACTTCAAGTGGCTTGCGGGTAATTGGTTTATCAGGGAAAACACGGATCCACACATTCCCTTCACGTTTCATAGAACGGGTAAGAGCCTGGCGGGCAGCTTCGATCTGGCGGTTATTCAACCAGATGGGCTCAAGAGCCTTCAGGGCGAATGATCCGAATGAAATAGTAGAACCACGCTTAGCTACTTCGCGGATACGTCCTTTCTGCGCTTTCCTGTGTTTGGTTCTTTTCGGCTGTAACATTTATTACAATTTGATAAGTTGAAAATTTGTTTGATTATCTTTTCGCATCTCTGCGCGGACCACCCGGCCTTCTGTCGCCTCCACCTCTTCTGTCTCCACCACGATCGCCCCTGTCAGGTCTTTCGCCTCTTCTCTCACCAGGACCAGCTCCTTCTTTACCGCTGATGAGGTTCGGATTAAGATCTCTCTTACCAAGTACTTCACCTTTACAGATCCATACCTTGATACCGATCTTACCGTATACTGTCAACGCAAATACGTTCGCATAATCAATATCCATTCTTAACGTGTGCAGCGGCGTACGTCCCTGCTTGATCTCTTCAGAACGTGCGATCTCTGCACCACCCAAACGTCCGCTAACCTTCACTTTGATACCTTCAGCACCCATACGAAGTGCAGAAGCGATCGCCATTTTGATAGCACGTTTGTAGTTAATACGGTTCTCGATCTGGCGTGCAATAGTATCTGCAACGATCATTGCATCCAGCTCGGGGCGACGGATCTCGAGAATGTTGATCTGAACATCTTCCTTTCCGGTTAATTTCTTCAACTCTTCCTTGATACGGTCAACTTCACCACCGCCTTTACCTATGATGATACCGGGCTTGGATGTATGAATGGTAACGATAAGCTTATTGAGTGTACGCTCAATAACGATCTTCGAAATACCACCCTTGTTGATACGGGCATTCAGGTAAGTCCTGATCTTATTGTCCTCGATCAACTTGGTAGCATAATCTTTTTTGTTACCATACCAGTTAGATTCCCAACCGCGGATGATCCCTAACCTGGCACCAATAGGATTTGTTTTCTGACCCATATTATGGTTTGAATATTTTAATCAATTAATTTTTTGAATCTACAATCAAGGTCACATGGTTGCTGCGCTTGCGCATCCTGTATGCCCTACCCTGTGGAGCAGGCAGCATCCTTTTGAGCGTACGTGCACCATCAACAAAAATTGTTTTAACTACCAGGTTGGCATCTGCCGCACTATTTCCCTCATTCTTCTGTTCCCAGTTTGCGATTGCGCTCTTCAACAACTTGAAAAGAGGCGTTGAAGAATGCTGCGGGTGGTGCTCCAATAAAGCCAAAGCCTTCTCTACACCCATTCCACGGATCTCATCAGCCAGCAAACGCATCCTGCGGGGAGATGTTGGATAATTCTTAAGTTTAGCTACTGCTTCCATTTTATTGTTATTTCAAGGCTGCAGGTCCGGATACCATCCTTTCCCGCCCCCATTTATTACTATACTTTTTTACTTGAGTGTCCTTTGAAGTTCCTGGTAGGAGCGAACTCACCAAGTTTGTGTCCAACCATGAACTCTGTAACATACACAGGTATAAACTTGTTTCCGTTATGTACAGCGAATGTGTGGCCTACAAAATCAGGAGTGATGGTAGAACGACGACTCCAGGTTTTGATAACACCTTTCTTTGATTTGCCCTCGTTGATGCCGAGTACTTTCTGCTCCAGTTTTGCAGCTACGTAAGGACCTTTTTTAATTGAACGACCCATATTATTAATGAGTTAATTTGAATTTTTAAAATGATGTGCTAGCGGTTACTTGGCGAGCTTCTTACCTTTTCTTGTCTGAAGGATAAGTTTATCGCTGTTCTTACCTCTCTGGCGTGTCTTCAGACCTTTCGCATATTTGCCGGTCCTTGAACGTGGATGACCTCCTGAAGATCTTCCTTCACCACCACCCATCGGGTGATCAACCGGGTTCATCGCAACACCACGGGTGCGTGGGCGGATTCCCCTGTGACGGTTCAGACCAGCCTTACCGCGTGTTTCCAGGTTATGGTCGCCATTACTAACAACACCAACTGTAGCATAACAATTGATCAACACCTTTCTCAATTCGCCAGAAGGCATTTTCAATACCGCATAACGCTCTTCCTTGTTGGTCAACTGTGCGCTTGAACCTGCAGAACGTACCAGCTTTCCACCTTGTCCCGGCTGCATTTCAATATTATGAACGTTAGTACCAAGCGGCATGTTCTTCATCTGAAGAGCATTACCAACTTCGGGCGCAACTGCATCACCAGAGATCACTGTGCTTCCAACCTGCAAACCCTGCGGTGCAAGAATGTAGCGTTTTTCACCATCTGCATAATTCAGCAGCGCGATGAATGCAGTACGATTCGGATCATACTCAATTGATGCAACAGTTCCTGGTATCTCTTTTTTATTTCTCTTGAAATCGATCACACGGTACATCTTCTTGTTACCGCCACCGATATAACGCATTGCTCTTCTACCCTGCGCATTACGACCACCGGTCTTGCTGATGCTTTCAAGCAGCGACTTCTCCGGGGTATCCGTTGTAACCTCAGCATACGCATTACCAATTCTCCAACGGGTACCTGCGGTGATGGGTTTGAATTTCTTTAGTGCCATTGTCTGTTCTTGTCAGTTTTAAATTGGTCAATTCTTTGCGGCGTTTGACGCGCCATTCTTGTTTTCTTTACACGTTGCCATAAAGGTCGATCGTCTCGCCTTCCGCAACAGTAACATAAGCTTTCTTGAAAGCAGGCTTACGTCCGGAAATAAAACCAGCTTTGGTAAACTTGGTCTTTGTTTTTCCAGGCACCACTACAGTGTTTACATCTGTAACAGTTACACCATAGAACTCTTCAATAGCTTTTTTTACCTCGAGTTTGTTGGCCTTGCGGTCAACACGAAAAGCATATGTTCTTCTTACATCAGTAAGCTTGTTGCTTTTCTCGGTAACAATTGGTTTTATCAGAACTTCAGAGAGTTTCATCTCTTAATAATTTATCAATGATTAATTAGCGCTTATTTCCTGGATATCTTCTGCGATCGCCTTAGCCGCACTTTCAGTGATCATCACAACATGGGAGTTCACGATATCATATGTGTTCATATCGTTGAACTGGTAACCCAACACATTTGGAAGATTTCTGAATGAAAGCAGCAGATTGTTATCCTGTTCGCCAGTCAACAGAAGAACCTTCTTGTTGTCTGCTTTAAGATTTCTCAGGATGCCTACAAACTCTTTCGTTTTCGGAGCTTCAAGCTTCACATCTTCAAGAATGAAAAGATTGTTTTCCTTCACCTTGTAAGAAAGTGCAGAACACTTCGCGAGGCCTTTCACTTTATAGTTAAGCTTGAAATCATAGCTGCGTGGCTTAGGTCCGAAGATAGATCCACCACCTTTATATAACGGGTTGCGGATATTACCTTTACGGGAACCACCGGTACCCTTCTGGCGGTGCAACTTCTTGCTGGAACCTTTTACTTCCAGGCGTGTCTTCACCTTATGCGTACCCTGGCGCTGTGCAGCCAAAAATTGCTTAACTGCGAGATAGATCACGTGATCGTTTGGCTCAACACCAAAGATCTCGTCAGGCAACTCAACAGAGCGACCAGTTTTCTCACCCTTTATATTTAGAACGTCTACTTGCATCGTAGTAAGATTAATTTGTTACTTCTGGATTAATACAATTGAACCGATATGACCTGGTACAGAACCTGCAACCAGGATGTAATTCTTTTCAGGGAAAACCTTCAGGACCTTAAGACCTTTGATCTTAACCCTGTCAGCACCCATACGGCCGGCCATGCGCATACCTTTGAAAACCCTGGATGCATCGGATGAGTTACCGATAGAACCCGGAGCTCTCTGACGGTCGTGCTGACCATGCGATTGTTCACCTACCCCGTGGAAACCATGACGTTTTACAACACCCTGGAAACCTTTACCCTTGGTAGTTCCAACCACATCAACTTTTTCTCCTTCGGAAAATATATCAACGGTGATGGATTCACCTAATGCCTTTTGTACTGAATAGTCGCGGAATTCTTTTACAAATTTCTTGGCTGAAGTGTTAGCCTTTGCGAAGTGATTTTTCTCAGCAGCAATTGTGTGCTTCTCTTTTTTGTCGCCGAATGCAAGCTGGGTGGCATTGTAGCCATCCGACTCTACGGTCTTAAGCTGGGTAACCACGCATGGTCCCGCTTCGATGATGGTGCAGCTTGTCTGCTTGCCATCCTGACTGAAGATGCTGGTCATCCCAATCTTTTTCCCAATAATTCCTTTCATCAATTGTTCGATTTGTGCCTTCTAAGGTTGAAGAGACAGTTTGATGATGAATACACCAGAACTTCAATCCCCGTTTGCCGTTGACCTTTTCCGGTGTTCGCCATCTACGGCGGAGGAAGTACCAACGGTAAACTAACCTCGAACGGCTAGTTCATATGTTTCCCGGTTGCCCGGAGTTTACTTTAGATATCCAGCGCTCCTTTCTCCGGCATTACCGGTTTTGGGAGATGGATTGAAAGAACTAATTTATAGCGATGGCCAAAGCCAACGTATCTTACGCTTTGATCTCTACGTCAACACCACTGGGAAGATCCAACTTGCTCAGTGCGTCCACAGTCCTGGAAGAAGAAGTATAAATATCCAGTAAACGCTTGTGCGTTGCCAACTGGAACTGTTCGCGGCTCTTCTTGTTAACGTGCGGCGAGCGCAGAACAGTAAAGATCTTCTTACGCGTAGGTAAAGGAATTGGACCGGTTACAACGGCTCCTGTGCTACGTACTGTCTTCACTATCTTCTCCGCAGATTTGTCCACCAGGTTGTGGTCGTAGGACTGTAATTTGATTCTGATTCTCTGTGACATAGATCAATTCCCATTTTTCGAATGGGATGCAAAGGTAACAGTTCATTCCATATCAACAAAAGAAATACCGGAGTTTTTATAAAATAATGCGGCTTTTTTTTTCCCAACATACTAGTATCTGAACGCCCGTTAGTCTACTTTCACTCTTCACCTCCCATCTCTGGAAAACCTCGCGCTTCCTCTTTAATTGCATGCTTAACAGTATTCATTAACCATTAAACTTTTGTTTATGCGAATCTTAACCAAAGGTCTGCTTGCGTTGGCAGTATCAGCATTCTTATTCGGATGTCAGAAACAGGTACAAACGCCTGCGGACGAACGTTTTGAAAGCGATGCTATCACGGTTCCCACGTCTATTGATATGGGACAAGTCGAAGAATGCGGAGAACCGCTTGTCATGCCCCTTGTTAGCCTTCTCCCGGATATGACTGAACGGCACATGGGTACGGTCACCATTGTAAGTGACGAAGAATTTACTTACCTGACACTAACTGCCGATGCGGGTCGGGTGTTGACAAAAATCAAATTTAATTACGATGATCGCGACCAGATCCTTTTTGACTTACGTGATCAGTGGAGATGGACAGCCTGCGGAGGTCCGTTTGTGTATGATGCGTTCTATCAATTCACCCCAAGGGCAGGTGTAACAACAATGACACTGAAGGTGGCAAATTCCGAGTTCATTGACAAGTGCATCTATTTCGCCCTTAATGTAACGACCTACCTTGCCAATGGAACAGACCAACTGTGTGGCTACCCGGATCCTGAAAATGCGGAAGAAGTAGGTAGCCAGCCGCACCAGAGAATTTTTAAATATTGCCTCCCTGAGTGCCCTCCAGATGGGGAATGTGGCCCTGGTCGTACTCAAACACCAGGTGGTTGGGGCGCGGTTCCAAAAGGTGGAAATCCTGGAACCTATTTGCATACAAACTTTGAATCCATTTTTGGCACTCTGGTCGTTGGATGCGAAAGCGGAAATACCATCACCTTGACGACTGCCCAGGCGATAACTGACCTTCTCCCCACTGGCGGCGAAGCAGCAGTGCTGAGTGCATCCTACACTGATCCAGCTTCAATCAAGAATGTATTGGTAGGACACGTTGTGGCTCTTACATTATCGGTTGGTTTTGATGAAGCGGATGAAACATTCGGAAGCGGAGACCTGAACCTTGGCGATATGGAGATCGGCTCTGGCACATTTGCCGGAATGACGGTAAACGAATTCCTCGCTCTGGCTAACGCTGTTCTCGGTGGTTGCAACACAGACTACAGAGCTAAGCAAATCCAGGAAACCATTGAAGACATCAATGAGAACTACGTTGACGGTAAAGTTGACAACGGATTCCTTGTTTGCCCGGAATAATTTGCAGAACATTTCGCACAAAAAAAAAGCCGATGATCACTCATCGGCTTTTCTATTATTACGAGGTATTCTTAGTTAACCTTCGCACCTTTTACTTTTGCTATCACCTCTTCAGAGATGTTTGCAGGCGCCGGGCTGTAATGCGAGAATTCCATCGTAGAGCTCGCACGTCCGGAAGACAATGAACGAAGCTGGGTAACATAACCAAACATTTCGCTCAAAGGTACTTTCGCTTTGATAACCTGCGCTCCTGCGCGACTGTCCATACCCTCAAGCATACCACGGCGGCGGTTAAGGTCACCCGTAACATCACCCATGTATTGCTCAGGTGTAATTACTTCCACGCGCATGATTGGCTCAAGCAATACCGGCTTCGCCTTTCTTGCAGCTTCACGGAATCCGGCTTTCGCACAAAGTTCAAACGACATCGAGTCGGAGTCAACCTGGTGGTAGCTACCATCAAATATTCTCACCCTTACATTCTCAACCGGGTAATTGGCGAGAACACCATTTGAAATCGCCTGCTCAAATCCTTTCTGAATTGCAGGGATAAATTCACGGGGAATAGATCCACCGAAAATATCATTAATGAACTGCAGTGATTTACCGGGATTTTCTTTCAGCCACTCTTGGTCAGCAGGGCCAAATTCAAATACGATGTCAGCGAATTTACCGCGACCACCGGTTTGCTTCTTCAGCGTTTCACGGTGTTCGATCGTTGCACGGAACGCTTCTTTATAAGCAACCTGGGGAGCACCCTGGTTCAATTCAACTTTAAATTCGCGGCGCATACGATCTACAATGATCTCCAGGTGTAATTCACCCATACCACTAAGGATCGTCTGACCCGAATCTTCGTCTGTTTTTACACGAAGGGTTGGATCTTCCTCAACAAGTTTAGCTATCGCCATACCCATTTTGTCCACGTCTGCCTGCGCTTTTGGCTCGATCGCGATCGAGATCACCGGCTCAGGAATAAACATGTTTTCCAGTACGATCGGATGATCTTCATGACAAAGAGTATCTCCTGTTTTGATCTCTTTAAAACCAACTGCTGCACCGATATCGCCGGCTTCAATGAAGTCGATCGGATTCTGCTTGTTGGCAAACATTTTCATGATGCGGCTGATGCGCTCTTTTTTACCGCTACGAACGTTTAGAACGTAAGAACCTGCATCGAGATGACCGCTATAAACCCGGAAGAATGCAAGACGCCCCACAAAAGGATCGGTCATGATCTTAAAGGCCAGGGCCGCGAATGGTTCTTTCGCATCTGGTTTGCGGAGGATTTCTTCTCCTGTATCAGGATCGGTACCCTTCACAGCCTCAATATCCATCGGGCTTGGGAGGTAGCGACAAACAGCATCCAATGCAGTTTGAACTCCTTTATTTTTGAACGAAGAACCACACATCATCGGCACGATCGAAAGGTCGATCGTCGCTTTGCGGATTGCCGCGTGCATTTCATCTTCAGTAATGGTATTCGGATCGTCAAAGAACTTTTCCATTAACGCGTCATCGTATTCAGCCACAGCTTCAACCAGGTGTGCTCTCCACTCGTTCGCATCCTCAATCATGTTCTCGGGAACGGGGATTTCCTTGTAAGTCATCCCTTCTGTTTCCATATCCCAGATGATTCCTTTCATCTTGATAAGATCAACCACTCCTTTGAAATCATCTTCAGCCCCTATCGGCAATTGTAAAGGAACCGCTTTGCTTCCAAGCATTTCCTTAACCTGCTTAACTACGTTAAGAAAGTCAGCACCACTGCGGTCCATTTTATTCACGAAGCCAATACGTGGAACGTTGTAACGATTCGCCTGGCGCCAAACTGTTTCGCTTTGCGGTTCTACACCGTCAACAGCGGAAAACAAGGCAATCAGACCATCTAGAACACGCATGGAACGTTCTACCTCAACGGTAAAGTCAACGTGGCCCGGAGTATCAATGATGTTGAAATAATATTTTTTTGTATTTGCATCTGCTTTCCCCAGCACCGTTGGGAAGTTCCACTGGCAACTCACTGCTGCGGACGTGATGGTAATACCTCTCTCCTTCTCTTGCTCCATCCAGTCGGTGGTAGCTGCTCCTTCGTGTACTTCACCGATCTTGTGGATCATACCGGTATAGCGCAGGATACGCTCGGTGGTGGTGGTTTTACCGGCATCAATATGGGCCGCAATACCAAAGTTTCTTTGAAATCTTAAGTCTGCCATGACTTGCGTTTGTATTTTCTTTTAAATTAATGGGAATGAGACTTCCCGGTTTTGGGTGCGCAAAGGTAATTAATTCTGACTATCCTGAACATTTTTGTTTTGATTTTATTGAATTGTTGATATGCATTGTGCATTAAAAAAGCCCTGCGATTGCAGGGCTGTAGTAACTGAACGTTTAATAGTTTGTAATGATCTGGTTTGTGGCTGATTTGACTTAATTCATTAGTACATGTAATCTAAAGCTGTTTTATCGTTACTTGTGAAAGGACGATTTTCACCAGAACCGATACAGGCAAGCATGAAAGACCCTTTCTCCGCTGTAGACGGAGTTCCCGGAATAAGGATTGCGCCAACAGTTGATGCACCTTCGTTGCTTGCAGCGCCTCCGCAACTGATTGCACGGTTGTAATAATCAGTATGACGGAATCCAATGCAATGCCCGATCTCATGCGCCAGAATTGTTGCAACTGTACTTTGGGGCTGATTTCCAATTGCCCTTGAGTTTACCTTGATCTGGCTATATGGCGCGCCAGTGGAAGATGGGAATCCGGCGGAAGCCAGGAAATTACCCCCCGCTGAAACGATGCTTATGTTGGCCCCGGAACTTACTCGTCTGAAAGTAATGGTGAGGTTTTCAGCATTGTATCTGGCTAATGCCTCATCTAGTGCCGCTACATAAGATGAAGGCAGCTTACTGGCAATGCTCACGGTTATTTCCCTGGGAGCTCGCACAATATTCATCGTGCGATACTGCTCTTCCTGTCCCACCCGCAAGAACACCATTTCGGGCTTGGAATTCAAATCCTTTTCAGAAAGATAGATGTCGCCTTCAACAACATAACCATCGCCATCTTTTACAACGTTCTTGTTACTGAATCCTAATGCATAAATCTTGTCAAGAGCGGTTTGGGATACACCTGGCTCTTCATTGTGGATCACATCGGCATTCTTCTTACAGGCGGTAATGAGTATACCCATTACAAGAGCGCCTGACAGACACTTCAGGAAAGTTTGTTTCATAATTGGTTTGATTTATATTGGTTACTACATCATCAATTTAACATTTCCTTAGATTCGACTGCTCAGAAAAAATGAAACCCTGTTGCAATTACTGATTATAACGGTTAGTGTTCTAGTCTTATCTTGTTGAACGACTGCACTGTTCGAAAACCTTTTGGCAAATGCGTATTTCCTTTAAATTTTTTTATCCCTGGTCCTGAAAAATTCCAGCTTCGCAAATTGATCCACGCTTATCTTTAGAGCAACACCTTTTATGCATCTCCGACATTTGTTTAAACTGATCCTCTGCCTCCTGCTACTGTCATCAGTTGGCTACGGCCAGCAGTTGAACGATGTGTTATCTCCGCGTTTGAGGGAGTCGGCCCGGAAACCGTTGGAAAGGTCAGCGCAAATTCGTGTTCTTGTAAACGTCCATAACGTTGCCAAAGCGATCGAGGCACTCGTAGATGCTGGAATCAACGTGCCAGAAAACCAGGTCATCAGAGAATATAATTGCCTGCTTCTACGTACAGATCTTGCTACCCTGGACAGCTTGCTGGTAAGGAAAGGGCTTGTAAAATTTATTGAATTGCAGAGGGTTGCAAAAGAGGAAACCCTGATCCCCGGCTTCGACCCTACCACCAACCAGGTAAATGTGCTTCACGGATTATATCCCTCCTATAACGGAACCGGGTTTTCCCTTTCAATTAAAGAGCAGGCATTCGACAGCTCAGACATCGACCTTATTAACCGGGTAGTTTTCGATCAATCATCGCCCTCTGCTTCTTCCAGCCATGCGACGCGCATGGCAACCATCGCAGCCGGCGCAGGTAACAGTTCTCCATTCTCAAAGGGTGCTGCATGGGGAGCAAGGGTACATTCATCTTCTTTCGAAACACTGTTGCCAGACAACCCGCAATTATATATTGCAAGCTCCATATCGGTTCAAAATCATTCATACGGAACTGGCATCGAAAACTATTACGCTACAGATGCGGCAGCATATGATCAGCTTTCTATTGAACAGCCATGGCTACTACACGTTTTTTCGGCAGGAAATATCGGCCTGGAAACACCCGGCCACGGCAGGTACGCTGGTCTTCCCGCCGCGAATCTTTCGGGCAGTTTCAAAATGTCCAAAAATTCGCTCGTGGTTGGAGCGATTGATTCCTTCTATAATGTTGAAAGTCGCAGCTCGCGTGGACCCGCTTACGATGGTAGGATCAAGCCGGAGCTCGTCGCTTTTGGCCAGGAAGGGAGTTCCGGTGCCGCAGCAATGGTTTCAGGTATCAGCATTGCACTTCAGGATGCCTATCGCAGCAAAAACGGCATATTACCGACATCAGCGCTGCTTCGTGCTGTACTTGTTAATACCGCCACCGACCTGTTAAAGCCCGGGCCGGATTTCGTCTCGGGGTTTGGAAGTGTAGATGCATACAAAGCAATACAGGCGATTCTGAATGGAGATCACTATTCTGACACCGTAGATTCCAGACAAACAAAAAATGTAAACCTCATTGTTCCCGAAAACATTGCCAGTCTGAAGATAACGCTCGCATGGCTCGACCCGCCCGCCTCGCCAAACGCACACCATGCGCTTATCAACAACCTGGACCTATCAGTTGAAGATCCTGATGGCGGGACGATCCGACCGTTGGTACTGAGCAGCTTTCCTCATATAGACTCGCTGGGTTTGCCGGCGATGCCGGGCGTTGACACCCTCAACAACATTGAGCAGGTGGTTGTTCATCTTCCCCGCCCAGGCAGTTACCGGATCATTGTTGATGGATCCCGGCTGACAGGATCGCAGCCGTTTTCGCTAAGTTGGTTACTTGAAGACAAATTTTACTTCAAATGGAATTTTCCAGTAGCGAACGACCACCTGGAAGCCGGACACAGCAGCGTACTCCGTTGGAGAACGTCCGTTTCGGGAAGCGCTAATCTCTATTTCCGGGAAGCCGGTGGCATTTGGAAAAATATCGGCAGCGTCGAATTGGGAACTCAATTTCACCGCTGGGTTCCCACTTCAACGACGGGAACCGGTCAGTTAAAGATTGAAACTGCAGACACCGCATATATTTCAGACCTGTTTACAATCAGCAGGCAACCTTCCCTCAAAGTGGGATATGTATGTGGAGATTCGGTTATGTTGTTTTGGAGAAATGCGGTAGCCGACAGTTTCAACATCTATAGATTGGGAGAAAAATATATGGAACGGGTAGCTACAGTTTCGGATACGATGTGGGTTACGTCGATCGGCCCGTCTAAACACTTTGCTGTCGCCCCAAAATTCGGCGCTATTGAGGCGCTTAGAAGCCTTGCGATTCAATACGATATCCAGGGTGTTTCATGTTACTACAGCCAATTTTTGGCCGATGGCCTGGTCGATGTCACCAGGTTGCGGCTTAGTTTGTCTGCTTTAGCAGGCCTTCATTCTGTTACGCTTCAAAAAAAGAAAGGTTCTGAATGGGTGGATCTTACTACTGTGGTTAATCTCAACGCCCTAAACTTTGAATGGCAGGACGAGGCGATAGTGGCGGGGTACAATGAATACCGTGTTCGCTTAACCACCGCTTCATCACAATTTTACAGCAACATTGAAAGAGTTTTTCACTGGCCGAAAGATGTCGTCATCGCTTACCCAAATCCCACGCGTAAAAACAACAAGATTACTATTGCAATACAGGATTTTGAAGGAGTGGAATTGCAGATCTATGATTCGTTTGGCAGACTGCTGTTAAGAAAGCCGCTCGAGGACGTTCATAACGATATCTCACTAGCCGGCTTTTCTGCGGGAGTGTATTTCTATCGTGTTATTAGAAAAGCAAGACAGGAAGGCAGCGGGCAACTCGTTATTCAATAACGGAAAAAACAAAAAGCCGCTTCGCAGCGGCTATCTGAATATTTAGAATGCGTTGGGTTATACGCGGAAGTGAGCAAAAGCTTTATTAGCTTCAGCCATACGGTGTGTATCTTCTTTCTTTTTGAAAGCTCCACCTTCACCTTTACTTGCTGCGATCACTTCATTGGCAAGTTTTTCAGACATACTTCTACCGTTTCTTTCACGGCTGAAGCGGATCAGCCATTTGATGCTCAGGGAGATCTTACGATCTGCACGAACCTCAGATGGAATTTGGAATGTAGCACCACCGATACGACGGCTTCTAACCTCCACAGCAGGTGTTACATTAGCCAATGCTTTTTTCCAAACCTCGTAGCCATTATCGCCGGTTTGTTTGCTGATGCGATCAACAGCATCATAGAAGATGTTGAATGCGGTGTTTTTCTTTCCCTCCCACATCAGGTTGTTCACGAAACGGGTTACTAACGCATCGTTGAAACGCGCGTCTGGTGCCGGGGCAATTTTTTTGGCTTTAGTCTTCCTCATTTATACAATGATTTGAAAATATACTTATTGATTATTTCTTAGCTTTTTCACGTTTTGTACCGTATTTCGAACGGCTCTTCTTACGGTCCTTAACACCAGCAGTGTCGAGGCTACCGCGAACAATGTGGTAACGAACTCCGGGAAGATCCTTCACACGACCACCTCTTACAAGCACGATAGAGTGCTCCTGAAGGTTATGACCTTCACCAGGTATGTAAGCGATCACCTCTACTTTATTTGTAAGGCGAACCTTTGCTACTTTACGAAGTGCAGAGTTCGGTTTCTTTGGAGTGGTAGTGTAAACACGGGTACAAACTCCACGGCGGAATGGACATGCATCCAAAGCCCGCGACTTACTTTTGGCCTTGATAATTTCTCTTCCTTTTCTTACCAGTTGCTGTATTGTAGGCATTCTAAACCTTTTAATTTTTGGGACGGCAAAGGTAACAGCCATCCCTCAATAAAAAAAATAAAAATAGTTTTTCGATCAAAAAAGCGACTCTAAGCATTCGAGTCTTTACACGGCACCAGCCATCCGTACTTGTCAGCGGCCCTGCCCTCGCGAATATCGGTAACAATCGCCTTCAGTCCCGGACCTGCTTTATAAGCATCCACGTTGAACGTCATTACGAAGTCTTTGTATTTCAATTCCCGAATAGGAGCGATAACAGCGGCAGTACCTGTGCCAAACACCTCTGTCAGTTCACCTGCTTTATATAGTTCGATCAGCTCATCAATATTCACTTTCCTTTCCTGCACGTCATAGCCCATATCGCTTAACACCGTGATCGCCGTGTCACGCGTAACTCCGGCAAGGATGGTTCCCTCATCGAGACAAGGCGTAAGCACCTTACTGCCAGCAACGAAAAATACGTTCATCACACCAATTTCCTGCACCACTTTATGCGTCTCAGCGTCGGTCCATAGAACCTGGTCGTAGCCCTTTTTCTTTGCTTCGGCTGTGGCAAGCATGGATCCCCCATAGTTACCTGCTGCTTTTGCGAAACCTACTCCGCCCGGGGCAGCTCTAGTAAAAAATTCCTCCACATATATCCGCATGGGTGCCGCAAAGTATGGCCCGGTGGGACTAAGGATGATCATGAACTTATAGGTATCGGACGGTTTTACTCCAAGCATCTCATCTGTTGCAATCATGAACGGCCGGATGTAGAGGCTATGATCTGGCTTTGCAGGGATCCAGTTTTTATCCAGCTCGATCAATTGGCGCATACCTTCAATGAATATATCCGCGGGAATCGTTGGCATCTGCATCCTTTCAGCGGACACATTAAATCTCTTGAAATTGTCGTATGCACGGAAGATGAAAGCATCTCCCTCCTCATTTCTGTAAGCTTTAATGCCTTCGAAGATGGCCTGACCGTAATGAAAGGCCGCAAGCGATGGGTCCAGAACCAGGGGTTGGTAAGGTTTGACCTCAATATTCTTCCATTCACCATTGATGTAATCCGCTTCCAGCATATGGTCAGTAAAATACCTGCCAAATGGAAGTTCTTCAAGTGAAAGATCGTGCAGTTTGCTTCTTTCCGCACGGGTTACCCGGATGTTCTGTTCCGCTATCATTTCAAAAGTTTTTAAGTTCACTCCCAAAAAATAGTGTTTTTTTGGGCTACAAAGAAACGAACAAAGTTCGGGCTGGCAAAGCCAAAACGCAAACCAAATCCAGCAGCTGCTGGGAAGATCCATCATGAGCTTCGAAGAACTCAATTTATCTGCCTCCATACTGCGTGACCTTTATAAGGACAACCTGGTAAGTGTTGATACATTAACCGCAGATCAAACTGCCCCATCGACTTCCATAAAATTTTTAGGGAACAACCTTAAGGAGGTGATCATTCTCGTACATAAATCGAACGCAATATACCTGCCGGATGATGAGCTTTCTTTACTAACTAAAATGCTTGCAGCCTGCAATCTGACACTCGCTGACGTAGCCATTGTTAACCTTGCGAAACACGAGTACAGCTTATCTGAAATTGAACAGCAGCTACGTCCTCAGAAACTTATCGCATTGGGTGTCGATAATGCAGCCGGGATCATCGGCATTGATTCAGCGCCTTATGTTGTATCGTCCCATAACAACTATGTATTTTCCGTGGCGCCAGACCTAAAAGAAATGCTGGGCGATTCACAAAACGCCAGGGGCATCAAAACAAAGCTTTGGGGAGCTTTGAAACAAATGTTTGGATTGTAATAGTAATCGCATGACGACACTCATTTTCGCAACAAATAATGAACACAAGGTAAACGAGATCCAATCTGCCATTGGCACGCATATAAATGTGATCTCATTGAAACAGGCAGGAATTCAGAAAGAAATTCCCGAACCATTCCCAACGCTCGAAGAAAATGCCCGTGAAAAATGCAGTGTGATATATGAATTAACTGGTAAAAATTGTTTCAGCGAAGACACAGGACTCGAGGTGGAAGCTCTTAACGGCGCGCCAGGCGTGCGTTCTGCGAGATATGCCGGAGACGAAGCGAATGCTGATGATAATATCGATAAGTTGCTGGGGCAGTTGGAAGATGCTGGCACAAGGAAAGCCAGGTTTCGTACAGTTATATGCCTTATGTTTGACAGCGAAGAATACTTTTTTGAAGGCATTTGCGAAGGTCAGATCACTAATCATCGCAGTGGTGGTAAAGGTTTCGGTTATGACCCTGTATTTGTTCCAGATGGATCAACCAAAACCTTTGCTGAAATGGACCTGATAGAAAAAAATGAGTTCAGTCACCGGCAAAAAGCAGCGTCTCAGCTGGTTTTATTTTTGCAGCAACGATTGGTCGACCAGGAGGCGTAATCCAAAACCCATTCAAAAAATTTGTTACAAAAAAGCAACCATACAATTTCAGAATCCGACTTAATAGCTGGATGTATCGCGGGTGACAGACGAATGCAGGAAGAACTGTACAACAGGTTTGCATCAAAGATGTACGCTGTTTGTATGCGTTATGCGAACAACAGCGATGATGCACAGGATCTGTTGCAGGAAGGATTTATAAAAGTGTATAAGAACCTGCACCGGTTTCGGGCAGAAGGATCGTTCGAGGGATGGATCAGACGTGTTTTCATCAATTCATCCATCGAACATTACAGGAAGAAAGCGGCGAAACTATCGACAGTAAGCGACAAAGAAGAAAGCACGATTGAAGACACCGACATCACGGCGATTGACAGTCTGGCGGAAAAAGATATCATTAACCTGATCCAGGATCTATCACCCGGCTATCGAACCGTATTCAACCTGTATGTGATCGAAGGGTATTCACATAAGGAGATAGGCGAATTGCTGAATATCAGCGAGGGTACAAGTAAATCTCAACTTGCCCGCGCCAAAGCAATCCTGCAGAAGAAAGTGACACAGTATTTAAGCGATACCCAGAAAGCGTATAATAAAGAAAAAAATGGATGACAAATTACGATACAGGTTTCAGCAATTAGAAATAGAACCACCCACCGGAACCTGGAACGCAATTGCGGCAAAGCTGGAAGCAGAGGGCACTGCAGGCCAATCGCTTGCTGATCGTATCAATTCTGTTGAAATAGAACCACCTTCAATTGTATGGCAAAACATCGTTGCGGAGCTCGATGGTACTTCTGACACGATGCAAACAACTTCTTCAGAGGCATCTGTAATACAAATGCACTGGCGCCGGATCGCATCGGTTGCAGCCGTGTTTGTTGTAGCAGCAGTTGCCGTATTCTTTTTATTTTTCAACAACAACAGTTCAAAAAAAGCCACCACACTTACAACGATTCCCAACCTGGTGCTTGTGAATCCGGACCTAACTGAAAAGGTTCAACAACAAACCGGTTTACTTGCTACTAATGATCGCACAAACAATAATGTGTCAGGCTCAGTGAGTGGAAACAGGCCACGACAAAACAACAGACCGCGTCTCAAGAACTTTGATGTAGATGAGTACCTTCAGCCCGTTCGTTCGGAAAACATACAGGTAACAGCACCATTGATCACCGATGAATCCGGCAATCTTATAATGGATACCGACCTTGTACTTGATAACAATGAACGTTACATCACAGTTACCTCTCCTAATGGGCAAAAGACAAGGCTTTCCGCTAAATTTATTGCACAGCTGGATAAGTTGTATGGCGTATCTCAGCGCGCTCATGACGAAGCTGCATGGATAAGCAGGTTTGAAGATTGGAAAAACCGGTTTCATGGATCTGGCTTTGTTCCTGCTTCCGGCAATTACATGGATATACTTGAATTGAAAGAGCTTTTGATGGAACAATAATAGAAAACAAATCTTTGCATAACTTCCGGTTGTATGACAAGGATTAAGATTGAACTGCCTGCTAACTTCCATTTCAACACAAATATTCCCGTTCGTATTACTGATCTTAATTATGGCGGTCATGTGGGTAATGACACCATATTAAGTATCATTCATGAAGCCCGTGTGCAATACCTTGCTTCGTTAGGATATTCTGAACTTAATATGGAGGGCGCGAGTCTTATCATGGCAGATGCCGCGATAGAATTCAAAGCCGAGCTTTTTTATGGCGATGTAATAACAGCCTACGTAACCGCATCAGAATTTTCACGCGTTGGATTCAATCTCTATTACAAACTTGAAAAGCGATCGGGCGATGTTATCATTGACGTTGCCTTTGCGAAAACAGGTATGATCTGTTTCAATTACGAGAACAGAAAAGTTGCAAAACTTCCTGCCGCGGCACAACAAAGACTTACGGTTTAAACGCAGGGATTAATGCACTTCATTCCATATCTTCCATGCTGCTTCAGCCTGCAGTGTAAGCATTTCCAGGCCGTTCTCTATTGCTGCTCCTTTGTCTTCACCAAGTTGAAGGAACATGGTTTTAGCAGGATTATAAACGACATCAAATAAATAATGGCGCGGTGTTAATGCGGAGTAAGGAATCTGCGGCGCCTGTTCAATGTTCGGCGCCATGCCGAGTGGAGTTGTATTGATGATCAGCGTGAATTCTTCCATCATCTCATCATTGAGCTGATGATATTGAACCGAGCCTGCAGCATTGTTACCACGCCTTGAAACTGTCAGGTAAGAAATGTCCAGTTGTTTCAAGGCATATGCGACTGCCTTGGCTGCACCACCCTCTCCCAACACGAGTGCGCGTGTATGATGTGGCTTTAATTTTTTTTGAAGCGATATTCTGAAGCCTTCAACATCGGTATTGAACCCAAACAACTTGTCGTCAATGATCTTGATGCAATTACATGCCTGAATCTCATTGACAATTTCATTACATGAATACAGATAAGGAATGACTTGTTCTTTATAGGGGATCGTAACGTTGAGGCCAACGAGATCATTACGTTGATGAAGTAAAGTTTTTAAATCTTCGATATCATCCAACGGAAAGTTCAGATACTGTGCATCATTGATCTGTTCGTTCGCAAACTTTTCGGTGAAATATCGTTGCGAAAAAGAATGAGTCAGTGGAAATCCGATCAATCCGAATGTTCGCATCAGGCTGTTTCTTCTTTGTTTAGGAATAAATGAAATGTATCCCCACGAAGACCAACACGCATGGCTTCAAGCGGCAACACTTCTGTTGGCGCAATATTTCCCAGGTTCACGTTGCAGCCAAGTAATTCAATAAAGTAAAGCTGTTGAGATTTCTGAGGTGCCTCCCAAAGTATTTTTTCTTCCGGTATCTGAGTGAGTATTTCCTGCACCAGCCCTTCACGAACCTCACCGCTACCACGATAGATTCCAACATTCCCAGCCTCTCTTGCTTCTGCAATAACATAAGTTGATCCAGCCTCAAGCTCCGCTTTCATTAACTCTATCCATTTGTAGGGCGGAATGATGTGTGCTGCATCCTTACTGCCTACTTCACTCAATACTGTTCCATACTTTGTAAGCTTTTCTATATAGCCGCATTTTTCTGCGTGAGGTATACTGATAGAACCATCACTCACCTCCATATACGAGATGCCGAAATCTTTACAAACACTGATGTAATCCTGGAATTGATTTCTTACCAGGAACGCTTCAAACAAAGTTCCGCCGAAATAAACAGGTACATTGTATGACGCATAAACTTCCAGTTTCTCACGCAGGTTTGGAGTTACGAAAGAAGTCCCGAAACCCAATTTAACGATGTCAACATGAGGGTTTGATACACTCAGGAAGTTATGCACTTCCGGAATGCTAAGTCCTTTATCCATCACCATTGTGATGCCATCTGTTCTTGGTTTGAGCTTTCTTTCAGGGATTTGCGAGAGGTTAAAATTCATTACATGGAGTTTACGGTACTATCAATCAGCCGCGCAAAAATAGGGAACTAATTCTAATTCTTTGCGCGTGGATGTTGTATGTTACCTTGTGATTTTCCGGTACCGTGAAACAAGATCGGCAACCTGCTGACGCTGCAGCAATGACGGATCCAGCTCTGTGAACTTCTTAAATTGCCGCGGCACAACTATCAACGCATATTCCAGGTTCCGCAATCCTTCTTTCGGTTGACGCATCGCAAAATTGATCGCACTCAGGTAATAATAAAAAACATTCTTATGATCGGTATGCTGAAGTGCGGCTCCAACCTGTTCTTTGGCTTCACTATAAAAACCACCTACATAAAGGCAACGTATCAGTGCTTCCCAACTGGAAACATTTTTTGGACGTTGACGGACCACAGAAGAAAAATGCTGGATGGCTTCCTTGTAATCACCTAATTGCATTTTGCATTCGCCCATCGCAAGGTTATATTCCGGCTGCGCCCGATGTATCTGCATTGCAAATTCCAACTGACGAACCGCCATATTCCATTGCGCCTCGTTCATATAAGTGCACGCAATTTTGTAGTAAAGTTTGCTGTCCTCCTGGTTCAAATGCGATGCCTTGCGATAATAGAAACGTGCCTGTGCATAGTTTTTCATCCTATCATAACAATGACCGATCGCTTCGTAAATAACATCTTCAGGGCGCGATAATTCTAACACTCGTTCTAGCACCTCTATTGCATCCTTATACTTACGCAAACGAATGTACGCGTCACCCATATTGCGATAAGCATAATCAAACTTCTCGTCAATGGTAACTGCATAGCTATATGCATCGATGGCTCGTTCGTATAATTTCATTCCCTGGTATGCAGCACCAAGATTGAACCATGCGAGCTCATTGTATGGATAATCATCAATTATCTTCTGATGTAGTCGTATGCTTTCTTCGTTGCGACCAGTAAAATCTGTCCAAAAACATATTTTGTATAATGCTTCTTCGTTAGTAGGCTCCTGTTGCAGGATCAATTGCAGACAATCAAATATCTTATCAAACTCCTCATAATCATCGTAGACATCGGCCAGTTCAAAAAGTAATTCAATACGTTCGTTGCCTTCAAAAAGCTGCAATGCATTTTCAAGAAGTTCAACGGCTTTCTCCGGTTGATCCAATGCAAGGAATGCATCGGTTTTCAGGATATACAGATTGATATCGTTATGATCGAGCACTTCCGCATGCTGCAATGCATCAAGCGCATCGCGATATTGCCGCGTGGCAATGAGCAAATCAGCTTTTTTCAGAAGCAATGCAGAAGAATAAGGAAACTGCTCGACGGCGAATTCAGCCGCTTCAAGCGCCATATTGAATTCCTCCGAATCGTCGTAATAATCTATGATCTTTTCAAACGCTTCTTCATCCAGGAAAGCATGTGTACGACCCGCCTTTAAATTCTGAAACTGTCTTACGAGCTCCCGGATCTCTTCTTTGTCCTGTCGGTAGGGATTTTCTTTCATCGTAAAAGGTTTATGTAAAATATGCTATCCGTTATTCTTATTCAAACCAATCTATTCACCCGTTTTCCCCAGCTTTTTGATAACTCGCGAAAGATAGGCAACCCGTTGATATCCGCAGCCGTAATTATTTGGTAAAAAACCAAGCCACCTTCAATTGTTAAAAAGTTTTGGATGGGCGGTTAAAACATTCATAAAATCTTTATTATCTTCGTTGAGATGAATCAAATCTTTACGCTAAAACTAAACCACATGATCAAAAAATCTCTCGCGAGTTGCTTCTTGCTTGGAGTAGTGGTGCTTGCAATTGCAAGCAGTGGAGGCGAAAAGAACAAGAAAAAATCCTCGCTGAATACGAGTTTTAGTCCATCTTCATTCACCGGTTTCTCTCTGAAATCAGGCCCTCAGTACTCTGGTAGTCTTGGTTTTACAACCAAGAACCGGGATTTCGTTTTGCACAATTCGGTGATGGCGTTTCAAAAAGGGAATACTATTTACATTCTCCCCTATAAGTACAAAACGAGCACACACAAACAGCAATTCAAAACCAATTTAGAGGCTGTTGACCTGAAGATCAACCTTCATAAATAATCTACAGTAATAATTGTATTAGTTGGCTGAGGCCGTTTTCTTACTTTCCTCATAAGTCATTTCCCTGTAGCCAGATTTTGGAACATCAAATTTTGACGCAGGCACGGGGTTTAAATTTACCTTAGATACAGTATATCTTATCGTGAGCTTACCCATACTGAGCTCATATTCAAGCGGTAAGCCATTGAGGCTTCTAAACTGGTAATCGTATTCACGGTTTTCGGGTACAAGTTCCGGCGTATAAAATACAACGAATGTCGATCCGTCTTTAAGGGTTGCAACGGCTTTCTGGCATTTATAGCCAGCGATGGTTTTTGTTTCACCTGTATTCTTGAACTCAATATCGCGGTATCTCTTATTTTTCTCCTTCCAGTTTTCCGCATTCATGCGTATGAGCAGCTTCTGTCCACTTACTTCACGCAATATGGTGGCGCTGCCCGTGCGAGAATCATGAATCGTGGTCGATGAAAACAATGCACTAACCATTTCCACCCTACTCAGATGGCCCTTCAAATATAAGGTTGAGGTAGACCCGTCAAGCGCATCTGCCATCCTCGGTTCCGCGGAGCCGGATGAGATGGAGGCATCATAAACAAGAGTTAGTTCCGAAACAACCTTTTGTCCATATCCAAATACTGAGGAAATCACCAACAAAGCTGTAAACAACTGCCTTTTCATAATACCGTTTTCAATTGTTAATCAAGACGGAACACTGCAGTTTGCGGTTGCAATCAAATCACATCAACCGTGAATATCGTACTTATTTCTTGTTTGGTTTAGATTTAGATTGTGCCGCAGCTGCCTGTTTCTGGGCCTCCTGCATCTGCTCAATCCTTTCCTGCCATTTGGTTTTCACTTTGGGTTTGGATCGGTTTGCCTGAATCTTCGCCAGTATCTTATCGTGGTCGATAATGTAGTTCTGAATGATAAACTGCAATATCAGGGTGATCACGTTAGACACCGTATAATACCAAGTAAGGGCCGATGGAAGACTGTTAAAAATAAACAGCAATATGAACGGAAAAATGTAAGGCATGTACTTCAGAGCAGGGTTATTCTGGTCCGGCGTCATGTTCATATTGTACAGCGAAATAAGGAAACTTGTTACCACTGCAGTCAGGGTGAACAAACTAAGGTGGTTGCCTAGGCCCCATACGTGTATTGGAAAACGGAAGAGCACATCGTAAGACGAAAGATCGCTTGCCCAAAGGAAGCTCTCCCCTCTAAGTGCAATGTGCGAGTTAAAGAAGCTATACAGGGCGAAAAAGATAGGTATTTGTAGAAGTGCCGGAATACAACCGCCAAGTGGATTTACACCTGCTTCGCGGAACAATTTCATTTGCTCCATGCCGATGGTTTGCTGGTCATCGCCATGCTTCTTTTTGAGTTGTTCTATCTCCGGCCTTAAAGCCTTCATCTTCGCACCACTCAGGTAGCTCGAATAAACCAACGGTGAGGTTAGTAAACGGATGAATATTGTCAAAAGCGCGATCACAATACCAAGACTTCCCACAAAGCTGCGGAAGAAATCAAAGACCGGCATCACGATGTATTTGTTTATTGGTCTTACAAATGCATACATGTCGCGTCCGAGGTTGACGATCTTATCCATCTCTGGTGCCTGCTTCTTGAGGATGTTGTAATCGTTCGGCCCGAAGTACAATTGCAGAGGCAGCGTCGCCTGTGATCCGATCGGCAGTTTCGTTTGAAGGCTAACTGTCGTCTTCGCTATCGTTGCGGAAGTGTCCGCACTTTTTACCAGGCTGATATCTCCGGATGTGAAATTATTTTTGGCGATAAGTGTTGTATTGAAGAACTGCTGCGCAACGCTTACCCACTGAACGGCATTTTCAAATTTGTAGGCCGACTTTGACATGATGTAATCAAAATCGCCATCCTCGTAAAATGCAACGTTCGACATTTGTCGCTCATAGGCAACATCTTTTTCCATTTGCATAGGCTCGTTCTGCCAGGTTAAATTAAAAGCACCCTGGGTCAGGAGCCGGTCTGCACCGTTGAGCTGAATATTCCAGTCAATCGAATATTCTTTATCACGAATAAGAAACTGGTGTATTATCGATTCGCCATTCGGACCATTCAACTGGTAAACTACCTGCTGACCATCCGCGGTTTTCTGAGTACTGCCCCCGCTAAAGAAGAGCTCACTGGTTTGCGCCACTGCAGCGCCGGTATTTACCGGATAAGAAAATTTGTCAAAATCTGTTCCGCCAAGCACCACGGGCCGACCATCGGGCCTGGTGTAGTTCTTCAGTTCAACTTTTTTTGGCTGACCACCTTTGTTTGAAAATGTAACCCTGAAAACTTCGTTCTCAATAGTTTGCAAAGTTTCGCTCCCAACGTTTGCGCCCTGGAGGGATGAATCGGACCGTACCTGAATGGTATCCACAGCCGCAACTTTTGGCTGGCGCGCTTTATTGATCAATGCGATTGAATCTTCCTGACGTTTTTTTTGCTGCGCGATTTCCTGGCTGCTCTTTGTGGAGAGAAACAGGTAAAGAAACAATAACACTGCGAGCAGAACAAAACCAATCACCGTATTGCGGTCCATGTATTCTTTTATTTAAAGGCGCAAAGATAGGCTATTGGAGTATTCGTATAGATGAATTCCCCACTCTTATACCCTCTCGCAGGCCTGTATCTCTAATTAAATAGTTTGAGTTTGCAATACCGTTGGCCTCGAAGCGCTTTTCACTTCTACGTAATCCTTGGCAGCTTTGATGAAGTTTACAAAAACAGGCTGAGGATTTTCCACGGTGCTTTTCAACTCCGGATGATATTGAACGCCGATAAAGAATGGATGACCCGGTATTTCAATTATCTCCACAAGATTACTTTCAGGATTTGTGCCGCTTGCGATCATTCCCGCCGATTCAAAATCAGAAAGGAAATGGTTATTGAACTCCCAGCGATGGCGATGCCGCTCTTCGATGTCAGTAGCGCCATAAATTCTGTGTGCCAGAGTTCCTTCTTTAATATGACAGGGATAAGATCCAAGGCGCATTGTTCCTCCCTTGGCAGTGATCTGCTTTTGCTCTTCCATCAGATCAATCACAGGGTGTGGACTGTTTGGATTCATCTCGGTAGAATGTGCGTCTTTTAATCCGAGGACGTTTCTCGCAAACTCAATAACTGCCATTTGCATACCCAGACAAATACCGAAGAAAGGCAACTTATTTTCGCGTGCATATTTTACTGCAGTGATCTTCCCTTCCACTCCACGATGCCCAAATCCTGGTGCTACAAGAAGTCCGTCGAGTCCGGATAGTTTTTCCGATACGTTTTCTTCAGTAATAAATTCACTGTGAACATTAGTGATATGAACCTTGCATTCGTTCATTGCTCCGGCATGTACAAATGCCTCCAGAATAGATTTATATGCATCCTGTAATTCGATGTACTTGCCTATAAGACCAATGTTGACCTTGCTTTTTGGGTACTTAAGCTTATCAAGGAATTCTTTCCATTTGCCTAATTCAGGCTCACCGAAATTGGTGATGTTTAGTTTTTTCAGACAGATGAGATCCAGCTTTTCGCGCATCATGGCCAATGGCACTTCATAAATGGTCGGGGCATCGGCTGCTTCAATAACAGCTTCCTGCTTTACATTACAGAACTGCGCAATCTTCCGACGAATTTCGGGAGTAAGCATGTCTTCGGTGCGACAAACAATAATATCCGGATGAACGCCTTCCTGCGCAAGCATTTTTACACTGTGCTGCGTAGGTTTGGTCTTTAGTTCTTTCGCGGCCTTCAAATAAGGCACCAATGTGAGATGCACCACCACTGTATCTTCTTCAGGAAGTTCCCATTGCAATTGACGGAGAGATTCGATGAACGGCAGACTTTCAATGTCACCAACAGTTCCACCGAGCTCGGTTATAATGATGTCGTAATTCTTGTTCGAATGGCCGAGTAACAACATCCGACGTTTGATTTCGTCTGTGATGTGCGGCACAACCTGAACGGTCTTACCCAGATAAGCACCTTCGCGTTCTTTATTGATTACTGTCTGGTAGATGCGACCGGTAGTGACGTTGTTCGCCTGTGAAGTGAAAATATTAAGGAAGCGTTCGTAGTGACCAAGGTCCAAATCCGTTTCGGCTCCATCTTCCGTAACGAAGCACTCACCATGCTCGTAAGGGTTTAGAGTACCGGGATCCACGTTGATGTAGGGATCGAATTTCTGGATGGTAACTTTCAGTCCCCGTGCCTGCAACAATTTCGCCAGTGATGCAGCAATAATTCCTTTACCAAGGGATGACGTAACGCCTCCCGTAACAAAAATATATTTAGCCATTGCAATGATGGTTTGATAGAAACAATAATAAAAAATGGATGGGTCACGCTCCAAAGGCAAGGGACCTTACCATGTGACCTGGCGAAAATACTGTAGCACATCCGGGAGGTCATGCAAAGGTAAGGATTTTAAAGAATGCAGGGGTTAATATGCTAATGCTAATATGCTAGTGCTAATATGCTAGTGTGCTAGTGTGCTAGTGTGAAAATGTGGAAATGTGAAAATGTGGAAATGTGAGAATGAAAATGTGGGAATGAGAATGTCAAAATTAGAATGTGGGAATGAGAATGTGAGAATTTGAAATGCGGCAAGTGGAGATCTGGACCTGGTCTCTGTATTATGTATTATGAATTACGAGCTCCTACTTAATGCTTACGTTGCCGGCTGCAACATTGATCATCTTTGACTTAGACTGATCGCGCACTTCATTTATTGAACCGCGGTTCATGAGCTTGATGGTATGAAGAAATGAGATTGCCGTAATAAGCAATAAAAGAAACAACAGGCTGTGACGGTCACCTTTCATAAGTCAATAGTTTTGCTCGAAGTTTAGTGGTGTCGACAAAGAAACGAAAAATCATTTATACTATTTTACACTTATCCATCAATTAATATAAGTATGGAGAATTTTTTTTAGAAAGCAGGAAGCGGAAAGCGGATTTTTTCGGAGTCGAGCCGCGCATCCACATCTCAATAAATCATCTTCTGAAATAGTGTAAGGTAATGCGCATGTGCGTGCAACCGCATTCCCCTTCCCGTTAAACGCCGCTTTCCGCTTTCTGCATTCCGCTTCCCGTTAAAATCCGCATTCCGCTTTCCGCTTCCCGCTTCCTGTTAAACTGGCTTCGCTATCTTATCAAAACTCGCTACCAGTCCTTTGATCAGCGAAGAGCTGAATCCCTGGTGTTCCATTTCGTTCAAGCCCGCAATGGTACAGCCTTTTGGAGTAGTAACCTTGTCAATTTCGTATTCCGGGTGCGTTCCCTTTTGCAGCAGTAATTCAGCGGCCCCCTTAACGGTTTGGGCGGCTATAAGACTGGCAGTCTTAGCATCGAATCCTATTTCTATACCGCCCTGGATGTTGGCACGAATGTATCGCATCGCATACGCCGTTCCACATGCACCCAGAACAGTTGCAGCATCCATCAGCTTTTCTTCGATCGTTACCACCTTTCCCAACGTGGAGAAAAGTTGTTCAACATATGCAATGTCATCGGGTGTTGCGTTCGCATAACTGAGGCATGTCATGCTTTCCTGTATTGCAATTGCCGTGTTGGGCATAGCCCGGAAAATAGGGCTGCCGCTGGAAACTACAGTAGTGATATCCTTGATCAAAACACCGGTAACCACCGACACAAGAATTGTATTGGCATTGATAACCGAAGAGATCTCCATCAATACATCCTTTACCTGGAACGGCTTAACCGCCAGAACGATCAGATCGGCACCGGCAGCTGCAAGCCGATTGTCGCTCCCCACCTGCACTCCACCCGCTTTCAGGCCGTCAAGAGTTGTAATATTTCGCTTGGTAACCGTGATATCTTCAGCCTTCGAAAACCTACTCTTCAATAATCCCTCGGTAATGGCGGTACCTAAATTTCCGCCGCCAATGATTGTGATCTTCCTTCCCATAGATAATTCTTATGGTTCGGAAATTACAATAATCCCGCTGTTTACTTAAAGGATTTTTTATGAAAGCGTAAAAGACCAGTATAGAATCTAATAGTACTTTGATTGAACGAGATAATTTCTAACGTAATCATCAATGCCATCTTCCAGAGTATAGAAGGGTTGTTCATACCCGGCCCCAATCAATTTGCGCATTTCTGCCTGGGTATAATATTGGTAGGTATCCCGTAGGTCTTGCGGCATATCGATGTACTCTATTTTCGGTTCCAGATCCAAGGCAGCAAACGTAGACCTGGCAAGGTCTTCAAAGCTCCTGGCCTGCCCGGTTCCAACATTGTATATGGCTGAAGCGGGTTGTTCCTGCATCAACCAATAGCATATGTTCAACACATCCTTTACGTATATAAAATCCCGCAGTTGTTGTCCATCCTCAAAATCGGCACGGTGCGATTTAAACAACTTCATGCCACCATTTTTCCTGATCTGATGGAATGTATGAAAGATCACGCTTGCCATCCTGCCTTTATGGTATTCATTCGGACCATATACATTAAAGAATTTGAGTCCGGCCCAAAACGGCGGATGATCTTCCTGGTGCAATACAAATTTGTCAACCTCATTCTTCGAAATACCATAAGGATTTAATGGCTTCAACGAATGCACTATATCGTGGTCATCCCGATAACCAAGTTCCCCTGATCCGTACGTTGCGGCAGAAGATGCATAAACTAAGGGAATGCCGAAGATGGTGCAATGATTCCAGAGTCGTTCGGTGTATTCTACATTGAAATGCTGATGCACATTGTAATCAAACTCTGTTGTATCTGTTCGTGCACCTATATGAAAAACAAAATCAATGTGCACACGCTCCTTATGAAGCCAGGTGAACAGATCTTCACGATGGATCTTGCTCTTGTGCCGCTTGCCTTCTAAGTTCGGTGCTTTATCGCTTCGCGAAAAATCATCAACGAGGTATAACTGTTCGTATCCCTTTTCATTAAGATAACCCACCAGGCAGCTTCCGATGAAGCCGGCAGCACCAGTGATCAATATATGCGCATTGGTATCCAGCATAGAATGTTCTTATAGTGCACTAAGCGCATGTTCCGATTCATGTCCTTCAAGCAACTGCTCGATCGCAGAATCATATTTTTCTCTCCAGGTATCAATGGCACCCCAGTCTTCACCATCAATGGAAATAATTGCGTCTCCCGTAACAGTACCGAGTTCCTCGTAAGGATGCCCACCCATCTTTTGTTTGAAGGCTTCAACATCTTTCGCTGCCACACTTACAACAACGCGGCTCTGCGCTTCACCAAACCAATACGCATCCCGTCGAATGGATGTATCAGCAGATGACACACTGAATCCAAGTGAATCAACAAAGGCTGCCTCCATCAATGTTACAAACAAGCCTCCTTCACTCACATCATGAGCAGATCGAATCAGTCCTGAAAGTATCAGTTCACTGATCTTCTTCTGTAAGGCAAGCTCTTCCTGCAAGTTGAAATGCGGTGCAGGACTGTGTTCTACACCATGAAGTTTATGAATGTATTCAGAACAGTTTATATCGTTTGAACTTTTACCAGCAAGGAAGATCACATCGCCATCATTCCTGAATCCGAGAGTCATTTTATTGCGCATGTCTTCAATCACTCCTACCATGCCGATCGTTGGTGTGGGATATACCGCACCATCAGGATTTTGGTTGTAAAAGCTTACGTTACCTCCGGTCACTGGTGTATCAAACGCCCGACAAGCTTCACCCATTCCTTTGATCGCATAAACAAACTGATAATAAACTTCCGGATCGTATGGATTACCAAAATTCAAACAGTTGGTTATACCCAGCGGCTGTCCGCCACTACATACAATGTTGCGTGCAGCTTCGCTTACGGCGATCATCGTACCAACATAAGGATCAGAAAAAACATAGCGACTGTTACAATCCGTTGTTAACGCAAGACCTTTTTCAGTAGGCTTTGCCAATACAACTGCCGCATCAGATGGTCCATTGGTGGATGTATTTCCTGTGCCCACCATGCTATCGTACTGCACATAGATCGATCGCTTTGAAGCAATGTTCGGAATGCTGATTATCTGTTCAGCAACACTGCGCAAATTTTTCGGCTCTGTTATCTGAGATGCATCAAAGGCGCGGATCTTTTCGAAATATGCAGGCTCACGATATTCGCGATCGTATTGTGGCGCTCCGCCTCCGAGTACCAGTTCATATGCCGGCAACTCCGCTTCAAGTTCTCCATGCATATAGAAACGAAGTACTCCATCATCAGTTACTTCACCGATCTCTGAACAGGGAAGATCCCATTTATCAAACACCCTGAGCACTTCTTCTTCACGACCTTTCTCTACCACCATCAGCATGCGCTCCTGGCTCTCACTCAGAAGCAATTCCCAGGCTTTCATATTTTTCTGACGGGTAGGTACTTTATCAAGATCAATGCGCATTCCCACTTCGCCCTTTGCGCTCATTTCAGATGTTGAACAGATGATTCCGGCCGCACCCATATCCTGCATGCCCACAACAGCGCCCGTTTGGATCACTTCGAGACATGCTTCCAGTAATTTCTTCTCCTGGAAAGGATCGCCCACCTGTACTGCCGGCAATTCTTCAGTGCTCTCAGCGGTGATATCCGCCGAGGCGAATGATGCGCCACCGATACCATCCTTACCCGTGGCACTTCCAACAAAGAACACAGGGTTACCTGTGCCTTTTGCAGTTGCCGAAATCGTGGTGCCTGATTTGAGGACGCCAACACTCATCGCGTTTACGAGAGGGTTTGTATGATAACATTGTTCAAAATATGCTTCTCCTCCAACGGTAGGCACACCAAAGCAATTGCCGTAATGCCCAATACCGTGCACCACACCAGCAAGAAGATGTTGTGTTTTTGCTTCGCGAAGATTACCGAAGCGAAGTGAATTCAGGGCCGCTATAGGTCTTGCCCCCATCGTGAATATATCCCGATGGATCCCGCCAACTCCAGTAGCTGCGCCCTGGAATGGCTCAATGGCAGAAGGGTGGTTGTGCGATTCTATTTTGAATACAACACCGTAGCCATCGCCAATATCCATCAATCCGGCATTTTCCTCACCGGCTTTGACCAGCATTTTTGATCCGTCACGAGGCAGAGTTTTCAACCACTTGATAGAGTTCTTATAGCTGCAGTGCTCACTCCACATCCCGCTGAATGCACATAGTTCATTGAAGTTTGGAGTGCGGCCCAACTTCTGTTTGATCAGTTCAAACTCTTCGGGCGTAATGCGTAATTGCTCGGCTGTCTTTACTGTTACTTCCATTGTTCTGTTTGAAGAGCGCCAAAAATACGAACCCCTCTTCTATTCGTGGTTATATTTTATCGGATAACTTTATCCAATGCTGATCGTTTTCTTTCATCCTGGCAAAGCAATTCTTCCAGAGATCGCTGCCTATCAACACTATTTCAATGCCCTTGGATGGGACGTTATCGTTGCACAGCCCGATGATCAGATACCAATGCACATTGATGTTGAATGGCATTTTATGGGAACTGGCGGAACCAGGCGCAGACCGGGATCGCTGCTGATTCATGAATATGCATCCGCTTCGGTACCTCCATTCACATCCATAAAAGATTCATGTAAACGCCTCTTCAATTCCACTCCTTCAATCAGAATGTTTCTAAATGAATACGTGAGAAAAAAAATATCATTTGATGACGACATCCCGTTTTGCTATCGCGATATGGGAATCGACGAAAGTTTTTTGAACACGCAACATAATGCGACTAGAAAAGATTTTGATTTCATTCACTGTGGAAGCATTCATCTTCTTTTGCACTTCAACAAATTACTTCATGCGTTCACCAAAGCGCCTCTTCGATTCAACAATATCATCATCGCAGGCGATTATCCAATGAGTGAAAGAAAGCGATGGATGCGTTATTCGAATATAGAATTTGCGGGCAGGTTATCGAGAGATAAGGTGCTTGAATACATGACGAGATCGCGGTACGGTATCAATTACAGACCAGATAGGGAGCCGTATGTGTTTCAAACATCAACGAAGACACTGGAATATTATGCATGTAAACTTCCGGTATTATCTACGAACTCGCAATGGTTAAATGACTTCAACCAGCAACATGGTGGTAATTACTATTGCCTCCGCGATGATCTTTCAAACTTGAATTTACAGTCGATCAAAGAATTTCAATTCAGTTTTGCAGATGTAAGTGACATCACATGGGAAAATCAAATTAAGAGGAGCGGAATTGAAGATATGATTGAAAAGGCTCTCCAGATTAGTCGCCCGCATCACCCTGCAAGGTGAGCTGGTATTCGCGGTAAATGTGCTCAACGCTAAACTTGTCGATCATCAGTTGCCGCCCGTTAAGTCCCATCTTTCTTCGTTTTTCATCGGATACCTGCATCATCCATTCCATTTTTTCCGAAAGATCGAAAGCATCATTTTTCTTACAAAGAAATCCTGTTTCAAAATGACGAATCACTTCGCGGCATCCACGATTTGCCGAAGTGATCACAGGTAATCCCATACTGGCCGCCTCCATGATGCATCGTGGCACACCTTCATTATAGAACGATGGAAAAACGAAACAATCGGCGTACGCAAGGTGTTCGCGCACGTCGGAAGCAAAGCCAAGGTAGGTCAGGAGTCCTTCATCCTGCCAGGCCTGGAGTTCGGAGCGGCTGATAGAATCCGGATGATGCGGCTCAAAAAAACCGATCAGTTTATATTCGGCATCAAATCCTTTTTTCTTCAGGATACGTGCGGCATCCGCATACAACGCTACGCCTTTGCTTCGCAGCAATCGGGTAACCATTAAGAACTGAAACCGGGCACCCGGTTTTTCTGCATATGCAGGTTGAAAGAATTCAGTGTTTACACCTTCGCCCGGGAGTACCTTCACCTTCCTGATATCAACAAGTTTCGACTGGGTAAATAAATTGGCATCATCGTTATTGAGAAACCAGGCCTCTGTTGCAAATGACAACGAAAACTTATACACTTTACGAATGAACCGATTGAGAAGATCCTTGCGGGAAAATGCGTAGCCAAGACCCGTGATCACTGCAACGGACGGGATGTTCCAGCGCCTTGCTGCAAGAGTACCATAGATGTTCGGTTTGGCTACATAATGGAATATAAACCCCGGACGGTGCCGGCGATATAACTGACGCAACTTCCAATATAGTTGCAAGTCCTCCAGCGGATTGGTAGTCCTGTTATTGAATACAATGGGTTCGTATGAGCACCCCATCAGAATCAGTTCCTGTGCATATTCATCTTCCGGCGCAATGACTAAAACCCTGAAGCCATCGCGTAACAGCATCCCGATAATATCCCGCCGAAAATTGAAGAGCGACCAGGTACTGTTCGATACGAGGGCAATAAGAGGGGTATTTCCGAGCAGGGGGAGCATTCGCAAATTATGATCTCAAATGTATAGATTTGACCGATAATTAACGCCGCAAGTCTCCCGCAAGTATGAAGATGTCGCAAAATGCTGTCAGCGCCTTAACTCCGGCCCAATTGCTACTTGCATTCCTGATGAAGTATGGACTTGCCTGTTTGTATGGCTATATTTTTCTTCGTTACTATGGTGGTGACGATACCTGGATGCTTCACAAAGAAGCAATATTGCAGGCGGAATTATTTCGCTCCAATCCATCAGCCTTTTTCAGTGAGCTGCTTCCGTCGCCCGACTTCGACCAATACACCGGCCTGAAATTCCTGACACTTTACTTCTCGGACCTCGAGATCTATATTCAAGTAAAAACGCTGGGGCTGTTTTCACTGATAACAGGAGGAAATTATTATCTCAATGCATTGCTGTTCAGCATGATCATGATATGGGGACAATACTGGATCTACCAGCTCATTACTGAACATTTTCCGGGTTACAAGTTTTTATACTATTTACTCATCTTTTTTTTCGTGCCGATCGTTTTCTGGATCAGCGGCATCCGCTCCGATGCATGGCTGTTTCTCTCGTTGGCGCTGCTGTTTTATTCATTTAATCGCTGGCTCTACCGGGGCAATCCCGCATTCTTGATTTTGACCTTGTTCGGTTTTGTGGGAGCAATGGTATTTCGTTTACCCTACGCCCTGCTGGCGATTCCTGCACTCTTAGCCTGGCTTCTGCATGTGAAAGCTAAGAAGAGATTGAGCGTATCCATCATCTCCGTCTATGGACTGTTTGTACTTGTCTTCTTTGGCTCATTTTATTTTTCCGAAGAACGGGCGCTTACGAAACTGATAGTGGAACGTCAACAGGAATTTGCAACACTTAATGGAAATACACGGTATAACATAGGCCAATTAGATGCCAACCCCTGGTCGTTCCTTGAAGCAACACCTGCTGCACTCATCAATGTATTGGTCCGGCCATTTCCGGGGGAAGCAAGCGGCGCTTTACAATATTTAAGCATATTGGAAAATCTGCTAGTCTGTTCGATGATCGCTGCTGCGCTTTTCATGGCATTCAGAAATAGACGTTCGATACTCTTCAAGGAAGTGCTGGTGGTGTTGCTGGTCTATTCGATTTCCACATATGTGCTCATTGGTTGGATTGTTCCATTTCCGGGTGCAATTGTACGCTACCGGGCATTGCCAGAGTTGCTGCTCCTGGTTACTCTGATTCCAACCGCAAACCTTCGAATTAAAAAAAATAACATTCGTTAGTTTGTTGATTATTGTTGTTAGTTTTTTAGCCATTTCAGGGAAATTTTCAACATTTCATGCCATTTATCCACCATTTTTTGTATATTCTCTCAGAAATATTTTGAAAACGACACAGAATTCTTTTCTTTGCTCTCGCTAAAAACTCATCAATGGAATCATTACGCTTAAAAGCTATCGACAACCTTTCCCATTCGAACGGCACTTCGGTCAATCCGTCGGCCAAGATCACCGGAATTTTCGGTGAAAACGTGTTCACCCTGAAAACTGCCCGTGAGTTTCTAAGTGACGAAGCCTTTAAAAGTCTGACAGGCTCTATCAAAGGCGGCAAAAAAATCGACCGCATGGTTGCCAACCAGATTGCTGCCGGCTTGAGACAATGGGCCGAAACAAAAGGTGTTACCCATTATACACACTGGTTCCAACCTTTGACCGGTGTATCAGCGGAAAAGCATGATTCATTTTTTACCATAAAAAGCGATGGCACTCCTATCGAGCAATTCGACGGCGACACGCTGATCCAACAGGAGCCCGATGCGTCATCATTCCCTAATGGTGGATTGAGGGCGACTTTCGAAGCTCGTGGTTATACGGCATGGGATCCTTCCTCTCCTGCTTTTATTATGGACATCGCACAGGGCAAGACGCTTTGTATCCCAACCATCTTTGTTTCTTTCACGGGCGAATTGCTGGATTATAAAGCTCCCTTGCTGAAAGCGCTTGAATCACTCAATCGGTCGGCAGTAGATGTGTGCAATTATTTCGATAAGAATGTTACCAAAGTCACTGCTACACTTGGCTGGGAGCAGGAATATTTTGTGATCGATGAAGCGATGTTCAATGCGAGACCCGACCTGGTGGTAAGCGGCAGAACGGTGTATGGCCATGCTGCAGCGAAGGGCCAGCAATTGGAAGATCATTATTTCGGTTCCATCCCCGAGCGTGTATATTGTTTTATGCGCGATTTCGAAAATGAGTCGTACAAATTGGGCATACCTCTGAGAACCCGTCATAATGAAGTAGCTCCGGGGCAGTTTGAATGTGCCCCCATATTTGAAGAAGTGAGTGTTGCTGTTGACCACAACACCCTGTTGATGGACATTATGGATCGTGTTGCGCGTCGTCACAAACTGCGCGTGTTGCTTCATGAGAAACCATTTGCAGGAATCAATGGTAGCGGCAAGCACAACAACTGGAGTATGGCAACAGACACAGGAGTTAACCTTCTTGCACCCGGTAAGACACCAAAGACAAATCTGATGTTTCTCACATTCTTTGTGAACACCATCAAAGCCGTACATGATTATGCAGACCTGTTGCGTGCAGCCATAGCGTCTGCGGGTAATGATCATCGTCTTGGTGCGAATGAAGCGCCACCAGCTATCATCTCTGTTTTCATTGGTAACTACCTCACCAAAGTTCTGCAGGATATCAAAGAACGCGTTGGTGATAAATTCGATGAGCAGGATGAAGCTATTCTGAAACTTGATCTGCATAGAAGCATTCCTGAACTACTTCTTGATAATACCGATCGCAACAGGACATCACCTTTTGCTTTCACAGGAAATAAATTTGAATTCCGTGCAGTAGGATCTGCTGCAAACTGTGCGAATGCAATGACTGTACTGAATACAATTGTTGCACAAACACTTTCCAACTTCAAGGATGACGTTGATGCGTTGATCAATAAGGGTGAGAAGAAAGAGATCGCTATCATGCATGTGATCCGCGAATACATCGTAAGCAGCGAAAAAGTTCTTTTTGAAGGAGATGGTTATAGCGAAGAATGGCATAAAGAAGCTGAAAGACGCGGTCTTCCAAACCTTCGTACAACACCGCTTGCACTGGATGCAATGGTTACTGAAAAATCACAGAAACTGTTCCAGGATAACGGCGTTTTTACACACAAGGAACTTGAAGCAAGGCACGAGATCGAACTTGAAAAATACATTAAGAAAGTTCAGATCGAATCAAGGATCATGGCCGAGCTCGCAACCAGTCACGTTCTTCCTGCAGCGATCGAATATCAAAACCTGCTGCTTCAAAACATCAAAGGACTAAAAGAAGTTGGCCTTGCAGAAGAAACATTCTTCAAGCAAAAGCAAATACTTGAAAGGATCTCGGGTCATATCAGCAACGTAAGCGACCTGGTATTACAGATGATCGAAGCAAGAAAGGTGTGCAATAAAATTGAGAACACACGCGAGAAAGCGATCGCTTATGGCGAGAAAGTGAAAGAAGCTTACTTCGATAAGGTTCGCTACCATGTAGACAAACTCGAATTGCTTATCGGTGATCGTTACTGGGCATTGCCGAAGTACAGAGAGATGTTGTTTTTAAGATAATGTGCTAGTGTGCTAGTGTGCTAGTGTGCTAGTGTGCT
>JAEZGS010000013.1 GCA_023437225.1 Bacteroidota bacterium | reverse complement strand
CCGCTTCCCGCTTCCCGCTTCCCGCTTCCCGCTTCCCGCTTTTTCACTTCCCAGGTATCTTCAATTCCCATCCAGGCTGTATCAAATCCGGATCTTTGATCTTGTCTTTATTTGCTTCATAGATATCCTGCCATTTAAGCCCGGGGTATCTTGTGGCGATTCTACTCAAGCTGTCACCTGGTTTTACTGTATAGGTTTCAGATGACGAACCTCCGCCGCTAACGTCGATATTCATCACAACGTCACTCGAACGAAAGTCAGGATTAAGTCGTTCATAAACACTCCACACCTGTTGTTTCGCATCATCCGTTGGAGCTGTTCCATCGATGTACAATACTCCATCCTGTTCGCGGGCCTGGAAATTCGCAATGCCTGCACTTTTGCCTGCATCGATCAGTTCTTTATACTTTTCCTGTAATGCCATAAAATAGATTTATTTGATCTGTAATTGATTTTCAACCCTCTTAGGGCGCATCTCATTTACTTTCTGCATCAATGTGGCTAGTTCGGAACGTTTGATGCTACCGGTGAGCGTTACAACGCCATCGTTTACCTGAACCTTTACATCCTTGTATTGTGAGCTTACGAGCGAATTGACTGCATTGCGTAACGAATCATCTGTATTTATGACCACGGGAGGCGGAGGGGGCGTCACAGTAATGTTGTTTACTATAGACTCTACTCCTTTTACCTTTGCAGCCTCTGTTTCAGCGTTGGCGCGGGTTGCGTCATCTGCAACCTGACCAGTTAATGTAACCACACCATCAGTTACCGTAGCGGAAACACCGGAAAATGTCGATAATTGTTCAGTGAGGTTTTGCTGGATCTCGCTGTCTTTAGGTTTACATCCAAAGAGAACAACTGTTAATAGCATTGAAAGGACAAGGCCTCTCAGACTGAATTGTCTTAGTGTTTTCATGAAGAAAGTGTTTTGTTGATAGACAATTGTTCAAGGTGGGGCAGGAAACGTCAGAAAATTCAATGCCAACAATCAACAAACACCCGGAAACCTATTAATGTGCAAACTTTTTATCGAGGGCTTCAGCCGCCCATTTTTTTGCAATATCCAACTGCTGCTTCATGGTGAGGTTGGTATTATCGAGGATAATGGCATCGTCCGCTTTTCGTAGGGGACTTACTTCCCGATTCGAATCAATATAGTCTCGCATTTCGAGATTTGTCTTGATCTCCTCAATAGTAACGTTGGGATTTTTTGCAAAAAGCTCTTTAAACCGGCGTTCAACGCGTGTTGCGTTGTCGGCAGTCATAAATATTTTCAACTCTGCATGCGGGAATACTACAGTTCCGATATCGCGACCATCCATCACGATGCCTTTCTGTGCGCCCATTTTCTGTTGTTGTGCTACCGCGAATTCACGCACAGATTTTATGGCTGCGATCTCGCTTACTTTTTCAGCAACCACCAGGTCACGAATTACATATTCAACATTTTCGCCGTTGAGATGCGTTTCGCTTTGACCGCTATGGGGGTTATGAATGAACTCTATCTGTATGTCTTTAAGTGCATGCTCAACCGCCCTGGTCTTAGTCCAGTCGATATGGTTACGCAGGAAGTAAAGTGTAACAGCGCGGTACATGGCGCCACTGTCAATGTAGATATAACCCAGCTCATTCGCCAACTGTTTTGCAAGAGTGCTTTTACCACATGATGACCATCCGTCGATTGTGATGATGATGGAGGAATTGCGCGACATGGGCGCAAGATACTAACAAAAAAAGAAGGGCCGCAGCCCTTCTCTTATATAAAACCATTCATTATTTCTCACACTAACTAACCTGCTCTTCTTCTTTCTTCAGCTGGAAGCGGATCATCGAATTCTCTTTATCGAGATCTGCGATCATCACATCTCCCTGCTTGATGTTCATGCTCAGGATCTCTTCCGCTAAAGGATCTTCCAGATATTTTTGGATGGCCCTGTGCAGCGGCCTTGCGCCAAACTGAACATCGTATCCTTTTTCAGCGATGAAATTCTTCGCGTCTTCAGAAAGCTCAAGCGTGAATCCTAGTGTTTTCAATCGCGCCAGCACACCTTTCATCAAAATATCGATGATCTTGAAGATGTGTTCTTTGGTCAGCGAATTGAAGATGATCACATCATCGATACGGTTAAGAAATTCAGGAGAGAAAGTTCTCTTCAACGCTTTCTCAATAACCGCTTTATTGTTCTCATCACTGGACTGTGTTCTCGCATGAGTTGCAAATCCTACTCCATCACCGAAATCTTTCAACTGTCTTACACCAATGTTAGAAGTCATGATGATCGTGGTATTCTTGAAGTCTACCTTACGACCTAAGCCATCGGTTAACTGACCATCATCCAACACCTGGAGAAGAATGTTATAAATATCCGGGTGTGCTTTTTCAATCTCATCAAGCAGGATCACCGAATATGGTTTGCGACGCACTCTTTCAGTAAGCTGGCCACCTTCTTCGTATCCAACATAACCCGGAGGCGCACCGATGAGTCGGCTTACAGTAAACTTCTCCATGTATTCACTCATATCGATGCGGATCAACGCATCTTCTGAATCAAACATGTAACGTGCAAGTGCGCGTGCCAGCTCTGTTTTACCAACACCAGTGGGTCCAAGGAATATGAAAGTACCAATAGGTTTCTTTGGATCCTTCAAACCAACACGGTTACGCTGAATGGCCTTTACCACCTTCTGGATTGCTTCATCCTGCCCTACTACCATGCCACGCATATCTTCAGCCATCTTACGCAGTTTGTCACTCTCCGCCTGAACCATCCTCTTCACAGGGATGCCGGTCATCATACTCACAACTTCAGCTATCGCTTCTTCATCAATGGGATAACGCTTATGCTTGCTTTCTTCCTCCCACTGAGTTTTTGCTTTTTCCAGGTCTTCCTGCAAACGCTTTTCAGTATCGCGCAGCGAAGCAGCCTCTTCAAACTTCTGGCTCTTCACTACCTTGTTTTTCTCAACCTTTACATCTTCGATCTTCTTTTCAAGATCCAGTATCTCTTTCGGTACATTGATGTTCTTTAAGTGAACACGTGCTCCAACTTCATCCATCACATCGATCGCTTTATCAGGAAGCAGACGGTCAGTAATGTAGCGATCACTCAACTTAACACATGCATCGATGGCATCATCACTATACAATACATTGTGATAGTCTTCGTATTTCGACTTGATGTTGTTGAGTATCTGTATTGTTTCATCAACACTCGGCGGCTCAACCATCACTTTCTGAAAGCGACGATCCAGGGCACCATCTTTCTCGATGTACATCCTGTATTCATCAAGAGTTGATGCACCAATACATTGCAATTCTCCGCGTGCGAGTGCCGGCTTGAAAATGTTGGAAGCGTCGAGTGAACCACTTGCGCCACCAGCACCAACGATGGTATGTATCTCATCGATGAAAAGGATCACATCACGATTTTTCTCCAGCTCGTTCATGATCGCTTTCATGCGCTCTTCAAACTGACCGCGATACTTGGTACCTGCAACAAGCGCTGCAAGGTCAAGGGAGATAACGCGTTTATCGAACAACACACGAGATACTTTACGCTGAACGATGCGCAGTGCAAGACCTTCCACAATGGCCGTCTTACCTACACCTGGCTCACCTATGAGGATCGGGTTGTTTTTCTTTCTGCGCGATAAGATTTGTGATACACGTTCGATCTCATCTTCCCTGCCTACAATCGGATCAAGCGAACCGCTTTCTGCAAGTCGCGTAATGTCCCTGCCAAAATTGTCTAATACGGGTGTTTTACTTTTTGCGGTACCGGATGCACGTGACTTCTGTTGAGAGTATTTCTTTTCATCATCAAAATCATCGTCATTCTCCTCTGCATATTCACTGCGTACATCGTTGCTCTTTACAACACCTAATTCGTTTCTGAACAGATCGTAATCCACGTCGAATTGATTTAAGATTTGAGTAGCAATGTTTTCTTTGTTCTTAAGTATGGAAAGCATCAGGTGCTCAGTTTCCACCATTGGGCTTTTCAGCGCTTTTGCCTCGAGTACTGTTACGCGTATAACTTTTTCTGCCTGTTTTGTCAGGGGCAGACTATTGATATTGGCGATATTCTTTCCAGTCTTGTCTTTTACAGCAAGTTCAACTTCCTTTCTAAGTTCGTAGAGGTCTATGTTGAAACTCTTGAGGATCCGGACGGCAGTATTGTCTCCCTCCCGGATCAGGCCCAGCAACAAATGTTCCGTCCCGATGAAATCATTACCCAGCCTTAATGCTTCTTCCCTGCTAAAAGAAATAATCTCTTTTACCTGGGCCGAAAAATTATTGTCCATTTTATAATTTGTTGGGTTTGATACAATAATAACGAATATTTTTGACTAAATCAGGTCACAAATCCTAATCACCTGTTAACCTGTTTTACCGCGTATGAAGGTCAAAATTGATACCAAGGAGAAATTCCATGTCATTACGATTGATGAGTCGGTTCTCGCTGCTAATATGACAGAAGACATGGAGGAACTACTCCTTAAATACCTTGAAACTCCTGTCAAAAACATTGTACTGAATGCACAGCAGGTTGAGCACATCGACAACGGTGCAGCCGAATGCCTGGTGAAAGTGCAACAGAGCTTTTACGACAACAACTGTTCGTTTGTTGTATGTGATCTGAAAGACGAGCCAGAGCGTTATCTCGATGAAATAGGATTGCTTGAGATAATGAATGTAACACCCACCGAGTCTGAGGCCTGGGACATTGTGCAGATGGAGGAGATCGAGCGCGAGTTGCTCGGTGAATAGTGATTACCCATTAACTTGTACCCTAACACATAAACCCGATGAAGAAATACGCAGTGATCGTGGCGGGTGGATCAGGACTGAGAATGAAGACTGCTTTACCCAAACAGTTTTTGCCATTGATGGGCAAACCGGTTCTTTTTTATACCATCTCGGCATTTCTTGATGCATATTCGGATATAGAGATCATCCTGGTGCTACCGGAATCCCATATTGAAACGGGCGAGGAAATTGTTGCCCAAACCATAGATCCCTCTCGTATAAAAATAATCTCCGGAGGAGAAACCAGATTTCATTCTGTAAAGAATGGACTCGAATATGTGCGACAGCACTCCATTGTTTTTGTTCATGATGGGGTACGTTGCCTCGTTAGCTCCGAATTGATCAGAAGGTGTTATGAAACTGCACTCGATAAAGGAAATGCAATACCTGCAATCACTGCCGTCGATACGATTAGAATTGAAACTTTTTCCGGCAACCAGCAAATAGATCGGAACAAAGTTCGGATCATACAAACACCTCAGACTTTTTTCAGTGAGATCATCAAGGCCGCTTTCGAGCAGGATTATGTAGATTCATTCACTGATGAAGCTAGCGTTGTGGAAAAACTTGGTGTAAAGATCAATCTTATTGAAGGCGATGAAACGAATATCAAGATCACCCGCCCGGTGGATATCTGGATCGCCGAGAAGATCATTGAAGAGAAGAGGATAATGTAATATGCTAATGTGCTAATGTGCTAGTGTGGTAATGGAAATGTGGTGATGTGAAAATGTTGGTAATGTGAAAATGTACCGTTTCTCCGTTTCTCCGTTTCTCTGTTTCTCCGATCCTCTGTTTAGCCAATTACCTTCTTTCCCCATCGAAGCAGCGGATGCAAATGATTATATCGAAGGAAATAATAAGGTCGATCAACACCTCCAAATGCGGCATAAAAGTCACGTACTCCCGGCACATCCGATCCTTCCAGATCGAACAACATACCTGTATTTGAAAACTCATTCAAGATGCTATCATAGAGAAAATGATTGGCTCGAAGCTCGCGCCCGTGTGCAGTAATGAAAGACATGATATTGTAAATCCGTTTTTCATCCTTCAGTAATATCACTCGTGCAACTGCTTCATTGTTGGAGATGACCTCGCGAGCAATACACATCCCATGTACTGAAAGTACAGAACACAATGTTGAAAATTTCTTGTAATCACTACGCTTCACACTTCGCATCTTAAACCGCTGCTGACCTGAGAACGACCTGACTATTTCATCAAACATCGTTGTTGAACGATATAACAGGTTTTGTTTTGACGCCTTGGTGAGGTGCTGTTGAAAACTCGTCTTATAGCCTGCTCTGCGTTGATCATGAGATAAGTCTAATGCCAAAACAAAATTAGTTCGGCAAAGCAAACCTTCAACAGAATTTGATTCATTCAGATTGATCTCCGCAAAATTGAAATATCGCTTACATTCATTGATGAACAGCTCCGTCAATTTTAGTTCGACATACAATTCTTTCTTCGCAAAAACACCCAACTGTTGCGTGAACGCCGGTTGATATAAGTACTTAATTCCAAACTTACTTCTCCAGGTTAAGGGCATCACCGCCCTGTAATCGTCCATTACAAGCGCATCCCATTCTCCGGCCATATGATCAAGGTATACAGCTTTCGCGTAGATCAATGGCGACGCTGAATGTTGAATGCATTCATCCCATCTTTCCTTATCGATATCGTCGTGTTTTACATATCGGATCATAAGGGCAACTGGTTTGCAGAGAACATACGGAGATTGATGCGATGTATATCGATGGAGAATGTGAGTCGCCTCTTAAATGTATTGAGCTCCGGCAATGTTTTTAAATTATCACGGATCTCCGCAGAATAGATCAATGGCACATACACATTAAGTATGCTTTTGAATACGGACACCTGAACTCCTCCAACGTACATGAAGCGCGGTCCTTCATAGTGAGACTTCCAATATTCTGCAGTGGTTCCGAAATCCATAAACAATCGCAGGGGCAAACGAATGGGCAATAACTTATCAGGAAGCGTTGTGTTCAAATTCAGAGCAGCAATCCAGTTGTCGGATCTACCCTGTAAAAAATCAAAATAATCAAGTCGCATCTTCAAACCACCATCACGATTCATGATCTGTTGAGCCGCAAGTCCTGCGTTTTCAATCGACTCATATGCGGACGCATAGGTTGCCGTGCGTCCTACGAAATAATTACTGTACGTATAGTCTTCTTCACCGTTAACACCCATCAGTTTTGGCATATAACGAAATGCTGAAGCATCCGTCTTGAAATCATCATTAAGATATCCAAATTTTGACGCGAAGAGCCGGACAGATAATCCTCCATATTTCGGATAATTGAAAAAATAAGCGGCATCCAGATTCAACCTGTAAAACCCTTTTCCCTGCTGCATTTGCAATAAAAGATTGTAAGGATATAAAGCGCGATTGTTCTGGTAATGGTAACTGAGCTGGTTGATGTAACGAGATCGTTCTTCTGTTCCTGTTACATAGATCGTTTCAGTTGAATCGGATCTGGAACCAAACGCACTGAACTCTTTCTCACGAATGAGGAATGTACGGAATTCAAAAAATCGCCTGACGGATGAACGCTCAGTTTGCGGAAGATAATAACGAACGAATGGAGACACACGAAGGAAGTTTTCATACAGTGTATTACCTAATGTGTCCATGGCTGCCCTCTTCGAAAAGCGCATCAAATCAAGCCCCGCTGTCATTCGCTTTGCAGTATTGAATTTATCATCACGATAAGACAGTCGCAAATAACCGTTGAGTTGTTTAGAGCCTGTAGCATACAAAGGTGTAAGCAGGAAATTGAATTTCGGATTTCTGGCGTTGTAATTATGCAGGGCCGCACCGATCATGAACTTGTCGTACCGATTGTACCCAATTGCAGGCAGCACACTTATGTAACGAATGCTGTCAGCCCCCGCAAGATTAAACCCAAACGTCGCACGAGTTTTAATCTTCGACCTTCTCTCAGTTATGCTAGAGGGTTGATACATCAAGTTGTATACACTATCAACTTTTTTATCAGATGCATATTTGTTCACGATGCTCCTGAAGTTTTCCGGCTGCGGATGCTTATTCTTCCACGTTGCATAATAATCATTAAACACAGATCGCATTTGTTCTTCACCAATTAACGCTTCTATTTTTTCCATCCATCGTGCTGCCTTATGGTATGGCACAAGACTGTTGTTGATCTTTGTAAACTCGTACGAAGGTGCAGCTATTGCCTGGTCTACTCCCAGTGAATTCATCAGATCAAGTCCGAGGTCATAAAGATTCGATAACAATTTGCGCTTTGCACCTGTTGCAGGCGTACTTCCGTCCACCAGGATATTGCTGGTTCCGTACTTCCACCTGATGTATTTGTAATCGAAATAAGTATTCATTCCCTCATCCATCCACGGATGCTCGCGCTCATTGGTGGCAAGAGACGATTGAAACCAATTGTGTCCTAGCTCATGTTCGATGATAAAATCCAACATCCTTCCCTTCATATCTCCACTGATCAGCGTGATCGTAGGATATTCCATACCACCCTCAAAAGCATCAAGTCCCTGCACGATCGTTGCCACATCGTACGGATAATCACCGATCAGCTTCGAACGAAAGCGCAATGCGTCTTTAGCCATTTGCAAGGCTTCCTTCCATTCAACAGCACTCTCGGGAAAATAATAAGTCGTCACGGTCACGATCTTACCAGATGCAAGCGCCACTGTATCCTGCATGGATTCATATTCACGACTCGCAAACCAGGCGAAATCGATGACATTCTTTTGGATGTATCGATAAGGTTCAATTTCTTTCTTGACTCCCGTGGCCGCTACTTTATAACCCTGCGGCACTTTGATCGTCACATCATAATCACCGAATTCAGAGTAGAACTCGCCCTGGTCGAGATAAGGCATCGGGTGCCATCCACTGCTATCATAAACTGCAGGCTTTGGGTACCACTGCGTAACAGCAATATCATCTTTAGTATAACCGGATCTTGAAAACCGGAATGGCATCTTCACATGAAAGGGTGTTGTAATGACCGTAGAAGATCCGGGCCGCAAAGGCTCCTCGAGCAATACTTTTACAACATCAATATATTCGGGATGATCTTCTACACGAAGTGCATTTTGTGACTGCCGGAAATCAAGGCGATTAATGTATCCCTTGTTCTTATCGTCGGTAAAATAAAATGCGGTATTGCCATTTTCGAGTAACTGATCGCTGAATGCAGTACGATCATTCTTATAAGCATTTGGCCAGAGATGAAACCAGATGTAATGAAGGGTATCCGGAGAATTGTTTGTATAGGTCAACTGAAGGAACCCATCAAGTGTTTTCGCTTTATCATCAAGAGACACTTCAATGCGGTAATCTGTTTTTTGTTGCCAGTATGCGTGTTGTGCAATTGCATGCACCTGTGCCAATAAAGGAACCAGCATCAAAAATATCCCCTGCAGCAATCGACTGGTCATTTAAAATTCCCTGGTTTGTTCAACAGATCGAAGATATCGTTCAATGGCCTTCCTGCAGTCTGTTCGAACGAACGCTGAAGGTCAGCCGGAGTGGGGTGTTTGAACTTCCACTCATTGAAATAATTATTGACTGCTTTAAGAAAGAGTTCTTCACCTAATGCTTCCTGTAGCAGGAACATCCAGGTTGCAGTCTTAAGGTAGGCGACCATTCCATATTCCTCTTCATTCTCAAAGCCTGTGGAGCTTGTCATCACCGGCTTGTCCATTGGAAGTGTATTGATCGCATAGAAAATGTTTTCAAGGAATTGCTTTGCCGGCAGCGATTTTAATTCCTTTGGAATAGCATCGCCGAATATACTGTTCGATCGATACTTCATTGCTTCATAAACAAATTCGAAGTAAGTATCCAAACCTTCATCCATCCAGGGATGTTTGCGTTCATTCGAACCAATGATGCCATAGAACCAGTTATGTCCCACCTCATGGGTGATCACAGCATCGAGCGCCTCAGCACTTGCATCGGGGCTTGTAATAAGCGTGATCATTGGGTATTCCATCCCGCCGGAAGACTGGTTCTTCGGGCCTTCCACCGCTGCAACGGTGGGATAAGGATAGGCCCCCACCCACATGGAATAATGTTTTATTGCATCGCGAAGAAAACTTGTACTGTTCCTCCATCGCTTATTTCCGTCGGGTTGATAGTATGCAAACACATCAATCGTTTTTCCCGGAATCACCGACAAAGTATCGTATTGAATGATAAAATTCCTGTCGGCAAACCATGCAAAATCATGTACACTATCTGCAACATAGGTTAGCGTTTTCACTGGTTGCGAGGAAGGTTTGTAGGCAACAGGCCGTAAAGTATCCAGCCTGTTCTGTATACCGATCTCTTTATACCTGTTAAGTTCATCTGTTGTCTGAAGTGTGCCTGTTGCACCAACAACATAGCGTGATGGCAAAGTGATGTTCACACGAAAGCTTCCATACTCGCTGTAAAATTCTCCCTGGTCAAGATAGGGAAATTGATGCCATCCATCTTTATCATAAACCGCAGGTTTCGGATACCATTGACAGACCATGTATTGATCCTCATAATAACCGGACCTTGAAAAGTATGACGGCAGTTTTACCAGGAAAGGAGTCTGAATGTTAACTGAATCTCCGGGATATAGTGGTTTAGGCAATATGACTTTTGCCACATCAGGATTTTCTGCATCGGGTTCAAGTACCGACTTAGTGCCATTTACTGAAAAAGAAAGTTCCCTGATGTATCCGTTATTTTTTCCGGCAAGTATCTGCTGCGCATCTTTCTTGTCCTTTAGTTGTCTTGCCAATGCAGTATTGATGCTGCTGTAGGCATTTGGCCAAAGATGAAACCAGATGAATGAAAGTGTGTCAGGGGAATGGTTTGTATAAACAAGTTTCAGATCTCCTTTCAATGTATGGTCTTTGTCGTTAAGACTAACATCGATATTGTATCTTACATGTTGTTGCCAGTAATTATCCTGTGCCTGAACGCAAACTGTTATCAAAAGCACAGTAATTAATTGAAATAGTTTTTTCATGAGTGGTATTTGATCGATCACCTTCCCTTACCGAGAAAAATGATCCTTAATGTGTATAGCATTATTTTGAGATCCAGGCCGAGCGATATGTTTTCAATATAGATGAGATCATATTTCATGCGTTCGAGCATCTGATCGATGTTTTCAGCATATCCATACTTCACCATTCCCCAGCTTGTAAGACCCGGCTTAACTTTTTGAAGATAGCCAAAGTACGGCGCACGTTGCCTGAGCTGATCGATATAATATTGGCGCTCGGGTCTCGGGCCTATCAATGACATCTCTCCCTTTAATACATTCCACAATTGCGGAAGCTCGTCCAATCGCCATTTACGCATGATCCGGCCCCAGGAAGTGATACGCGGATCCTGTTTGCTGGAAAGTCGTGGCCCATTGGGTTCGGCGTTCTCGTGCATCGATCTGAATTTATATATCAGGAATTTCTTTCCCTTATATCCTACCCTTTCCTGAGAGTAAATGATGGGTCCCTTGGAAGACAGTCGAACCCGCATCGCCACATACGCCATTAAGGGAGACAATAAAATAAGACCTGTCAGTGACACGATCACGTCCAGTACCTGCTTTACATTTTGTTGCCAGTCGGGCATCAATCCCGTTTGAATGTCAGTAAGCAATGCGCCGTAGACGGCACTTGTCCGAACCGATCCCGACAGGATATCCAATGCACCCGGAGCGATCTTTATCTCGACATCTTTTTCACTCAGGCGACTGATGATCTGTTCAATGGAACTTTGTTCAGAACGATCCATTGCCACCACCACCAGGTCTATCGCTTTGTTATCGATCACTGCTTCAAGGTCATCAGCGTTACCAAATTTTGGTAGCTTTTTGTGCAAGCCATTGGTTTCTGCAATGCCGATGAAACCCTGGTATTCATATCCCGCGGTTCGAAGGTCGCGCTTCGTTTCCTTAAATATCTTTGATGCGGCATTGCTACCACCAACTAAAAGCGCACGGAATTTGACGTCGCCACGATACAATTGGCGTTTGGTTCGGGTTAGAATGATCCAGCGTCCGATCCATGTGAAAATCACCTGCACCAAAAAATAGTAGAGAAATGTTTTATAATAGTACATGTGATCCTGCTGCGGATCATTGATCACGATCAGAAAAAAAATTGCAAGAGATCCAATAAGACTGAGCAAGAAAGTATTTGCAAGTTCGTTGAGTCGCGACTTTTTATACAACGATGAGTAAGATCCGGATAACGCGAAGAGATTAGCATAACAAAACGGGAAGAGTATCAATCCGTACCAGAAACGGTCGATAAGCTGAAGGTCTCCATCAACAAGTATCTCTTCTTTAAGAAAATAACGGCGTACAAAATACAACACACACCAGGCAAGTGATGCGGCAACGATATCCGATGCGAGATACCATAAGCTATGTAGGGCTTTGCGTTTACCCATGGGGGTTAGGTCAGACGCTGTAAGTTAGGCAATAACGGCGTTCGATTTTATCTTATTGAGAATCTGGTGGGCAACGTCCATAGCGCGAAATCCATCCAGTTCCGAAACAGCGGTGGGTGTATTGTTCAGGATGCTGTCACGAAAATGTTCCAGTTCCTTTTTGATCGCGTTGACTTCCGGTATGGGCAGATCCGCTACGGCAATGGTCTTTTTGCCACCGTCCGGAGTGTCGAGATCAAAGCTGAATGAATTTTCATCGGCATCGGTTTTCAACCGGATCAATTCTGATTTCTTGTTGAGAAAGTCAACACCAATGTATGCGTCTTTTTGAAACAGTCGCATCTTCCGCATCCGTTTCATAGATATCCTGCTCGATGTAAGGTTTGCTACGCAACCATTATTAAATTCTATGCGCACGTTGGCAATGTCTGGTGTTTCCGTCATTACAGCGACTCCATTTGCCGAGATGTGCTTTACTTCGCTCTTAACCAGACTCAGGATAATGTCGATATCGTGGATCATGAGATCAAGGATCACACTTACTTCTGTGCCTCGAGGATTGAATTGTGCAAGACGATGCACTTCAATGAACATCGGGTTGAGTTCAAGATCCTTGATCGAAAGAAATGCAGGATTGAAGCGTTCAACATGGCCCACCTGCACTTTGATGTTCGATTCTTTGGTAAGCTTTACGAGTTCCCTGGCTTCGTCCATTGTGTTGGCGAGTGGCTTCTCAACAAATACATGCTTACCATTGCGAATGGCCATTTTGCAAAGATCGAAATGGAAAGTGGTGGGTGCAACTACATCAACCGCCTGCACGGCAGCCATCAATTCTAATGGATCATGATAACGACGGAGTTGATACTTATCTTCTACTTCCCGTGCCGTTGTGTCGTGAGGGTCATAAAATCCAACCAATTCAACACCGGAAATTTCTTTCCAATTGTTCAGGTGAAACTTTCCCAAATGACCAACACCCAGGACACCAATCTTTAGCATATAGATCTCTTTGATGCAAAGATAGAAAACGACAAAGGTTGGTGACCGCTTATTTATCACCAACCTTTGCTATAACATGTGCATAATCAATTAAGTACTGTCGACTTGCGGAGATAGTCCTGCGAAGGATGATAGATGAAGAAAACACTTCCGTCTTTGATGTTGTCGATGATCTTTTTCGACTCGCGCAAGGAAACTGCAGGACAGCCAAGACTTCTTCCGATATAACCCTGGGTATGAATGAGGTTCGGATTTACGTAGTCCGCACCGTGAACAACGATCGCACGATCCCGCGCCCTGTCGTTGATGCCGCGCTCCAGTCCGTCAAGTTTCAGTGAATAACCATGGCCACCACGATAGGTTTCTGCAGTTTTGAAAAAACCAAGACTGCTCTGGTTGGACGACATACGGTTAGAAAACTTCTCGGCGTTCAGTTTCCCGGAATTACGACCATGGGAAACATATGTGTTAAACAATATCTCTTTTTCTTCAAGATCGATGATGAACAATCTTTTCTCGGTGGAAGGCTTGCTGAAATCTACTATTGTAAGGATTTCCGGGCGCTCGATCGCTCCGTCCGCTACGAGTTTGTCCATTCCCCTGATGGCAAGATCAAAAGCTTCATACCCAAGACCTCTCGAATCCAGGTCGAGGCTATCAAATAAGGAGATCTTTGCGTTATAAAAAGAATTTTCCGATTCCACTATTACGATCTCAGGATCATAGGAAAATGGATTCACTTCTAACAACACTTCATCCATCACCGCAGTTGATGCGAATAAAAAATTACTTTTGAAACCGGTAAAAGATGAAAAGGATGTTGCAAGGATTAACAGAAATAAAGGCACGAACTTCTTTCTCACAGATAAGGTTCTCTTCAACATAGTTCAATGGATTTTCTGGTGATTAAGGGACTGCAAAGGTACCGATATAAACGGTCGTAATCAAGGATGGACGGAGCTTTTAACATTTTCATACGGATAAGAATAATGAACGGGAAAGGATTGTTTTTTATTATATCACTGCTGTTTTTCGGGCAAATTTCCAGGAGTCAGAAACCTTTCCCGCATGAGCAATTACTGCGCCATTTATTGTTACTGCAAAGCAAAGAGGCAGGCGAATTTGAAGAAGGTGGGTTTGCTAGTTACAGGGAATATCAACTCAATATTGGAAGGTTCAAAAACGACAATAATTCGTTTTACACTGGACTGATCCTGATGACTTTAAGGGACCTATACCCGGAATTCTCAGATGCAGGGAAGAAACTGGCTGACAGCATCATTCGCCTGGCAATTCCATCGTTTCAGCGGTTTAAGAACCAAAAAGGACGGCCAACCTTTAATTTCTGGTCCACCAATCCGCCCCGAATCTTCCCGAATGGCGGCTGGCTAAACTGGTTCGACAAGCCCAGGGCGCTGCCGGACGATATGGACTGCACTTCTATTTCAACCCTTGCGCTGGCGCGGCCCGACAGTGTCGCTCAAACGGTGCACGGGCTGATGCAGGCATTTGTAAATGATGGCGTTAAAAAGCTGATGCCGACTTTTGATGAGGTTGAAGATCTGCCGGTTTACAGCACCTGGTTTGGCGTAAAAATGCCTGTGGAGTTCGATGCCCCTGTAATCTGTAATGTGCTGACAATGGTTTACCATTATAGTTTGCCTCTCACGCGTGCCGACTCCGCATCTATCGAGTATCTAACTACGATCATTCGAAAGCGATATCATTTATCTGACCCCATGAAAGTATCGCCAAATTATGCATCGCCCTCGATCATATTGTATCATTACTCACGGCTTATGAATAAGGGAAAAATTGAGTCACTGGAAGAACTGAAACCTGTTTTGATACACGATGCGGACAGTTTATATAAGATCTCGGAAAACCTGGTTGAAAAGTCGATGCTTTCCACTGCCTTGATGCGTTGGGGCGTCGAACCTCCGAAAGACACAGTTGAAATTAAATCAGGGTTGATCAACGCAGTTCATGAACAACCTTTCGTGTTTTTTATTGCTAACCTGGGGATCGCCTTTCCGGATGGGTGGAAACATCGGATCGCCTCAGGCAAAGCAGGAAGATTTCATTATTACTGCCCTGCCTGGGACATCACATTATTGCTGGAGAATATTATTACTGCCGGTTCATTTATGCGCCGCGATAAAGTTTCGCACTTTTGACTGAAGGCCTTCACTCAATGGAACAACCGGAAGTCGCACCACATTTTCGATGAGGTTCAATTCATGTAAAAAACCTTTCACTCCGGAAGGATTATTTTCTGCGAACATAATGTCGTAGGCTTCGATCAATCGGTTGTTTTGTTTGCGAGCAGCCTGCATGTTCAGCTCGAGAGCCTGCCTTACCATATCGGAAAACTCGCGGGGAAATGCATTTGCAGCAACGCTGATCACTCCGTCCATTCCACAGGCAACTTGAGCCATCGCCAATGCGTCATCACCACTTACTACAAGAAAGTCTTCTTTTTTATCACGGAGAATTTCAAGGCATTGTTGCATATCGCCACTTGCTTCCTTTATACCGGCGATGTTTGGACAGTCATGTGCCAGTCGCAATGTCGTCGCTGCAGTCATGTTCCTTCCTGTGCGACCCGGAACATTGTAAAGCAGTATGGGCTTTGGCGAAGCAGCAGCAAGCGCTTTATAATGCTGATAGATCCCTTCCTGTGAAGGCTTGTTGTAATATGGGCTTGCACTCAGGATGGCGACTGCTTTTTCGAGGGGGAAGGTTTTGAGATCCTCAATCACTTCAGCAGTGTTGTTTCCACCCACTCCTACTACAACCGGAACGCGGTCGTTTACTTTTTCAAAGGTGAACTCAATGATCTGTTTCTTTTCCTGCTTCGAAAGTGTTGGCGTTTCGCCGGTAGTGCCCAGCGTTACCACGTATTCTACTCCGCCTGTGATAACGAAGTCGATAAGATTTCCGAGTGCTTCATAATCTACACTCGTGTCGTGTTTGAAAGGAGTGATCAGAGCGACACCCGTACCACGTAAAGTTTCTAGAAGGGACATCTGGTTGTTGTAAGTGTTTTAAACAGTGTTTGTATCGACAGGTTGTTCGTCCCAGAATCCCATGCGACCAAACTTTTCGATACGCCTGGCAACACGTTCATCCGGATCCATTGGTTTAAGTTCATCAAGGTATTTGAGAAGGAAAGGTTTTAAAAGATCAGCAGCTTCCTGGTAGTCCCAGTGAGCGCCTCCTGCCGGTTCGGGAACGATCTCATCGATCAGCTTGAACTGGTGCATATTATCGGGAGTCAGCTTTAACTGATCGGCCGCTTTTTCTTTTTGATCCCAGCTACGCCATAGTATAGAGCTGCAGCTTTCCGGGGAGATCACAGTATACCAGGTATTTTGAAGCATGAGTACCTTATCACCTACGCCTATTCCCAACGCACCGCCTGATGCGCCTTCCCCTATGATCACACAGATCACCGGAACTCTCAGTCTGATCATCTCATAAATGTTGCGCGCGATGGCTTCGCCCTGGCCACGCTCTTCGGCTTCCAGGCCGGGGTAAGCACCAGGTGTATCGATGAGAGTGATAACAGGCTTATTGAATTTTTCTGCAAGCTTCATCAGTCGCAGCGCCTTGCGATACCCTTCGGGGTTGGCCATACCAAAGTTGCGCAACTGGCGCGCTTTGGTGTTGATGCCTTTCTGCTGGCCGATCATCATTACTGTTTGTCCATCGAGGGATGCAAACCCACCGATCATTGCTTTGTCATCGCGTACGTTACGATCACCGAAAAGTTCAACGAAGTTGGTACACATCTTATCGATGTACTTCATGGTATAGGGACGATCAGGATGTCTGCTTAGCTGAACTTTTTGCCAGGGGGTCAGATGTTGGGTTAGTTCACAGCGCTTCTCCAGGATCTGTTGTTCGAGTTTGCGAATGGAGTCGGTATGATCCACTTTGCTTTTCTCGGACATTTGCTTGAGTTTTTCGATGTCTTCAAGAAGATCCTTGATGGGCTTCTCAAATTCAAGGAATTGTCGGTTCTTATCCTGTGGCATTTGGTTATTCTTGAATCGCAAATGTAAGGAAATAGGGTATCAATAGCGGAACGGCTAAAGAGTCGCAAAATAAAAAGCAGGCTGAGCAGCCTGCTTTTGAAAAATCAGTAATGGGAATTATTTAGGCATTTCAAATATTGAGGGATCGATTGATTTATTCACTTCGATTTTATTCACGGCATATGAAAGAGTGAACTGGCCGAGATCCACTTCCATGCGATGTGGTATCATCATGCCCCCATCTGCTTTTTTATAATCCGCGAAAGTTGTGGTCACTTCAACAGGCTGGCCCTGCATGTTTGCAGAGGCGGTGACTTTTTGAAGGAGATGTGAGGCCGGATCCAAAAAATAAACCGATTCAACTTTGTCGGGAGAAACCAGTTTAAGACGAATTGATTCACCTTCTTTTGGAAGAAGTTCAACGGCATATCCGTTTTTCTTGTAATCCAGCAGTGGTGTTGTTACGAAAAGATTTGTTTTTGCATTCTTATATTGATCATCGGGCATGGGTTCCGGTGTGCTGCTTCCCATCATAGGATTTACTGACCAGCCACCTTTGTCGGTTACACATTGGATGATCTTTGAACCGTTGAACTCGACTTCCGATTTATAACCCTTGCCATTGACAGCGTAGGTCACAGCGGGCGCCTGGTTGCCCATTACATCCAGAGTAGATTCCATGTACAATGAATTCACTTTTGAAAGAGCATCGCGCCCTCCGAGTGCGGCAATGTGTTTTTCAATCACTTCGTCAGCAGTCTGAGCGAAGGTTGCGGATGAAGCAAGTATTAGAACAGAAGCAAATAGTAGTTTGAGCAATTTCATTATTTGTTGTTTAAGATTTGTAATATAAGGATTCACAGGTAGAAACAAGTGTTTGAGATAGACAGAAAATTTTTGAGGATATTTTTTGCAATTCGAAATCGTTCCCTATTTTTGCCACCCGTTTGAAACACAACGATGGTTTGGATCGGTAGTTCAGTTGGTTAGAATGCCGCCCTGTCACGGCGGAGGTCGCGGGTTCGAGTCCCGTCCGGTCCGCAAAAAAGGGATGAATCACTTAAGAATGATTCGTCCCTTTTTTATTATTACGAATTTCTATTTTAAATAATCCTCCACTAACCCCACCCAATAAGCAGCACCGAGAGGTAGTATCTCCTGATCAAATACATATTGGGGATGATGCACCATATAAGTATCACCATTACCGAGCATGCAATAGGTTCCCTGTTTCTTTTGCAACATGAATGCGAAGTCTTCGCTTCCCATATAAGGATGTAGATCATCAACAACATTGCTTTCACCAAATACTTTTCTTGCAGCACTGGCTGCCCAATGCGTATTCTCCGGCGAATTTACAAGCACTGCACCGGGCACGCCTTCTCTTATTTCATATTTGCAATCAAAAGCTTCCGCTTGCGCTTTGGTCATCGACCGGATCTTATTCAATACCATCTCTCTCAGACCGGCATCCATATTTCTTATGCTTAATCGAAGTATCGCATTTTGTGGCACCACATTGCCTGCACTCCCAGATCTGAAGGCACCCACAGAAACCACCGAATTTTGCCAGGGTGAAACATTTCGCGATACGATAGTTTGTAATGCCATTACCAGTGAAGCACCGCAAACGATGGGATCAATACCAAGTTCCGGCATCGAGCCATGACTTCCCTTGCCAGTCAATTCAATTTCCCAATTGTCTACTGCGGCCATCATTTCACCTTCCCGGAAAAACAGTTTGCCTTTTTCCAATCCCGGCATGTTATGCATTCCGTATACGGCATCAACAGGAAAGCGTTCAAATAATCCATCCTTGATCATCGCGGGTCCTCCTTCCATCGTTTCTTCCGCCGGTTGAAAGATCAGTCGCACCGTACCATTGAAATTTTTTGTTTGTGCCAGGTATTTCGCGGCACCAAGCAACATGGTTGTATGACCATCGTGGCCGCATAAATGTGATTTGCCATCCACCTTACTTTTATACGGCAGTTCATTTACCTCCTGTATGGGCAACGCATCGAAGTCGGCTCTTAAACCTATTGAGCGTTTGTTCTCCCCTACTGATAGAGAAGCAACGATACCCGTCTTACCAATTCCTTCAGATACGTCATATCCAAATGATCTTACTTTGTCCGCAATAAACCGGGATGTTTCAAATTCTTCCAAAGCGAGTTCAGGATGTTGGTGCATGTGATTCATCCATTGCTTCATTTCTTCATGGAAAGCACGTGTTCCATCAACGATAGTCGTATTCATAACTTCAGCGTGTAAGTGTTACTTATTTTTTTGGGCTTTCTTGGACCAAAGCGTTGCAATAATTTTTCTCCAAGGCGAATGAATGCCACGATTGCAATGGCATAACCCAGAGTAAGCAGGCCAGCATTCTGAGCAGAGAGATTGCCTCCTACCTGTAATAACATCAAAGAGACAATCAGCATCCCGGCCACTCCATTTAAAAGAAAGTTCGAAATGGTGGCACCCGTATAAACGGAGTTCCGAAACAATTTAAAGTCAATGAACGCATTTGACTTTCCTTTCTCGATATAGAAAAACATAAACCCAAAAACAAGTATAATAGCAACCAGGCCAAGAGAAAGCATACTGGTCCATCCGATTTCGCTGCCCGCGCTAACAAATACCTGCAGCGCGATCATTACAATCATGAAAGTAATAATGCCTGCAATATCAATTTTATTATTGCTGGCCTGCTGTACCTTACTTTCCGGGGTGCCTTTCATCATCAACAATCCAACGACAGCAATCACTGCCGATGCGAAGAAGATATAACGCCACCCAACGTTCTGTGCCATCAGTCCTCCAAATAGTGCACAAAATCCGGATCCGCCCCATGAACCCATCGACCAAAGACTGATCGCACGCTGCCGACCTGCGCCTTCCCAATAAGACTTTATTAATGCAAGACTTGCCGGCATGATACATGCACCCGAAAGACCCTGAAATATTCTTCCCGTGATCAATACAGGTGTTGCCAGACTTCCCACTGGAGTGAATCCAACAAGCAGGGAGCCAATGATGCTGAGAACAAATCCAATCCTAACGATCTTCATTCGTCCTACGCGGTCTGCCAAACCACCCATCACAACAATGAATATTCCAGAGAACAATGAAGTAATGGACACAGCGATATTCATCATGGAAGTATCCATTTGAAGGTCTTTTGCCATGTCAACATTAATGTTCAAGGTAGTTTGCGCAAAAAGCCAGAATGCAAGGACGCCGAGGATAATACCAAAAAGCAGCCTGTCGTTTCCCTTATACGATATCGTAGCCATCGTGCATTGTTTTGATAGTTCTATTTCAATCAGCGAATAACCCGCAGCTTCTCGATCATCTCCGTCGTCAGGCTGTCAGCATATACACCATACGCGTCAACGAGTGTGCCTTTCAGTCCATCTTTAGAAGAAATAGCGTAAACTATTGCACTGTCATCAGGATTGCTTGCGCCTTCGAAGCGAAAAAATTTATCAATAACAAAATCGTCGGGATACAGTGCAATGTCAGCTGATCCGCACTCAACGCATGCCGGTTTCAGGTTGAAGTCGAGTTCATAACCTTCAGCTTTTAACGAGGCTAAAGTATCGGAGACTGTAGTGTAGGTGTTCATAATGCATGTCTGTTAGCCATAAGTTACTTCAATTATCCCGGGCTTCCATCATTTTTACATGCTTTTCGTTATTCATCGTCCCTCCATCCAGGCTTTAAATCCTGAAGCCGCATCCTTACTGACTACTATTGGCTCATCATATGAAACAGTTAGTATTATTCCAATCTTTCTACCTGATAATTGTTCGATCTCCCTTATATACCTGAATGACACAATATATTGTCGGTTCACACGATAAAACAATGAAGGATCCAGTTCAGCTTGTAGCTGATCGAGTGTTTTATTTATCAGCAACTCCTCATCTGCGGTAACTATAAAGGTACGTTCCTGCTTAACATAAATGCACGCAATGGCATCAACAGGCAGTGGAATCATTTTATTTTTGAAGGGAATAAGAAAGGATGTTTTATAACGTGGCTGATGTTGCACGATGCGTGATAGAATTTCCGTAGTTGTTGCATGAGGAACATAGTGTTGTTGCAGCACCTCATATTTCTGTAAAGCCTCTCTAAGCCGCCCTTCATCTATCGGTTTCACAATATACCCGATTCCATTAAGCTTGAAAGCCTCAAGAGCATACTCATCAAAAGCAGTGCAAAAAATTACGGGGCAGGTTAGCTGCACCTGCCGGAAAATTTCAAAGCAATTACCATCACCCAGGTGAATGTCCATAAATATCAGATCAGGCATCGGATTATTTAACAGCCAGTTTACTGATCCGGACACACTGTCGAGCGTGGCCATAACTTCTATCGCCGGATTCAATGCGACAAGCTGTTTGGCCAACTCTGTAGCGGCTCTCTGCTCGTCTTCTATTATGATAATATCAAGGTCAGTCATCAGATCAACGGTAAGGTAACTTTGAAAATGTTTTCAGTGTTTACTATCTCTATCTCTTTGTTATAGCGAAGTTGGTAAAGCTTGCTTAGATGTGCAAGACCATACTGGCTCACTCCCTCGGTGCTACTACGAAGTCTTATAGGGTTTTCTACGATGATAGAATTATCAGAACTAGTTACGCGCACATTCAAAGGGAATTCACTTGTTACTACATTATGCTTAACCGCATTCTCGATCAAAAGCTGCAAGCTAAGAGGAAAGATCATTTTTGTATGCAACGCCGGATCAACGTCGATGGTTACCTGAAGATTCCCTTCAAATCGAAGCTGTAACAAAGAGAGATAAGCGTGCAGGAAGTCAAGTTCTTCTTCTAGAAGCACTGTATTGTTCCGGTTATGGCGCAACAAATACCTGTACACATTTGATAATTCCAATGCATAATTTTCAGCCTTGCTGGCATCGGTACGGATCAAGCTCCTCAATGCATTCAATGTGTTGAACAAAAAATGCGGATCGATCTGCTGCTTTAGAGAATCCAGCTGATGAATAAGATTCTGGTTTTTCAGTTTTTCATTTGCAAGCAGGTAAAATTGTTTTTCCATTACAAGATCCTCGCGGTAGTGAATTGGAAAAATCAAAAGCCCCATTGCCACAGCACGCCAGATGTAAAAGAAACGAAAGAATTCACCCTTGTCTTTTATGAGTGCGGGGTCTTCAAATCCGGAATAGAAGGAGCCCGTAATATCGTTAACCCAAATGTTATAAGATATCAAAGGCAGCACAGCAATCACACATACCACCAGGTATATAAACAGTGCTTTCAATCTGTGCTTATAGCGCCTTGAAACGGGGAAATATAATATCCAGATCGCGAAGACATAAATGAATCTTGCCGCAGCTATTAAGAGCAAAGCCGTAAGATTTGTGTTAGGCCAGAACACGCCGAATGTAAACAGCGTAATTACAAACGACACTATCAGTCCAAGCTTGATGCGATACTTATTTGCGATATCCGGGTTCATTCTCACGCGTTATTCGATAAAAGTATATAAAAGCAATAGTCGGATTTCTGAAATCGGGCGCCAATTTGAATATGCGGACAATAAAGCGGCTGAACCGGACTTTTGCGGCTGTGAGATCCACATTGATTGATTTGTTGCATTCTACTTTAGCATAACAAATACGCATCATGTCAGTACAGATAAAAAACCTCTCAAAGACCTACCCAAATGGTATACGCGCCCTCGACAACATAACGCTTGATATACCGAACGGAATGTATGGACTGCTTGGCCCTAATGGCGCCGGAAAGTCAACGCTCATGCGCACTCTGGCAACCTTGCAGGATCCTGACGAAGGCAGTGTGCAGCTTGACAACCTAAATGTATTAACCCAGAAAGCTGAAGTTCGTAAAACACTTGGTTACCTGCCGCAGGAGTTCGGACTATACCCAAAAGTGAGTGCAGAACACCTGCTGAATCACTTTGCAGTATTGAAGGGCATCACAAAGACAGGTGAACGAAGAGACGTAGTCGAAGCGCTGCTGAAGCAAACAAATCTTTGGGATGTGAGAAAACAAAAGCTCGGTGGATATTCCGGCGGAATGCGACAGCGTTTTGGTGTAGCCGTCGCATTACTGGGCAATCCTAAACTGATGATTGTCGATGAGCCAACTGCCGGTCTGGACCCTGCAGAAAGAGTGCGTTTATTAAACCTCCTTAGTGAGTTAGGGGAGAAAAGCGTCGTCATTTTGTCAACCCATATTGTCGAAGACGTTTCTGAATTATGTACGAAGATGGCCATCATCAGGAAGGGTCAAATATTACTTGAAGCAGAACCATTAAAGGCCGTGGATATGTTGAAGGGAAAGATCTGGCGAAGAACCATCCACAAGAAAACATTGCCGGTTATAGAGCAGAAGTATGCGGTTATATCAACCAAACTCCTTGCAGGGCAAACTGTCGTTCATGTTTACAGCGAAAACCAACCAGGCAGTGAATTTGAACAGGTAACCGCCGACCTCGAAGACGTATATTTCTGCACAATGGCAGGTCATTACTCGAATCATACTTCGCTACAAAACAAGGTACAATCATGAAGCTGCTGCACATCTTTCGCTTTGAGTTCTTATACCAGGCAAAAACCTTATCAACATGGTCTTATTCGATGGTGTTGATAGCAAGTTCATTCCTTCTTATCACAAGCAATTATGCTGATGATGCACGTGAAGGATATGTGCTTGTAAATGCCCCTGCTATAATCGGTGCAGTTACGGTATTATCCTGCGTTCTTTGGCTATTGGTTGGAGGATCAGTGGCGGGCCATGCTGCAACGCGCGATGTTCAGACGCGTATCCATCCCCTCACTTACACGTCGCCGGTGCATAAGGCGGAATACCTGGGAGGGAGGTTTATGGCAGCGTTTTTCATTAATGCTATTGTAATGCTTGCGATAACCGCAGGTATGTTACTGGCCGTCTATGCAAGTGGTTTAGAACCGGAGATCAAGGGTGCATTTCGGATCTCAACTTACATCAACGCTTATATTCTCATCGCCTTACCAAACGCGTTCATTGCCACAGCCATTCAATTTTCTATAGCATCGTTGAAGCGAAGTGCAATGGCAAGCTTTGCAGCCGGTGTCCTACTATTTTTTCTTGCCTATATTCTTGGATCGGCGCTGAATCAGTCAACACAAAGCATTGGCTATGGCAACCTGGTGGATCCCATGAGCTTCAGCATCATGATTAATAAGCTGACTGTTGAACTCACTCCTGTTCAAATCAACTCAGAAATCATTCAACTAAGAGGTCCACTCTTATACAACCGGCTTTTCTGGTTCGGTATCAGTGCGCTGGCTTTGTTATATGCGTATTTGAAATTTCAATTCTCTTATTCAGCAAAGAATAAAGTTTCTTCAAAGGGTGCTAAAAGCAAACAAACTTCAAATCATTCTTCCACCGAATCTTCCAATGAAGTAATTACAAAGACCACACCGGTCATAATACCGAAAGTGAGTCAGAGATTCGGGTTTGAAACACACGCGGGGCAGACGATTACAATCGCAATAGTATCCTTTGGGCAACTTCTAAAAAGCCGGGCAGGTATTTTGATACTTACAATTATGGCATCGCTGGTGGTTGTTATCGTTCCGCTGAAAATGGAATATCTGAATGTGCCCATGATCCCGCGCACGAACTACCTGATGACGTTTCTCACTGCTCCGTTAACCAACGCACAAACTCCATGGATCATCATTCCCTTACTGATAATGTTCTATGCCGGAGAACTTATCTGGAGAGAACGCGAAGTAGGTATCAGTGAAATCTACGGAGCCACACCCGCACCGGAGTGGGTGCTTCTAACAGGAAAGTTTTTAGGGCTGTTGTTTATACTCTTGCTTTGGCTGAGTCTTTTGATGCTAGCCGGAATATGTACGCAACTGCGACTCGGCTACGACAACCTTGAAATCTCGCAATATATGCAAACGTTGTTCGGCATTCAATTGACAGATTACATACTTTTTGCTGTTCTCGCAGTGTCTATTCAGGTAATCGTTAATCAGAAATATCTTGCACATCTTGTAGTGTTGATAGCGTACGGCTACATCACTTTTGCGCCAACACTCGGGATCGATAACAAATTGCTCATCTACGGAGCCGATACCGGACTCTCATACAGCGACATGAACGGATTTGGTCCATCGCTGTGGCCCTGGTTATGGTACAAGGTGTATTGGTTAGCATGGGCGTTGTTACTCGTTTTGATAACGAAGCTGTTTTGGGCAAGAAGCAAAGAGACCGCTTTTGCCTCGCGTCTCAAACTGGCATATGCTCGCTTCAATGGCATTACAACCGGGACAATTTTCGCATCAACTTTAGTAATCCTTTTTGCAGGAGGTTTCATACTATACAATAATCATGTATTGAACGATCATCATTCTGCATCCGAAAAAATGAATAATAGTGCATCGTATGAGAAGCGATTCGGCAGTTTTGAATACCGGCCACAACCCACTACGGTGGCCACCCGCTTATATGTTGACCTCTTTCCTGCAGACAGCAGAGCAACGATTCGCGGCACATACCACCTGGTAAACAATACTACCTCACCTGTCGACTCTATACTCGTCTCAACCGCCGATGGAACATCAACGGAAGCAATTGCTTTTGATCGAAACGCCAAAGTCCTTACACAAAGCAAAGAGAACATCGACAGGATTTATATTCTTGCTAATCCGCTTCAGCCGGGAGATTCTATAAAAATAGATTTCAAGGTAAATTACTCCCCCGCCGGCTTCACAAATGATGGTGTTGCATCCTATGTGGTGGCAAATGGAACTTATTTTACGAACAGAGATATGTTGCCTTTCATCGGCTTTCAACCTTATCGTTGTATTGCAGACGTAAGTGTTAGGAAAAAGCTTGGCCTGCCACCTCGTCCCTTAATTCCTTCTCTTTATGATGTTAAATCACGTTACAACTTATTTGCTGCAGACCAGACGGTTTTTGAAGCTATCGTAAGTACAGATGACGCGCAGACTGCTGTAGCGCCCGGAATGCTACATCGTACATGGACTGCAAATGGCCGGCGTTATTTCCATTATATTACCAATGCGCCAATCCCAAATCAATATGCATTCTTTTCTGCAAGGTATGCGACAAAGAATGAGAACTGGAACAATGTAAGTATCCAGGTTTTTCATCAGCCCGGTCATACAACAAATCTGTCCAGCATACTGACAGGTGCGCGTTCAGCTCTTGATTATTACACTAAAAAATTCGGTCCTTATCCATATGACGTTTTCCGGCTTATAGAACATCCGGGGCATGGCTTTGGTATGCATGCCGAGGCAACGACCATCGATTTTCAGGAAGGGTTTTCCCTCTTAAAACCGGACGATGAGAACGCTTACGACCTTCCATTCTATATTGTATCGCATGAAGCAGCGCATCAATGGTGGGGCGCAGCGCAAGTATTGCCGGCAAGAGTGGAAGGAGCCATGTTGCTGACAGAAACACTCGCTGTTTACACAGCCATGCAGGTACTGGAAGAGGAGTATGGTAACGAACAATTGCAAAGATACCTGGCAGAGATCCGCAAAGCATATGAAGTCCCACGCAGTAAAGCGAATGTGCCCCTCCTTCGCGCCCATGATCAGTATCTCGGTTATAGGAAAGGTCCTTTTGCACTATATGCGTTAAGCAAATATATTGGAAGGAAGGAGGTGAACGCAGCGTTGCAGCAGTTGCTGAAAAAATTTGGCAGAGCCAATCCACCCTTACCCACTTCGCTGGATTTATATGAAGAACTCAAAATGATCACTCCGGACACATTGCAGTACCTGCTCCACGATCTGTTTGAAGAGAACACTTTCTGGGACCTGGAAACTCATGATGTTACCGCAAGGAAAACAAGTTCAAATAGCTGGGATGTTACACTCGATATTGAAACACGGAAAAGTGTAACGGATGAATTGGGCAATGAAAGAAATTTACCCATGAATGACTGGATTGAAATTGGTGTATTTGGCGCACCTGAAAAGGAGAATGAATCGAATAAGATAATCTACTTACATAAGCATCGGATACGTACCGGCAGACAAAATATTAAGGTGACTGTACCATATGAACCCATTCGTGCGGGCATTGATCCGAATAACCTTCTGATCGATCTCAGGTCACATAACAATACTAAGGTGGTAAGAGTAAAAAAGTAATACAAAGAAAAAGGGCAGGTTTGACCCCGCCCTGCTTAAGGGTTATCTTCTTAAAACGAAATAATACAAATTGAATTAATAATAAACTTAACTAATAAAAGAAAAATCTAAATAAAACAATAACTAAAACGAGAATAGAAGATAACCGCTCGTACACTAATATAGACATAATATCCGATATTCCAAAAGCTGTGACTAATTAACTTTGGAATGCCTATTGCAAGTCCACTGCAAACAACAGCATGGGCTACCAACCAATTGAAAATTATGGCATCATTGGCGATCTTAACACGATTGCCCTGATTGGACTCAATGGTTCGATAGACTTCATGTGTTTTCCCAACTTTGATTCGCCCAGTATTTTTGCTGCGTTACTTGATGCAGAAAAGGGAGGAAGTTTCCAGATAAGCCCTGTTTTCAAGGAGATGAAAACCAAACAGCTTTACTTACCAGACACCAACGTATTGCTCACAAGGTTTTTATCTTCTGAAGGTGTTGGCGAGATCACCGACTTCATGCCGGTCGAGGAGTTGTATAATGGAAAGGAGTTGATCAGACGGGTAACAACCGTGCGCGGGGAAGTAGCTTATGAAATGAAATGCATGCCCCGGTTCAATTATGCACAAAGTAACCATAGTGTGGAAGTGATATCCGAAAATGAAGTGATATTAACCAGTGATGAAAAAATTCCGAAGGTATTACGCTTGAAAAGTTCAGTCCCACTGAAAGTGGTAGACGGCGACATCATCGCACATTTCACATTAGCCGCTACGCAAACTGCCGACTTCCTGCTGGAACACATAGATAAAGAAAGCACCAAAGAAAGAGATTTCACAACATTCATTACCGAAAGCTTATTTGAGACTGTGAATTATTGGAAGGATTGGATCACTCAATCCACTTATAATGGCAGATGGCTCGAGATCGTACATCGATCGGCATTGGTGCTCAAACTTCTTTCTTCATACAACTACGGTTCAATAATAGCAGCAGCTACTTTTTCACTTCCCGAAGCCATTGGAGGGAAACGAAATTTTGATTACAGATTTACATGGATACGAGACGCATCATTCAGCGTATATGCACTCATACGACTGGGTTATACGAAAGAGGCCGGCGCATTTATGAAATGGGTTGAAAAACTTTGTGAAGACATGGGCGATCAAAGCAGACTCGGCATCATGTATGGCATCGATGGTCATTTGCAACTCGAAGAAAAAATACTTGAGCACCTTGAAGGTTATCGACAATCGCGGCCCGTACGTATCGGTAATGATGCATACGGACAGCTTCAGTTAGATATATATGGTGAGTTGCTTGATTCTGTATATCTCTATAACAAATATGGAGAGCCCATCTCCTATGATTTCTGGAAGAATCTCGAAAAACAGATCGACTGGCTAACAGAAAATTGGAATCAACCCGACGAAGGCATATGGGAAGTAAGAGGAGGCCGGAAACATTTTCTTTATTCACGTCTTTTATGTTGGGTAGCCTTTGACCGGGCAATAAAAATTGCTGAAGCAAGATCGTTTCCATTGAACAGTCGTTGGCAGGTGGAAAGAGATACAATATTCAACACCATTTTTGAAGATTACTGGGATGAGAAAATAGGCGCGTTCCTTCAATACCCGGGCGCGCCCACTGTAGATGCATCTACACTGTTGATGCCATTGGTTCGGTTCATTAGTCCAAAGGACCCACGTTGGTTATCTACATTGAAGCGTATTGAACAGGAACTTGTTTCCGATTCACTCGTATATAGGTATCGACCGGATCTTGCGGCACCTGATGGCTTTGTTGGCCATGAAGGAACGTTTAGCATGTGCACTTTTTGGTATGTTGAATGTTTGTCACGGAGTGGTCAGCTCGAGAAAGCCCGCTTCTATTTCGAAAAAATGTTGGGATATGCCAATCACCTGGGACTTTATTCTGAACAACTTGGCAAACAAGGTGAGCATCTTGGCAATTTCCCCCAGGCATTTACGCATCTGGGTTTGATAAGCGCAGCTTATAATTTGGATAAGCAGCTAAATAACAGCAGGAACAAAGATATAAATGCATAAAAAATACCTTTTGTATGAAAGCAATTTCCCTGGTTCCCGGAACGACAAATATCAAATTGACGGATGTGTCTGAACCAATGATATCACAGCCCGATGAGGTAAAGATCAAGATGAAAGAAGTTGGAATTTGTGGTACCGACAGGGAGCAGGCTGAGGGAGGAAGAGCCGATGCACCGGTTGGAAAATCGGAGTTGATCATCGGACATGAAATGTTTGGAGAAGTGATAGATGTGGGCGCGGAAGTGAAGTCCGTGAAAGTGGGAGATCATGCGGTTTTCACTGTAAGAAGAGGTTGCGGCAAATGCAAAGCCTGCAATAATGATCGTAGTGACATGTGCTATACTGGTGACTACACAGAACGTGGGATCAAAGGTGCAGACGGTTTTCAATCGCAGTTCGTGGTCGATAAAGAAAAATATCTTGTGAAGGTACCTGAGGAAATAAAAGATATTGGCGTACTGACAGAACCCATGTCTGTTGCCGCAAAAGCCATTGATGAAGCGATGATCGTTCAGTCTGCAAGGTTGAAAGATTTTGACAGGACAGAAAACTGGTTAAAGGGTAAGAGAGCATTAATTGCCGGCATTGGAGCTATTGGCTTAATGGCTGCTTTCGCGTTAAGATTAAGAGGCGCCGAAGTAATAGGAATGGATGTAGTGGATGAAACGACCCTGCGACCACAAATCCTGAAACAAATTGGGGGGACTTATATTGATGGGCGCGTTGTAGAGGTAACTGATATTGATGAAGTATGCGGACATGCGGACTTTGTATTCGAAGCGACGGGAATTGCAAAATTGCAAATAGAGTTAATTGACACTTTGGCGATCAATGGCGTGTTTGTGGCAACAGGAATTCCTGGCGGCGAACGCCCTATGACCATCCTTGCTGGGAGCCTTATGCAACAACTGGTATTGAAAAATCAAATGATCATAGGAAGTGTAAATGCGAGTTTGGAACATTATCAAATGGCTGTAGATGACTTGAAAGCAGCTTATGCAAAATGGCCCGCTGCCATGCAACAGGTTATCACCGAAAGAATCCCTTATAAAGATTTTGAAACCGCATTGCATCATCATTCGGTAAATGAAATAAAGGTGGTGGTCGACTGGACATGAACGCCATAGAATCTTTCCGGAAATGAAATCGATTTTTCCCATCACGGGAGCAAATTCGACTCTGTCATGTTCAATCTAAGCGTAAAACTGTATTGGCACGCAATTCGCCATTATGTTCACGGTTTTTCATAGGATATTGGATTTTAAAACGGAGCTGGATTTCTATCCTGGCTCCATTTTTTTTTGCGCCAAGTCGTATGATGAATTGAATTGTTCTTCCCGCCTGCAGTAAGTTATCTTTGAACAAACTTGGTCTTGCGCATGGAGAAGGAAACAACTATACCTCGGCCTAAAGTCATTTTCATTGATGTCTATCAGACACTTCTTGATATGGCCGATATGGAGAGACGCGTTAATGGTTTACTCGACAGCAAGCGCGGCTTTAACCTATGGTTCGAATTATTTATGCAGTATTGTTTTGTTGAAAACTGCACTTCACAATTCAACAATTTCATCTCCATTGCCCGCGCCACATTGGAAATGAGCATGACGCTTTTTTCTCGCAGAGTTGATCATGAAAAGATCGAAGACACACTTGAACTTCTTCACCATTTGCCAGTAAACGAAAACGCGCCGGAGGGATTGTCGCGTCTCAACGATGCAGGCTTTCGTATTGTGGCGTTGACCAATGCGCCCCAGGATATCGTAATGAATAGAATGGAACGTACAGGGCTCGTATCGTACTTTGAAAAAGTTCTTAGCGCAGAACATGTAAAAAAATATAAGCCCTGCACCGAAGTTTATAGGTGGGCGATGAAAGAACTTGATGTAACGGCAACCGAATCGCTTTTGGTATCATCCCATGGCTGGGATATAGCGGGTGCCTGCAATGCGGGAATGCAGACCGCTTATCTGCAACAGGAGCGACAAGTTCCCTATCCGTTAACTCCTCATCCCAACTTCGTTTGTAAGAATCTTACAGAGCTTACGACACAACTTCAGGTACAGGACGGAGGAACGAACCTTGCATAATGCACCGAGCGTATCTTATGTATCGCAACTCACTGAAACCATCGCCCGACATGATCAATTTATTCCGCTTTTCCATTCAATTGATTGCAGCATTAATAATTACATCAACAGCATTTTCACAGAACGGCCGGTTGTCCGGCAAAGTAGTAGACCGTGCTACCCAGGTTCCTCTCAATGGCATCAGCGTTGCCCTCGAAGGCACAACACGTGGAACCACAACTGATACGGCCGGTGTGTTTCGTTTTACTGATCTCGATATAAAAAGCTATAACATTGTTTTCAGCGGCGTTGGATATAAAACAGAGTCGTTTTACAACATTGTGCTAAGTGCGGGTAACGAAACGAACCTGAACGTAGAACTCGAGCCCCTGGCCGAATCGTTGACGGAAGTTGTGGTACGGTCAACCCGCCGTATTGCAGCGGCGGCTACCATTGAATCGCCCTTAAGCGTGCAGCGACTAACTACCGAAGAAATCAGGAGTAACCCCGGAGGCAATTTTGACATCAGCAAAGTGATACAGGCACTACCGGGTGTAGGTGGCGGAGTTGGGGGCGGAGGATTTCGTAACGACATTATCATTCGCGGAGGCGCTCCAAATGAAAACGTATTTTACCTCGATGGAATCGAGATTCCGGTTATCAATCACTTTCAAACGCAGGGAAGTTCCGGTGGTCCCCAGGGAATTTTAAACGTCTCCTTCATCGAAGACGTCAAGCTAAGTTCATCTGCTTTCGAAGCCCGTTATGACAATGCATTGAGTTCGGTTTTCCAGTTTCGACAGCGCACTGGCAACCCCAACCGGGTGCAGGGCAACTTTCGGCTAAGTGCCACAGATCTTTCCGCCACTTTAGAGGGCCCCTTATCAAAAAACAAGAAGACCACGTTCCTTGCATCAGCGCGTCGGTCGTACCTGCAATTTCTTTTTTCTGTGATCGATTTGCCGATACGTCCGAACTACTGGGACTTTCAAACGAAGATTACTCATCAGCTCAACGACAAAACAACAATTTCATTTATCGGTCTCGGTGCCATCGATGAATTTAGTTTCGCGAAACTAAAGGATGCAACTCCGGAAAAATTGTATGTGCTGAATTCAAATCCATTCATCAATCAATGGAATTATACAGCGGGCATTACATTGAAACGATTGATCAAAGATGGTTTCGTTAATGTTGCAGTTTCCCGTAACACTTTCGATAACGACATACAACAATACGAGGACAATGAAACGAAAGCTCCCGACGAAAAAACATTGTCGTACGGGTCGCAGGAAACGGAAAACAAATTTCGCATCGATGTAAATAAATATCGCAACGGATGGAAGTGGGCATACGGTGCATCGGCCCAACTCGCTGATTATTCGAACAACACATTTAGTGTAGTCAGAAGAGAATTACGAAACGATAATGGAGATGTTATTCAGCCCGAACAAACAATCAACTTTAAAAGCCCGCTGGATAATTTTTGGAGATTTGGAGCATTTGCCCAGGTAAGTCGCCGTTTCATCGATGGCCGACTGGGAATCAGTGCCGGTGTAAGAAGTGATGTCAATACATTTACTACGGATGGTGAGGATCCCCTGGAAACACTTTCTCCAAGGATCGGTGTGAGTTTTGTCCTGGCTGAGCGGTGGACCTTGAATGCATCTGTTGGGCGCTATTTCAAACTGCCGCCTTATACGATCCTTGGTTTTGCAGACAACAATGGAGTGCTGGTGAACAAAGGCAGTCGCTACCTGCGCGGTGATCATTATGTAGCAGGAATTGAATTTTTACCCAATAATGCGTTACGATTTACCGCAGAAGCGTTTTATAAAAATTATGACAATGTTCCCATATCTGTTCGCAATGGCATATCATTATCCAACCTCGGTTCCGACTTTGATGTACTTGGCAATGAAGGCGTGATCACAAGCGGCAAAGGTCGCGCCTATGGAATCGAATTCTTCGCGCAACAAAAATTAAGCGAGCGTTTTTTCGGCATACTCTCTTATACTTACTATCGCTCTGAATACAGCGGACTGGATCGTACATACATCCCAAGCAGTTGGGACAATCGACATCTATTGAGTAGCCACCATGGGCTATAAACTTCCCCGCAATTGGGAGATCGGTCTCAAGTTTAGATTCCAGGGCGGTGCACCTTATACGCCTTTTGATGAAACTGCATCGCAATTGAATTATTTATCGCGAGGTCGCGGAATCTTAGATTATTCAAGATTGAATACGCTGCGATTGAGAAGTTTTCATTCAGGTGATCTCCGCATCGATAAGCGATGGAATTTTCGTCGCACCACAATCGATGTGTTCATTGACATTACCAACTGGTATTTAGCAAAAAGCTCAGAGCCGGACAGTTACACTTTTAAACGCAATGCTGACAATTCAGGATTTGCAACAACCGATGGACAACCAATAAGGCCCGATGGAAGCAATGCACTCCCTGTGAGAATCGTTAACAGTGATGCATCAGTTACGCCTTCAATTGGATTTATAGTGGAGTTTTAAAGTGAAGCTTCCATACAGAATGATATTAAATCGGCTGTTTTTGTTGCATTTCTTTCAACCGATTTTCATCCGTTAGATCAAGCCTTAGTGGAGTGATGGAAACATAGTTATTTTCAAACGCCCAGCGGTCGGAGCCTTCTTCTGCCGCCTCAACAGGCTTTACATTAAACCAGTAATGTTTTCTTCCGAAGGGATCAGTACCGGGTTTCACAATACCGTCGTAAAAGCGAACGGACTGTCGCGTCCATTTTACATCGGTTGGATTTTCCGGAATGTTCACATTGTACAAGCCTTTATCGTCAAATTTTAATAACAATTCGAGCGTTCTTTCAACGAAGGGCGCCAGCTTTTCAAAATCTGGTTCGGATTTGCCGACCGTGGTACTATAGGCAATGCCTTTGAAGCCAAGGAGCACACCCTGCTTCGCAGCAGCAAGAGTACCTGAATGCCACATCCCATTACCGAGATTGGGCCCCATATTAATTCCCGAAAGCACCACATCTATATTTGCGTTGATATGGGTACCAATAGCTACACAATCGCCGGGGGTTCCATTCACGCGGAATGCCTCAACCCCTTCCGGAAACTTTACAGGCGAATTCTTGATCGCCAGTGGTTTAGAGTGTGTAACTGCATGCCCCATTGAAGACTGTTCTACATCCGGAGCAACAACTATTACTTCACCGAATTTCATTGCAGACTTTGCCAGCGCTGCAATACCAGGACTGTAAATCCCGTCATCGTTTGCTATAAGTATCTTCATGCCTCCAAATCGCAACATTTTCATGCCACACCATTGTGGTACAGTTTTATAACTATCCATAAGTATGGCTATCGTAAAGCTTTTGCATAACCCGGGCGCTGGCCCAGACGATCACGAAAGGGATGACCTTACTTCTCTGATCGAGAAAGCTGGTCATGAGTGTAGATACTCATCTACAAAGTCGCTCTTCTGGAAAAACCTCGATAAGGATCTTGATTTCCTGGTTGTCGGCGGCGGGGATGGAACGGTCAGAAGGATCACCAGTGAACTCCTTGACCGGAAAGTATTGGACAAGACCTATCCCATCGCCCTGTTACCTTTAGGAACCGCCAACAACATTGCAAAGACACTCGGCATCACCGGCGAAACGGAAACAATTATAAACTCCTGGAACAATGTCAACATCAAAAAATATGATGTAGGTCGTATCCATGAAATCAAACAGGAACCTTTCTTCCTTGAAAGCTTTGGCTACGGCTTATTTCCGGCGCTGATGCGGGAAATGGAAAGTTCGCGCAATGAAGAACTCAATACACCAGAGAAAAAAATTACCGCGGCCCGCAGTGTTTTACAGCAGCTAACGCGCGATTATGCCGCGAGCCCATGCTCGCTTGAAATTGACGGGAAGGACGCTTCCGGCAAATTCCTGTTGGTTGAGATCATGAATATCAAATCGATTGGTCCCAACCTTTTTCTTGCGCCAGATGCAGATCCGGGAGACGGTTATTTTGATGTAGTGGTGGTAAGAGAAGACGAAAGGGATAAGTTTTTGAAGTTCATCGATTCGCGTGAAAGCGTTGAAAATGGAGCTGTTCAGTTCAGGACTGTAAGAGCAAAATCAATCAAAATTCGTTGGGACGGTAGTGACGCACATGTTGACGATAAAACTATCAGGTTGGCTGCCGGTAAAGAGATATGTGTTGATATTAAAGCAGGATTACTCGAGTTCCTTGTTGCTCCGTGATTTGAAGGAGAGTATTGTATCCGGCGTGTCACGGGCCAAATATATGCCGCTGATCGGCAAATAAAGCGTACCTTCATTGAAGACAATTTGAGCTTCGCGCCAGTTGGTCATTAATTATACTGCCTTTAAGCATCTTAGTTAGTCTCTTACTTGTTGCCTTCTCAGATAAATTTTAGTTATAAAATTATTTGTATGAATCTTTATGTTTCAAATTTGGGCTTCTCGGTAAAAGACGAAGACTTAAATAACATGTTTGCTCCATTCGGCGAAGTGACTTCGGCGAAAGTTATCACCGATAGGATTACGGGCCAGTCTCGCGGATTCGGTTTCGTTGAGATGAGTGATGACAATGCAGCAAACGAAGCTATCGCTGCCCTGAACGCAAAACAGCATGACGGTCGCACGATAAGCGTAAACGAAGCAAGGCCCCGTGAAGAACGCGGACCTCGCTCTGACAGTCCCTTTAAAAACAACAACAGTTATAAAAAACCACGTTGGTAATCGCAGACATTCAGAAAAGGGGACGTTCTGTTATGGGCGCCCCCTTTTTTATTCATTCATATGACGGTCGCAATGTGAAGTGTATATCGACCAAAAACAATTTTAAATATGGCAAGATCAAAAGAATCATACAATAAGCGCGAAAAAGAAAAACAGAAAATCAAACAGCGCCAGGAAAAGCGCGAAAAAATGGAACAAAGAAAAGCAGCAGGTGGTAAAGGAAAAACGCTTGATGATATGATTGCTTACATTGATGAGAACGGAAATATCAGTAACACTCCTCCAGATCCTTCATTGAGAAAGGAAGTGAGAGCTGAAGACATGCAGATCAGTGTTCCGAAATACGAGCCGGGTGAAGAAGAAGAAACAGTACGTAACGGCACTGTTAGCTATTTCGACAAATCGAAAGGATTTGGTTTCATTACCGATGCAATTTCCGGTGAACGTGTTTTTGTTCATATGAGTGAATTACTACAACCGATATCCGAAAATGACAAGGTTCAGTTCGAGACCACACAGGGACCTCGAGGTTTGAATGCAGTAAATGTCCGGAAGGCATAGTGACAACAGTGATGTAAATGACAATAGTGATGCGTAAATTAACTTTCAACAACAAGCACCAGGCTTTTTATCAATCGCTGAAAGAAGCCGTAAACGATTATTTCAGAACCAACCAGATCCGCAAAACCGGGAACTGGCGATTGTTTCACAAGACACTGGTACTTGTGCCGCTCGCAGTGATCATCTACATCAGCCTGTTAGTTTTTACTTTGCCGGCCTGGGTAGCTTTAGTGCTTTGTGTTTCAATGGGACTTACCATACCGGCAATTGGTTTCAACGTAATGCACGATGCCTGTCATGGTGCCTACTCATCCAAACGCTGGGTGAATGAAACACTTGGACTAACGATGAATGCACTTGGTGGCAATGCTTTTTTCTGGAAGCAAAAGCATAACATTCTTCATCATACGTATACCAATATTGAGGGACTCGATGATGATATCGCCCAAACAAAACTGCTACGTCAGAGCCCTACACAACCGCATATGGCCATTCATAAGTATCAGCATATTTATTTGCCGATAGCTTATGGGATGACTATGTTCATGTGGGCCTTATATGGAGATTACCGCAAATACTTTTGCGGAAGAATAAATAACACCTCGCTGCAACCAATGAAGCGGGCTGATCACATTACATTCTGGATCAGCAAAGTGCTTTATGTGTTTTTTTATATCGTTCTTCCGATAATGATCGTGGGCTTTGTAAACTGGTTGATCGGTTATTTTATAATCAATCTTATTACAGGACTGATACTTGCCTACGTTTTTCAGCTGGCTCACGCCGTCGAAGGCCCTGAGTTTGAATCAGCGGGAGTTGAAGACAAAATGATAGAAACAGAATGGGCGGTACACCAGGTTAAAACTACTGCCAACTTTGCTCCACGTAACAAGATTCTCGGATGGTTTGTTGGGGGATTAAATTACCAGGTAGAGCACCATCTATTCCCACGAATAAGTCATATTCACTATCCTGCGCTGAGCAAAATAGTGAGGGAACAATGTGAACGTTTTCAATTGCCTTACCATTCCTTTCCTACTTTGTCCATGGCTTTGGCTTCTCACGTCAAAACGATGAAACACCTTGGACAAAAAACGAGGTAACTGTTAGTGCATTAGTTGTGTGCATCATCAAACAAAGACAATTGGCCATTGCTACCAGGCAATTCTGATTGGCGCTCGCCAAAGTTTGATACAGTTATTCCAAGCAAACGCACCGATTCATCAAGCGGTGCGCTGGTCAGCAACTGCGTAATGGTATCTATAATCACCGGCAAAGCATCAGTGGGTTCGCTGAGCGACCGACTGCGTGTATTTATGCGAAAATTACTGTACTTGATTTTAAGCGTAATCGTTCTTCCCTTCAGTTGCTTTGATTGAAGTCTGCGATGTACCAGGGCTGCGATCTTTTCCAACTGTTCAACCATCTGCCCGAAAGTGATAAGATCTTCCGCAAAGGTATCCTCAGCACCAACCGACTTCGTCTCCTGGTGCGGCTCAACCGGGCGGTCATCAATCCCATTAGCAATCTTAAAATAAAATCTTCCTGCTTTTCCAAAGTGCTGAATAAGAAACTGCTCACCCACACTCTTGAGATCCGCACCATTATGAATGCCAAGCCGTTTCATCTTTTCAGCGGTTACCTTGCCAACACCATAAAACTTTTCTATAGTAAGTGATTCAACGAACGACTGGATCTTAGAAGGTCCGATGAAAGTCAGTCCATCGGGCTTATTCATATCCGAGGCAATCTTGGCAAAAAACTTATTGATCGATACACCCGCAGAAGCCGTCAACTGCAGTTTATTTTTTATAGCATTTTTGATTGCCTTCGCGATGTCGATGGCAGAGCCGATTGCCAGCTTATCCTGTGTGACATCAAGATAAGCTTCGTCGAGGGAGAGCGGTTCAATGAGATCGGTATAACGATAAAATATTTCACGAACCTGTGTGGATACATGCTTATACGCGCCGAACCTCGGACGGATGAAGATGATATGCGGACATAATTGTAATGCCTTTTTGGAAGGCATCGCAGAACGTACTCCGAATTTGCGTGCTTCATAACTGCAAGTAGCAACTACTCCACCACGGCCCTCCGGTGAACCACCAACGGCGATAGCCTTCCCTTGCAATTCCGCATTATCGCGCTGTTCAACCGATGCGTAAAAAGCATCCATATCAATGTGGATGATCTTTCTGAAAGGCATGTTTGTGGACTCGTCCATCATACAAGGCAAAAATCATAAAGTTTCCGCTGATTTTACAAGCGGTACTTCCGTCGGAGCAAAAAAAGGTAGATTAGTAAAGCATGATTCGCACAACATTATTTATACTTTTCTTGTTGGCCGGCACAACATCGCTTGCTCAGAAGATACAGCTGATCAACATCGACCAGTTAGAAAAAAGAATCGATGCCGGGAGGGATACAACCTACATAATCAACCTATGGGCTACATGGTGCGCCCCCTGTATCAAAGAGCTGCCTTACTTCGATAAGCTTCAACAGGAGCATAAGAACGAGAAATTAAAAGTACTGTTGGTGAGTGTCGACTTTATATCGCAGTTGGAAAAAACAGTGCAACCATTCATTGACAAAATAAAACCGGTATCCGAAACGTACCTGTTGAATGAAACGGAGCAGCAGGAATATATAGAACGTATTGATGCGAATTGGTCAGGCTCCATTCCGGCAACCCTTGTTATTCAGGGAAGCAAACGGAGGTTCATTGAATCGGAACTCGATTATGAAGCTCTGTTGAAACTCTATCAAACCATAAATCAATAAGTCATGAAACCATTCTTAACCATCCTGTTTGCATTTATTACAATGTATGCAAGTGCTCAAATCAATACACTTTCACCTGGTGATAAAGCACCTGATATTACATTGAAGAATGTGAACGACAAGCAGATCTCGTTCGCAGATTATGCAAATGCAAAAGGCTTCATCGTTGTGTTCACCTGCAATACCTGTCCATACGCAAAAGCATATGAGCAAAGGATTGTTGAATTGCATAACAAATTTGCTTCCCAGGGTTACCCGGTGATTGCCATCAATTCGAACGATCCTGAAGTTTCTGGTGGAGACAGTTTTGAAAAGATGAAACAACTGGCGACAAGTAAAAAGTATCCCTTCCCTTATTTGTATGATGAAGGGCAGTTGGTAACAAATGCTTATGGAGCCCGCAATACTCCACATATCTTTCTCGTAAGAAAAACCAGTGCAGGAAATGTTGTTGAATACACCGGTGCCATCGACAATGATTCGGAAGACAGCAGGGCAGACAAAACAAAATATGTTGAGCAGGCGATCGCAGCATTGCAAAATAACTCGACACCCGCAGTGAGAGTAACAAAAGCAATAGGATGCGGAGTAAAAAGAAAGAAGGCGTAGATTTGGGTTGTATGAAACAAATCCTATTTGCCCTCTCTATTTTCATCAGTTCTCAAATATTTGCTGCAAGGGTAGACACAGTGCTTACTTACAGCACTGCAATGAAAAAAAATATTAGGGCAGTAATAGTAACGCCGGATAAATACTCAAACTCCAGTGCCCTCCCTGTGGTATATCTCCTGCATGGTTATAGCGGCAACTATGCAGACTGGATTTCGAAAGTAAAGGATATTGAGAAATTTGCGGATCAATATCAAATGATCATCGTTTGTCCCGATGGCGGATTTGGAAGTTGGTATTGGGATAGTCCAACAGACGCCTCCTTCCAATACGAAACCTATGTCTCCAATGAACTGGTCCAATTCATCGATCAGAAATACAAAACTATTAAAGACCGCAAAGGCAGGGCCATCACAGGTTTGAGCATGGGCGGACACGGCGCATTATACCTGGCGATCAGGCATCCCGATGTTTTTGGTGCCGCAGGAAGTATGAGCGGCGGCGTAGACATCCGGCCATTTCCAAATAACTGGGATATGGAAAAGCGTATGGGTAAATATAGCGAGCAACGGGAGCGATGGGAGAAGAACACTGTTATGAACATGCTGCATCTGATAGCACCCAATTCTCTTTCGATCATCATCGATTGTGGCACCGATGACTTTTTTTACGAGGTCAATAAGAAGCTGCATAATGAAATGCTCTATAGAAACATTCAACACGATTTCATTGTGCGACCCGGCGCTCACAATTGGGAGTACTGGGGAAATGCAGTGCAATACCAACTTCTCTTCATGCATACTTACTTTTCAAAAAACAAACTCCCAAACTAAGTTCTGCGATCACGCTTCCAACAGCATTGTATGTTGTTCATGGTCCTTCACGCGCCATGAACTTTGAGATTTGCCTTTTACAATGCGCAATCCTTCCGCTTCAAGAAGTGCCGCATGTTGTATCACTCCTCCCGGAAACTTTGGATTGAGTTTACCACCTTCTTTGAGCACGCGCCAATACGGAGTAATGTTCTTTTCACCCAGCGCTCGTTGATGCTCAGCATGTTTCGCTACAATGCTTACAAAAATTCCTGTTGTCAAAGGACAGGTAGTATCTGCATCCATTTCGTATGCAAAATGTTCACGCAGTTGATTCATGGTAACTACTGTCCCTTTCGGTATCTGTTTTACGAACGTGTCCACCATCGATGGAGTAACAATAGCCATCCGCCCATGTCCGATCTTCGCCGCCCATTTATCAGGAACATCCACAACTTTTGGCAGGTGCAGGGGATTCATTTTTTTCGACCAGTCCGGTTGCTTTTTCATGTCGAGAAATTTAAGTGATCCTAATATAGTCCCGGAAATGTTAAAAACACAGGACGACGGTCAGGGTTTGGCATCAATTTGGTCACCCTACAAGAAAACCAATTACTATGTCAAGACGAAACAGCCGAGACGTGTTTACACGTGATAAGAACAAACAGCAGGATGAGAGTCGCGATATCGAACGTAATAACGACCAGAGAGTAAATCTCGATCGCGACCAGGATATGAGTAACCGGCCTGGCGAGCAGTCACAAGGTAACAATCAATCACGCCAGGGTGACGGAGGAAACCGCGGAGATCGCGGAAACAGAGGCTTAGGATAGTAGCCATAACGAATAGCCCGGGTAATAATCCGGGCTTTTCTTTTAAAATAGCATAATTGTCAATGATTATGGGTGTACGTCCTTAATACGCGTCCAATCTTGTTTGCACATCAGTTACTCGAGACGCTTTTAGGCGCTTTTTCGCTTGTGCGCAGATTATCTTTCCTGCAATGAAACCTCCAAGAGTATAAATGCCAATCGTTAAGAGCCTGGTGGTTGTTGTGCGATTGCTGTAATCTTCGTTGAGTCCCAGATGTTTCGGAAGGTATACTCCGCCAACGCCCGCTGCAAGACCAATTAAAGTACCTCGAAGCGTTGCATGTTTTGGATCGCCAATTCCGGCAAGTGAATAGTAGAATCCGTTGCTTAGTATGTCGCCGGCAAGTGTGATGTTATACAGCTTATCCGGCGGGATACGCTTCCCAGCTTTATCCGCCAGATCTTTTAAGGCTTCCGCACCCATGAGATCCATGCGGGGCGCATCTTCCAGGAGCCTGTGTAAAACCTGGTGAGTGATCGTCAGGGCGATAGAACCCGCAAAACCAGCTGCAAGAGATTGTAGAAGTCGCATTTCTTTTACATACGGTGACTACAATTAACAGACCAGTCACCACAATGGGTTAGCAGGCAAGTGTGCACTTCATAATGTGGAAATGTGAGGATGTGAAATGTGAAAATGATGATATGCTATTGCCATTCCCGCGAAAGAATGGTTTTTAATTGTTGAGCGGGCACTACCCCGGACTGCCGCCATTTTATCTGGCCGTGATGAAAGAGGATCAATGTAGGCACTCCCTGTACCTGGTAGTGAGCGGCAGTTTGCGGACTGCGGTCCACATCTATCTTGATAATGGTTACTTTCTCCCCCATCTGCTGTTTCACTTCCTTAAGTATGGGTGCCATCATCTTGCATGGCCCGCACCATTCCGCATGAAAATCTACCAACACCGGTGTTTGCCCGTTGATGATCTCGTTGAACGACTTATTTACAGCTTCCATAACTTCAATTAATTCGCAATTACATCACACTAGCACATTAGCACACTAGCATACTAGCACACTAGCATGCTAGCACATTAGCACACTAATTATATCGTCGGCATTCCTCCGGTCACCTGTACCGTTGCACCGCTCATGTAGCTTGACTCTGATGAAGCCAGTAACACATAGATGGGCGCCAATTCAGCTGGCTGGCCGGGTCTGCCCAAAGGTGTTTTCTGTCCAAATTCATGAACCTGTTGCGCGTCAAAGCTTCCCGGTATCAGGGGTGTCCATATCGGTCCGGGCGCTACACAATTTACCCGAATTCCCTTTTCGGCCCATAATTGCGCCAGCGTAGAAGTGAAATTCTGAATGGCAGCCTTTGTAGCGGTATAAGGAATCAATGTCGGTTTGGGCGTATATGCGTTTACGGAAGATGTATTGATGACGGTCGCTCCGGGTTTCATGTGTTGCTCTGCAGCTTTACATAAGTAGAACATCGCATGAATATTCGTCTTAAACGTGTAATCCCATTCTTCACTGGTAATATCCTGCAACGATTCATGAGCCATTTGATATGCTGCGTTATTAACGAGTATGTCGATGCCGCCTAAGTCGGTAACAGCCCGCTGAATAATATCTTTACATACTTCTTCCTTACTGATGTCGCCCGCAACCAATACACATTTGCGACCGGCCTCTGTCACGAATCGCTCTGCTTCCTTTGCATCTTCATGTTCATTGAGATATGAGATAAGTACATCTGCTCCTTCTCTTGCATAAGCGATGGCTACCGCTTTGCCTATACCTGAATCGCCCCCGGTAATAACGGCAACTCTCCCCTGAAGTTTGCCTGAACCTTTGTATGATTGCTCCCCGTGATCCGGCTTTGGATCCATCTTCGTCTCAAGGCCCGGCATTTCCTGCTCCTGTGGTGGAACCTGTTTTGGAAATTGATCTACAGGATTTTGCATGTTTGACTTGTCTTGCATATTGATCTCGGTTGGTTATTGAATAATGAAGCGGGGTACAAAAACTATTCCGACAAAAAAGTTATATTCAAACATCAATTCAACACCATGCAACGTCGTCACTTTATCCAGCAATCCGCACTCACATTTGGTGCACTTGCATTTTCACAACAGAAATTACTTGCCTCCATTTTTCAACAGCCCTGGGCTTTAACCATGCTTACAAAAGAACTTGGTTATTTCACAGAACGCGGTGGCACTATTGGATTTCATTTGTCAAATGATGGAATCATCGTCATTGATTCGCAATTCCCCGAGCAGTCGCAACATCTTATTGATGAGCTGAAAAAACGTTCACAACAACCTTTCCGGGTCCTGATCAATACACACCATCATGGGGATCATTCTTCGGGTAACATCGCCTTCAAGGGATTGGTAGCGCACGTTCTTGCACATGCCAATTCGAAGATCAACCAGGAGAACAGTGCGAAGCAACAGAACAGTGAAGCAAAGCAATTGTACCCGGATCAAACATATACAAACACCTGGTGCCAGAGTGCAGGTAAAGAGAAAGTATGCCTGCATTACTTCGGGGCCGCTCATACTAATGGAGATAGCGTAATACATTTTCAACATGCGAACATTGCACACATGGGCGACCTCATGTTCAATCGCCGTCATCCATTCGTGGATCGCAGTGCGGGCGCGAATATTCGAAGCTGGATCAGTGTTCTCGAAAAAACAGTGAACAAGTTTGATAAAAAAACAAAGTACATATTTGGACATGCAGCGGAAGGACATTCTGTTGTGGGAACACCCGAGGATCTTAAGAAGTTTGGCGACTATCTCAACAGATTGATGTTGTATGTAGAAAAGGAAGTACAAGCCGGTAAGTCGAAAGATGAAATTTTAAAAGCAACTGAATTACCTGGTGAAACGGAATGGAAAGGCGATGGATTCCAGCGTCCTCTTACAGCTGCGTATGAAGAGATCACTACAAAAGCGTAAAAACATTAATGGACATAGAACGAATCATTGACGATACAAAGCAATTTGTAAAACAGACATTGCAAAACGCTGAAGGAGGACACGACTGGTGGCATATCTATCGCGTGTGGCACAACGCAAAGAAAATAGCAAATGAAGAACAAGCCGATCGATTTGTTGTAGAATTGGGTGCCTTGCTTCACGACATTGCTGATTCAAAGTTTCATGATGGTGATGAATCAGTAGGCCCTCGTATCGCACGTAAATTCTTAGCAGAACAACATGTGCCAAACGAGATCACGGAGCATGTTGTAAACATCATTGAGAACATTTCATTCAAGGGCGGAAAAGAAACGCAAAACTTCCGATCGATTGAATTGGACATTGTACAGGACGCCGATCGACTGGATGCTATTGGCGCCATTGGTATTGCACGCGCATTCAGCTACGGAGGATTTAAAAATCGTAAGATCTATGATCCTTCAGTTCCGCCTAACCTTAATAAAACAAAAGAGGAGTACAAACGAGGTGAAGATCCAACCATCAATCATTTCTATGAAAAGCTGTTGTTACTAAAAGATCGAATGAATACCCCGGCAGGAAGAAAGCTCGCAGAACAAAGACATGATTTCATGTGCCTGTACCTGGAGCAGTTCTTTTTTGAAACTGGAAATTGAAAACGCGAAGCAGCCTAGAAATTATCTTTTAGCATTTCGCATTTAGCATTTCATGTTTTTCAGTTTGCCGTTTCCTGTTTTCCGTTTTCCGCTACAACAACACATCAATGCAAAATGCTCGCGTCATAATCATTGGTTCCGGTCTTGCAGGACTTGTAGCCGCAAATGAACTTGTCAATAGAGGTGTGCATGTAACTATGCTCGACCAGGAAGGCGAACAAAGCCTTGGCGGACAGGCATTCTGGTCGCTCGGAGGTTTGTTCATGGTAAATACTCCCCTGCAGCGAAGACTTGGGATACGCGACAGTCTTGATCTTGCAATGAGCGACTGGATGGGCACTGCTGCCTTCGATCGTGACGAAGATCACTGGCCACGAAAATGGGCCGAAGCTTATGTACAGTTTGCGGCAACAGAAAAGTTTTCATGGCTTACATCATTAGGCTTCAAATTTTTTCCAGTGGTCGGATGGGCCGAGCGTGGCGGCTATGGTGCAATTGGCCATGGTAATTCTGTGCCGCGCTTTCATGTGACCTGGGGAACAGGACCGGGCGTTATCGCTCCGTTTATCAATCGTTTGAAATCCGCTGCGGCAAATGGTTACATTGATTTCAAATTTCGACATCGTGTCACTGAGCTCACTATCGAAAACAATATTGTCAAAGGTGTTCGTGGTGAGATCTTAAAAGAAGACGCAGTTGCACGGGGTTGTGAAAGTTCAAAAGAAGTTGTCGGCGATTTCAACATCGGCGCAACGGCTGTGATCATTTGTTCTGGTGGGATCGGTGGCAATCACGAGCTGGTTCGAAATAACTGGCCGTCACGATTAGGAGTTCCTCCAACAAATATGTTGTCTGGTGTACCGACGCATGTGGACGGTAAGATGATGAATATCGCTTACAACTCAGGTGCATCGATCATTAATCCTGATCGCATGTGGCATTATACTGAGGGTATCCAAAATTGGGATCCGATTTGGAACAATCATGGAATACGTATTCTACCCGGACCGTCATCCATGTGGTTTGATGCGATGGGCAATCGCTTGCCTGTTCCTTTGTTTCCCGGCTTCGATACACTGGGAACATTGCAGCATCTAAGGCAAACAGGTTTTGACCATTCATGGTTTATACTAACGCAAAAGATCATTAAAAAGGAATTCGCATTATCGGGCTCAGAACAAAATCCGGATCTTACTAATAAGCAATGGAAACTTGTTATAAAACGTGCATTTGGAAAAAGTGCCACAGCACCTGTGGAAGCATTCAAATCGCATGGAAAGGATTTTGTTGTTGCAAACAACATTGAACAACTTGTTGACGGCATGAATCGATTAACCGATGTGCCGATGTTATCGCTTAATGAAATAAAAAGACAGATCGCTTCGCGCGATATGCAACTCGACAATAAATTTTGTAAGGATGCTCAGATCGCCATCATTCGCAACGCAAGAAATTACATCGGCGATAAGTTGATTCGCGCAGCACCACTTCATAAGATACTCGATCCATCGGAAGCTCCATTGATCGCCGTAAAACTCCACATCATCACCAGAAAGACATTGGGAGGATTACATACAAACCTTGATGCACAGGTATTTGATCAACAAGGACGACTGATTGATGGTTTATATGCTGCCGGTGAAGCCGCGGGATTTGGCGGCGGTGGAATGCATGGATATCGAGCATTGGAAGGTACTTTCCTGGGCGGTTGTATATTTTCAGGGAGAACTGCAGCAAGGGCTGTCTCAAACATTTAAATGCTACTCGCAACCCCGCTCCCTTTTAAATAAACAGACATAGATATAAACTTATTTCCATGTCTGAAGATAGTAACATCCGCCAAAATTTCTTAACCAGGTTACTTCATATGGGATAAAGTGCCTATAATTATACCTTTGTAGCAACCTTCTAAAATTGAAAAGCAATTTCATCAAACCGGTATCATATCGCTTCCTGGAAGGCGGTGGCGAAATGAGTGAACACATATTGCAGCACGATTGGTCTTCTTCCCGCCTGGGGCCTATAAAGCGGTGGCCTCAAAGCCTGATCATAACACTTGGAAATATGCTGCACTCATCATTTCCCATGTTTCTTTTTTGGGGTGATGAGCTTACCTGTTTCTATAATGATGCATATCGACCCAGCCTTGGTGTCGCAGGAAAACATCCTGCCATTGGGAAACCAGCAAAAGAAGTCTGGTCAGAAATATGGGACGTCATCCATCCAATGATCAGGGATGCGATCGATCATGGACGCGCCACATGGCGGGAAGATCAGCGCATTCCCATCTTTCGCAATGGAGAAATTGAAGAAGTGTACTGGACTTTCAGTTACAGTCCTGCTTACGGAGACGACGCAACCATCTGCGGAGTACTTGTCACCTGTATGGAAACCACCGAACGCGTTCATGCAAAGAAAAATATAGAGCAGATCGTTTCGGAAAGAACTGTTGAACTGGAAGAAGCAAAGAATGAATTGCAGCGATCAAACAAATACCTGCAAACAGTCATAGATATATTCAAAGAACCGTTGCAAGTCATCGAACCTGTTTTCGAAAACGACCACATCATCGACTTTGTTTACGTTATTACAAACCAGGCTTATTCGGCCTATGCCAACAAAAATCCCGATGCATTAGTGGGAAAGCGCGTGGGAGAATTATTTCCCGGGTACTTTCACACATCAAGTTTTGAATTCGCTGTAGATACGTATAAGACCGGAATGCCCCACTCTTTCGAGATCCACTATGATGTGGATGGATTGGACATATACAACATGATGAGCACAACGAAATTTGGCAACCAGGTTTTGATTCACTTTACCGATTTCACCCGATTGAAACAATTGCAGATCGAATTGATGCGAAAGATCGAAGAACTAACTCGATCCAATCAAAACCTTGAAGAGTTTGCACACGCGGCATCTCACGATCTCAAGGAGCCCATCCGCAAAATCCATGTGTTCGTAAACATGCTGAAAAATCAATTAAGCGAGCACCTCATGGATCAACAATTAGAGACATTTGAAAAGATCGAACGCGCAACCAATCGTATGGGATTGCTTGTGGATGACTTGTTGGTATATTCACATGTAAGTGAACGGCCTCTTGAAAAAGAGGATGTTGACATTGAGAAAAAAATTCGCATGGTGATGGAAGAACTTGAGCTGGATATTCAGCAGAAAAACGCGATCATTCGAACAAAAGATCTTCCAGTGGTGCGGGGTTACAAGCGACAATTACAGCAGCTATTGCAAAACCTTATCGGCAACGCGCTTAAATATAGCAAAGAAGGCATTGCACCTGTTATCGAGGTAAGTGGAACGCTACGTGCAGAAAATGGCATCCAATATCATGTAATCGAAGTATGCGACAATGGCATTGGCTTCGAACAGGAATATGCCGACAAGATATTTCACATGTTCACGCGACTGCATGGAAAGTCAAGATACAGCGGCACAGGTGTAGGCCTGGCAATTGCTAAAAGAGTTATTGAGAATCACAATGGATTTATTCGTGCGTACGGTAAGCTAGACCAAGGTGCACGATTTGAGATATATTTGCCGGTTGAATAAATAAATTATGGCTTCAGGATTATTTGCGTTGTTAGATGATATATCGGCTTTGGTGAAAGCAAGTGCTGCGAGTCTTGACGATGTACCAACACAGGTTGCAAAAACCACGGGAAAGGTTTCAGGTATTGTAATAGATGATACTGCAGTTACTCCTAAATATGTTGTAGGGCTGGATCCTTCACGAGAGCTATCTATCATCTACCGTATAGCAAAGAAATCGCTCATAAATAAGCTTCTTATTTTAAGTCCGGCGGCCTTACTGTTGGGGTATTTTGCACCGTGGGCAATCACGCCCATACTCATGATGGGAGGTGCTTACCTGTGTTTTGAGGGTTATGAGAAAGTGCATTCCATGTTTGTACGACATGAAAAGCATGTGGAAAGTGAAGTGGTTGAAGTCATCACACCCGAACAACTCGAAAAGCAACGTGTTACAAGTGCTGTTCGAACCGACGTTATCTTATCGGCGGAAATTATGGCCATCACTTACAGCACAGTAACGGAGGAACCAATTGTGAATCAGATAGCAGTGATGCTGGCTGTTGCAGTTTTCATTACTGTTGCGGTGTATGGATTTGTTGGACTAATAGTAAAAGCAGACGACATTGGTGTGCATTTCGCGCAGGATAGATTTCATCCGGTTACAAGAAGATTTGGTCGGGGTATTGTGAAATTTATGCCCAGGTTTTTGAACGTCCTTGGGATCATTGGAACAGCGGCCATGCTTTGGGTAGGTGCAGAGATCATTGCTCACGGCATACCTGTAACCAACCAGTTGTTGCACGACCTGGAACATGCCCTCGCAGGAGTTCCAATGTTGGCGTGGCTTGCAAAAGCACTGGCATCGGCCATTGCAGGATTGATCCTCGGATTTGTTATTGAAAAGATCATCATCATTGTAAAGAAAGTTTTGCCGAAAAAAAACCGGAACATTGAAAATGCCCCGGCAAAGGAAAAACAAGTGTAGAAGTTACAGAGTTATACGGCCTTTCTATGTTTGTCAACCCAATATGCAAAGGCAACGAATAGCCATTGGGCCATCCCCACATATCCGATCGCCTCTGCATTTGGTGGCGGATCTCCCGCGAGGTTCATAAAGTAAATTGCAAGGAATAACGCAATCAATATCCAATGGCCAATGCGTCCGATCTTATCTATTGCGGTGGTGGAGCGCATGTATATATAAATTCCAATTACAAACAGAGTTATCTCGAGGATTACTGTTGCCAGTCGGTTATTCCAAAGGCCCAGACCGAACTTTAGGTTTTCATCCACAGTCAGCGGAAGATCGGGACGATGCACAAGAAGATCGAGAAACCAGTGGGTTAGTACAAGAACTGCTAATACCAATGCAGAACGACGATCTTTTTTTATAATATAATAAAGCAGTCCAAAAAGAGCAGCCCATAATGCAACAAACAGAAGACTGTGCGAGTACGGGTAGTGATCAAAACTTAAAGGAGTGAATGCCGTATTGCCTGGGTCAATTGATACCTTTTCTATACCAGCGAGCAAAAGGAATGGCCATAGAAGGTCTATAAATTGTGCGGCGATGAAATTTGTACCAAGTGATGATTGCCGGTTGACGCCTTTCGCGGCGTAGCCGAAAGCAAAATGTCCAATAAACATGTAAGAGGGTTTAGGGTTTACAACCCCAAATATCAATCAAAATCAAAAAGATCACCCAGGAATCCTTTTTTCTTTTTGTGTTTGTAATAAGGATCGTGCTTGTATCGATCCTTATCATAATAAGGATCGTAACCCTGCGTTGGATACGGTTTGTTTGGTTGTTCATAACGCCGGTCATCCGATGGTTGCTGCTGCTCCAGGCTTGCCGACTTTTCAATGATCTTGTCGAGCTCTCCTTTGTCCAGCCATACACCGCGGCACTTCGGACAATAGTCAATCTCAACACCCTGTCGCTCAGTCATCATCAGCGTTTCATTACAATTCGGACAATTCATATTCATTGATTTTGATGTACGTGTAAATTACTGCAAAATTTGCTAGTGTGCGAGTATGCTAGTGTGCTAGTGTGCTAGTATGCTAATGCTGATGTAGCTTTCGCTTGCTGGTGTTGATAATTGCTGAAAGCATCTTCATTATTTCGACAAGATCTTGGATAAGGCGCTTATCTAACTTATCGCCAATCATTTCCTCGGCAATGTGCAGCCAATATTCGCTTTCCGATGCCTCTTTCGAAGCGATTTTCATTTTATGAATGAAGTCGGCGAGGCTCTCGCAATGTTGTGCCTCCCATACATTTGCGCCGATTGAGGAAGCAGATCTTGCAAATTGATTTGCAAGCACAAACAATTTCTCTTTTTCGAGAACACGGCAAAACTTGAAGGCCCGAACACAAAAAGCTTTTGACTTTTCAACAATGGTGTTTTCTTTCAATTTTTTCGATGAAGATCGGGGCAATCTCCATCCCAGCATAAGCATTTTCACAACTTTGACGCAGTATTTCCACCGACTAACCACAGCAAAAAAGGTCTAAACTTTTGTGGCCACTAGCATACTAGCACACTAGCATACTAACACATTTCTTACACTAGCACATTAGCACATTTCTTAAACTAGCACATTAGCATATTAACGCGTCCCTCTGACCATCGGCACGAAGGAAAACTGGTCGAAGGTTTCCTCATAATACTTCCCCTCTTGTTGTTTGGTAATGCGCACCATGATCTGTTTTTTATCGCGCTCACCCATCGGCAAAACCATGATACCATTGTCGGCTAATTGATCCAGTAATCTTGGCGGCGGACTTGGTGCCGCAGCGGTAATCAATATTCTATCAAACGGCGCATGATCCGGTAAACCTTCGTATCCATCGCCATAAAAAAAATGAATGTTGCTGAATGATCGCAGGAACTCAAAATGTTCGTTGCGCGCATATAAAGCACGTTGCCGTTCAATCGTAAATACCTCCGCTCCCATCGTTGCGAGCACCGCGGCCTGGTAGCCGCTACCGGTGCCGATCTCAAGCACTTTGATTCCGTGTGATACTTTCAGTAGTTGAGATTGATACGCAACCGTATAAGGTTGCGATATGGTTTGTCCTTCACCAATCGGATAAGCCTTATCGACATAAGCAATGTCCTGTTGGTCTTCGCCCATAAAGAGATGACGTGGCACATTTGCAATGGCATCCAACACATGAGAATCGTTGATGCCCTTCATGAGAATCTGCCGGACCAGTTCTTTTCGCTGCTTGTGATAATATGAACTGTCGCGCTCCATGCACTTGATTTGAAAAAGCTTTGCCAGGAAGATGTTACAGCGACTTCCGCTCGCGGTCAACCAGGTAACGGATCCATAAGAAATCATTATAGATCTTCTTGACCGACTTCAACTTAAAGATTGTAGCGCGTCTCTTACCGTAACCTTCTTCGGCTTCGAAGACAGTCGGAGAACCAATTGTACCGTCGGCAACCGGTGCAAGCACCAGGCTGAATTCATCGATCAGTCCGGCCCGGAGGAACGATCCGTTCACATGTCCACCGCCATCGATCCTTACTTTCTTTATGCCAAACAGCCTATTAAGTTTTTCAAGCACCAGTGCAAGATCGAGCTTGTCTTTTCCACCGAATACATAAGATACGTTTTTTGAACGAAGGTGTTCAAGGTATTTTCCGCTCACTTTCTCGGTGAGTACTTCAATCACGTGTTCGGTCGAGACCATGTTTGTATCCCATGTGCACTTGCCCGAAGGATCGATCACGACTGCAAATTTGCGAGCCGGTTGCTCTGCAACGAAGTCTTCTTTTGGAACGTTGGCGCGACCTTTAAACACCTGCTTCTTCTTGCTGGAGAATTCCTGCATCGTAATGCGACCAACCAACCATGCATCCACTTTGATCTTTGCTGCCGGCTCTTCGAAGAACTTGTGGGGATCGCTCAGTCCCCAGATATTTTGCTTGATGCGTCCATCAACGGACCCAAGCATATGACAGATAACATACGGTTTCATGGTATGAAAATTATTGAATATTGTTGTTCATATTGATTAAAATATGCCACTCTACTTTATCGCCATTGTAGCACCTCCGTTTGTGAATGAACAAGCATTGAAACAAAAACAATACATGTTCAACGAGTACGGCTGCAAGGTTGCGCTGCGATCGCCAGCTCATATCACACTGGTGCCGCCTTTTAATACATCGGCATCGAATGAAGCGCAAATGCATGAGGCGCTGGCATCGGTGTCCATTCAGCACTCAGCCTTTGATATTGAAATCACCAACTATAACTATTTCGCGCCGCGGGTTATATATCTCGATGTCAAAAAATCAACACAACTTGAACAATTGAAGATCGATGTGGAAGATGCAATGCTTAAAGCGGCATTGCCGATTAAGAAAGAAACGCGACCGTATCATCCACATATCACCATTGCAAACCGGGATCTTGAACGAAAGGATTTTCATGCCGTAAAGAAGCACTTCGATTCACAACAGTACAATGCAATCTTTCTTGCAGACAATGTTTCTATTTTACGAAGTGAACGCGAAGGATGGAAAGTGATTGATACCATCAAACTTCAGGACACAAGCACGTAGCGCTGTTTCACCTGGTCAACCGTTTGATTAGTTGCATCACCCACCTCCTGCAATTTGCCTACAGCAGCGGAGCAGGCGTAATTAATTGTTTCCTCTACACTGAATTGATTTTTGAGGCCGTAAATGATCCCAGCCATAAAGCAATCGCCACTTCCTACTTTATCGATAACGTTGGTAATTGCAAACTCTTTTGAAACAGATAACTCCGCACCATGCTGAATAACTCCCCAATATTCGTTTTCTAATCTGAAAGTGTATGCAAACGTGGTTGCCTTAGGATATCGATGATGCAATTGCAACATACTTTTCTTTGCTGCATCAATAAGTTCTTCGCGGGTTTTTCCTTCACTCGATGGAATGGATGACGGAATCCCCAACAGACTTTCAGCAGCCCAAATATTACCCATGATCACAGAACACTTCGCAACTAGCTGAGGCATGACATCCACCGGGTCGCTTCCATATTTCCAAAGCTTCGACCTGTAATTGAGATCAACAGAGATCGTCAAACCCATCCCCGAAGCGGCCTCCAGCGCTTCTAGACATAAATCGGCCGACTGTTGCGATAACGCCGGACTTATAGCGCTGAAATGAAACCAACCACAATCGCGTAGCAGATCCTTCCAATCAATTGTTCCGGGTCTGAGTTCCGCGAATGAAGAGTGTGCACGATCATAAATCACACCCGCATTTTTCAGATCAACTCCGTGCGGTAGATAATAAGTACCGATCCTGCTGCCGCCATATTGCATTGCGGAAGCATCAATGTTTCTTCGATTTATTTCATCAACGATCTCTTCACTTAAATAATTTGCCGGCATCGCCGAACAATACTTCACGGGCACAATCCAATTTGCCAATGCCGTAGCAACATTCAATTCCGCACCGCCTACATAAACCGGCATCTGTGCATTGCGAATCCATTCACCACCAAGAGCAGGACTCATGCGCAGTAATATCTCTCCAAAACAAAAAACCTTTCTCATATTATTTCAGTTCAGCTACCGGTGCAGGGTCCATATCAGAATACACAAGATTTTCCCCGGCCATGCCCCAGATAAATCCATAGTTGCTTGTACCGCACCCGAAATGTGTGCTCCATGGCGGAGACAGAACCGCATCGTGATTTTGCAACACTACATGTCTTGTCTGCTGTGGCTCACCCAGAAAATGAAATACGCGCTGATCCTGTGCAACGTCAAAATAAAAGTATACTTCCATTCTCCGCGTGTGCGTATGGGGCGGAACGGAATTCCATACACTTCCTTCTTCCAATACCGTAAGTCCCATCACCAACTGGCAACTCCTGATGCCATCAAGATGAATGTACTTATACACCGTGCGCAGATTTGAAGTTGCCCCAGAACCCAATTGAACTGGCGCTGCGTTTTCCTTTGTGTATCGTGCGTTTGGATATTTTTGATGTGCAGGCGCAGATAACAAATAATATACTGCAGGACCATTCGCATCATTGCTGTGAAAGCTGACTTCCATCGTTCCTTTACCCAGATAAAGGCAATCCTGTTTATTCATCTCATATCGCTCGCCATCGGCGATTACATAACCGGGCATGCCAACATTGATGATACCGAGTTCCCTTCGCTCCAAAAAATATTCTGCCCGCAGTTCTGCAGGGTTCGACAAATGCACCGCTTCGTTAACAGGTTTGGCACCTCCAACTATCATCCGATCGTAATGCGTATACACCAATTGCAGAGTATCGTTCTGCATGAGTTCAGTGATCAAAAAATGTTCGCGCAATTGCTCCGTGTCGAACTGGCGTGTCTCATTCTGGCTTACTGCAAATATTGTTTTCATATTATTGAATGCCGATCGGCGATTGAAATTTTATTGCTTCGATTTGCATATAATCACTAAATGATCGCAACGTGTTAAAGCGATCATCCGACCGCTCCCATCCTGCATAGAAGCGAAAAATAATGGGTTTGCCCGGATGGATCTGTGAATCAATGGTGTAAGTGTTTTGTACTTCAGAATCCTTGTTCTTCGTTGTACCGAGTGAACGATAGTCGTTCTTATTCATCATAATGGCCATGCCTAACTCGTCGTTGTTCTCCGTTTGCTTATCAAAAGTAAATATGCCGCGGGTTCTGCCTTGCTTCAATACATACACATCGTTGCTGTGGAGGTTCACAATTCCCGTGGTAAGGCAAGCGTTCTTTGGCGCATTCAACACGCGGACGCTGCTCGAATAAAAATATTGTCCTCCGGAAATTTGAATTTCTTCTGTAAGAGACACGGGCATGGCTCCTTCCATAACCTTCCATTCTGGATACCGTAAACGGAATATGGCGCGTATAGGTCCATCGGCAATCTTCTCATAAACCACACGGCCCATATTTATTCCACCAAGTCGCACCAGTGTATCAACGCCTTTATGTTTGATCCGCAATGCCAATGATCCGGCGCCAAGCGACTTTCCCACTTTTAATATATCCATCCCCCAGGGCGCAAGTTTATGATAATCACTTTTCGGATCTGAACCAACAGTGTCTAACACCATTGAAGGTGTTGTCTTGCCCCAGATGTCTTTTCCATTGCGCACGTCGAAATAAATCCTAAAACCAACTTTATCGTTTTCCCATGCAGGTCCTTCTGTGAGAAAAGGAGGCAGTGGCTGCTTCGTGAAGTCGGTCGCCGCCTGTCCTGCTGGTATCGAATCTGTTTGTAAGTCGTTTCCAAAATGATCATCGGCACCCTTCCGCATGTGCCGGGCGTGTGCCCTTACAACTGCTTTAATCGTTGCCGGTGATGCTGCCAGCGACAACTTGTACGACTTCTTTTCATTCGGCGCAAATGATTCAAGGAACGCGATCTCATCCCACTGGCCGTCCTTATCCAGGTCATCGTATTGCACCAACACAGGACGCTGATTGCGGTGAAGCAGCACGTACTGCTCGCCGATCTGTCTGAGTTTGCCGCTTAATTGCTTCCTGCTGATCACGATCAATTCATCAACTCGTTCCACGTTCAATTCATTCGCAAGCGAGATTAGCGCCGGTTCCTGAGCCACTGCCGGCAGCAACAATATAAAATGAATGATAAGGAGTAAGCAGGTATTTCGAAGCATAATCCGATGTATATGATAGCGGTTATAGAGCGCGAGCGCCACTATACCTTGCAAGTTATTGAATGGCTTTTGCGTATTTTCAAATTTCCAAAGCAATATTCACCAATGAGATTAAAATTAATCGGCATATCCTGCCTGCTGATATTTTCACTTACAGGCATCGCTCAAAAAAATAAAAAAGCACCCGCTCCTGCTTTTAAAGGTTATCTCACGGCACGTGCACCACTGAAGCAAAGTCCATACATCGAGCTACCTCTTGGCGCCATTAAGCCGCAGGGCTGGTTGAAAGAGATGTTGGTGCGACAAAAAACCGGTGCCACAGGCAACCTTGATAAGCTCTATCCACTTGTAATGAACGAACGCAATGGATGGCTCGGCGGCGATGGCGACCAATGGGAACGCGGTCCTTACTGGATCGATGGTCTTCTTCCGCTTGCATACATTCTCGATGATAAAGAACTTATTGCCAAAGCAAAGCCCTGGGTGGAATGGGCGCTGAACAGCCAGCAACCCGATGGATATTTCGGCCCATCCAAAGATTATCCGCATGAACGCGGTGTGCAAAGGGATAATAGTCGCGATTGGTGGCCGAAGATGGTCATGATGAAAGTATTGCAACAGTATTACAATGCAACGCAGGATGAACGTGTGATCAAGCTCATGACAAATTATTTTCGTTACCAGTTGAAAGAGTTGCCATCAAAGCCGCTCGATCATTGGACCTTCTGGGCACGGTATCGTGGTGGCGACAATCTCGCAGTGATCTATTGGCTATACAATATTACGGGCGATTCATTCCTGCTTGAATTGGGCGATCTCGTACACAACCAAACGTTCAATTATACCGATGAGTTTTTGAAAGGCGATATGCTTGCAACGAAGGGCAGCATTCATTGTGTGAACCTTGCACAAGGATTCAAAGCGCCTTTAGTTTATTACCAGCATCGACAGGATGAAAAATATATTAAGGCAACAAACAAAGGACTTGCGGATTTGCGCAAATTCAACGGAATGGCACATGGTCTTTATGGTGGCGATGAAGCATTGCATGGATCTGATCCTACACAGGGATCGGAACTTTGTTCAGCCGTAGAAATGATGTACAGCTTAGAAACAATGCTAGGCATTAGTGGCGATGTAAATTATGCAGATCAGTTAGAGAAGATCGCATTCAACGCATTGCCTACGCAATCATCGGATGACTACATGACGCGTCAATATTTTCAGCAGGCAAACCAGGTGATGCTGACAAGGCAAACAAGAAATTTTGATGTAAACCATCATGGAACCGACCTCTGTTATGGACTGCTCACAGGTTATCCCTGCTGCACATCAAACATGCATCAGGGCTGGCCCAAGTTTACACAGAACCTCTGGTATGCCACGCCGGATAAGGGTTTGGCAGCCTTGATCTATTCACCAAGTGAAGTGAAAGCATATGTTGCGAATAATATACCTGTGAGTTTCAAAGAAGAAACTAATTACCCATTTGAGGAGACAGTGAAATTTACATTTACAACAGACCAGAAACAGGCAATTGAATTTCCGTTTCACCTGCGTGTTCCTGCATGGTGCAAGAATGCTGTGGTATCAGTGAACGGACAAAAATTACAGGATGCTTCTGCAGGTACCATCATCAAGTTGAACAGGAAATGGAAGAATGGCGATGTAATAACATTAGAACTTCCAATGCATGTGTATCGAAACACATGGCATGAAAACTCTGCTTCGATAGAACGCGGTCCGCTTGTGTATGCATTAAAGATTGGCGAAGAAAGAAAGAAAGTTACTAACGATAAAGATCCCATTGAATATGGAACAGAATATTATGAATTGCGACCAACCACCCCGTGGAATTACGGACTGACACAAGCGCATAGTCGCAAGTTGGATTCTGTGTTCGTTGTGAAGAAAGTAAACGCTGTTTCAAATTATCCCTGGAACCCTGAAAGTGCTCCTTTGGAGATACGCGCAAAGGCGAGGAAGATCCCGTCCTGGCAATTGTACAATGGCATGACAGGCCCGATTCCTTATAGTGTAACATACCAGTTGGAAACTGCGAAAGAGGAAGAAGAGATTGTGCTGATACCATATGGTTGCACTAACTTGCGCATATCACAGTTCCCGGTTTTACCCCGGTGATATTAAAGCGAACCCATGAAAAAACTCATATCAGAACGCACTGCGGTACGCGCATTGATCATACTACTATCAGCAGTTGTGCTATTTCATTTGCTTGTATTGTTCGGCGTGATACCGCACGACATTGTGTGGGGAGGAAGACTTACCGATCGCTCGCAAGTAACGAGGTTTGAATTGATATCGATCAGCATCAATCTCGTAATGATTTTTGTGGTGATGATACGCGGTCGCATCATCAAAGCACCTATCGAACCACTGATCCTGCGCATCGCGTTATGGGTAATGACTGTGTTATTTATTCTGAATACAATCGGAAATATTATATCACTGAACAATTTTGAGCGTTATGTGTTCACGCCCATCACCTTACTGCTTGCTTTCTTTTGTTTGCGCCTGGTGATGAATGACAGGAAAGAAATTATCGATTGATCACCTTTTCTCTTGCAGATATTTGTGTATGGCGATGATGTCTTCATCGCCATATTCTTTTTCGGCTTTTGTGAACGAATCAAATGCGGTATTTGCAAGAGGCGAATTAAGACCGATGTCTTTTGCCAGTCGCAGATCTTTTGCAATATGTTTCAATGCGAATGCTGCGGTGTAATTTTCGTTTGCGATGGCATCGCCCTTGATTCCCATGAACGCATTGCCAATAGCGCTGTTGTTGATCAATGTCATTAACGTAGAACCATCGATACCGTTTGCCTTAGCAAGTTGAATGGTTTCTGCAAGACCCTGCGCATGCAGTGCGAGTAAAGTGTTGATCGCGAGCTTGGCCGTGTTTCCTGCACCGGTATCTCCTACCCGCGTGCACAATTTTCCGAGTATGCGAAATACAAGTTCAACTTTTTTGAAATGTTGCTCATCACCGCCTACCATGATCACGAGTTCACCATTGGTTGCCTGCTTCACACTGCCTGACACCGGTGCATCGAGATAATAAGATCCTTTCTCCCTACATAGTTGTTGCATTTCTTTACTAATCGTTGGTGAGACGGTCGACATGTTCACGATGACCTTATCGGAACTGCGACCCGCAACCAATCCATTCGCGCCAGCAATAACATCGCGTGTTGCATTGTCGTCGGACACCATCAGGAAAATAAAATCATTGTAGCTATACAGCTCCGCCGGGGAAGATGCAACGGTTGCACCGGAAGATTCAAGATCTTTCGCGCGTTCAATTGTACGATTGTAAACTGTAACGCGATGGCCAGCGTTGATCAATCGCTTAACCATCGGCACACCCATCTTACCAAGTCCTATCCATCCAATATTGTAATGACTCATGTTGTAAAGTTTATCGCTAGTCTTTCAACCCTGCTGTTCGCGAAGCTACATCAGCGATCTTTGGTAATCCGTTCGTTGGTTTGTCGAGGTAAAAATACGCAGTTGCCGACACATCATCTTCACGATAGAAGTTCGTCCATCCCTGCGGAAACTTTGCGTTGTGCAGATCCGGAGCATTTTCCATCTCGAAGAGCTTATAGAATTTATCGCCCGAAACGGTTACCGGGATGAGCTTTGCGCCTTTTTTATGGAGACGCCTAACAAAATCAGTTCCTTCACCACCCATTTGCTGGATGGTAACGCGACAACTGTTTTGAAAGTAAACAGCATCGGGAACATGGTATCGATAGAAGCAAAACTCACGAGCTTTCTCATCTGTTATCGGCGCACCCTGGTAGCGGTTGAAGTATTGTCCCTGGCCCCATGCAGTGCCGATATAGTCTTCTGTACCTGTGCCTATAAGTGTGGGAAGATCTTTATCGCCATCGATGTACATCTTCACCTCGCCTTCGCCCCACCAACTTGTCTCGTAAATGGTATCAGCTTTCACGCCAACGTTAGTCCCGAGAAAACGCCCGCGGCCATTGACTTGTGGAAGAATTTGAAAGTCCTGTCCAAGCTTCGTTTTGTTTTCCCGATTCCAGTATGCATGAAAGTAATTAATCGGCTTCTCGTACTTTGCAACACTCATGAGGTTTACATCGTAGAAAAGTGTCACTGGCTTTTTTGATTCGTTGATGATCAAAATTTTTGCAGCCGTCTTGAAAGGCATCGGTATAGAAACATTGAAAGAGCGACCTTCAGGATCTGAAAAGAATTCACTGTCGAATGCGATGCGGCGACCAAGACCCATGCCGAAAAAATCACCCAGTGGTGCCGACACTGCGGGTGTTGAAGCGTTGTCCCAATACATTTCGATTCGAACGGATCGCAACATTACAGGCGAACGTTCATTAACTGTAAGCCAGATGCGTTGAACAATGCCAGCACCTTTGTAATCGAGCATCGTGGTGGTGCTGCCCGGTTGAAGAATGTCGGCCGGGTGTCCCTTTGCACCTTTATTTTCCTTGCCGCCTGCACCTTTTGCACCGGTTCGATTCTCGAAGCTTATCCATCGCGTAGATTGACCGGATGGAATTTCGTAAAGTTCTTGAGCTATGGTGCTTAGTGCTATTGAGCACAATGCGAATAAAGCTAGAAGTAACTTTTTCATATATGGCTATTGAGAGTTGAGCAAATCGGTTCTTTAAGATAAGATACATCGGCGAGTTGGGATAATTGATTTGAGCGGGCTGTGAGATTAAAATTGCTTCACCTTAAGTCTTAATTAACAACAATAAATCAATTTGCGTTGTCTCCTACACTCAAACAGCCCTTTTATGAGAAAGAACTACATGTTCATTTTATTATTGACGGTATCGTCATACGCCAATGCACAACTGACTAAAAATTCATTCTTAGTTGGTGGACGCGGATTTTATGGAAATGAAAACTACACTACAGCAAACACGAACGAGAGGGAAACAAGAACGCTTAGCGTTTTCTTATCCGGAGGAAAAGCAGTAAAAGACGACAAGGTAATTGGATTGATTGCCAGCTATTCGCGCAGCAAGCAGGAGGATGAGATTTATCCAACTAGCTCGCATGTTCAAAACAATTACGAGCTTGGATTCTTCTTCCGTCAATACAAGCAAATTAGCAAACGGTTCAGCTTCTATGGAGAAGCCGATTTGATTGGCTCTGTTGGCAGGAACAAATCTGGTTTGACGGGAAACAAGATCACAGCAAATAGCCACGGCGCAAGATTAAGTGTTGCACCTGCTGTCGCATACCGAATTTGTGAAAATGTACAGGTGGAGCTGGCCATCGCTGATTTAGTCCATGCAAATTACAGTCGCGCTAAGACCACAGATGAAACACCTGTAGAATCTCAGTATGAGCGCAGCAGTTTTTCGATCAATACAAATTTGAAGGACCTTGGAAGCCTGGGGAATTTTGCGCTGGGCGTACAATTGACACTTAATTAGTGGTGTGCATGCAAGGGCGGTATTGCAAGATGGGAAAGCCCTTGCCAATGCTTCAAACATTGTGTATTATTAAGGTAGCATCACTTTCATGAAAATAAGAACTATTGCAACCTGGTTGCTGCGCGTTATAGCGGCGGTTATCATGTTACAGACGCTTTATTATAAATTCACCGGCTCCGAAGAATCGGTACATATTTTTTCTACGCTGGGGATTGAACCCTGGGGCAGGTTAGCAACGGGAGCCTTGGAATTGATCGCCTCAATTTTATTGTTGATACCCGCAACCACACTTATTGGCGCTTTACTTGGCGTTGGGCTGATGTCAGGAGCCATTGCATCACACTTGATCTTTCTGGGAATAGAAGTGCAGAATGACAATGGCTTATTGTTCGCATACGCCCTCACGGTCTTCTTCTGCTGCCTCACACTAATCGTAATGAAAAGGCGAGAATTAAGGGAGCTCTTAAACAGAAGGAAGTAAATTTGATATCGTCTCTAATGCGCAATATCAAGTTTCATTAAAACAATCAACATGAACGAATCATTATCAACTCCGATTGTAAAGAAGTTTACGCTAGATACGCCAGCTTCGAAAGTATGGAGTGCGCTAACAAATAAAGATGAATTGAAACAATGGTGTTTTGAGATGGATGCATTTGAACCAAAGGAAGGCTTTGAATTTCACTTTTGGGGCGAAAATGAAGGTGAGCGATTCCTTCATAACTGCAAAGTGATCGAGGCCAAGCATGAACGCAAGATGAAATGGCTTTGGAGTTATGAAGGAATACCTGGAGATACGTACGTGACATTTGAGCTACAACCAGTTGGCGATAAAACGCAACTCACACTAATTCATGAGGGGCTTGAAAAATTGCCGCAGGATAAAAATTACCGCAAAGATAATTTTGAAGCGGGATGGAATGAGATCATAGGGAAATTATTGGTGGAGTACTTAACGTAAGCATTTGCTTTTCTGAGGCCTGATTCTTTTTTGTTCAATGCTGCCGCCAAACGTTCTTGAATGATATGAATTTTTACAGTTATGTCATTTACAAGCTCTATAGTTGGGCCAAACGACGGCCCAATGACACGCCTGTGGCGAATGTAATACTGACATTATCATTCGTACATTTTGTACAAATATTTGCTGTCTTTCTAATCATCTTAAAGTTTGTTCCAACGATTAATATTTTTAATGCTGGGCAGCGAATGTATTTGTATGTCTTTGGATTGTTGTTTATTCTATTGAACTACCTCATTTTATACAACAAGAAACGATGGGAAGGTTATATAGTAAAATTTGGGAATGAGAATAAGAATCAAAGCCGCAGGGGAAAATTGTATGTGTTAGGGTATCTAATCGGGAGCATTATGTTTTTCTTTGTATCATCGATCATCGTTTACGGCCGATATTGATAACAAAAAGAAATCCTTACACTTGGTCTAAGCGTGATCATCCGATATAATGATGAGTATGTTTGGTCGCTTCTGCGCCGTAAGCGATTCACATAAGCAAACTAACATCAACAAAATGGTAGCAATTCCTTTCCTCGTCGTGTGTTATTGATCTTCCTCTTTCCAGTAAAAAGATTTTTGTATCGCCACATATCCGGTTGGCCGAACAATAGTTACGACTCCTGTTCCATTATACAAGTCGTCCACTTCAATATAAGTTGATTGCCCGGGTTTGAGGTCAGGTATATCGTATGCTTTGGTACCAGCATACTTTCCCGTGCTGTCCGACAAATACAATTTATATCCCGATACCATATGTTGCGGCAATCCCATACTACCAAATACATGAATGCTCAGCTTGCCTTTGTTCCATCGGTTCATCGTTTGTATCTCAATGGGGGACGACATATCGCGCAGCACACGCATTGATGGTTTGGGTTTGCCATACATATCGTAGATTCCATGCACGCGGCGACGAAACTTCGTGGTATCCGATGTTCCCGGGTAGTGCGTGCGATAATCCGTGAGATCGAAATAGATCGCGCCTTCAACAAACGGTTTCGTTTCATAAACCGCCATATGATAAACAAGATCCTCCAGCCTGCGCTGGTCGCCACCTTTGAAATTCGGTTCACACAAACCAAACTCTGATATAAAGAACGGCTTATCGGGATAAGTCATATGCACACTATCGAGATATTGGTGTATTCTACCCACTGATACCGGCCACCAACTGCCACCATACTCATTCATCATAATATAATCGCCATAGCTTCCGGCATCGGCTACAAAGTTGGGCGTAGTATTGAATCCATGTGCGATGGTATTGCTCACATAACTCACGAGCCGCGTGCTGTCGAGCGATTTTGCTTTCGCGATAAGCTCCTGCACCATTTGTTTGATCGATGCATTGCGACCATCCAGTTCGTTACCCACACCCCATGCAAAGATCGACGGATGATTGTAGTGATTGCGAATCATGCGCTCCAGCTGCATGTGTGCAATGCGTTTGATGGTATCGTTCGATGGCGTCTCGCCGCCCCACAAAGGAACTTCTTCCTGTAACAAGATGCCGTTGCGATCACAGAAATCATAAAACACATCATCCTGTTGGAAGTGCTGGCGACTGAATATGCAATTCACATCTTTCATCAGTTTGCCATGACGAATGATCTCTTCTTTAGTTTCTGCAAATCCGAAATCGGGATTCGATCCTGCCGTCCACTCAACACCCATCAATTTAATACGTTCACCATTAAGAAATGTTTGTCCGTTTACAAACTCAAACTGACGGAATCCAACATTCGCCGAGATCTTATCCGTTTTCGTTTTGCCCTGCAACACGGTAACGTCAATGCGATACAGATTGGGACGATCGAAATGCCATGGATTTACTTTTGGCAACGAAAAGTGCAGCGTTGCAATGCCGTTGTTGATTGTTGTCGTAGAAGTGCGATCCAAAACGATGTTCCTGGTCAATTGATTTTCTTCACGGATCACAACCTGCAAGCGCGTATTGTTATTGGCCACAGCATCCAACGCAATCTTAAGTGTAAGCGAGGCGGAGCTGTCCTTAATATTCAATTTCGGTGTAGCATGAATATAAGCAGCGGCCGGCTTTGAAGAAACGATCAATGCCACGGTACGAATCAATCCGCCATCATTGGGCCAGTCGAACGAATTCGAAAACGGCACTTTATTCTTTCCATAATCGTTGTTCACTGCAACGGTGATGGTATTCTCTTTACCATAATTTACTTTACCATCGAGCGTAATGAATAATTTATTGAATCCATCACCAATATTTTCTTCAATCTTCTTTCCGTTGATGTAGATATGCGAAGTATGATTGATGGCACCAAACTGCAACACAACCCTTTTGTTCTTCCATGCAACTGGAATGTTGATCTTCTTTTGATACCATGCCCAACCATAATGGTTTTGATTATCCGGTTCAATATTCCAGGTGTGAGGTAATGATACCGTACGCGATGAAGCAAGTGCGGCCTTGAACCATGCTTCATTCATGCCAACCGCTTTTTTATCGGTCGCAAATTGCCAATTGTCGTTCAATGCAATTGTATCGCGTTGAGCAAAAGCTACAACGTGTAGAAAAACAAAAACACATAGAATCAGGGTCCGTTTCATGATACCAGTTTTGATGGAAGAATCAACAGCTAAATTACTTCAAATAGGAAGTGGCGCGCCGGACCGCAGTCTGGAATCACCGTAAAAAATTATCCATTCCTGATACTTTTTTGACATGCGGAATGATTTTTTTATTTCCCGGGACATGGGTGTAGAAAAACATGGAACTCCGCACTGGATCAAGAACAGCATATTCTATTCACTGGATGTGGAGACGTTCATGGATGCAGACGGTGACGGTATTGGGGACTTCAAAGGGCTGACCGATAAGTTGGAATACATCCAATCAATTGGGATCGACTGCCTTTGGTTGCTGCCTTTTTATCCCTCGCCCAATCGCGACAATGGATATGACGTGATGGACTATTATCGCATTGATAAACGACTTGGCAGCATGGACGATTTCAAGAAATTCATGCATCGGGCAAGTGAAATGAAGATTCGCATAGTTATTGACCTGGTGGTGAATCATACATCACACGAACATCCCTGGTTCCAGGAAGCAAGGAAAGATCCGAACTCGAAGTACAGAGGTTATTATGTATGGAGCGATGAGAAAATAGCTTTCAATGAGGAACACCTCATGCTTGCAGGCGAAGAGAATACGATGTGGACCTATGATCAAGCAGCCAGACAATATTACTTACACCGTTTTTACAGCGAGCAACCGGATCTGAATATTACCAATCCGGAGGTTCGTAGAGAAATACTTCATATCATGCGTCACTGGCTCGACCTGGGTGTTTCGGGGTTTCGTATTGATGCTGCGGAGATCTTAATTGAACCTTATGGAATTAACGGTCATGAACATAAAGACCTTACATTCTTTCTGGATGAGTTGAGAACTTTTGCAGAATCCATCAACCCGGAAGCGGTACTCATCGCTGAATCGAATGTAAATCCACCGGATATGGGTGTTTACATAAAGGAAGGAAAGCGAATGAACATGTTGTTCAATTTCTTCGTAAATCAGCACATGTTTTATTCAATGGCCACGAAGAAGGTTGAAAGTATTGCAAACGCCATTGAAGTACTTCCTTCGTTGCATGGCAGCGAACAATGGCTCAACTTTTTGCGACATCATGATGAGTTATCGCTCAAATTACTAAACGATCAACAACGCGAACAGGTTTACCAGGCGTTCGCGCCGGATCCAAATATGAGAATATTTGCAAGAGGGGTACGAAGGCGACTTGCACCGTTATTGCATTATGATCGGGCGAGACTGGAGCTTGCGTACAGCCTGCTTTTCAGCATGCCAGGAACACCATTGCTTCGTTATGGCGATGAAATTGAAATGGACGACGATCTTTCCCTTCCCGGTCGCCAAAGTGTCCGCACACCCATGGAATGGGAAAAAGCAAAGAAGCAAACTGACGATGCAAATTCTCTGTTGAATTGGTTAAAGCGATTGGTACAATGCAGAAAGGAATTCAACATGATCGGCAACACAGAGCCCAAAATTACAAGGGCTGAAAAAAATCTATTAGTTCATTGTTTTGAGGATTGCAATAGAAGCATTTGGTTCGTTCACAATTTTTCAGATCTGCATTGCCAATTTGAATTAGATGCAATCAAGTCGGCCAGCATATTGTTAAAAGGAAATGCAGAAGTTGATACAATTAAAGCAAACATTCAATTGAAACCGTATGGATACATATGGTTCACTAAAGCGTAAAACATGTTAGGTTACCAGGCATCACATGAGCAATTCAGTCCCTCGGAATTATTGCGTTACTGCGAGATGGCAGAGGCCGCAGGATTTACATCGATCAATTCGTCGGACCATTTTCATCCATGGAGTGAAAGGCAGGGCCATAGCGGGTTTGCATTTGCATGGCTTGGAGCGGCAATGCGCAATTCGAAAATTCCCTTTGGAGTTGTGTGTGCACCGGGACAACGATACCATCCAGCGATCATCGCGCAGGCGGCGGCAACGCTTGAAGAAATGAATCCAGGTCGCTTCTGGATTGCACTTGGCAGTGGCGAAGCATTGAATGAAAGCATCACGGGTGAACGATGGCCATCAAAAAAAGAGCGCAACCAGAGATTGTTGGAATGTGCTGATGTGATGAAGAAATTATTCCGCGGAGAAACCGTGACACATAAGGGACTCGTGACTGTTCAGAATGCGCGATTGTATAGCTTACCCAAACAACCACCAATGATGATCGGTGCGGCAGTAACAAAGGAAACCGCCACCTGGATGGGATCCTGGGCCGATGGAATGATAACAGTCGACCGTCCCTTCAATGAATTAAAAGAAGTGGTAGATGCATATCGCAACAATGGTGGCCAAGGGAAGCCGGTGTATTTGAAGGTGCAGCTTTCTTATGCACACAGCGAAGAAGAATCTTTGCAGGGTGCATGGGATCAGTGGCGAACAAACATTTTTCACAGCACGGTGCTTGGCGATCTCTGGATGGTTGAACAATTCGATAAGCTGGGAGAATTCGTTCAACCCGACGAATTAAAAAAAATGGTTCGCATCTCGTCAAAATTATTGCAGCACGAAGAATGGATCCGTGAAGTAGCATTGCTCGGATTCGAGCGAATCATTCTGCATAATGTGAATAAGGACCAGGAGGGATTTATCAGGGATTTTCAACCCATCTTGACGAAATTCAGAAATGAGAAGTGAGAATTGAGAATTGAGTAGCAACAAGAATTCCGTGCTTAATTCTCAATTCCCAATTCACAATTCCGCTAATTGATTCTTATCCTCTGTATCGTCGCGGGCAACCACACCTGCATATCGCTCTGTCCCCGATTATTCCACGTGTAATAAGGAATTGCAATAACCTTACGTGTTGTTGTGGTCACAGACGTTCCATCTTCATTCACTGTTATAACCGGTGCCTCGAAATGAATGGTATTCACGCCACCGAACAAAGACTTATCAAACACATTTTTGAATTGCGTATTAGCAGGCACAACAAGTCCTGCATTTATTCCCTTGTTGTCAACACCCTCGACACAGTAGACCAATGGTCCATATTGCAATGCAATGCGACCAGTATTTTGTTTTACGTTTGAATTGCTTTCTATTCTGCGAACTTCCATCGGAAGTGATATAGAAAGCTTATCACCTTTTTTCCACTCACGATCGATCACCGCATAGCCCTCTTCGATCTGTGTTTCAACCGCTTTACCATTCACTGCAAATGATGCAGCCAGGTTTTTATCGTCTGCATACTTATACAAATTGCCTGGAGCCGGCTCGGTAAGCCATCCGGGTATACGCACTCGAAGTGCAAACTTTTGCTTCTTTACGGGCGATACATTTATTTCAACATCGCCATTCCAGGGATAATTTGTTTGCATCGATACATCGACTTTATTCTTTCCCAAAGCAACCTGCGTATTACTTCCCGTAAATAGATTTATCCATATAGTGTTGTCCGAATAGCCATAAATATAATTTCCTAACGAAGCAACGAGTCGCGCGATATTCGAAGGACAACATGCTGTACCAAACCATTCGCTGCGTTTGTGGTTTGACCAGGAGGCCAATGGGTTGCCATAAAAGAATCGATCGCCGCTATAGGATAATCCATCCAATGCGCCGTTATACAAACTTCTCTCCAACACATCGATATACTTTGCATTGCCCGATAACATGTTCATACGTTGGTTCCAGAGCACCATTCCAACAGAAGCACATGTTTCGCAATAGGCGGATTCATTGGGAAGATCGTATGGCTTGCCAAATCCTTCATTGCTGCCCTGCGCACCAATACCGCCGGTGATGTACATATGATGATTGATCACATCGTGCCACACAGAATCCATCGCTTTGATATAACCCGCATCTTTTGTTACAGCAGCAACATCTGCAGCACCGGTATATAAATACATTGCACGTACTGCATGACCCGTGATCTTACGTTGATCTTTAACTGGCTTACCATCCTGCGCATAATCGGGATCCTTCCATTCGTCCCAAATCTTTCCTTTACCATAACCGCGACCGCGTTGTTCGAGAAACCAATCTGCAAGCTTCAGGTAGCGATCATTCTTTGTAAGATGGAATAAGCGCATCAATGCAAGCTCGATCTCCTGGTGACCGGATACCCATGGCTTATTCGGAATGCGGAAGGTTGAATCAATATGATCAGCAAAGCGGATTGCGGCCTTTAATAACTTGTCTTTCTTTGTTGTATTGTAGTAAGCGATGCCCGCTTCAATGAGATGACCAGCGCAATAATCTTCATGTCGCTCCATATCCGTCCAGCGCTGATCGAGTCCTGTTAACTGGTAATAAGTATTCAGGTAACCATCTGCTAATTGTGCTGCAGCGATCTTATCGATCCATTCATCAGCAACTGCTTCGAGTTGTTTGTCGGGATGATTCTTCAACGAATAAGCGATCGCTTCAAGCGCTTTGTATACATCGGAATCATCGTAGTAAATTCCTTCATGTTTGCCTTCCCCTTTTGCGGCTTTTTCAAAGTTGCGAATGCGACCGGTTTTATTCTGTGTGTAATTAACGCACGCATCCAAAGTGGCATTGGCAACGGTTTCCATGCGCGGCTTCCAGAAATTATCTGTGATGCTAACGTCGGCAAAATTTACCGGGTAAACTTTTTGTAAAGAGGATTGCGCATTGGCGCTGCATATTGTACCGATAGCCAGTGCTGCAGATAGCAGAACATTTCTCATAATGATATTTCGTTTAGGCGATCATAAATGTATTCAATCTTTCACACATCGGAATCCAACGGTTGCGTTTCTTTCAAATCCTTCGCTCACGCGTAAAAGGTATTGACGATAATCAGGTTCTTTTGGTCCGCCCTGAACATACCACCAACTACTCGAAGGCTTAAAGTTGGAACCACCCTTCATCATGATATACCGATAACTTCCACTCATGTACACATCATTGGTTAATTGCCACACTAGTCCCGACAGCCCGCTTAATGCATCACCGTGCGATTGTGCAGCATATTGCCATTCAATCTCTGTAGGCAATCGCTTTCCTGCCCACTTTGCATAAGCCTGTGCATCTTCGTAGCTGATATACACAACAGGAATATCTTCTTCTCGTCTGCGGTACTTTCCATTCACCCAATGCTTCAAATAATTTTTTGAGTCCGATGGTTTGTATCCTGATGCACGCACAAATGCATAATACTCCTTATTCGTAACGGGATGAACATCCATGTAAAATGATGGCATGTCAAAGCTGCTGTCCACGAATTGAGTTGGATACGGAATGAACGCATCACCATGCGTTGGTTTGAACGTGAATGTATCGGCCGGAATTTTTACCACATGCAAAGGTTCCGAAATCGCGGGCTTCGTTTTAGTTACTACAGAAATCAAACGTGCCTCACCCGCAGGAAGGCTTACAATGTTTTCATCGAGCAAAATGTCTTTGTCGAACAATTGCACGATGATATCTCCTTCATATCGATCAAACAATTTGCTGATACGAAGGGAATGTTTACCGGGCTTCAACACCACCGGTTTATTTTCATACGATGGATGACCGGCCCACAAACGGAGTTCATCGCCGGTATTCTTCGTTTCAATGAAAAGCTCATCCCCATTGCGTTTCAAATTGATCAACACCGGCAACTGCGCGATGCAATCCACTTCGCCCTCATTGTTTGTACCGAGATATTTATGATGAAAAGCATCGGTTTCTGCTTCGATATAATATTTATTATCGCGCGATGTTGGTGTAAGCAATCTATGATGCCATAGATCCAGGAAGTGTGTTCCACTTTTTGGCTTCACTTCAAAGAGTTCACTCCTAAACCCTTGTGGCACGAGACTAAAAATTGTATAAATCGTTTTGTCTGGAAGCGCCCATTCATTTACCCAGATGCTGTCATGAACTGTTTCAATCAATGGTGTAAATCCGCGTGCAACAAAATTGTGTGTATTCTCTCGCAGGATACGTGAAGTGCGACCAAGATACCTGTATTGTTCCTCCACCCACGCCGGCTGTCCGGGCGCCATAATGTTGATCTCGGTGCCATATCCATTGAAGAAGGATGTTGCAAATTCGCGTTGAATTCTTTCTTTAAACAATTCCGCAACACGAAAAATTGCAAACTCCGGTTTGATGAGTTTGTTCAAATTCAGCATCGGCGGATAGTACAGCGCATTGTGCACGCGACCCGATACAATGCCTGGCATGTCTTTCGGCACCGCCATTCCTTCGCTATACATTACAACGCCTTTGCGCACTTTGTCGGCAGCATCCTGTAGTTCGCGACTCGAAGCACCGCGCGTGTCCAACACCACACCATCGGCAGACGTCTCTTTGATCAATTGTGATAGCGCCGCGAAATGATCTTCTTTACGCGTACTCTCATCCCATGGATTATAACAGATGAACAGCCTCGTGCCTTTCTTCCTCGCAGATTCTGCTATTTGTTTCGTCTTTGCATAACCACCGGGAAGATCGCTGAATAGATCAAATTGATTTCGCTGATCAATTCCGAGCGTTGGCCATGTAGGCCAGAAAGAAATAAAATCATCACCGCCATATAATCTTCGTCCCCGCTCAAGGAACGGATCGATATGAAAGTTTTTGTCGCGATGATCGTAATAAAATTTATCCCAATTCATCATCAGGTGATTCACATATGCATGTCGCACCCATTTCAAATCCTCACGCTCAAACAAAGAATTATCAAACGCATCAACGTCGTACAACATCCGATTTTGAAATACATGTTGCAATGCATGATGCCAGTTGCCTTTCACCAGTTCAGCATTGAACCGGTATTTCACCGATCCACCCGGGTGTAGTATTGTTTCAAATCTTGTGCGGGTGCCGTTTTGTATGCTCGCACGATCGCGATGAACAAGCGCAGTGAGTTGCATTGAATCATTCAATGAAACACTCGAATAGCCCAGGTCCCACGCGTTATCTGGTACAATTACATTTACTGGTGAGCGACCCGGCAGGAACAGGTGAGCCCGTGACAAATAATGATCCCCTTTGCCTGTTATGTAAACATGATCAGTGGATTCACCAAGAGGTACAATGTTTTCCAGTTTCAGAGTATCGTTGGTGATGTTGACAAACGTTACCAATGCTGATATGATACCCTGTTTGGATGAAAGGCTGTCGATCGCTATCCCAACCTTGCTTTGACTGCGTTGTACATTGGATGAATGCGCGATCGAATCGACTACCATTGAAAGCAATGGATACGAACCCTCAATGTTCTCACCACTTTCAGTGATGATCTTCTCCAGGCGCATGGAATCGCGCGACAAGCTAATTTTTTCAAGAACCTGCTGCGATTGCACAGATATTGAAACAAGAAGGAAAGCAAGGAATAAAATAATTCTCATGAGTGATAACTAAGAGCTGGTGTTGATGATGCGTTTGCTGCGCGACTTCCGACGCATCTCTTTGAATTTATTTTTTGTGTTCACATCAAGCTTTTCTACTGCAGCCGTATATGCAGCGGGATGAATTCGTGCAAGATGTTGGATCAAGAATTTCATAGTTTCTGCAGGATACACAACGCCTGTTTCACGTAATGCCCAGCCAACGCCTTTCTGCACGAAATAATCTTCATCATTTAATCGTGCTTCAATCAGTGGCAACATCCAATTCAAAGGCACTGAGTGTTTTTGTCGCTTTACATAAAGCAACATGCTTACGAGCGACTGCCTTCTTTCCCATGGATTTTTTGAAGTATTCCATTTGACCATCTCTTTATAAATCACATCGGGATGTGCAGCCAACAATCGCGCATACACGCTGGATAGATCGTCTGAATTTGCCCAGTTATCGATCTTCTTCACCCAGGTCTTCAATAATTTCCAGAGTTTCAGTGAATCGAACTTTTTATAGTGGAGGTCGAAGAAATACAGGCATTGACTGAGCACTTCAAATATGTCGGAATTTTCCCAGGCCATATCCCAGATCATCAATTGGTCAGCAATGGGAAGCTCACTGAAACTATAACCGGATTTAAACAGCTTCTGTTGTTGTGGTACCGATAGTCCAATCACTTCGTATTTCGTACCGATGTATTTCTGCAGGTCGAAATGGCCAGTCACTTCCTTTCTTGGCGCCGTGTAAACTTTTTTGATGATCTCGTTCAGGTACTCCTGTTCTTTTGCCGTTAGCATAAAGCTTGTTTCATGGAAGTTCTAAAAAAACTATTTTACTCCAAATTAAATTAAACCATGAAAAAGCTCGCAATAGGTTTGTGCCTCGGATTATTTTTCAGTGTGCAGGCATCGGCGCAAAAGGATTCGACCGAACTGGCGCAAATGATCCTGAAAAACGACAGCATCTTCTGGGCTGCTTACAATAATTGCAACATTGAAGGGATGAACTCATTCATGGATCCGGAGCTGGAATTTTATCACGATAAAGGCGGGATCACCCGCGGCATTGAAGCGTTTGCTAATACCACAAAAAACAATCTGTGCGGCAACCCCGATTACAGGGTTCGTCGTGAAGCCGTTCCAGGCACGATGCGCATTTACCCGATGGCAAGCGGCAACCAACTTTACGGCGCCATTCTAAGCGGCGATCATTACTTCTTTGAAAATGCAAAAGGCAAACCCGAGAAACGTGTTGGTCGTGCCAGGTTCACACATCTTTGGATACTTAAGAACGACAAATGGGTAATGTCACGCGTGATCAGTTATGATCATCGCGAAGCGTATTGATTGCCTTCTGTCGCCGGCCCAATGATGTTCACTGGCCTGATAGCAGTTTCAACCGGCATTACCTCCGGCAGTTGCTTCTTCGTATACGCCTGGCTTAAAGTATTGATCTTTCTTGCCTGCGGAAGGAAGCTGGCCTCAAGTGATCCGATAACTTTATTATAGTTTGCGATACTGCCATTCAATCCACGTCCCAATGCGGCGATGTGTTCGATCAATACCGCACTTCGATCGTGCAGCTCAACCGCTGCATCCCGAATGGCGCTGATGTTGTCCATCGTCTTCAATTGATTCCAACTATATCCAACACCAAGTAATATCGATAACAACACCGTTGGGGTAGCAATGATGATACGGTTCTTCATCGCATCTTCGATCAGTTCCGGATCCGATTGCAATGCTACGCCGTAAGAGGATTCAATGTGTACATACATGATCACAAAATCAGGAGCCTCATCAAACTGGCTCCAGTAAGACTTTGCGCTGAGTTTGCGAAGATGATCACGCATTGCAGCAACATGCTGAGCAAGACATATTTTTTGCTGATCCGAATCATCACATTCAAACATGCGCATGTATGCATTCAATGGTGCCTTACTATCGACAACTAAAGTCTTATCGCCCGGAAGTTTGATGATCATATCCGGACGCAATTTTCCTGATTCATCATCCACGCTTACCTGCTCTTCGAAGTGACAATGATCAAACATGCCTGCATGCTCAACAAGTCGCCGTAAAGCAAGTTCACCATAACGACCACGCGTATGACTTGTTTTAAGTGCCCCAACAAGGTTGGTGGTTTCTTTCTTCAATCCTTCTGTGGTAAGCTTCACCTGGTCGAGATAATTCCAAATATCGCTGTATGCACGAACACGATTTTTCTCCAGTTCGTTTATCTTTTCATCGACCGATTTCAATGATTCAGCAAGTGGCTTTACCAGTTCTCCGATGGCCTGTTCTTTCTTTTCAAACTCTCCTTTGGCCTCTGTAACTTTTTGCTCAAGCTTGGCATTTGCCAATTCAACAAATGAAAGATTGTTATTGCGGAGAGCATTAGCGGAAAGCGCGTCAAATGCGTCTTTCAGGTCTTGTTGTGCCTTTGAAAGAAACTGCTGCTGCTCTTGCATGCGTAATTGCATGGTTCGCTGTTCTTTTTCATATGCTTCGCGAACAAGATCCATTTCTCTGTGCAATGCGTTGATCTTTGCTGCGGCGATCTGTTTTGCAACGAGCCAGGTTACGATTGAGGTGATGCCAATGGCAATTATCAGTACAATAATCCAGATTTCACTACTCATGACTTAACACTTAAGGCATCAATATAGTGATAATGGTTCTTACAGAATTATGATATTTCCACGCGTTGCCCTGTGTGGGCAGCTTTATAAATTGCCATCAAGATCTTTACATCCTGCAATCCCATTTCACCAGGCACAGGCGTTGGACGATTTTCTTTTATCGCGATAGCGAAATCGTCCATTTGACGGGCTTGTTGATTCACATTGGAAACTTTCATTTCGCCTTTTATTGTGCGGCCTTCTATTCCTTCATATTCATATGCCGGCGATAATTCAAACCATCCGTTCGTTGCTTCGGCGCGAAGAAGGTTCATCTCCTCAGAATAACTGGTTCGGCATTCAGCAACGATGCCACCGGGAAACTCCATTTTCCAGCCTATGGCTTCTTCAACATCCTTAAATGTTTCGGGATCTTTCTTTGGTTCAAATTCTGCAGTCACGGCAATAGGCTCAAGTCCTGTTGTGTAGCGGGCTCCCTGAACACAATAGATACCCACATCCATCAATGGACCTCCTCCTGCCAGTTGCCTGTTCAGTCGCCAGCCCTGCGTGCTGCCCATACCGTTCAGTGCTATTACTTTATTGATAGAACCGTAGGTTTGATCGCGGCCATGCCGTATCATCTCCTGGTTATGCGGTTCAAAATGCAAACGGTATCCAACCGATAACATCACTCCGGCTTCTTTACATGCCGCGATCATCGCTTCACAATCTTCCACGGAAGTTGCCATCGGTTTTTCTGTTATCACATGCTTGCCAGCACGCGCAGCCCGAATGACAAACTCTTTATGCATGCTGTTGGGCAGGACAACATATATGATGTCAATTTCCTTATTCTTCGCAACCTCATCGAAGTTGTTGTAATCATAAATATTTGTATCCGGCACATCATATTCGGACGCCCATTGCAAAGCCTTTTCACGCGAACCAGATACAAGTCCTGCGAGATAGCAATGCTCTGTTTCTTTTAATGCAGGCGCGAGTTGTCCTTTGCTGTATTCGCCAAGTCCTACTAATGCAATTCCCAATTTATTTGCCATTGACTGATTCTTTTAGTTTAATAAGATTTTCTGTAACCACATCAACTGCACGTTGATACAATTCTTGATTTCCTTTCTTCATGCGAGACAACAATTGTTTGCATTCATGAAGAAATGTATTCGCGAAATCCGGATCGTGTTCGGTGATCTCCGGAACATTGTCGATGATATCCGCATATTTGATGGTTTGCGATTCCGCACTCGTTTTTTCAATGCGATCGGCTTCCTTTCTCTTTCTTTTCCTACGGTTATAATGCGGATAGTTTTCTTTCGTATAGATATCTGTTAGTTCGATCACAAACTTTAACGTACGGGATGCATTCCCTTCATCCATTATTGTTATCAGGAAATCCTGCAACTGCTGCCGTGTAAACTTTGTATCCTCGAGAACATCATGCAAAAGCGCTGCCGATAAGATGGCAGGGTCCTGCGTAAAGGCGCTACAGGTTTCCATAACCCTTATGGGATGCACAATATAGCGGTCCGGTGAATACTTTCTTCGCTGGCTGCCGTGCGCAGCGTCTGCATAATTCCGAACGGCTTCAAGTAGTTTTGTGTCCATCGATTGACAAACGAATTAGTAGTTATGTGAAAATTTAATGCCATAAACAGCAGGGTTTAATAACTTGTAAGTCGCAATACTCTTACGAATCATGAAATCATTACTAATTATCGCATTAGCTGGCATAACATTAAGTTGCAACCAGTATAATAAGAACGGTATGACCAACAACAAATACTTTCTCGAGGGTGCAAAGGTGAAGCTTATTGCAAGAGACTTTGCATTTACCGAAGGACCCGCGACTGACAAAGACGGCAATGTCTATTTCACCGATCAGCCCAACGATGCGATCTGGCGATATGGGATCGATGGCAAGCTTACACAATTCATGAAACCGTCGGGCCGCTCGAATGGCATGTATTTCGACCGTGAAGGAAACCTCATCAGTTGTGCCGATGAGAAGAACGAGTTATGGTCGATCGATCCGCAAAAGAATATTACGGTGTTGTTGAAAGAATATGAAGGCAGAAGATTCAATGGCCCCAACGATGTATGGGTGCACCCCAATGGGGGCATGTATTTTACCGATCCGAGATATAAGCGGGAATACTGGAAGCTGACCACTCCACAGCTTGAAGACGAGAATGTTTATTATCTGCCCAAGGGCGCAGGTGCTGCAATACAAGTCATCGATGCTATAAAAAAACCCAATGGAATCGTTGGCACCGAGGATGGAAAGACATTGTATGTTGCCGATATTGGCGATAATAAAACCTACAAATACTCAATCAACAGTGATGGAACACTAAGCAACGCACAGTTGTTTTGCGAGTTGGGATCTGATGGAATGACCCTCGATAAATACGGCAATTTATATCTCACCGGCAAAGGCGTAACGGTTTATGATCCAACGGGAAAGAGGATCGAGCATTTTGATATCCCGGAAGACTGGACAGCCAACGTAACCTTCTGTGGAACCAACCGCGACCAGTTGTTTGTGACGGCTTCGAAAGGGGTGTATTTAGTAGTCGGTAATCAGTAATCGGTAATCGGCGACAGATAGAGAAACAGAGAAACGGAGAAACGGATAAACGGATAAACGGAGAAACGGAGAAACGCAGAACGTTGTAGTTTCAATTCTCCGATTCTCCGATTCTCCGACTCTCCTGCTACCCACCGATTACCCGAAGAGCCGCTTCCAGCACTTCATCTCTTCCCTCTGCAACGCCTTTCTGTGTAGGCTTTACTACAATGTCAGGCTGAATGCCCACACCCACAAATTCGGTTCCATCGGCTATAAAATCTCTCTTCGAACACACTGCCCCCAATCCACCTCCGGGCAAAGTAAAGAACACAGGCTGACCAGTACTTCCACCTGTTGGCGCACCGATCACCTTCGCCCTGTTTATGCCCTTAAATACCGATGTAAAATCCTCCGCCGCAGAATATGTTGCGCCGCTTGTTAATACGACAACCTGCTTGTTATATAATTTATTCTTATACGGTTTCCAATCATCACCTTCAATATGATTCCTCTCGGGCCCGCCCCAGGAGCGACCTACAGGCCGGTATTGCCGAATCACCGTCTTACCGGTCATGAACGGTTTATCGGTCAGATATCCTAAGATCTCAAAACCATTTCCTCCATTGCCTCCTCCATTTCCACGGATATCAATGATCAAAGCATTTGTTTTTTCCATCTCCTGAAACACACTGTCAAACATCTTCACAATCTTTTCATCGGCAAATGAATTCAGTTTGAGATAACCAACGTTTCCTTTCAGTATTTTGAATTCCAACAAGGGACCACGGTTCCAAATGTTTTCAACAGGGGTAAATGCAAACTCCTGTTGCACCACATTTCCATTCATCGCTTTGAAACCGAGCAACACTTTTTGTCCTGCAACACCACGCAACAACTCATACCGATAAATTCTTTCCGTACTATCCTGCGGCGTTGAATAATGTAAGTAAGGACTTATCTCACTTTGAATATACTCCTGCAACGCCTTTCCGTTCCACTCTACCAGTTCCATTCCAGGCTGTATCAATTTCTGACCGGACCGGTTTGCAGTAACCAGCGCTTTGTTTTCTATCCACCGAATATCGATGTCGATTAATCCATTGCGCTGTTTCATAATTGCAAATGGAAAAAAGATAGCAGTATGCCCATCGATTAAATAACGATAAAATTCCTGCAGTGCCTTGTAATATTCTACGGTGGTCTTTGTAGCAGTTACTTTGGGAATGAATGAAAGATATAAACTGTCCCAGTTCAATGTGGGCACCAGGTCGAAGTTGGCAAAGTTGTACTTCGCTTCTGCCCAGCTCTTGCTAAGTCCTGCAATCTTTTCTTCCGCAGTTAGTTCAGGCACCGGCACATCGGCCATGCGGGCATTAAAATCCACCTTATCCCATCTGTTTGCATAAAAATCTACATATGCAGCCGAATCAAATTTCTTTTGTGCATCCGCGATAAGCGATGTCGCGATCAGCATCATGGCAATAATGTATCTCATAGTTGTATCTGTTAATCTGGTTACTTAATAAATTCAAGGATGTTTTCTGCAAACCACTGAGGCTCCTCCTGGAAAGGCGCATGACCGCCGATATAGTGAACTGTTTTTTGCTTCGCGAAGCGAAAACTTTTGTAATGATCCACACCTATCGCGTAATCCTTGTTACCTGTCATTACCATCACAGGACATTTGATCTGTGATGTGGATGCGGTATAATCTTTCCAGTATGCTTCGACATTCCAGCAATTGCTTGCAAAATCACGATTGAATCTACCGGCTGAAAATGTCACTGAATCATTGATCTTCTTTTCATATTCATTTCGAAACATGAGTTTATACCATGCGTCCTGCTCCGACAACAAATTATGAATCATCCCTACGCGTTCCATTAGAGGCTTCGTTGTATCCCGATATGGAGCTGCATCTTTAATATCTAAGAGATTTATCCCGCTTTCAACATGACTGCTCATGGAAGCCTGCATGTTCATCGTGCAATGAATGTACATGAGTGAATTAACCTGTTGCGGGTACTGCAGTGCATAATTAGTAATCAGTATTCCAGCAAATGAGTGCCCCATAACTGACCATTTTTTTATTCCGAGATGCATGCGGATCTCTTCCATGTCTTTGATCATGCGCGACAATGAGTAGTCACGATTTGCGGCAGAGTCAGAACGACCGCTTCCACGCTGATCGTAATAGACCATCTGCATTTTCTTTTCGATGATCTGTGCCGAAGGAAATGCTTCGAAGTAGTAAGATGTTGATCCCGGTCCACCATGTACAAACAAACATGGCTGCCCTTCGCCCGCAACGCGAACATAGAGTCGAACACTATCGGAAGTAGCAAAATAAAAGTTCCTGTCGCCCGCAAAAACCTGGCTGAGGGAGATGAACAATGCAAGTAGGATGGTTAACTTTTTCATGTTGATCGTTTGATGAAACAAAGTGAAGGAATTCCCGAGGCGATCTCAAACAAGTGTTGACGAATGACGCAAATCGGGCGATGAATGTCGATATGGGCGACCAGATGCGGAAATGAGGCGACAAACAACATAATTTACCGGGATCAGTGCCGCCATAAAGCCGATGGCCACCCACATTGCATAGGCACTGTTCACGCCCGCTGATGAATGCATCACTGAATTGGTAAGGTGATATACAATATTGCCCGCCCAATGAATACCCAATGTGTACCAGATACTTCCAGTGACAATTACAGGGATTATCAGTTGTATACCGACGATGAACAAATAAAGAAGATAAACTGGTTCATCAAGTCGATGGATGTGGTTCAATACATAGATGATGGATGAAACTAACACCAGTATCCATGGTTTCAGTTTGTGTCCGTGTGCGAATATGTAACCTCGTGTGAGAACATCTTCGGTGAGCGAAGAAAACACAGTTCCAAAAACCAATGGCAATGCGGCTCGAAGGAAAGCGCCAACTGGTGGAATGCGATCAATATGTTCAACGTTGCAAACGTTGAGCACAATTACCATCAAAATATTGACAGTTATACCGATCAATAACCCTAATGCTCCTTGTGATAGATGAAAGGAGTTGACCGTAACCGCAAATGCACGAATGCCCTCCAATCCTTGCCGCTTCGCAATCCATTGCGCAATCGGGAAAAACAAAAATGAAATACAGAGAAACAGCAACGGCTGATTGGCAAAGAGAACCATGTATTCAGCGGAATGATAGACACCAAAAAGAATCGCGAAGCCGATAATTACCCGTAGCATCTTCTTCATGCTGATGATTTTCAGCAAAGACACTAATTGGAGAAGGCCTGAAGAATTAATTCCCGACGAATGACGAATTCAGGACGACGAACGATCATCTTCCCAGCCAGTCTTTGAACTCAACGACCTTGTCGAGGCTCACAAAGACTTCCTCTTTGGTTGCGGGATTAAGATCAAGACGTATCCGACCTTTTGAGAATACGTGCATATTTTCGATGGCTTCGAGCTTGACGATCATTTGTCGGTTTACGCGGAAGAAATATTTCGGATCCAGTTGAACTGCTAGCTTATCGAGACTTACGTCAATCGGATATCGATGGTTGTCGCGTGTAACCAGGAAGGTGATCTTCTCTGCGCTAAAAAAGTAGTTGATCTCGGATACATCAATTGTCTTTAGCCTGGATCCGATTGAAACAAGAAATCGTGATTTGTATGCCCCTTCAGGCTTCTGCAACGCGCGAACTAACTCCTCCAGGCTATGATTTGTCAAAGGTAGCCTGTCACCACTCTGGTCAACTGTCATTTGACCCGCATCACCTGCAAAGATTCTGTTGAATTTTTGCAATGCTTTTTCCAACTCCTCGTAATTGATGGGCTTCATCAGGTAATCAACACTGTTAACCTTGAAAGCCTTTATCATGTATTCATCATACGCTGTGGTAAAGATCACGGGCACATCCAAATTGATCGTTTCGAAGATCGAGAAACTTTGTCCATCCTCAAGATGTATGTCCATCAATACCAGATCCGGATTCGGATTGGTTTTGAACCATTCCACGGAAGCTTCAACGCTTGGCAATTCGGCAAGCACTTCTATGTTGGAATCGAATCTTTTCAACATCAATTCGAGGCGCTGGGCCGACAAATGTTCATCTTCAATGATCACTACTTTCATACTCAGGTTTTATAAGGGGTAACTGCACTACAAATTTATTATCATGGATGGTGATTACGGGCTTCTTTTCGTTGAGCATGGCATATCGGCTCTGAATGTTTTGCAGCCCAACACCCGTCGAGCTTTCAGCCTGGTCGCGATGGCTGATGTTGTTTTCAACGCTCAACGTGTCAGCAGTTGTAAACATATGGATGGTAAGCGGATTCTGCGCCGACATCTTATTATGCTTCACCGCATTTTCAACCAGCAGCTGCAGGGTTAACGGCGGCAGTTTATACGAAAGCCGATCACCATCGATCTGTAATTGCAGTTGAATCTTATTATCAAATCTTATCTGCAATAAAAAGAAGTATGCATTCAAAAAATCCAGTTCTTCCTGCAGTGGTACAAGCGCAAGATCTTTTTGTTCAAGTATGTATCGATATGCTTTTGCTAAATGATGAATGAATTTCTCGGACAACTTTGCGTTCACATGAACCAGCGAGGAAAGCACACTAAGACTATTAAAAAGAAAATGAGGATTTACCTGGCTCTTCAATGCCTGCAACCGCACCTGTGCATACGCACGTTCCAACTGCGCGGCCTGCGCTTCTTTTTGACGCGCCAACCTGTAAATATTCAGGCCGGTAAGAAACATGTAAATGAAGATGGTTGCGAGCTGGTACAAGCCAATATATCTTCTGAACGTCCACAGTGACGGATCCGCAGGATTACTTCCCGTGAGCGGTCGGTCGACGAACATCACAAACGCAAAAAGAAACCAGTAGACGATAAACAATATAACTGCCAGCTCAAAAACATATCGCAAGCCGTTCGAACGAGGTGATCGAAATAAGAAATTATTGGCGCCGATGACCGCATAAATGATGAATGTGATCGAGGAGAGTCGAACCAGTGTAAAGATGAACTCGATCAATAGTGTATTGATAGAAAAATTCTTATCGATATACGCGAAAAATAACGGATAAAGAATGCTTACAAAAGCGATAACTGCCAGTGTAAGTTTCAACGGGGAAAGGGAACGTTGTATGGTGATCGATTTGCTCAGGATGGATCAATTAATGGAATGATATAACTAATGTTGTTATCGTTTCGGTCAATGCGTATTTCATGCCTGGCAAGCAATGCAAATTCTTTTTGCAGGTGATCCAATCTTTGGTGTTCATTCGTCTCTCCACCTTGCTTCGGTTGATTGCTATGAATTAAAAGCAGTGATGATTGCTCCTGCCGGATGGTAATTTGTAATGGGCGCGCTGCCGACATGGTATTTCGCTCGATGATCTCATCGATCAATATCATCAATGTATGCGGCGGCAAATGTCTGTTTGATTCACTGAGCCCGCGCATGTTCACCTGCAGTTTTTTTCCAAATCGCTGCTGCAGGAGAAAAATATAGTTGTTCATAAAATCCAGTTCCTGCTTCAGTTCTACAGTCGATTTCTCGCGTTGTTCCAGAAGATACCGGTAAGAGCGCGAAAGTTTTTCGATGAAAGACTCAGCAAGGTTGGCATCGGCATAAACCAGAGAACTCAAAGCGTTCAGGCTGTTGAAAAGAAAGTGAGGATTCAGTTGGTTCTTCATGGCTTCGAACTGCGACTGTGTATACTCGCGTTGCCATCGAGCCAGTTCAACATTCTTTTTCTCCAGATAGCGGAATATGCGAAAGGAGGTCATGAAGGCATATACGACGATAAGAAATACCAGGTCGATCATCAGGATCATCTTCAACCGGCGATCGAGAAACGCCATATCGTCTTCTGGCACCACCATGTAGGTCACAAATATCCAATGGAATAATTCACTTATGAAAAAACCGGCGATAAGTACAATGGGAACTTCATACAGGAACCGTGCAGTACCATTAGGGTCATGTGAAAACTTTCGATTAAAAAACTGAATGGAATAATAGACAAAGTAGAGCAAGACGAAAGTCTGTAACATAATTGGCCAGCCCTGTGTATAAAAGCCCGGCAATGCATCCCATGTAATGAATGGAGTACCCGCATTGATATACTGGTAGATCACTGCAAGAAGGAAATTAAGCAGCAAGCCGCCAGTAATGAAAACCAAATGAATGTTCGTATAGATTGGAGCCTTTCTCAAACCGCCGTAAAATAAGCAATGTAGAGAATAGATGCAGAACCACAGCTTTAAAATAATTGCGGAGATCGTCAGCATTTGTGCCTAACAATATTTTGCATAAAAGTGGGCATACTCGGCTTTGTCTGCCAATGAATGTTGATGAATGACGGATCCGGGGCGATGAATATATTTTTTGCGCAACCAAATAGTTGCATATATTTGCAACTGAACGGTTGCATAATGACCGGTGATCTATGAGACGTGATGTTTTTCAGGCTATTGCTGATCCTACCCGCCGCGCCATCCTGAACATGTTGGCTGAAGAAGCTATGACACCAAATGCAATTGCAGAACAGTTTTCGAGCAGCAGGCAGGCGATATCCAAACACATCAGGATATTGACCGAGTGTCAGCTCGTAAAACAAGAAGTAGCTGGACGCGAGATCTATTACCACTTCAATTCGAAAAAATTGAAAGAGGTAGATAAATGGCTGCAACCTTTCCGCGAAATGTGGGAAGACCGGTTCAGTCAATTGGACACCGTTTTAAAAAACCTAAAAACAAAAAAACCATGACGCAGAATCACCAAACCAACTACACGAAAGACAGCGAAAACAAAAAGATACATGTCACTCGTGAATTCGATGCATCGATTGAGCAGGTATGGAAAGCTTGGACCGATAGTACATTGCTCGACCAGTGGTGGGCACCAAAGCCTTACAAGGCCAAAACAAAGTCAATGGAATTTCGCCAGGGCGGTCAGTGGCTTTATGCGATGGTTGGACCTGATGGTACAGAACAAAATTGCTGCGTACAATATGAATCGATAGCCGACAAGCAAATGTTCAGCGGAACAGATGCATTTTGTGACGCAGCAGGAAATATTGATCATTCATTTCCCAGCATGCATTGGACCTGTCGGTTTCTGCAACAGGGTGATCGTACCCGGGTAGAAGTAGAAGTGACTTTCAAATCTTTAGAAGACCTTCAAAAGATTGTTGAAATGGGCTTCCAGGAAGGATTTGCGGCAGCTCACGGAAACCTCGACGAGATCTTACAACAACAGGCAGTGGCTTCCTAACCGCCAGCAGCTTAAAAAAATAAAGCCCTCATTGAAGAGGGCTTTTATATTGATCATACATTTATTCGTCCTTCGATCGAATCATCAAGCGTCTTACCGGTTATTGCACCAGCGGCGATCTTTAGCAATGCGATCGCGTTGCCATGCTTATTATCCCAGTAATATCCATCTACAGTTTGCACTTTGATCACTGTGATCCTCGGATCATCAACACCACCGGTGAACCATGTTTTGATCATCGGCTCCCATAATTCTTTGATCTTCTCTTTGTCCTTGGAGATCGTAGCTACTCCGTAAATACTCAGGAAATCCGAATGAGATGACCCCTGGAACAGCAACTGCACATGGCTGTCGTTTTGTATTTCAAGGTTCTTATGACTGTCGTCTGCACTTAAAAACCAGAAATTGCCATCCTCATCAAGCTTCTGGACGGACATTGGCCTGGTTATGACCGGTTTCCCGGATTCAATGCGGGTGCAAAAGAAACAGGTATCCGATTTCCCGATAACTTCTTTCATCTGCTTTATCGCCGCCGCTCCCTGCAGATCTTCATAGTTGTCTTCCGGCTGTTGTTTGTTGATGCTGTCCATGTTGAAATAGTTGTTGGTAATTATTAATTGAGGGTATGATTGTTTCATACCCTTCTGTTCACACTATAAATTACAAGCCATGAAAGCAGCCGTGTTCCACAAGATGGGAGATATCCGGGTAGATAATGTCGACGATCCAAAGATCGAACAGCCTGAAGACATCATTTTAAAAGTAACGTCCACCGCCATCTGCGGTTCCGACCTGCACATTTATGATGGATTTGTTCCCCAACTCCGCGATATGGTGCTTGGGCATGAATTCATGGGTATTGTAGAAGAAGTGGGTCCGAATGTGACGAAACTGCGAAAGGGTGATCGCGTTGTAGTGCCGTTCACCATCGCGTGCGGGCAGTGCTTTTTTTGCCAGCAGGGATTTCATCCGAGCTGCGAACATACCAATCCCGAGCATTATGGCCCGCAGGGCGATCTTCTCAAAGGCAAAGGTGGGGGTATGTTCGGCTATACCGATCTCTATGGAGGATACAACGGCGGACAGGCAGAATATGTTCGCGTACCTCATGCCAATGTTGGTCCCAAGATCATTCCCGACGGACTCGATGATGAACAGGTGTTGTTTCTTACCGATATTTTTCCAACCGGCTGGAGCGCAGTGAAATGGGGCAAGGTAAAGCCCGGTGATACCGTGGTGATCTTTGGCAGTGGACCTGTTGGATTGATGGCGCAAAAAGCAGCATGGCTCAATGGAGCAGAACGTGTGATAGCAGTCGATCCGCTGGATTATCGTCTCGCGAAAGCAAAGGCATTGAATAATGTTGATATACTCAATGCCAATGAAGATGATCTGCGAGAAAAGATATACGCAATGACAGATGGACGAGGCGCCGACGTGGCCATTGATGCAGTAGGTATGGAAGCGAATCGTAATGTTTTGGAAAAAGCAAAAGCAGTTTTCAATGCGGAGAAAGGAACATCGAAAGTGATTGAAATGTGTACCGAAGCCGTTCGAAGAAATGGTGTTGTTTCTGTAGTAGGTGTGTATGCAAGTCCATACGATAATTTCCCTATCCATCGAATATTCGACAAAGGATTGATCATGCAATTCGGACAGGCACAAACACACGTGTACATCGACGAATGTTTTGAAATGGTAAGAAGCGGTAAAGTGGTATTGAATGATATCATCACGCACCGGTTGCCTTTGTCACAAGCATCTGAAGCATATGACATGTTCAAGAAAAAAACAGATGATTGCGTGAAGGTTGTATTGAAGCCTGAAATGGATCGCTGATGTTTCATCACTAACAAGTATTGTATGACAGACACCATAACAATCGATCCTGCTTTTGTTGAACATCTGCAGAACGCATGGATCGTAGAGAAAAAGCTTACTGAATTGCTGCCGACGCTGGTTGAAAAAGCAACCCACCTGGGGTTGAAAAAAAATCTCGCATTGCATCTTGCCGAAACCCGGCAGCACCAGGTAGCTATCGAAGCAGTGAGTAAGCAAATTGGCCTGGAACTGGAAGATAAAGAGTATCCCGACTTTGATAAGATCCTTGAACAAGGACAGCAGTCGATTAACAATGCCCAAGGCGATGATGTAAATGTTGCCATCATTGATGCCTGCATTAGCGTGGAACAATTCGAAATGGAATTATATCACAACCTGGGAACCGTAGCAGATCATACTTTGTTTGATGGCGCTGCGAAAAGACTGTGGCTGACTTTCGAAGAAGAAAGGCAGGCACATACGAAGTTGAATTTCCTGAGGAAGTCGGCTTAAGATCAGGCTTTGTTACTTGAGCTTGCTTGTTATCTTTTCAAATTTATCGAGTCGTCCATGCAATTTGTACGTTCTCTTACTCACGGCAAGGATTACACTAATAATGATCGACAAAGGAAAGCTAAGAATTGCCACGTATGCCCCACCCTGTCCAGCAACAATTGGCGCGAGTCCAATGACAATGGCGATAAGCAAAGTCTGCAGCGGCGCTAATCGCTTCATTCGGATCGACTCTATTTGAGAGTAATTGATTCGTTGCAAATCGTTTCTTCTGTCAGCTTCCTTGCTAACCAGTAAGTCATTGCCGGATCTTCCGTGCAAGTATAAATCATGTACTTCTCCGTTGGTCAGTGTCAATTTGCTCTTAACAACTTTCCTGAACAGTGTGTCCGCCAGCAGGATTTCAGATCGTGGCTGCATAATTTTATTGCCAACATAACTTCCCAATGATATGGAACTTGATGCAAGCTGCAACAACAAAAATATTGACAGACAATTGAACAATTGTAATTAATGGTTGTATCCCAATATAATCATTTGGCAGGCTAATTACAATAGCACAACTGGCAACATCAAAGGTCGAAGAATGCGCTCAGTCCGAAGGTTGAAAATTTATCGTCCTCCATACCTTTTTTGTAGAAGGAACTGATGGTGATAGACTTTGTACGCCAGCGACTGCTACCGCGAAAACGAACGCCACCACGAACCATGGGGCCATAACTCACGCCGTCATAGTCGGCGTACTCTGTATCGGAAATGCTCATCAGTTGATAGCCGAAGCCAACACCAAAGAAGCCACCAAAATTATCATCGTTCTCTTTCGAGGAATTGCAGCCGATGTTGAAATCGAGCACCAGCGGAAGATCGAGTGAAAAGTAAATACCATCATCGGAATCATAGGTATCGGTGTACATGCCGAAACCCAGTCCCAGGGGCACACCCAAGCTCAACGAGGTCTTGCCGTATTCCATAAAACTGTATCGCGGAAAGTATGAAAGATTGCTTTGAACAAGAGTTCGATCGTAGGAATAATAATCATTTGGATTTGCTTTGGCATGAACAACGGAAACGGTTTCACCGAAGCTGTGCCGAAGACTTTGGGCGTTCGCTGCATTGAAGGCAGCACCTGCAATTAAAAGCAGGCAGATCAATTTTTTAAACATATGGATGGTTTAGGGAGAAAGGCGAAGGTAAGGGAGAATGGTTGATGTATTTGTGTAGTTTCATTTCCAGCGAAATGGCCGGCTGTGATTTGGGATCGAGTGAGTTGCCAAGTTGAAAGCCACACTACTTCAATAACCATTCGTTGAACTTAAACTCCCCAATCGAACTAATTTTTATTCTGGAAAAATCATGATGCTGCGGATTGATCAGATAATTGTATTCCTCTGCAATAATCGCTGAGGGAACCTGTAACACAGCCGTCTTATTTTCTTTTAACCACGCGTCTCCAATCGCCTGGCTGGAATTGTAATTATTATATTCCTGCCAATTAGTTGGTAGTTTAAGCCGACTTATCTTCTTTACCTTAACATCATCGGGGATTTCAATCAATGTAACTCTGAAAAGTTCGTCGACACCAATACTGCGTCTGTGTACTAAATTTTCCAAACAAGTTAGCGCACGGGTGCTGGCCGTATACACCATGAATTGCCCATTACTATTCCAGCGTGCGGCACGGCCAGATGCGGTAAGATGGCCGGCCCATTTTGCAAGTGTAATGCGATAAGTAATCATGCCAGCGCACCGTATTCAATCCTGATCAATTCCTCCATTACAAGGTTTAAGCCTCCTTGCGTGTAAAGAAAATCAAATGGAACGATGCCTCCAAGACCTGCAGCTGGCTGTTTCAGCCATTGATTGAAAGCTTCGGAATTTCCAAAAATCTCCTGTCCTTTTTTATAGAGCGCCATTAACTGTAAAAGATGCTCGCTTTCTATTCTTCCAAACTTATGGCGACGTAACCGGTAATTATCAATCGTTTTGGGTGTAGCATCAATAAATGCCGCTATACGTAACTTTTCCAATCAACTTCTTCCACTCTTCATCTCCTCCACTGCATGATTGGCGGCTCTTGCGGTCAGTGCCATATACAGCAGCGAAGGACTCTGGTTGCCTGTGCTGGTCATGCAGGCTCCATCCGTTACGTATACATTCTTACAATGATGCAGTTGATTGTATTTATTTAAAATGGATGTCTTCGGATCATCGCCCATCCTGCATCCGCCCATTTCGTGAATGTCCAATCCGGGTGGTTGTTTGCTATCGTAAGTACTTATATCCTTCACTCCCGCCCTTTCGAACATTTCTTTACTCTGTTGTAAAAAATCAGTCACCATCTTTTCATCATTATCATCATAACCGACCGATGTAACCAGTAACGGTATTCCCCACTGGTCTTTCTGATCCTTACTGAGTCGCACATGATTGCTTTCCTTCAGGATCGTTTCGCCCTGCATATACATATAAACGCGCCATTCGCCGGGCTCCGTCAATGCTTCCTTGAATTCGGCTCCCACCTGCACGTCCAGCTTGCTTCCATCATTGCGCGTACGATACGCGCCCATGAATGTGGTAAACCCTCCCACATAATCCATCTCCTGTTTGTCGAGGTTGCGATAGTTTGCAATGATCGGTTCCGTTGGATTTCTGCCATAATAATAACTGTCTTCGAATCCTTCCACTTTTCCATTTGCAGACGCCCGATAATTATGAAAGCCTACATACTTACCTAAAAGGCCATTGTCATTTCCCAATCCATCCGGAAACCTCGATGAGGTTGAGTTCAATAACACAAGATTCGAATTCAATGCCGATGCATTTACAAAGATCACGCGCGCGCCAAACTCGATCACTTCTTTCGTGTTTGCATCAATCACCCTCACTCCCTTCGCCCGTCCCTTCTGTTCATCATATACGATCGAGTGCACTACGGAGAACGGTCGCACCGTCAACTTTCCTGTCCGTTTCGCCCAGGGCAATGTCGACGATACGCTGCTGAAATAGCCGCCGTACGGGCATCCGCGCATGCACATGTTCCTTGCCTGGCATTGCGCCCTTCCCTGGTCGAAATGCAATTGGGTTGGCTGCGTCAACTGCGCCCATCTTGCATGCACCATGTGGCGGTCGGGATAAATGCTTTTCCATTTTTTTTGAATATCCGCTTCGACACAATTGAATTCAAATGGTGTCATGAATTCTCCATCGGGCATCGATGCAATGCCATCTCTTGTCCCGCAAACTCCAATGAATTTTTCTACATGCGAATACCAGGGAGCGATCTCTTCATAATTGAATGGCCACTCCATTCCATAACCAAAGCGACGTGGAGCCGTGAACTCATACGAACTCCATCTCTGGCAGGCTCTTCCCCAGGTGAGCGATTTGCCTCCAACCTGGTAACCGCGAATCCAATCGAAGGGCTTTTCCTGTATGTAGGGATGATCTTTGTCTTTTATAAAAAAATGCGCAGTGGTTTCATTGAATCCAGCAGCTTTACTGATCAGGGGATTTTCCTGCAGGAATTCTTTCGACATCTCGCCACGATGTTTGAATTCCCAGGGTGCTTTTGTTGCGGTAGGATAATCTTTATTGTGAACTACATCGCGCCCGCGCTCCAATACCAATGTCTTCAAGCCATGTTCACACAATTCTTTGGCAGCCCAGCCGCCGCTGATGCCAGATCCGATTACAATTGCATCAAAAATTTCCATATTACAATCATTCGTATTCCCTGTATGCACCAAACCTTGCAAGCCTGTCTTCACCGAGTTGCGCAGGTACTTCATCACAATTCAATTTCAACCGCTCACACAACTGCATCCATAAGCCGGTTCGTGTATAAGTTTGATGTACTTTCTGAAAGCGTGTCGATAACAACAATTCCTTCGCCGATTCATATTGTTCCTTATCGATCAGCAACTGCACACGTCTTTCAATGATCCATTCATCATCCAGCGAAGCCACTGCATTTAGCCATTGTTCGCGCTGTGCCAGTGTTCCCTTACCCAGTGCTTTCAACACTTTGTCTCTTTCAATTACTACCTGCGGATGCAGTTGCACTGCCGGATCTTTTATCTTTTCAAAAGCTTTCGCAGCACCATTGGCATCGTTTTTTACTTTCAGCAATCGCGCCAGCAAAACTTTTCCAACATCGTTGTCCGACAAGTTAAGGATTTGTATGGCTTCTTCATTTCGACCAACTCCTGCCAACCAGGTCCCATAGTGAAATTGCCAGAGACTTTTCTCCTTATTGTTGCTTCGCGAAATGGCCGATTTAAACGCAGCATCCAAATGCTCCATTCCCGATGGTGCCCACTGTAGCTCTTCAATGCCGGGCGCCGCCGGCAGTTTGCCTTTCAACATAGCCGCCGCCAGTTGATTCCATACGTCTACTTCGTCTTTTCTTGCCCAGCCAAACAATGGCAATTGTTCCAATGCTCGCAATTTTACCGAAGGCAACGGGATCGAATAAAGATCGAGCTCTTTATCTGTAGGTATCCAATACTCAACATGCCATCTAGTTTCTTTCGGTTTCATCTCGAGTTTGATCGATTGATCGCCGATAGGACCGCCCTGTATCTCTACGTAAGTTTGATGCTTTGCAGTGCTTAAGGTCGACCATGCACTATCGTCTCCCCTTCCATAACTCCACAACTTGATCCCTGATGCGATCTTTTCATCGGCGATGTGATAGAGTCCTGACCCAATCGACGGCGTGTATGCACCGAAGGCATTTACATCGCGCGTCTTCCAGAAATACCCGGTCATCTCTTTTATATCCTGCTCCGTTCGCGGACCTTCTTTTTCCCAATTAAGTGTGTCCAGTTTCGATCCGTGCGACAACACTTCGCCTTTTGGAAAATCAAATCTGGTATCAGAGGCCGCTGGCAAAGCTGCGTTCGACCACGACATCCATGGATAGGATTTTGTTCCCGGATTGTAAAACTTTACACGCTGCGTTAGAAACTTATCATTGGGTCCCAATGAATATTCGACCGACCACTGCATGCCGAAACGTAATTCGCGTTCACCGCAGGTTACGTAATGCCTGTCAGCAGTCTTATCAATCCTGTACAACACCGTTTCATTCTGGCTCGGTGAATGTGATATCGGGAAACTGACTTCGATACCACCCGCAACAAAATAAAATCTTGGTAGTATGCGCGTGTAACGAATCACATCGGGCACATACAACGATTCTTTACCCGAAGGTTTATGAATGAGCGAATAAACCTTTCCTCCAAGATCCGGACAGATCGTGGCCTTTATGTGTTCGTTTTCTAAAACAACGAACCTGTATTGTCGCAATACAGGTCGGTCGGACGTTTCTGAATAACTAATGTAAGGATACACACCATTCGGGTCCAGCGCGGTGGGCACTGGTCCCGACGGAACGAGCAGGTGCGTTAAGACCATCCGTGTATATTCAGTCGTGGACAATTGCTTTTGAGCGGTTACTAACAACCATCCACAACCGAAAATTGCTACTAACAGAAATTTCTTTATCATGTGACAATCTTCATCTGGTTAAAATCCTTTCTTACCAAGTTTATCACTCAATTGAATAACAAGATCCTTTCCTGTATCCACATCTTTAATGATCTTGTCGGTATTGAAATCCTTTTCTTTTGTAAAAGTCACCAGGTGTTGTTCAAGTTGTTGCCACAACGCTTTCACCTCTTTATCGTTTGAAGATTGAGCTTTCTTCTTTAGCATTTGAATCTTCTCAAAATCAACAATGCCTTCCCGTAATTTCTCATAGCGAATGCCGCTCTTGCCACCGGGATAAACGAGAAAACAATCGCCCGCGGGCCAGAGTGTGTGCCGCGCATCGCGATTTGGATCGGCAGGCCATGCATCGTAAGCCCAGCGCAGGAATCCGTCGTATCCCATTGCGGCGGTGTACCAACTGATCCAGCGTCCTTCAATTGGTGGTGAGAACACAAAATTATTCGGCACTGGCGGATTGCAACACACATAATACGTAGTGGTCATTCCTTTTGATGCGCGGTCTTTGATTACTTCTTTAGTCGATTCCTGACCATACAGGTAACAATAATCATCCAGCAACTGATCAAGCTCTTTATGCCAGTTCCCTGCATATGTAATCTTCCAATCTTTTGAATGCGCACGTATCACCTGTATGGCCGCAAGCGTTTGCTTCATCTCGTTTTCGTTGATGCCGAGATATGTTTTGTCGAGCCATTTTTTCTTTTGAAGATGCGCTCTCAGATCGGTGAGAAATACGTTCCATACAACCTTGAACGAATCTGTTTCCGGATTCCACGAAGGATATTCATATTCGCCTGTTGCTTCATTCATGAAACGAAACCGGTTTCCCCAGGGTATCGGTGTATAAACTGTTATTGCATCAGTTACACCGGCATCCATGGCGAGTTGCACGTAATCGTCAAACATGGTATAATCAAAACGGAATTTGCCACTCTTGTCTTTGATCCATTCGATCATCGTCTCTTCGATCATGTAGGAATTGTCCGACCAGGGTGAATGCACCGCATAGGTTGTAATAAATTTCCCTCCTGCATCCGCATACAATTTTAGGTGTTGTTTCAACAACGCACGATGTTCGGCCGACCAGGGCTCGAGATTGTTTCTTCGCGCAAGCACAACAGGGTTCTGCCAGAGGTCTAATCTGTGTTTCCAGTCTTTTGGTGCAGGCAATACCTGGTCCTGTACGCGAAGCTTAACGGTCAATGTTGTCTTCACACCATTGGCAATGACATCAAGATTTCCATTGTATGTTCCTGCATCAACATTTTGCGGAACATTGATGGTAAGCCACACCGGACGCAATGAATTGCCTGGAACTTCAAAACGATCAAAGGGCTCAAAGCGATCGGGCATCAGGTATAGATTCTTATAAGGACTTTCGCCGCAGGTGACATCCTTTGCGGCGTAAGGATAGTTTGATACCACATAGCGAACCAAATCAAGCTGCATGTTGTTCTTTAGGATCTTCTTGCCATTGGGACCCGCGAGATCATTCAATACAAAGCGCACCTGTTCGATCGTATCTTTTGTATATACCAACACCTGCGCGTTGAGGCGCTCACCTTTCCAAACTGTTTGTTCCAGTGTCTGCGTCGCTTGTATAGAGGGTACTTCCCTTCTGAAATACAATTGATCCGTGGTGGCGAACGACACATTCAATCCCGGCTTCACGGAATTCCATTTTTTTGCATCTACAACTGTATCAAAGGTATACTCCTCCTGGTAATGCATAACCGGTGCAGCCAGCGAGCCGGAACGCAATTGCCCCGGCATTGGTTGCGCAAATGAAACAGCGCATGCAAAAAATAATGCTATGGATAATACAGAGAATCTCTTCATGAATTATTGATTTAGTTACCAACCTGGGTTTTGTTCCAAATTGCCTTTCGACAATTGTATCTGTTGCAATGGTATTGGATTGAGATAGTGCTTGTCGGCAAATGCTCTTGCGGCTGACGGTTCTGCAATGATGAATCCGTTAGCATCCACCTGTATGTCTACTCCCACTTCAAGATCGGGGTACTTGCTGGCATATTCTGTACCAACGAATTTCACTCCGCGAAGTGCATTGGGCATCACTGTTTCTGCAAGCTTCCATCTGCGTAGATCATCTCTTCGGAAACCTTCGAAAGCCAGTTCCACCGTACGTTCACGCCGGATCTCTTCCAGCATGTTCAATCCATTGGAAGTTACGAAAGCATTTGTTAGTGCGGGCATGTTTACCCGTGCGCGGACCAGGTTAATTGTCCGGTTAAGATCGGCATCGGAAATGCTTCCGTTCTTTTCATACAAAGCTTCTGCAAGTATCAGCAATACTTCTGCATACCGGATCTCCTTGAAATCATATTCGCCGCGGAAAGTGGCAGCGTCGATTGTTTCATCCAAAAACTTGCGAAGCATATAGCCGGTTCTTGTTGCATTGGTTCCTGTAAAGCCGGGGAATGTCGGTTGCCAGATACCGCCTTCAAAAAAGATGGTACTTCCCGGAACAATAAATGTTTGCGACATCCTTGGATCGCGATCCTGAAATTCACTGGTCAGCGTATTATATCCTTTGAAGAGCGGCGATTCGTCAATTGGCAATCCATCCTTTGCGAGATACATATCTGCAAGGTTTTTCGTAGGCACCATAGCGTTGAACCAAAGCTCCCGGGTCCAGTTATGTGTGGCTCTTAGCGCATAATATCTTCTTGCGAGGATCACTTCTTTGGAATCGTCACCTGCAAGAATGAACAAGTGCTTATAACTATCTGCACCTCTTGCGGTGTATAATTCATATTCACCGGAATTGATCACAGCTTCTGCAGCCTGTATCGCTTTATCAAGGTAATCGCCTTCGCCTTCATTGTGATATTTGGCCCATGTGCCCTGGTATAAGGCAACGCGCGCGAGAAGCGATTGTGCTGTACCCTGCGTTACCCTTCCCATCTCATCACCGGTTAATTGACTTTGTTTGGGCATTAGCTCTGCTGCCTGTTGAAGATCGTTGATGATAAAATCAATGATCTCTTTTTGTGTTGCCTTACCCGAATACAATTCTTCGGAAGTCACCTCAAGTACTTTATCGATCAGCGGAACACCACCAAAAGTTTTCACTAGCTTCCAATAATTGTAGGCACGGAAAAATAGGGCCTCACCTTTCCATCGATCGATCTGTTCGCCCAGACCTGACTCTTCCGCTTTTTGCAACAAATAGTTTGTTGCGCGAATCCATTTATAAGAATCATCCCATATAGCAGAAGTAGCTTCGGGCAGATAAGAACCATTGCTGACAGGATTCGGACCGGATCCAAATGCAATGTCTGAATTGAGTTCTGTATAGTTATGCGCACCGATAAGACTGTAATAAAAATCGTTTGCTGCCAATTGGAAATCTGTTGGCTTTTTCCAGAACGATGCGTCAGAGACCTGGTCTTTCGGTGAAAGATCCAGTTTCTTACACCCTGCAATAAACAATAGCAGGAGCAATGCCGGCAGACTTATAATTATCTTTTTCATAGTTTTTCATTAAAAGTTTAGATCAACACCAAATGAATACACGCGCTGGAACGGATAATTGAATCCCCAATTCTCCGACTCAGGATCCCATCCACCTTTCACACCATGCACTTCCCACAAATCCTGGCCACTGAAGTATACGCGCAATGTCGAGATCGAATATCGATTCGTGATCCTTGAAGGAATGGTATAACCGATCTGAAGATTCTTCAATCGCGCATAAGCACCATTGATCTTTTGCAAGGTTGATTTCTGATAATTCCAGTAGCGAATGTTTCCATGGCTGAGTCGTGGATATTCAGCATTGGGCCTGTCTTCATTCCATGTCTTTCCAAAATAGTATTGGGGCGGTTGTCTCCACCAGTCGCTCCATGGCATTGCATAATCACCCTCGCGGAATACGGTCCTCTTTCCAACACCCTGGAAGAATGCAGCGAAATCAAATCCTTTAAATTTCAATCCGAGATTTAGTCCAAATGTATAGCGCGGAGTAAGTGAACCAACGTTGATCACATCGCCATCATCACCAGGTTTATTCCCATAAGGACTGATAACACCATCGCCATTGATGTCTTTAAATCTTGCATCACCGATACCAATATCAGAAGGCACTCCATCCAGTTGTTTGTATGCGTCCAATTCAGCCTGTGTACGAATCAGTCCATCAAATTCATATGCGAAATATGTATTCAAAGGGAATCCTTCACGCACCCAGTTCAGTCCGGGTACATAAGTATCTGCACCACCATAATCCACCACTTCGTTTTGTGCATCACTGAGCAATGCGCGAACAGAATATTGCAACTTACCGATGTCATCCTTCCAATTGATCGAAGTTTCAAATCCCCAGGTTTTTAGTTCACCAGAATTTGAATACGGAGGTATTGCGCCAAGTACACTTGGATAAGTAACAGGGATCAGCATGTTCTTATTTGTCTTCACGAAGTAATCAAATGAAAAGCTCAGCTTCCTGTTTAACAAGGTCGCATCGATACCGATGTTCCTGTTCTGCAATGTCTCCCAGGTGCGGTTGCTTGATACCATCCCTGCCAGTGAGGCCGACTGAATTTGTCCTCCTGCTCCAAAAGGATACTGGCCTCCAATATTGATCAGTTGAAGGTAGTCATACAAACCAACCACTTCCTGGTTACCGGTTTCACCATACGATGCGCGCAGTTTGAGATCGTCAAATAATCTTACATTTTGCATGAAATTTTCTTCTGAAAGTCTCCATCCTACAGAGATGCCCGGGAAGAAGCCCCAGCGATTATCGGGATCGAAGCGAGAGCTTCCATCATAACGCATATTGGCTTCAACGAGGTATTTGTTATTGTATACATAGCTCAATCTCGAGAAGAATGAACGGAGTGCCCATTGGTCACCGCGACCGTCACTGAACATGTTTTCTGTGCCGAGATTTAAGGACCATACATCATCTGTTACAAAATTTTGTCGGCTGGCAGTGAACCATTCGTAATCGTTCTCTTCATGCGATGCACCAGCCATGATACCGATATCATGTTTTCCTGCGATGTTCTGATTGTATTCAACATAACCGGTGAAATTCTTATACATGTTCACACCGCTTGTTTGTGCAAGGCGACCTTCAGTTGGGTTGGCAACGGTATAATAAGCAAGTGTGCCATCCCAATTGTATTGAGGGATTGGCTTCGCGATGTCTTTGTAATTTTCATTGCGATGGTTGATACCTGCCTGCAGGTTGATCTTCAATCCATCCAACACACTTGCGATCAACTTAAAGTTTGTATTCGTGTTGCGCGTATTGAATGTTGCCGTTGCAGCTTCCTTTGCCTGAGCCACTGCATTGCCCCATCCACCTTGTGCAAAATATTTTCCTTCGGGAGTATACACGGGATGGTTCGGCATACCAAATATCGCTTCAGTTACAACCCATGAACCAAGTCCTCCCATGTCAGTACGCCGCTGTTCTTCCAATGCTGTTTTTATTTCAAGTCGCAACCATTTATTGAAATCATAATCGTAGTTCAATCTTAAGTTGTAGCGTTTGTTGTTATCATCTGCATATTTGATCACGCCACGCTGGTCAACATAAGAACCGGATAAATAATACGTCGAGTTTTGTCCACCACCCGAGACACTGATGTTATGTTTTTGCTGGAATCCATTGGTGAATACCGCATCTTCCCAGTCGGTGTTTGTAAAGAACAACATCCATCCGCCATAGATCGGATGCGGGATCGGATTGGGATCATTGCGACGGATCTTATCGAGCATTTCATCTGTATATATGGGTACAGAACCATTGTGCAGGTTCGCTTCATTGTCCATGATCGCCATCTCCAGGTTTGTTGGACTCTTCATCAATCCCGTTTGTTTGGATACGGCAACATTGCCGCTGTAACTGATGCGCGGCGTGCCTTTGCGGCCGCGCTTTGTAGTAACGATGAATACACCACCCGCCGCACGAGCACCATAAATGGCGGCGGCAGCATCTTTTAAGACAGATATCGATTCAATATCATCCGGGTTTAATAATTCCAGGCTTCCTGCTACACCATCGATCAATACCAGTGGTGAATTACCACCACCTGTTGATGAATAGCCACGAACATTTAGATTGAAACCTTCAACACCCGGTTGTCCATTTGTGCGTTGAATTACAACACCAGGGATCTCGCCCTGAAGTCCGGAAAGCGCATTGGATATGGGACGCGATTTGAGAGCTTCCGCACCAACAGTAGATACAGCGCCCGTTAGAAATTGACGCTGACGCGTACCGTAACCAACCACCACAACATTTTCCAATGATTGTGGATCAATGGCGAGTTGCACATCATACTCTACCCTGTTGTCGATAACTGTTTCCTGTGCGGCATAGCCTGTGGCACTGAAGACAAGCGTGTCTCCGGGACTTACATTAATTCGAAATGAACCTGCGGAATCGGTGACTACACCCCGGTTTGTATTTTTCACCTGGACCGAAGCACCAACGAGACGACCAGAAATGTCACTCACACTACCACGTACAACTCTCGACTGGCCGAATGCATGATGATTGTAACAAAACACGAGCAAGCATGTAAAAGCAAAAGCAATCGTTTTCATACAAAAAATTTTGATGAATGAGATGCGCTTCGTTATCGAAACGGCTGTATGAACTTGAGATGATCAAACTGATTGAAGCACTAAGCGAAGTAGTTCCTATCTGTTGAGGGTGTGTCCAAAAAAAAATCCTGTGCCCTGATTCAAGTTAATGTAATCAGCACAGGGAGATGTACGCAATCGTTTGCGCAAAATTGCATGCAGCGAAATGAAATGTCACGCTTTGCGCATTCCGCTTTCCGCGTTCCGCTTTCCGCTTCCCGCTTCCCGTTATCTGGCCTACGTTCCTAAGGAGAATGTAAACGCAACCCTTGATCCATCCGGCGCAATTGCGAGCATTTGCACACGCGAGCGTGCCTCAAGTATGGCCGTTTCCAATTCAGACGGACTTGTTACGGGGCGTCCGTTTACATATACAATCACTGTTCCTCGCGGCACTCCAAGCTGATCGAAGAATCCACCGCGACTAACCGAAGTAACGAGCACACCAGCGCGCAGGTTAAGTCGCTCTTTTTGTGCAGGACTGAGTGCAGAAAATCCGGCCCCTAATCTGCTCAACAGTTGTCCGGACGATTGATTTGCAGCTACTGCTGTTTCGCGCGCTTCTTTAAGTGTTACTGTTGTTGTTCTTTGTTTTTTATCGCGCAGGTAAGTGATCTCTATCTTGTCGCCCGGTCGCTGTCTTGCAATTCTTTCTGAAAACTCAGCGGATGAATACACTGGTGTACCGTTGATGCTTTGAATAATGTCACCTTCCTGCAAACCTGCAGACGCAGCGGCACCTCCCTGTTGAACATCAGTAATAAAAACACCTTTTACTTCACTGGGATTGATGCCTTGAGCTTTAAAAAATCTGTCTTCGTCAATGGGTGAAGGAAAAGACACACCCAGTACACCGCGTTTTACTTCGCCGTATTGACGGATGTCGTCCATTACTTTCCTGGCAAGATTAACGGGTATCGCAAATGCGTATCCTGCATAACTACCCGTAAGTGATGCAATTGCTGTATTAATTCCAATGAGCTCGCCATTTGTGTTGACAAGTGCGCCGCCGCTGTTACCGGGATTAATTGCAGCGTCTGTTTGAATGAAAGATTCTATTCCTGTGTTCCCTGCCACAGCTCCTTCTGAACTCGGACGGTTAATTATACCAATGCTTCTGCCCTTTGCACTGACAATACCGGCTGTAACGGTGGTGTTAAGCGAATAGGGGTAACCTACTGCAAGCACCCACTCGCCCACTTCAACATTATCAGAGTTGCCCAGTTTTACTACAGGAAGATTACGCGCATTAATTTTCAATAGAGCCAGGTCGGTATTTGGATCCCTGCCAACCAGCTTCGCCTCAAATGAACGCCTGTCTGGATAAATAACTTCTATAGAACTTGCATTTTCAATAACATGATTGTTCGTGGCGATATATCCATCAGCACTGATAGTGACACCAGATCCAGTGCCCATTGCAATGGGCTGCTGTTCCGATTGTCCAAACAATTCTGACAGGGGATTTGAACCTCTGCCCTGCCCGGTGTAAACTGTCTTTATGTGAACAACTGCAGGAGTAACGGTGCGTGCGGCATTTACAAAATCAACATTGTTCCCCGCAGTAACTTTTTGCACCTGTCCAACTTCATCAGCTATAGGCTTCGTGGTTGTATTCTCTTTACAAGCTGCAATACCTGTTACAAACAAAAATATGATTGCCCGGTTCAAAGATTTATTCATAAGAGGATGATTAAATACGAGATGACCTTTGTTCCGTTAAGGTAAGAATTGTGCCAGCTTAATTTGTGCGCAATCTTTTATAATCTACATAAGAATAGATGACTGGAATCAGCACTATTATACACATCACTGCCACTGCAGCTATGGAGATCGCGGTGCTGTTCCGAAGAACAATGCAGAGTATAAGGAGCAGGATACCTCCACCCATCCACAAACGTCCGCCAAGACGGTGTGTGTTCTTCCATACCCTCTCGCTCTCCAGCGTCCATGGTGTACGTATGCCAATAAAATAATTCGGCCTTATCGCCTGGAAATAATTACCCATTACAGCAACCATTGCTGCAATGATGCCAATAAGAATGTTGGGACTGTCCATACCGCCTTGCTTTGTAATATAAAGCAGGTAACATGCAAACAGTGCAAAGAAAATGCTGAACACAAAACGGAACGAATAATATTTTTCGCCCATTAACTGGATCTTTTTCTTGGGATCGAGTATTGGAATGATGCGAAGTACAAGGTAGGTGATGATACCAACCCCTGCTGGTAGAAACAACAAGAAATAACGACTCGAATAATCATCGGGGTTACCATCCGCGTCGAAATGCGTTGGAACCTGTTCCGGCAATTGATTCCAGAACGTTGCCAGGTAAACATACGGAACCAGCAACAGCAATACGAGGATCAATTCTTTTACGTAACGTTTCATTATTTCTTTTTGAGCGTTAAAAAATAGTTTAGGATATCGTCGACTACCGTTGTGTTCAATGAGTACGAAACAAACTGCCCTTGTTTTATAGCCGTTACCAATCCTGCTCTCTTAAGTTTATCAAGATGATGTGATATGCTTGGTGCCGTCATGTCAAACCTGGCTGCTATCTCACCGGCCGTCATGTCTCGTTTGCGCAACATCTTCAATATCTCCCTCCTGGCAGGATCATTCAATGCCTTGAATACTTCATTCATCTCACGGGCGGTTAAATTAACATACTTGTACAATTAGACAAATATCTAATTACTTTCCAAATATTACAAGTATCTGCCCGAAAATATTATTCAGTGTTTAATCTTCGAGAGTTATAAAAAATCATCGGCAATTGGTTCAAATGAATGAATTTTGCGGCGTCCATACACTTTGCTTATGATACCGTTAAACCGAATGCTTCAATTTGGGGCCGCTTTCTTAATGATCAATACCATGGCTTTCGGCCAGGTCGACTCCAGCGAAGCAAAACAGCGTGAGCTGGATCCTGTCACCATAACTGCATCACTTCACCCAATACCAGTTTCAGGTACGGGTCGGAATATCACAACTATCCAGGGTGAACATTTTCAGAAATTTCCCATTCATTCGATCGATGAGTTACTTCGCTATGTTCCGGGAATGGAAATTCAATCACGCGGACCGCAAGGCTCGCAGAGCGACATTGTCCTTCGCGGAGCAACATTTCAACAATCGCTTGTCCTGTTGGATGGTATAAGGTTGAACGATCCAAACACGGGTCATTTCAGCAGCTACATTCCCATATCTCCTGCAGAGATCGATCGTATTGAAGTATTAAAAGGAGCATCTTCGGGAATATACGGGTCAGAAGCAGTTGGCGGCGTGATCAACATCATCAGCAAATCTTTTGCAGCACGAAAGAACCTGATCCGCAAACAGCTTTCTGTTTCTGCAAGTGGCGGTGAATACGATCTCTTGAATATACATGCAGGCGGCTTCGTTCAGCATAACAACACTGCCATTGGGGGCGGCGTACTGATGAATAAATCGGAGGGTCAGGTACAACGTGGAACAAGGGGATTTTTCAATAACAGAACTGCATCTCTTTCAATAAAGCAATACATAAATGAACATTGGTCGATTGCTATTCGAACCGCGCTCGATGAAAGAAAATTCAGTGCACAAAATTTTTATACCACGTTTGCTTCCGACACGGCGAATGAAAAGGTAAACACATTATGGAACCAGGCAAGATTACAATACCAGGAAGGGAAACACAATGTTTCCATTGATGCCGGGTTTAAATCGGTGAAAGATATTTACCAATACAATCCCGTATCGGTTGCAAATAATAACAGGTCTGATCTGTGGCAACTTGTTATCACAGATAACATCCGAATCAGCGAGCGTTCATTGTTCAGCACAGGAATTCAGTACATCAACAAAAAGATCCGATCGAACGATCGGGGCGATCATAAACTGGATCAGGCCGCGGCATTCTTTATCCTGAATCAAAAATTCTCTGATCTTTCAGTAAGTCCGTCATTGCGGTTTGACTGGACATCAAATCGTGGATTGGAATTGGTACCGCAAGTGAACTTCTCCTATCACAAAAACAATTACCAGTTGCGAGCGAGCCTGGGCAAGACGATTCGTGACGCTGACTTTACCGAGTTGTACAACAACTACAACAAAACTTTCGTTTCCGGAGGAAGTGTAGGCAACCCGGATCTTGTATCGGAGAGATCGATTAATTATGAGATCGGAGCAGACATTTTCGCGATCAGTCGCTTTAAGATCTCTGCTTCGCTGTTTCAGAGAAGACAGGAACAATTGATCGACTGGATTACAACACCCTATTCTGAAATGCCTCGTAAGTCGAACCTCGCACCCACCGGCACATTTGCGTTAGCAAAAAACATTGCGAAAGTAAATACATCTGGCATTGAACTGGACATTCAATACCGTCATAGTTTTGCTACCAATCGCAGTGTTTTTCTTTCTGCGGGTCTGTTATGGCTCGACACCGAAATAAAAAATGCGATGCCCTCCTTTTACCTGTCTTCGCATGCAAAGTTCATCACGAACTTCAATGCTCAGTATACATTCGGCAGGTTGTCCTTTGCACTGAACGGGTTGTATAAATACCGGCAGCCGCAGCAGGCCAACGCAATTCATGCGAAACTAAGTCGCGACTATACTCTTCTTAATGCGAAGCTCGAAGCAGATGTGATAAAAAATAAAGTTGCGGTCTTTACACAGGTGGATAATGTGCTGGACGTTTCATATAGTGATTTGCTGGGATCACAAATGCCTGGCAGATGGATAATGGCGGGGGCGAAAATCAACCTGCGATAGTGCGAACACTAATGTGCATTTGCTTTAACGTAAGTGATAAACACTCCGTCATTGCTTTCGTCCGATAGTTCAAGTGTCACGCTGCTGTGGTCCTCTACCATCCGATATTGACCATTGGAAAAACGAAGCGCCTGTTTCATATCGCCATCGTGAATGCATTTGCGTAATTCAACAGTGAACGTTCCTTCCTCGATTACGACGTTGTTTTCAATCACTTCGTACTTGTTTTCTGCAGCGATCCTCAACTTCACTGTTTTTCCGGTGGACTGCGGCGTCTCATGAATGTTATCCGCTATGCCCCCGTCAGTACGCACCCAGTTCCATGTGCCAACCAGTGTATCTACATTAGTGAGCCGTGCCTCCTTCTTGTCACAGGACAGGAGTGTAAAAATTGTCATCAGGAGTGATAAGGTTAATCCGGTTTTGTACATAAGTTCTTTTTTTGCCTTGACCAGCAACGGTAGCTTTTCGTTGCACCACCTGAGGCATTTCGCATTTGTCTGCTTTCCGCTGTGCGCTTCGCGCTTTCCGTTCGATGGCACAATTTTAATACTGATCAAAGAAAACTATATGGATCTGCTTCGGGATAAGGACGGTAGCGTTATAGCATTCCAATACAAAAACTGTATCATTGAACCGGCTACATTCCGGGTGCTGGGAGTGGTATTGGGTCATTGCATCTTCAACGGCAATGGTGACATTTGCGGCAAGTACTTTAACCATATAGCACGATATATCGATGGACACATTCTTGCGATCGAAGAAGTTGCCGACTCTGATGATTACCCCGAGCCAGACAGTAAGAAGATCATAATTGAAGGCTGGAATGTCATATCAAAGATCACAGACCATTCCTGCCCAAGTGTTGATGAACTCGACAGTTGGTCTGATCAATCGCTTGTAGATGTACTAACAACAGGGGTGTTAAAGGCATGACCCTATTCATCGCTTACATCAGAACTTATTGCAACAAATGTTTGCACCTCAGAAACCGAGGGTTCCGTCACAGCATTTTTGTAAAGATCGAAATCGCTCGTATAACTTCTTGGGAACCCCGCTTCCCATACCCATTCCCATGTTTTAAGAACAGATTCCGGATTCCCTTCGCTAACGAACTTCGCATAGGTTCCTTCCGGGATCAGCACTGAAGTCATCCCATAAGGAACATCCTCAACGGATTCCACACGACAACCAATAATGGTAAGATATTCATTCGGTTGTTGTTCGTTATAGTTACTATAAACACAATAGACATCATCATTAACCCGACCGAATAATTTATTGGCAACATTCTCGGAATAAAATTGTTTCCAGAGCGCACCAATGACATCAGCGGCTTTCCCATCAATGTTGCTAGTAGGGGCAGAGACCCCGATGATATAAGTTGCTTCCAGTGATTCGGTAGTATGATCCATAATCGGTTAATGGTTTTGTGCGTGCAAAAATGTGGGATTTACTGCAAATAATGAATAGCAATCTTTTTGTTAATTCACACAATTAATGAATGATTTCCGACAATCCCATTTGTTTGGATAAGCTAATGAAATAACTTCGGTACACCCTTAGCATATGAGAAAGCATTTATTAATCGTCAGTGCTCTCCTGTTACTTTTCGCTTACTTCAGTGAAGCTCAGAAGATCACGCCTGATAACGCTCACAGATTTTATTCCCTCGACGGACTTCCTCGTCATTGGCAACTAAAGCCGCGTCTCCTTAGAACGATTGACGATCTGTTACCAATGGCAGTAAGTCAGCTAAAGGATGCGAGGCCCTGCATCAATTGCAACGCCAGGTATACAATCACTTTTAAGATTGACACCGTATACATTATTGACTCGCATGTGGAGGAACCTGACAGTCAGCGATTTTCTTACACTCACACCATCCGGTACTTCTATAAATCTTACCTGGCCGTTAGAGAAGACAGCGTTGACATAGCAAGAGTATTGCTTACATCGGTGGATGATCCTAAGATTTATTTTTTCAGACGATCGGTCAAATACGACCGTCAGTATGCCCCAACCACTCATCCCGTAATTTATCTCGGTCCCCGGAGAAGCTGGCTATTACCGGGCGACTCAGACCTTGAAGAAAATTCCGCATCAGCCATCAAAAGAATTCGCAAAATGATGAAACACTGGTAACAAAGTTTGTTCCCCGACTATAATAATACTAACCTTTTTAGTATCTTGTGCTAAATATTGCTAATGTCGGATCGTGTGATGGAGAAACTGGGGATATTGGCCGGGGCGGCAAAATACGATGTATCGTGTTCCTCAAGCGGAAGTAAACGGCAAAATGACAACAAAGGTTTAGGAAATGCAAGCAACGGTATTTGTCACGCTTATACGGAGGACGGCCGTTGTGTTTCCTTATTGAAGATCTTACTGACTAATCATTGCATATTCGATTGCGCCTATTGTGTGAGCAGGAAAAGTAATGATGTCCCCCGTGCCGCATTCACCGTCCAGGAAGTGGTTGACCTGACGATCAATTTTTACAGGCGAAATTATATCGAAGGTCTGTTTCTCAGTTCAGGCATATTCAAGGATCCAGATTATACCATGGAGCGATTGGTTTGTATTGCAAAAAAGCTTAGAACCGAACATCGTTTCAATGGGTACATTCATTTAAAAGCGATTCCGGGTGCTTCCGAGGAACTTATGTATGAGGCAGGACTTTATGCCGATCGATTGAGTGTAAACGTAGAGATGCCCACGGAGCGGAGCTTGAAGTTACTTGCTCCTGATAAGGATCGTGAAGACATGATTCGACCCATGCGCTACCTAAGAAATACGATCGAAGAAAAAAAGGATGAGAAAAAAAGCCTGAGGAAGGTTCCAATGTTCGCTCCTGCCGGCCAAAGCACCCAGATGGTCATTGGCGCAACACCGGAAACCGATATGGAAATTCTTTTTATGTCACACAGCTTTTATGAAGCCATGAGATTAAAGCGCGTGTATTACTCGGGTTATGTTCCTATCAGCAACGATAATCGCCTTCCCGCAATTGGTACCCCTGTGCCGATGATCCGGGAGAACCGGTTGTACCAGGCAGATTGGCTGATGCGTTTCTATGGATTCAGGGTAGATGAAATAGTGAACAAAGAGAACCCACATCTTGACATGGACATCGACCCGAAGCTCAGTTGGGCGCTTCGAAACATGGAACTATTTCCTATTGACATTAATAAAGCAGATCTGGAGATGATATTACGGATACCGGGAATTGGAGTTAACAACGCACACAAAATTGTGTCTGCAAGACGATTTAATAAACTGAACTGGGAGCACCTGAAGAAAATGGGACTTTCCGTAAATAAAATTCGGCATTTTATTGTGTGCGAAAGTCCTCAATTTGAAAGGAGATCTCTGCAACCCATGCAATTAAAACAGGTTTTGTTGTCTGGAAGCACCAGCAAATATCAACCGAATTTCTCCAATCAATTAAGACTCTTTTGATGGAAATATTATTGTATGACGGAAGCTTCGAAGGGTTTTTGTGCGCCGTTTTCCACGCATACGAAAACCGGTATTCTTCTGTTGACATACAAACAGCCGGAAAGGTTCAACCGGGCTTTTTTGGTTCAGTTCACCACATCAATACTGAGGAGGATAAGGCCAAAAGGGTCTTAACTGGCCTTGAAAAAAGAGTTTCCGTGACCGCGTTGAAGCAGGTTCACGTGGCCTTCTTATCGGAATTGCCAGATATTGAAAACACAATTTTCGAATTTATCAGGTATGCTTTCAAAAGCAATCGCAGAGTTGAGTGCGACTTCAGCAACCCTTCGGTATTGCAGGTAAAAGATATCGCCCGAAAAGTCCAGCGAGAAAAGCACCGAATGGAAGCGTTTATCCGGTTTCAACTTACAAACGACGGGATTTACTACGCTATTTGTCAGCCCGATTACAACGTGCTTCCACTGATTGAAGAACACTTTAAAAAACGATATGCCGACCAACGGTGGTTGATATACGATGCCATAAGAAAGTATGGACTTTACTACGATTTGGAATCCGTTCAAACCATTCAATTAAGCTTTAATGAAGCGTGCAGGCAGGGGCTCGATGTAACCGAGGTATACGAAGAGAATGAATCCGTGTACCAGGAACTTTGGAAGCATTATTTTAAGAGTGTAAACATCGCAGCGCGAAAAAACACGAAACTGCACATTCAACACATGCCTAAACGATATTGGAAATGGCTGACGGAGAAATAAAATAAAAGATCACTTGGGTTTTTGAATTCCGGTTTATATCTTATTAGAGCAGAATTCATTTAAATCCAACGCGCATGAGTTTTAACTCAAGAGCCTTGCTTGCTTTGTTTGCAATCGCCTTGCCATTTTTTGCATGGTCGCAACCGTCCACTGCTGTCGACAAATATTTAAAAGCGCTGTCTTCAAAAAACAATGCAGCCAGGTTTGCTGCGGCATTAACTCTCGACAGCATCACCGGCGACCAACAAAAAGAATTCAAAAAGCTGACAGCGGCACTTTATCACCGTGATCCATTTGTTCGTCGGTACGTAGCTTACACTGTAGGAATGCTTCAATATCAACCTTCAAGGAGTATTCCTCTGTTGATTGCAAAATTTCGTGATAGTGATAAAAAGGTAAGGCAATACGCATGTGTTGCAGTAGGAATGTTTGGAGAAAAAGCAATACCATTTCTCCTCGATTCGTTGCGAAAAAACCGCGGATATCTTGATGAAGACGCACCTACTACATGGTACCTTGATGATGGCGAGCGCGCTAAAAAGATAGTAACCAGCGGAGTCAAACAAGACGAAGAATACTTACTAACAAGAACAAGTTTTTATGCTCTATTTTGTCTGAGAATGCTTGATGCAAAAAAAGTGTCCGCGTCAGCAATGGCATCACCTGGTATTCCATCGTTATTTAAACAGGTAATGGTAAATGATGAGCAGGTTGAATACGAGCCAAAAGACACTTCGCTCCCTGACACTACTTCTATCAATGCAGATGTAATTGATACGCTTAAACTCGTAAAAACTCTTAATGACAATATCAGGGGTTTGTCTGATACTGCACATCTATATGGGGTATCGCAAATGCTTCTTGAATTCCCGTTCCTGGTTGGCTACTACGAAGGCGACCTTTTTGCCCTACCGTTCGAAAATGAAACTATTGTACTGGCGATCCTTGCAAACAGCGGTCGCTATGGATTAAAGTATTTACCGAAGCTCAAGAGGATATACGAAACAAGCTCTTCGAAGGATTTCGCTTATCTCACGATGGGATATATTCTTACAGATAATTATGGCATCTACCAACCTAACGACATCAGTCCTGTTAATCTTTACGAATTCTTTTTTTATGCGCGGATCAGCGATGGGTTTTTGTATGCAGAGGTAAATCCGTTTTATATCATCAATAAAACCGGGCTCACGAACAAAGAAAAGGAGTTGATGAATATAGATCCATACTTCGGAGACAATCTTGAGATTGCGATGGCACTCGAAAAATTAAAGGAAACGTTTATTGTTGCTCCACAATCTGATCGCCGCCTGCCTGTTAATGATTCCTCTTTGAACGTGCTGGTGAAAAAGGGGTTAACCGAGAAAAGCAGGAGAATTCAATTGATGGCTTTACAGTTCGCCCTTTACCTCCAGCATATAGATGAACCACTTAGAGAGACCATAGTCCGATACCAATCCTCCGGCGATTATCAATTGCAGGAAGCCGCAGCGGATCTTGGAATTGCGAAAAAAATTCATCCCGAGACATCCGCGAAAATCGCTACCACCCTGTTGATTAATCGCTTAATTATCCAGCGCTTTCATGAGGAACAGAGAGAACTTTTTGCTGGTGAAGGAACATATGGCATCGGCGCTTGGGGCGCAGGACCTGGCGGTGGAACTGCTAAAGCTGCATCGTTTTGGCCGCCTCCCCCAAGTACCTGTCGGGCGTTGATAGATATCACGGCAATACAAAAATCAGGAACATTATCAGATGTTAGAAAAAGGATTGTTGAATCACTTATTGTTGCGGGTTATCAACCAGATTTTATGCGCATGTTTGAAATCAAAGATGGATTCGCAATAATGACCAAACCAGAAAAAACTACACGTCAGGGTCAGAAAGTAAATATTAAAAGATGGTCTAAAGAAACCACGGGCACATTTGCCAGCATTTTGTCGTCTGGGAACATAGGATATTGGCGAACCCTCACATTTTTGGTAACTACTAATGCGAATTTTCAGGATAACGGAAGTCCATTTAAGAATATTTCATTGAATGAAGACCTCTATAATACCGGCGGGTTTGTATTATCACCAACTTTAATGGAAAAGCCGAGCAAAAATTACTATCTGCATGTGCTGGTGTATCATTATTTTCAAAAAAACGGCGGAGTGATCCGTCAGCTCAGCAACACAGAAAATGAACTTTCAGCATTTGATCATTTGAAGTCGCTTAATTTACCCACAAAATTCTAAACGAAACATATGAATGTAAGTGCCGCCAACACTCCGTCAAACAACATGACACTTGAAATAGCACGCACGCGATTGTTATATGTTTGGCTTTCGGGTTCAGCACTGTCCATCGCACCTTTAATATACCAGACTGTGAGTCGCACGTTTGAACGCACTACTGAAACAGGAACTGAAAGTTTTGCACAGCAGGTATGGGGATGGTTTGTGCCGATGATCTTTCCTACCCTGGCTCTGATGTTCGCAACCATCAACTTTCAAAGCCAGCCTTCAGACACAGCACCAATTCTGGTCAATAAACGGAATGTACATATCTGTCTGCTCATTTCTATAATATATCTTCTTGTGTTGTTCATTCATGTATTCTTTTGGCCGGCATTCAATTATCCTGATCCATTAAAGCTTTTTACTACAGCAAATTTTTACCTTGCACCGATCCAAGCCCTGGTAATTTCGATCATGGGTAGCCTGTTTAATAAGAATAAGACACTATGAAATTCTACGCATACCTGATGTTTTTTTTCCTGCTGACCTCCTGTTCCCAAAAAGCAGCAACAGGCGATCCAAAATTGAATCTTGATAAATTGGCAGAACGTTATGTTCGCTTAGGACTCAGCATTGGGCAGTATGATTCAGATTTCGTAGACGCATATTATGGTCCTGACTCACTTAAACCAATTACACCCCCGCAGCCAGCTTTTCCTGCAGATAGTTTTGCCAATGCGGTTCGGCAATTGAGCGAGGAGCTCCAACCGTTTACTACCCATAAAGATGATGGATTGCAAATAAGGTCAAAATGGATGCGCGATCAGCTCACTGCGTTTGATCAGCGCATTCGAATGTTTGCCGGAAATTTTACTTCGTTTGATGAGGAAGCACGCCAATTATTTGGAGTGAAGCCACCCACATTTTCGGAGCAGGAATTTCAATCACTCGTTACGCAACTTGACCAATTGCTACCTGGTGATGGGTCCATTAATGAACGATTTCAATCACTCACCAACAAATTTGTTATACCGCGCGAAAAACTGGATACGGTATTGAAAGCCGCCATCAATGAAAGCAGGCAACGAACAAAAGTGCATTATGAGTTACCAGCGAATGAAGCTTTCCATCTTGAATATGTAAATGACAAGCCCTGGAGCGGTTATAACTGGTACCAGGGAAACTATCAAAGTCTTATTCAGTTCAATACAGACATCACCACCTCGGTTGAACGGGTGATTGATATAGCCAGCCACGAAGGATATCCCGGTCATCATGTATACAACATGTTACTCGAAAAACACCTTTATCGGGACCGCGGGTATGTTGAAGCTTCCTTATATCCATTGTTCAGTCCACAGTCGCTCATCGCAGAAGGCAGCGCTAACTACGGCATCAGTGTTGCTTTTCCCGGGGATGAGAAAATAGTGTTTACACGAACCCGGCTCCTTCCGCTTGCAGGGATCGATACTTCAGGACTTAATGCATACTTCCAGGCACTTGAAATAAAAGGAAAATTGAAAAACGTCAGTACTGAAGTAACCCGAAGACTGCTCGACAATAAGATCAACGAGCAGGAAGCAATTCGCTGGTTAACTGAATACGCCTTGATGAAAGAAGCCGATGCAAAGCGATCGATCGCTTTCAGTCGCAAATATCGTAGCTACGTCATCAACTACGCATTCGGTCAGGACCTGGTAAAAAACTACGTTGAATCCAAAGGCGGAACAGCATCGGCTCCCACGAAAAGATGGGAAATATTCTACCACCTTCTTTCGAATCAGGTTCGTACTTCGGAACTTTCAATAAAGTAATTACAAGCCTGTAGCTACAGTAGCAGTTCCTCTTTTGTTTATAAGGTCCTGCCGGATTTTTAATTTGCGAAACGCTTCCACCGGCTGGAGTGCACCACCACTGCGCAACCTGGCCTCAGCGATCAATGGACGCACGTCTGTTCGATATGCCTCTTGTAATATTTCCTGGGCGCGCACCGCATCGTTATTTTGCCTGGCTTCTTCCAGTGCTTTTCGGTCGACCAGCAACGCCTGTGCATAAGCGATCATGATCGCCTCCACCGATTGTAACAGGTCTTCCAATGGATCTTTTAAATTGTGAGATGCATCGATCATCCAGCCAAGATCGCGGGCATGATCCATATTATTCTCGTCCATGCCAGCAACCAACTCACAGAAGATCAGAAAAAGCTGGTAAGGATTTATTGAGCCGACAGTAAGATCATCGTCGCCATATTTTGAATCGTTGAAATGAAAGCCGGCTAATTTTTTTTCCATCAACAGAAGGGAAACGATCTGCTCGATGTTAGCGTTGGGAAGATGATGACCAAGGTCTACCAATACAGATGCACGCGGACCGAGCTTGGAGCACAACAAATACGATTGTCCCCAGTCCCCTACGGTCATCGAATAAAAATTAGGTTCATAGCATTTGTATTCCACAAACATTTTCCAGTTTTCGGGCATTGCCGCATATACTTCCTGCAAGGACTCCAGAACATTACTGAAAGCATTCCTGAAATTCAATTGCCCGGGGAAGTTTGAACCGTCGGACAACCATACAGTGATCGCCTCAGAGCCCAGCTCAACCCCATGTTTTATCACTTCAATATTATGCTCCACCGCTTGTTTTCGCACGGCTTTATCTGTGTGCTGCATGGAACCGAACTTATAACTATGTTCCTGCCCCGGTTGGTCCTGGAATGTGTTGGAATTTACCGCATCAAAGCGAAGTCCATGTTGCGCTGCAAGTGCACGTATACCTTGAGCATTGGATGGAATGTCCCACGGAATGTGAAGCGAAATTGCGCCGCTGTTTGCATTAAGCTTATGAAGAAGTGCCACATCTTCGATCTTCTCTTCAAGGCTCCGCGGCTCACCACCACCAGCGAATCGGCCGAAGCGTGTGCCACCCGTTCCCAAAGCCCATGAAGGAATCGCAACCTGGAAGTCAGCTAGTTTTTTAAGAATGGCTTCAGCATCATGTATTGAAGCAACTGCAAATTCAAACCTGCGTTGATGTGCTTTAACTAATGATTCATTGATTTGATGAAGATGAGAATTTAATAACTCCATGATTTTTTATTTTCTATTGCCCGTTTCCAGTTTTCACTTTTTTCCCGTTTTCCGTTTCCAGTTTCCAGTTTCCCGTTTTCCGTTTCCAGTTTCCCGTTTCCATTTTTCCGTTTTCCGTTTCCCGTTTCCCGTTTCATTATAGATCGCTCACTCTATTACCCAACGCACTTTGTCTTCAATTGATCCGCGTGTTGCTTCTTTATCGGGTTCGTTATGATAACCCATATAGAACAGACCAATGCATTTTTGATTCTCCTGCAGGCCAAGAAATTCGTTCAGTGAATGGATCATGTCGGGAGTACTCCAGTAACAGCCGACATTTAAGGCAGTTGCTGTCAGCCACATATTTTGAACCGCTGCCGCAACGGAAGAAATCTCTTCAAACTCGGCAATTTTTTCGGGATGCAATTCAATATTTATTGCAATCACACAACTGCTCTGCCTGATCTTATCTAAGATCCCGTCGTATTTCTTTTGCAGGAATTTTTCCTCCGGTGTAATTTCTTTATAGAGACGCGCAAGCTCAATACCCAGGCGGGTTTTGCCTTGATGCCTGAAGACCACGAACCGCCAGGGTTCCGTAAGTTTATGCGTGGGCGCATAATTCGCGCTGCGAAGAATTTCCCAGATAACGCTATCAGGTATTTCGTCTGTCGTATATGATCCCTGGTAAATGCTCCGCCTGCTTTGTATGATCGATCTCAATACTTCAATATTCGAATGCATTCTCGAATTTACGGGAAGAACCTGCTTATTGGGCGGTTAAAATTTTTTCACACTGTTCAATTGCACTTGCAAGTGCCGCCTCTACTGTACCGGGTGCATCGCCTGCACTGATCCCTTCACCAGCAAAATAAAGTGTATTGCGCATCGGGTTATTCAATAAGCCACGTGCTTCGCTGGTATGCGTGGTGCTGAAACTGTAACCGCCTCGCGCGAAGGGAAATTTTTGCCAGTTAAAAACTTTTGCGGCGCGCACATTTTCCCTGATCTTTTCAGCAGGCAGATCAAATATATTTGATAAAGATTCAAATGCTTTTGATAATAGCGTGTCGTCGTCTTCTGCCGATAACCTTTCAGCCTGCGGTCCACCTAACCATCCGGTTAAGATGTTTGATGAGCGTGGTTGCTGTGTCCACCAGGTAGGTATTGTGTTATCGCTTAACATAAAACCGGTATCCTCTTTCCAAAACTTTTCGTTGAATTCAATAAGGATCTTGATAACGGAGCCAACACCGATATCGGTCAAAAGGTCAATATACTCTTCGATCGTTGGATTAAATTGCATTTGCTTCGCGCAAAGCATTCGAACGGGAACGGTGATCAAACAACGTTGCGCCTTGAAGATCTGATCTGATTCAGTCGTGAGTGTAACCTCATTAAAGTTCCATTCGATCAGCCTTACAACCTGGTTCAACATGATGTTCACGCCGCGGGAAATGCAATCGTTGTGCATCCACTCCGTCAATGCACCATAACCACCATTAATACGATATTGTTCTTCTTCATTCATCCATTCCCTGTATAGAGACTTTATGCTGGCAGTTTTAGGATCTGCAAGGTCAAACCCTTCAGCAAACGAAACTGCGTGCCTGCGGAGGCCTTCAAACTCATCACCAGGAAAGTTTTCATTCAGGAATTTTTCCAGCGTGGCGTCTGCAATGACCGACTTCATCTGCTGCAGCATCTCATCCCAATGCGGATCCATTGGTTGCGCATCGACCCGATTGCCATTTTCAATACGCATAAACCTGTTCTCCACTTTTTCATATTCAAGCGATGCCTCTTGCAATAGTTCTAGTGTATGCCTGGGTAGCCCGTGCATAAATTCTGCACCTCCTTCTACGGGCTCGCTGAAGCCATCGCCCTGTATGGTAAGGCAGCGACCACCAACCCGGTCGGTTGCTTCCAGGATGGTTACCTCAAACTTTTCTGATAATATGCGTGCCGCGGCCATGCCGGCAACCCCGGCGCCAATGATTATGATCGATGATCGTTCCATAAGTATTTACCTGCCTGCATTATGCATGCCAGATGTAATACGGTTGCCAGCAAAAATCTCTGTAACTTTAAAAGGAATCGGCACCTGTTGTTTCACTTATAAACCAATCGATATGCTCACAGTGAATCAGACACGCAGGGAAAGACCTTTGCCCCGAAATACATTCCTGGTTGCAGTATTGCGTGCGCTGCTCGGCATCATTCTCATGTGGAAAGGCATTACGCTGCTTCGCAATAGCGCGCTCACTGAAAGTCTCATTGCCCAAACCAATGTAGACATGTTCGCAAACAATGCACAAACACTTGCTTTCGTTGTTTCTTACTTGTCTCTTCTTTGCGGCTTCTTTATTCTTATCGGACTGTTTACCCGATGGGCTTCTATCCTGCTTATACCTGTATTGGTGGTGGCCGCGTTTTTCGTCAACATCAGACAGGTAAATACCAATTTGTTTGAATTCATCCTGTCATTAGTCGCGTTGGGATTGCTCATACTTTTCGCAATACGTGGCAGTCGCGAATACGCAGCAGACCAGTACCTCAGCAAGAAGGAACCCAACCCGTAAGAGAAATGGGAAATGGAAAATGGAAAATGGGAAATGCCATTTGCCATTTAGCATTTAGCATTTAGCATTTTGTTTTTTGCTTTACACACCAAGAACTTCCAGGTCTTCCGCAGAAAGCTTCAGCTCCGCTGCACTCATCAACTCTTCCAACTGGCGGGTATTCGTAGCGCTCGCAATAGGTGCGGCGATCGTGGGTTGCGCCATTAACCAGGCTAAGGCCACAGCAGCGGGAGTACTGCTATTCCTTGCTGCAACTTCATCCAGCGCTGACAATATCCTCATGCCCTTATCATCAAGATACTTGCGGATACCCGCACCTCGCGTACTCTTATCAAGATCCGACATAGTTCTATACTTGCCCGTAAGAAAACCAGACGCCAGCGAATAATATGTGATCACACTCAGTCCTTCTTCGCGACAGATCTCCAGGTAATCATGTTCGAAACCTTCACGATCATATAGATTATACTCCGGCTGCAACGTCTGATATATCGGGAAGTTATTATTCTTGCTGCAGGCAAGAGATGCTCGCAGCCGCTCGGGCGAGAGGTTTGAAGCCCCAATCCATCGAACCTTCCCCTGCCTTACAAGCTTATCATAAGCTTCAAGGGTTTCTTCAACCGGTGTATTTTCATTATCCCAATGCGTTTGATACAGGTCGATATAATGTGTTTGCAATCGCCTTAAAGAATCTTCTACTGCCCGTAATATGTACCTTTTGGAAACATCCTTGTGACCCTGCCCCATGTCGGAACCTACTTTCGTTCCAACAATAACTTTTTCCCTGTTACCACGTTGCTTCATCCAGTTACCAATGATGCGCTCACTTTCGCCACCTTTATTGCCTGGCACCCACCTGCTGTAGCTATCGGCCGTGTCAATAAAATTGAATCCCCGCTCAACAAACGCGTCAAGCAATTTAAAAGACGTCGCTTCATCGGCAGTCCACCCAAAGACGTTGCCACCAAAACAAAGAGGCGCCACTTTAAGGTCTGTGCGTCCAAGCTGCCTGTATTCCATATCAGTCGATTATTTTTATAATAAAGGCGATAATAGTCTTGCTGATTTTTCCAACAACTGTTGCAAAACCGGCCGATCCTCCCAGTCAACACTATTCAGCCGTTCCGAATATTGCAAGTCATTGTAAAATACATTTTTCAATTCGTTCGACAACTCTTCTCCGTACACAATTGCATTTACTTCGAAATTAAGGTCAAAACTTCTTGAATCAAGGTTTGCGGTACCAACGATCGCCACCTTACCATCAGCCACCAGTGTTTTGGCATGTATGAAGCCATGCCGGTATCGATATATTTCTACTCCGGCCCTCAGCAGGTCGTCGAAATAAGACCGCGCAGCGATGTCCACAAACAAAGTATCTGACTTGTAAGGCACCAGCAGCTTCACTTTCACCCCGCCAAGCGAAGAAATGATCAGGGCATTAAGTAAACTTTCGCCCGGGATGAAATAAGGAGTGGTGATGAGTATCTCCTTTGTGGCAAGATTGATCGCCTGAAGCAGAGAAAACAAAATTGTTGGTGTATCTGAATCCGGGCCGCTTGCAGCTATCTGCACATACCTGTCTCCTCTTGTAACAAAGTCCTTGCGCTTAGGAAAAAACTCTTCGTTTGGCTGCATCTTCTCATTGGCGCAAAAATTCCAATCGCACATAAAAATGTACTGCAGGTAATACACTCCCGGTCCCTCAATTCGTATGTGGGTGTCACGCCAATAGATCTTATTTTGTAATGTTTCGCAGTTAATGTATCGATCACTCACATTGATACCACCAACAAAGGCAATCTGCCCGTCGATTACAATAATTTTACGGTGATTGCGATAGTTCAACCGGTTTGCCAGTGCAATGAACAGCACTTTATGAAACGGAAAGGCTTGCACACCCCCGGCTCTTAATCGCTTTACCAGAGTCTTACGAATTGAGCGACTTCCATAATCATCATAGATGAACCTGACCGTTACTCCCTGCCTTGCTTTCTCTATAAGAAGTTGTTCTAACTGCCTGCCGATCTCTCCATCTTCATAGATATAATATTCAATGTGGATATGCTTTCTTGCAGCTCTTATTGCCTCAAAAACAGAAGGAAACTTTTTTTCACCGTTTATCAGAAGCTCAACTGAATTGTCCGCAGTCAGAGGACTCAGGCTATCCCGGACCAACATGTGCGCGAGTTCCCTGTTATGCTGTACAGATTCATCGGCTTTGGCAAGAGAGTGTTTTGAGTAATTGAAAATGTCTTCCTGTAGTTTACGCGCAAGATCATCATCTTCAAACAACTTCTTGCTGTACATTTTTCGTTTACGATAATTGATGCCGAACGAAAAATAAAGGATCATACCAAGTACTGGTAGAAAGATCACACACAATACCCATGCAAGCGCTTTTACATGGCTTCTCGTATCATAGATGATCCGTATGGAAACGATGATCAGTATGATCACATAAATGATCTCTGCAGTCAGCAGCCAGTTCATAAAATACTATTAAGAGAGCATCAACATCACAGGGCATCATTCCTTCGAAAGGTCATAGATATCTTTGATATTCGCCAGTATCTTTTCGAATTTAATGTTGAGGTCTATGATCCTTCCGCTGTGAATATCGAAAACCCATCCATGCACCTGCGGATATCCTTCGCGCATATAACGCAATTGAACCACTGCGGTCTTGATCACATTAGTGCACTGCTCTTCAACATTCAACTCCACGAGCCTGTCATAGCGTTTTGCTTCGTCCTCAATCGAATTCAGCTCTTCTTTATGAAGACGATAAACATCACGGATGTTACGCAACCAGGGGTTTAATATGCCCATGTCTTTAGGCATCATCGCCGCTTTAACTCCGCCACAATTATAGTGTCCGCAGACAATGATGTGCTTGACCTTTAAATACTTTACAGAGTAATTGATCACTGACATCACATTGAGATCAACATTATTCACCAGGTTGGCTACATTCCGATGCACGAACACTTCACCAGGTACCACTCCCATGATCTCCTCGGCGGTAACACGACTGTCGCTACATCCAATGTAGAGGTAATCAGGGTTTTGCTCTTTTGCGAGTTTGGAGAAAAAGTCGCTGTTGCTTCCCAGCTTTTGTTCGATCCAGCTTTTATTGTTCTCGAATATCTGTTCGTATGAAGTCATAGTAGTAAATATAGGCTATTTTTACAGCAGGCACTGTTAGTCCGGCGCCTGCAAAATTAATCGTAGTCATGCGAATTACAATCCGGAAAATGATCAGGTTAACAATGGTATGCATGTTGATATCGCTACAAATGATGACTCATACCATTGCACAATCGACGGCTAAGCAAGGCAGGGTACGCGTTGCAGTTGCCGGTATTTCTCATGGCCATGCAGCATGGATCTTCAACCGGCAGGATACCAGTGACATGGAAATCGTTGGCGTGTATGAAACAGATAAAGTGCTCATCGAAAAATACCGGAAAGATCATAAGCTGGCAGCCTCGCTATTTTATGACGATCTGAACAAGATGCTCGATGAATTGAAGCCTGCTGGTGTTGTAGCCTTTGGCTCCATTTATGATCATATGAAAGTTGTTGAAGCAGCGGCTCCCCGAGGCATCCATGTGATGGTTGAAAAGCCACTTGCAACAAATATCGCCCACGCTTTTCGAATGCAGGCACTCGTCACGCAGCATAATATCCATTTGCTAACCAATTATGAAACTTCGTGGTATCCTGCGACAGAAAAAACTTACCAGCTTGTTCACGACAGTGCATTCGTAGGCAAACTTCGGAAGGCCGTATTTCATCATGGTCACCAGGGACCTCAGGAGATAGGCGTCGGAAAGGAATTTTTTGAATGGCTTACGGATCCCGTACAAAATGGCGGCGGCGCTTTAATCGATTTCGGTTGTTACGGTGCAAATATCATGACATGGCTGATGAAAGGCAAAAAGCCGTTGAGTGTTACAGCCGTGACGCAACAATACAAGCCTTCCATATATCCCAAAGTGGATGATGATGCAACCATCATCGTTGACTATGGTGATGCACAGGCTATCATACAGGCATCCTGGAACTGGCCCTATAATCGAAAGGACATGGAAGTGTATGGAGACGCGGGCTATGTAACAACTTTCGACCATAGTCGCATGCAAACGCGCAAAGGCAATAATGAGCCACGGCGATTTGCCGTTACTACCAATGACATAAAAGTATATACGGACCCTTTCAAATATTTTTCGGATGTGATCACAAAAAGAATCACTGTGCCATCCTATGGCTTGTACTCACTCGAAAACAACCTGTTGGTTGTTCAAATCCTGGACGCAGCCCGTGAATCGGCGCGAACAGGCAAAAAGATAGAAATAAAGTAGCCTCTGATAATTACGGGAAATTTCCCCTATTATTTAATTGATGTATTCTTCAACTTGCAGTTGTATCCGTCCTCTGTGGGTAATACCAATCATTCAATTAAATAGTATAACATGGCTAATCTTTTACAACCCCAGTCACCTGGAGCCGAATGCGATTTCTCCAATCCGGAACAGTTAGCTGTTGAATCTCCAGAAGTAGACATCGAACAGCTTAAGCAGGATCTGAAAAGATTTAAGGATTTTATGAATGCGCACATTGCGCAAACCCATAACATAATTTTTCACAGCAATTTCCGCGTCGAGGATGTACGCGACCTGATTGACGACAACGAAGATTGCCAGTTTGTTCGCATATACAATGCAAGATCCGAAGATGGCAGCTTTTACCAGGTAATGACACCTGTGTTGTCAGACGGTACAGACAAGCAAACGGCATCGGTAGTGTATGTGAAAAACTGCTGTGCCTGCAAACCCAATTGTGGAAAGGGTTTGGTCGATAATTACTAATTGCCTAATCCCCAATATATGTGGGAGTACTATACCAACTTCATACTTCACGCAATCAATATTCTCTTGTTTGCATGGCGATTCAATCAATACTCAACGCCTCTTAAAATAATTGGCATTAACGTGATCGTTACCTGTATTATTGAGATCTACGCAAGCAACCTTTCATTAAGAAATATAAATAACCTGTTCCTTTATCACGGAATGGCGATCATTCATTTTTCCGCGTTGTCGCTGTTCTATCATTTGCTGATTGAAAATAAAATACTGAAGCTGTTCATACTTGCGGCATTGCCTCTATTCTATGCATGCGCTGTAGTAAACGTTTTGTATTTCAATAAGCTGGAGGACTACCCAAGCTACCTGTTGATCGTCAAGCACTCCCTTACAAGTATTTATGTGCTTGCTTATTTTCTTCAATTGTTCTATAATCCAAAACAACAACAGGTTCAACTTGAACCGTTTTTTTGGATCAGTGCCGGCCTGCTGCTTTCATCTCTTGGAAACTTCTTTATTGAAGGGCTCATGAACCACCTGATCGAGCGATCTAACTCGATCGCATTGAGATTCTATCTGTCCGGAGTTGTGCTCACCTTTGTCTATTACCTGTCCATATCCATTGCCCTGCTGGTTTTCAACATGTCTCGAAAATATCCGTACCTAAATACCTGAAAATGATGCTTGATGATATTTCCCTGATCGTAATGCTTGGTACCCTGTTGTTCATTTGCGTAGTTGTGTTTATTTCAATTTTTATCGTTCAATATAAGCGACGGCAATTATATTTCCGGAAAGAGAAAGAGCTGCTTCAAAGCAATTTCCAGAGAGAATTGTTGAAGACCCAACTGGAAACACAGGAAGAAACCTTTCATCTTATTGGCGAAGAAATCCATGACAATGTGGGCCAGCTATTAAGCAGCACCCGTATGCTTATGGGCGTTGCCGAACGGAGTCTTCCTATTGTGCCGGACACATTGCGAACTGCCGATCAGACGCTTGCAAAAGCCATCCAGGATCTGCGGATGCTTTCCAAATCACTTAACAAGGAATGGCTGAACCAGTTCAATCTTATCGAAAATTTGCAAGGTGAAATACTGCGCCTCTCCGTATCAAAGACGGTCAACATTGAATTGATTGCCCAAATGCATAAGGTGCAGCTTCCCGCCGAATCGCAGGTAATGCTGTTTCGCATCATCCAGGAAGGGATCCAAAACTGCATTAAACATTCGGGTGCAGAATCCATAAGGGTAAGCATTGAAATGAATACTGGTCTGCGTGTAACAATTGAAGACGACGGCATTGGACTTACTACTGATGCAACCGCTGACGGAGTTGGTGTCTTAAATATGAAACACCGCACACGTCTTCTGGGAGGCACCATTGAATGGCATTCCGAGCGTCAAAGGGGAACAACAGTAACCATCATTATTCCACTCTCAAATGCAACATCATGAAGGTCGACATTGGGATAGCCGACGATCACCAGTTGTTCTTAAAATCATTGAGCATCCTTGTTGAAAGTTTCGACGACTTCAACATAAGTGTTGAAGCGATCAATGGTGAGATGCTGCTACAAAAGCTGGACAAGATGGCGGACCTTCCTGAGATCATATTGCTCGATGTTAACATGCCTGTGCTGGATGGCCCCAATACCGCTGCAGCAATATCCAGCAAATACCCGCAGATCCGACTCATAGCATTATCGATGAAAGACGATGACAGTTCAGTGATCAGGATGATCAAATCGGGATGCTGCGCCTACCTGCTCAAAGACATGCATCCTGATCAGCTGGAAAAAGCTCTTGAAGAAGTGCATCGCGTGGGCTATTATAATGCAGACATATCCAACCTCCGTTACCGCCGGCTATTACAAAAAAGCCAGGAGGATGAAGAGCTTCAGCTTACTGAAAGAGAGCGTACTTTTCTTCAGTTAGCCTGCAGCGATCTAACATACAAACAGATTGCCGATCAAATGCATCTTGCAGAACGAACAATTGATGGATACCGCGAAAACCTGTTTGCAAAGCTTAACGTACAAAGCCGGGTTGGTATGGTACTTGAAGCCTTGCGAAAAAACCTCGTGAACCTATGATTCATGCAGTGGGATCAGCTGATGTCTTATGGCGTATAGAACAAGTCCTACGCGACTTTTCACCTGTAGTTTGTTGAATAATGCTTCACGATAGCCGTCGATAGTCCGCGGACTCAAAAACATTTTGTCGGCAATTTCCTTGTATGTAAGATCTGAACTTGCAAGTCGCAGGAACTGTATTTCCTTTTCGTTCATTTTTATTCCGATACCATGTTCATCGTCACCATCGGTAATAGCATTCCTTAGTACTCTTCCTGTCACACGATCTGAGTAATGGAAGCCTTTTGTCAAAACATCTTCAATGGCGGATTGCAGCAGCATCGGATCTGAATTCTTCAGTATATATCCACGCGCACCATTACGCAACATGCGAATGATGGCAGACTCATCATCATACATACTCAATGCAAGCACGTTCACGGAGGGATGATTCTTCTTCAACCATAATGCAGTCTGGTAGCCATCCATCTCAGGCATGTTAATGTCCATCAGTACGATGTCCGGGAGATCCGCGGGACGAAGTTGTTGTGTGAACTTCTTGCCATTATCACATTCCATCGTAACGTTATAACCGAACTTTCGAATCAGTCCTGCGAGACCGTTTCTTAAAAGCACGTGATCATCAATAAGACAAACTTTTACCGCGGTGTTCATGGATGGAAGGGATAGACCATTAAGATATAAAATTCTTTGCGCCCCTCTAATACTCTGTGGAAATTATTATATTTAGAAGACCTGCTCTTCTAACCCAACTATTAACAACCGTGGCTTCCTCAAGATTCTATCTGACGATTGTGGTGATGCTTTTCGTGCAACGGGGATTTACACAAGTCATCGATGCGGCGCAGTGTACTGTAAACAATCACCTGATAGTAACAGGCAAGGCGGGCGTTTTGCGCATATCAAAGCGAACAGATATTGATTCGATAACCAGTCGTTATAAAGATCAATTCCAACAGTCAGTAAATAAACCCGTAGTATCCTTCGGGTACGATTCAAGCGAATACTGGTTTAGGATGATCATTCGCAATGATTCATCACATTCACGCGAACTGATGTTATTGATGAGTCCCGTCGGGATGCGCGAAGGCAGGCTGTATCAGAAAAATGATAGTGGATGGATGTTGGCAGGGCGAAACGGAATGCGGATACCATTTAGAGACCGGCCGTATCAATATGCACATTACGTTTTCCCCTTATCAATCGCAGCCCGGTCGATCGACACACTTTATCTTCATATGGATGCCGCGCACGCATTCAAATCGTACGGCTTCGCCTTGTTGCATCCCCAGGGATTGGCCATGTTTCGCAACCGCGCTTACTTTTCATTCGGAATCATAACGGGATTGCTTACACTGTTTTTCCTCTTCAATCTGTATCTCTACTTCGCGTTAAAAGAAAAAGTTCATGCATGGTACGCGTTATACATAGCGCTGCTGATTGTGATAGTTATCAAGAACGACCAGCTTGACCAGGAATTCTTCGCGGGCGATTCGGAGTTAATGTACCGGCTGACACCCATACTTGGAATTGGGGCCATGGCAATAGCGGTATTAATGCATGTTGTGTTATTGATCCTGCCGCACATACGATTGAATAAAACACTGCATCGTGTTACCTCCGCCATTCAGGCAAATGCCCTGGTCAGTGGCATAATGCATTCCATAGCCTTCAATCTGAAGCCTGAACCGTCCATTGAAATGCTGTTTTTCAACTGGGCAAAGTACAGCACCATCCTTGCGATTGTTGCGATCATCGGACTTTGTTTGTACAGTGCCGTTAAAGGCAGACGCACCGGGTTATTCATCCTTGCCGGACTGGTTGTGTTTTTGATCGGAGCACTTCAACGTCTGTTGTTCGAAAACACTGCTGTGCAGTTATTTCCTCCTTCGATATTTCATATCGGCATGGTAATAGAAACGCTGATCATATCATTCATATTGATCTACAGGTATAGGACCGACCGGGAAGAAAAGAAACAATACCAGCGCGAGAAGGAAGAACTTAAAAACAATTTTGAGAAACTGATGCTGCAAAGTAAGTATGAGATCCAGGAACAAACGCTGAAGAATATTTCACAGGAGATACACGACAATATCGGACAGGTACTCAGCCTTGCGAAGCTGAATATTTCAAAACTGAAATTATATGATAAGGCACAATGGGACAGCAGCATTGAGGATTCAAGTGACCTTCTCAACAAGGCGATTGTAGATCTTCGCGATCTGTCAAAGAGTCTGAATACGGATTATATACTGCAAAAGGGATTGATACGATCGCTTGAATATGAATTAGAGCTTTTAAGAAAAATAGCAGGCATTCAGGCTGATCTTATCATAGCCGGCAACGAGTACAAAATTGAACCGCAAAAAGAACTGGTGATATTTCGGATATGCCAGGAAGCTTTCAATAATATCATCAAACATGCGAACGCAACGTTCGTATCTGTCAAGATCACATATGCGAAAGAATTGCTCATCTCCATTCAGGATAACGGAAAAGGTTTTAATAATGAAACAAACATTAAGAGCAACGGTAGTAATGGCCAGGGTCTGATGAATTTGCAACGCCGGTCACAGCTACTCGGAGGAAGTTGCGAGATACACAGCAATAATCAGGGAACCGAAGTTCGGATAACTCTAAACAAGGAAGAGCTCACACCAACAACAATCGAATTATGAACGCTTTCACAAACCAGGGCGCATTCTCCACTGAGCTTAGAACGCGAGTGGACATGTATTTTGAAAACAATCGCATTTCGCGAACCGGAAACTGGAAGCTGTACCTTAAGTCGATCGTGCTGGTAACAGCCGCAATAACAATTTACCTGCTGTTATTGTTCGTTGACATGCCTGCATATATGTCGATATTGCTATGTGTTGTGTTTGGCTTTACACTCGCTTGTGTGGGTTTCAATATCATGCACGATGCCTGTCATGGTGCATATTCCGACCGTAAGTGGATCAACAATTTATTGGGCTACAGCCTGAATGCATTAGGCGGTAATTGTTTTCTGTGGAAATGGAAACATAACATCCACCACGCATATACCAGTGTGGACGGAATGGACAACGACATTGATAAGAGTCCCCTTTTGCGTCAATGTGAATCACAGAAATGGCTTCCCATTCATCGATACCAGCATATCTATGTTGTTTTCTTTTATGCAATGGCAAGTCTTGCCTGGATATTCGGATTTGAATTCAAAAAATATTTCACAAGAAAAGTCACAGCTCTTGATATTACTAATATGAAACTCGCGGATCATATCATCTTTTGGGTGAGCAAGATTTTGTACCTGATATTGTATGGCGTCCTACCCGCAATACTACTGGGATTCAATAATTGGCTGATTGGTTTTATCATTATGCATGTTTCCATGGGATTCACACTTTCCTTTGTATTTCAGTTAGGGCATGTTGTGGAACCCACTAGCTTTATTTCAGTTGATGAACTTCAGAACCATCACGCAGGTCGAATTGAATGGGCGGAACACCAGGTACGGTCTACAGCTAATTTCGCAATTGATAATGCCGTGATCAGTTGGTTTGTTGGTGGATTGAATTACCAGGTGGAACATCATCTGTTTCCCAGAGTATGCCATATTCACTATCCTGCATTGAGTACAATTGTGAGGAAGGCTTGTGCGGATTACCACCTTCCCTATCATTGTTATCCAAATATGCAGAAAGCCCTCGATTCGCATTTTCGGCAAATGAGGGCGCTGGGGCTTCAGAGGTTAGACGGGCACGTTCATAACAGAGAGGGGCAAGGGGTAAGAAACGAGGGCTAAGAGGCCAGGGTGAGAGGTATGGGCGATGGGGGTAGTTAAAGTTTAGGGTACGGCTTAAGGGTCAGCGGTTACTGCATTTCGAATTCCTGGTAAACATCCCACTCTCCATTTGCAACACGGATGGTTTTGAAATCCTTGCACCGTTGTATGTCAACCAGGTAGGCACTATCGATTCCCACTTCCACTTTTATAGCACGCAGGATGGTATAGTCATTAAACGACCGTCCAACGATGTAGCGCACATTTTCAGGAAGTTTCTCCGCAGGCAGATAGGTGATGGTATGCAACCACTTGCCTTTGGAACTGTAAGCGGCACGAGTGCGCATTCCACTTTCGCTAAAGGATATAAAAGTGTTGTGCCCGCTTTGCAGCACAGAGATATCTTTTGCACCTTTAAAACGCTTTGCAAAATTGTCAAATGCTTTGGCACTGATCAGTCGGAATTTTTCAAGCTCGGAACGATCCGATTCTTCACTTGCGATGATTACAGCAGAAGCATAGAGAGTCTGGGGATTAAAACTGACATCACTTTTTGAATACTGTGCGATACTGCGAACAGGAACGATTACTGTCAGTAGAAACAAAGCAGCGGCGATAAGTGTGATCTTTTTCATGATAATTCTTTTTTGATGGTTTAGATTGTAAGCTTAGAGGGGCACGGTGTCAGCGATACGCGTATCAAATGTTCGATACAAAGCTAATTCGCAGAAATGGCGCAGCACAGGGGATTTGTACCGTTTTCATACGGGAAATTTCACGTAAGCATCAGCAGTAACAAAGCCGCACAACAAAAAAGGTCGCCGAAGCGACCTTATGCGTGTACTCTTTACCAAGAGTGCACAAACCGTCATTGATTATGTCCTGCCTATAAGCTATATCCTGTCAACTACTTTTGTGATAATAACCGGGGATCGAAAATGCAATGTGGTCCCGCAAAATAATTTCCGGTAAACACCCTGCGATCATTTTGTAACTGGTTGTGCCTGTTTTCTGAAGCACCTTCAGAATTATCGTTTGTAGATGTATAACCTTTTCCTGAATTTTTACCATCGATATAAGTCGATGCATTAAGACTGCTGAAGAATGCAATAAAACGACGAAGGTTTCCTGCATAATCAAGTGTCATTGTTTTCATAATTCTTCCTTTTTTGGTTTGATGTCTAATTGTTCAAAAACATTTAATGGCAGCAAGAATTATGGCAATTCAATTGTTACTATGGCAAGAACTTGCAAAAATTAATATAATAGATATTATAATCTCAATTGCGGTGCAAAAATACATTAATTTGGTTAAACGATTAACCATTTTTCAAATTCAAGATGTTAATGTGAAGAAGAAACCATCATTAAAAGATATAGCAGAGCGGGTTGGAGTTTCTACTGCCTTGGTTTCGTACGTGTTAAACAATACACGTAAAGGAAGGGTAAGCGAAGAAATAGCCAATAAAATCCGAAAGGTTGCAGAAAAATTACAGTATCGTCCTAACCAGCTCGCAAAGAGCCTGAAGACAAATAGATCGTTTACCATCGGATTAATTGTTGCTGATATTGCCAACCCGTTCTCATCTACACTTGTCAGGATGATTGAAGATGAAGCAGAGAAAAATCAGTATATGGTGATCATAGGAAGCAGTGACGAGAAAGCTATCAAGCAGCAAAAACTTATTGATCTTTTTATGGATAGAAGAGTTGATGCAATCATCATTGCTCCCGCCGAAGGAACCGAAGATCAACTCTCAACACTGGTAAAGAACCAGGTGCCGCTTGTCATCATCGATCGTGTTGTTGATATGGAAGGTGCATGTATGATCACTATCAACAACCGGCAACTTGCACGGGAGGGCGTGGAATGCCTCATAAAGAATGGATACAAAAGGATTGGGATGATCGGATTCAAAACACAGTTGGTTCATCTAAACGACAGAAAGAAAGGATATAAAGAAGCGCTGAAAAAAAATCGCATGGATCCCGATAAGGAACTTATCCGCGAGGTGGCAGTAGAGGTGAACACCGAACAGGAAGTGATACAGGCTATAGATGAACTTATGAATTTTATTAAACCTGTAGACGCCTTATTCTTTGCGTCAAATAAGATAACAACCTTCGCATTGAAATACCTTAATTCCAAACGTAGTGTGTATCCTGTATCGCCGGGACTGCTAAGCTTCGATCAGTCTGATGCAGTTTTTATTTACAACAGTCCAATCTATTATGTAAGACAACCACTTAAAGAAATGGCCGAAACCGCAGTGTCGCTTGCATTGCAGCAGGTGACTACAAAAAAGAAACTCAATTCGAACATCATCCTCGAGGGCCGACTTGTCTGCTAACTTATATCTCATTTCCCGTTTCCCATTTCCCATTTCCCATTTCCCGTTTCACTCCTCACTTCCATCCACCACCCAGTGCACGATACAATTCAACCACCGCTTGGAGTCGCTCAAGTCGGTCATTAATGTTGCCAAGTTCTGCTTGTAGAAGCGACTGCCTTGCATTGATCACTTCTGTATAGTTGGCAAATCCATGTTGTAATAGTTCCTGCGAATACTCAACCGAGAGTTGCAGCGAATTAATTTGCAGCCGCCGTATTGCAACTTTTTCAGATGAAGTTTGATGGAGTGACAATGCATCGGAAACTTCTGAGCCGGCAACTAATAAAGAGTTACGGAAGTTGATCAACGCTTCCTGTTGCTGGGCCTGCGCAATCTCCAGCCGGGTCCGGTTTGCACGTTGATTAAATATGGGCTGGGTGAGGCCGGCACCGATATTGGCCGCAAGTGAACCTATATCAAATAAGTTACCGAGGGCCAGGCTCGACAAACCAGCATTGCCGGTGATACGAAGTGCGGGATAGAAATTTGTTCGCGCAACATTCGTCAGCTCAAACGCATTTCTAAAACCCAATTCAGCAACCTGCACATCAGGCCTGTTGGAAAGCAGTTGTGCCGGTATACCTGTAGTGAGTGTTTCAACAACCTGCTGTTCCGTGAGCACTCCCCTGTCAACAGAAGTAGGTGGCTCTCCAAGTAGTATACTCAATGCATTCTCGGTCTCTCGCAGTCGCTGTCGGATGTCTGGCAATGTTACTTCGGCTGCATAACGTTGCGCTTCACTCTGAACTACGGCAGCTTCTGTAACCCGCGCCGCATCTTTCAAAGCACGCATCGTTTGAACCGTCGTATCCCAGTTACGAACAGTTTGCTGTGTTACCAACAGTTGTTGATCAAGGGCCAGCAATGTGTAATAGAGATTGGCAACCGTTGCAACGATGCTTGTTTGCACAGCGCGTGCTGCTGCGTTTGTTTGTAACAACGCAGCAAGGTTTGCTCTTCTGTTACTGGCCAGTCTTCCCCAGATGTCTGCCTCCCAACTGGCTGATAGACCAAGTTGATATTGCGTTGCATTGTTACGAATACCAAACCCCTGTACTTCTGAAAGCTTTGACTCTGTTACTCCAACATTGGCATCAAGCGAAGGAAGAAACGCTGCCCTGCTTTGTAAATACAGCGCTTCTGCCTGTTGAACTCGTGTAAATGCGATGCGAAGATCAGGGTTGCTGTCAATAGCCTTTCGAATCAATCCCTGCAACTTCGGGTCCGTGAACAACTCGTCCCACTTCATGTTTGCAATGGAACTGGTATCATTCGTATCTACGTCTCTATACAAATCCTGTGTTGCAACCTGCGGTTGCTGATAAGGTTTTACTACCCCACAAGATGCAAGGACGAGCACTGCACATATCACCCCTATGTATAATCTGTTTCTTCTCATTTCAGATTCTTAAGTATAACTCGAATATTATTCTGTTGATTCCTCAAACCCGGGAGGGGCCGGAGGGCCGGTAAACCGTTCCTGTAGTGATTGAAACACCACAAACAGTACAGGTATGATAAAGACCCCAAACAATGTTCCTATCAACATACCGCCAATAGCACCTGTTCCAATCGACCTGTTTCCTATCGCGCCCGCACCACTTGAGGTCATCAGTGGCACCAATCCAAAGATGAAAGCAAACGAAGTCATCAGGATGGGACGAAGCCTCGCCTGCGCTCCTTCCAGGGCCGCCTGCACAAGGTTCATTCCCATCCTTCTGCGTTCCACTGCGAACTCCACAATCAAAATGGCATTCTTTGCCAACAATCCTACAAGCATGATCAGTGTGATTTGCAGGTAGATGTTATTGGTCATTCCAAAAAGCTTTGCAAACAGAAATGCTCCGGCAAGTCCTACCGGCAACGAGAGCAACACCGCAAATGGTAGCAGGTAACTTTCATATTGAGCACTTAACAAAAGGAATACAAACACGATCACCAGTAAAAAAATAAATACGGTCTGTCCTCCGGCAGAAAGTTCTTCGCGAGTAAGACCTGAGAACTCATAACCGTATCCCGCAGGAAGCGCCTGTGTTGCCACTTCTTCTATCGCACGTATCGCATCACCCGAACTGTAACCCGGATTTGGGTTTCCTGTTACTCCAATAGATGTAAATAAATTAAACCTCGAAATGGATTGCGGCCCATACACACGTTCTAATGAAATGAATCCCGTAATTGGAGCCATGGTTCCATTTCCATTTCGAACATAAATGTTATTGAGACTCTCAGGATTGTCCCGAAACCCTGCCTCGGCCTGGTACATTACCCTGAACTGTTTACCGAATTGATTAAAGTTCGATGCATATACACCACCATAATAACCCTGCAGTGTGCTGAGGATATCGTTGACTGAAAGCCCCGCCACTTTTGCCTTTGCTACATTTACATCGATCATGTACTGCGGAAAATTCGGATCAAACGAAGTTTGCGCAAATTGAATTTCGGGACGCTCATTCAACGCTGCCAGGTAGTCCGAACTAATTTTGTAGAACGAAGCAATATCGCCGCCGGTTCGGTCCTGCAGTTGAAATGAGAATCCTCCTGAAGTACCGAAGCCTTGTAAGGTAGGCGGAGCAAAGAAAATAATCTTGGCATCACGGATACCAGAAGTTTTTGCAAACATCTTTCCAATGATAGATTGAGCATCCTGCCCGTCGCCCTTTCTATCTTTCCAATGTTTAAGTCGCATGATCACCATTCCGTAATTACTTCCTACACCGCTGATCATACCACGACCGCTTATGCGAAGGATGTTTTCCACTTCAGGAATTTGCCGGGCAATCCTTTCAACTTCTTGCGCAATAACCTCGGTCCTTTCTGTTGAGGCTGAAGCAGGAAGCGCGATATCAGCCATAACAGTACCCATATCTTCGTTCGGCACAAAGGCAGTAGGCGTTGTTTCTACTAGCAAATAAAACGCGCCCGCAAAGGCGGCGATGCCTGCCCATGCAACCCATTTATGTCGCAGCAGGTAGGCTACAGAATTTCGATATTTTTTTGTCGTCTTTTCAAAGCCAACATTGAACGCAGTATAAAACCTTTGAATAAAGCTCTTTTTGCGACCGTGCTCGTCTTTATGAGGCTTCAGAAATATGGCGCAAAGCGCCGGACTTAACGTCAATGCGTTCACTGCCGAAAGAATGATCGCTATTGCTAATGTTAATCCAAACTGTTTGTAAAAAACACCTGCAGACCCGCTGATAAAACTTACGGGAATAAATACCGCGGCCATTACAAGTGTAATGGAAATAATTGCTCCCGATATCTCTCCCATTGCATCTTTAGTTGCCTTTCGTGCAGAACTATATCCATGATCCAGTTTCGCATGAACTGCTTCCACTACAACAATGGCATCATCGACAACAATTCCAATGGCCAGTACAAGTGCAAATAATGTAAGGAGGTTTATGGTAAATCCAAATAATTGCAAAAAGAAGAATGTACCTATGATCGCAACAGGTACGGAAATAGCAGGAATCAACGTTGAACGAAAATCCTGCAGGAATATAAATACCACGATAAATACCAGTATGAAAGCTTCGATGAAGGTAGAGATCACCTTATTGATCGATGCGTCCAGGAAATCATTCGCATTCACAAGGGTAACATAATCGATACCTTTTGGAAAGCTTTTCTTTGCTTCTTCAAGAACGTTCAAACTTCCTTCGATCACTTCCTTCGCATTGGATCCGGCCGTCTGACTTATAGCAACACCAACAGATGGTTTACCGTTTGTTGTACTGCTGCTTGCATAACTCATTGCACCCAATTCAATGCGCGCAACATCTTTCAATCTGAGGATCTGACCATTCGTTGTGGAGCGAAGGATCATATTTTCAAACTCCTGTTGGTCTTTTAGTCGGCCCCTGTACTTAATAACGTATTGAAATGCCTGGTTGCCCTGCTCGCCAAACTGACCGGGTGCCGCCTCAATATTTTGTTCTGCAAGAGCAGCAGAAATATCCGATGGAACCAACCCGTAAGTGGCCATAACATCGGGTTTAAGCCATATGCGCATGGTATAATCCATTCGACCAAATGCATTGGCTTCGCCCACTCCATTAACCCGCTTAACGAGCGGCACAAGATTGATCTCCGCATAGTTTTGAAGAAACGTCTGATCGTATGCAGGATTATTACTGTAAAGCGAAAATATTACAAGGTTACTGCTCTGACTCTTTTGAGTAGTAACACCTGCTCGCGTGACCTCCTGCGGCAGCAAGGGAGTGGCCCTTGCTACACGGTTCTGCACATTTACTGATGCAAGATCCGGATCGGTTCCAAGTTCAAAGTTCACCGTAATACGTGCAGTACCATCATTGCCTGCAGAAGACGTCATGTAGGTCATGCCTTCCACACCATTGATCTGTTCTTCCAGCGGAACAACAACACTATTTAATACAACATCCGCATTAGCACCCTGGTATGATGTAGACACCACAACTGTTGGAGGCGCTATTTCGGGATACTGTGCAATAGGTAGCGATGTAAGACCGAGTATACCAAGTATTACGATCAACACGGAGATGACAGTTGACAATACCGGGCGCTCTATAAATCGATTAAACATAAGCTTTGATTAATTCCTTCTTCCTCGTGTGAATATTCACGTTGCCTTAATTGCGAACTGCCAATGCATTGAATACGCTGTCAGAATTTACTGGTCGGGGTTTAATGGGCGCTCCTTCGCGAATGCCGCCGACACCTTCAAATACGATCCTGTCGCCTGTTTTTAATCCACGTGTTACCACAAAACTTTGACCGTCGCTTCCTTCGATGACTGCTATCTCCTGGCTGCGCACGGTGCTATCAGCATTAACCAGGTAAACAAACTTCTTACCCTGCAGTTCGTACGTCGACTTTTGCGGGATAACAATGGCTGTATCAATAGTGCTTGGAATGCGCACTGTTCCGCTACTGCCGCTTCTGACGAGGTTACCGGGGTTTGCAAACGTAGCCCGCACCCGAATCGATCCGGTCTCTGTATTTACCAGGCCACTTGCTGTTTCCACCTTTCCTTTATCGGGGAACTCAATGCCATCAGAAAGTATTAATGTAACAGGTGGCAATGCGGCCAACCTTTGTTCAGTTGTTTTACCCTGCACATTTCTGAAGAAGCCAAGCGCTTCTTTTTCATTGATGGAGAAATATGCATAGATGTTAGATATGTTTGAAACAGTGGTTAAGGGTTGTGTTGTATTGCTGCTAACAAGACTTCCGATCTTGTATGGTATTGTTCCAACAACACCGTTTACAGGACTTGTGATCGATGTGTACCCCAGATTGGTTCGAGCATTTGCCAGTGTTGCATTCGCCTGGGCGAGCGCCGCCAGCCTCGATTGTAAGTTGAACTCTGCGGATTGCAATTCGTATTCGCTGATGATTTTTTTCTCAACCAAAGGCTTTACTTTTTCAACCTGCATTCGCGCCGCGTTGACTTCAGCCTGTGCAATCTTTATATTCGCCTGTGCGGTTCGAACTTCCTGTTCATATTGAGGTGCACTTATTCGAAACAACAACTGGCCCTTTCTTACAGTAGCCCCTTCGTCCACAAATATTCTTTCAATATAGCCGTCGATCTTGGGTCTTATCTCAATGTTTTGCTGCCCTTCGATGGTTGCGGGAAAGTCGTTGTTCAATGTAGTTTTTCTTTGTTCGATGGTCAGAACGGGGTAATCGCGCATAGGCGTCACCTGCCCTGCCTTGCCCGCTGCATTGTCATTCTTTTTTCCACTACAACCTGCCAGCAATATGCTAATGGCCATACTGAACCATAAGAGGTATATGTTCTTCTTCATAATACAATTGTTGTGCAAGCAATATTTAACGTCGAGATTTACTTGGCAGCAAGTGCCTTTAATTTTTCGATGAACTGCGCTGAATTGTAGTTTGCAACTCCTTCATGCTGAAACAGCAATTCGCCGTTCTTTCCTAACACAATGGTTGTTGGAAGACTGCCGTCATAAAGGGATTGCGGTACCTCACCACCTATCGCATAAAGTGGTAATAGAAAGTTTTGTGCCGCCAGGTATTTGGACGAAGCGGGCAGGTTATTATCCGCATCCGCCATTATGAAAACAAACCGATCGTCGTCTTTGAACTTATTGTAGAGAGATTGTATCGATGGCATTTCAGCCCTGCATGGTGGGCACCACGTTGCCCAGAAGTTTATAAACACAATTTTTCCGCGAAGGTCTGCAGTATTCAATGCCTTTCCCTGCGGATCGACAAAATTGAGTTGATAAGCTTCTGTTGAAGTACTACTATCGTCTATATCTGCTTTAAATAACCCTACGCTGAACAATTGACGGAGCACCCATGGCTTTGCATCGGGATGAAAAATGAGCAGGGCTATAACTGCAATGAACAACAGGTCCAGCCAATGCTTTTTAAAATAATATCCGATACTCTTGGTTTGGTTCATCCGGTTTGACGTCACAGGTTAGGCGCAAAAGTAAACGGAATTGATAAAAAGGAAGTTTTAAAATTTTCCGGAAATGTTTTAATGCAGCGATGAACATGCAAACGATTGTTCGTTAATGTCGCACTACCTAAATGTTGTTACAGCGGATCACTTAACCGATTGAAGCAATTTATTTGCCTGGAGGATCTCCTCCATGGTTATAGTATGTCCCATGTTCTTGTAAACTTTCAGGTTAACGTCTGCATTCATTTTATTGAGTTGATCAACAGTTTCATGAATCCGCTCGATCGGTACATGCGGATCGGGGTCACTGGTTCCGATGAATACGGGTGTTTGATCAAAACTGCCGTTGTATGTTTCTGATTGTATATTGTCTCCGATAAGTCCGCCGGTAAAAGCGATCACTCCACCATATCTGTGCGCATTACGTGCGGCATACTCGAGAGCCAGACAGGCGCCCTGCGAGAAACCAAGCAGCACGATCTTCGACCGGTCAAATCCCATCTTCGAGAGGTCATTAACCGTTTCATCAATTACGTCGATGGCGGAGTTCAGCCATGGTTGATTCATTTGTGTAGGTGCAAGAAATGAATATGGATACCATGTGTTGTTTCTTGCCTGCAACGCAAGCAATGCATAATTTTCGCATTGCAAATGTTGAGACAACGTGAGGATATCTTCTGCAGAGCCACCACGTCCGTGCAGCATAAGTAATACTTTACCCGCATGATCGAGGGTGCGGCCCTGCATGATGATGTCCTTATTATGTAATTGATCGTTCATTATATTTCTTGTTATGCCTGCTTTACCAACTGCACTTCAGCAAGAACCCTGATATCGTCACTTACAACTACGCTGCCTGCCTCGGTAACTGCATTCCATGTCAATCCAAATTCTTTCCGACTGATCTTACCTGTTACCGTAAAGCCCGCTTTTGTCTGGCCATAAGGGTCCACAACGATACCACCGAATTCAACATCAACAGTTACTGGCTTCGTGGTTTCGCGAATGGTAAGTTCTCCGTGAAGCTTTGCATGATCGCCATGAGCCTCATACTTACTGGCAGTAAAGCGAAGATGGGGATTTGAAGATGCATCGAAAAAATCTGCAGATTTTAAATGCGTATCGCGTTGCTCATTATTTGTATCGATAGAATCGATTTCTGCTGTAAACTCAACATTCTTCAGCGTATGAAAATCATCTGTCTCGGTTTCAGCAACGATATCAAACTTTTTGAAGTAGCCGGTAACAGTAGTGATCATAAGATGCTTCACCTTAAATGTTATTTCACTGTGCGTTGGATCCACAACCCATTTAACTTGTGCCATAATTATTGATTTTGTTTTAGCAAAGTTACTGCGAAGGCTATGCCATCACCATTGCGATGCGACAAGAAAAAGGGTTGATTTGAATCAAGAGGCATTTTTAGCAGACATTCCCGCTTTTTCATTTTCTCTTCATGTTGCCCTTCTATGTTTGCCTCATATTAATCATTCATTAAACCACACGTTATGAAAACAACCATCATTCTGGCTACAGCTATCTTCTTTTCCGCAGCATCGTTTGCACAGGACAAACCAGCGTCCGTTAACGTCAAGACCAGCCATCAAAGTTCGGGCGATTTGTCAGGTGAAGGCACATCCGGCAGAACTTCCGGCGCTGCAGAGGCAACAGTTAGCCTTAACACAAAACCCGCGGTTGAAGCCTCGAGCAAGGCCATTAGAAAAACTCGCAAAACCGCCAAACAAGTAGTTGCAAGGGTGCAACAAACGGAGGTACCCGCTAAAGCCATCAGGATAAATGCGGGAGTGGCTACTACTCTTCGCATACGTTAATTAAATTTGCAATGATTGTCCGCATACTGCGGACAATCACTTATCCGATATGAAATCTATTCTAAGCCGATACCCCGCCACGCTCCTAATAACGGTGTTAATAACAACCAACCAGGTGGCTGCCCGCTGTGTTGACCTGCCGCGATCTGATATGATGTCGCGATCATCAAAGGAGATCAGCTTTGTGTTGACAGACACTATACCGGCGAAGAGTTCGGGAGCTGACATGTCCGCTACCGCTGCTTCCGATAAGCCATTTGTGCAACCCGCTGAAAGCGCAAATGAGATCGTCGGAAAAAAGCCGGGCATTAAACTGGTTCCTCGTTCCCGCAGGCAGGCCAGGCCGAGAATAGTTTCACCAAAAGCTGAAGTAACGCCACTGCCCGTTATCAGGCCTAAGATCATTAAGCCTGCAATACGATTGTAAGTTACCATTCACCGTTTCATTTATCATATACCACCTTATGCAAACAAGATTTTTGATCATTTACCTTTCTGTGTTATTGTTCAGTCCTGCGGTGTTCGGACAAAATGATAGTCAGAAAACCACACTAACGCTCGCTGCTATGTACAGCACTGACGCCAACTACTATGGACAGAAGGCGGCCGATAAATTACCCTATGCGCTGATTAACGCAAGCGTCCGCTTCCCATCCGGCATTTATTTGTCGGGCATGGCATACAGGTTACTGGAAGAAGCTGCAGCAATTTCAGCAGGTAGCCTGACAGCAGGTGCTCAACTACCTTTGAGTTCCAGGCTAAGTGCAGACCTCGCATTCAGCCATAGTTTCTTTCCCAATAACTCCCCCTTTGTTCAATTTGCAAATGCCAACACTGCAAGTGCGGGGATCACTTTAGAGCACCTTTTTACAACCGGCCTTAGCGCAGATTTTGCTTTTGGAGAACAAAACGATGTATTCATAAGTTTCAATAATTCTGTACCAGTTTCATTAGGTTCACTTTTCGATAACCAGGATTTGATCAGCTTCACACCAGCACTTGAAATCGTTGCAGGGTCATCTCATTTTTATGAGACCTATGTGATCGAAAAGCAACGGAGAGACAGCATATTGGGTATACCTGTTTTCAATCCGTTCCCTGTAACAGATACTGAAACACAACAACAACTCGGAAAAGATTTCGGGCTTTTTTCCTACAATCTTCGATTGCCGTTATCGTATAGCAGATCGCGTTATTTATTCGATGCTACATGTCAGCTATCATGGTTGCATCGCGACTTGCAGAACAACATAAACAAACCAGCATCTTTCTTTAACTTCAGTTTCTATTACCAGTTTTAATCGAAGTACCCGTGAAAGTTTTGATCATCGAAGACGAACGCTCACTTGCGTTGGAAATTGAATACTTTCTTAAGAAGAGTTCTTTCGACTGTGAACTTGCTTTTACTGCAAGGCAGGGTTTGAAAGCTCTCGCTGAAAATTCTTACGATTTCATATTACTGGATCTTGGTTTACCGGATAAGGATGGCTTGGCAGTGTTGCAGGAATCAAGAACCATGCATCCCGAAGCGGCTTACATAATACTAACGGCTCGTGGTGATGTGAGCGATCGAATCAGGGGGCTCGACCTTGGAGCAGATGATTATTTGCCAAAGCCCTTTTCCTTACCGGAGTTACAATCGCGTATGCAGGCGATAATTCGAAGAAGGTTGCGGGTTAATGAAAATGTTGTAGCTGTGGGCGACTTTCGCATACACCTCGGCAATCGTACTGTATCGCACAACAATACAGAAATCACGCTTTCAAAGAAAGAGTTCGATTTGCTCAATTACATGTTGCTGCACAAGAACAGGCCGCTGACAAGAATTCAACTTAGTGAACATATCTGGGGCAATCTGTGTGATGATGATTACGATTCAAATTACATTGATGTGCATATCAAGAACATTCGCAAAAAGATGTCTGTATATGCGCCAGTTGACTGGCTGGAAACCATAAGGGGCGTGGGCTATAAATTAAAAATGTATCAGTGAAACTTGTTACAAAGCTTACTCTGTTCACACTCCTCTCCAAGCTGGCAATCGCCTGCCTTTTTGTTTTGATACTACCGGCACTGGTGGAGAGGATATCTTCAAGATATACCAATTATCAACTTAAACAGCAGGAAAAAAAGGTATTGACGAATATAGCAGAAAAAGGTATTGATCATTATATGCAGGGGGAAGCTAGCTATGGAAGCTATACCATGTTGCTGGAAGAATACATTTCACTTGAACCTGCGGCAAACGCGGTTACGATTGATACCATCCAAACGACAGAAAGGTTAATCGAAAGCGATACGCTCACCTATCGTGTGCTTAGTAAAGTTTTTCAATATAATGGCAGGTCGTATCTTCTCGAGATTGGCAAAACCACTTCAACGATCAGCCAGTATCATCGTCCCCTGCAAAGACTAGCAATCTTCGCTCTTATAACACTAATTGTCCTAACGCTTCTTGCCGATCTGTTATACATGCGTTATCTCATGCGGCCGCTAAGGAGCATCATTGAAACGAAGCTGCTGAAGCAACAGTTTCCATTTAATGAAGCAACAGCACCAATTGAAACGAGCACCGCCGATTTTCAATATCTTGATCGCTCCCTGATGAGATTAATGAGCCAGGTGCATCAGGCATTTGAGAAGGAGAGAGAATTCACGTCGAACGCATCGCATGAATTGCTTACTCCGATCAGCATACTTCAATCGAAGATCGACAACCTGATCATTGATCCGGGCACTAATGAAAAGACCCAGGAGAAACTGATCGGAATGGTTACAACACTTAACCGATTGAAGAGAATAGTGAATTCACTGCTACTGATATCAAGGATCGAAAACGATCAATACGTAAAACATGAAACCGTACAACTCGAAACATTGATCGCTGATGTAGTCACAGAGCTTGAACACAGGATGGAAGAAAAACAAATCACTTTTCACCTGAACCTGCAGAAACCAGCTTCAATTACTAACGTGAATCGAGATCTTCTTTTTCAACTGTTTTATAACCTTATCAATAATGCTATCAGATACAATGTTCAGGGTGGACGGATCATCGTAACTGAGAGCCTTGATGCAACTGGTGAGTACATCCTGTCAATTGCTGACACAGGTGAAGGCATCGAAGAAAGTCAACTGCCTTTTATATTCAACCGTTTCCGGAAAGGCAGGAAGTCGGGCGATGGAATCGGGCTTGGGCTTTCCATTGTCCAAAGTATTGCAAAGTTCCATGAGATAGATGTTAGCATACACTCCACAGGTAAGAAAAAACGCGAGGATGTTAACAGATTAAAGGAGACAGTGCTGTTGCAAGTGTCGACAACTACAACCGTTCACCTGCGATTCAATCGCTCGTGGGTCGAATTACAATCAGTCTCTCAGACATTATAGGAAACAGCTTTGTCAGGCTTTATAGGAAACACCTTCAAGCGCTAATGAAGTGTTTGGAAAGATCTCTCGCGCTTCGTGCTCAAATATCTCCAACTTATCGTACTTGGAAGAAAAGTGCCCTATAAGGAGGCGATTCACCTGCGCTCTCGACGCGATATGGGCTGCATGGTGAGTTGTTGAATGAAAACGGGCAAGAGCACGTTCTTCGAGATTCTTAAGATATGTTGTCTCGTGATAGAGAAGATCGACGCCGCGGATCTTTTCAACAAGCTCTTCATCGTAAATCGTGTCGGCTGTATAAGCATAACTTTTAGGAGGTGCAGTTGGTTCTGTGACCAGATTATTTGAAACAACGCGACCTTCATCATCAATATAATCAGCACCAAGTTTCAACTGATCAAAGAAACTTGAAGGAATATTGTGCGCAGATGCTTCTAAGGGCAAAACCTTTCGAGGCATTCGTACCTGTTCAAATTTAAAACCCCAACAGGGAATTCGATGTTTGGTAGCAAAGCAGGAAATCCTGATCCTGTCCGAACGAAAAAGTTCTCCCTCATTTTCGAGCGGATGAAATATCAGGTTGTAGTTAAGTACTGCGTTGGCTGCCCGAAGTTGAAGGTCGAGAATTTCATTCAATGGCGCGGGCGCATAAAGATGTAATTCATGTTCGCGACTTAATAAACCCATGCTGTTCACTAGCCCCGGCAATCCAAAGTAATGATCACCGTGTAGGTGTGATATGAAGATATGGTTAATGCGGCCCCAGCGGATCTTGTATTTTGATAACTGCACCTGCGTGCCTTCGCCGCAGTCGACAAGAAACAATTGGTCTTCCAGGGTCACCACCTGGGATGTGGGATGCCGGTCAAATGCAGGTAGAGCGGAGTTATTTCCCAGGATAGTTACACCAAGCATGTGCTACAGATTCGAATGGTTTTTTGCAATATTGAATGCATCCATACTCAAGATAATCAAAATCGAAGTATCAAAAAAAGAGGCTGTTCTTTCGAACAGCCTCTGACAAATCTGAAGTTTATCCATTAATCGCGCGGGTGCTCGTAAACAAACTTCTCGTGGAAGTAAGTACGAGGCGTCTTTGCATCACCCTGTGCCATAATGTAGGCAACTTCTATTTCTTTTATCGATCCATCAGCATTGAAGGTGATCTTGTTTGCTCCTGACGGATCAAGCACAGCTGATCTCTTCAAGCCACCTGCAAACTGTCCATAATAGTTCTGAACATCTGTTACGTTGCCTTGTGCATCGAAATAGAACACTGGAGCGAAGGTACCGTAGTAAGAAAGTCCTGTTCCGGTCCAGAATAAGTGTCCTTCAGTTCCGAGATCAACATAATCACCGAAGTAAACAGAGTTACCGGTAAATGTTGTCAGATCAATGTGCAGTGGATAGTAACCCTCAAATGCGGGGTTGGTAGCGTCTCTGAATGGAGTTATTGCAGTTACTGTATAGTGTCCATCGTAAATATTACGAACTGCTATTGAGTAAAGTGCATTACCAAAGTTTCCACTCACTGTTCCCTGGGATGCAGAAGTGATCTTGATGGGAATTGCATAGTTCTTGTCGAAGTCGTAACTATTTGTCAATGTCACAGTAGCTTCAACGGTTTTCTTGCGGGTTCCCGCATCAATGGTAACTGACTCAGGGATCTGAAACACATCAGCCGGCGGCATCTCGTAGTTTGTTCCGTTCTGTTGATTGAACAGATCTAGTGTTGCCTGGTCCAGCGCAAGGTTTACCGTGATGTTTGAAGGAGCATTGTCCTTTCCTGAATAGGCAACGTTGATGTTAAATTTCTTCGACTCGCCAACAGCAAGCTTACCAAGATCTATCGCAAACCTTGGATATTTCGAAGTACTTCCGGCAACGTTATTCCCGGTATTCGCAAACTCGATGATGTTACCCGCCTGGTCGGGGTAGTGGTTGTTTCCTTCTCTTTCCTTTAAGCAGGAGCTAAGTCCAACAAGCAGGAATAGGAAATAAATTGCTCTTATTGAAAGATATCTCATATTGTTTTTTGTTTATTGGTTATTTAGCCCAGAAAATGGTGTTACCGAATACAGTTACGCCTTTTGGCACGTTGGTAGGATTGTAAGATCCTTCTGTTGAAGGATACAGGATCCGACCCGGAAGCCTATCGGCCCTTGTTGATTCAGAAACTGAGGAAGCAAAAGTCTGCTGAGCATTTGCACCAGCCGCGGTACTCACTTTCGGATAACCGGTACGGCGATACTCATTCCAGCCTTCTTCACTATTTACAAAGTTCAAAGCTATATACTTCTGAGTGATGATTGCCTCGATCTTCTGCTCGTTAGAAGCAGCCAGGTCGAAGTTCACAAGCGGCGAAGCTTCATTTGTTACAAGATACTCCTCAAATCCTTCAACAGGATCAGCGACGAATGAACCGTCTTCTTTTGTATACAGGTATCTGAAAGATTCAAAAATTCCCTGCTCAAACAAAGACTTTGCATCCCCTGTAACGATTCCGCGAACAGCAGCTTCAGCCTGAAGGAAATAACTTTCTGCAGCAGTGATCACCGGGTAATCAGCAGATGGTCCTTTCAAAGCACCAGACGCGTTACCGGCAGTTGCAGCCGACCTGTTTGAGCTTGGTAACCAAAAGCTACCAGAAGGGCTCGAAACAACGTTATTACTTTCAACTCCGAGTCTGTTGGTACCAGTAGAAGGCCACTGATAATACAGTGCAGCACCTCTTCCTGGATCGCTCAACTTAACTCCGCTGTAGAATCCGTATACATATGTGTTCGGCATCCACGCTTTGTTTCCTTCTTCACCAGAAGGACCGAAGCCCCAGGTATTCCATTTAGGATTTTGACGTCCGATGTCTCTGAGGTATCCAGGATTAACGGTTGCATCTTCTGTGAGGAAGCCAGCATCGTCAAAAGTGGTATTAGAGAAAGAAACAACATGAGAAGCCCTGATGATCAAACGCAGTTTCAGTGTATTTGCGAACTGGAGCCATTTCTCCATGTCACCACCAAACATTACGTCAGCAACACCAAGCTCCTGAACGCCAGTAGCGTTTTCAGTCTCATGAATTGTTGCAATCGCCAGGTCCAACTCATCTGCAAGGTCCTTGTAAATGTCCTCAGCTTTGTCATATGCAGGAGTCAGGTTATTTGCACCCTGCAGGGCCTCAGTGTAAGGAACATCATTATAAGTATCGACCAAAAGTTGGAAGCCATGAGCTTTCATAATTCTTGCTACCGCATTGTAGTAACCTTGTTCAGGCTTACCTTCTGTGTAATCAAGAATTGCTTTGTAATCTTCAAGGATGTCATAGCTCGTTGACCAACGTGCAGCAAAGTCACCTGCAGAAAAGTTGTAGGTGATAGAGGTACCAAAACCACCATATCCACCGGCGTTTGCCATATAACCACCCAGTTGCGCACCCATGGAGTTAAATCCATTAAGGTTTGACGCTGTGGCGGTCAAAGCCAGCGGCAATATCAGCTCCGCAGTTGAATATGTAGCAGAGTTGGGGTTTTCGTTGATATCCAGGTACTTTTTACAAGAGCTGGCGAAAACCAAAACTCCCATTACAAGTATTAAACTTATTTTTTTCATAATAGAATCATATTTTATTGTCGTATCCATTTTTACAACGTGTCTGTTTCTCCCGACAATTAGATTAGTTGTTGATATAGTTTAATTAGAACTTGAAAGTAATAGTTCCACCATAGTAACGTGAAGGAGGCGTTTGACCGATACCAGTCAGACCGATACCGTTGTTGTCGTTACCTGCATCACTGTATTCCGGATCAGTGTAGAAGTTGTCCTTGGCCATCCACACAAACAGGTTTCTACCCTGAAGGCTGAGCCTAACACCTTTTACGATCCTTGTACTTCCGAAGATGGACATAGGCACATCGTAAGCAAGTGATACTTCTCTCAACTTCCAGAAATCACCAGAAGTAACGTAGTTAGAAGTTACATCACGGTTGATACCATCGGACCAGAAACCGTTGTTACCTCCACCATTCTTGATAGTGATGTTAGTGTTCTCAATGTATTTGCCAGGAGCATTTGGATCTTCATATACTGAATTAGGGAATACAAAACGCTCACGATTATAGATCGCAGTTCTGTAGCCTGTACCTGACCAATCCATTTCACCACCCATGTTGTGATATGCTTCATAGCCACCGCGATATTCAAACAGGATAGAGAAAGTAAAGTTCTTGAAACGAACGTCAGCATTCACACCCATTTTGTGTTTTGCAACCGCATTACCCAAAATTGAAATGGTATCAGACTTGGTTGGCAAACCATCGATTGGATTGATGATCACACGACCGAGTGGGTCACGCTTGTAATCGTATCCCATAATAACCGGGAAAGCCTGTCCTGCTACTGCATATGAACCTGCGGTGTTTCCGTAAGTAGCCAATGCAAGTGAAGGAAGATCTGCACTAATGAAATTAACGTTGTTATCCAGGTAAGTATAGTTAGCGCCAACTGTCACGTCCCAGTCAGAATTCTTGATAGGTGTACCAGTAACATTCACTTCAATACCTGAGCTCTGTGTCTGCCCGGTATTTGTCAACAGGTTACTGAAACCAGTAGCGTTTGATACTCGCGTGGTCACAGTTTGGTCGTCAGTCTTTGAACTGAAGTATGTGAAGCTTGAAGTTACACGATCATTGAAAAGGTTCAGATCGAAACCTGCTTCATAACCTTTGGTGATCTCAGGTTTAAGATTGTTCGATACAAGAAGGTTTCCAACTGAGTAACCGGCAAGGCTTCCATAAGGGAATCCATAACCTGGAGTGTATGTTGGCAACAACTGGTATGCACCGAAGTTAGAACCGAGGTTCACCTGACCTACTTTGTACCAGCCGGCTCTCAATTTGAGGTAGCTGATCACATCGCTGTTCTTCAACACTTCCAACGCATCGCTGGCGATGAAAGAAACATCAACAGCAGGATAGAAGAACGACCTGTTTTCAGGAGCAAGTACAGATACCCAGTCGTTACGGAGTGATCCGTTCACATAAAGGATATTCTTGAAGCCTAAAGTAACTTTACCATAAGCACCGATCTGACGAGCCTTATAATTTCCTTCGCTCACTTGAGGTGTACCTACACCGTTTCCTACGTTGTAAAGCTCAGGAACTACAAGGCCGTTAGCCGTGATGCCCATGTTCTTTGCTTCGTTTTGTGTCCACTGACCACCACCAACAAGACGAAGATCAAAGTCTCCGATCTTTCTTGAATACTCAGCAAAAAGGTCAGTCAACAAATTGGTTGAGTAACCAGATCCATCTGATACAGAACCAGGAATGTCTGATTTAGAGCTTGATTCAGTATGCTTAGAATATTCAGTGTAAAGGAATTCAGCTACTGTACTCTTTGAGGAGTTATTTCTAGTAACAATACCCTGGCGAGCCACAAGATCAAGACCTTTTAACGGAGTCAATCTCAATTCAACGTTTGCAGTCAAATAGTCATTGCGGGTTTTTTGCCTGTAGTTTTCAGCAGTGAAGTAAGGGTTTTGATACCACGGATTGTAGAAGCCGATCGGATTAGCGAAAGGATCTGTTCTCCAGTTCTTATAACGAGTGATGTTCACCCATGATGGCATGTTCAACATGTTACCGTACATGCTACCAGTTTGAGTGGTGATATCGTACCTGTTCTGTACGTATGAAGTTGCATAAGTCAGGTTGATGCGACTTCCGATTTTTCTTGTACCGTTCACACGAACAACTGTCCTGTTGTATTTATCACCAGGAGTTGTACCTGTAACGCTTGCGTACTGGCCAGAGAGATAAAGTGTAGAATTCTCGTCACCATTGGTAACAGCGAAATCCGTTTGATTGCTGATACCTTTTTCCCAGAATTCCTTATGACCTGGATTGTAGGCGTAGATAGCAGAATCCTGGCTTCCATCTTCCAATGGTGAACCTAAAGGTCTTTTTGTTCCGTCATATGCGGGACCGTAAGACTGGTTCTCCAGGTAAGAGAAGTTAGGATTACCAAACTGGTCAGCACCGTAACCGTATCCACCACCACCAAACTTGGTTTGGAACTTGGGGAAGAAAGCTACTTCCTGAACAGTTGTAGTATTTGAAACAGTAACTGTGGTCACACCTCTTCTACCCTTCTTGGTAGTTACGATGATCGCACCGTTAGATGCCTGCGAACCATAAAGAGCTGCTGCACCACCACCATTCAACACGGTAACGTTTTCAACATCTTCAGGGTTCAGGTTACCCAACACTTCGTTGGGAACAATTACGTTATCCAACACAACCAGCGCCTGGTTATTACCAGTCAGAGAACGCTGTCCACGGAGGATCAAACGGTAGTTAGGGTTCACACCACCACCGGTAGCATTGATCTGAAGACCTGCAACTTTACCTTGCAAACCTCCAGCTACGTTTACCGACTTACCAGCAACCAGATCCTCAGATCTGATGGTTGTAGTAGCGGTACCAACTTCTTTTCTTTTTGTTCTCAGACCACCTGCAGTAACAATAACTTCATCGAGCACTCTTTCGGAACGATCCATACTAACAGTAAGGTTTGTCCTGTCTCCCAATGTTACCTCTTTAGTGGAAACCTCAGTACCTGAGATCACAAGAACATCACCTTGCTTCGCCGCAATGGAAAAGTTTCCATTGGCATCCGCAGATGTACCAGTTCCAGTTCCTTTGAGAGTTACAGTAACAAATGGGATGGGGTTTCCCTTACTGTCCACAACCTTACCGGTTATGGGTTTGGCTTGCCCGAAAGAGAGAGCACAATAAAATATGCCCACCGCAAGCAGCAATAGTAATTTTCTCATGTGTTGTCTAGAATTTTTGTAAGCAGTAAAAATAAGGGAAAAACAAAACGACCCAAATAAGTGTTAAAAGGGTCAAATGCACATGCAGCGAATCACTTTCTTAGAGTAAATCGTTGATAATTAGCAATATAAGTGTAGACAAACTGCCAGAACAGTTTGATAAATGGCAATAACACGAAAAAAAAATCCCAGAAATTTATAAAATTAATTTCTAGTTCTAAGTGCATACCCTTACCACTAAGTAGTAGGATCCACCTAAACGATCAAAATAATTGAAATGTCTCAGGTGCAACCACCTCTCTTTTTTGCCATTCCGAACTTATCGTGAATGCAAAAGTCGTGCGCAAATCGTGCCTTAATGATGTAAAATGGAGTGTTTTTGCAGCCAGATCAATCGATTTCTTAAATCGAGACGTTCCAAATGCGCCGCAAACTTATCAATGAATGATTAACGAATGTTAGTTTTCCTTTCCCAAATTCTGGATCTTAATCAATTCTTTAGTTTCCTCTAAGAGTTGTTCCTTACGAATGGCCATTGTGCCTACCTCCTCGCAGACGAGTCCGCCGGCAAGGTTTGCGATTTCTGCCATAAGGTCCACGTTACGGGTGGTTGCATATACCAGGGAAGCAACCGCAATCACAGTGTCACCTGCACCTGATACGTCCGCGATATTGCGAACATGTGAGGGGATAAGTCGCGACTTCTCATCTTCGCAGTAATAAACGCCTTTTTCTGAAAGAGTGATGAACGAAATCCTATGACCCAGTCGGCTTTGTAATGCGAAGTGTATGCTTTCGAGCGAATCGGATGTAATTTCATCTACTAATAGATTTAGCCCTTCCTTTACTTCCTTCAGGTTAGGCTTAAAGATGTCAACCCCTCTATAGGCAAAGAAGTTCTTTTTTTTAGGGTCAACGGTTGTAATAACACCATAGTGTCTGCATAGTGCGATGACCTCGGTAATTATTGTCTCCGTAAGAACGCCTTTATTATAATCTTCGAGAATGACAACGCTGGGCTTTTCATTTTGCAGGTATCGCCTTACTGTTTCAAGGAAAAGCATCTCGTCTTCGTGAGACAGATCTTTAGTAATTTCTGCATCAAGTCGCATCATTTGTTGATTGCGACTAATGATCCGGGTCTTGCTGGTTGTGATTCGGGCATCGGAACTTACGAGGTAAGAAGTTTGGATATTATTTGAAAGGAATAGATCGGTTAATACCTTCCCATTCTGATCATTTCCAATTACAGAGAGCACCTGCACCTGCGCACCCAGGCATGCAAGATTTAATGCCACATTGCCAGCACCACCAATACGATACTCGTTCTTGTCCAGTGCTACAACCGGTACTGGTGCTTCAGGCGAAATCCTGTCTACATGTCCCCACCAATAGGTGTCCAACATCACATCGCCAATTACTCCAACTTTGATGCTCTTAAAATCTTCAAACAGCTTCTCAAAATCAAACATACTATTCGTCTTTTTTCCTGTTAGCGGCAACTGCGATGTAATACAATGGCACGCCAAGCAACGTAATGATCAGCCCGGGCCACGTGAATTCCGGCTTGTATATGATCAGCAATATGCAAAATGTGAGGCCCATCAATATGTAAAGGACAGGCATCACGGGGTAACCAAATGCTTTATATGGACGATCCGCATCCGGACGTTTTCTTCTAAGAATGAAAATGCCAAAGACCGTTAGCATATAAAAACCCACAGCAACGAAGGAGATCATGTCAAGCAGGTTACCATACGTTCCACTGAGGCTCCAGCCGCACGCAAATATACATTGAATCCAAAGAGCGAGCGACGGTACAGCAAAACGATTCAAGGTACCCACCTGCCTGAAAAATAAACCATCCTTTGCCATCGTATAATAAACGCGAGCGCCGGCAAGGATCAACCCATTATTACATCCGAAAGTTGAGATCATGATCATCACTGCAATGATGATCGTGCCTGCCCCGCCGAATATCACCTGGGAAGCTTCTACGGCAACACGATCCTTCTCCGCTGAAGCGATCTCTTGTAGCGGAAGCACCGCTGTGTACATGATATTTGTAGTCACATAAATTAACGTAACGATCAGCGTTCCAAGGAACAGGCTTAGTCCAATGTTGCGCCTTGGATTCTTGATCTCACCTGCGATAAAGGTTACATTGTTCCATGCATCGCTGCTGAATATCGAGCCCACCATTGCAGATGCAATTGCACCAAGCGCTGCAGCAGTTACATAATTTTCAATAGCACCATCAGGATTCAACTTGTGAATATCGAAGGCATTGGTCCAATTGGCCTCCCATACTGAAGCATCGGCCATGATCAATCCAAAAGCAATCAATCCAAATAAGCTGAGCAGCTTCGTTAATGTGAAGGTCGTTTGTATTGCCTTACCTCCCTTGACCCCGCGTGTATTGATAAATGTCAGCAAGACAATTACAACTATAGACAGCAACTGTGCCGGAGATATAGTTCGAAATCCAAGGTCGAGAGCCACCAGATCTTCACTAAAACGCGGTTCAAGGTATGCCGTAAATTTGGCAAATGCCACACCTACTGCTGCGATGGTGGCCGTTTGAATAACCGCAAAAAAGCTCCATCCGTACAAAAATCCGATGAGCGGATTGTATGCTTCTTTCAGGTACACATACTGTCCGCCAGCTTTCGGAAACATCCCACTCAATTCACCATAACTCAATGCTGCAGTAACCGTCATGAATCCGGTGATGATCCAGACGAGTATCAGCCAGCCCGCACTCCCCACATGTCGGGTAATGTCAGCACTTACAATAAAAATTCCTGAACCGATCATAGATCCTGCAACGATCATTGTTGCATCAAGTAGACTGAGTGTTGGTTTAAAAGCAGCTTTTTCGGGTACGTTGGTTTGTTGCGCAGCAATCTTTTCCTGGGTCATATGTACGTAATAAGCAGTTGATGGTTAGTTTGGTTTAAGCTTGTGCAGTGGGTCCGCCAAAATTCATGGGCAGAGTGATTTCTTCGATATCCTGGATCTTTCCATTCGCAGCCTCAAATCGGCTAACGTTATCAGTGAGGGCTTTCATAAATCGTTTGGCATGCTGGGGTGTTAGGATTACACGCGACTTCACTTTACTCTTGGGTGTGCCCGGCATTACATTCACAAAGTCGATCACAAATTCTGCATGTGAATGGGTGATGATAGCAAGATTTGCATATTGCCCTTCGGCAACTTCCTCTGATATTTCAATATTTAGTTGATTCTGTTGTTGATTGTCATTATTCATAAAAAAAATTATTCGTGCAAAGTAGCATTTTTAAGAGAATGCAGAAGGCTGTAACAGAAAGCGGGATGCGGCTGTAACAGAAAGCGGGATGCGGCTGCAACAGAAAGCGGGAAGCGGAAAGCGGGAAGCGGCTCTCACAGAAAGCGGGAAGCAGAAAGCGGGAAGCGGCTGTAACAGAAAGCAGGAAGCGGAAAGCAGGAAGCAGTAATCTTAAACATCCTCTAACGGGCATGGCCAATGCGCCTGGTGCTGGATGTTTGCTTTCCAAAGTGTTTAGTGCAGAGCCCTGAAGGCAAAACAATCTAACCGGGAGTATGTCCGCTAGTTTGCTTTAATGGCTGGACATTATAATTTGCATAAAGAAAGCTGTATTAAGAGTAA
>JAEZGS010000007.1 GCA_023437225.1 Bacteroidota bacterium | reverse complement strand
CCGCTTCCCGCTTCCCGCTTTCCGCTTTCCGTTTTCACCAATCCTTTTCCGGCTGAGATGTCCCCCGGGTGCGATTTTGCTGCATTTTTCGCTGCGCTTCCTGCTCCCGTTGCTGCAGGGCTTTGAGAAGATTTTCCACCTGCTTTTTATTAAGCTTACTCTGTTGTTGAGGTTGCTTTCTCTTTTGTTGCTGTTGATCTTTTTTCTCCTGTTCCTGCTTTTGTTCAGGCTTGCGTTCACTTAGCGCCTTTTGAAGATTAAATCGAGCATCTTCATCGGTCGGGTCTTGAAGCAATGCTTCCTTGTACGATGCAATGCTTTGATCAAGCTTTCGTTGCTGCGTTTCGGCAACACCCTTGTTGTAATGAAGCTGGTTCAGCGACACTTCCTGTTGTTGACTCTTATCGCTATTTTTTCCAGGATTTTTTTTGTGCGCCCCAAGCAGGTCATTGTACAATCGCTCTGCTTCGTCAAATTTCCTTGAGCGATACAGTGCATTTGCCAGATTGTATGTAACGATTTCATTGGATGGTTCCTTTGCCTGGGCTTTTCGATATTCAGCGATCGCTTTTTCCAACTCGCCTTTCCGATAAAAATCATTTCCTCGATCGATCAGTTGGTTTGTTGTCTGGCCGAAAGCCCCTGCTGCAGCGAAGATGCCAGCCAATATGGATAAGATCAGCTTCATATTGCAAGCCTCCTCTTTCTTTCTCCAAGCAACATTTCAATGATCAGAAGAATTATCGCGAAGCCTACAAAATAATAGTAGTACGATTTGAACGTCATGAAGTCGCTATCCTTCATTGCAGTTTTTTCTATTTTGCCGAGTTGCTCAACAATCGTAGTGACTGCCTTTTGAGGTTCATCAAGTTTCACATATGCTCCATTGGTTGAAGATGCAAGTTGCTTTAATATTGTTTCGTTCAATTTTGAAACGACGGTATTCCCATTCACATCGGTCTTAGGTAGTCCTGTTGTTGGGTCAACGATCGTTGTTCCTTCTGCAGAACCGATACCAACAGTGTTTATCATCACACCGTGTGATTGCATCTCCTCCGCCATTGGCAATGCACCTGCGTCATGGTCTTCTCCATCGGTAATGATGACCATCGATTTATACTTTCTTTCTTTCGAAACAAATGCGCTTTGCCCCACCCGAAGCGCTTCTGAAAGCACCGTACCCTGTGTGGGCACCGATTCAGGGGAGGCTTGCCGGATGTACATTTCAGCGGCACCATGATCTGTACTTAACGGCATCTGCAGGTAAGCGCGACCGGCAAATAATATTATTCCAATCCTGTCATTAGGTAGTTCATCGATCAGATGCGTCATGAATACTTTCGCCTTGGCAAGCCGCTCTGTACCCACATCTTTTGCAAGCATGCTTTTGCTGACGTCCAGGGCGATCATTACATCAACACCCTTTCTTCCAATGTCTTCAGAAGCGCTTGGCGACTGCAAATTCGCCACGGCAATGATAATGGCAGAAAGGGCAAGAACGGTAAGACCGAATTTTATAAAAAAACGGGGATAAGAAAAATTCGCAATGAGCAATTGAACAAGACGCGAATCACCAATTGCCTTAACGATGTTTTCGCGTCGTCTATAGGCGACGTAGAAAACCGCTATTAATATCGGGATCACCGATAAGGCAAGTAGAAAATGTTTATCAGAAAAATTCATTCGCTCTTGATTGAACCATTACTTTCGGCCCTCAAAAAAACCATATTTCTTCAATATTTCTTTCAACATAGCCAGTCGCACTTTCGTCATGTCAAAGTTTTTATCGGCCGATTCAACCTGCAATACGAAGCAATACACGTGCCTGTTCTCTTCGATGAAACCAATGATCCATCCAATGCTGTGGCCCTTATCGGTAAAGCCCCATCCTGTCTTGTAACTTAATTGATATTTTTCGGTATCCTCCCAAAGCATCATGTCTTTTACGATTCTTTGTGCGCGCTTTTGGAAAGGAAGTTGATCGAAATACAGTCGCTTCACCAGTCCTAACTGTTCATCAGCACTCACCCGAACAGAGTTGTCGAGCCAGAAGGTATCCAGGTTCTGTTGTGTAATAACCGGCTTTCGGAATTGTTTCCCATAACCCATCGAATCCAGCCACAGTTGCATGGTATCCTTACCGATGCGACGCGCCAGTTCCTGGTACCAGGGAACAGCCGAGGCACGGAATGCATCACGCATGGAAAGATCCCGATTCCATTCAGCGATAGGCCGAGTGACGCCGTCCCAGGGAATTATTGTGCTGTCGTTGTTAATTACACCGGTATGAACGCCGATAAGACTGTTTACAATTTTGAATGTCGATGCAGGAGTGTAGGTAGAATCACGAAACCGATCCACGTTGTAGATGGTAAAACGACCAGTACCATTATCGAACAATCCGAAGGTACCCTCTACCTTATTGCGATCAAAGATCTCTTTAAGTGAATCATCTTCTCTGATATTATTTAATGAACACCCCTGAATTGCAAGAACGGTCAGCAACAATGACATCAAACGAAACATGGAAAAATTTTGGACGAAAATAGGGCTTCCGCCGAGAATCGGAGTAACAGAGAATCGGAGAAACGGTTAATGGGCGAAGCAGAGAATCAGATATAAGAAGAAAAATACTATTGATGGAACGTCAATACACTTTGCGGATGGTTGAATCTTTTAATCATTTTACGAAAAACATGATTACGAACGTATTTCAATTAGAGATTTGGAAAGACGCCCACGCACTGGTATTGAAAGTGTATAAACACTCCGAAAATTTCCCCAATACAGAGCAATTTATACTGACCTCACAATTCAAACGTGCTGCAATATCCATTGCTGCGAATATCGCGGAAGGCTTCAGAAAAAGATCACTCAGGGAGAAGCAGCAGTTCCTTTATATTTCTCTTGCATCGCTCGAGGAATGCAAGTATTACTGCATACTTGCCTATGACCTCGGCTATACTAATAACAACGAAATGTATGAGGATTTCGACCGATTAGCCAAAAGGATTTATGCATTTATCAAAGGCATGGAAAAAAATCACAAACGTCAAAAGTTTAAACCTCCTTGTATAATGAAAACAGAGAACCAGCATCACTGATTCTCTGTTTATCCGTTTATCCGTTTCTCTGGTTCTCCGATTACCTTTAAAATCTCACCGAATACCCCACATTCACCACATAATCCGCGAAGGCAGCATCGCCGTGACGTACAACACCACTTGCCTTGCTGGCTTGCTTATCAGTAACGCTTTGTGTGCGATTTCTTTCTAGTATTATCGGTACAGTGACAAAGAAGTTGTTCTTGCCTCTGGCATAACTTACTCCGGGTTCAACGGAAACGGCATAGCCAGGCCTTCTGAAACCTTCACTGCCTCCAACGAGATCATATACTGGCACACCATCAACGCGACCGCCTACTGAAAAACCCCATCCACCTTTCATATAGTTCATTCCCGCACGGAACATGTATTGATCAGGCACGCTCATGATCGTTTCGTTGGCCAATGCGGGAGTTAATGTTTCCCGATAAGTGCGCGTTCCATTGACTTCTCTTGGATTTATCAAATAGTATACATTGCCATACACCGACAAATTCCTCGCAACTGTTCTGTATGCATTTACTTCAGCAACGATACCGGTGCCACCATCGCCGAGCTGAATGGACTGATCCACAGTACGCAGCTCAGGCGCTCCATTGGGGCCTACATTGTACCAGTAATCCTGGTAGTTGTAATCGCCCGTTGCAAACTTGATTCCCAGTCCGGCCTGTATGTTACCACGCACAGCCTTTGCCGGATCAAACAACCAGTAGTAGGCAGACAATCGCATGTCGCCTAATCCGATCGACTCTGTAAAGCGTCTTTCTCTTTTAATGTATGTTCCATTTACAAGACCGTGTTCATACAACGACGAACGACGATTTGCAAGAAGCGGCACATTCAACGCAAGCGAAAAGCGCTGATTGATATTATAAGCGATCGAAAGATCGAGTGAGTGCGAATAATTTCGCACATCAGTTTGTTGCTCCAACCTTTCTTTCTGTTCTTCTTGTCCCTTGAAATGACGGAACGATTTGAAGTATCGATAGGCAGCATTCAATTGCCACTTGCTGTTGTCCAACTCAGGCTGATGACTTGCGCAGCTTGCACCAGTACTTCTGATCGCAACGCATCCCTGTGCGTTTGCATTGTATGAGACAAAAGTGATTACTGCGAGTAGTAAAAATATCTTTTGCATATGGGGTTGCTTTAATAGTTAGTTGGTTGGTTAGTTAGTTGGTTTTTTAATTTTTTAAATCATCGCCATTGATCATTGCGCACCGGCAATCGCAGGAGAAACAGGTTGCTTTTTCATGCGAAGTCGGTTAACAACCATCTCACCAAGCTGGCGTCCCTGTTTGTTTCCTTCATAGAGATCGAAACTGTAATGTATGCCGCCGTATAATCGCGACATAGATGCTTCCCAGGCCGCGTCCCGGAATGAATTGAACGTTCTTGCGGCAATACCGAACTCATTTAACGAAGTATCGGTATACTTGAAATTATCGCCAAACACTTCTGTCATTACTTCCGCGGCTGCAGCCGAAATAACTGAATGACCACTCACATAAGATGGAAATGGTGGCGTTTGAATGTAAGGCCGCCATTCATTATCTATGTATTTATTGATAACTGTCTCCGGCCGAACAACATTAGACCTGTATTTTTCTTCCCAGCAGGTAATAAATCCATCGAAGAGCGAAATGGAAGTCTTGGTATATGCGAGTACTGTTGTACTAAAATCGGATTTAGCCTTTTGTGCTGCAATACCAACGATATTCATCCAGTGACCTGCAGGAGAAAACTTCTTAGTTGCAAATTCAACGTGACCGATCTTAACCGTTTTGAACGGATTGTCATCCCAGAAATCAGCGATATGCATTTGCTCTTCTGTAATTGAATCCACCGCACGCTTAACTTCAAGTGCTGCCCTGTAGAATTCGCTTGCTGTATCGATCATATTATACATCGGGGGGGCTATCGCCTTACATTGAGATGCGGAATCGAGTACAAAAGGCCTGATCTCCATCCAATGTGCTTCTGTTGCAGAAGAATAAGCAGGTGGCGTTGGTACCCATCGGCCTTCTTCATCCGTAACCGTAAACTTACCAGCGGAGCGTGTTTCAGCATAATTATCACCCTTTGCCCAATTAAGCACGGCGTCACTCACTGTCTCAGCGAAAGCGCGACTGTCCTTAACCATCTTCCTGCTCATACCCGATTTTTTTGCAAGAGAAACGAGCGACTCATAGTAACCCATCATGCTTCCTTCCGGGAATGTCACCGCATTGCCAACTTTAGTAAACGCAAGGAGTGCAGCGAACTGGTAATCCACTTCAGCGCCTTCAAGAGGTCGCGGCATTTGCGGCATATGCTGAACAAGTCCATGTAATGAATGGTAATTACTATCGCCCGCGGCAATACACTCATAGGCGGCTATGTTAGCATAAGCATAGTTGCGCGAAGCGATCATCGGAGGAAAATTATTTTCCAGAACGATATCGTTCAATTGCTTGACAGTTCTGGCATACAGAAAAGGATCGTGTATCACTTTGGTGTGATCCTTGTCCTGGCAGGAAAAAAGAAACAGCACTGCAGGAATAACGAATACACGCAGGCATTGCATGAGTATGCGCATAGTGGTTTGATGAAACGTGGATGTTCTGGGATTAGATCAGTATTTGTAACCAGCTATGCATCAGGTGGCTGAAGAAGTGGAAGAATAAAGGCCGACAAACAACCTTCAGATGGTACAGGGCCGTATACCTGTATGATTCCATCGCAACCAGCAAAAACCCAGTTGTCGTCGTTCTGCCAGTACTCTGTAAAGAGGCTTTTGAAACTATGCCCAGTCGGAACCTTTGAATTATCCTTCGACTGGCTCTCCTGCTGTAGATCGTTTACAAGGAGAAAGAATTTATCACGAGCCGTTTGAACAGCCATTTTTGACTTATTCGGAAGGCACAATAATACCAACTGACCATTCTCGACCTTGCGCTTCACATATTTATACAACACATCACCTAATCGAACTTCACCATCAATTCGCTGAAACTCTTTCCAGTCGGTTGAATATGGCAGATTGATCGGAACCCTGATCTCTACAAGGTCTTCTTCGTTGTATTGATTCTTGTCAAGGCTTACTTCGAGTGTGCGGTTAACGTGCGCTTCAAGCCACTGCGATACCAGGCGGTATCCAACCCAATTGAACACAAGGATGGCTAGCAGTAGTATGGTTAATGGTTTACGCACGCAAGAACAATATAGTGTAAAAATGGGAAATGGAAAATGGGAAATGGAAATTGTCCGTTTCTCCGTTTCTCCGTTTATCCGTTTCTCTGTTTATCTGTTTCTCTGTTTCTCTGTTTCTCTGTTTCTCCGTTTCTCCGTTTCCCCGTTTCCCCGATTACCGATTACCGATTACCGACTACCTACTATCTGGTACATTCTCATTGCATTCCATCCAAATACATTGTCTTTCACTTCTTCGTTCATATTCTCCATGTATTTTTCCAGAAGGCTTTTCCACTGCACATACATTCCGGACAACAGCATAACCGGCCAATCAGTCCCAAACATCAATCGGTCTGTTCCAAAAACGTCAAAAACCACATCGAGGTAAGGATAAAAATCACCCGCACTCCACGATTTCCATTCCGCTTCGGTAAACAAACCCGACAACTTACAGTACACATTTGGATGAGCGCCTAACTCTTTGATCTGCTGCTTCCAGTCGTCAAGTTTTTTATTTTTTATCTCAGGTTTCCCGCAATGATCCAGCACAAAACGCTCCCCTGGAAAGGCATTTACCAGGTCAACCGTTGCCTTTAGCTGACGCGGAAATACAAGAAGGTCGTACGCATAGCCACGTTCAAAAACGGCAGTGAGACCGCGTCTAAAATCTTCACCGTAAAAAAAGTCATCCGGCTCCGACTGCGCAATATGCCTGTATCCCCTGATGATTGCATTGGGCATGAAATAATCCAATCGCTCGCCCACATTCGGTGCCTGTAGGTCAACCCATCCTATAACACCTTTAATGATCGGATGCGTCTTTGCCAGTTCAATAAGAAATAAAGTTTCCACTTCCGATTGTTCAGCCTGCACCGCAATAACTCCATCCATATCGTTACGTGCCAGGGTTCCCGAAAGATCTGTAGGCAAATAATCTTTTTGAAGCACTTTCATGTTCTTGTCGATCCATCCAAGTCTTGTGCGGTCGTATTTCCAAAAATGTACGTGGGCGTCGAGATGCATAAGAGCGTTTTGATAAAGATATGCTACGGAAAGCGGAAAGCAGAAAGCAGGAAGCAGTTATATAAATTCAATACATCAAGATCCTTTGCAAATTCTGCAATACTCGCACCAGCCGCATTCCGCTTTCCGCTTTCCGCTTTCTGTCTATATTTGCCCGTTGCTTAAATTGCCTGCATATGTCATATACCCCAACCAATAAGGTCCGTATCGTAACAGCCGCATCGCTGTTCGATGGGCACGATGCTGCCATAAATATCATGCGTCGAATCCTTCAATCCAAAGGTGCCGAGATCATTCACCTTGGGCACAATCGAAGCGTGCGTGAGATCGTCGAATGTGCCATCGAAGAAGATGCCCAGGGAATCGCCATAACTTCTTACCAGGGTGGCCACCTGGAATTCTTCAAATACATGAAAGACCTGCTCGACGAGAACGGTTGTGGGCATATAAAGATATTCGGTGGTGGAGGTGGCACCATACTGCCACAGGAGATCCGTGAGTTGCAGCAATACGGCATTACACGCATCTACTCTCCCGATGATGGCCGGCAACTCGGACTGGAAGGGATGATTGAAGATGTGATCCGGCAGTGCGACTTCCCCGTGAACGGCAACCTTCAAATAAAAGGGCCTCTTAAGTTGGAAGAGTCAATGGATGTACGTCTCATCGCCCGCGCCATCAGTCATGCAGAAAATCAGCAGCCATTCGATTCGCTTCTAAAATCATTCAATGCTTCGCCCGATAAAAAAATCCCTGTACTCGGCATCACAGGCACCGGCGGGGCCGGTAAGTCAAGTGTGACCGATGAACTGGTTCGCAGATACCTCAATAAACTGCAGAACAAAACCATCGCGGTCATTTCCGTCGATCCCTCGAAAAAGAAAACAGGGGGCGCATTGTTGGGCGATCGTATTCGTATGAATTCCATTTCACATCCGCGCGCATACATGCGATCTCTTGCTACACGTGAAAGTGATCGCGCCCTGAGCGAACACGTGCAGGAAGCGATAGACATCTGCAAGGCTGCAGGCTATGACCTTGTTATTTTAGAATCTGCCGGCGTAGGACAGAGTGATGCATCCATCCTCGACTATTGCGATGTGAGTCTATACGTGATGACACCTGAATATGGCGCCGCATCCCAGCTTGAGAAGATCAATATGCTGGATTATGCCGATGTCATCGCCATAAATAAATTCGATAAAGCAGGCGCGCTCGATGCCTTGCACGATGTGCGAAAGCAATACAAACGCAATCATAATTTATTCTCAGCAAGCGATGATCAACTGCCCATTGTTGGAACCATCGCTGCACAATTCAATGACATTGGAGTCAACGAACTGTTTGACCGTTTGATACAGGTTATTGCAAAGAAAACAGGGCTTGAGCTTGGTGGCGATCAAACCGTCGCTCACAATGGTGACACTTCTACAAAATCGCAGATCATTCCTCCCAAACGCGTGAGATACCTGGCGGAGATCGCTGAAAGCAACAGGAGTTATGATGAATGGGTAAGAGAGCAATGCAATGTCGCATCACAATTGTATCGCATCAAAGGCACAATAGATCTCCTTGAAAAAAACATCGGCTCCGATAATGACAAATCAATCGATCTTACATTAAACAGAGACGGTGCTATTCCACAACAGATCGTATCGTTGTACGAATCGGCCTTGAAAAAACTCGATGAAAATTGTCGCACTTTAGTGACCAACTGGCCGTCGGTACAAGCGAAATATAATGCGGATGTGTTTGAATACGAAGTGCGTGGAAAGGTTATCCGTCAATCCATGTCGACCAACAGTTTATCCGGTACCCGGATACAGAAAGTAATTTTACCACGATATAAAGACTGGGGTGATATTCTTCGCTGGCAATTACAGGAAAATGTGCCCGGGGAATTCCCGTATACAGGAGGGGCATTTGAATTGAAGCGCACGGGCGAGGATCCTACCCGCATGTTCGCCGGAGAAGGTGGTCCCGAACGTACCAACAAGCGCTTTCACTATGTAAGCCAGGGACAGCCAGCACACAGGCTTTCAACAGCTTTCGATAGTGTAACTCTTTATGGTGAGGATCCTGCGGTTCGTCCAGACATATATGGTAAGATTGGCAACTCGGGAGTAAGTATCGCAACTGTTGATGATGCGAAAAAACTTTACAGCGGATTTGATCTGTGTGCTCCGTCCACATCGGTAAGCATGACGATCAACGGCCCTGCGCCGATCATTCTTGCATTCTTCATGAATGCAGCGATTGACCAGCAATGCGAAAAATATATCGACGCTAACAATCTATGGGATCATGTTAGCGAGGTGTTTGAAAAGAAGTATCGCACACTTCCTAAACCGATCTATTATAATCCGTCATCGCCGGAACGTTTGCCTGATGGTCATTCGGGACTTGGATTGAAATTGCTTGGACTTAGCGGTGATGAAGTGTTGCCTGCAGATGTATATGAACAAATAAAGGCAAGTGCCTTGTCGCAGGTTCGCGGTACGGTTCAGGCCGATATATTGAAAGAAGATCAGGCACAGAACACGTGCATTTTTTCAACAGAATTTGCGTTGAAGATGATGGGAGATGTACAGCAATATTTTATTGATAAGAAGGTTCGGAATTTTTACAGCGTCAGCATCAGTGGGTATCACATTGCTGAAGCCGGCGCCAATCCTATATCCCAGCTTGCATTCACTTTATCAAATGGATTTACTTATCTCGAATACTATTTGAGCAGGGGAATGCACATCGACGATTTTGCTCCAAACCTTTCGTTCTTTTTCAGCAACGGAATGGATCCGGAATACAGTGTCATTGGTCGCGTTGCAAGAAGGATCTGGGCAAAAGCTATCCGAAATAAATACAAAGGAAATGAGCGCAGCCAGAAATTGAAATACCACATTCAAACAAGTGGAAGAAGTTTACATGCGCAGGAAATTGATTTCAATGATATTCGCACGACGTTGCAGGCATTGTATGCCATCTATGACAACTGCAATAGTCTTCACACCAATGCATATGATGAAGCCATCACCACTCCTACAGAAGAATCTGTACGAAGAGCAATGGCGATACAGCTTATCATCAATCGCGAATTAGGAACTGCGAAGAATGAAAATCCAAATCAGGGTTCATTTCTTATTGAAGAACTCACGGATCTTATTGAAGAAGCCGTGCTGAGTGAATTTGATCGCATCACAGAACGTGGCGGTGTATTGGGGGCGATGGAAAGAATGTATCAAAGAAATAAGATACAGGAAGAGAGCCTCTATTACGAAAGTTTAAAACATACCGGAGAATTACCGATCATTGGAGTGAATACATTCCTGAACAAGAAAGGAAGTCCTACTATTCTTCCAGGTGAAGTAATAAGAAGCACTACTGAAGAAAAGGAACAGCAGATACAAAATCTGAAAGCATTTATCAGGCGTAATGAAAGCCGCTGCAGCGCTGCATTACAGCAACTCAAAGAAACTGCTGTAGCAAATGGAAATTTATTCGAAGAGCTGATGGAATGTGTGAAATATTGTTCCCTCGGCCAGATCACCCACGCGCTGTATGAAGTAGGCGGGCAGTATAGGAGATCGATGTGATTAGCATGCTGGACAACCGGAGAACCAGAGAGTCGGAGAATCAGAAATTTCTCCGTTTCTCTGTTTATCCGTTTCTCTGTTTATCACTGTGTCGTCGTCAACAACGCTATTGAAAATGCAATGATCGCGGCAACAAGTCCGAACATAAAGATGTTGAAGGATATTCTAAGCAGTTTGTACTTACGTGCCAGTACAACACCAAGGAAATACATGTCCTTGATCATGCTACCATACAGGTAATCTTTGTCCTGCATCATCTCCTTCATCGCCCAGTCGTAATCCTGCAGTTCCATATTATAAAAGTTTCCGAAGAACAAAAGATTGATCTCTTTATTTTCTATATCCTCCCGCGAAAACTTGCCGCCGCTTACATTAGGGCGGGTAGCAAGTATCGCAAACACTATCGCACCAAGACATACAGAGATAAGAATGATAGTTGGTATGATGTACTGAGGATAGAACTGCAACTTACCCAGCAATACAGATACAAGTATCGAAATCACGATCGTGTTGATCGATATCATTATGTTGGCCTTCGTATCGGCCATCTGGCTTAGGTTGATATGATTCTCAGACATGATCCTGAACATGGCCACTACACCGCGCTCGGTCCGTTTTTGTTTTTCAACTGCAGGATCGATCTGCTCATCTTTCTTTTTCTTCTTTTTTTCTTTCCCAGCCTTGTCCTTTTCATCCTCCGTCACCTGCAGCCCATTAGTTTTTTCCAATCCTGGCTGCCCATCACTATCGGCAATCTCCTGCCCCTTTGTTGACACATCTTGCCCATTGCCTGTTGGCTCCTCTGCGGCGCGCACATCAGCATCTAATTCGGCTGCCGCTGGAGACAATGCCGCCACTGCTTCAAGAGCAGGTTGCTTTTCTTCGATGTCCTGCTCGATCTTCTTCTCTTTCTTACCAATCTTCTCTTTGAGCATGGCAATGTTGCGTTCCTTTTGCGGTTCCAACCTGTCTCGTGCGTGATCGGTGAAGTATCGATGCCTTTCTAAAAAGTCGATGTTCAATTGTCGCCAATCTTTTTTTGACACATGGTTATTCTTGTTCAGATTGTTCACCTCATCGCGAAGCAACATGCTCCTCTCATTAAAATTGTCTGTTCCGAGGTGATACAGATCGGCATCACATAATATTTGCTCCAACAGGTTCGTCGGCGCCTGTGGCATCTTGGTGGCTTCAATGCAATTTTCCACATCATGAATAAATTCATCAGTGGCATTTCTCCCTATCAAAAATTCCCGGGCGATGCGCTTGCTCTCCTCTTCATGATCGCGAGGCGCTACTTTCAGGTAGCCGGTATCATGAAACCACGCAGCAACGAGTAGTGTTTCCTTTGCAATTGAATCCAGGCCATGCGCCGCCGCGAGTTCCTCACAATAATGCACTACCTCCAATGTATGGTCAAGATTGTGATAGACAAGATTTTTAAAACTTTTTGCTGCAAAAAGATTCCTTACATAGTGCTGCGCATCAGCCACGACGGATTGGTTTGCGGTTAACATGCTGGTATAAACTTTGAAACTGGTTATGTGTTACAACAATAAATTACAACAAATCCATGCCAGCGATTCATTTTCAGTCTACAATTACCCGAACAATAATATTTTTTTCCCTGTTGATGAGCGGATCATTGCTCTATAGCTGCGATTCGGATTCAGGAAAATCGTTCAAGCCGCCAATCCCTGGATATGATGAAAGCAAAAGAAAAGTGTTCGTCCTGGATGGAGAATTACTTGAAATTTCCGGTCAAACACCGCTATCCAACAACATGTTCGCAGGTATCAATGACGAGGATGGTCATATGTTTATCTTCCATCCGAACAGCAGCAATATCCAAACTATCCCGTTTTCTGACGAAGGCGACTATGAAGACATCGTCAAAACGGACTCAGCATTTTATATTCTTGAAGCGGACGGCGATCTCCACGAAGTACTTGTAAACGAAGGGCAGCTTCATAATCTGAAACTCACCAGCGGTCAGCTTGTGCCATCAAAAAAATATCAATTTGACTTGGCAAAGAAAGTTGAATTCGAAGCGATCGTTTATTACAGTTCCATTAATAAGATCATTCTTATTACCAAAGACCATGCACTGGCAGATGATGCCATTTTTGCTTACAGCTTCGATCTGCATACCAGGCGGTTTGACCCGGAGCCATTCTTTGAAATTCCTATGCGCTCGGTGCTTACTAAATTGAAAGACTATTCGGCGCAGTGCAAACCTTCATCGGCCGCTATCCATCCGATCACAGGAAAACTTTACATACTTGCATCAATCGGAAAATGTATTTTGGTATGTACTCCCGATGGAAAGGTTGAGTTCGCATACGATCTGAATCCTGATCAGTTTCAACAACCAGAAGGTATAAGTTTTGCATCCAACGGCGATATGTATATATCAAACGAAGGATTACAGGGCAAGGCAACCATGCTGCTTTTCCCTTACCAGCCTGGTTCCGTAGCAAAATAAAATACAATGATGAGCTTTCTATCAAGAGCACTGGTGACCCTATCCATACTCTTTTCATTCGTACAAAATGAAAGGCTTTCCGCGCAAAATAATAATGGATCTAAACAAAAAAAACCTGCCTCTACCGACTCTGTCGTTAATAGAATAATATTGATCGGAGATGCAGGAAAACTGGCGGGAGAAAAGCATCCTGAACTGGATCTCATTCGCCAATTGTTTCCACTCGATAAAAAGACTAGTGTCATTTATTTGGGTGACAACATTTATCCACAAGGGCTGCCGTCCATCTACGAGACCAATTACCAGGAAAAGAAGGCAATACTGGACAGTCAGATCAATCTGGTTCGAGGTACTGAAGCCACTGCTTATATCATGGCCGGTAATCACGACTGGATGCAGGGCCGTGCAGGTGGTTACCAACAGATGATGAACCAGTTCCGCTATGTCAATTCACTCGGCGAACAAAACATCGTGTATGTGCCATCTGACGGGTGTCCCGGCCCTCAGGAAATATCATTGTCTCCGAAAGTTACCCTCGTTGTAATCGATAGCCAGTGGTGGCTACATCGATATGAAAAGTCGGGCATCACATACGGTTGCGATATTCAGACCGAAGAGGATTTGCTGGATGAATTGAAAGACATAGTTTCCCGAAATGAAGACAAACTACTTGTTTTCGCTGCACATCATCCGTTCATTACTTATGGCCGACATGGTGGATATTATAGCATCAAGCAACACATTTTTCCACTGACCGAATTGAATCCGAAATTATACATCCCCCTTCCCATACTCGGCTCGCTTTATCCGTTATCACGTGGAGTGTTTGGAAACATCCAGGACAATCGTCATCCGATATATAAAGATTTTAGCCGTGCAGTCGACAGTATTTTGAATCAGCATCCTTATTGCATCCGCGTTGCAGGACATGAACATAACCTGCAATTCATTCAACGAGAGAAACAGTTTTATGTAGTCAGTGGTGCCGGTTCAAAGATCTCAGATCTGGCGAAAGGCGAGGACCTGGTATTCGGTGCCACGCAAACCGGCTTCGGTGTGTTGGAGGTATTGAAAACTGGCGGCGTTCGTTTCAAATTCTTCTCCACGCAAACAGACACTGTTAGCAAACCCATCTTTTCAATGGGCTTACCCGCGTTGGATACCACAATGCCTAAACCACGGACCTACGAAGTGAAGAGTTTTCCCGACTCAGTTATGTCCGTAGCAAATCGCACTCTTACAGCAAACAAATTCAAACGCTGGTTGCTGGGGAGCAATTACCGGGAGGAATGGACAACGCCTGTCAAAGTACCAGTAATCGATATTGGTAAGGAACTGGGCGGATTAAAAGTGACTAAGGTCGGCGGAGGTATGCAAACAAAATCGCTGCGGTTAGAAGACAGTAAAGGCAATGAATATGTGCTTCGAAGTGTTCGTAAATTTCCTGACAACACCATACCGGAAGAATTTCGCCAGACATTCGTTAAGGATGCAGTTGTCGATGGAATATCAGCATCCTATCCATATGCCGCCTTGTCAATACCAACGTTTGCCGATGCGCTGAATATACCTGGCGCAAAGCCGCGTCTTTTCTACATTCCAGACGATCCAAGGCTGGGATTTTATCGTGATCAGTTCAAGAACAGTCTGGCGATATTCGAAGAAAGAGAACCTGGCGGTTTTGAAAAAAACAGCAGCACTGAAAAGATACTTGAAAGATTGCAGGACGATCATGACAACAAAGTGGATCAACATGCAGTATTGAAAGCACGCATGTTGGATATGTTCATCATGGACTTCGATCGTCATGAAGACCAATGGCGCTGGGGAACAAATGATACAGGTGAAAGAAGAACGTATTATCCCATACCACGCGACCGCGATCAGGCTTTTTTTGTGAACATGGGATTCATTCCAAAACAGGTAAGCAAATCTTACAGGATACCAAAATTCCAGGGCTTTCGGGCCAAAGCTCGTGACATTACAACGTTCAATTTCAATGCGCGATATTTTGATCGATCATTTTTAAACCAGCTCGAAGGCGCCGATTGGCAAACAATGGCAGACACCGTGCTGGCAGCAATTACAGATGATGTAATGCGTGCTGCGCTTGCCCGTCAACCGCGTGAAATATATCCATACTCCGCAGAAGATATTGTGAAAACACTCCAGGAACGACGCAAATATTTTAAGGATGAAATGGTTGAATATTACAAATCCCTTGCGCGTGAAGTAGACATTCCCGCATCGGATAAGCGCGAGTTCTTTCATGTAAATCGATTAGATAATGGAGACGTAGACATAAAGATCTACAAGATCAACAAAGAAGGCGAGGTCAGCAGGGAATTGTATTCTCGCAAATTCCTTGATAGCGAAACAAAAGAGATCCGTCTTTATGCGCGGGGAGGCGAAGACAGCATACGCATTGAAGGAAATGGTGGAAGTATTCGCGTTCGCGTTATTGGGGGTCGTGATAAGGACCACATAATCAATAACAGCTCTGCTGCGAAAACAAAAACGGTTTTATATGATTTCGCACCAGAGTCTAATGTAGTAGAGGGCACTGGTAAATGGCGTGACCGGATAACAAGTTCTCCTTATGTTAACAGGTACAACCGTCGTGCCTTTGCATACGATATCTTACATCCTTCATTGTCCGCCGAATTCAATCGTGATGATGGTTTATTCCTGGGCATTTCACTGACTCACCGTGCGCATGGTTTCCGCAAGGAACCGTATAAGGTATTGCAACAGGTATCTGCGCATCATGCACTTGCCACCAAAGCATTTATGTTCAACTACAATCTTGAATTGATCGATGCTATAGGTAAACAGGACCTGCTTGTGAATGGTCAGCTACGGCTACCACGAAATACCATCAACTTTTTTGGATTTGGAAACGAAACCGAATATGATCGCTCAGATGGCAAGAGCATAAACTATTATCGTACGCGCTATGATCACGCGGAATTAAATGTGTTGTTGAGAACCCAGCTTACGTCAGACATTACTTTCTCATACGGACCATCATACCAATATTATCATTACAAAACGGAATATAATAAAGGCCGAATTACACAGGATCGTCGATTTGAAGGACTCGATACAGCGATGCTGGCAAATCCTAAAACCTACTTCGGACCCAAGGCTATCATCAGTATCGACAATCGTAATGATCGTGCCATTCCAAGTCGCGGCGTGCGCTGGCTCACACAGTATGAAACGAATTTTGGATTGTCTTCTACGAGCAGGACTTACACAAGGCTTAACACCGACATGTCGATCTATATCAGTTCAAATACACCTGCGAAACTGGTCATAGGATTACGATTCGGGGCCGGCTTCACGTGGGGCGATTATGAATATTTCCAGGCTCAATATCTCAGCGGCACACACAATCTTCGTGGCTATCGTAAGTTCAGATTTGCAGGTGACAAGATGATCTATAATAATGTTGACGTGCGATACAAGATCGGCGAATTCAGGACGTACCTGTTACCAGGTGCATTTGGAATACTCGCATTCCATGATATCGGAAGAGTATGGTATGAAGGCGAAGATTCCAATCAGTGGCACAATGGATACGGTGCGGGACTTTGGCTTGCTCCGGCGAAAAGGATTGTATTAACAGCATACTACGCTCAATCCAAGGACGGTGCAATGCCCGGAATAAGTCTCGGATTTCATTTCTGACGTTCCCTTTGTTGTTTGCCGTTTTGCGTTTCTGTTGCTGGCGTTTCGCTTTCCTGTTGGTTGCCTTCCATTTCCTGTTTAGGTTGCGCCAGTTTTTGAATACCTACACGAAGGGCCTTTAATCCACTGACACCCTGCAGTTCTTCAAGATCGAACCGTTCAACATCGGCTTCGAGCAATCCTTCAGAATGGAAGTATTCAATGAATTCGAGATACTCCTGCGCTTCCTGCTGATGAGCATACACTATTGCAATAGTGCCTGGCTTGGTCAGACGCTCATTTGTTTCTTTGATATGCACCTTATCAATTCGCTTTTTTATGATCTCATACCTGATGTTGTAAGCGCCGTCTACATCAAACTTTCTTTCTGCATGTCGGAAGCTGATGGAGATTGGATTCCCATGGGCAAGAATCAATTGGGTTGTCTTCAACCTTACATCCAGGTGCTCTTCTAGTTTGTCAGCAAGCTGGGCCGCACGGGCAAGTAACGATAGCTGCCATAACTTAAGGTTTCGCAAGTAAAAGGGTGTAAACTCCGAATCCGGGCAAAGCGATTGACCAACATACATATTGAAATCCACACCGTCAGTGACAAATCTTTCAAAATAATGCGGATACATCTGTTGTGCTTTCTGCTGCTCTTCATCGATGAACCTGGCCACCGCCGTATTAATGCGCGCTATACTTTCATCAAAATGTTTTCGGTGTTTGTATAACATTTCGAGTGGAGAATTCACTTCCGCAAAATAATCTCCGATCTTTTGACGAAGTTCCGGATAGGCCGTTCGAAGAAATTGAAATAATTGAATAATGTCCTGGTTCAGGAAACGATTGATCGACATTTCCTCATCTGATAGAACAATGTTCTTAACAGCATGAATAAATTTCCTGATCTTATACTCCGCTTCTTTAAGGGCGGGATAGTACTTGATTTTGCGTGCTTCCTTCACTATCGCGGAAACCTTTTCCAGTTGTTCCAGCAGATCTTTCTGAATAGCATTGTTTCGTTCCACCGACGAATTCCGAATGTCGATAGCTCCATACATCGGATGCACATTATCGAATACAATTGAGCGCATGCGGGCGTCAGGGTCGTCTTGCTGTCGCATTAAATAGTCAATTGTTGCATCGATGAAACTCCATTCAACGGAAGGTTGTATAGCAGTGAATTGCTCTTTGATAACTTTGTCGACCTGTGCTTCAAGGTTGTCTGAAATTTTTTGCAATGCCAGCTCAAACAACGGTAACACAACCTCTATCTTACCAAGAACCGTATTGCGTAAAGTGCCCTCTTTTTTACTGGCCACTTCAAGGATACCGGTTAATTGTCCATTTGTCTTTAGCGGAAAAATTGCAATGCAACAATATCCCGCTTCTTTTACCTGTGAGAGGAAAGAATACTGCATCAACTGATCGTCCGCAATGGCTTCAACAACAAACGTTTCACTGCTTTGACCAAACATCTTCTCGAGTCGATCCGCAATTTCAGCACGCTGCGTCTCAAGTCCCGGCTTCACCAACAAACTCTGTTTTTCATTTAGCTTGGGCAACACGCGGCGCTGATTGATCCGGAAAAAGGGAGTAATACCAATGCTCAACCCCGGCACTCCCGCGAGGTCTTCGACTTGCGACTGCAGCGACTCGTAAACATTTGCATCGTTGAATGATTGAAAGTTCAATAGTATGTTCTTGATATTACTTACCACCGCTTTTTCTGTAACATCTTTTATCTGGATGATCGTGATCCCTTCAAATCGGAACCGATCGAGTGGTATCCACTCCATCCATTCCGGGTGCGCAACAAGATCACTGATCTTGTTGGCTTCCATCTCAGGCGCTGAAGGCATTGCATTATCCTTACCTATGTATACGGCTTCTACAAGAGTGTTGTTGATCTCAAATTCAAAGTATCGATGTAACCCGGGATCTTCGGATGCAAACGCAAACACAGGTTTGAGTTCACCAGGAATCTTCATCCCATAATGCTGCGAAAGAATGATCTGGCAGGCAACAGCCCTTATTTTCTGCTCCAGCGTCGGGTCGTTCTCGATCGGTAGCTTGAGCTTTGTCATTCCTTCTTTCAAAAAAAGATTTCTAAACACCTTTGAGCTGTATACAACTTCTTCCGAAAAAGGACAGGTTACTGCGTATACGTCCTCAGTTTCCGATAGCGTTAGTGGGAAGACTGTATTCATCATCTCATCAATAAGCCCTTTGTTGGCATCGAAAGCTTCAATAGACAGCGAACCGCGTAATTCCGGATGTTGTTCCACCTGCGACAAAAGATAGCGGTATAAGCCGCCACTGCCCTCGTCAAGCGATCGCTTCCAGGCCTTGAATAAAGGCTCAAGTGATAAGGATGATTTGATATAATTTGGGATCATTTCTTCTTGCTGCATATAGCCTGAAAGTGCAAAAACCATTCTAAACCGTGTCCATCATGAACGGGCGACCACGGATTTGTCCGGTTTTAACGGTTTATCGTTGCCATAGCACCACCTCAAGTGAAATCTTAACAGTTGTATAGGCGTCGTTTTTCCCGGGATTACCCCTTGCGCTGCCCACTCTTCGAAGGCGTTGATCAGTTTGGGCATACCAGGCGTTAAGTTGTTGCATTTGTTGCCGGTCGAGCTGCGCCCGCATCAGCTCCAGATCCGTGTAAATAGTACTAACATCATCGAGATGATCATTGAAAAGTATGCGATGCTCGGCCATGATCCTGGTTGTGATGGATGGGTTCCATTGGTAACCCATGCCAACACCCAAAAGAATGCAATTCTGCCGGAGTTTATAGGGTGAGGAATAGCCTTTCAGCCCCTGCCCCTCGGTGCGTAGCGAATGAAGGTCGACCCATTGCCCATCAATGAATCCCTTGGGCCGAAATTGGTACATGCCAAATCCGACAACTGCAGCAGGCTGCGATGAGACCTGTTTACTGCAAAGACGCAGGGGTTGAAATTCAATGTTAATGGACCATTCTGTAAGCGGTGAAACAAAATGTAGGTTTCGTAACTTTCTTCCGATGTCGACCGATGTACCGCTGCGGCGGCTCGTTGAGTCCGCACCCGAAATCCACCCCCTTAAATGTTTCAGATGAAACGCAAGTCCCTTATGCCAGTCAATACGGACCCCGAATTCAGATCCGGAATGCAAATGCGAACCTGACAATAACCTGTTTCCGTTGAGATCTGTGCTTGCCCTCATAAAGGCAAGAGACCCAGTTCCTTCCAACCAAAAACGCCCGTATCTATCTTCCCCGACATACCGGGTAAATTGCCCCACTGCAAATGCAGTTGGCAAGAGCGCCACCACCCACCACAACACCATGCATCTCATCTTCACAAATTATTGAGGGAAGATGCATCAATCGGCGATCGTGTCCATGGTGTTTTTGCGGTAAGAAAGACAGATTTTCCTCAGCCCGCACTGATCACATTTCGGGTTTCTGGCGGTGCAGATATACCGGCCGTGCAAAATGAGCCAATGATGTGATTTATGCACTAGTTCGGTAGGTATGTATTTTACGAGCTGTCGTTCAGCAGCAAGCGGCGTTTTCGCATTATGCGTCAGCCCGAGTCGTTGAGACACACGAAACACATGGGTATCGACGGCCATGTTGGGTTGCTGATCGATAACCGATGTTATAACGTTGGCGGTTTTTCTGCCTACACCCGGCAATTTCACTAATTCTTCCACCGTCAACGGGACATTACCCCCGTGCTCATCGACAAGCATTTTTGCAAGTCCTAAGAGATGTTTCGTTTTGTTATTGGGATACGATATGCTTTTGACGAGTGGATATAGCTCATCAAACGTTGCCTGGGCCAATGTGAAAGCATCCGGGTATCTTTCAAAGATAGCAGGAGTTGTCATATTGACGCGTTTATCGGTGCATTGCGCAGAAAGCACTACAGCGACCAATAGTTGGTAAGGATTATCGTAGATCAGTTCAGTTTCTGCAGAAGGTGCATATTGCTGAAAGTATCCAAGCACATAATTGAATCGTTCTTTTCGCGTCATGTTGGCGCAAAATTACAGCAGTAAATGAAACCTTAATGCTGTATGGATTCCGTCATCGATTCACGTGCATAATTCAACACGTTCATGATGGATTCTGGTCTTGGAGAAAGCAATTCGCAATGAAGAGAAGATGATGAAGACCTTAATACGTCGAGCTTTTCACGAAGTGACCAATCATACTTAATAGCGGCCTCAATAGCGGCCCTCTTTTCCAGCGAAGCTTCATCATATAAATATTCAATAAGCTCCTCTGTTGTAAAGAAAGAAGTCATAAGCAAACCATTTATGTCCTAATTCCCGAAAGAGTCAATTTCGGTTGTCCGTCCGAGTCTATTAACGGTTTTTGAAAGAGGATATTGTATGCCCTATTTTTCGATCACAAAAATGTCTTCATTGTCCCGCTTCATCCTGTATTTTTCACGCGCATATTTTTCAAGTATTGCGGGGTCGGATTTAAGCTGTTCGAGTTCCTTCTTTGTGGATTCGATTTCGTGGAGGTAGTAATCACGGCTTTCGTTAAGCTGGTGTAATTCAGAACGTTGCTTTACATGGGTAGTGAAGACGTCCTGTTCATCGAAGAACAACATCCATACGGTAAAGCCTACAGCTGTCAGGAAATATTTGTTCCTGATCCAGGCGGGTATGATTTGAATGATGCGCACCGGCTAAAGGTATAAAGAAACCGGGAACCCGCATAATGTGGTTCCCGGTCATTTATAGTTATTTACCAAAAGTGATCTTTCCTGTTGGGAAGATTGCATTGTCACCAAGCATTTCCTCGATACGGATAAGCTGGTTGTATTTTGCCATACGATCTGTCCGGGATGCAGAGCCGGTCTTGATCTGACCGCAGTTGAGGGCAACGGCAAGGTCTGCAATGGTTGTATCTTCAGTTTCACCACTTCTGTGACTCATAATGGTATTATATCCATTATGCTGAGCAAGGGTTACTGCGTTGATGGTCTCAGTAACGGTACCGATCTGGTTTACCTTAACCAGTAATCCATTACCAATACCCTGTTGAATACCCTGCTCCAGGCGCTTCACGTTGGTTACAAAAAGATCGTCACCAACCAATTGGCATTTGCTTCCAATAGCTTCGGTCAGCATTTTCCAACCTTCCCAATCATCCTCTGCCATACCATCTTCGATGGAAACGATAGGATACTGTTGGGTCCAGTTCTGCCAGTATTTTACCAGTTGTTCGCTGTCCATGGTCTTGCCATCGCTCTTATGGAAAACATATTTCTTCTGATCCTCTTTCCACAATTCACTATTTGCAGCATCCATTGCGATAGCCACCTGCGAACCCGGAGTGTAACCAGCTGCAGTGATCGCCGCAAGCACTGTTTCAATAGCTTCTTCATTGCTTTGAATGTTCGGAGCAAATCCGCCTTCATCACCAACGTTTGTGCTGTATCCTTTTTTCTTCAATACTGTTTTAAGTGCATGGAAGATCTCAACACCCCAGCGAAGTCCTTCACTGAAATTGGTTGCGCCTACCGGCATGATCATAAATTCCTGGAAATCGATCTTATTATCAGCATGTGCACCACCGTTCAAAATGTTCATCATTGGCAGTGGCAACGTACGTGCGTTCGTTCCACCAATGTAGCGGAATAATGGAAGGCCCAGCTCTAATGCTGCTGCTTTAGCTGCAGCCATACTTACTGCAAGCATCGCATTTGCGCCAAGATTTCCTTTGTTAGAAGTACCGTCAAGCTGGATGAGCAAACTGTCTATCCCTGCCTGGTCTGCAACTTCAAATCCCAGTAGTTTTTCGCTGATGCTTTTATTTACATTCTCAACGGCTTTCAGCACACCGCGTCCAACATAAACATTCTTATCGTTATCGCGCAGTTCTACAGCTTCGTGAACCCCAGTGCTGGCGCCACTTGGAACCGCTGCTCTACCCAATACACCTTCATCGGTGATAACATCCACTTCAACGGTTGGATTACCGCGACTGTCTAAAATCTGTCTTGCATGTACCTCGGCAATGTAACTCATGATACTTTCTTTTTATTTTATTGGATTACATGAAGGATGCAAAACTGCTTATCGAATAATTCCACATCCTCACTTATTACTTGTCAATTCTTTAAAGATCTCTTCCAAACTGCTTTCTCCGCTGTGCAAAGAAACTATATTCAGCTTGTTTAGCAAAGAATGTTCGAGCAGTCTGCGACGTAATCCTTCAGGATCATCGGTGGAAATATGCAAGCTTCCATCAGCAGTTTTGCTGATACTGCGAATTTCTTTTATCGAAGACAGGTCTTGTGGATCGATGTTCTCACGATAATGCACAATTAGCTGGCTTGTATGCGCCAATGAACTGCGCAAGTCAGAAAGCTTACTGTCGGCTACAAGTTTACCTTTATTTATGATGATGACCCTGTCGCACAAAGCTTCTACTTCCTGCAAGATATGAGAGGAAAAAAGGACCGTTTTGTCCTTTCCTAATGTGCGTATTACTTCTCTTATTTCAAGTATCTGGTTTGGATCCAAACCCGTTGTGGGCTCGTCAAGTATCAAAACCTGCGGATCATGTAGTAAGGCTGCAGCGAGTCCAACACGTTGCTTATACCCTTTTGAAAGCTGGCCAACTTTTTTTCGACTCTCAGGGGTTAGTCCCACCATTGCAATCACATCTTCTATTCGTTGATTTCTGTTTGAAACAGAATGAACATCCCCTACAAACTCCAGGTACTCACGAACGTACATTTCATAATACAACGGATTGGCTTCGGGTAGATAACCAATTACTTTCTTGGCATCTAATGGTCGCTCATTCACACTGATTTCCGAAACAAAAGACTCACCAGCATCTGCATGCAGATAGCCGGTGAGTATCTTCATTGTTGTTGACTTACCAGCACCATTGGGACCAAGAAATCCAACGATCTCGCCCTTGTTTACTTTAAATGATATTGAATCAACTGCTTTTTGCTCGCCATAGAGCTTCGTAACATTTCTTATTTCTATCGACACTGTTGTATTTTGAGAGATTTTTGTCTACGCTCTGAGCCTTCTGCTCAAAAACGAACGGTGTAAGATAAAAAGATAGTTTTAAAGATTATCGTATTCGTATAACTCATCGATCCGCTCACCAGGCGCCATTTCCATCACAGGTTTAAGAATTCCGTCTTTAAGATCATAAACCCATCCATGCAGATACGGAGATTGTTCGTATTTCCAGGCACGTTGTATAAGCGATGTCTTTGCAAGATTCATCACCTGTTCGCGAACATTTAGTTCCACAAGCCTGTTTACGCGCTGTCCTTCCTCAGCAATAGAATCGATCTCCTGTCTATGAATCCTGTAAACATCTTTAATGTTGCGAAGCCATTTGTTGATCAACCCTACGCTGTGACGCGTCATTGCGGTTTTAACACCGCCACATCCATAGTGACCACACACGATGATGTGTTTTACTTTTAATACATTCACGGCATACTCCAACACACTCAACAGGTTTACATCTGTATGCACCACCATGTTCGCAATGTTTCTGTGAACGAAAATTTCACCGGGTTGTGTTCCCGTGATTTCATTAGCAGGTACGCGACTGTCACTACACCCAATCCATAAGAACTCAGGCGTTTGTATCTCCGCAAGCCTGTTGAAATAATCCGGGTCCTGCGCAACTCTTTCAGCAGCCCATGCTTTATTTTCCAATAACAACTTTTGATATGATCTCATCTTTATGTGTGTTTAGTGTTCCCTGATTTCAGTTTCCAATTTCCCATTTCCCATTTCCTGTTTACCATTTTCCATTTCCTGTTTACCATTTCCCATTTCCTGTTTTTTGTTCCTGCTCGCCACTGGTTCAAATATGTTTACACCAGAAAGGGATCTCCTTGCCAACACACCATCGACAGGCATTGGCATCCTTGCTTCCATGCTGATGGGCGTTCGAAATTCTACATCGATGTTCTTTAAATGGGCATGCTTCATGAAGTCTTCAATAACCTCAATCACATCTTTATCAATAAAATCTGCCCGCGTTGCATCAACTATTACATATGCATCTTCTGGTATCTCTTCAAGCTTTCTTTTAATGATTGCCTTATTCAGAAACGAAACATCTTTACGTAACCGAAACAGGTAACGATTGTTATCGTATACAATGAATACCGATGTGCGGAAATTGCTTCGAATAACAAACACAAGTCCAACAACAATTCCGATCATAACTCCTTTGAGAAGGTCGGTCAACACAATTGCTGCAATGGTGATTACAAATGGCAGGAACTGGTCCATGCCTTTTTTATAGAACATCTTAAACAATGCAGGCTTCGCCAGCTTATAACCTGTGAATATCAAAATAGCCGCTAATGCTGCATTGGGTATAAGATTGAGGATCGCTGGAATGAATGCTACACTTGCCAGCAATAACATACCGTGAAAGATGGTAGACAGTTTACTCTTCGCGCCTGAGTTTACGTTGGCAGATGAACGCACTATGACACTTGTAACCGGCAATCCTCCTAACAATCCGGACACCATATTACCCACACCCTGAGCTTTTAACTCACGGTTGGTGGGTGTTACCCTTTGTAACGGATCAAGGTCATCTACGGCCTCAACACTTAGTAATGTTTCTAAGCTTGCAACAATGGCAATCGTTAATCCGGCCATCCAAACTTCCTTATTGGAAATATGACTCCAGTCGGGCGAAGTAAAAAAAGAAAGGAATTCACCGGCCGAAGATGCAATGGGAATGTTTACCATATGATCTGCGCCGATGGCGAATGAAGGTGCAAATGAAGCAATGATAAGGTTCAGGGCTACAGCGATCAATACCACGAGTAAAGGCGCAGGTATGATCCTGATGAATCCCTTCTTATTTGCGGTAAACTTCTCCCAGAATATTTGCAACAATAAGGCTACAATACCAATCACCAGTGCGGCTGGTGTAATCAAATTGAAGATGCCTGTCAACATCGAGGATCCGCCGGCAGTGGGCGCTACATCCGATGATGAATCATAACCTACGAGGTGTGGCAGCTGCTTAAGGATGAGTATCAATCCTATCGCAGCAAGCATTCCTTTGATCACAGCGCTGGGGATATAGTCTCCAATAACGCCTGCACGCAGAAACCCGAGTACAACCTGGAAGAAGCCTGCAAGAAATACTGCCAGAAGAAACGCCTCAAATGCTGGAAGTTTGAAGATCGCTGCTGCAACGATGGTAGTGAGGCCTGCGGCGGGTCCACTCACACTTAACTGTGAACCACTAAGTGAGCCAATAACTATACCTCCAACAAAACCAGCGATCAGTCCGCTGAATAAAGGAGCACCACTGGCCAGCGCAACACCTAAACATAAAGGAAGGGCAACAAGAAATACAACGATCGATGCAGGAATATCTGATGATAATCCCTGCAGATATCTTTTAGTTTTATCCACAGTAAAATAGTTTGATGTATTGTAATATTCAACAGCTCATCGGCACAGCTTCATCAAAAACGTTGGTAATTGAAGCTATTGCCATGCATGTAGTGAAATGGGGTATCCCATCACAAAAAATACATGATGCTGATGATTAACTTAAGCGGGAAATCAAACTGTTACTTCGGGAGGAGGCGATAATATTTCGAAATGCACATGATCAAGCTTTTCCGTCTGCTGTATCATGTATTCAAATAGAAAGTTGGTCCAGTATGGATCGTGCAAACCATCCTGCTTATGTACATATTCTTCATTAAAACTAACAGGAGCATTGGGTGACTTCTCATCCGGGCCCGCAGGATTTGATTGAGAGGGCACTTCCTTTTCACTTTCTGCGTCCGCAAATTCAATAGCAGCTCTGTTGTCAGCAGAAGGATAGTTGAAATAATTGGCGCTGGTGAGAAGCAGTATCAGGCAGACCATAAACACCGAGATCGCTCCCGACCAAGCACTGTTTAGTTGCCATGGAAATATAGTCTGTTGGTTAAACACGAAGCAAATATAGTAATTCGGTCAATTAAATTTTATACTCATCTTTCAGACAATAAAATCCGAATGTAAAAAGCCCCCCAACAATGATCGGCGTTAGGATGAAAGCGTATATAAATGCGGGTATCAGGTCTTCTGTCCGCGCACTGTTAAATTTAGGTAAAGCCTGATTAACGATGAGATAATAACCTGCGGCAAGCGCAATGATTATCCATACAACTCCCAGATATTTTCTCAATTTGTTCATAATTGTTGATTAGTCGTCAATACGATTGTCGTTTCCATTAATGTACAATAACCCAATAATAAAACTCACTGCTGCAATAATGATGGGGTACCAGAGCCCTTCGAGAAATGGCTTGTCGTAAGGTATTGTAGTACCTGCTTTCATCGCCGCTTCATTGGCTTGCGTTGCACGCGTTGCAAGAAAGGTTGCAATTGCAGGAAGCAATCCTCCAAATATTCCGTTCCCTATATGATAAGGCAGGGACATGGACGTATACCTTATTCTTGTTGGAAACATTTCAACCAGGAAGGCAGCGATCGGCCCATATACCATTGTAACAAACAACACCTGCACAAACACGAGCCATACGAGCGTCCAGAAAGATGAGCTGTCTAATATAACCGGCCCTGATGACACAACACCATGATACGACACAGTACCTGCTTCGTACATCGCCGTATATATAGGTCGATAAAAAATTACCGCTAGCAACATACCTGCAAGCATGATCCATTTTCTACCAATTTTATCAGAGAGCCATCCAAAGAACACAAAGAATGGTGTTGCAAAAGCAAGCGCATACATGATCAAACGGCTTGCCTGACCGAGCTCGACGTGTAAGGTATTTTGAATAAAGCTAAGCGCATAAAACTGTCCGGTATACCACACAACGCCCTGCCCCATTGTTGCGCCAAACAAAGCGAGCAACACATATTTGAAGTTGAGCCTGTTGCCGAAGCTTTCCTTCAATGGATTGCTCGAGGTCTTACCTTCCACCTTGGCTTTTGCAAACAATGGCGACTCTTTCATTCGCAATCGGATAACAATAGATATTGCTACCATGAATATCGAGATCCAGAATGGAACCCGCCAGCCCCAGTCGTTGAATGATTCTTCCGTCATCATCGACTTTGTAGCAATGATGACCAGCAACGAAACAAAGAGGCCTATAGTTGCTGTGGTCTGAATCCATGAAGTCCAGAAGCCCCTACGTTCAGCGGGAGCATGCTCCGCAACATAGGTAGCGGCGCCACCGTATTCACCACCGAGCGCCAAACCCTGAAGCAACCGAAGTATCAGCACCAGTATGGGTGCCAGAAAGCCAATCGTTTCATATGAAGGAATACACCCGATAAGAAATGTAGATAGTCCCATCAGAAGCAGGGTCACCAGAAACGTATACTTACGTCCGACGATATCACCAAGTCTTCCAAAAAATAATGCGCCGAACGGTCGTACTACGAAACCGGCCGCGAAAGTTGCAAGAGTTGAAAGCAATGCCGCGGTTTCATTTCCAGACGGAAAAAATTTGGTAGAGATAACTGTAGCGAGACTGCCGAAGATGTAGAAATCGTACCATTCTATAAGTGTGCCTACTGAAGACGCAGCGATCACACCTGTAAGTCCTTTTTTTTCTGTTACAAAGCTCATGCGATGGTTTTTAATGGGTCGTCTTGCTAAAAATAACAGAATACTTTGTAACTATGTGCACCTTTAATAATTAACTAAACCCATCTTGCCATGGCCTACCCTTACGTCATAAAAACGCAGGAGGAATATAATAACGCTTACCGAAAAAGTGTTCAGGACCCCGAAGGCTTCTGGGCCGACATTGCCTCAAGTTTTTTCTGGAGAAAACGTTGGGATAAGGTTCTTGAGTGGAACTTCACTGAACCATCAATAAAGTGGTTCGATGGTGCCAAATTAAATATCACCGAAAACTGCATCGATCGTCATCTAGGTTCGCTGGGTAACAAGCCTGCGATCATATGGGAACCTAACGACCCTGAAGAACATCACCGCATTCTTACATACCGCGAACTTCATAACAAGGTTGTTCAATTTGCAAACGTGCTGAAAAATAATGGAGTCAGAAAAGGTGATCGTGTATGTGTTTACATGGGTATGGTTCCGGAACTTGCCATCGCAATTCTTGCATGTGCCCGCATTGGAGCAATTCACTCAGTGATTTATGGAGGCTTTAGTGCACAAAGTATAGCCGACCGCATCATGGATGCTAATGCCGAATTTGTGATAACATGTGATGGTGCATTTCGTGGCAATAAAGAGATCCCACTCAAGAGTGTGATCGATGATGCACTGATACAATGCCGTTTTGTAAAACGGGTTATAGTGCTTACACGCACCCGCACACCCGTATCAATGATCAAAGGACGGGATGTGTGGTGGGAAGACGAGATCAAGAAGATCGAAACACTTGGCAATCCCGATTGCCCGGCTGAAGAAATGGATGCTGAAGACATATTGTTCATCCTGTATACTTCCGGATCAACAGGCAAGCCGAAAGGCGTGGTTCATACCTGCGCCGGTTATATGATCTATACCACATATACTTTTGTAAATGTCTTTCAATACAAGCCTGGTGACATTCATTTCTGCACAGCAGATATCGGGTGGATAACAGGACATAGCTACATTATTTACGGACCACTTGGTGCCGGTGCAACAACGCTTATGTTTGAAGGTGTGCCCACATGGCCTGATGCGGGAAGGTTTTGGAACATCGTTGATAAATACAAGGTAAATATCCTGTATACCGCGCCTACAGCGATCCGCAGCCTGATGGGCTTTGGACTGGGCCCGGTTCACGGGCATTCACTCGATTCGCTGCGCGTTCTCGGAACAGTGGGAGAACCCATAAATGAAGAAGCATGGCATTGGTACGATGAAAACATTGGAAAGGGTGAAAGCCCTATCGTTGACACCTGGTGGCAGACAGAAACGGGCGGCGTTATGATATCCAACCTTGCCGGCGTAACACCTGCAAAGCCAACATTTGCTACGCTCCCCATGCCCGGTATTCAGCCGCTCCTGGTGGATGAGAATGGAAATGAGATCGAAGGAAATAATGTTAGCGGAAATCTTTGCATCCGATTCCCATGGCCGGGAATGTTGCGAACGACTTATAACGATCATGAACGATGCAAACTGAATTATTTCTCTGCATACCCGAATTTATATTTTACCGGGGACGGATGTCTTCGTGATGAGGAAGGTTTTTATAGAATTACCGGACGCGTTGACGACGTACTCAATGTGAGCGGCCACCGTATTGGTACCGCCGAAGTTGAAAACGCCATTAATATGCACGCCGGTGTTGTAGAGAGTGCCGTAGTGGGGTACCCACACGATGTAAAGGGCCAGGGCATTTATGCATATGTAATCTACCAGGGTTCTCACGGTGATGAACACCTCACCAGGAAAGACATTACGTTGACTGTATCGCGAATTATCGGACCCATAGCAAAACCGGACAAGATCCAGTTTGTAACAGGACTGCCAAAGACCAGGAGCGGAAAGATCATGCGACGAATCCTGAGAAAGATCGCCGAGGGCGAACACAAGAACCTGGGCGATACATCAACGCTGCTGGATCCTTCCGTGGTGGAGGAGATCCGCGACGGTGCGCTGTGACGGGGCGATAGGAGAAACGGAGAATCGGAGAATCGGAGAAACAGAGAAACGGAGAAACGGAGAAACAGAGAAACACATGCGTGCTATACATCTCCGGTTGCTGTTTCAGTTTCCCATTTCCCATTTCCCATTTTGCATTTAGCATTTCGCATTTGCTGCTTCACTGATCGGTCATGCTAAAATATTGTTATCGAAAAATAAGAATCCTTCTGTGTCGTTTTCTTAAAACTACCCTACTCCGGCAAACCGATTAAACAAATTATTTATTCGCTGGTCTCTACGCAACCAACTTCGAGATTTATGAAACCACGACACCTCCTTGTACCCGCAATCCTTGCGTTTGCGTTGTTATCTTTCCGTATTGTCGAAAGAAGGGTTGTTCAAAAACGATTTTTCAACGATATGCCCGTAGGATCGGTATACATACTGATCGACAAATCGGATTACGAATTGCAGGTATTCGATGAAAAGGGATGGTACGCAACTTACCCTGTTGTTTTTGGAAGCAGGAACCAGGACGATAAATATATGGAGGGCGATAAGAGAACTCCCGAAGGCACGTTTCGAATCACTACAAAACGGCCGCATGCAAAGTGGAACAAGTTCCTGGCACTCGACTATCCCACCAGGGAAAGCTGGGATAAGTTTAAGTCGCGCAAACAACGCGGAGTGATCCCGCAAAATGCCCGCATCGGCGGTGGTATTGGCATACACGGAACCTGGCCGAACGACAATATTGTAGTTGACGACTATACCAATTGGACACAGGGTTGTATATCTCTAAAAAACAAAGACCTTGATGAATTGGCAGGCTTTGTAACAATTGGAACCAAAGTGGTGATTAGGAGATAGATGAGGGACGAAATGGGAAATGGGAAATGGAAAATGGGAAATGGGACATTAAAATCAAAAAAAGGGAAAGGACGTCGTTAGGTGCGGGCTTCCAATTGATTCATTCAAATATCTTACAAGATTTATAAGCTGCTTTTTGCAAATTGCAGGATGAAAACAATGTTTTACCTGCTTCCCCTGCTTGCGGGAATTGCAATAAGTATACAGGCTGGCGTCAATGGTCAACTCAGATCCGCGATACAGCACCCCGTTTTAGCAGCTTTCATTTCCTTTCTTGTAGGTACCGTTGCACTTGGAATTTTGTTGCTTGTGAGCCGCGAAGCATTGCCTTCATTACAGGTTTACAGTAATGTCAATTGGCACAAGTGGACCGGAGGCTTGCTGGGAGCATTTATCGTCACCGCGACAATTATTTCAGTAGCCCGGATCAGCGCAGCGGATATGTTTGTAATTTTTGTTGCCGGTCAGCTCGTCACTGCATTGATCATGGATCACTTCGGCATCCTTGGTTTAAATGCTACTCCTATTACTACCCAGAAATTTATCGGCGTTGCACTTGTTGTTGTCGGCGCGTACCTGGTGAATAAGAAATAGGAAATGGAAAATGGGAAATGGAAAACAGTAACAGCGATAGAAATAGAAAACGGGAAACGGAAAACGGATAGTAAACATTTTGCTGCTTTCCGCTTTCCGCTTTCTGCTTTCCGCTTCCCGCTTTCCGCTTTCCGCTTCCCGCTTCCCGCTTCCCGTTTCCCGCTTACCAATTGCTCCACCTGAAGCCCACTGAATAAGGAGTTTGATCGAGGGTATTCTTAAACATACTTTCCATTGCATAAGTTCCATAGAACTTCACGGGACCGAGCGTTAATTCTCCAACATATGCAAGCTTCCATTCTCTCAGGTCGAAGTCTTCCCGGAACTTCTTCTTTCCTTCTCCTTCAGCAACGGTCTTTTGCCTGGATGAATACAAGTATCCTGCCTGCACCCCTGCGCTGAATCCAAATCCGTGCTCTCTCTTTGGGGTGAAATTGAAGTTTAGCATAATTGGAACCGTTACATAATCTGCCGCAAGTTTATTCTTTTTATAATCAAGCGTACTCATTGCAACAAGCGGCGATTTGGTTTCCTGGAACTTTATGTTCTCCGTATACCGATAGTTGTTCAATTCCAGTCCCACGCCATACTTCAGGTTAACGATGTGCTTAATGAGGTTCACACGCTGCATCATGATCCAGATGTTTACGTTGATCGACTTTCCATTTCTAAGATTGAACCAATCTTCGTTTGCCCCTGCCGGAAGATATCCCGCGCTGATGGCCTGTGCATAATTTGTTTCATCACGAAACTGGTTCACACCGATGTCAAATAACATCCAACTGGTAGTGACATTTGACGGCTTGTATTGACGCTTCCTCCATTTCCTTTCATGATCCATTGGCTCATTCGAAGAACCTCCTTCTTTGATGATTACCATGTTTCCAATCTGGATGGTGTCTGCTTCCTGCGCTTCTCTTTTCGTTGAATCCTCCTGGGCTGCGGACGTTAAAGTCAAGGCGATGCCTGCAAGGAGTATGTATATCCTTTTCATAAGTAAAAATTATCTGGTTAGTGCTTAATTATCTATTTCAATGCGATTTCAAAACCGGCAATATGAAGGTTCTTATCGTTGTTTGATGGATCGATATTGGTTGTCTTTTCCAATACCCTTGTCGCTTTGCGGAAGAACCCGCGTAAAATATTTTTCTTGTTGCCTGACGTATTTGAAACAAAAGTTACATTCTCATTCACCGGTTCGCTGATGTTCGCGCTCCTGGCTGACGCTTTACCGTTACTACGCGCTATCAATTCTTCCTCTCCAATCGCTTCATCAATCACCGGGCGACGTGTTTCTTCAATCCTTTGATTGGCCGCCAGTTCCCGTGGATCCACATCATTATCCGCTATCTCCGGTTGCTTTAAAGATTGTACGATTTGAGTAGCTGAATTGTTACCAGCCGGAGAAATATTTTTCGTGTCAATCTGACGTTTATCGCTCTGGATGCGACCTTTAGCCTGCGATGAAATATCTGTATTATTACTAGCTCTATCTGTTTCTTTATTTTCAGAACCCCCTTCTACCATTGGTTCTTGTTGTTGTTTTACCACAGGCGTGGTGCTCTTTTTTGTTGCCGCTGTATTTGATGGCTCCTTCGTAGTATGTGATGTTCTGTTAGTATCCTCGAGAGCAACAAGGTTCTTATCGCTATTACTGTCATTAATAAATATCCAGGCGGTTCCAACCATGAAAACAAACGCAACTGCAGCAGCCACCGCACGCATCCATTGCATTGTAATAACGCGTCCTGCAGGCTTTTCATGACGATACAGAACCTCCTTCCCTTCAAATACCACAGAAAGATCTGGTGTTACGCGGGCAGACTGGATCAACTCAAACTCGGTGCTGAATTGTGGGTGTTCCTGAACAAACTGCTCAACATAACGACGATCCGATTCGTTCAGTTCATTATCCCCGTACATTACAAAATACATTTCATAATTGTCGCTATTCACCGGATTGTGCCCCCGGAAAAGCATTTGCTTCGACGGGAATACGATGGCTGGCTCAGGCTGCAATACTACTTCCATGAACATATCCATTTCCGTTTGGAGATCCGGATTCTGTTCGAGGAATGCCTCAACTTCTTTCCGCTCAATATCGCTCAGCTCATTATCTACATAGAGCAGGAAAAATGTTTCGTAATTATTTCTGTTGATGTTCATGGCTACTGTTTTTAATGTTATCAGATAACATTTTCTGGTTTAACCAGGTAGTTCTTCAATTGGATCCTGGCACGATGCAAATAAACCTTAACCTGGCTTTCATTCAAACCCGTGATCTGTCCTATCTCTTCGTACGAATAACCTTCATAGTCTTTCAACAAAACCAGCGTCCTCTGCGTCTCACTCAGACGGGCCAGCGCCTCTTCAAGAACTTTCTTTGTGTTATGAACCGGTTTATCCATTACGCTTACCTCCTCACGAAACTCTTCTTTCAGCGTAACGCGCTTCACTTTTCTTATGTGGTCGATCATTTGATTGTAGGCCACAGTAAATAAAAATGACTTCGATTTGCTGTAGTCTACCGAATCCCGGTTCACCCACATCTTCTCAAAAGCAGTCTGGACAACATCCCTGGCATCCTCCTCATGTCGCAGATTCTTAAGGATAAAGCGATACACATGGTCCGCGTGATCCTTGACAGTCTGGTTGTATTCAAATTCAGTCATAAAGCAGGGCCTACTTCGATAGGTCTTTTTGGTTAGGTTTATTAATACTGGTACGCAGGAGTGGATTAAATGTTACAACAGTGGGCGGATTTTTTTTAAAAATAGAAAAAGGAGACGAATTGTCTCCTTTTTTCACGCTTTATAGGCCTGAGGTCTAAAACTTTTTTCAAAAACCGCGACTCAATACCGTACTGCCCATTCCCTCCCACATCAGGAACTCCCCCTGCATGATACCACGGGTACTGCCGGCTTTTTCCCGGGTGCTGTACACCTTTCTCATGTTTTGCGCCCCGATAAATACAATGTATAGCAGTGTCAGTAAAAGACTAACAACCAGTAAGCTATTCAATGTTCTTTGTCGCATTTTCTCGGTTTTGAGGTGTGACGCATAAGGGATGGAAAAGGTTACAAGAAAATTTGAGGATTCTGGAATTGCTATATTTGCTGCCCAAATCATTCGCATGAATCAGCAATTCATTAATAGGATATCTACAGAATTAGAGGAGATCAAGACTGCCGGACTGTTTAAGACGGAGCGCATTATAGAATCTGCCCAGGGCGCGGAGATCCGTGTAAATGGAAAGACGGTCTTGAATTTCTGTGCAAACAACTATCTCGGTCTTTCTTCGCACCCCAAAGTAATTGAAGCAGCGAAGAAATATGTGGATCACCGCGGCTATGGCATGAGCAGTGTTCGTTTTATTTGCGGTACCCAGGATATTCACAAAGAGCTGGAAAGGAAGATATCCAAATTCCTGGGAACAGAAGACACTATACTGTACGTTGCTGCTTTTGATGCAAACGGTGGGGTTTTTGAACCATTATTCAATGACCAGGACGCCATCATCTCAGATGAATTGAACCATGCGTCCATTATTGACGGCGTCCGGTTGTGTAAGGCTCAGCGACTTAGGTACAAGCACAATGACATGGAGGATCTTGAAATACAGTTGCAATCTGCAGTTGGCGCACGCAGCAGGATCATTGTAACTGATGGTTCATTTTCTATGGATGGCACCATCGCCCAGCTGGATAAAATTGTTGAACTCGCCGATCGGTATGACGCAATTGTGATGATCGACGAATCCCATTCCAGCGGATTCCTCGGAAAAACCGGTCGTGGTACCCATGAATACCGGGGCGTGATGGGTAAGATCGATATCATCACAGGCACACTCGGCAAAGCCCTTGGGGGAGCATCCGGCGGATTTACAAGCGGTAGCAGGGAAGTTATTGAAATGCTGCGACAGCGCTCACGCCCCTACCTGTTCTCGAACACTCTGGCTCCTTCCATAGTTGGTGCCAGCATTGCGGTTCTTGACCTGCTTAGTGAAACCACCGAATTAAGAGACAAGCTCGAAACGAATACAAGATATTTCCGTGACGAGATGACGCGTCGCGGCTTCGACATCAAGCCGGGCGATCATCCAATCGTGCCCATCATGCTTTATGATGCGGTAGTTGCGCAAAACTTTGCAGCAAAACTTCTCGACGAAGGCATTTATGTGATTGGATTCTTTTTCCCTGTTGTACCGAAAGGCAAAGCGCGTATCCGTGTACAAATAAGTGCTGCGCATGATCGCAGGCATTTAGACAGGGCCATAGAAGCGTTCACCAGGGTCGGAAAAGAGTTAGAGGTAATTAAATAACCGGAGAGTCCGGGAAACGGATGACCGTTTCCTGTTTCTCCGTTTCCTGTTTCTCCGTTTCCTGTTTACCGTTTCTTAAACTATCCACGATAAGCAATCACACTGATCTCAACATTAACACCCTTAGGCAAACCCTTTACGGCCACTGTTTCGCGAGCGGGGTAATCACTGCTGAAATATTTGCCGTAGATCTCATTCACCTGTGCAAATAGCGACATGTCACTGAGGAAAATTGTTGTCTTAACGACATTATTAAAATCCATTTGTGCTTCATGCAGGATCGCACGAAGATTGTTCATCACCTGGTTTGCTTCTGTTTCCAGATCATCGATCCGCAGATCGCCTGTCGAAGGATCAATCGCAATTTGCCCGGAGATAAATAAAAAGTTTCCTGCATGCACAGCCTGGTTGTAAGGGCCGATGGGTGCGGGTGCAGTGCTTGTATTGATTATTCTTTTTTCCATTGCATAAAAGTAGAAAAATATACATTTGAAAATGACCGTTGCAATACTTGCAGAAGAATCCACTAAGAAAGAGATACTTGAAAAAGAAACCTCTGATGGGATCGAGATACAATGGGCCGATTCTCTGAGCTCTCTTGCCATCATAGATGCCGCGGCTCACTTTGATCTTCAATTTGAGTTCAATACGGAACGCATTCAACGTCTTAAAGCGATACAGTCTAATGCTTTATTTGTGGGTACGAACGAGTATACCTGTCGGGAAATTCAACTGAATTGCATCCGCATCAACGATTGGCCAGGCTTCATGCAAAGACCCATCATCGAAGTCACATCCGCATCGCCGCTGTCTGAGGAAGCAATCACAGTACTTGATTCATTAGGTTGGAAATACTCGTTTACCCCAGATGTTCCAGGGTTTATCACCAGTCGCATCATTGCATCGATCATCAACGAAGCATTCTTCACACTTGAATCTGGTATCAGCACTAGCGAGGAAATTGACATTGCAATGAAGCTTGGAACCGGCTATCCGTTGGGACCTTTCGAGTGGGCCCACAAAATCGGCTTGCATCGGGTGAATGCTCTATTGAAGGCCATGGCTTTACGCGACGCGAAGTACACTCCGTCTGATACAATTGCTCTTCAATCTTCATTATAGATGGCACTCATACTAAACATTGATACAAGTTCATCGCGCGCTGAGATAGCATTGGCATTAGAAGGAAATATAATTGCGCATTCACAGCTTGAATCTCAAAAGGATCATGCTGGTTGGATACACACGGCCATCAACCAGGTAATGCAACAACATGGGAAAACGGTAAGAAATCTTGATGCAGTAGCAGTTGCTGCGGGCCCCGGTTCCTATACGGGCTTACGTGTGGGTATGGCAACTGCAAAAGGAATCTGTTATGCTGCCGGGATACCACTTATTACAGAAAGCACCTTAAAGATAATGGCCTTAGCTGCAAAAAATGTAGTTCAAAATGACGGGTTAAAGCCGGTAAGTGCAAGCAACAACAAGCCCTTGCTTTTATGTCCGTTAATAGATGCCCGGCGAATGGAAGTTTTTTCAGCCGTTTACAACGATGATTTGGAAGAGGTTCAAAATGCGGCTGCTTTCATTGTTGATGAAAAAACCTTTGATCAACTTTTAAATGATCATATCATATTATTTTTTGGGTCAGGTGCTGCAAAAGTGAGGCATTTGATCAATCATGATAATGCAATTTTTAACAACATTGATTACGGTATAAGTCAATTAGCTCATTTAAGTGAAAACAAGTATTCATTAAAACAGTTTGACAATCTGATTTACAGCGAACCCCAGTATTTAAAGGCATTTCACGATACAAGGAAACGCTGAATCACAAGGAATTAAAAATTGTTTTTTAATTACTTTTTAGCATATAGTGAATTGAAATGAAGTTAATTTTGCTGACTCGAACCAGAAGAAAAAAGGAGAGTCAAGCATGAATGTTTCCAATAACTATTCAATGACCATAACAGCGGCGGAAGAGAATACCGCGGTTAAGGTTGATTTTTTAAGTGTTAAGAAAGCAGCAATGATCCTTCGTGCTCTTAATCATAAATTAAGGCAGCAGATCATTAAGTTGATCAATGAACAACAACGCATCACAGTTACCGAGATATACGTTAAGCTTAGATTGGAACAGTCGGTTGCATCACAACACCTGGCAATCTTAAGAAGAGCGGGCATTGTAAAAACAACCCGCGATGGAAAGTATATATTTTACACGGTAAATTACGACAAGGTTCAACAGATCATGGATTCTGTTGATTCACTTACTGCTTAACGATATTATTAAGTGTTCAGTGTCAATCCCGGCTTCGGCCGGGATTTTTATTTGATGTATTAACTTCGCAAAAATTAGTTCATGTTCATTAAACAACTCTATACACCATGCCTTAGTGAGGCGGCATATTTTATTGAGAGTAATGGTGAGGCAGCAATCATCGATCCACTTCGTGATACTGATGTGTACCACGAACTGGCAAAAGAACGCAATGCCACCATCAGGTATATCTTTGAAACACATTTCCACGCTGACTTTGTAAGCGGCCATCTCGATCTTCAAAGAGCAACGGGCGCGCCGATTGTTTTTGGTCCAAACACGCAGACGCGCTTTCCCATTCATCGTGCTCACGACAAAGAAACTTTTCGCATTGGCAACATACAGCTCATCGCTCTGCATACACCAGGGCATACTATTGAATCAACCTGTTATCTTTTGATTGATGAGTCGGGAAAGCCGCATGCTCTTTTTTCAGGCGATACGCTTTTTGTCAACGATGTAGGACGCCCCGACCTTGGCAGTGGCAACAACAGCACTGAAGAACTTGCTTCGATGTTGTACGACTCATTGCATGAAAAACTGTTGAAACTCCCAGATGACGTGATCGTCTATCCTGCACATGGACCGGGAAGCAGTTGCGGTAAAAACATTGGGCCCGAGAAACAAAGTACTATCGGCGAACAAAAGCTAAGCAATGATGCCTTGCAGCATAATGACAGAACATCATTCATTGAATCCGTTACGGCCGGACTTAATGAACCGCCACGTTACTTTGAAGAGAATGCAAGAATAAATCGAGAGGGGTATGAAAGCCTTACTTCATTACTCGAACGAGCGCTGTCCTTTTTATCCATTGAATCGTTCAAAGAAGCCGCACAGGAGCCGGAGTCTATCATCCTTGACACGCGTCAACCGGAGATTTTCACCGAAGGATTTGTGCCGGAATCATTGAACATCGGGCTGAATGGAAGACTTGCAGAATGGGCTGGTAATCTGATTCGCTTTGACCAGTCAATATTGCTCATCACCGATGCTGGTCAGGAGAAAGAAACAATTATTCGTCTTGCTCGTGTTGGCTTCAATAAATTCAAGGGGATACTCCAGGGGGGATTCGACGCATGGAAAGAAGCCGGTGAACAAATTGATATGATCATCAATGTCGAGCCTGATGAACTTGCGATGGATATTCCGTTCGATGATCATCTTGTTATTGTTGACGTTCGCGGCGAAACTGAATTTGCAAACGCTCATGTTAAAGATGCAGTGAACATTCCGCTCGAAGAAATGCCCGACCCGGCGAGCATTGCAAACATCGAAGACACACAGAACTTATACATACATTGCGCAAGTGGCTATAGAAGCGTTACAGCGAGTTCCTGGTTAAAGAGACAGGGCATACATAATCTTCGCAACATAGTTGGCGGATTCAAAAACATTGAAACGGAGCAACGCATAGAAATTGTAAAAGACGACAGCCTGTTGAATTGATTCAAATTGCAATGCGCCTGTGTTAATATTTCAATGCAGGTGCATTCGCAATATTTGGTTCATTGCTGTCTATCCAGCGATCCCTGTATTCTTCCTTCCATTCACGTTTCCAACGACGATGGCTCCACAGCCACATGTCGGGATTCCGACGAATAACTACTTCGAGGTAATCCCTGTATCGACGCGTAAGTTCACCCACGGGTAAGTTTGCGGGCTCTTCGCTCGCCAACTCCAGGTTGATGTGATAATAACCTCGTTTGCGTTTCTCAATATTTGCGAATACTACGGGAACATTCCCACTTCTTGCGCCACGCTCCGGACCCTGAACGAAGGGAGTTGGTTTATTGAAGAAATTCAGCCAGTATGCTTTTGAAACGTTTCCTGGCACCTGGTCCGCGATCAGGCCAAGAAGATATTGCTGGTCGCGGTATTGCAACATCGTCTCTTTCATATTTGTTGCAGGGAGAAGTACTGTGCCATTCTTTGACCGCAAGCCTCTTAACAATCGGTCAATCACCTTATTTTTTACTGGCATATAAACACCAAGAAATACATAGGGTGAAAAAAAACTAATGCTGAGGTTGGCCAGTTCCCAGTTGAAATTGTGTCCCATATGCACCTGGCAGCGCTTGCCTTTCTCATAGAGTGTATTCAACACTTCAGCGTCTCCTGAAAATCGCTTTCGCAAAAATTCGTTGCTCGCAGAAATGTATTTAAGTGTCTCTATAAAGTTGTCAACAAAATTGCCATAGAATTTTTTAGAGATGCTCTTAATTTCTCTATCGCTTTTCTCAGGAAATGCAATTCGAAGATTTGATTCAACTACATTTCTCCTGTAACCAAATACATGGTATATGAGTACGAAGAAAAAGTCCGATAACAAATACAATATTGGCATCGGTAACAACGAAAGAAGATAAAGCGCACCGTAAACAATGTAATACATTAGGAACTTTTTATAGAAGCATCACCGTTGATCCAATTCTTTGACTCCTGTTCAATATGATGAACATTCGTCTTCACTCTGAATTTATTGCGAAGGTGACGTGCAAGCGCTTCTGCCGCATAAACACTTCGATGTTGGCCACCAGTGCATCCAAAACTTACCTGCAAACTTGCAAATCCGCGCCTGATGTAATCCTCCACGGAAATGTCAACAATGTTGAATACATTGTTTAGAAACTCATTCATTTTTGTCCGTTGCTCGAGGAAGTCGATAACGGATTTATCGCGACCAGTTACTGCCTTATACTCTTCAAATCTGCCCGGGTTGAGCAGGCCCCTGCAATCAAACACAAATCCGCCACCGTTTCCACTATTATCCTGCGGTAACCCTTTCTTGTACGAGAAGCTATTGATGGTTACTATCAGCGGCGTTTCCTCATCGGCCCTGATCGTTTCAAATCTATTCAATACCTCTTCCGAAGTGATCACCTCTAGAATTCTTTCAAACTCAGGGACAGCAATACCGATATGCTTGTTTTGCGAGAACCATCGCATGTTTCTCAAAGCAAGGGGAATGGAACTAATGAAATGAGCCTTGCGCTCGAAGAGACCTCGAAAGCCATAAGCACCCAAAACCTGCAACATACGAATCAGCACATATCCATTATACTGACTTACAAACCTCGTCCGATCGAGCGACTGGTCGAGCAATACTTCCACATCATCGAGATAGTGATCAAGTAAAGACGTTTTCCATGCATCCGGAAGGTCTGCTTTTGCCTGCCACAGCAGCGATGCCACGTCGTATTGCAGCGCACCTTTCATCCCACCCTGGTAATCAATGAAAGACGTGAGGCCATTGCGCACCATGATGTTCCGGCTTTGAAAGTCGCGAAACATGAAATGTTTATGATCCACCCTTGCCAGGTAAGTAGACAGTGCATCAAAATCATCCAGCAGCACTTCTTTATCGTACGGGATCTGCAACGTGTCCAGAAAATAATATTTAAAGTAAAGCAGATCGCTGGTAATCGCCTGTTTTCCGAATTCGCGACTGGTTATACAATTGCTGTAATCAAGACCTTCGTCCCCTTTGATCTGCATATGAGCAAGCTTCCGGAGACTTTGCCTGAATAACTGGTAAACCTCGTCACTATAACCTTTTTCTAAAAGCACGTCCAGTAGTGAAGAAGTGCCGAGATCTTCCTGCAAATAAAAACGTGTGTCTTCGCTTACAGCAAATATCTGAGGCACAGGGCAACCAGCTTCATGAAAATGTTCACTGAAGTAAAGAAATGTTGCATTCTCCCGGATATTATTGCCGAACGTAGCTATATACTGCTCATTTCCGGAAAATATTCTGAAATAGGACCGGTCGCTGCCGCTCTGTGGCAATTTATGAACGGTGAAATCGGCATGCTTACTAAATGCCCTGAAAAGTTCAGATACTCCCTCTTGGATCATTTGCATCGGGCAAAAATACAATAACTGGCGGATGGAATATGAATTGCAGCTTCTGACAAAAAGAATCACTATGGAAAAAAGAGTGATAGGTATAATCCTCACGATTCTCGGAGTCGTGGGCCTGATAGTAGCAGCCATGAACTTTATGAATGGTGGCGGCACTCGTGATATTAAAGAAATCGTCATCTATGGCGTACTCGGCGCAATCTTCTTTTTCGCTGGAATCAGCCTGATCCGGACCACCCGCGACAAAGCAACCTGATTTGAAGGCTTAATGCAGTTGTGGATACGATTACACACAGGGAGTGAACTGCTCCCTGTTTTTGTTAGCGGAAAAACGTAAAACCTTCATTTTCGGACATATACTGATTAGGAATTCCACACTTTTGGGAAGCGTTTGAACATCGATGTATTTGCATCGTTCAAAAATAAATAAATCTAGTGAAATCCTTTGCCAGCTTGAATTTCAGCCGTACATTGAAAGAAGAGAACCTGTGTTTTTCATTCGATCAACAACCGTAGGCACAGGCTTTGCACATCCTGCTTATCCACACATCCAACTATCCCGCAAAAGACCATGTGCTTAATCAATTATTAACTGGTAATGACCACAAACCTTTAGTCTTACCTCTAAACCTTGTTTTATGAAGAGAGTTAGTTTATCGTGCGCATTGATCGCGGGAGTCTTAATTAGTTCATCCTCTTGTACTAAAGTGAATGAGTTGAATCCCGAAGCTGAATTGCAGGCAAGTCGCCAAAAACCTCAGGGAGTTGTTTGTCAATCTGAAAATTATTCACTCTCTGCTATTGCAGATCCCGCAAGCAGTACTCAGGCTTTTAGTAAAACATTTGATCCGATAACCGGGCAGGTTAAAACGATCAGTGCTGGCATTTATTCCATTATGATCAGTGAACATTTGGACATGAATGTTCATTGGCAGAAGAACCGCGTGGCATTCACGTCTTCTTCATCACCTTCAGATACCATCCTGATTGCAAACTTTGATAAAAAGGGCAACCTGGTTTCAATTGTCGATGGGAACTCGCCGAATGAGAATTTCCTGCCCACAACATTTCAATATAACGGAACACGACTGTCCACAATGCGTGTGCAATTTCAGGGTACCGAGCTTGTGAGCAAATTCACGTACGACAGATCTGGTAATGTAACCCGAATTCAGGAACTTCCTTCAAATGGTACAACTCCCGGTTACATTGAATATAAATACAATACGGGCGCAACTGCAGGTAATCAAATATACCTCGACGAACCTCGTGGTTTCAACCGGAATACATTCACACTTGCCCAATATATGGGATGGCTTCCATCGCTGAGTCCTGTGAATGTACGCACTCAATCAAAGGTGGTCTGGGAAGATGACTATGAGGTGCATAATGTGTATTATAAAAATCATCAGACCGATGGATCGGGCAATCTTATAAAGTACGAAGTAGCGAGTGATGCCAACAGTGATGCTTACGAGCAACATGTTATCGGCTGGAAATGCCCTACCACACTGGTAGTGCAGTAACGGAATTGGGAATTGAGAATTGAGAATTCCGAATGGGAATTGGGAAGTATATGCAAGGCTTCCTGGTTCCCATTTTCTTTATATAACCCGGATAGCATCCGGGAATAAGAATTGACTATCATATGAGAAAGATCGCATGCCTGAAGGTCCTTCCATGGTCATATTGAAAGAAGAAGTTGCTGCTTTCAAAGGCAAGAAAGTTATTGAAGTAACTGGCAATAGCCGGATAGATCAATCCCGGCTACTAAATAAGAAGATCATAGACTTCAAAACCTGGGGTAAACATTTTCTTATTTGCTTTAAAGATTTTACAGTCCGGGTACATTTCCTTCTGTTTGGAACCTATCGAATAAATGAAAGCAAAGAAAGTCCTGCCCGTTTACATCTCGGATTCACAAATGGAGAACTTAACTTTTATGCTGCGGCGATTGTGATCATTGACGAAGATCTTGATGAAGTGTACGATTGGAGTGCCGACGTAATGAGCGACACCTGGAATCCACGATCTGCCCGAAAAAAGGTTCTGGCCAAACCTGATGAATATGCATGCGACGCATTACTTGACCAGGATATATTCTCGGGAGTTGGTAATATCATTAAGAATGAGGTTCTCTTCCGTCTTAAGATTCATCCGTTAAGTCGCGTCGGTGCTTTGCCACCCAGACTGCTAGGTGAGATGATACGCCAGGCAAGAATCTATAGCTTCGAGTTTCTTGAATGGAAGAAGAAATTTGAATTGAAAAAGCACTGGCTGGCTCACCGGCAACGCATCTGCCCCCGAGATAAAATTCCCTATAACATTGGCACGCTCGGCAAACGAAAAAGGAAGGCGTATTACTGCGAGCAATGTATGAAGAGATATGATTGACAATGAAATTTAAAAATATGGCACAGTCGGAAACCATTACGCATTCGCTTGAATTGGATGAAGACATAAAACTAGCCGAAAAGTCATGGCCCATACAACGCATTGGTTGGGGCCTGTTGTTCCTATTTCTTGTGCTGTCAGCCCTTGGCGTGTGCGGCACCGGCATACTTAGCAAGGCATCCGAAAGAGTAGACGGGCATACATTGGAATACCAACGATTTGCGCGAATACAGAATCAGATTGAAATGCGGTTTAAACTGAGTAATGTACAGCGCAACGCTGTGATAGTATTGCCTCAATCTTACATTAGTAATGTTGAGATCAGGAACATAAGTCCCGAGCCTACACAACAGGCCGTGGAAAATGGAAAGCATTTTTTTGTATTCGACGGCAGTGGCGATATGACAATCACATTCTACACAGAGGCCCGAAAGGCAGGTCGATACAACACAAACATTATGGCCGGTCATACACGTTTTTCGATTTCACAATTAATCTATCCATAATATGAATCCCGTTTTCAGAGGTGTGATCATTTATATATTCCTGCTGATTGTATTCAGGATCATCGGCAAAAGAAGTTTGTCGCAAACCACAACATTTGATTTTATCCTTTTACTGATCATCAGTGAAGTAACGCAGCAGGCACTTGTAGGGGAAGACTATTCTGTAACCGGAGCATTTATACTCATTGCAACGCTTATCGGTGTGGACCTGATTCTTTCGAACCTGAAAAATAAGTTCAAGTTATTTGATAAAGTGGCTGAAGGTATGCCGATGATTGTCGTAGAGAATGGCCAACCGCTGCAAAAACGTATCGAGAAATGCCGAATTGAAGAAGAGGACATACTTGAGTCTGCTCGAAATAAATTTGGGATCGAACGCATGGAGCAGATCAAATATGCGGTGCTTGAAAAGAATGGTGATATTTCAATCATTCCTTTCATTGACGAAACTGAAAAACGGAAAACCGAAACCAGCAAACGGAAATAAAACGAGAAACAGAAAACCGGAAACTGAAAACATCTTGCTGTCTGCTTCCCGCCTTCCGCTTCCCGCTTTCTGATAAAGCCGCTTTCCGCTTCCCGCTTTCCGCTTCCCGTTCTAATTGTTGCTTCCAAAAAACTCTTTCACTTTCATCACCAGTTCGGTCTTCGTTATGGGGATACCCATCACTTTATTATACGGTTTTGCATCAATAAGGAACTGATCTCTAATGATGCGTATCAATTGGCCATTATTAATTTCCGGCACCAGCACATGTTCGAAATTCCGCAGGATCTCACCCAGATTCTTTGGAAAAGGCCGCAGGTATCTGAGATGCGCATGGCTGACAGACATGCCCTGTGCCCGCAGTTCCAGCACTGCGCTCTTTATTGCGCCATAGGTACTACCCCATCCCAGAATTAAAACCTTGCCCTCATTATCACCCGTGTCTATCTGCTGTAAGGGAATATGATCCGCAATACGGTCCACTTTTTCCTGCCGGATCTTGATCATCAACTGGTGGTTCTCGGGATCGTAACTAACGTTGCCAGTGACGTTTTGTTTTTCAAGGCCCCCGATTCGATGTTCAAATCCCGGTGTTCCGGGAATTGCCCAGGGTCTTACTAATTTCTCATCACGCAGATAAGGCTGAAACTTCTCTTCTCCTTCCTGCAACTGTGTTTTAAACTCAGTAGTGATCGGAGGCAGCTCATCTGATTGCGGGAACTTCCACGGCTCGGCTCCATTTGCTATATAGCCGTCGCTCAATAATATCACCGGTGTCATATGTTCAACCGCTATGCGAACCGCTTCATAGGTTGCCTCAAAACAATCACTCGGAGTAGAAGCAGATATCACCGGCATTGGACATTCGCCGTTTCTGCCATAATATGCCTGTAAAAGATCACTCTGCTCGGTCTTCGTTGGCAATCCAGTGGATGGCCCGCCGCGTTGAACATTACAAATCAGTAATGGAATCTCCAGCATCACCGCCAATCCCATTGCCTCGGTTTTCAATGCCATACCGGGCCCTGAAGTAGAAGTTACACCTAATGATCCTCCGTAGCTCGCGCCAATAGCTGATGCAATTCCGGCGATCTCATCTTCAGCCTGGAATGTCCGGATCCCGAATGATTTGTACTTACTCAACTCATGCAAAATATCCGATGCAGGAGTTATCGGATAGGTGCCGAGAAAAACTCTCAGACCGCTTTTCTGTGATGCTGCTACTATTCCCAGTGCAAGTGCCTGGTTTCCCATGATGGAGCGATATTCGCCCGGCTGCATTTTCGCTTTTTCTACTTTATATCGTGTGCTGAATGTTTCAGTAGTGTCACCATAGTTGTAACCAGCCTGCAGCGCCTTAATATTGCTTTCAAGGATCTCCGGCTTCTTACCAAACTTATCGCGAAGGAACTTGATCGTAGTCTCCATATCACGGTTATACATCCAATAAAGGAAACCAAGAACAAACATGTTCTTTGCCCGGTCCTTTTCTTTGGTGCCCATGGCAATATCCTTTAAAGCCTCCCTCGTCATTTTCGTAACATCCATACGGATGACTTCATAATTACCCAGGCTGTTATCGTCCAGTGGATTTACCCCTTCCGGGTAGTTGGCCAGTCGCAGGTTCTTTGTATCGAAACCATCTGTATTCGCCAAAATTTTACCGCCTTTCTTAAGCGATTTTAAATTCGTTTTCAGAGCGGCCGCATTCATAGCAACAAGTACATCGCATTCATCACCTGGAGTGAAAATGGGTTGGCTTGAAAATCTAAGCTGGAAGCCGCTCACGCCAGGAATCGTTCCCTGTGGCGCGCGGATCTCTGCAGGAAAATCAGGGAATGTTGCCAGGTCGATACCCATCAAAGCAGTATTGTTGGTGAACTGGCTGCCGGTCAATTGCATTCCATCACCGGAGTCTCCGGCAAACTTTATAACTACATCCTGGCGGACTTCTTCTGTTCTATTCATGGTTTGGAGTTGATGTGCGAAAATTTGATTCAGATTCGCTTGTGCAAGGTAAAACACCTAAACCGAACTGCATGATGCACAGCGTTAAAATAGTTATTTACGCATGGCTTCATAAATGGTTTCATGCACCTTGGGCCTTATGTTCATCCTGCCGAACCGGTTTGCATCACCGTTGTTGTTAACCCTGTTCGCTAAAAGTATGAAGATCAATTGTTGTTCGGGGTCGACCCATAAGCATGTGCCTGTAAAACCTGTATGCCCAAAAGTAGCACTACTGGCGGACTTTGTTGGATAGGGCTCGTCGCGGGTAGCATTATCGCGCTCAGGCTTGTCAAATCCAAGACCTCTTCTTGTATCTGTGTAATAGCGATTGAAAACATCCATGGTAGTATCGCTAAAATACCGGCGTCCATTAAATTGTCCTTTTTGTAACAACATCTGGGACATAACAGCAAGATCATAAGCATTGGAAAACAGCCCTGCATGCCCCGCAACGCCGCCAAACATTGCCGCGCCCGGATCATGAACATCGCCCTGTAAAAGTTGTTGGCGAAATCCTTCTTCCCTTTCCGTTGGTGCTATGTTGTCCACCGGGAACTTCTCCCTGGGTTTAAACGCGGTATTCGTCATCCCTAATGGGAGAAAAAAATTAAGTTCAACATATTTGTCAAGCGGAGTTCCTGTAATGGCCTCAACTATTCGCCCCAGAAAAATAAAGTCAAGATCACTGTAAATATAATTGCCCCTTTTACTCAAAGGACTTGTCATTATCCGGTTGTTGATGGTATCGAGCCAATCCCGGCGCATATACATGTGCTGCGCAACGCGGATTGGAAATTCCGGATCCGGACGAAAAGAATAGATAGAGAGGTTGGGAGTATTTTTTCGTAAAGTATCTACTGTTTCACGATAGAAAGGAATCCATGATCGCAAACCTGCCTGGTGTAATAACAGATCGCGAACAAGTATGTTTTCTTTATTGGTTCCACGTACCTCGGGAAGATATTGTCCAAGTGTCGCATCAATGTTGAGTCTTTTTTCATCATAGAGCTTCATCACGGCGGCGGTCGTTGCCATGATCTTCGTTACAGATGCGAGATCATAAATGGTCTCTTCATAAACAGGCTCGTCGTTATCATGTGCCTGCGTTCCAAACGCTTTGTGATAGGCGATCTTACCATTCCGTGCAACCAGCACAACGCCACCGGGTATCGCTTTTTTTTGGATAGCATCTTCCATGATCGAATCAATGCGAAGCAGTTTACTTTCATTGAATCCAAGTTCTGACGCCCTTACTTCGGTCATAAGCCGGTCTTCAACTATTCCTGAACCGGCAGGATAATTTGGACATACAGTAACAGGCAATTTGCCCTGCGCATGAAATTGTCCCGCAAGCAGATCAGATGCTACTTCCTGGGTATAGGAATCATCTTCATAACAGGCAATGAGCACCGATGAATTACAAAAGTATTTTAGCAGGTAAGGATTGCCGAATACCATGGATATGGTGCGATGTTCTTTTTGTAAACGTTCCAATAAATCCAACGCTGATTTACTTAAACCAAAGTCGTTGGCAGGGAAGCGACTGTAAGCATGCATACCGATGATTACCACATCATATCGATTGCGCATGATGTCCAATGTTGCCTGTGCTTTGGATGAGTCGAGCTTATAATCGAAATAGTAAACGTGTGCATCGTAATCCTTCCGAACCTTTTCCGCAAAAGCGTTATCGCGGTTCAAACCGAAACCAACATATGCAACACGCTTTCCTTTCTTCAATGGAAATAGGCCAGCGTCTTTATTGCTTAAAAGGGTGATGGCACTTTCTGCAACTTTACGCCGCATCTCAGGAACGTCCTTATTCAGATCTTCTGTAAGATTCTCCAGTGAAATTGTTTTTATTGATGCAAGTCCATGACGAAATTTCGCATGCAATAGTTTTTTAACGCGCGCATCCACTTCCTTCCAACTGATCTTCTTTTTATGAATGGCCTTTTTTATTTCTTCGATGCTCGAAGGAATGTCCTCCGGCAAACACAACAGGTCGTTCCCTGCAATCAAAGCTTCAGCAGAGAGTTCGCCTTTACCAAAAAATTTTGTTACTCCCTTCATTTCAAGAGCATCGCTCACAACAAGTCCTTTGAAGCCGAGTTCTTTTTTTAGCAGGTTATCGATGATCTTTTTTGACACCGAAGACGCACGGTTTTCGGAAGCATCGATCGAGGGAATATTCAAATGCGCTACCATCACACTACCCACTCCTCCTTCGATAAGACTTCTAAATGGATACAGTTCAAGTGAATCAAGTTCTTTGCGGGATTTGTTTATTACTGGCAGGTCGTAATGCGAATCAACATCTACGTTACCATGGCCGGGAAAATGTTTTGCAGATGCCATTACATTCATTTCCTGCATTCCCTTCATATACAGCAAACCATAGAGCGCAACCTTATGCTTGTCTTCACCAAATGAACGGTCGTTGATCACCGGGTTTTGCGGATTGTTATTCACGTCTACAACAGGTGCATAGTTTAGATGAATCCCGATACGACTACATTGTTCGCCAACAACGCGACCGTATTGATAAACGAGATTTGGATCCTGCACTGCTCCCAGCATCATCATTCGCGGCAACCCTGCTACGCTATCGAAGCGCATACCCACTCCATTCTCAGCATCGATGGTCACCAATAATGGAACCCGGCTGATGGATTGAAACCGATTGATCATTGAGGCCTGCTTAAGAGGACCACCCTGGAAGAGGCATATGCTGCCAACACCATAGGTTCGGATCGCATCCTCCACTTCCTTTTCATAAAATGTGACCCGCCGGCTGGCCCCATCAATGGAAGAGACGCGCACCACCATCAGTTGTGCGATCTTCTGTTCCGGTGTCATTGTGGAAAAAACACTATCGACCCACTTATTTGCATTGTATGTATTGATTCTCTGGCCATAACCGAAAAACAGGGTACACGACAACATAGAAACCAACAGGCATCTGATCATAATAGCTTGCTTAAAGGCTTAGATTATTGCGTATTTTGCAACTCAAATTAAGAAGAATTGGCAGACATCATTCAATTATTACCGGATAACATCGCCAACCAGATTGCGGCGGGAGAGGTAATTCAGCGGCCGGCCAGTGCAGTGAAGGAATTGTTGGAAAACGCTGTTGATGCGGGAGCCACAGAGATCCGATTAATTGTCAATGACGCAGGCAAAGCATTGATCCAGGTGATCGATAATGGAAAAGGGATGAGTGAAATGGATGCGCGTATGTGCTTTGAACGCCATGCCACTTCCAAGATCCGAAATATTGATGATCTCTTTCACATAAAGACAATGGGGTTCCGCGGTGAGGCACTTGCTTCGATCGCGGCAGTTGCACAAGTGGAATTGAAAACAAGGAAACATGATGAACAAACCGGCAGTTACCTTGAAATTGAGAACAGTATAGTTAAAGTACAGGAACCTGTCGCATGTCAGCCAGGCACATGTATCTCCATGAAAAATCTCTTCTTCAACGTTCCTGCAAGAAGAAACTTCCTAAAAAGCAATGCGGCAGAAATGCGTCATATCATCGACGAGTTCATTCGTGTTGCGATGGCTTTTCCCGGAATTTTTTTCTCTCTTACGAGCAATGGCCAACAGGTATTTCATCTTGAAAAGGGAACACTCAAGCAACGCATCGTACAGGTATTGGGCAGCCAGTACACTTCGAAGCTGGTGAATGTGCAGGAGAAGACAGACTATCTCGACATTACAGGCTTTGTTGGTAAACCAGATGCCGCAAAGAAAACACGCGGTGATCAATATTTTTTCGTTAATAACCGGTTCATCAAAAGTCCATATCTCAATCATGCGGTGATGACTGCATACCAGGAGATGATCAGCTCAGACAGTTACCCGATGTACGTTTTGTTCATTGAACTCGATCCTACACAGGTTGATGTAAATGTGCATCCTACAAAACAAGAGATCAAATTTGAAGACGAAAAAATCGTATATGCGTTTGTGCAGGCCGCAGTGAAACATGCACTTGCGCAATTCAGTATCACACCTACCCTTGACTTTGATCTTGATCCTTCCATCCAGCAACTTGATGCAGTGAGCAAACCCTTCACACAGGAGACGATGGAGCATGTTGCAGGATCTTCGATCTTTCAATCCTTTACCCAGAAAAACCAGGCGCATTTCATTGATACACCCAAAAGCAATCTTCAGGGTTGGCAACGATCATCCCTGGCCGCACACCCCGAAACCCATAGTGAAGCCGTCACTCAAACGGGCCAATATTCTTATAAGAGTTTCGAGCATGCGGGATTTTCTCAGAAAGCGGCATTGGAAGTTGACCAGTCGACACACAGCATTACACAGCTACTCAATACGTACATTGTTACGCCTACCAACCGGGGATTTATCCTTGTGCATCAACAGCTGGCACATGAGCGCGTATTGTATGAACGCTTACTGGATGCAGCACGAGGCAAGCCGGTCGTAACGCAGAGGAGTTTATTTCCAACAACTCTTCAGTTATCCCCTTCGGATGCAGTGATACTCGAAGAGCTGATCCCAGACTTGCATCAATTTGGGTATCACATTGAGCCGTTTGGTACCAATGCTTTTGTAATTCAGGGAACACCGGCTGATGTTGAACAGGGAAATGAGAAGACCGCATTGGAAGCAGTGATCGAAAACTTCAAACACTTTAACGTAAACATTCAGTTTAGCAAAAAAGAAAAACTGATTCGTTCGCTGGCAGCCCAGCAGGCAGTGAGGGCGAATACTCCGCTTAATGAAAAAGAGATGACAGCTTTGGTGCAGGAATTATTCAATTGTCTTCAACCCAACGCCACTGCTAATGGAAATCCAACATACATCGAATTCAAAAAAGATTATCTCGAACAACTTTTTCATAAGTAACTATGTTATAAGCGCTCGAGTAAGCTGAATATCTTTCTTCGTACAGCACTTGCTGAACTGCGATGATTATTTATGAGCACGGAAAATGTGAGGATGTTGCCGTTTTTCTTTTGGAGATAGCCACTGAAAGCAACTACGCCCGACAATGTGCCGGTTTTCGCATAAGCATCCCCGTTAGAAAGTTGATATCGTGTAAAGATGCGCCGCATGCGGTCCATTCCAAACTGTTCACGCATGCGTGTGAGTACCAAAACAAGATCCAATGGCGTAAAAAGATTGTATCTGCTCAGACCACTGCCATCGGCCCATCGTGACTTTTTGTTTATCATTCCAAGATCTGTCTGAATTAACGAATCACGTAGTCGTTGATCATTCAGCTCTTTCAATTTCACATCACTGATCAGCAACATTAATTGCTCTGCAAAAAAATTATCGCTTTCTTTCATCATTGGCTTCAGTATGGAGTCAAGCGGTTGAGAAAACAAACTATCCCACTCACCCGCTGGAACCCACGCCGTCATATGAATGTTCCTGCCGATACTGTCGCGCATCAGTTGCAATCCTGATTCAAACCCGTTGGTAATGTAAGGCACCTGCAATTCTTTTTTCATTTCGCTGCCCTGTGTAATGAAAAAATCATTGCGATGAAAATGACGTTTGACCTTAAATTCCTTTGCATCAGGTGCGGGATCGAAACGCACATCCCAGTCAACTTCGGGAATGGAGTAAATAAAAACCGATTGATCAAATTCTGTTTCATCCTGACTAACTGTTCCGCTTCTTTCCTGTATCCATCGTATCACATTACCATATACCGGGAAAGCACTTCGCTCAGCGAGGTAGGATTCACTATAATCGTCCCATGACCAGCCGGAACCGTATGGCTCAGACCGCCAATTGCTTGTATCGATGTAAATCGGCAACGATGTTTTCTTCAGGAAATTCATCACAGGCTGGCTGGTATAAAGCGGATGCAGAAAAGTAGGATCGCCAGTGCCTCGAATGAATAATGCGGTGTCCTTAAGCATGTATCGAAGTCCGACAATGCTATCGCCCAAATTCTTCATCGCCAGGTAGCTTGTAATGATCTTCATGTTCGAGGCGGGGACAAAGAACCTGTTCGCCTGGTAGTTCATCAACGTCTTACCTGAAGATGCATCCACTACAAGAATTCCTGTGTGTGCAGACGCCAACGAAGTGTCCCCAGTAAATGGGTCCTGGGTGCGGACTGATTGAGCGAAGCTGTAGCAGATTGCAAAAGTGCAAACCACTAAAGCGTAGGTGTATTTTTTAATGGCACTCATTGAAACTGTTTGAAACAAATCAGAAACTGCGCTCCTGCGCACGCAACCAGCGTTCAGGAAGTTCATTGCTGCTGGCGCGAACATAATCGTGATAGGAACATGCGATGTAATTTTGGTCGGGCAGCTGCATCCACCAGCGGCCCGTCTTTTTACTTTGCAGAAATGTTGTCTCCAGTTCCGCAAATGCGATGTGGTATTCGTTGAAGTAATTTTTTTCAGAAAGGTCTGCCTCACGCATCCCCTTGTACACTCCATCTACGAAATACCATAACATTTGCCCGATTTGTTTTGCCGTTAGCTGGGAATTGTCGCGACTTGCATTATATCCATATATGCCAATACTTGAAAGCCCCGGGCTCATGCCGGCATAACGCATAAGTGCACAGGCGTCTTCGCCAGAAAGCCCATTAGGTGATAAAGTATTTGAAGGAGCGAATGCATTTGCGATGGCAGCGATATCAAAGCTTACCATGTTGGCGCTCCGGATCACCGGCTCCATCTCTTCTACATTTTCCCGCACATGACCGACACGATAACAATCAAACCGCAGCTTATCCATTGTTTCAAGCATCTGCGGATGCACGAAGTAACTCTGAAACCCAATGTGATTATAGTGCCGCAAATAATTGGGTTCACTGGTGAGTATCTCCATCAGGAAGTTATCGCAGCGACGAGGAGACTCCATATCAATATCTATTCGGGCATCGATGCATACCGCTTCAATTAAAGTTCTCTCGGCTGCATAAGCCTGGTATTGAGGAAGTGTACAATCATGTGAACCCCCTAAAATGATCACCGTTTTGCCAGCGGCTATAAGTTCACCCAGGATAATTTTCAATGCTGCGTGGCTGTCGGCCAGACTGTTTCCCCTGCGCACATTTCCTATGTCAGCGATGCGAATTTCCTTGTGCCAGTTGTATAGTGAATAGAATTGTTGACGGATTGCATCAGGAGCGTTATCGTTGGAAGGAAGAATGTATTCGCCTCTTTCTTCAGGGCATCCGACAATAACCAGGTCTGCCACCTCAATTTCAGGAAGCTCGTCTTCAAACATCTGAACCGAACGCCCCACCTGGCCCTCTTTATAACCTTCATCTTCTGATAATTTTCCCGCATTGATGGGATCGAGATAATCTTTGAAATGGTTGAAATCAGACATGCCCGCAAATTAGGGGATATTTCCATTGAGTGGACTTTAACAGCTATCTTTGCGCCATGGAACAGCTGCTGCAACAGATAGAACAATACAAGCAGGAAATAGAGTCTACACCAGTGAATGGAGCCGATTCACTCGAGGCATACCGCATACGTTTTCTGGGTACCAAAGGCATCCTAAAAAACCTGTTTACAGAAATGCGCAACGTGCCCGTTGAGCGAAAAAAAGAATTTGGACAGGTACTAAACGATTTCAAACAACTTGCTGAAAGCAAATATGAGCGCTGGAAGTCGGAACTCGAAACCAGCACTGAGAAAGAAAAAAGCAATATTGACCTGACGCTTCCCGGCGATCAGTTTCCATTAGGCAGTCGCCACCCCATTAGCCTTATGCGCAACCGCATCATTGAAGTGTTTCAACGTTTGGGTTTCGCTGTTGCTGAGGGACCGGAAATTGAGGACGACTGGCACAACTTCACTGCATTGAATCTTCCTGAACATCATCCAGCACGGGATATGCAGGACACCTTTTATATCAACCAGAACCCCGACTGGTTGCTACGCACGCATACGAGCAATATCCAGATCCGTGAGATGGAAAAAGGAAAGCTTCCTTTAAGGATCATCTGCCCGGGCCGTGTTTACAGAAATGAGACGATCAGTGCTCGTTCGCATTGCTTCTTCCACCAGGTAGAAGGATTGTATATTGACGAACAGGTTTCGTTTGCAGATCTGAAACAAACATTGTACTTCTTCGTGCAGGAGATGTATGGCAAGGATGTAAAAGTTCGTTTTCGTCCCAGTTATTTTCCATTCACCGAGCCAAGTGCAGAAATGGATATCAGTTGCCAGCTTTGTGAAGGCAAGGGTTGCAACGTTTGTAAAAAAACAGGCTGGCTGGAGATACTTGGTTGTGGTATGATCCATCCAAATGTCCTGGAGAACTGCGGCATTGATTCTAACAAATACACCGGGTTTGCATTTGGAATGGGAATCGAAAGACCTGCACTACTGAAATATGGAATTAATGATATCCGGTTGTTCAGTGAGAATGACGTAAGATTTCTCCGGCAATTCGGCCCAGCGATTTGATCATGCAGGATCAGCAATTATCAATATGTGTTTGTGGGGCGGGAACCATGGGCAGGGGCATTGCCCAGGCCGCAGCAACATGCGGATACCGGACCATCCTCTTCGACCCAAACCAGGAGGTACTTTCCTCTGCCAAGCATACAATTGAAGAGGCGCTGAAACTATTGCAACAGAAAGGAAAGATCAGTCCAATTCAATCTGAAGCCATCGCCGAACGCATTGGCTATTCCACAAAAGTTACTGACTGCATTGCAGACATAATTATTGAGGCGATCATAGAAGATCCGGATGCGAAGCAGTTATTGCTCATGCAGCTCGATGAATTGAATTCCTCCGAGACCATAATTGCAAGCAACACTTCTTCATTATCGGTAACAACTCTCGCCAAGTCGGTCACACGACCGGAAAGGTTTGCCGGCATGCACTTCTTTAATCCACCGGCGATCATGAAACTTGTGGAAATTGTTCGCGCAGAGAAAACATCGGAACAAACAATTGCCCAACTCGGCAGCATGGCTCTGCAACTGGGAAAGCATGCAGTCATTTGTAAAGATGCACCTGGATTCATTGTGAATCGTGTGGCCCGCCCGTATTACCTTGAAGCCCTGCGAATGCTGGAACAGGATAAGGCAACGGTGGAACAGATTGATTTATTGATGGAGTCGACCGGATTCAAAATGGGTCCGTTCCGATTGATGGATCTCATTGGCAACGATATCAACTACGGTGTGAGCAAGCAGGTTTACGAGGCACTTGGATCTCCCGATCGATTGAAGCCATCGCCTGTTCAACAGGACATGGTAAAGCAGGGACTGCTCGGAAAAAAGAGCGGTAGTGGTTATTACAACTACTGAAATACGATGGCTTGCTGTTTGTTACTTAACTTGGGCCTTTAAACATCTACAAGGCGGTTCAATATTGAAATATGGTAGTAGTCACTGGCGGTACGGGATTTCTTGGCGCTTATATTATCAAAGAACTTATTGAAAAAGGATATTCCGTGCGCGCAATCAGAAGGAACCGGTCACTTCCTCACTTTATATCCAAACAGATTCTTGACAGGGTTGAATGGATCGAAGGCGATATTCTCGACGTGGTATCGCTCGAAGAGGCGTTTGCAGGAGCAACAGCGGTCATCCACTCTGCTGCAGTGGTGTCTTTTCATTCGCGCGATAAAGAGCGTATGTTTAAAACGAATGTTGAAGGCACGGCAAATGTAGTGAACGCGTCTATTGATGCAGGCATTAAAAGATTCGTACACGTCAGCTCAATTGCAGCATTGGGAAGAACCAGAAACGGAGATACTGTTAACGAACAAAAGAAATGGACGGAGAGCAGCATCAATACACACTATGCGGTAAGTAAATATCAGGGCGAACTGGAAGTATGGAGAGGGATGGCAGAGGGCGTGAATTCAGTGATTGTAAATCCCAGTACCATCCTTGGCTATGGGGATTGGAACAGTTCAAGTTGCGCGCTTTTCAGAAGCGTTTATAATGAATTCCCTTACTACAGCAATGGAGTAAATGGCTTCGTCGATGTTGAAGATGCAGCAAAAGCAGTCGTGATGTTGATGGAATCATCGATACAGTCCAAAAGATTTATTCTTAATTCCGATAACTGGTCGTTCAAAAAACTATTTGACACAATTGCCGATGGATTTGGGAAGAAGCGTCCAGTACGGGAAGCAACGCCATTTCTTTCCTCGATTGCATGGAGAGTGGAAAGATTGAAATCAATGTTTGGAAAGAAAACACTGCTTACAAGAGAAAGCGCACGTATTGCAAATTCGGTAACTTACTTCGACAATTCGAGCGTACTGGATGCGCTTCCGGGGTTTGCATTCCGCCCGCTCGAAGAAACGGTGCAGCAAGCATGCAAAAAATACAGCAGCGAATTGCCATAACGATAAAGACCTCACACTATGAAAACGACATTCCTTGTTTGCTCTTTGTTCGCGATCTTCCTGTTTCCAGCAGTTATAAAAGCACAGGAGCGCAATTTCTCTGTGCTTGGAAAAGTGCTCGATTCAACAACAAATCAACCCTTACAGGGCGCTTCTGCTTTTGCCACCAACACAACGCACGGCACCATATCAAATGCAGAGGGCTTGTTTTTTCTGCGACTTCCGCAGGGCGGCTATGACATCGTTATCTCCTACACAGGTTATGAAAAGAAGATGATTAGGGTGAGCAATGCGATGCCACTCCCGGACACTATAATGATATACCTCGTTCAACAGAATAAAGCCCTGGAAGAAGTTGCAGTTGTTGCATCCAATGAAGTTGCGAATGGCTGGGAACGCTTCGGAACGTTCTTCCTTGATCACTTTATCGGAAATACAGCAAACGCTGATAGCTGCATCATCGAGAACCCCGAAACACTGAGATTCTTTTATACCAAAACAAACAAGCGTCATCGTTTGCGTGTCACGGCGCGGGAAGATCTTAATGTGATCAATCAAAAACTAGGATACCGGATACGCTACTCGCTCGATTCTTTCAGTTATGATTACAATAATAAGATCAGCCAGTTCACTGGCGACCCCTTCTTCCAGGAAATGGATTCCACCGAAGAAATGAAAGAGTACTGGGAAAAGAATCGTGCACGTACGTACCTCGGTTCGAGGCTGCATTTTATGCGCTCATATTATGACAGCATACTGACAGATGAAGGATTCATCATTGAACAACTTGACAAAGAAAACAAGGGAACACTGATCGATCCATATGACAGTACGGTGTTCAGCATGGACAGTACGACCGCGCAGGTTTATTTCAACGGAAATTACCGCGTCTCCTACAAGAAAGTATTTCCCGACAAAAAGTTCCTGTCGGAATTCAAACTTCCAAAGGACACAAAGATGCAGGTAACACTTTTAAGTATCAACGATGGATTTGCCATTGAAGAAAATGGATACTTCTATGAGCAGTATGATCTGATCACTACCGGTTACTGGGCATGGAAGAAGGTAGCGGAGTTGCTTCCTTATGATTACATCTATCGATGATCATTTCAACTTCAGTTTCTCCCACATCTCGGGGATTCGCTTTACCCAAACCAGTTCACGCTTTTTTGTTAAAGCATCTTCTGCAGGCGAACCCCAATATGTCTGATTTGCGGCAAGCGATCCACCTACACCACTCTGTGCAAGTATCACGGCGTTGTCCCCGATGGTCAGCGTCTTGGATACACCTACCTGTCCCCACAACACAACACCGTTGCCTAATGTTGTTGCTCCTGCAATCGCCACCTGTGCAGCGAGAAGACAGTTCTTTCCCAGCACGGTATCATGACCGATATGCACATGATTATCCAGCTTTGAGCCTTCGCCAATAATCGTATCATGACTAACACCACGATCAATGGTACATCCGGCGCCGATTTCAACGAAGTCTTCAATGATCACACGCCCGCAACTGTCCATCTTCTTGTACCAGACGGAACGATTCTTTTTTGTATTGTAATAGAACGCATCAGAGCCAATGACTGTGCCGGCCTGGATGATCACATTGTTCCCAATAACGCAATGATCCATGATAGTAACATTCGGATGTATGATTGTGTTTTCACCAACCGTTACATGTCTGCCAATGTACGCACCAGGATAAATGATAGCAGACGATGCAACAGATGAAATGCTGTTATTCGCTTCCATACCCGGTTCAAAAGGACGGAAGTGCCGTACTATTTTCAAGTATGCTTCGAAAGGTTCAGGATGTACAAGTATGGCCTTCCCATCAGGTACTGCAGTTGCCTGGTTAATGATGATGTATGTGGCTGCGGAATTAAGACACTTATCATAATACTTCGGGTGATCAACAAATACAAGATCGCCACTTTCTACTTTGTGAATCTCATTGATACCTGTTGCCTGCCCATCTTTATTACCGATCAGCTCAGCACCAATAAACTCTGCAAACCATTGAACCGATACGGGAGTTGGAAATTTCATGAGAGAAGTTTTGGCGAAAGTAAATCATTCAACAAACAGATTTGATTCAACAGTCGTGTGCACTCGCGATACATTGCAAGTGTTTTCCCCACGCTCACGAAAAAATTGTGAATAAAATTTGTTGGAATTTTTTTTCATATAGAAAAAATTATTTTTAATATTGTGAAGGGAATTTATTCCCGGTACTTACTAACCCATCTACATATTATCCTCCTGATTTTTCAGGAGGATTTTTCTTTTATGACGCAGCAGTATTTTATCGCTTACAAACCTTTCCAGGTAATTACTCAATTCAGTCCTTCGGATAATAAGAAGACATTGAAAGATGTGTTCAAAGTGGCTCCGGACGTGTATCCTGTAGGACGACTTGATTATGACAGCGAAGGATTGCTGATTCTTACCAATGATAATTTTTTCAAACATCGACTTACCCACCCGTCGTTTCAACATGAAAAAGAATACTACGTACAGGTAGAAGGTGCTATTAGCAGCGATGCGATCCTGCAACTGCAGAGCGGAGTTGATATCAGTGTCGATGGCAAAACATATCGCACCCGCCCCGCAAAAGTTTCGTTGCTCATCAACGAACCATCATTGCCCCAAAGAATTCCTCCCATCCGTTTCCGCAAGGCCATTCCAACCAGTTGGATCAGTATTGCCATCCACGAAGGAAAAAATCGCCAGGTGAGAAAGATGACAGCGGCAACAGGATATCCAACATTGCGACTTGTCAGATACAGGATCGGAAAGATGACGATAGATGGTCTGGAAGCCGGAGACATCCGGGAAATGAGTAAAGCAGAGGCATATAAAAGAACCGGCTTGCCTTTTTCGTAATGACAATTGCAATAAACAATTACCTTGCTACAAATTTTTCTCATATGGTTCGATCGATGACAGGTTTTGGAAGAGCGGAACAACCCGTGGGTGATAAAACATTCCTGGTAGACATCAAGTCGCTCAACGGAAAACAATTTGAACTGAATCTCAAACTGCCTGCATTTCTAAAGCCATTCGAGTTTGAAATAAGAACAATGCTGTCGCAGCATTTGTATCGCGGCACTATTGACTGCACCATCACTCTTAAAGAAACAGGCAGCGCAAAACCTGTATCCATCAATACAGACCTGGCAAAAGCTTATTTCGAACCGATATCAAAGATCGCACAGGATCTCAACCTGGATCCATCCCATGTGTTAAGTACTCTTCTTAAGCTTCCCGAAGTTATCACCCCTACTGGAGAAACACTTAATGACGAAGAGTGGGAGGGCTTGCGAAAAGTAATTGAAGAAGCTGTAAACAATCTGAATCATCATCGGAAAGAAGAAGGGCAGTCGCTTCATCGCGATTTGACTCTTCGCATACAGAACATCCGGGAGCAACAGGAAGAGATTGCTCAACTTGAACCGCTTCGTAAACAAAAGATCAAAGAAGGTCTTAAGAAAGTTCTCGAAGAGAACGTTGGGAAAGAGAATTACGATCCGAATCGGCTTGAGCAGGAAATCATCTACTACATTGAAAAGATCGATCTTTCGGAAGAACAGGTTCGATTGAAGAACCATTGTGACTATTTCGTTTCGATACTCAATAACGAAGAAGACGGCAAGGGCAAGAAGCTTTCTTTTGTGTTGCAGGAGATCGGACGTGAGATCAACACTACTGGCGCGAAAGCATACGACAGCACCATACAGCGATGTGTAGTGCTTATGAAAGATGAACTGGAAAAAGCAAAAGAACAAGTACTGAACGTTTTATAAGATGCTTAGGAAGATCATTGCTCCTTTATTCCTCTGCCTGTTGTTCGCATCATGCGAATTCACCACAGGCGTCTTCGAAAAAAATGTTGCCATTCCATCACATGAATGGCAGGGCAACTTCATACCTGAGGTGAAAGTTGAAATCACCGACACGATATCAGTACATAATATTTATGCGGTGGTGAGGCATACAGATGCTTATCGATATAATAATCTTTGGATCAACCTCTATACTTCCGTTCCCGGTGAAAAGGAACGCAGGCAACGCTTCGACCTGAGACTGGCGACCGACGACAAAGGATGGCTTGGTTCAGGGATGGACGACATCTTTGAACACCGCATACTGATAGCTCCGGCAAGGTTTCCCAAGAAGGGCATATATACCTTCCGCATCGAGAACATCATGCGCGAAGACCCTCTTGCTCATGTGATGAATGTGGGCATCCGGATAGAAAAAGCACCTTGAAAATAAAAGCGCATGGCTCAATCATTGAAAACCAGGCGGCGCATCATTACCATTATTTACTGGGTATTGCTCCTATACATCATTGCGGCATTGGTATTCTGGTTCATTGAACTTGAAACACAAAACCGCGAGATGACCGGATACAGGATCAGCCTCCTGAATGCAGATGATCCGCAGTACATGCAAAAGATTGCTGAGATAAATGACCATCGCAACCGACACTTCAATCAGTATGTAGGAGAAGGCGTTACCTTTTTATTGTTGATACTGGTGTGCGCGGTATATCTGTTCAGGGCAGTGCGTCGTCAATTCCGATTGCAACAACAACAGGAGAATTTCATGATGGCAGTAACCCATGAATTGAAAACTCCCATTGCCATTACCCGGCTTAATTTGCAAACGTTACAAAAACACAAACTCGATGAAGCGAAACAGAACAAGCTTATCGAGTCCACATTGAAAGAAGCCAGTCGCCTTGATCAATTAGCAAATAACATCCTTGTCAGTGCCCAGTTAGAATCGGGCCGCTATCACAGAGCACGTGAAGAGTTCGATCTGTCGGCAGCGACGCGCGAGATTGTGAGCGATGCACAACATAGATTTATGGATAAGCAATGGAATATTGCGTTTCAGGAATCCATCTTGTTTACGGGGGACGAAGTACTCATCCAGATGCTGGTGAGCAACCTGCTGGAAAATGCGGTGAAGTATTCGCCCCCGGGCACAACCATCGGACTTGATCTACATAAAGGATCAGAATCCATCGTATTAAAAGTAAGTGATGAAGGTGTGGGCATTCCTGTGAAAGAGCGCAAATATATTTTTGACAAGTTCTATCGGGTGGGGAATGAACAAACCCGCGTTACAAAGGGAACAGGACTGGGATTGTACCTTTGCCGAAAGATAGCGGAAGCACATAGAGCCAGGATACAGGTTACTGATAACACACCACGCGGATCTGTATTCACCGTTACTTTTAAAACGTAGATGGAAGAGATACACATGGCAACACAAAAAGCTTCGATATTACTTGTAGAAGACGAAGAAAACCTTCACGACGCACTTAAGCTTAACCTTGAGTTGGAAGGTTACGAAATAACTTCTGCTTATAACGGATCGGAAGCATTGAAGAAAGTTGAGCAGGAATATTTTGACCTGATCATTATGGACATCATGCTTCCCGGAACCGATGGTATTAGTGTAACGGAGCGTCTGCGGGTTCAACACAATGAAGTTCCGATATTGATTTTGAGTGCTAAGAACACGAGCGCCGACCGGGTTCTGGGTTTGAAAAAAGGTGCCGATGATTACCTTACAAAACCGTTCAACCTCGAAGAACTGTTGTTGCGTGTGCAAAAGCTGATCGAGAAAAATAAACGCATGACGGAAAAAGATACCGTCGGCGATTCGTATAGTTTTGGTAAGAACACCATCAACTTCAGCGCCCAGGAGATTCTTACACACGATGGTCAGCGCCTTCAGATCAGCAAGAAAGAAGCAATGCTTCTCAAGCTTCTTATCGAAAACAAGAATGAAGTGGTACCACGAGAAAAAATTCTACAGACCGTGTGGGGTTACAATGTATACCCAACGACAAGAACAATCGATAATTTCATACTGAACTTCCGCAAATACTTTGAAGAAGATTCACGCAACCCACGATATTTTCATTCGGTGAGAGGTGTGGGATACAAATATTCAGAATTGGGAAATGAGAATTGAGAATTCAGAATGATTAACTACTGATCATTTATCAAAATTTAAAAGTTCCGCAGCTTCGTTTCGTAATCTTTCAAATTCAACCTCAGCACCGGCTGCGTACAGGTTCCATTCACATTCAGCCAGCAACGCATCAGCTTTTTGAATCTGTGCGGCATCGCATTCTTTCATCTTCATTGCATTCGAAAGCTCATATCTTGAGTGATGTTTCAATGCAAGGTCATATTTTGTGTCTAGTTCGATGTATATAAGCTTCTGCAATTCCTGTAAGAACGTGGTTGGACGTTGTTCGGCTATAGCTGCATCTACGGAAGCAAATTTATTCACCTCAATAATCGGCGGAGTTGCTGGCAAAGACGCGGTCTGTTTTTGTTTTTGTCCACTCAGAAATTGATAAACGATCCAACCGATAATCAATAACGCAATAAGGCCGAATGCAAAAAGTTGCGGAGGGATGCCACCGGAATTTTTCCCTTCGACAAATGCACCGCCCGCATTCCCTTTCGGATCCACTACATTGAAATAAAACGGACCAGCCTGTTCGGTGATGTATTTTTTTTGCGATGGATCGAAGTACGCAAATGAAATGGCCGGTATCTGTAAGTTGCCATGCACTTTAGGCGTTACCTCGTATTCGAATTCTTTATAACCGCCAACGGGATGCTGGTAGGGATCGAGGTTTTCTTTGACCCCGGCAGCGCTGATGGAAAATTTGTCTGTTGAAGGTATGTCAGGTGCAGTGATCAACGGCAGATTGCCCCTGCCTTTAATGATCACTTTCAAAGTACCTGTTGATCCTTCTTCAATGGTACGGTCACTCACAGATGCCATTACCGAAAAAGCACCTACAGCGCCACTGAAATTTGCGGGCTGTCCGGTATCCGGCAGTGGCTTTACTTCAATGGGTATCGAAGGCGAACGGAGGGTGACATCGCGGGAGATCGTCTTAAGATCCGGCTTACCTCTGATCACTTCTTCAAAGTCCATCTCCGGGTTAGGGGTTACAAATTGAACAGTGCTCTCCACTTCTGCATGGTCGATCACAAATTTTCCTGGTTGTAATGGCAACAACTGCACTTTACGAATGATGTGAACGAAAAAATTAACGCCATCGATCTTCTCCACGGTTGGTGGCTGATCGTAGTTATCTACCATTTCTATTACACTGAAGCCTGTGAAAGACGGGCGCCGCGTTACCTGCGAAGTAGCATTCAAACGCGAGCATGCTTTTATTACTGCATAGATCGGTTCTCCCACAAAACAGGTGCGCTTGCTGACTTCTGCCAGAAGGAAAAAATTATCCTGTAGTTTTTGATCGATCGATTCTCCCTCCCGAAGTTCTGAGGCATCTTCCACACCGCCATCGTTCGTGCCTCTGCTGTCCGGCCAAACAGATATGCGTACGTTATTGGCCCGAAGTGTCTTGCCCCCGATCTGAGCTATTGCTCCGCGAATGATAAAACTTCCTGACTCGATCGGTGTAAGCACCACAACTTTTGAATAGACGCTTATGGGTTGTTGTGATACCGGATCGATCTTCTGGCTGGATGGAACCTCATAAATGTTTGTAACCTGGAATCCTTCATAGTCGGGCAATCTGAACAGCCCTATTTCCGAGCTTCCTTCCACGATATAGCGTACCTGGAACGACTGCCCGAGGTATATCTTAGGTTCGCTGATCTGTGTATAGAACTTCGGTTGTGCATACCCGTTAAGGAACGCCAATACCGTTAAGATCAACGCAAACAAAATTTTTAAGACGGATCTCTGCTTCATAGTTGATTAGAGGTCGCCGAGTTGCGGACGGACTACGATCTCTTCAAGGCATGCAGCCGGCGATAACTGGCTTGCTGCAAATACCAGGCTAGCAATGTCATTTGTTGTCATAATGCGCTCCTCGCTTACTCCGCTTCCTTTCCAGGAGTCAGTATAAATCGCCCCGGGATAAACTGTTGTTACTTTAATGTTGAACGGTTGCAATTCGTGACGAAGGTTCTTCGAGAAACCTGCGAGAGCATATTTGCTGATGCTGTATGAACCTCCACCAGGATATGCTGCAAGTGAGGCAATGGAACAGATGTTGAAAATATGGCCAGACCTTCTTCGCATCATGGGGGGCAACAGCTTGCGGGTCAGATGATAGGCACTGTAAAGATTGACACCAAGCATCATTTCCAATGCTCCATCAGGCTCATCATGTAACGACCCGGGGTTGTATGTACCAGCATTATTGACTAGCACGTCAGGTTGAAAATTATCATTAACAATGCGTTCACCCGCATCCATACACTGCTGCTTATCGGCCAGATCTGCTGCGGCCCAGTGAACGTTAATCGTTGGAAACTCAACACGGAATGCATCAGCCGTTTCTTCCAGAAGCCGGGCATTCTTGGCCACGAGGTATACATCATATCCGGATCTTGCAAAATAACTCGCTATCGTTTTCCCTAAACCTCGCGAAGCACCCGTGATTACTGCTTTCATATCTTTAATTTTGTGAGCCCTTTGGATCGTACCCAATCTGGCTATACAAATCTAAAGGCACAAACTGTTACGCGGAAATGAAATATAAACACCTCTTCTTCGACCTGGATCATACATTATGGGATTTCGATGCAAATGCAAAGCTTACGTTGCTTGAACTGTATCACTCGATGGACCTTCTACAGGCGGGTGTTCATGACTTCGAACTGTTTCACAACAACTATCTACTACATAACGACAAGTTATGGGCACGATATCGAAACGGTTTCATCAAGGTTGACGAGCTGCGATGGAAACGCATGTGGCATACGTTGCTTGATTTTAAGATTGGCGATGAGAAACTTGCGCGTGATATGGGCAGCCGGTTTCTTGAATTACTTCCAACCCGCAATCTTTTGTTTCCGCATACTTCGGAGATCCTCGATTATCTTATAAATAAAGGCTACACGCTGCACATCATCACCAATGGTTTCGAAGTGACGCAGCACAGCAAATTAAAATATTCCGGGCTCGAGAAATATTTTCGGGAAGTCATCACCTCTGAAGGATCCAATAGCCTTAAACCTAAAAAAGAAATATTTGATTATGCATTGATGAAAGCAGGCGCCAATCCATCAGAGAGCATCATGATCGGTGACAATATCGAAGTAGATATTATGGGCGCAATCAATGCCGGCATCGACCAGGTATTTGTTAATCATATCCAGGCAACTACTGAGATAGAACCAACATATACCGTTACACATCTCAAAGAGCTGGAACAAATTTTTTGATTCATCAGGTTAGTGAAGTTTGGCAATCACGGTAACTCCGCCTTTCACTACCTGGTTCAATTGAACATTCACTTTCGCATCAACAGGTAGCAGAACATCTACGCGGCTTCCGAACTTAATGAAGCCCATCTCCTCGCCCTGCTTCACCGGCTGTCCTACACTCAAATAGTTGACAATTCTTCGAGCGACAGCTCCAGCGATCTGCTTGACAAGCACTTCTGCTTTTTGATTGCGGATCACTACGGTATGACGTTCATTCTCAGTGGAAGATTTTGGATGCCAGGCAACAAGGTACTTGCCTTTGTGATATTGATTGTAGATCACTTCACCACTAACAGGATTGCGGTTTTGATGTACATTGGCGGGACTCATGAATATAGATATCTGCAAGCGCTTTGCATTGAAATATTCCTCATCAAATGTTTCCTCGATCACCACCACTTTGCCATCCGCAGGACAAATTACCAGGTCTTCACCCGCCGCAAGCTGGCGACTTGGAACACGAAAAAATGAAATGACGAACAGCCAGAACACTACCGATACAATAGCAAGTATCCATGCGAGCCATTGCATGTTATCACTCAAAACATAAAACAGCATAGCATTGATCGCAATAAGAACCACAGCACTTATCAATATACTTGGTATGCCTTCTTTGTGAATCGTCATCGTGAAAATTTAATGTGCAAAGTAAAGGATTATGTGCTTAGCTTTTGCGAACGGCTAATGAAGAAACGGACGGGCAATCTGAACGAATATCCACGTAAACACTGTAGCAAACAACAGTGAATCGAAACGGTCAAGAAACCCACCATGCCCCGGCATTATCGAACCACTGTCTTTTACATTCGCCATGCGTTTCAACTTGCTTTCAAATAAGTCGCCAATGGTGCCGAACACGGCAGCTATGATTGCGATCCCGATCCAAAACCAGGTCGCTTTACCTCCGGTGATCTGGTACATCGCAATGGTGATGGTTGCCACAGCCAGAACAGCTCCACCAATGGTACCCTCCCATGTTTTCTTGGGAGATATTGCAGTGAGCGGGGTTTTTCCGATCAATGACCCAACAATGTAAGCCATGGTATCGTTGACCCAAAGCGCTGCTATCAATACAAGAGGCATTGCATAATCATGAATAACGAGAGGAGCCGCGCCTGCATCGACGGTATCTTTGATTGCGAACGACTGCGAGTATAGGTCAACAAACAACCCCCAGCTTAACGATATATAAAGGATCCCAAACGTTGAATACCCGATATTTTTTGTAGAGATGTTTTTTGAAAACAACAGTTCTGTTAATGGCAACAGGAACAGAAATAGCAATCCCACCCACCATCCGAGCGCATGCAATCTTATGGTAATAAATATGAACTCATCGTTGGTAAAATACAACATGATGCACCATCCTGCGATCATTACCGCGTAGCGATGAAATCCGTTGATCTCGCCGTATTGGGGATCTATTTTTTCAATCAGCCGCTGGTATTCGATCCAGCATCCGAAGTGTATCAGAGAGAACAGCAAAAAAAATGTCCAGTGATTATACAAAAGACCTGCGAGCATAACCGCAACAAACACAAGTGCAGTTAATGCTCTCGTTTTGAAAGTGGAAATCTTTAATGCCATCGGGCGGTATTTTGGTGATGCGCAGTCCTCCTGTACAGGTAGAGCAAGCCTGCAACTACCAGTGCGCTTAATATGCCTGCATAAGCAGGAATGGTTGGATTTTTTTCGATGTATTCAGGAGCCTGGGACACTCCGATCACCTGCACTGCATTGTTTACAAAATGCGCCAGTATACATGGCCACAAACTTCCACTGTAATAGTATAGCGCACCAAGAACCACTCCCAGAAACATGCGTGGAAACAGTCCCTGGAACTGAAAATGCAATGCAGAAAAAAGAAAAGCAGTGATAATGATCGCGGTCCATGGATGTTTTACCATCTGATGGATGATTCCCTGCAGGGCACCACGGAAAAGTATCTCCTCACAAAAAGCGGGCAATAACGCGATCAGCAACACATTGATCACGATATCCATTGTACTGTTCACGCGAAGAAACGCTTCAAGTTGGCGGGCCGCATTTTCTTCCATCGTTCGTACCCATTGAGGCACATCAATACTTTGGTTGAGTTGCCCCAGCCAGAACACAAATGGAAAGGCTGCGAATACCACCAGTATCGCGATGGTATAAAAGCTTAAGTTTTGTTGGGACCTTAGGCCGAGATGGAATAAGGGGCGTCTTTCAAAACAGATAATAGCATAGAGTATTGCAGGAAGAAGAAAAATGACGATGGAGGAAAGACCCTGCATCACTTTCATCGTACCGAGGATCTTCGGATCGGAAAGGTCCGCCTCCGCCGGGTTGATGCCGCTGCCCATCAATGAAGCAACCATGATGATCGAAATAAGAATGAATGCCGCGCCGAGCAACCCCAAAAGGATCGCCAATTGTGACCAGGGCGACCGCACGCGCAAGGATTCTAACATGATATTTGAACGATTAGGTTGTAAATTCGCAGGCTTTGGCGCTGTTTTTATGCGTTCTTTCCTGCATCAATTATGCAAGATAAGTATTGGCGCCAAGATAACTCAAACAGAATGACATCGATAGGTAATATACAACTGGAGGGATTCCCGCTGCTGCTGGCACCGATGGAAGACGTTAGTGATCCCCCATTTCGCGCCGTTTGCAAAGAAAATGGTGCGGATCTCATGTACACGGAGTTCATCAGTTCCGAGGGACTCATACGTGATGCGATAAAGAGCCGACGTAAGCTAGACATATTCGATTACGAGCGCCCCATCGGTATCCAAATCTTCGGGGGCGATGAAGACAGCCTGTCGATGGCAGCAAAAATCGTAGAGGTTACAAACCCCGATCTGCTTGACATCAACTTCGGCTGCCCTGTTAAGAAAGTAGCATGCAAGGGCGCTGGCGCTGGTGTGCTCAAGGATCTGCCGCTGATGACCCGTTTAACAGATGCGGTGGTTAAGTCTACCTCCCTGCCCGTTACCGTGAAAACCCGGCTTGGCTGGGATCATGATTCGCAAAACATCGAGGAAGTTGCCGAGCGGTTGCAGGATGTTGGCATTAAAGCGCTGGCAATCCATGGCCGTACACGAACGCAGATGTATAAAGGCGAAGCAGATTGGACATTGATTGGCAAGGTCAAAAACAATCCCCGAATTCAGATTCCGATCTTCGGCAACGGTGACATTACCTCCCCGGAAAAAGCGTTGGAATATAAGAACCGTTATGGCGTGGATGGCATCATGATCGGACGTGCAGCTATCGGGTATCCCTGGATATTCAATGAAATAAAGCATTTCATGGCAACTGGTGAACATTTGCCTCCTCCTACCATTCAGCAACGTGTGGATGTTTGTCGCAAGCACCTTCGACGCTCAGTTGAATGGAAAGGTCCTGTGGTAGGAATACTGGAGATGAGACGACACTATGCAAACTATCTCAAAGGTCTCCCTAACATAAAAGAGTATCGAAGCAAACTCGTTACCATGATGCAGCAGGAATCGATCAATGAAGTGCTTGATGAAATACTGATAAAGTATGATGGTTTCGAATTTAACAAGACCGCCATTGTGCTCGAGAACTATCATGAAAAGTGTCCGTTATGACGGGTTCAGAGTCTCTCATTGAAATGCGTCATTACTTTGATGAAGGCCGTACACGTTCGTATACATTTCGAAAAAAGCAGCTGGAGATCTTCAGAGACGCGCTTCTTAGTTACCGCGAAAAGATAGATGCCGCACTGTTCTCAGATCTACACAAGAGCGAAGCGGAAGCATGGGCGACGGAGACGGGGCTTGTACTGGGTGAGATCAATTATCTGCTAAAAAATCTCCGCAAACTAATGCGGGTCAAAAAGGCCGGGACAAACTTCGTGAATTTTCCAGGCGTTACCAGGGTGTATCCGGATCCCCTCGGTGTGGTACTTATCATCGCTCCATGGAACTACCCGGTTCAACTCTTATTACTGCCATTAGCCGGTGCAATTGCTGGTGGCAATTGCGTTGTATTAAAACCTTCGGAACTTGCGCCTGCAACTTCTTCCCTGCTTGCGGAAATGATTGCGAAGACATTCGATCCAAATTATATCCGGCTTATTGAGGGAGATGGCGCCAAAGTGATTCCTCACATGATGGATGCTTTTCGCTTTGATAAATTATTTTATACAGGCAGTACACATGTAGGTCGCATCCTTTATGAAAAGGCAGCACGGCAACTGGTCCCTGTTGTGCTGGAACTTGGAGGCAAGAGTCCCGCCATTGTGGAAAGCGATGCAGATCTTGAAATTGCTGCGCGGCGCATCGCGGTGGGCAAGTTCCTTAATGCCGGACAAACCTGTATCGCGCCCGATTATGTTTTGGTGCATCGCTCCGCGAAAGATGCACTAATACAAAAGCTCAGACATACTATTGTTTCATTTTATGGCGATGACCCCGCTGCAAGTCAAGACTATGGCCGACTAATAAATAAAAACCGATTTGATCGGATCCTTGCTTTGATGAAAGAAGCACAGGTTGTTCATGGTGGCAGGTCCGATAGTGAATCTTTGTACGTGGAACCAACGATCATTGACGATGTTGATTTGGAGAGTTCGATCATGAATGAAGAAATATTCGGCCCCCTGCTTCCTATAATATGTTTTGATACACATGAGGAGGCGGTTTCAATCGTTCGGCGCAACAATCATCCGCTTGCCCTTTACCTCTTCACGAACGATGATTCAATTATTGATAGTTGGATGCAGGCGATACCTTTTGGTGGCGGCTGCATTAACAATACTGCATGGCACTACGCTAACCATAACATTCCATTCGGTGGCGTTGCCAATAGTGGCATCGGTTCGTATCATGGCAAATACAGTTTTGCAGCATTTACGCGTGACAAGCCTGTTATGCAAACGCCCACCTGGCTTGATCCTTCTATTAAATATCCTCCCTTCACCAAAAACCTTTGGCTTCTCCGTAAATTGATTCGATAGACGCGGGATAGATTCAATGCTAAAGCATCATTCAAAATTTCGCGGAGCTTAACAGAAGACAGAAAATTGCATTAATTTAATTGTCCGAAAATCTGCTTATGCCTGAAATTGATCCGCGCGTCGATGCATATATTGAACGCTCTGCGCCTTTTGCACAACCTATACTAAAGCATCTTCGGTCACTTGTACATAAGGCATGTCCACAAGTACAGGAAACCATCAAATGGAGCTTTCCTCATTTCGAGTACAAAGGCATTCTTTGCAGCATGGCATCGTTCAAGCAGCATTGTGCTTTCTCTTTTATGAAGGCTTCATTAATGAAAGATGCAGATTTGTTTCTTCAAAAGAGTGAAAGATCCGGCATGGGACATTTTGAGAAAATCACTTCTATAAAAGATCTTCCGCCAGACGCAAGGATCATTGGTTATGTGAAGGAGGCAATGATTTTGAATGATAACAATATCAAACGCCCCAGAAAGGTATTTGAAAAGAAGGAACTTGAAACACCAGTTGAACTAACCAAAGCGTTGAAGAGTAACAAGTCCGCACTTGAACATTGGAATGCGTTTAGCTATTCCGCTAAGAAAGAGTATGTCGAGTGGATCTCAGATGCAAAGACAGAAGCAACCCGTGAAAAGCGGATCGCATCCGCAATGGACTGGATCAGTGATGGCAAAGGTCGGAACTGGAAATATGAAAAGAAATTAGATAAATAAAATCCTAAGACTTGACCGACGAATATTACATGCTGGCTGCATTGAAAGAAGCAAGAAAGGCTTACGAATCAGATGAGGTTCCTGTTGGAGCTGTTATCGTAATGAACGACAAGATCATTGCACGTGGTCACAACCAGGTGGAGCGATTGAATGATCCAACTGCACATGCGGAGATACTTGCGCTTACATCAGCGTTCAGTTATCTCGGTAGCAAATACCTTCCGGAAGCAACGATATTTGTGACAGTTGAACCATGCCTGATGTGTGCGGGAGCCTTGTACTGGAGTAAGATTGGCAGAATCGTTTATGGTGCAGACGATGACAAAAATGGGTATCGAAAATTTTGTAAATGCGCGCCAACTGTTGAAGGCATTGAGCTCGCACCTTATCCTTTTCATCCTCGATCAGAACTTGTACGCGGTATATTAAAAGATGAATGTGCGAGCTTAATGAGAGAATTTTTCAGGGCAAGAAGATAAAATCCCGGTTAGAGTTTCCGAACCTTGATATTCCTGAAATAGATACCACCGCCGTGGTCTTGTAATGCTATATGACCCGACTTTGCCTGGCCATACGGCATAACATCTTTCCACTTGCTTTTTTCCTTACGCTGTTTCCAGTCGTCCGAATTATTTTCATATTCCACTACTTTCACTCCGTTCAGCCAATGTTCAATGTGTCCATCTTTTACAATTATCCTGGATGTGTTGAATTCTCCTACCGGCTTTGAAGTCACGGATGTCGGCGGATACATATCGTAATTAGCACCACTTTTTTGTCCATCACTTAATTCATGCTCATATCCATGGTCGTCTATCAGCTGATATTCAGGTCCACTTTCATATGAGGCGTGTTTACCTTCTTCAATCAGATATATCACACCGCTGTTTGCACCTTTGTCAACTTTCCAATCGAAAACCAATTCAAAGTTGTCAAACTTTTCCCTGGTGATCAGGTCAGCGCGGCCCGTTACATCTTCTTTCTTATTCTTTATTAATCCTTCAGATACATACCAGGCATCCGATGTAGCGTTGTTGTAATTTCTCCAGCCATTGAGAGTTTTTCCATCAAACAATAACTTCCAACCCTGTTGCTTTTCAGCTGCTGTTAATTGATTCATAGATTGTGCATTAACAAGTAACGAGGATGCAGATATCAGGAGGCATGCAAATAAATTCTTGATCAGTTTCATGACAATGATATTAGTGGTTTTGAAATTAATGAAAAGCTGACAACAACACACTATAAACAAATAAAAGCAACGTAATCAATTCAGGTTTAAATTTGTAACCCGTTTGGGGACTAATAATTAACCATCAAATATTAAGTTATGGCATTTACACTTGCGCCTTTGCCTTATGCTCATGATGCATTGGAACCTCATATCGACACCGCTACAATGCAGATCCATCACGGGAAACATCATCAGGCTTATGTCGACAACCTGAACAAAGCCATTGCCGGTACTGAGCATGAGAGCAAGTCATTGGAAGAACTTCTCGCGTCAGCCGGAACTATCAGTCCTGCCGTAAGAAACAACGGTGGAGGACACTGGAATCATACATTTTTCTGGGATTCACTGTCTGCAAACTCTGGCGGAAACCCGTCTGGAAGGCTTGCGGATGCAATCAATGAAGCATTTGGATCTTTTGAAACATTCAAAGAGAAATTCAATACGGCTGGAACAACACGTTTTGGCTCAGGATGGGCATGGTTGATTGTGAAAGATGGAAAATTGGAAGTAAGCTCAACACCGAACCAGGACAATCCTCTTATGGATGTTGCCGAAGTGAAGGGCACTCCGCTGCTTGGTGTGGACGTGTGGGAACACGCATATTATCTGAAGTATCAGAACCGCCGGCCTGAGTACCTTAATGCTTTTTGGAATGTAGTTAATTGGAAGAAGGTCGAAGAAAGATTTGAAGCAGCTCAATAATATCAGACCCGTGCGTTTGTAGGTCCCGCAATTCGCGGGACTTACTTATTTCTCCATCTAAAGAATAAGTATATGAAGCAATTAGTTGTATTTCTTTTTTCGATTGCTATGCTCGCGTCATGTTCCGGACCACAGTCGAAGATCGTGGTGATGTCCAGTGGCAAGGTCACTGTTGCGGGAAATGTGATAACTCACGAGCCAGGTACAACACATAACGAGGTAGTAGTAAATACAGCTGAAAAGAACCTTGTGATCAATAGTGGCGGCAGCGAGCAACAGGTAAACATTCCTTCCGAAGGCCTGTATATTTTCAATCTGAAGCAAGACACGCTGATTGGGAGTTATCAACGTACGGGGACTGAAGTAAAGCAGGAGGTAATTACCCAGGAAAGCCTTGGATATCGCATCGACAGTTTACATATGCTGTTGCAAGGCAAAAATGTGAGCGAAGCAAACAGAAATTACAATATCCCTCCGAATCAATTAGTGAAGATCACTAACAATCTCAATGCTGATATTATTGGCCCCTTCCTTCGTGTGCCGGGTTCTTTTGAGGCAGGAAAGGATTATGAGATCTATAAATTTTATACGGCAAAAGAAATCCGGGAGATCATACAAAAACTTGAAGGAATGCAATCCGTTCCAGCGGATGACGAGTGATCGCTAACTACCGATTACCGACTACCGTTCCGCTTTCCGCTTTCCGCTTCCCGCTTTCCGTTTTTCCCGCTTTCCGCTTCCCGCTTTCC
>JAEZGS010000003.1 GCA_023437225.1 Bacteroidota bacterium | reverse complement strand
CCGCTTCCCGCTTTCCGCTTTCTGTTGAAAGCCGCTTCCCGCTTTCCGCTTCCCGCTTCCCGTTAAAACGCTTTCTTCCCTGCAGGTCTTCCTTCAGTATCCAGCTCTTCCACCTGGTATCCAAGTTTTTGAATTCCCGGAGCAATTCGGATCTTATCGCCCACCAAAAGAATGTGCATCTTATCAGGATTCACCCTGTTTTTTGCTATTGCACTGATCTCTTGTTTAGTGATGTTTTTCATGATCCTGATTTGCTGTTCAACATAATTAGCGGGCAAATTGTATTCGAGAATGCGCGAAATAAATCCCGCCTTCTGGAAACCTGTTTCATAACGAAGTGCATCTCTTTGTCCCATAGCACTCTTCATGAACGCCAGTTCGGCATCAGTGATTCCCGCATTGGAATAATTTCTTAGCTCCTTTACTACCTCTACCAATGCACTGTCTGTTGCATCGGCCTTGATGCCTGATGAGAATGAAAAGATGCCGGCATGTTTATCTGAATTGAAAGATGTGCGTGCACCGTATGTCCATCCTTTGTCTTCACGAAGATTAAGGTTAACGCGTGCGTTGAAATCACCTCCCAGTGCAAAGTTTGTCAACAATGAACGATAATAATCTCCCGTGGCATCATACTTCAATCCTGTTCCATATCCGATACGGAATTCCGTTTGAGCCGACTTTGGTATATCAACCAGGAATACACGCTTGCTGTTCACCGGCATTGGGGATGCCTCTACTTTTGGAAGCGCGATCTTTTTATTTGGCAGCTTCGATAAGAAACTAATACCCTTTAGAAAATCGGCCTGTTTAATATCACCAACCACCACAATCTTTGCTCCCTGTGACGTCACGCTATTGTTGTAATAATTTTTGATGTCTTCCAGCGTGATATTCTTTACAGACGTTTCTGTGCCAGTCTGCTCCATTCCCAGAATGTTGTCTGGACCGTATACAACTTTCGCAAATACTGCTGATGCTACCTGTGCCGGCTGTGTTTTGGCCAGCCTTATAGATTCGAGCGTTTGCTTTTGATACCGGTTAAATGCATCCTGTTTGAATGCAGGATTCAAAATGCGCTCTTCAAGCAACTGCATTGTTTTGCCGAAATTCTTGCTGAGGGACTGGATCGAAAACACTATCCCATCAATATCACTATCAACATTGATAGAACTTCCCAGTTTTTGAAGTTCTATGGAAAAGTCTTCGGCAGTATAGTTTTTCGTATCATCATTCATCATCTCTGCAAAAAGACTTGCGAGTCCAAGCTTCGATGTGTCTTTTGCCTGTAGAAGATGACCACCTTCAAGTTTCAAGGTCATTGTTACCGTTGGTAATTCCTTACTTTCTGATCCAATGATCTTGATACCATTAGGTAGATCCTTACGCCAGAATGCTGGCACTTTCACAACTGGATTCGCACCATTGCCTGGCATCTTGTTTCGTGAGAAATTATCTTTAGGCTTAGTATATTTTAAACCTGTATATCCATAATCAGGACGAACATAATTTGAAGTATCGATCTTGTAGTTGTCCTGCGCTGCAACAAGGTTTTCCTGCCCTTTCGGCAAAACGCTTAACACTACAGCCTTCTTATCTTTGATGTATGTATTGTATGCGCGCATCACATCGTCCTTTGTGAGCTCAGTATACATCTTAAGCAGATCTGCCATCTTATTGGGATTTCCTGTAAAGATTTCAAATGCTGCAAGACGTGAAACCTTACCTGCTACACTTTCGAGACTATTCACAAGCTGGGCCTGCATTTGTCCTTTGAATTTCTCAATATCATCGTCAGTCACTCCGCGGGTTTCAAATGAATCCAATGAAGCACGAACAAGTTTTTCCATTTCGGCAAGTGACTTGCCTTGCATCGGCATAATAGTGATCATCAATTCACCCGCAAGTTCAGAGAGACTGCTAAATGCACTTGCCTGTAATGCCAATTGAGGCTTCACCATATTCTGATACAACAACGATGTGCGTCCCTGCCCAATGATCTGCGCGAAACACGCAAGCGCAGCCATATCTTTATGATAGTTGGGAACTGTTGCATACGTCATAACAAGTCGCGGCAACTTCGCATAATTGTCAACATAAGAAACATAACGGTCTTCATTGATTTGAAGAGGTGCTACATCTACTTTCTTAACTTCTGGACCGCGTGGAATAGAGCCGAAATATTGCTCAACAAGCTTAACAACATCGGATGTCTTAACATCACCGCCGATCGTGACAGTCGCGTTATTCGGTCCATACCATCTAAGGAAAAAGTTTTTCAGGTCATCAACATTCACCCTGTTCAGATCCTCTACATAACCAATGGTCATCCATGAATAAGGATGTCCGTATGGATATAGATTTTTTGAGATCGTTTCTCCAACCAATCCATAAGGTCTGTTGTCATAATTCTGTCCACGTTCATTCTTCACAGTGGAGCGCTGTATCTCGAATTTTTTCTGAGTTACCGCATCAAGAAGGAACCCCATCCGGTCTGCTTCAAGCCACAACATCTTCTCGAGTTGATTGCTTGGCACCGTTTGGTAGTAGTTCGTACGGTCGCGGTTGGTTGATCCGTTCAGCGTTCCGCCCGCTTCAGTAACAATCTTGAAATGTTGTTCATCGGCAACATTGTCGCTTCCCTGGAACATCATATGTTCAAAGAAATGCGCGAATCCACTTTTACCTATTTCTTCCCGTGCCGAACCCACGTGGTAGGTGACATCTACATGCACCACGGGATCGCTGTGATCTTCATGAACGATCAGCGTAAGCCCATTTGCGAGTTCATATTTTTCATAAGGAATGATCAACTCGGTTCCTTTCCTTTCCACTTTTTCAAGCAGCTTTGTTTGCGCAATGCCACTAAAAACAGCAATACACAGGATGACGAGAAACAATAGTCTTTTGCTCATGTATAAAAATTTGTTAGGGCAACAATTTAGTGATTATGACCTATGCGATCCGTTTCCACTGGTAAAAAATCCTATTAAGATTTTTGATCCCTTACTTAACTTGAGCCAAAATTGATAAGAATGAGAACGAACCATGAAATTGAATACAGGGTGCATGGTGAAGAGATGCAATATGTGGAAGTAGAATTAGATCCCTCCGAAACTGCAATTGCAGAAAGTGGAGCATTTATGATGATGGACGATGGAATAGAGATGGCAACCATCTTCGGCGATGGATCCCAACAGAACAAGGGTATTCTCGGAAAACTGATGTCAGCCGGAAAACGCCTGCTCACAGGTGAAAGTTTATTTATGACCGCCTTCACTAACATAGGGCAAGGTAAGAAGAGAGTATCGTTTGCTTCACCATATCCCGGCAAGATCATCCCAATGGATCTTTCAGAAATGGGCGGCAAGATCGTTTGTCAGAAAGACTCATTTTTGTGTGCAGCGAAAGGGGTATCTGTAGGAATCGAATTTCAAAGAAAACTGGGTACCGGTCTATTCGGTGGCGAAGGTTTCATTATGCAAAAGCTCGAAGGCGATGGACTTGCCTTTGTGCATGCCGGTGGACACGTGACAGAGCGGGTATTGCAATCAGGCGAATTGCTGAAAGTTGATACCGGCTGTATCGTAGCATTTACCCAAACCGTTGATTACGACATACAATTTGTTGGCGGGATCAAGAATACACTGTTTGGTGGTGAGGGATTATTTTATGCAACGCTTCGGGGTCCCGGTAAAGTTTGGATCCAGACTCTGCCAATTAGCAGACTCGCGGGTCGCATACTAAGCTATGGAACTGTTAACCGTAAAGAAGAAGGAAGCCTTCTGGGCGGACTCGGTAATGTCATAGACGGAGATGGATGGAGATAATCCCCATCCATCTATATCAAGTGACTGACCAGTATTAATTTTCTTTCGGCGGTTGTCCTCCTGGTGGCTTCGGTTGCGAAGGTTGTTGGGGTGGACGACCCTGCTGACCCTGACCCCGTTGTTGATCACCCTGCCGTGGTTGATTACCGGGTCGGTTTTGAGGTTGCTGCCTTCCAGGTTGCTGAGGACGTCCCTGCTGTTGTGGGCGACCTTGCTGCCCCTGTTGTGAACCAGGTTGTGGGCGACCTTGTTGCCCCTGTTGCGAACCAGATTGTTGCTGTTGTGGTCGTTGCGGCTGTGAAGGCCTTGGACCCTGTGCCCTCTGTTGAGTAGGTGCTGGTCCGCCCGGTTTCTTATCTTTCTGATGTTGCAAATGCCGCTTCTTTTTCTCGGCCTTTTCCAGGCTCTTCAAAGATATCTGACCCACTAATTCAACAAACTCCTGTTCAACTTCCTTCGGTTTCATGCTTGTCAGCTCAACCGCTTCCAACTCATCAGGGATAATTCCCTGCATATTAAGTTGTCTGATCTTCTTCACTCTCTCAATTGTAAGAGGATACTGTTTAGAGCTATCAGGTAGTATATACCACATCAGGTTCTTGAAAATATCTTTCTTGATAAGGTTTGCCGTTCCCTTCGCCACCCTAATCGTATCGGCATTCTCAGGGAAATGCTGAAGTGCATCCAGGTAGGTATCAAGTTCATAATTCAAACAGCATTTCAATCGACCGCACTGGCCACTGAGCTTCGTCTGGTTGATCGATAAATTTTGATATCGAGCGGCGGTGGTATTTACCGATTTGAAATCCGTAAGCCACGTGCTGCAACATAGTTCGCGACCGCAACTACCGATACCGCCCACTTTTCCGGCTTCCTGCCTGGCCCCGATCTGTCGCATTTCCACCTTAACCTTAAACTCTTTCGCGTATATCTTTATAAGCTCCCTGAAGTCCACGCGGTCATCCGCGATATAATAAAAAGTCGCCTTCCTTCCATCGGCCTGTATCTCTACCTCACTGATCTTCATGTCAAGGTTCAACTGCTTCGCAATGGCCCTCGACCGAATCACTGCTTCCGCTTCTCTCGCCTTGTTCTGCTCAAGTGCTTCTATGTCACGATCCGTAGCTCTGCGCAGGATCTTCTTGATCTCGGTATTTCTTTCATCTATGCCTTTCTTCTTTAATTGAAGCCGCACCACTTCGCCAGTAAGATTTACCATCCCAACATCAAAGCCACTTATACCTTCAACCGCAATCATATCTCCTTTTTCGAAAATATGTACAGTGGTATTTCTAAAATAATCCTTTCGGCTTCCATTATTGAAGCTTACTTCTATAATACGGCAACCACTTTCAGGATCGCTGAACGGCAGATTTGCGAGCCAGTCATACGCATTCATCCTGTTACAGCTTCCACTGCTACACCCCCCGTTGCTCTTGCATCCTAGCACTTTTCCGCCTGCCGTTCCACATGAACTACAGCCCATTTTATTGCATTTACGTAAATTAAAAAATAAGTAAAGTCGCGAACAGGGAGGAAATGATCACACTCTGAATAGGGCCATAATTGTTTACGCCGATGACGCTAACAACATTTATTAGCCAGAAGCTTTACGCTTTACAACTGTCCTTCAGTTGTAATATATATTGAAAATACATTCACTTTCCCTGTTCGATCTCACGGTTTCTTTACACCTATCCTATCAAAATTAAGGATTTATCCTTAATGATATAGGCCAGCCTTATCGTCAGTGCATGAAACAGCATCTTTGCATTCGCATTTCTCTCAATATGATAAGCAGCTTTATCGAACTCCGTTACTATTGCATCAAGCTGTGAAAAGTCTGCAATCTTATTGAGGCGATTGGCAAAATCCCTTTCTCCTTCCGGCAGATTATCCGCTCCGCCAGGTATTGATTGCGCCCTTATCGAAAACTCCACCAGGTGAGTACAATACTTTAAAAACTGCTTTTGCTTTTCTCTTCCAAGCTTGCTCACTTCCTCTACCCATTTTACTTGCGCCACGGGACCGTTTCTTAGTATGGCATTGAGCCATTCTCTTAGGATAGACAACCAGTCCTCCGACGCATGGTTGAGCATTTGTATTGCTTCGCGATAACTGCCTTCCGCCATAATGGCGATTTGTCGCGCGCTCGTTGCCTCGATTCCTGCCTTTTGCTGAAGTGCTGTGCTGATATCTTCGGCCTCAAGTGCAGGAACCCGGATGAGCTGTGTCCTTGATAATATTGTTTGCAGGATCAGGTTCTCATTTTCAGCCACAAGGATGTACACCGTATTGGCTGGCGGCTCTTCAATGATCTTAAGCAACTTGTTGCCCTCTTTACCAAGATACTCGGGCATCCACATGATCAGCACCTTGTATCCGCTCTCAAAGCTTTTGACGCTAAGCTTTCGGATGATGTCATTACACTCTGCTGCAGTGATGTTGCCCTGCTTGTTCTCCGCATTAAGAAACTGTAGCCAGTCAAAAGAGTTACCATAGGGCATGTTCTTCACAAATTCCCGGTATTCCACGATCCAGTCGTTGCAAACGATAGACGTAGATGAGCTGTCTTTTTTGGCGATGGTAGGAAACGAAAAATGAATGTCCGGATGTACCATTTGCGCTGCCTTCAAACAACCCGAGCATACACCGCAAGAATCAGCAGGGATCAATGTTTCAACCGGCGCGGCATCACCAAAAAGGGATGGTCCGGTATCGGCACCTGATCTCTGCACCTTTTCACACACAAGGTATTGGGCAAAGGCCAACGCCATGGGAAGCCCACCGGCACCTTCTTTGGAAAGAAAAAGCAATGCATGGCTCAACCGGTTTGAATGAACCATGTCCACAAGATGTTGCTTCACCGGCTCCTGTCCGATTACCTCTTTAAACTGCATCTGGCAAAACTAAGGCTATCACTTTAACTGCCCAACGATCTCATCGCTCATTGGTTTAACCTTACTGGGATAGACATTGATCAACTTGCCTTTTTCATCCAATAGGAACTTGGTGAAATTCCAGGCGATGGGATCCTTGATGCCTTTTCTCGCAGCTTCTTCGGTGAGATATTTAAATAATGGATGGATGTCTTCGCCTTTTACGGATACTTTTTCGGCCATTGGGAAAGTTACGCCGTAATTGCGTTTGCAAAAATCTTTGATCTCTGCGTTGCTACCGGGTTCCTGCCCTCCGAAATTATTTGCAGGAAACCCAACGATCACAAGCTTCCCTTTGTATTTATTATAGAGCTCTTGCAATTCTTCATATTGGGGAGTGTAACCACATTCAGACGCGGTATTTACAATCAGGATCTTCTTACCCCGGAAATCGGAAAAATTGATTTCTTCCCCTTCAAGGGACGATACTTTAAAATCATAGATGGATACAAATATTGGTAGCATCATGAATAATGATAGTGCTTTGTACATGGTAAATAGTGTTTCTTGAATGAAAAGATACGAATAACAGAGGTCATCGGTGGCCTTCAGGGTCTTTTTTCATAGCAGCCGATATCAGGCAAAGTGTCCCTGGTTATTCCATCAAGGTCGATTGCCACGCTGGTTCGTTTCCCCTTATCTATCGCGACCGACCATTCGGCTAAATGGAAATCAAACTGCCTGGTATCTTCGCCTTCCCCAATAAATCCAGGGTCTTCATTGATGATATTATCATCGCCTTCTATCAATGAAGGTGTTCGTTGCCATCTTATGATCGAGTTATCTATCCGGATTCTAAAAGGTTCATTGCCCGCACGATGCACCAGCACTTCGTCTTCAACGATTCCGTCCGAACCCCATATGATACAGTTTTCGAATAGTGCGTTGAGTTCGTTAATATATACAACGCCCGCATCGCGAACGTTATCGCTTATTTGTAAGCTGGCTTCCTTGTGCGGCAGATACGGGCTATTCAATCCTGCAATAGTGCAGTGCCGGAACCTGTATTGTCCGCCATGCGCCAGCACAATGCCCTTGCCACAGTTGTTGATCAGAATATTGTCACCTTCAACCACGGCACCAAATGATAAGATGCCCGCGTCATAACAACCTGAGATGATTGTCTCGCTTAACTTTAATTGTGTTTCCGTTTGCTGGTTGCCCCGGATCACAATTCCCTGGTAGGCGTTTTTGAGTTGCACAAACCTTAGCTCGTTGTTCATGCTTGATTCGGAAAATACTATCCCGGGCCAGCTTCCCGGGTGTTCGCTATAGGGCCGATCCAACCTATCCGATTGAAACGTCACCTTCATGCTGTCATATTCTTCTCCGATCGCTTTAAGCGTTCCATCAATGATCATCGGTGCATCAGCATGTGAGTATATCCTGCAACCGGCTTCTATGGTCAATGTGTTTCCTTCTTCGAGCCGCATCCCACCAATGATCACATACGGCTTATCATTCGTCCAGGTCTGATCTTCATTGAGTCGGGCATTCCGAATGAAATGCGCATCCTGACCCCAGGCTTGTAACTGCACCCATCGCTTGTTCCCATTGAACAGGATCGATATGCTATCTTCAACAATAAACGGTGCATTTCCTCCTGTGGCACCAATATTTGCAGTTACGAATACATAAATGCTGTCGTTTGCATCAACTATTAAATCCTGGGCAGTATGAGTTGGTAGGCCATTAATGTTGATCGTGAACCGGGAATCAGCGCCACCTGCTAAATGGATCTCGTTGATCCGAAGCCGCGCATCGTTATCATTGAAGATCTTGAAAAATTTGGTGATGGACCCTGTTGAAGTGAATACCGTGTCGAAGGTGATGAGTGATTCGGAGACCGATAACCTCGCATTACTGCTATTGATGAATCCATCCTTGCTGCAGGAAAGCAGGGCCGCAAAAAATATGATCAGGCAAAGATAAACCGGTCTCATTGTGACAAATGTAATGGATTGTGATTACTGGTCGAAAGAGTCTGGTGCTACATTGTTGTATATGCCGCCGTCGCAACACTTACCTGCGCATTCATATCAACGAGTATGGATGCACATGCTTCAAGGGTTGCGCCCGTGGTTACTACATCATCAACAAGAAGTATGTGATTTTTGTCGAGGTCTGCATCTTTCACTGCTTTGAATTTCCCGCTCATATTGTTCCAGCGTTCAATGCGGTTTTTTTGAGTTTGCGTTTCATTTTTAGTTGCCCTGCGAATAAGGTTTTCCTCAACCGGCACATTGATGACTTCGCTGATACCTGTTGCGATGATCTGTGCCTGGTTATATCCCCTGATCTTTTGTTTAGCAGGATGAAGTGGAAGCGGTGCGATGTATTGAACGTTTGTGTACCGATTGGACTGCAGCATCAACTCACCCATTCTGTTTCCCAGGAACATTCCTACATGTCTGTTACCACCATACTTAAGTTGATGCATGAGTTGACGCACCACCGAATGTTTATGGAAGAAAAGCATGCTGAATGCTGAGTATAAAGGAACACGTCCCCAAAATATTTTCTCTACCGGGTTACCGGTGTGCATATGAAAATTGGTGTAAGGAAGATCAGATATGCATGCGGCGCAGATGATACCCTCTTCACGAAGGTCTGTACCACATCCCGCACATATCTTCGGGAAGAATAGATGTGAGACGCATTCTAAAGCAAATCCGATTTCTTTCTTTATCACTGAAACAAATATTGATACATTTCCTCTACACGACCCAGCATCACTATTTCAATATTGAAGTGTTCCTTTTTTAATCCCTTATTATATTTAGAGATAATGATCTTTTCGAAGCCAAGCTTTTCAGCTTCTGCTATTCGTTGTTCGATCCGGTTCACTGCTCTGATCTCTCCACTAAGGCCTACCTCGCCCGCGAATGATATACCGGGATCAATAGGTTGATCTTCATAAGAAGATAGTAGCGCACTTATCACAGCAAGATCGATAGATGGATCTTCAACTTTAAGGCCTCCGGCAATATTGAGGAAGACATCCTTAACGCCGAAGTGAAAGCCGCCACGCTTCTCTAGCACAGCCAGTAACAATTGCAGACGGCGAAGATCAAATCCACTGACGGTGCGCTGCGGTGTACCATAAACAGATTGTGTTGCCAATGCCTGTATCTCGATCAACAACGGACGCATGCCTTCAATTGTTGCAGCGATAGCAATACCACTGAGCTGATCTTCTTTCTGTGTTATCAATATCTCGCTTGGATTATTTACACCACGCATTCCCTCACCGGTCATCTGGTAGATACCCAATTCGGCAGTACTTCCAAAGCGATTCTTTATCGTTCGTAATATCCTATATGCATAATGCCTGTCGCCTTCAAATTGCAACACGGTATCCACCATGTGTTCAAGAAGCTTGGGCCCTGCAATGGTCCCATCTTTTGTAATGTGACCTATAAGAAACACTGGTGTGTTTGTTTCCTTGGCAAAGCGTTGAAATTCGGCCGCCGATTCTCGGATCTGTGATATACTGCCTGCAGTTGAATCGATCAGAGACGATTGAATTGTTTGAATGGAGTCAACGATAACCAGCTCAGGCCTTAATTTTTTTATCTCCTGGAATATTACCTGGGTAGACGTTTCTGTAAGCAAATAAAATTCTTCATGAGGGATCTTCAACCTGTCCGCACGCATCTTGATCTGTTGTTCACTTTCTTCACCACTAATATATAGTGTGCGAAGACTCGTCATCTGCAAACCGTTTTGCAGAAACAATGTCGACTTACCAATGCCAGGTTCGCCAGCTATTAATACAATGCTTCCCGGAACAATGCCTCCACCTAATACTCTGTTCAGTTCATTGTCTGGTGTAACGATGCGGTGTTGTTCCGTTGTTTTTATTTGTTGAAGCGATACAGTTCTCGATAATCGGGGTGCTTCATTGTACTCTTTCCAACTTGTGGGCGTTGAACTTGTATCTTTCTGAATGACCTCCTGAACAAAACTGTTCCATTGATTGCATGAAGGACATTTACCCGTCCACTTCGCGCTTTCATATCCACAGTTCGAACAAAAGAATGCTGTCTTGACTTTACTCATCGCGATAAAGGTAGTCGATATAGAAATTCAGCCTTGGGAAAAACATCGCCATAGCATGGTTTTTATATCATCATACGGAGAGAAAATAATGAAGCCTGAAATTCTATTATAAAGGATATATCTGGAAGAAGTAATGGAATTTTTATTGCCCGTTTGCATAAAAGTAAAAGGGCCAACACTTCTGTTGACCCCTTACTTACTAACCCATTAAATTCTTGCACTAAATTACAAATTCACCCCACATTACAAAATTATTTTTTGCTGCTGTGAATAACTTAAATGAGTAGCCAGGCTTAGTGACTCTCAAAACAATATCAAATTATGAATTGAAAATCAATATGTTATAAGTGTTATAAAATTGGCGCGAAAAAAACCTATGATTTAAATGATATTTTGACAGCCCTTGTTTTTCATTCAGTTACATAATGTCAAAATGCGTTAAAATTCCTGTGATTATGGCGTCAAATTTCGGCAATTGAAGATTGGTCGGTAATTTGAACCCTTCTAGCAAAAGTATAAAGCATGACACCATCGATATTCGTTATTTCCCTGTTGTTTTTGGGCCTTAGTATGCTTGTTTCAGGCATTCTGAAAAGCAAGTTTACAAAGTACAGTAAGGTGGGCCTGATGAACGGCATGTCAGGAAAAGAGATTGCAGAAAAGATGCTGAGAGACAACGGCATTTTTGATGTGCAGGTGATTTCTGCCCAGGGATTTTTGAGCGACCATTACAATCCAATGAATAAAACTGTGAACCTCAGCCCCGATGTTTATAGTGGCCGATCTATTTCAGCTGCTGCGGTAGCAGCGCACGAATGTGGTCACGCCGTTCAGCACGCTACGGCTTATTCGTGGTTAATGCTGAGGAGCAGACTGGTGCCTGTGGTACAGTTCAGTTCAAGCATTGTGCAATGGATATTGCTTGCTGGAGTGTTGATGATCAACTCTTTCCCTCAATTATTGCTGGGAGGTATCATCCTGTTTGGACTAACCACCCTGTTCTCGGTGGTAACGCTTCCGGTGGAGTTCGATGCAAGTCGCCGCGCGCTTGCCTGGTTGAATAATACCGGTATGACTACGGCAACCGAGCATCCTAAGGCAAAAGACGCACTTAAATGGGCGGCAATGACTTATGTGGTTGCAGCGCTTTCGTCCATCGCTATATTGGTTCAGTACATTCTTATTTTCCTCGGAGGATCGAGAAGTAGGGAATAGCCGCTCTTCAAACATATCATGTGTTTCATAGAAGTTATCAGCCATGCAGCCTAATGCATGGCTTTTTTGTCTGCCTATTTTTGTAAAACGTTAAGAATCTTCTAATTTCGTCCAATTTTTAACCGAAATCCTTTCGCATGAGCAAACTCTATGGTTTATTAGTGGGCCTATTGTTTTTAGGCCTAAGTGTGTCTGCACAGACAAGGGTCGTAGCCGGCAAGGTTATTGACTCCCGTGATGGCTCGGGATTGACTGGTGTGACGGTTGCTGTGAAGAACGGCACTGTAAATACCCAGACAACTACCGATGGAACTTTTAGCATTACAGTTCCCCAGAGTGCAACCGTGCTGGTATTTTCCTATGTTGGTTATCAAACAGTTGAACAAGCGATCAGCAACGACATGACCGTTTCTCTGCAAACTGCGGAGAAGGCATTGAACGAGGTGATCGTGGTGGGTTATGGTACAAGGACACGTCGTGACGTAACTGGCTCCGTTGCTAAAGTTTCTGCAAGGGAAATAGCAAATACACCCGCTACCAGCTTTGAAAATGCAATACAGGGCCGTGCTGCCGGTGTATTCGTTGAGCAGGAAAATGGTAAGGTAGGTCAGGGTATAAAGATGCGTATCCGGGGTGCTTCCTCTGTTACTGCAGGTAATGAACCTCTTTATATTATTGATGGTATTCCCGTTATTAACGCTAACCTCTCTACCAATGGGGCAAGAACCAACCCTATGGCCGATATCAATATGAATGATATCGAATCCATTGAGATCCTTAAAGATGCGTCCGCTGCAGCGATATATGGATCGCGTGCTTCCAATGGTGTTGTTCTTATCACTACCAAAAGAGGCCGCGCTGGTAAATCGAAGATTGAAGTGGGCTTTTTTACCGGATGGCAGTCTCCAACAAGGAAACGCAAGTTCATGAATGCTGAACAATATGTGAACTTTTTCCTTGACGCCGCGGAAAGAGGTGCCCGCTATGAATTCAAACTGTATGAAGACTATTATAATTCCATTGGAGTGACCCTGGAAGATAATATTGCCGACTTCATATCTATAACAGAGGGTCGCTTCAACCGGTACTCCGCGGGAAATGAAGACTGGAGGACCTATAAAACGAATACAAACTGGGAAGACCAGGCATTCCAGGATGCACCGATCACGCAGGGGGATATCAATATCTCCGGCGGTAACGATAAAACCACATTCTATATCGGTGGACAGGTACTTGATCAAAAAGGTATCATGATCGCCAACTCTTTCAAACGTTACAGCGCTCGTTTGAATCTCGATCATAAAGTGCGCGAGTACCTGAATATTGGTATGAACCTGAGCTTCATGAGGTCATTGAATCAGCGTATTTCAAATGATAACGCATTTTCGAACCCACTGCAGGCAGTTGCGCTGTCTCCCATCACCCCGGTGATAGATCCAAGAACAGGTTTACTGAGTGGTGAACTGGATCCTGTAACAGGAAGGCCTAATACAAATTATCCCGTTTATTATAATCCTTTGCTGAATGCTAAAGGTGTGGATTATAATACCGTGGTCTACCGGACCATTGGTAACGTTTACGGCGACCTGAAACTTGCAAAGGGATTGAGCTTCCGTTCTGAGTTTGGTGTTGACCAGTTGAACTCTACCGAAGAAGGATACTACTCTCCGATCACTGTAAGAAACGTAGGCGCCCCACAGGGTCTCGGATTTTACACGGCCGATGGAATCCTGAACCTTAATACCAATAACTTTTTCAGGTATGCGACTACAGTTTCCGATGATCACAGCATTGATGCAACATTGGGTACAAGTTTCCAGGACCAGAAATGGAGTAACGCGTATCTCGAGGCAGAACAATTTCCTTCAGTTGCTTATAGAAAGTTAGAGTCGGCATCAAGTAAGACAGATGCATCAACCTCGGAAACCAGGTTCACCATGCTCTCTTACTTCGCGAGGGCTAACTATAAATTCAAGGATCGCTACCTGCTTTCTTTGAGTGGACGTTACGATGGTTCTTCACGTTTTGGTATCAATAATCGTTGGGGTTTCTTCCCTGCTGCTTCAGCAGGATGGATCATTTCGGAGGAAGACTTTTTCCAAAGCAATTTGGTAAGCTTCCTTAAGCTGAAAGCAAGTTATGGTCTCACAGGTAATGCTGAGATCGGAAACTTTGCGTCATTAGGTTTATGGACCGGAGACGCAGCATATGGCGGAGTTCCTGGTCAGGCGCCTACCCAGCTTTCGAACCCGGATCTTAAATGGGAGACATCCGTTGGATTCGATGGTGGAGTTGAAGTCGGACTGTGGAACGGTCGTGTTAGTGTTGAACTGGATTATTATGTAAGAAATACCCGTGATCTTCTTCTATTGGTGAACGTACCGGGTACATCGGGATTTGCAAGCCAGATGCGCAACATTGGTAAGCTGAACAACAAGGGTATCGAAGTGGTGCTAAACACCGAGAACATCAATACCAAGGATTTCCGTTGGACGTCTAACTTCAACTTCTCTGCAAACCGTAACAAGATCACGGATCTTGACGGACAGGAACTCGGAACAGGTAATTATAACAGGGCAAGAGAAGGCTATGCGATAGGTGTATTTGTTGCACGCGAATTCGCCGGTGCAGATCCAAACAACGGCGATGCTCTTTATTATAAGAATACACTGAAATCAGACGGGTCTCGTGATCGTACTACTACCAACGATTATAACGAAGCAGAGGAAGTAGTGATCGGCAATCCAAATCCTGATTTCATATATGGTTTCAGGAACGTATTTACATTCAGCGGAATTGAAGTAGACGTGTTGTTGCAGGGTGTTTATGGAAACGATATCTATGATGGCGGTGGACAGTATTACTCTTCAGCAGGTTCAAATGGTTACGATAACCAGACGCTTGATCAGTTGAATGCCTGGAAGCAGCCTGGCGACAAAACAATGGTGCCTGAAGCCCGATTGTTCTATGCCAACGGAACCGACCCTTCCAGCAGGTATATCCTCGATGGTTCCTATATGAGGGTTAAATCGTTGAGCGTAGCTTATACAATTCCCACAGCTATCACAACAAGATGGGGCCTGGACAGGCTCAGGATCTATGCAAAAGCGCAGAACCTGTTCACGTTTACTGATTATAAAGGTTGGGATCCTGAAGTGAATGCCGACTACCAGGCTGGTAATATCAACCAGGGTGTTGATTTTTATTCAGCTCCTCAAATCAAGTCGATCGTATTCGGAGTAAACATTGGTCTTTAATCAAATGAATAAACCTACTATAATGAAAAATAGGATACTGAATTATATCATGGCGTTCGCGCTGGTTGTTTCAGGTGCGGCTTGTGAGAAAAGGCTGGACATTGAACCGAAACAATCCGTGGATCAGTCGCTGGCTTTGAATACATCTTCGGATGTTGAAGCCGCACTTATTGGTGCTTATCAGCGTGCCGGGGATGGAGATGTTCTTGGAGGCAACGCCTTTGTAAATGCGGAGTTGCTGGGATCATTTAATGAAATAAACTGGGCCGGTACCTTCCAGGGAATGACCCAGATCTACAACAAATCGATCCCTAAAAATAATACTTTCGTAAGGGACACATGGCTCGATAGTTATGAGGCGATCAATGTAACTAATAACGTTCTTGATGCTTTGGATAAAGTAGATGCGGCAAAGAAGGATCGTGTTGAAGGTGAAGCAAAGTTCCTGCGTGCACTGCTGTATTTCAACCTTGTAAAATGGTTCGGAAAGGATTGGAATAATGGCGATCCGAATACAAACCTTGGAGTTCCTATCATTACCGAACCAACGCGTGTTATTGGTGAGGATAATAAAGTTCCAAGAAATACGGTAGCAGAAGTTTATGCATTCGTTATACAGGATCTGACAGATGCAAAGGCGAAGCTTCCTGAAACAAACAGTTTCTTTGCAACTACTTATTCTGCATCCGGCCTGTTGGCAAGAGTTTACCTGCAGCAATCGAACTTTCCAGGTGCCGCCACTGAAGCGAACCGTGTGATCGCATCGAACAGGTATCAACTCACTCAGACATATGCTGAGTCATTCCCTGCCCCCGCAAGCCCGGCCGCGCGACCCAATACAAGCGAAGAGATCTTTTCTATCCAGGTGACTACAACATCGGGTATCAATGATTTCAACACTTATTTCTCTTCAAATGGTCGTGCGGAAATTGACATCACTGACGATCACTTTAATCTTTATGAGCCGAACGATGATCGTTTGAGCCTCTTTTATGTGGATGGTGGTGCAGTATATACCGGCAAGCATGAGAACCAGTATGGCAATGTGACGATCATTCGTCTTGCTGAAATGTACCTCATACGTGCAGAGGCTAACTTCCGTTTGGGCGGTGCGCCTATCGGCGGTGTAACTCCCGCGCAGGATATCAACAGGATAAGAGCCCGCGTTGGTTTAGATCCCATAGCTGATGCGGATCTTACATTAGAAAACATAATTAGTGAAAGGCACCTCGAGCTTGCGTTTGAAGGTTTCGTAGTGGATGATGCCAAAAGACTGCAGCGGAACATCGGCGCTACTCTATGGAATTCACCATTACTGGTATTCCCAATTCCTGAGCGTGAGATCCTGATTAATGATGAATTGGAACAGAACGAGGGATATTTTTAAAAGAATGCAGAATGCACAATACGTAATGCAGCTCTCATATGGTAGCATGCTAATGTGCTAGTGATAATAAAAAAGCTCTTGGAAGTCCAAGAGCTTTTTTCTTTTGCAGCATTCCGGCTTTCCGCTTCCTGCTTCCTGATTTTAAAGTTTGATTTCTTCCTCGTGCTTATCGAAGAAATGATATTCAGTAAGATGATAGTTTGAGTTTTCTTTCAGCTTCACTTTCTTTCCGAACTTGAAGCGCCATTTCCATTGTTTTGAGCGGAACATGCCTCCCTTTGTAAAGAATGCATACAGGAATGGATGAACAACCAGCGTAAGGTCGCTGTGCTGATGAGTGAGGAGGTAGCTTAAATTCTTTTCGATCTCGTCTTCAAGAATGAGAGTACTGGAGATCTTGCCGGTGCCATTGCAGGTAGGACAAACTTCCTGTGTATTGATGTTCATCTCAGGCTTCATACGCTGACGCGTGATCTGCATGAGGCCGAATTTGGAGATCGGAAGAACTGCATGCTTTGCGCGATCGGGCTGCATAAAGCCTTCCATCGCTTCCATCAATTTCTTCTTATTCTCCGGCAGCTTCATGTCGATGAAGTCAACAACGATGATGCCTCCAAGATCGCGCAATCTTAATTGCCTTGAGATCTCTGCCGCTGCCTCGAGATTTGTTTCGAGGGCATTCTGCTCCTGGTTGTTGCTTACACTTTTGTAGCCACTATTAACATCAATAACATGCAAAGCTTCAGTATGCTCAATAATAAGATAGGCTCCGCTGGGAAGGTTAACAGTCTTACCAAACGCAGCCTTCACCTGTTTTGTAATACCGAACTGATCGAATATCGGCAGTCCGTTATTGTAGAACGCTACTATCTCTGATTTTTCCGGAGCAATGCGATGTATATAGCTCTTTGTATCGTTGTATATGCTCTTATCGTTTACGACAATCTTGTTGAAATCTTCATTCAACAGATCGCGCAGCATGCTCGTGGTCTTTGTTTGTTCGCTGAGGATCTTCGCCGGAGGATTAGAACCCTTCAGGTTGCGCTGGATGGCCTTCCACGTTTCAACCAGCATCGAAAGGTCTTCATGAAGTTCTGCGGTATTCTTTCCTTCTGCGGCAGTTCTTACAATAACACCAAAATTCTTGGGTTTGATCGCTTCAATGATCTTCTGAAGCCTTTTGCGTTCATCGGAAGAATGGATCTTTCTTGAAACAGCTACAATATCATTGAAAGGAGTAATAACTACAAATCTGCCCGGGAGGGAAATTTCACAACTTAAGCGCGGTCCTTTTGCTGCAATGGGTTCTTTCAATATTTGCACGAGGATGTTTGGCTTTCCACCAAGGACCTCATTCACTTTACCGGTTTTAATAATCTCCGGTTCAACCTGGAAATGAGCAAAATCAAATCCATTCTCGGTTTGATCGTGCATGGCAAGTTGCGTGAACTTGAGCAGTGAACGTGCATAGGGGCTGAGATCGGTATAATGCAAAAAGGCATCTTTCTCAAAACCAACATCTACAAAAGCAGCGTTCAAACCCGGGATAAGCTTCTTCACCTTACCCAAATACAAATCCCCAACTGCGAAGTTTGCATCGTTTTTCTCATGATGCAATTCCACGAGTTTCTTGTCTTCTAATAATGCAATCTCTACTCCCTGCGGAGCAGCATTTATTATAAGTTCCTTATTCAAGCGTAATCATCTTTTGCGTCTAACCATCGTCACTAATGAGGAATACTTCCAGAAACACAATTGTTGTCCTCTGTAATCAGGGACAACATACTTGACATATCCGGCAAAATGGGGAAGGGCCGATTTTCATCGGCCCCGTTATATTCAGAAGATTATATTAGCGGCTCTTCTTCTTATGACGGTTCTTTCTCAGTCTTTTCTTTCGCTTGTGCGTCGCGATTTTATGACGCTTCCTTTTTTTACCACACGGCATAACTACCCAATGATTTTAGTTAAACAAATTATTAATGTACAAATTCCTTTTACGGAACTATTTTTTCAGATCAGCGATACGACGATCTATTTCTCTCAATATCTCTTCGTTGCCAATGATCTTTTTAGATTCATCGTACCAGCGGATGGCATTCGCCTTGTCGCCGCTTCGTTCGTAGGCTTCTGCCAACATAACCACCGCCTCAGGATTGCCAGGCTGCTTTTTAACAACCGTTGTAAATCGCTCGATCGCTTTATCGAGCTGTCCCGAGATCATCCCACCGATACCAAGCATCATCTGTGCATACATGTTGTTGGGATCCCGCTCTGCCACTTCACGAATCATAGTGATTCCCTGCATCGGGGTTTCACTGATATGGCCAAAAAGATAACAGCTTCCAAGCCCAACTTTTGAAGAATCATTAGCCGGATTAACCGTCAGCGCCTTCTCAAAAAGTTCTTTTGCCTGAAGCGCTAACCAATCTTTCAAATTATGATCCTCCTGGCTCCGAACGCCATCAAGCAGGAAATGGGCAGCAAAGGTGAGACTTTTTTCAGAATTTTCCAACTTAGCTGATTCAGTAATATAATATGCGTAGGGAACCAGCGCGTGTGCAGAATCCTTGTAGAAGTTCGCAAGTCTCTTGTAAATGACTGATTTTTCATTTGCAACGGCGGCTTTTTCGGCCTCCGTCTGCATTTCAATTACCTGGTTTCGTTGTGAAGCAGGCAGACGCTGTTTATTCAACGTCAGTACCGAATCAACATTGAATGAACCGTGCCCGGCTTCGGTAGCAGCAGTAGTTGCCTGCTTATCAGAAGGTTTCTTATCCGGAATCGTTTTTCCAAAAAAGAAAAGCACGAACAATAACACCAGGCCGGAAGAAATTAAAATGATCTGCTGCTTTTTCAATGTAGCCGTTTTAGGGCGCGAATTTACATTTCATCTTCCGGGTTTGGCTGATCTTCTTTGACAGATTGTAATTTTTTAACTTCTGCAACAAACTCCTTTGCAGGCTTGAATGCAGGTATATAGTGTTCAGGAATGTGTACCGCTACGTTTTTCTTGATGTTACGACCGATCTTAGCCGCCCTCTTCTTTGTAATAAAAGAACCAAAGCCACGGATGTAAATATTTTCACCCTGAGACAAGGTCTCTTTCACCTCTTTAAACATTGTTTCCAACGTAACCAGCACATCCACTTTAGGAATCCCGGTCTTTTCTGATATCTGGTTAACGAGGTCTGCTTTTCTCATACAATGAAGTTTATTACGTTGGTTAAGAAATTTAATTAGATGATGAAAGCTGTTGCCAATGCGCACATAATCAATCCATTAATGAAATTAACGGTTAATTCTGAAATAAGCAAGAAATCAATCGCCTGTATATCACAAAATTTACCGTCCTGATTTTAATAACAAATCGATGCCAATGGCGTTACTTTCATGATTATGAAAGACACCGGTTTCGCAGTGGCTCTCCTGAACTGGCACCGTACCCACAATACCCGCCAAATGCCCTGGAAGGGCGAAAAGGATCCATATAAAGTATGGCTGAGCGAGATCATTCTGCAACAAACCCGTGTGGATCAAGGTCTGGAATACTATAACCGCTTCGTTCAACAATACCCCACCATCACCGCACTGGCATCTGCTCCTCACGAGGAAGTCTTCAAACTTTGGGAAGGTCTGGGTTACTATTCACGCTGCCGAAACCTGATCCATACCGCCAGGTTCATTGTTGATAACTTCAATGGGATCTTTCCTTCTACCTATCACGATATCCTCCTGCTGAAAGGGGTCGGCCGGTATACCGCGGCGGCCATATCATCCTTCGCTTTCGACCTGCCTTATGCAGTTGTCGATGGCAACGTGCAACGGATCTTATCGCGGTATTTTGGAATCAACACACCCGTAGACACCACCGAAGGCAGACGTCTATACGACCAGCTTGCACAATCATTGCTCATCGAGGAATTCGCTGCAGAACATAACCAGGCTATAATGGATTTGGGTGCGATGATATGCAAGCCTCAGCTTCCCATCTGCGAAGAATGTCCGTTACAGGCGAATTGCGAAGCATACATTCATGGTATGACCCGGCAATTGCCCGTTAAAGAAAAAAAGCTCGCCCGCAAACAACGCTGGCTTAATTACTTTGTGATTGAAAACCCTCAGGGCCTCTTTATTCGCAAACGGACAGATAATGATATCTGGCAGAATCTGCATGAATTTGTACTCATTGAATCCTCGGCTGAACTGGAAGATCCGGGACAGATCCTTGAAAGCCTTATTGGCGAAGACTTTTCAATCAAACGAAACAATATCGGTTTCCGCCAGTTGCTGACTCACCAGGTCATTCACGGTAGGTTTTTTCATGTTTACACCGATAAGGAAATATCTATCGAAGGATATCAAACCGTTCATCGCGCAACTATCTCATCCATGGCATTCCCACGTATTATTAACCGCTTTCTTGAATCAGAGCTGGCCTGAAAATTTTCTACCTGTTTTGCATTAAATAATTAATTTTAATAGAGGTAGAAACAGTAGACGATTACTCACGAAAAATTAATCTATATGAGAGGCGTTAATCGGGTAATGTTAATTGGTAATCTAGGCAGAGATCCGGATGTGCAGCATTTAGAAGGTAATATCGCAGTGGCAAAGTTTCCACTCGCAACCACCGAAACATTCAAAGACAGGGCAGGAAAACTGATTTCCCAAACCGAATGGCATACCGTTGTGCTGTGGCGCGGTCTGGCAGAACTGGCTCAAAAATATCTACATAAAGGAAGTCTCGTATACATTGAAGGTCGCTTAAGAACGCGTAGCTGGGAGGATAAAGAAGGGAATAAGAAGTTCGCTACTGAAGTGGTGGGAGATAATCTCATCATGCTTGATAAACGTACGGACAACACAGGCTCAAACACTTATCACGGAACTTCTCAGTCGGACCCCATAGAAGGATACAACCAGGAACTGCCTCCATTGGGAGATCCGTCACTCGATAGCTATTAATCATTTACTTTTGTGCGATACTAATGAGGGCAGGGTATATCCTGCCTTCATGATTATGGCTTAGGCCTTAACTAATTTGCCAGAACTTTGGAATCATTTTACCCGGAGCTGTTATATAATTTCTCGCCCATATTACTCGCTGCAACAACGCAGGGACTCGTACTTCTCGGGTTTATTATCATCATATTGCTGGTGTTGTCATTCTTTGTCTCGGGTGCTGAAGTGGCTTTCTTCTCGCTTTCATACAAAGACATCAACCTGCTGAAAAGCAAGCAGGATGCGGGATGGAAGCGTATCGTAGATCTACTTGAAGAACCTCGCCAGCTACTTGCTTCACTGATTGTGGCAAACAGCATGGTGAACATCGCCATCATCATTCTTACAAATGTGATGATCGACCAGGTAATGATATTCAGGCCGGAATACTGGTGGGCTGCTTTGATCATAAAAGTCATCATCATATCCGCTCTCATCGTTCTATTCGGAGAAATACTGCCGAAGGTTCGTGCAACCCAGAACAATCTGCGTTTTGCATACGAATCCTCTTATGTTGTTGAGATCATTAATTATGTTTTTGGCCGACTTGCTGCGCGACTCGTTAGTATGTCCGATTCCGTTGAAAGATCTTTCGGTGGTAAGTCTTCCAAAGCGATCGCTCAACAACAACTTGAAGAGGCCATACGTTCCACCGTACAACAGGAAGACGAACAGCGGATGCTTGCAGGAATTTATAAGTTCGGTGACATTACAGTTAAGCAGGTTATGCGTACACGGCTTGACGTAAATGGTGTTGACGTTCGGATCAGCTTTGGAGAGCTCAAGAAAAAAATATCGGAGCTTCATTATTCACGTCTGCCAGTGTATCGTCAAAGCCTCGATGAAATTGTTGGCGTTGTGCACACTAAAGATGTATTGATCTACCTGAATGAAGAAGATGATTTCAACTGGCATGGCCTTATCCGGAATCCATTTTTCGTTCATCAACAGAAATTCATTGAAGACCTGTTGAAAGAATTCCAGGCACGTCGTATCCACATCGCAATAGTGGTAGATGAATTCGGTGGCACAAGCGGCATCGTAACAATGGAGGATATCCTTGAAGAGGTCATTGGTGAAATAAGTGATGAATTTGACGAGGAAGAAACAGGCAATAAAAAACTTGAAGACGGTACTTATCTTTTTGAAGGACGTACGATGATCAACGATGTTTGTCGGATCATGAATCTATCACCTGCAACATTTGACGCATTGCGTGGGGATAGCGATTCACTTGCAGGATTGATTCTCGAAGTGTCAGGAAAAATACCGGCGATAAATGAAGTGATCGTTATGGGTGATTTCGAATTCACTGTCCTTGATGTTGAACGTAACCGCATTCGCAAAGTGAAAGTGGCTATCAAACCACAATAAACCTATGAAGCAATTTCTTTTATTCTTGTTGTTGGTGATCATGGTGACTGCGGCATGCAACAGTGATTACACCGTCAGGCAAAGAGGATATTATAAAATCGAACTGCCAAAACACGAATACACTGTCTTTGATCGAGAAGGTTTCCCTTACACCTTCGAGTACCCGGTTTATGCAACGGTGGTACAGGATACAACCTTCTTCGAAGACAAACCCGAGAATCCATATTGGATTAACATTGACTTTCCATCATTGAATGGCCGGTTTTATATCAGCTATAAAAGCACTCGTCAACATGATTTCGATAACCTGGTTGCAGATGCATTCAAGCTAACATACAAACACACAGCGAAAGCGTCCGGAATTGAAGATTCGCTGATTCAAACACCAAACGGCGTTACGGGAATTTTTTTTAAAGTCGGCGGTAATGCTGCAACTGCCAGGCAATTCTTTTTAACGGATACAACAAACCACTTCCTTCGTGGTGCAATGTATTTCGACGCTTCGCCAAATGCTGATTCATTGGGCGTTGTCAACGCTTTCCTGGAGCAGGATATGAAACACCTGATTAATACTTTTCGGTGGAAGGACTAACCGCCGAATATCCCGTATTTTTGCCCCAAATCGAAAGAAGTGATTGCAATTGATAATGTACTGGTAAGCGATCTTGTTGCGGAAGCCCGGTTTGTGTGCGACCTTACCAGGTGCAAGGGAGGATGTTGTGAAGATGGCGATGCCGGTGCGCCCTTATCAACCGAAGAACTTGATATTCTGAACGAAGTGTATGAGACTGTTAAGCCATACATGACACAAGAGGGTATTCGCACGGTTGAAAGGCGTGGTCGTTATCTTTATGATCGTGAGTTCGGCTGGGTGACACCAACCATCGAAGGAAAGATGTGCGTATATGGCTATCGCGATGAAAACAATGTGATCAAATGTGGCATTGAACAGGCATATCGGGATGGAAAGATCAATTTCAAAAAACCCATCAGTTGTCATTTGTACCCACTTACCGTACAGGCAGGAACGAAAGGAGACTATGACAGGATGAACTACGAACCGAGGGCCGTTCTTTGCAGCCCAGCGTGTTCTCTTGGCAAGAAGCTAAAAGTTCCAGTGTATGAATTTTTGAAAGAGCCTATCATTCGAAAATATGGCGAGGAATTCTATGAAGCCCTGGATGCCGTCGCCACCAAAATGAGGAATCAAAAATAATGTCCGGATCTTCGAATTCTTTTATCGCTAAGAGTACCATCAAGGCCGCAGATCTAGAGCATCGCCGGAAGGTCAACTTCAATATCAATAAATACAACGCAACAGTTCCTGTTGGAAAGCAACAGTTCTTCGATGTGGAACTTGCACGTGAACGCGCCAAAAACAGCAAATGGCGGGCACTTGAATCACTTGATTCGCAACTGGAAGACTTCGAGAAAAAGCTTACCGCCCGCGGTGGAAAAGTCATTTGGGCCGAAAACGCTGAACAGGCGCTTGAAGAGATCGGTCGCATTTGTAAGGAAAAGAATTGTCGCACTGTTGTAAAGAGTAAGAGCATGGTGACCGAAGAGATCCATCTCAATAAATATCTTGAAAAGCAGGGCATAGAAAGTGTTGAAACGGATCTTGGTGAATACATTCAGCAACTCGATGATGAACCTCCTTATCATATCGTAACTCCCGCAATGCATAAAAGCAAGGAAGACGTTGCCAAATTATTTTATCAGAAGCTACATACCGACCCGAATCTTAGCCCCGAAGAACTTACACTTGTTGCGAGAGCCGTGCTTCGCGAAAAATACGTGCAGGCAGAAGTTGGGATCACCGGAGCCAACTTTATCATATCGGATATAGGCGGCATCGCAGTCACCGAGAACGAAGGCAACGCGCGATTAAGCGCATCGTTCCCAAAAGTGCACATCGTTATTGCCGGTATCGAAAAAGTGATCCCTTCCATCAACGACCTTACCATTTTCTGGCCACTACTTGCCACATATGGTACCGGCCAGCGAATCACTTCATATAACAGCATCATTACCGGTCCGCGGCAACCGGGTGAAGTGGATGGGCCCGAAGAAATGTACGTGGTTCTGCTCGATAATGGTCGCACTACTCTTCTTGCGAATGAGAAATCCCGTGAAGCATTGTATTGTATTCGCTGTGGCGCATGTCTGAATGCCTGCCCGGTTTACAAAAACATTGGCGGACATGCTTATGAAACCACATACAGCGGACCGATAGGATCTGTGATCACTCCGCACCTGCGCGATATGGGCGAATGGAAACATCTTAGTTACGCATCCTCGCTATGCGGAAACTGCACTGAAGTTTGTTCGGTAAAGATTAATCTTCATGAGCTGTTGCTTGAAAACAGGCAGGAAGCAGTTAAGAGCGGGCATGCTCCATTCACTGAAAAGATGGCCTGGAAGATGTGGAAGATCGCTTGTCACAGCCGTAAGATGTTCAACATGGGCAACGGTTCACTTAAAAACAAGCTGATCAATAAAGTCTTTACCGCATGGACTGCCCACCGGTCAGATCTGGATTTCTCTCAGAAGACCTTTAACGAAATGTGGAAAGAACGGGAGGGTAAATCCTGATCGCATATTAAAGCACCTTTTCTATGGTGGCCTTTGTTCGCGCTTTTAGCGAGCGGTTTATGATATATACACCATATAACGTCACCAGTCCACCCACAGCGATGTATACGGTCAAATGCTCATCAAACAACAATGTTCCGAGTAGTACCGCAACTACGGGATTGATGTATGCATATATCGAAGTTTGTTCGGTTGATAGGTTCTGCAATGCATACAGGTAGGCAATGAATGACAATACTGATCCAAATAAAACGAGGTATGCAATAGCGGTCCACGATTGCCAGGGGATTTGATTCAATGCAACGGAAGTGCCCGTTGCCCTGGTAATAATAGTCAATGCTATCCCTGATAAAAACATCTGCCAGCCAAGACTATAATAAGGATTGAATGAACGTGCTTTCTCTTTGGTATAAATGGTGCCAAAGGCCCATGACCATGTTGATGCAAGCGATATTATTATCCCGAATGTGAATTCGGGACTGAGAAAATTGTGAAGGTTCTCAAAGAAGATGACACAAATACCACCGAATCCAAGTATGAAGCCAATGATTGCCTTTACAGGCATTCGTTGCTGTTTACCAAAGAGACCAATTATTACAAGCCACAGCGGGAAAGCCGCGCCAATTATGGATCCCAGCCCAGCCGAAATATATTTCACACCCCAGGTCGACAAACCATTGCTGAGAAAGAAATTTAATAGTGCAAGAATCAGTATTGGTCGCCACTCGTTCGGTTTGGGCAGGAACTTACCTTTTCCCAGGAAAAAGAGAATATACAGGAGGCCACCTGATAGCTGCCTTATACCCGCAAGTTGTAAGGCAGGCATATGACGCACTCCCTCCTTGGATGCGATCCATGTAGTGCCCCAAAAGAAGCAAACAAGTGTCAACGCGATATAAGCGCGTGTCTTAGTTTTCTTTCTTGATATACTGCTCGCTTCGATGAAAAAAAGTTTGAACGCTTAGTGTTTGAAATGACGAAGGCCGGTCATCACCATCGTGAGATCATTGTGGCGACAATATTCGATGGAATCATTATCACGAATGGATCCTCCAGGTTGTATGAACGCGGTTATGCCCGCAGCATGCCCCATCTTTACACAATCATCAAAAGGAAAGAATGCGTCGGAGGCAAGCACGGCGCCATTAAGATCAAAATTGAATTGCCTGGCCTTTTCAATTGATTGGCGAAGTGAATCAATGCGACTTGTCTGACCGCATCCTTTACCAACAAGCATTTTGTCTTTGACCAATGCAATTGCATTTGACTTCAGATGCTTGCAAACAATATTGGCAAACTCAAGGTCCTGTCTTTCCTTTTCAGTACACAAACGTGTGCCCACCTGGTTCCATTCTTTATGTGAACCTTCATCGGTATCCTGGACGAGTGTGCCATTCAGAACGCTTTTATACATTCGCTTCTCACCAAGATTGTAAGGATGGCATTGTAACAGTATCCGGTTTTTCTTTGAAGAAAGGACGATCATTGCATCTGCATCGAATCCCTGTGCAATAAGCACTTCAAAGAATATTTCATTGATCGCTTCTGCAGTTGCCTTGTCGATCACTCCATTACATACAAGTACGCCGCCAAACGCAGATTCGGGGTCACCAGCCAATGCCGCCTTCCACGATTCCGCTACAGTATCGCGAGAAGCGATCCCACATACATTCGTATGCTTGATGATAGCAAATGTGAGTTCATTGAATTCGCGAATCAATTGCAGGGCAGCATCAATATCTACCAGGTTGTTATACGAGATCTCCTTGCCGTGAAGCTGGCTGAAGTTTGCATGCAGATTCCCATGAAAGCTGGCCTTTTGATGCGGGTTTTCGCCATAACGCAGAGGCGTTTGTTTGCCGGCGAGCAACAATTCAATAGGCTTTTCCTTGTTGAAGTAATTAGAAATAGCAATGTCATATTGAGCACATACTTCAAAAGCCTTTGCTGCAAACTTCCTTCTGGTTGCCAGATCGGTTTCTCCTGAGCCGGTCACTATAACGTTTTCCAGATCAGCATACTGTTCGGTCGATGCAACGATCAATACATCTTTATGATTCTTCGCTGCCGCGCGGATCAACGATACTCCGCCAATATCTATTTTTTCAATGATGGCTTGTTCTTCATCGGTCTTCGCAAGCGTCTCCTCGAACGGATAAAGGTCTACGATCACCAGGTCAATCTCGGGGATATCGTATTGTTGCATCTCCTGGCGATCTGTATCCAGGTCCCTCCGACCAAGTATACCGCCGAAAATTGCAGGATGTAGTGTTTTCACTCTGCCTCCCAGGATCGAAGGATACGTTGTAAGATCTTCAACAGGCGTTACGGGTATATGAAGTTGCTCAATGAACTTCTGCGTTCCACCAGTTGAATAAAGCTTCACGTCCAATGCGTGTAGTTGCTTCACAATCGTTTCAAGTCCGTCTTTATAAAATACCGAAATAAGCGCTGAGGAGATTTTTTTGGTCATTGGTCGAAGTCTTTTCAGGAGCCGCAAAAGTAGCTTAATTAAGGCGCAAAACAAAAGCTCCCTGTTCGCTGGTGAGATGGTGTTTAACTGAAAACCGCTTGCATACTGATTTCCAGCGATTGAGTTTGTTGCGGCTGTTTGATGCATCGAATACCATGATGTTTGGCCTGCATGTTTTTATAAGTGTCTCGATATCCAGAGAAGGTGAGCCCGACACGATGCAGACGTCGAATTTCAGCCCGGCAGGTAGCGCGGGATTGTTGATCAACGCAATCCGCCTGTTGTGAACTGTCATCAGGGCGTTACCATCTGGATAATGCCAGGCATTGTTATTTTTCGCTGGCGCGATATAAAAATGAATGCGCGAAGGAAAAATGTTTCGTTCAAACAAAGACCGGTCATTCAGCAGTTTGGAATCGCCCACGAAGCTCGCCTTCCTCCCTTCAATAATATCCACTGCCTTCGATCCGGGAACATTGTACACAACCAATAGTTTTTGACGAGACGCCGAGCTGGTGAAGAACATCTCCAATACTATAATTATTGAAATACTTAATAGCGTCAAATGGCATCCTCTAAGCAACTTTCTTGTGATGAAGAGATAGAAACCTGCAATCGCGATGGTCAAAACGCAGGCTTGCGATAGCTGAAAATTGAATCCATTTATACCAGACATGGGCATGGATTCAAAATACCTTACAGATGCATTCATCCATGATATGCCATTAAAAACAACCCATCCCAATAGCCTCGCTAAAACTGGAAACCACGTTGTAATACATAGCAACAGTTCAACAATCAGTACGCCCGTTGAAAGTGGCACGCAAACAATATTGGTGAAGATGAAATAAACCGGGAACTGGTGAAAATTATACAGAAGGATCGGCAGCGTGCATAGCTGTGCCGCGATCGTAACAGACACCGATTTCCACAGCTGGTCGAGCAACATATTCGATACATAGATAAGGTTGTATATGGGCGTTGCAAATAAAACCAGGCTTAATACCGCTGCATAAGACAATTGAAATCCGAGATCCCAGAGCCAGAAAGGATCAAAGCATAATAGAAAGAAAGCCGATGCTGATAATCCGTTCACAAGGCTGGATCTTTTGTTCACCATTGAACCAATCACAATTACCGTAAACATTGCTGCCGACCGCACCACCGATGGCGACGCGCCCGCCAGCAAAGTAAACAGCCAAAGCCCTGAAATCACGATCAGTCCGCGAGCCATCCTGCTTCGCCTGATGGAAATCGATGCGAGTTTGTCGAGTATCCAGTAAATCAGTGCCAGGTGTAAGCCGGATATGGCAATCACATGTACAACCCCTGTCTTACTATAGGAATTTAAAAGATCCCTATCAAGATCCTCCTTGTAACCGATCATGAGGGCTTCAGCTAAACCTGCTTCAACGTTACCGGAAACGTTATGGCGGATAGCCGAAAGAATATGACTTTGTATCCCCGCCAGCAGTCGGTTCACAAAGGACAACTTTCTCACATCGAGGAGCGCGTACCTGTCGGCGCTTAGGTAATCCTGAAAATAGATTCCCTTCAATGCGCAGTAACGACGAAAGTCGAATCCCCCGGGATTACTGGTTTTCGGTATTCTGGTGGGAGCACGAATTACCAGTAGTCTCGAACCTATCTTCGGCAGAATAAGGCTGTCTGATACCGGAAAATACAACAGGATCTTTGATGAGTTACAGCGGTCAACAGTCGAGTCTCGTGTGTGCGTCACCTCTGCCTCGGTTCGAAAAGATGCTGCACGGCGACTGTAATCTCTTGTGATAGAAACGATGTAAGCACCGTATTGGTGAAGCGGTTTGTTGAGGAGGTGCTGGGGATTGTTGGCCGGATGCTTATAATACATGCATGCACCACCTGCACTTAATAACAGTACATTCATAGCAATGCCGATTTCTCTACGAAATCTCCTTGTATAATAAATCGAAAGCCGGTTGCCAATTAGCAGCAATAACAGTGTTATCCAGAAAGTAACGAGCAATACCGTAGACGCGGGGTATTGATATTGCACGTAGATGCCTGCCAGGAAAGGTATTACGATCCGGAGAAAAGGATTTACTTTCCATGAAGGGATCAGGTCACGATGCATCTATAAATTTCCCTGGATTCATATTCATGGAAAAGGGAATATCATCAATGAATGGAAGTTAAAACCCCGGCTATATTTGTTGTAACCACATTATAATACATCAATTCTTTTGTATGAGAAATGAGATCGATAACATCATTGCAACGATGAAGGCAACTCTTGATGGAGAACCGTGGTACGGTAGATCGATGTATTCAATCTTGAATGAAATACATCCCGCAGTGGTTTTCAAGCGACTTAACGAGGAAGGTCATTCTATGATCGATCTTTTATATCATATGATCACCTGGACGCAGTTCACGCTTCAAAGAATACGACATGAACCAAAAGCACCGGAGGGAGAAGATGAAGAAACGCTCGACTGGCGCCTGATCGATCCGCTGGAACACACATGGGTCAAGGGGTTGGAGCAACTAAGAGACCTTCATGATCAGATTATAATGGAACTTGAATCCAGGGACGATTCGTTCCTTAACGAAATGGTTGAGTTTCGTGGATATAGTTTCCGGTTCTTATTGAACGGACTTATTCAGCACGACATTTACCACCTGGGACAAATAGCGATGTTGAAGAAAAGCATTTGATAATGTGCTAGTATGATAGTGTGCTAGTATGCTAGTTAAAGGAAAGTGCCAATGTGCGAAATGTGCTAATGTGCCAGCCTTTTTTCATTAGCACATAAGCACACTAGCACATTAGCACACTAGCACATTAGCTCACTAGCACACTATTTACTTAAATACATACTCCTATCCTTATACAGCTGCCTGAAGTATGGATCTCGAAGGTCTTTGATGAACCTGATTGCTTCACCGGTGCTCTTCATTTCGGGTCCTAGTTCTTTACTTACACCGGGAAATTTCTCAAAGCTGAATACGGGTTCTTTGATCGCATAGCCTTTAAGTCGCTTCACAAACTTGAATTCGCTTAATTTATTTTCACCCAGCATCACCTTTGTTGCAATGTTCAGGTAAGGTATCTGGTATGCTTTCGCAATAAATGGCGTAGTGCGCGATGCCCTGGGGTTCGCTTCGATCACATATACCTTACCGTTCTTAATAGCAAATTGTATATTGATAAGGCCACATATGTTTAGTTTGAATGCGATCTTCCGTGCATATTCTTCCATTGTGGCAACGATCAAAGGAGAGAGGTTAAATTCCGGTAGTACAGCATTACTGTCGCCGCTATGAATACCAGCTGGCTCGATGTGTTCCATTACTCCCATAATATGAACTTCATCGCCATCACAGATCGCATCGATCTCAGCCTCCTGGCATCGATCAAGGAAGTGATCGATCAATATTTTATTGCCGGGTATGTGTTTCAGCAAACTAACCACTGCACTTTCCAGCTCATCATCATTGATAACGATCCTCATTCTTTGTCCACCCAACACATAACTTGGCCGAACGAGAACAGGATAGCCCACCTTATTTGCAACTTCCACCGCTTCATCTACAGTATAGGCTGTGCCGTATTCGGGATAAGGAATTCCAAGATCTTTCAGCATATCGCTGAATCGTCCGCGGTCTTCCGCAATGTCCATATTATCATATGATGTTCCGATGATCTTAATACCTTTCTCATGAAGTCGCTCCGCAAGTTTCAACGCGGTTTGTCCACCAAGTTGAACAATCACCCCAAAAGGTTTTTCGAGCTCAACGATCTCCCACAAATGTTCCCAGAATACGGGTTCGAAATAAAGTTTATCAGCCATATCGAAATCCGTGGAAACCGTTTCCGGGTTGCAGTTCACCATGATCGCCTCATAACCACATTCTTTCAGGGCAAGCAAGCCATGAACGCAGCAGTAATCGAATTCAATACCCTGCCCGATCCTGTTCGGACCAGAGCCGAGTACGATCACCTTCTTCTTATCACTAACGCTGCTTTCGTTTTGGTTGCCCATTTCAAAGCTTGAATAGAAGTACGGTGTCTTTGCTTCAAACTCGGCGCTGCAGGTATCTACCATCTTATAAACGCGCGTGATGCCCGCTGCTTTTCTTTTCTCATAGATAGCCTCGTCGTTTCCGTCCTGCATGATCAACGAGATCTGCGCATCGCTGAAGCCCATGAATTTCGCATCGCGAAGAAGGTCTACTGGCAGATTTTCCAGTTTGTGCTTCGCGATCTCTTTCTCAAGATCAACGATCTTCTTTACCTCATTTATAAACCAGCGATCGATGCCTGTTGTTTTTGAAATCGTGCCTACAGATACTCCAAGCATCAGCGCATCTTTGATACGAAATATGCGATCCCATTTTGGAGTCTTGATATAAGTTTGAAGCTCATCGGCCGACATATGGCTTTTGGTATAGTTACCCAGGCCCACCGCATTGTTCTCAAGGCTCTGACATGCCTTCTGCAATGCTTCAGTGAAGCTGCGTCCGATTGCCATCACTTCGCCCACGCTCTTCATCTGCAAACCAAGTGTATCATTTGCTCCCTTGAACTTGTCGAAATTCCACCGGGGCATTTTTACGATCACATAGTCAAGTGCAGGTTCGAAATATGCCGATGTGGTTTGGGTGATTTGGTTCTTTAATTCATCAAGTGTATAACCGATAGCCAGTTTAGCGGCAACCTTCGCGATAGGATAACCCGTTGCTTTTGAAGCGAGGGCTGAAGAGCGACTCACCCGGGGATTGATCTCAACAGCGATGATTTTCTCTGTTGCCGGATCCATTGCGAACTGAACATTACATCCACCCGCAAAGTTTCCAAGACTGCGCATCATCAAAATTCCTTTGTTGCGCATTTCCTGGTATGCAGTATCGCTGAGCGTCATGGCGGGTGCCACAGTGATCGAATCTCCCGTATGAACTCCCATGGGGTCTACGTTCTCCACGGTACAGATGATCACAACATTATCGTTTTTATCGCGAAGCAGCTCAAGCTCATATTCCTTCCAGCCGAGTACTGCTTTTTCTACAAGGACCTCGTGCATCGGTGATGCCTTCAAACCCCTGTCCAGGGCGGCTTCCAGGTCATCTTTAGAGTGAACGAATCCACCGCCCGTACCGCCAAGTGTGAATGAGGGACGAATAACCAGTGGGAAGCCGATCTCTTGCGCAAATTCTTTTCCTTCCAGCAATGAGTTCGCAACACGCGATGGTGCAACAGGAACATCGATCTTCACCATCAACTGGCGAAACAATTCGCGGTCCTCAGCAGTTTTGATCGCATCTACATCCACACCGATCAATCGAACTGAATATTTTTCCCAGATGCCTAGCTCGGCAGCTTCCATGGTAAGGTTCAAAGCGGTTTGTCCGCCCATTGTTGGAAGTACTGCATCGATCTGGTTTTCTTCAAGGATCTGTTCAATACTATCGGTTGTTAGTGGAAGGAGATAAACTTTGTCAGCCATCATCGGATCTGTCATGATCGTCGCAGGGTTGCTGTTTATGAGGATCACTTTGATACCTTCTTCCCTGAGACTTCGTGCTGCTTGAGAACCTGAATAGTCAAATTCGCAGGCCTGCCCGATAACGATTGGACCAGAGCCGATGATTAGAACCGATTTAATTGATGGATCTTTTGGCATTTTATTTTTTGCGGTTTTTAAAAACAAATTGCGCAAAAGTAAGGCGGCGCGAGGATTTCGATGGATATTTTTTCAGGCGAAATGCCAGAAGCCTGATTACTAGCGGGATGAGCCGGCCCAAAAGGTAGTGCGGGAGCATCTGAAAATAAAAAACCCCCGCATCGCCCGGGGGTTGGTTATGTATAAAGGAGATAACGGTGCAATTGCACCTTCATCACGCAAACTACATTTTGTGAAACGCAGCCATTTCAATTTCATCAAGACACACGCCACTTTCCTCACACATCTTCCTGAGTTCTTCCTGCTGCTTCTTCTCTTCGTAGCGATTCTTAATTTTGAAAACGTACTTCTGCTTTGCTTCGGATCCCTTGAATATGCCGATGATTGTCCCTACTACAAGGATCAAAACTATCAGCCATCTACTGTAAAACTTTGTCATAACTCAAGATTCAAAAATTCATAATTCTTATTCTATTTAGAAAAAACCGTACCACTAATCATCAAGCAACAGCATTATTAACAATTCGATTGTTCAACTCACATTTTCTTTCCCGTCTTCGAAATATTTTACCCAAACCGGGAAAAGCAACTTAACCACTTAATTTTGCCGGCAATCTATCAAGTACTATGACAATGAAGCACCCGATTTTGTTGCTGTTGTGTTGTATTAATTTTATATTAACTGCTAACGGGCAGCCACAACCGAAATCATATCCGCAGGGATATTTTCGAAATCCTCTGAATATTCCGATCTCATTAAGCGGCAATTTTGGCGAGTTGCGTCCTAACCACTACCATATGGGGCTTGACCTGAAAACCAATGCCCGTGAGAACTTGCCGGTTTATGCTGCCGCGGATGGTTACATAGGGAGGATCAAAATTGAACCGGCAGGATTTGGCCGGGCGCTTTACATCTACCATCCCAATGGCTTTACAACGCTCTATGCACACATGAACGATTTTAATCCAAAGATCGAAGCATACCTGAAGCGTGAACAGTATAAGCAGGAGAAATGGCATATCCAACTTGAAGTGCCATCGAACGAATTGCCTGTTAAGAAGGGCGAGTTTATCGGGTACAGTGGCAATACCGGTGGTTCGCAGGCTCCGCATTTACATTTCGAAATACGCAGAACGAACGATGACGTTAATGTCAACCCGGCATTATTCGGTTTCCCTATTACCGATAATGTCAGCCCACGCCTGTTGCGACTCGGAATTTATGACCGAACAAAAAGCGTCTACCAGCAATCACCTAAGATATATCCCCTGAAAGCCGGACCCGGTGGGCGTTACAACGTTGCTGGCGTAATCCGGGTGTCATCACCTCTTGTTAGTTTTGGAATCAGTGCCTGGGATACGCATACAGGCTCCTCTAATCTTAATGGGATATATACTGCAACCCTTTATTCCGAAGACATGCCGGTAGCGGGTTTCGTGATGGACGATATAAGCTATAACGATACGCGTTATCTCAATGCTCATATCGATTACAGGTTGCGACAAACATCAAACATCTACATGCAACATCTATCGGAACTTCCCGGTTATATCAATTCGATTTACTGGAAGCGCGAAGGAACAAATGGTGTTGTGGATGTTAGTGATGGCGAAGTCCACTCCTTTAAGGTGACCGTCGATGATGCACATGGAAACGATGCGGAACTGACGTTTGCAGTGCAGTATGATGGCACCACACAGGCTTCCGGATCATACAGCGGCAGAATGTTTTACCCTTTCATGGTAGATGTGTATGAAGCCGGTGATGCAGAGTTTATTGTAGGAGAGCAATGCCTTTACGATTCAGTAGCATTGTCTCATCGAAGCACACCTGCTACTTCACCGAATGCCGTATCACGTATTCATTCATTCGGTGCCTCGCACATTCCGATGCAGGATTCTATGGTCGTGCGTATACGGCCGACACGTTCGCTTAGCCCTGCTGAAAAAGAGAGGACAGTAATGCAATGGTTTGCGGGTACAAAAAAATCAGTTCAGAAAGTTGAGTGGCAGGGTGATTGGGCTTCCGCGCAGTTTCGGGACCTCGGATCCTATCAATTGTTAATCGATGATGAGCCGCCTGTAATACTACCTTCGGGATTTGCTGACGGTTCGGATTTGTCGCGCGCCAGCCGTATAGTTTTTACGGTAAAAGATAACCTCGAAAAATTTAAAAACGTAAGAACAGAGATCGATGGTAAATGGATACGGTTCACGAATGATAAAGGCAGGACGTTCATTTATCGCTTTGATGAGAAATGTTTGCCAGGAGATCATGAACTGATGATCCGCGCCGAGGATGAGGCCGGAAATATAACAGAGAGAAGATATCGTTTTAAAAGATAGACGGATGATAACATTGAAAGAAGGAGATAAACTCCCTGCCTTCACAGCAAAGGATCAGGACGGAAATAGCTTTTCATCAAAAGGGCTCAAAGGAAAAAAGATCGTGTTGTATTTCTACCCGGAGGATGATACACCTACATGTACTGTCCAGGCTTGTAATCTGCGCGATAATTATTCAATGCTCAAACAGAACGGGTTTGAGGTGATCGGTGTAAGCCCTAATGATGTGCAGTCACACAAGAAATTTACCGAGAAGCAACAACTGCCATTCACACTGCTTGCAGATCCCGATCATAAGATCATAGATAAGTTTGGAGTATGGGGCGAAAAAATACTTTACGGACGAAAGTACATGGGTCTGCATCGTACCACATTTTTAATTGATGAGAAAGGGGTCATCAGGAAGATCTTCCGCAAGCCGCGCTCAAAACAACATGCTGAAGACATTGTCAAAGTATGGAATGAATTAAGCTCTAAAACATAATCGGTTATTTAGGCAACCATGAGTAAAAGAGTGGCGTATAGATCGAACGAATAACCGATCAAATACACATCAAACCTTTACTCATGATGACGAAGATCCGATCAACATTGACCGTTGCTGCGATCGTTCTCCTTAGCAACTGCTCCGGTGATAAAGATGAAGCATTGAATCCCGGGGGCCCACAAAATCCCGGCAACAATGCGCCATGTACAAATGTCGCCGCTGCATATGCAGCAAACGTTGCTCCTATCATTCAAACGAAGTGTGCCATAGGCAGCGAATGTCATGGTGCAGGTAGTACAAATGGTGTTGGTCCGCTGCTTACTTATGATCATGCAAAGAGCGCTGCAGCAAGTATCAAAGCCGCAGTAGTTGCTAAGACAATGCCCAAGACGGGTTCACTTACGGAAGCACAGATCAGTGCGATTCTATGCTGGGTTGATTCAGGGGCACCTAACAATTAGGTAATCGGTAGTCGGTAATCGGTAATCGGCGACAAAAAAAGTAATCGGTAGTCGGTAATCGGTAATCGGTGGGCGCTTCTCAATTCCCAATTCTCATTTCACAATTCTGACCTATGTTTCGTTTCATCTTTGTCCTAACCCTTTGTCTGTCGTGGCTTTCAGCGTCTTCGCAGTCTCGCTATTTTACCAAGTCGGGCACCATCCGGTTTGAATCAAAAACTCCGTTGGAAGACATTGAAGCAGTTAATAACTCTGTAACCTGCGTGTTCGATGCATCGAGCGGCGACTTGCAATTTTCTGTACTCATACGCGGTTTTCAATTTCCAAAAGCATTGATGCAGGAGCACTTCAATGAGAACTATATGGAAAGCGATAAATTTCCCCGTTCGGAATTTCGTGGCTCGATATCCAACTTTCAGGGAAATCTGAATACAGCTTCCAACAAAGAAGTAAATGTTTCAGGAAAGCTTACCATACATAACGTCACTCGCGATGTACAGGTGAAAGGAATTATGAAAGCTGACGGTTCAACAATCCGATTAACAGCCACCTTCCCGGTGAGAGTGGAAGACTATAACATAAAAGTTCCCTCGCTAGTGCGCGATAAGATTGCCAGGACTGTAAACATATTTGTCGACTGTGAGCTGAAACCGTTGAATAAATGACAGGCTACTATTCCAAACTGATAACTATGAGAAGATTTATTTTAATTGCTCTATTACTTTGTTCATTGAATGTTGTTGCACAAGATGATCTCATCGCGTTGGTAGAAAGTGACAGTGCCTCTAAAACATATGTTACCGGTGCTTTCAAATCAACAAGGGTGATCAATGCTCACTCTGTTGAATTTCTCGGTAAAGGCGTTCTTGATTTCCGGATACTTCACCGCTTTGGCACCTTGGAAAGCGGTATCAAAGAGATGTTTGGTCTTGATGATGCAAGTATCAGGATAGGTCTGGATTATGGTATTACAAACACACTGACTGTTGGTGTTGGACGAAGCAGCTTCAATAAGGAACTTGACTTCTTCATAAAGAAAGCACTTGTTCGGCAAACCACAGGCGCATCATCCTTTCCATTATCCCTTGTGTGGGTGTCAGGAGCCGTTGTTCACACTCGCGAATGGCCTGCAACAGCAACAAAAAAGGAATTTAAGCACCGGTTATCTTATTATCATTCTTTACTAATGGCCAGCAAGATCAGCAGCAACCTTAGCCTGCAGCTGACGCCTACATTTGTACATCGAAACCTTGTTGGTACAACGGACGACAACAACACTTTTGCAGTAGGAGTAGGTGGTAGATATAAGATTTCAAAAAGGATGGCATTCACGGCCGATTACCATTATGTTGTCGGGCTCGATCGTGATATATATTCAAATCCTTTGTCACTTGGCGTTGACATTGAAACAGGTGGTCACGTATTTCAACTGCATTTTTCAAACAGTACCGGAATGAATGAAAAGGCCTTTATTACTGAAACGATAGGTGCCTGGGACGATGCAGAAATTCGCTTTGGCTTCAACATTTCAAGAGTGTTCAATCTTGGAAGAGCAAAGAGCGACTCGCCAAAAAAATGGTAGAGTTTTTGACCTGACAATGTCAAATGACAATCGTCCATTTCCATATAAAGGAAAACTCAATGCTTGCATGGCTTGCAGCCAAAAAATTGCGTAGCAGCCGCATTGCCATTGTATTTGGGAATACCATACATCTGCACAATACCTCGGAGCATGAATTCCTTTCAAACTCACGCTGGGTACGCCATGAGCTGGTCCACATACGTCAGTTCCGGGAGTATGGATTCCTGCGCTTCATCTGGCTTTACCTGCTGGAAAGCCTTCGGAAAGGTTACTACAACAACAGGTTTGAAGTCGAAGCGCGTGCCAGTGAGTCAGTCTCATCAGAGCATGATTTATATAGCAAATAGCCTCCTGATAAACTGTACACTTCTTTAAATCCTTTTTGCTTCAGTATTCTATAAGCAAGATATCCGCGCAATCCGATCTGGCAGTATAGCAATATCTTTTTTGAGGTATCTAATTCCGAAAGTCTTTCTCTCAATTCATCAACCGGTATGTTGATCGCACCTTCGATACTTGCCTCAGAAAATTCTTTAGCTGTCCTCACATCAAGAATGATATCGTTTTCACTAGCATCCTTCAAATCATTCCAATAAAAAAGATGCAGCTGCTTTTCAAGAAGGTTTTCAGCTACAAATCCTGCGATGTTGATCGGATCTTTTGCTGATGAGAAGGGCGGTGCATAGGCGTGTTCGAATTCTGCCAGTTCGTAGATAGTCGACTTACGTTGTATCACAGACGCTAAAACATCCAGGCGTTTGTCCACTCCTTTGTAACCCGCGATCTGTGCGCCATACAGTCGACCGTCTTCAGGTGAAAAAACAAGTTGAATACTCATCTGCTTCGAACCAGGATAGTACCCGGCATTAGAGCCGCTATGTGTTGTTGAAACAAGAAATGGAATTCCTGCTTTTTCAAGATGTTTTGCAGCAACGCCCGCAGTGCCAACAGTCATATCGAAAAGCTTAACTATGGCGGTGTTTATTGCTCCGTGATACTTTTCTTTATTTCCTTTGATGATATTATTCGCACATATCCTTCCCTGCTTATTTGCAGGTCCGGCAAGAAAGCTGCTTACTGAATTGCCGGTGATCGGGTTAGCAAATTCAATGGCATCGCCAACGGCGTAGATGTCCTTGTCTGAAGTTTGAAGGTATTCATTCACCCAGATCCCTTTGCTAGGGCCGATTTTCAGACCTGCATTCACAGCAAGCTCAACGTCGGGTCGAACCCCGATTGAAAGAATTACAACATCGGCATCGATTGCTTCTCCGTCTTTCAATATCACTTTGAGTTGCTTTTCATAACCTTCGGCGAAACCGGTAACGGATGTTCCAAGTCGGAGGTCGACCCCGGTGGCTCTGATATGTTTCTGCGCAATTGCAGCGATGGGAAAATCAAGTGGTGGCAACACCTGCTCTGTTCTCTCGATGATGATAACACTCATGCCGAGTGAGTGAAGGTTTTCAGCCATCTCCAGACCTATAAATCCCGCGCCTATCACAACAGCTCTGCCCTGGGGAAATTGTTTTACAAACTCTTTTATGCGATCTGTGTCGGGTACCGTCCTTAAGGTAAAAATTCCCGGAAGGTCGATTCCTTCGAAGGGAGGACGGATTGGCTCCGCACCTGGTGAAAGCACCAGTTTATCATAGCGCTCAATGTATTGTTCTTCCGTAACCAGGTTTTTCACGATCACTATCTTCCGTTCCGGAAGCACACATACCGCTTCGGTCTTTGTCCTCACGTCAATGTTGAAACGACTTTTGAAACTAGATGCTGTTTGTACAAACAACTTACTTCGATCGTTGATCACATCTCCGATGTAATAGGGCAGTCCACAGTTGGCGTATGAGATAAATTCGCCTTTTTCAAGCATTACGATTTCCGCATCCTCATTCAATCTCCTTAACCTCGCTGCTGTACTGGCGCCGCCGGCAACGCCACCAATGATCAAAATTTTCATCTTTAGTGTTTATAGACAGCAAAGTAAGAGAGCTTGTTCGCCACCGACGGTGACATTTGTCACCTTGCGATTTGATAGTAATTGGTTTAGGTCTATAGAATCCAAACCACCTGGTCGAACGCCCGGTGGACAGTGTCCTCGGTTATAAGTCTGCCGGAATTGTCTATTTCCACGATGCGGGTATCGATAACTCCTTCATCTGTTTTCAGCTTCACCCATTCTCCTCTGCGGAAAAGTCGCTGGTTATACTCAGCCAGCAGGGCATCCGGTTCAAACGTGGCGTATCGGTGTTGCAGGATCTCGCACAGTTCTTTCGCCAGTTCAAGCGTATCCGTGTTAGCGCCGGTTATTTGTTTTAATGAAACGGGGTTAGCGATAAGCGGGTCAAAATCAACCTGGTTGATGTTCATCCCAATGCCGGCGACGGTCCAAATCCATGTAGAACCCTGGAACTTATTCTCTACCAATATCCCCGCTGCCTTTCTGTCACGCCAATAAATGTCGTTGGGCCATTTAACAGAAACTTCACTTTTAGCGTAGCGTTCCAGCAGTTCGGCGCAAGCTAAAGCGACCATAGCGGAGATATGGAAGGGCTGCCCGTGGCCCGGTGGCTGCAAAATCACGGAGAGGATTATGTTCTCTTTTGGCGACGAATTCCAGGATTTGCCGCGCTGTCCTTTGCCTGAGGTCTGGTATTCGGCAAACACGGTTGTGCCGTGGGTAGCCATTCCTTCCGATGCCAACCCCATGGCATAGTTGTTGGTGCTATCGACTGTTGGCAATATGATAAAAGGCTGACCTATAAGGGGCATAGAAGGGGAGTCTGGAAACAATGTACTATTTTTGAATATTGCGAAATTAGGCGGAAAGAATAATAGGAGAGTTAATGGAAAATTCAGAAATTGAACAGGTGACTTTTAAAAGCCCTCCAAACAGATTCAATCACAAAAAATGTTTTGATTATTGGAACAACAATTATCAATGTTGACAGCGCGAAGAAAGCGCTCCAGTGCAGTAAGACTAACGAGGAATTCTAAGATCTTTAAAACGATCATCAACGCAATCCAGGAAAAGAAAGGAGAAAATATCATCTCTCTTGATCTGCGTAAGATACCCGAAGCAGTAGCCGATTTTTTCATCATTTGTGAAGCGACCAGTACCACGCAGGTACGTGGTATAGGCGACTACGTTGAACAAAAACTCAGGGAGACACTCGGTGAGGTTCCCTATCATCATGAAGGTCACCAGGCAAGTCAGTGGATACTCATCGACTACGTCAATATTGTAGTCCATGTTATGTTACCCGAGACCCGCAAGTTTTATAAACTTGAAGAGATGTGGAGTGATGCTGAGGGTGAAGAGCATCCTGGATAAGCAAACGCTTACCCTCATTTATCATTTAAACTAAAGGAGAATATAGCTTAATATGGCACAAGACGATAAAAGGCCGAATGAACGATTCCCGCGAATTAGACCCAGAGAAGATGGCAACGCCCCCAAGAAGGGCCCACGATTCAACATTTATTGGATTTGGGCGATCATTTTTGCGGTGCTTGTCGGAATTCAGTTCTTCGGATCCTTTGCCCCAGACGCAAAACCGATAGAATCCGAACAGGAGTTCCGTGATAATATGCTTCAAAAAGGCGATGTTGAAAAACTCGTCATAGTTACCAACAAGAATATTGTCAGGGTTTACATTCATAAAGACAGCCTTCAGAAACCTTACTACCAGGAAAAGATGAAAGAAGGATGGACTGCTTCAAAGAACCAGGAAGGTCCACACTTCGAATTCAAAGTGACAAAAGCGGATGAATTTGAAAAGCGCCTGAATGCGCTCTTTGAAAAGAACCCTGCTCTTGAAGTTCCGTATACTCCCACGCAGGAAGGTGAATGGTTTGCACCCGTGCTGAACTTTTTGCTTCCATTGCTGGTGATCGTGCTCATCTGGATCATGCTTATGCGTAAGATGGGTGGCGGAGCGCCCGGTGGCGGTGGTGCCGGTGGTATCTTCAACATTGGTAAATCAAGAGCTACCTTATTTGATAAGGGAACCAAAGTGAACATCACATTCGCCGATGTTGCCGGTCTCGATGAGGCAAAAGTGGAAGTGATGGAGATCGTTGACTTCTTAAAGAATCCCAAGAAATATACTTCACTTGGAGGTAAGATACCTAAGGGAGCATTGCTCATCGGACCTCCGGGTACCGGTAAGACCCTCCTTGCTAAAGCAATGGCCGGTGAAGCACAGGTGCCTTTCTTCTCCATGAGCGGATCTGATTTCGTTGAACTGTTTGTAGGTGTTGGTGCAAGCCGTGTACGCGACCTGTTCAAACAGGCTCGTGAAAAGGCTCCGTGTATCATATTTATCGATGAGATCGATGCAATCGGTCGCGCCCGCGGTAAGAACGCTATCATGAGTAACGACGAACGCGAAAGCACGCTTAACCAGCTTCTCGTAGAGATGGATGGTTTCAGTGGCGAAAGCGGGATCATCGTGCTTGCAGCGACGAACCGACCGGATGTACTTGATACTGCATTGTTACGACCCGGTCGTTTCGACAGGCAGATATCCATCGATAAGCCGGATCTGAAAGGCCGCGAGCATATCTTCAAAGTACATCTTAAGCCGATCAAGATCTCTACAAGAGTTGATATTCATAAGCTTGCTGAACAAACTCCGGGTTTTGCGGGTGCTGACATTGCAAACGTTTGTAACGAAGCTGCACTGATCGCTGCAAGAAAAGGCAAAGAGCACGTAGAAATGGAAGACTTCCAGGATGCCGTTGATCGCGTGATCGGCGGACTTGAAAAGAAGAATAAGATCATTTCACCGGAAGAAAAACGCATCATTGCTTACCACGAAGCGGGTCACGCGATCTGCGGATGGTACCTTGAACATGCTTATCCTTTATTGAAAGTGACAATCGTTCCCAGGGGTGTTGCAGCATTGGGATATGCACAGTACACGCCACGTGAACAGTATCTATATAATACAGATCAGCTGATGGACCAGATCTGCATGACATTAGGCGGACGTGCAAGCGAAGAAATATTTTTCAATAAGATATCGACAGGAGCACAGAACGACCTGCAACAGATCACCCGCATGGCTTATTCTATGGTAACAGTATATGGAATGAATACCAAGGTGGGTAATGTCAGCTTTTACGATCCTGCGGCAGAGAATCAATTCACAAAGCCTTACTCTGAAGAAACTTCGAAACTGATCGATGAAGAAGTTCGAAATCTAATTCAGGATGCTTACGATAAAACAAAGGCATTGCTCACTGAAAAACGTGAGCAGGTGGAGAAACTTGCAGAGTCATTGCTGGAGCGTGAAGTGCTCTTCCAGAGCGATGTTGAGCAACTGATAGGTAAGCGTCCATTTGGTGACCGAAAGACACTCGATGTTGATGGCAACCCCGAACATCATTCAGAGCAGGGTGCTATCAGTGAAGGTGTTCCACCTTACGATAGCAATGTTCACCCGGCAACGCCGATCGAATCAAAACCTACTGAAGACTCATGAATGTATCTCCATCGAAAGAGAATGTTTTAAAGAAAATACGGAAGGCGTTGAGTCAATCAACGCCTATTCCTTTTCCACAAAGCGAGGGCAATTCATCCGTATATCATCCGTCAACACAGGATTTGGAAGTGGAATTTGCAGAGCAGTTCTCAAAATTGCTCGGACGCTTTGCTTATTGTGTTGATGTGAACGACCTGAATAATCAGCTTGCCTCATTGATCGTCACACAAAAATGGACGAAAGTATTTTGCAATGAGCCAAAGTTGGCGTCCAGGCTGCCTGCGGCTACCATTGCTGCGCCGTTGTACACCGATCTTCCTTCATGTGATGTTGCCATCACATCCTGTGAATGCCTTATCGCAAGAACCGGTTCAATGGTCCTCAGCGCAGCACAGGCAAGTGGCAGAACTACCAGTGTATATGCGCCCATTCATATTTGCATCGCAACAGTTGATCAGCTCGTGTATGATCTCAAAGATGCTTTCCAGTTATTGAAAGAACGTTATGGCAACCAATTGCCGTCGATGATAAGCTTTGCAACAGGACCCAGTCGCACCGCGGATATAGAGAAGACGCTTGTTGTAGGTGTGCACGGTCCTAAAGAAGTTTACGTGTTCCTTGTTGAACAACTGCCTTCTGCTTAAACTACTATATTTGGCGAATGCAATTACCTGCTGGCAAGAAAGTTTACTTTCTTTCTGACTTCCATCTCGGCGCACCTGACCCCGTTAAAAGCCTTGAACGGGAAAAGATCATCGTTTCATTTCTGGACTCCATTCAACATGATGCAGCAGTGATCTTCATCGTGGGCGACATGTTCGATTTCTGGTACGAATACAAACGCGTTGTTCCCAAAGGGTTTACCCGCATACTCGGCAAGCTTGCATCACTCAGCGATGCTGGTATACAATTGTATTTCTTTGCCGGCAATCACGATATGTGGATGCGTGACTACTTTGAGCAGGAGTTTTCAATGCCCGTTTATTTTGAGCCTAAGGAGTTCCTGTTCAATGAAAAGAAGTTTTTAATTGGTCACGGGGATGGACTTGGACCGGGCGATCATGGATACAAAGCGATGAAGCGAGTGTTTCGAAACCCTTTCTGCCAATGGCTTTTCGGTGTATTCCCTCCATACTTTGGGATGGGCCTTGCAGATTACTTCAGCAGGAAATCAAGAGCAACGACCGGAAAAAATGACGAGGTGTTTATGGGTGAAGACAATGAATGGCTGATCACTTATTCCAAAGAACAATTACAACTCAATCATTACGACTACCTGGTATTTGGCCATCGCCATCTGCCAATAGATTTCGAATTAAAAAGTGCCTTAGGCGTTAGTCGCTATATAAACCTTGGCGATTGGATACGTTATTTCACCTTTGCTTCGTTTGATGGTGATCGGATGCAATTGCAATCTATTTACCCGGAAAATGAAAAGTGTATTGTAAGGCGATGAAGATAGTGATGACGATATTGTTGATGGTAATGCATTTCGTTACAAATGCACAACAGGACAATTTTGTTTATTCATCTGTCATCAAAGGAAACTATCGCGACGTTTTCGTGGACAACCTTGGAAATGTTTTTTTGCTAAATGAAAACGGGCAGTTGAAGAAAACGGCTCCAAACGGTGACTCGATCGCAGTGTTCAACAATACAAGAAGATACGGAAAGCTCCACCAGGTCGATGTTACAAACCCTCTGAAGATCCTTCTTTTCTTTAAAGATTTCAGCACTGTAGTGGTACTTGATCGCATGTTGAATCAACGATCCGTCATTGATTTGCGCAACCATTCTTTGTTCCAGGTCAGCGCGGTTGCACAATCATATGATAATAACATATGGGTTTATGATGAGCAGGAATCTAAACTAAGAAGGATCAATGAAGAAGGGCAGATGCTCGACCAGACAACAGATTTTCGGATATTATTTGATACCGTTCCTTCGCCTTCAGTGATCATCGATCAGGATAAACAATTGTATCTCTACGATTCTACACTCGGTGTCTATATATTCGATTATTATGGCGCATTGAAAAGAAAGCTTGCATTTCTTAGGTGGACCGATGTTGCAGTTATCAACCAGGCGATATTTGGAAGAAAGGATAATGTCCTTTATAAATATGAACCGGGAACTCTTGATCTGCAGGAATATCAACTTCCATCCTCATTCGCACAGGCAAAGAAGTTTGTTGTTGGCCGCGGTAAAATATATTTGCTTACCGATTCTGGTGTTCTCATCTATGAACATAAGTAATTACAATGGATGAAGTTTTAAATTATCGTTTCCTCGATAATACAATAGGCAGCTACCTGCTTGTGTTTGCGATCATTTTGATGGCAGTACTTGTTAAGCGATTGCTGTCGCGATACATAGCGGGATTATTGTTTGCTATTGTAAAGCGCATTGCGAAAGGAGTTGATAAAAAGAATTTTGTTGATCTTGTAATGTCGCCGCTTGAGATCTTTCTCGTCATTCTTGTTACACTGATTGCATTTGACAAACTCACTTATCCGGCGTTACTCGATTTCAAAATATATAAGGTCACATTAAGATCGATACTGGAAGGATTATCGCTCATCATCCTGATCGTGACATTTATCTGGTTGCTATTGCGGATCATTGATTTCATTGCGATGATACTCGAGCAGAAAGCTAATCTAACAGCGGATCTTGCCGACAATCAACTGATCGTTTTCTTCAAAGATTTTTTTAAGGTGTTGCTGGTGATACTTGGCATCCTGCTCGTATTGAAGTTTGCATTTGGATATGAAATATCAAGCCTGATCACCGGTTTGAGTCTCGCGGGCGCGGCTATCGCGCTTGCAACAAGAGAAAGTATAGAAAATCTTATCGCATCATTTATCATATTTTTCGATCGGCCATTTACCACAGGCGATCTGGTTAAAGTTCATGCGATCACCGGGACAGTTGAAAAGATCGGTTTGCGTAGTACACGAATTCGTACAGATCAGAAATCTTATGTTACTGTTCCGAATAAGCAAATGGTAGATAGTATACTCGATAATCTCTCATTGCGAACCCAACGAAGGAACTATATACAGATCGATTTGCATGGACAAAGCTCGCCACAAACGGTGCAACAGTTCATCACGTTGATAGAGGGTAAACTTTCAGAACGGCGGGACAAAATTGAAAACTTTACAGTCATGCTATCCGACATTCAACGGGCGCTGGTGGTAGTAACCGTTGAATATTTCACTGCACCGATTCCGATGAATGAATTCAATGAAGTAAAACAGGATGTGAACTTCAGGATAATTCAGCTAATGGAGCAGCTGGGATTGAAGACGCACCAATAACGGGAAGCGGAAAGCGGGAAGCGGAAAGCGGGAAGCGGAAAGCGGTTATTGCGCCTGGTTCACCACTTCGCCCAATTCTTTATCCCACTGTCCCATCTTACCCCATTCAACAACACGGCCGAGTTCCTTACCGTCCTGCAACACAATGAAAGTGGGTACATTTTGAACGTTCAATGCTTCAGCGAGATGGCTGATGGTCTTTTTATTCCTGTCAACGCCAACGATCGTCAATCGCGACTCCGGAAATCCTGCCGCGTCAAGCATGGAGAAGAATTTTGGGAAGATCTGTTTGGTATCATCGCACCAGGTTCCGCCAAAGGCGATCACCTGAATCCTCGATTGCTTGTCCTTCAATGCCTGCACCGTTTTTACATTCGGGTTATATCCTTTACGATTCGCATCAAACCATGTGAAGCTGGTATCCTTTTCCATCACATCGCGGGAAACGATGCCTTTAACTATCTTATCGGGACCTTCAACAGTAACCTGGTATTGAGATTGAGCAAATGAAGTAACGGATATCAATAACGCGAGCGCGAAAAGTGTATATTTCATGGATGCAAAGCTATCTCCTAATACCAAATGCAGGATGCAAAATTCGCCCGGCTGCAAAATTTTCTGATTTAATTAAACATTGAGTTGACGATGAACTAGAGGTTCGCCTTCAGTTCCAGCATAAACAGACGGATCTCCTGGAGAGACTTGATCATTGAGTAGCGTTCTTTCGCTTTGTTATTTCGCTTGAGATAGTCGCGCGCTCCTTCAATAGTAAGTTTTCGACGGCGCAAAAGATCGTAAATAAGCTCAAGATTTTTTATGTCAACGGGCCTGAAGTGGCGATCGCCTTTTTTATTTTTCCGGGGCTGAATGATATCGAATTCAGATTCCCAAAATCGAAGCAGGGATGGATTTACGTTGAACATCTGCGCCACTTCCCCGATCGAGTAATATTGCTTAGTAAACAAAGATTCATCGGCCGGGATCTGTACGGAGTCGGCAGCCTGGTCAAATGATTTCAAAGATTTTCTGCCGCGGGTGGACTTCGCAATTACAGCAGTATCCTCAGATATCGTTGTTGTTGTAATAGAAAAGTCGATGATATCCGCATTGTCTACCAGCTCCGGCGATTCGATGGTCACGGAATCGTTCTCCGTTGGCTCGGTACTGATTGTTGTCGACCCGGCTGAAGAATCGCTGAGGTTGTGGCCATCAATAGGTGCATTTCCGTTGGAATCCGCTTCCACAGGCTTTTCCGGCGGAGGTGTGCCGAAAAAATCAAACGTTATCTGACCGTATTTGTCCATATTCCGAACAGCAAAGATTAGTAAAAATACGGTCTTGCTACAATACTCCTGTTAAATCCCATTTTCATGTGGATAAGTTAGGGTTTGACAGGTCTTACTCCCGTTTAAAAACCGTAAATTTGCAGGAATAAATTTTCCTCATTAAATCTTGTCTTCAAGCTATTTATGAATCCCGAAACAACGGAATTGATCGAAACAGCAAGTAATGGTTACGGAGCGGAAAGCATACAGGTCCTGGAGGGTCTTGAGGCCGTACGGAAAAGACCTGCCATGTACATTGGCGATATCGGAGAAAAAGGATTGCACCACCTGGTGTACGAGGTAGTTGACAACTCAATTGACGAGGCGCTTGCAGGTTATTGCAGGAACATCATCGTTACCATACATGAAGACAATTCGGTGAGCGTTGAGGATGACGGTCGCGGTATTCCTACAGGCATTCACTCTAAAGAAAAAAAGAGTGCGCTTGAAGTGGTAATGACCGTTCTGCACGCAGGAGGTAAGTTCGATAAGAATACGTACAAGGTTTCCGGTGGTCTTCACGGTGTGGGTGTGAGCTGCGTAAACGCATTGAGTAGTAAGCTACATGTTACTGTTTGTCGCGAAGGACAAATTTTCGAACAGGAATATAGGATCGGTGTTCCTCAATACCCGGTTCGTACGATCGGCGAAACCGAAAAGCGTGGTACTACCGTTCGCTTTTGGCCTGATGATTCGATCTTCACCGCGCTTATTTTCAAAAGAGATATTCTCGAAGGCAGGTTAAGTGAACTGGCATTCCTTAATAAGGGTATCAGCATTACGTTGGTGGATACGCGTGAGAAGGACGAAGATGGAAGCGAATATCGCAAGGTATATTATAGCGAAGGTGGTATTGTGGAGTTCGTGGAAATGCTGGATGCAAAGGCCGGCAGAAATCCATTGATCCCTAATGTGATTTATGTTGAGGGCAGAGATGAATCCACAAATGTTGCGGTTGAAGTGGCTTTGAATTATAACGACAGTTATAATGAGCACATCTATTCGTACGTGAACAATATCAACACGATTGAAGGTGGAACGCATGTTGCCGGCTTCAGACGTGCATTGACAAGGGTGTTCAAATCTTATGGCGACAAGCAGGGGCTTTTTGAGAAAGCGAAGGTGGAGATTGAGGGCGATGACTTCCGTGAAGGTTTGAGCAGTATTATCTCGGTTAAAGTTCCTGAACCACAGTTTGAAGGTCAGACGAAAACGAAACTAGGTAACAGTGAAGTAAGCGGAGTTGTTGATAGTACTGTTTCTTCAGCGTTGAATATTTTCTTAGAAGAGAATCCTCGCGAAGCGAAGAACATTATATCGAAAGTTATTCTTGCTGCGCAGGCAAGAGCTGCAGCGCGAAAGGCAAGAGAGCTTGTACAACGAAAGAGTGTATTGAGTGGTGGTGGATTGCCGGGTAAACTAGCAGACTGTTCCGACCGTGATCCGAATCGTTGCGAACTGTTCCTGGTTGAGGGTGATTCTGCAGGTGGAACCGCTAAACAGGGCCGTGATCGCAGCTTTCAGGCGATTCTTCCACTAAGGGGTAAGATCCTTAATGTGGAGAAAGCAATGGAACATAAGATCTATGAGAACGAAGAGATTCGCAATATGTATACGGCACTCGGTGTAACCGTGGGCACACCGGAAGATCCAAAAGCATTGAATATTGCTAAGCTTCGTTATCATAAGTTGATCATCATGACCGATGCCGATGTGGATGGTAGTCACATTGCAACGCTGATCCTTACGTTCATTTACAGGTATATGAAAGAAATGGTTGACCAGGGATATGTATATATCGCCCAACCACCACTTTATCTTGTTAAGAAAGGAAAGGAACAAGCTTATGCATGGACCGAAGAGCAGCGAAAAGCTTTGACAGAGAAGCTTGGTAACGGTCGCGAAGACACTGTAAACATCCAGCGTTACAAAGGTTTGGGTGAGATGAATGCTGAGCAACTTTGGGACACTACGATGAATCCGGAGACCAGAACACTGAAGCAGGTGACTATAGAAAGCATTGCAAATGCCGATAGTATCTTTAGTATGTTGATGGGCGATGAGGTTGCGCCAAGGCGTGAATTCATTGAAACCAATGCGAAATATGCAAAACTCGATGTATAATTGTAGCCTGAAGCACAAAATCTTTACAAACAACCATTAAAACAATCAATATGGCAGACATTAAACTCACAGCTTATAATGTAAAAACGAAAGAAAAAGGCGTTGAAATAAAAGATGCAGTGATCAACAAAACTGCAAAGGGCGCATACATGGCGCAAGGCCATGATGGCAAAGGAAATAAGCTCACTACATTATTAGGCGAAGAGAAAGCATTGGCAGCGATCAAAGCTGGTGTTGCCAAGCAGGGGTGGGAATAGCTGTGAACAGAATGCGGAAAGCGGAAAGCGGAATGCGGACTTCGGACAGGCATTCGGTAATCGATAACCGATAATCTGTAATCAGCGACAAAAAATTTGAAGGAACCGTGAGGTTCCTTTTTTAGTTTGGGCGAACGGGAGAAACGGAGAAACAGAGAAACGGAGGAACGGAGAAACGGAGAAAC
>JAEZGS010000005.1 GCA_023437225.1 Bacteroidota bacterium | reverse complement strand
CCCCCGCGGAGAACCCGTACCGGACCACGGACGTCTCCCCGCCCACCACCTGGGTGCGCTCCACGATCCGGTCCTACGCGTCCGGCCCGTACCTCACCGTCACACCCGAGCCGTCCACCCTCGCCAGGAACCCAGTGCCCGATCGACTCAGCCGAAGATCCCCCAGGCAGCCACGACGGACGCCGTGGCCACCGCAAGCTCAAGTGGCCATCCCGCTATGAGCCTCGCCCCCAGCGTGGGGGTCGGCAGGTTGGACATTGAGCGCACAAGATGCAGCACCCCCGACGCCACACCAAAGATGACACCGGCAAAGAACCACGTAGGGCTCACCTGGCCGGGCCACACCTCGTCGATCAGCCACAGGGCAACCGCCGCGAGCGCCAGGAAGGGGTAACCCAATCTCACCCAAGCCGTGAAAGCTCGAGCGTGCACCTCATCAGGAGCAAGCAACGGACGGCTCGACCAGAACGACAACCACTCGCTCACATACGTTGCGCGCGACCCTCGCGGCGCTTCGAGGGGCAACGCGACCACGACCATGACGGTCCCTGCGACACTCGCAAGACAAGCCTCTCTCGAGCGGTCACTCATGGCAGCGCCTAGTTCCTCTTCGTCATGGTGCACCGGGCGCACTTCGCGAAGTCGTAAAGAAATGCGGCCCTGTCAATGCGCACACCGATGCGGTGGTCTCGCGCCCAGCTCCGGGCCGCCTGGCGTTGCACGACACGAGCCTCGCGATGGCGCTCGGCCTTATAGAGCCTATCCGCACGCGCGAATCGCGACGCTCTGATAACGGAACGATCGAGCCTCAGAGCGACGCGAACGCGTCGTCCGCTCCCGGACGGCCTCGCCGGCGAGCGATGTTGTCGACGAGCGTGCGGACGTGACGCCTTCCCGCTTCCCGACCGGTGCGGTCGACACCACTCGCCTCGCACACCCGACCACAGTCGGCCGTCGCCATCCCACAAGCGATCGTCGGATGCGCGCCATCGCGTGACCTCGGCCATGATCATCACCTCCTGATTCCCGTGCCGGGCTACCCGTCGAGACCCCCCGGTGCAGCGACTCGACGGGGCGGGCCGCTTCGAACGACGCCGCCTCAGGTGCGGGACGCAGCACGTCCATCGGCAACCCCGTTCACATGCCCGATCTCGCCAGCGCCCAGAGCGCCGCGCACGTGCCGATGACCGCCTGCCAGACCAGGTCCCATTTCCCCGGCTCGCCGAACCGGAGCCGGACGAGGAGGTCCTCACGTCGGCGGAGCAGCCACGCGATCCCCATCCGGACGAGGGACGCAAGCATCCCGAGCGCAGCCGTCCATCCGAGCGACAGGCCCACGACGTCCACCCACGGGTCGAGCACGGACTGCGTCGCCTCGGCCACGACGAACACCCCCGCTAACCAGAACGCGGTCGCCAGACCGATGACCATTCGCGCCAGCGCCGCCAGCGCCAGCAGCGGTACCAACGCGTCCCGATAGCTCGCGCCCCGCCGCACGGATGCTGGGTGCGCCCGGGCCTCGACCATCGCCTCGGCGAGCGTGACGTAGATGAGGAAGAGTGGACGCCAGAGCAGTCGGCGCATGAGCCAGGTCTCGCCCGCCTGGCTTCGAGGCGTCTCAGTGCGCCCTGCGCCCCCCGGGCCGTGGGCGGCGAGGCGGTCGCGCGCGGTCATGACCTCACCGTCGACGACGCACGCGCCGGCCAGCGCCACGACAGAACACCGCAGACGAAGTAGGCCAGCTCTGAGGGCTTGCCTGCAGGCATGTTCAGCACCGCGCCTCGTCTGCTGACGTAGAGCTCACCCTGGTCGTGGAACACCGAGCACCGCCGACGCCCGCACCTCACGTCGAGCGCCATTGCCGACCATTCTCCGGACGGCCCCGACGGAACTACCGACAGGCCCGAGAACTTCAGAAGCTGTTCAGCCAGCATGGAGACGAACCGATTGAGGTCGGCGTCGTCGTACTCGACGTTCCGCTCGTACCTCATCCTCGTCTCCTCCCCGGAAGCAGATGCACGTTCATCTCGCCATCAAGCCCCTTCCAAGCGATTCGAGAGCTCGCCGATCGGGGAGTGCCACGTGGCGTGCACCGACCAACCGATCCTCACGTCGATGTGAACCCGGTTCCAGGCACCTCCCGGCTTCGAGATGCTTCCGCGGCTCTCACTGCCGAACCTGGACGAGCCGACTCCCAGCCCGCCGGCGCCTCACGCCGCCAGTCCGGTCGGGCAGCGCCCGAAGCTGCACGCGCACGCCGATCGAGCACCCGTAGGGCACAACGTCGCTGTCGAACAGCACGATCGGAAAGACGTACGCTCCATCAGGAGAACCCTCCGCCTGGGACGGTGATACACCATTCCGAGACGCCGACGAGAGCGAATCACTCGCAAAGCCGACTCACCCCAGGACGACCCACAGGAAGAACAGTGCCAAGAAGACGGTGAGCGACGCAGAGCGCGGGCCCGACGGGTTTGCCCATGCCTCGAGGACCGTCTGTTGAGGGCGCCGCCGCCGCACGTCCACGACCGTCAGCACCACGCTCGTCAGACCGGTCACGATCACTGCGTACTCCACAGGCCCGTCTCACCCCCTCGTCGCGTTGTACCCGATCGCGAGCTGGACGGACG
>JAEZGS010000027.1 GCA_023437225.1 Bacteroidota bacterium | reverse complement strand
CCGCTTTCCGCTTTCCGCTTCCCGCTTTCCGTTTAAGGTACCGGGTCGTGTCCATGACCACCCCAGGGATGGCAGCGAGCAATTCGCTTCAATCCCAGCCATACACCTTTCAAGGGCCCATAGCGTTTGATGGCGATAAGCATGTAAGAAGAACAGGTTGGAGTATACCGGCACTTAGGACCAAGCAATGGAGAGATCACCCATTGATAAATGCGGATCAGCGCTATAAAAGGGAAGCTTAATATTTTTTTCAACTGTTCCAACTAATCTGGTCTTTGGGGGTGCGAACACTGGGTTATCAATTTCTCGGCCAGCAGCAAAAACGATGATTTCACTTCCTGAAACTCTGGCAATTGTTTACCCGTGTATATAAGGAAAAGCTCCATTTTCTTATCCTGTTGAGTCAACGAAATCTCGAGCGACTGACGGCAGGTGCGATAAACTTCTCTCATGATTCTTTTGATCCGATTACGATCCACTGCCTTTTTAAAGTTGCGCGTACCAACCGTGAAACCTGCTTTCAACACAGGTTGATGCGAGTGTGCCTTCGAATCTATGAGATAAACTATCCGCAAAGGATTTTTCTGCAATGCCTTCCCTTCCGCAAACAACTTCATTGTTTGTTTGCGACTCTTCATTCTTTGATCCTTACCGAGCGTCTGCGTCACTGATGAAAGATAGGTGAACTAAATAGGTGAAACTAAATTAGCCCCATGAGGGGCTAATTTGATGCGTTTATCCATGAAGGTTCACAGTGTCAGCGAATCCTTTGATGCGCTTCCTTCCGATAGAGCCTTAGGTTCTTCTATTTTAATTTCCTTTCGTCCGAAACTGAAAGCTTCTTACGACCTTTCCTGCGACGTGAAGCAAGTACAGCGCGCCCGTTAGCTGATTCCATGCGCTTGCGGAATCCGTGAACGCTCTTACGGCGACGCCTGTGTGGTTGAAATGTCCGTTTCATTGTTTACCTTTTTTAGTTACTAACCCTTGTTTGAATACCTGTGGAGAAACAGGCGAATTTTCAAATCACTACAGGCACCATCCCTGTAAGTGTCGTGAAAGGGACGGCAAAGGTATAGCAATTGTGGGCGCTCACCAATATTTTTCGAAAAAATTACTTTGCTACAACCACAGAAAAATTTCCATCAGTGATGGTCGCTTTATCAGCACCATCAACACTTGCGGCATTGAAGGCAAAAGTTCCGGAAACCTTGCCGGTAACATCATTTCTCTCAACTATGGTAACCTTTCCAGATTCAGAAACCAGGCTGGATTCTTCACCTTTTTCAAGAGTTGCCATGTAATCACCAAGAAACTGCAGATCGTAAGTTCCAGGTTTGATGCCTGCTGGAAGGATAATACTCACCTTCTCATCTGAACTACCAATAGCATTAATAACGAGTTGTTCGCTACCCGGAGCGATCACCGCTTCAACAGCACTGGAAACAGAGTTCCCGTTCAGCTTGAGATTGTAGGAATTGGAAGCCGGGGTTGCGGCCGGGGTCGTCTCTTTCGCAGCATTTTCCAAACCTAACTCCTTATTACAGGAAGTCAGAGCCAAAACCAGCGCTACAAAAGCAGAAAGGTTAATCATTCTCATATTGATCAAAATTTTCCCCTCTGTTTCAAATAACGTGCCCTTTCTTCCTCAACCTGAAGAATTTTGTCAACGCTACATGGTTTTTTTTATCGGAATTAGTCCATTTTGCTGATCGCCTCGAGGCTTCTCTGATCCCACCGCGCAAAACCTATTGAAAATCAAATGCTGATTAGTTCAGCTGAGCCTGTTGGGAGGCTACGGGTTCGCCATAAAAAAGTTTCGCCTTTTCATTGAACTCGATCGGGGAGTCGGTTGTAAAAAATTGCCGGCTACCGCCCCTGCTACATTTTTCATCGATCTCCGGGTGCCTTTTAAGGTAATCGTCGAGGGACACCGCCACGATCCCGCCCTGGGATATAACCTGCGTTCCTTCAGGCACAGCCTGCTGTATACTGTCTAAAAGGATGGGGTAGTGAGTACATGCCAGGAGGATGGTATCAATTGAAGCGTCTTTGGCGATGAGGTTGTCGATGTGCATTTTTACAAAATAGCTAGTTCCCGGTGTGTCAACCTGGTTGTATTCAACCAGCGGAACCCAGATCGGGCAGGCCTCCTGGCTCACCATAAGATTTGGAAAGAACTTACCCATTTCCAGTACATAGGACTGAGAGTCTACCGTTCCCTTTGTGGCCAGCACTCCCACATGCCCGGAGTGAGAATAATTGCCGATGACCTCCGCGGTAGGTCTGATGACTCCCAAAACCTTCTTATCAGCAAATTCATTTTTCAGATCCTGCTGCTGAATGGTACGAAGAGCCTTGGCCGAAGCAGTGTTGCAGGCCAGTATTACCAACTGGCACCCCTTCCTGAAGAACCATTGAACGGCCTCCCAGGTATAGCGATGAACAGTATCGAAAGATCTCGTTCCATATGGAGCCCGTGCGTTATCACCGAGATAGATATAATCGTACTGTGGCAATACCTTGACGATCTCTTTCATTACCGTTAAGCCTCCATAGCCGGAGTCAAAAATTCCAATCGGTGATTCCATTCCGTTCATTGAAAGCAAAGTAACAACAAAAAAAGGGAGCCAGTTATGACTCCCTTTTATATAAAACCGATTTCGGATTACCGACTACCGGTTACAAAACTCCCGTGTTATTGTTTTCCCGCAGGCTTCGGTGCACCAGTGTTAGGCTGATTTGCCGCAGGCAACTTAATGTTCAGTTTCTTTGCTACCAGTGGAAGCACATCTTCAGCAGGAGGTGCCACAAGCAATGCTCCTTTCTCGAAAATGTAAGCGTATCCGTTTTCTTTAGCAACAGCCTGTATCGCATCGAATGCTTTACGATTGATCGGTGTGATCAATTCCTGCTGTCTTTGCTGAAGTTGTTGTTGAATTCTTTGTTCCTCAGAAGAAATATCCTGAAGCATCTTCTGTAGCTCACCTCTCTTCACATCTTTAACTGCGGAGCTCATGGTGGCAGAATCCTTGTTGAATTTGTTGATCGCAGCTTCAAGAGTTTCTTGCTTGTCCTGGTAGTTCTGGATCAATGCTGTTCTGAATTGTTGAAGGTTTGAATCGGCCTTCTGAGTTTCCGGCATTACGCTGATCAATTCGTCCGTGCTGATATAGCCCAGTTTGTTTTGAGCGTTCACCTGGCTGGAAGCAAGCAGAGATACAATTACTGCCAGACCCAAGAAAATCTTTTTCATTACTGTTTGTTTTTTGTTTAGAGCCACGGGTTTCTTAATCACCGTGAAATGTACTTTTAAGTTGAAATTTATATTACTAACGTTGTTTCCAGGAATTGCTTTCTATTTTATTTAACACCTAATTCCCTGAGGACGTCTTCACTACGATCCAATTTGGGGTCGGCAAATATAATAGTTATTCCCTCACTTTTGTCCAAAATAAAATCGTATTGGCGATTCACAGCAATCTTCTGTATAGCGTTGTAAACCTTGTCCTGTATGGGCTTTACGAGTTCCTGCCTTCTCTTGAAAAGATCGCCTTCAAACCCAAATCTTTTTCGTTGAAGATCTCTTACTTCTTTCTCGCGAACGAACAATTCGTCTTCTCTTTTCTTCTTAAGTTCATCACTTAATAACACCTGCTCGGCTTCAAACTCCCTGTACATTTTGTCGAGAACCGCCTGCTTATCGTCGATCTCCTTTTGCCATTGCGCACTGACCTGATCAAGCTTTTGTTGAGCCTCTTTATAATCGGGGATTCTATCAAGAATGTATTTGGTATCTACCACTGCGTAACGCTGGGCAGAAACATTGAAGCCAACAGCGATCAACACTAATAAGGATAATACAAGCTTTTTCATATCAAAAGTTTTTTATTATTCGGGTTCGTATCCTAACATAAAGGTAAAGCGTGATGCATCCTTCAGCCTTCCTCCGTTGGTGAGTCGGTCGAAACCTACACCGTAATCAAATCCAAGCAAACCGAACATCGGCAGGAAGAACCTTGCTCCCAAACCGGCGCTGCGTCTTAAACGGAACGGATTGTACTCTTTATAATTATACCATCCATTTGCAGCCTCGAACCACGCAGTACCATAAATGGTGCTGTTGGGATTGGTTGTAAATGGAAACCTTAACTCCAGCGTGTACTTATTGAACATGGTAAAAAACTGCTGGGCGTTCTGTTGATCGGGGTTGATCTTTGGATCTGAATTCTCATATACCGGGTAACCGCGATGAGCAATGATATCGTATCCGAGGATGTAGTTACCATTTGCCAAACCAGCATCACCTACCTGAAATCTTTCGAATGGTGAGAAATCAAGGTCTTTATTATAACGCCCCATAAATCCATACTTTGCTGCGGCTCTCAGAACAAACTGTTTGTCCTTATCAGCACCCATCGGACGTCCAATAGGAATAAACCACTCAGCATTGAATCTCCATTTATGGTATTCAGGACGTTCATAGTTTTGTTGGTTGCTCCGCTCTTTGTTGAAAAGAGAATAAGGCGGCGTAAACTGTCCGCTTAACAGGAAGTTGGATCCGCTGGTTGGGAACATCGGGTTTGGACCAGCAGAACTTCTGCTCAGGGCGATCTTAACGTTGAAGTTATTTGAAACACCATTTGAGAAATCACTCGTGAACAGTCGGTAATTTATCAGTTTATACTGGGTAAAATTCAAAGAATAAACCAGGGTGAAAAAGTCATCAGGCCATTTCAATTGTTTACCCAGCGCGATCGTTGCACCAAAGTTTTTCAGCCTGTTCGTATCGCTAAAGTAGTATTGCCCGCTTCTGTCTATACCACCGGTACGGAATACACTCTTGTACATACTTACAGTAAGTGAGTTTCTCTTCTTACCGCCAAGCCAGGGTTCAGTAAACGAAAAATTATACGATTGATATGCGCGGCCATTCGACTGCACACGAATACTCAGTTTCTGCCCATCGCCAGTTGGCAAAGGATCCCACGAGGCTTTGTTGAAAATGTTATTGATCGAGAAGTTGTTGAACGATACACCGAGCGTTCCGGTCAGACCGATACCGCCACCCCAGCCTGCGGATAATTCCAACTGGTCTGAAGATCTTTCTTCCACGGTATAGTGAATGTCTACGGTTCCATCTTCAGGATTGGGAACCGGGTTGATCCCGATCTTTTCCTGGTTGAAGAAACCAAGCTGCGCAATTTCGCGGTTGGAACGGATCAGGTCACTGCGACTAAATTTCTCACCAGGCAGTGTACGGATCTCACGGCGGATTACGTGCTCCTTAGTTTTCTCATTACCCGAAATCGTAATGTTCTTGATCGTAGCTTGCGGCCCTTCCACAATACGAATTTCAAAATCGATCGTATCGTTATATACTGCGGTTTCAACCGGATCTATTCTAAAGAAAAGATATCCGTCATCCTGGTACAATCCACTGATATCACCGCCTTCCTGCGTCATTTCTTTACCGAGCTTGCGGTTAAGAGTTTGAAGATTGTAAATATCTCCTTTCTGAATACCAAGGATCACATTGAGTAGGGAATCCGAATATTTCGTATTACCTCTCCAGGTAATGTCGCCGAAATAATATCTGTGACCTTCTTCAACTTTGAGGTCCACATTCATATTACCGCGTTGGTTATAATATTGGGTATCTGCAGCAATGATCGCATCACGGAAACCGATCGAGTTGTAATAATCAAGCACCTTGTCTTTATCTTCCGTATACTTAGTTGCATTGAACTTGGCAGAACTGAACAACTTGATGCGCAAGTAAGGGTCAAGGAAGTCGCGGGTTTTGGTGAAAGACAATGGACCTGCTTCTTTCCAATATTCGTTGAAAGGCATCGGAAAGTTCGTACCGTAAGGCCCTTGTGCTATTGAAGGAAACAAAGTAATGCGCGTCATTTCCTTTGTGCCTTTCATCTGCTTTTTAAGCTTTAGATCTGTAACCTGTTCGTTGCCGTAGAAGTTAATTTCGTTGATCCTTACCTTCTTGCCTTTTTCGATATTGAAAGTAAGATTTACGGAGTTTGAAAGTGAAGGCTCTGCTGTTTCCACTATGTCCACAGTGGCACTTGCAAAACCTTTTTCGGTATAATATTTTTGAATTGCTTCAACAGCGTTTCTTTTCACGTTCTCAGTAACCACCCGGCCAGGAACCAATCCTACTTTGCCTTCCAGGTCGTCGATGTCTGCTTTACGGATACCACGCAAAAAATATTTTGACAGACGGGGTCTTTCGGTAACATTGATCTCAATGTGCAACGCGTCACCTTCTTTTCTAACGAAGTAGATGGCGATGTTTGCGAAAAGATTTTGTTTCCACAAATTGGAGATGGCCTTGCTTAATTCATCACCACCGGGATAAGTAATTTTATCGCCAACGCTTAGACCGGAAATAGAGAGCAGTAATTGTTCGTCGAGATATTTTGTGCCTGTAATTTTTATGGAACCTAGTGTGTATTCGAGGGGAGTTCTTGACTGAGATAGCTCGATAAGCTCGGGATCAATTGAATCTGGTAATGTATCCGTTTTATCCTGTGCAATGACACCTGTTGAAAATAAAAAAGAACAAACCAGCAAAGAGATAGCTGGTAGAAACTTCAACTGCATTCCGGGTTTTTTAATGTTGGGCAAATTAAAGCGATTTAAGGATAACTATTTGTTAAAGGAACCGTCCAAAGTGGTTATGCTCAGCACGTGTGATAGGTTAAATAATAACGTTGGGATTGACTGGATTATCGGTGTTCAGCTGCTCGCTGGTTTTACCGAAACGACGTTCCCTTTTTTGGAAATCAAGGATGGCCTCGTATAAATTCGGCTTTCTGAAATCGGGCCAGCGGACATCCGTAAAATACAGTTCTGCATATGCCAGTTGATAAAGAAGAAAGTTGCTTATTCTGTACTCGCCGCTTGTTCTTATCATGAGTTCCGGGTCCGGGAATGCACTCGTGCAAAGATAATGTTGCAGCGTATCCTGGTTGATCAGCTCAGGCTCCAGGGCGCCGTTCTTTACATCTGACGCGATCTTTTTTACCGCTTCCACCAATTCCCAGCGACTGCTGTAGCTAAGCGCCATGATGAGATTCAAGCCGCTGTTTTGACTTGTGAGCTCCAGCGATTCATCCAGTTCCCGACGTGCATCTTCCGGAAGCATGTTGATATCGCCGATAACATGCATTCGAATGTTATTGCGATTCAGGGTTTCTGTTTCCTTACGAATCGTTTCAACAAGCAATTCCATCAGGCCGGTAACCTCATACTTCGGCCTTTCCCAGTTCTCTGTTGAAAAAGCATATAATGTCAGGTATTCAACACCCAGTTCCGCACAACCCTCAACGATCTCGCGCACACTCTCCACCCCATGGAAATGCCCAAATAGCCTGTCCTGCCCCTTTTCCTTGGCCCACCGCCCATTCCCATCCATAATGATGGCGATATGCCGTGGCAGGCGATTTAAGTCAATTTGTTCCTTGAGGCTTTGCATGATGCTTTTTTCTGGGGCACAAAGGTAGTATTTTACGCAATGCGGATGCAGTATTTCAATGTGCTAATATGCTAATGCAAAATGCGAAACCGCTTTCCGCTTTCCGCTTCCCGTAATCAATTCGCCGTTGGGCAGCGATAGGAAGTGAGGTTGAACGAAAGGGTAAATTCTGCGATCACAAAATGGTCTTTCTGATTTTCAAACCCGCGCTGGCGGCCTTCGAGTCCAATGATCTCGCCGGTTTCATATGACCGGTCCTGCATCAGCATCGCGATGGACGGGGTTCCATCAGGTTGGCGGGGGAATTTATCAGCTCCAATAAAAGTTTTACTGACATCGTCCATATAATCAGTATTCGTAAACCGGTACCCTATCTCAAAGCCAATGTTCATGCGATCATTCAGAGCGTATTTCACACCTACACCGATTGGAAAACTAATACCCATCGTACTATAAGGCTTCCTGTCGGGATACGCTGGATTGCCCTGACCTTCGGTGCCAAGTGGCCTGAGGAATACTTTCATACTGTCAAGGTATGCAAACGGGTCGTAGCTGAAAATGCCTACACCGATGGTAGCGTAAGGAGTGAATCGATGGTCGGGGTCACCGGGAATAAACCTGAAAAAATTAAAGTCGCCATGCAGGGCAAGTTCAAAGATGTTGGTATTGAAGCTAAGGTTTCTTCTTTTCTGATATTCGTTGTGCGTATTGTAAATATCGGAATAACCCAATCGTGCATAATGTCCGCTAACCCGTAAGCCGATGTAATTCCCAAATTGCTTGCGAAAGAAAACTCCCGCTGCAATTTTTGGCCGGTTCAGTCTTGCTTTCGTATTCAAATCGCCGAAATAATGGCCAGCTCCAAGGGAAATCCCCAGTTCGCCTTCCATTACAACACTTTCGTATTGCGCATTTGCCTGTGTAAATGATAAAAGGGATCCGGCGATCAATACGGACAAAATAAGTCGCTTCATACAACTAAATGGTTAATGGATAGTGTCAGAACGATATTCGTGTTTAATTCTTGTTCAACGCCTGTTAATTTCTCGTATCAAGACCCCAATATAATTTCTCGCGGAGCGTCGATAAGAAATTGTTCTCGTTCAACCGAACCAGGCTTATGTCGAATGATTCGCGCCTGACAGCCATCTGGATGTTCTTGTCTACAATTTGTTTTCTGGAATCCAACGCACAAATGATATGGTCGGACCGGCTTTCAACTTCAAAGGATATGATATTGTTATCGGGAACTACAACCGGCCGCACATTGAGGTTGTGCGGTGCTACAGGTGTGATCACAAAGCTGCAGGAATCAGGGAACATCAAAGGACCATTGCAACTAAGTGAATATCCTGTTGAACCTGTGGGAGTGGCCACGATCACCCCATCGGCCCAGTAAGTATTCAAAAATTCGCCGTTAAGATAAGTATGAATTTTGATCATCGGAGAAGTATCCGTTTTGTGGATCGCAAATTCATTCAACCCGAAGGGTATGTTATTGAACACCGGCTGGTTGGCATCAAGGTGTATCAGCGCACGATCATCAATCACATAAGTTCCATTCACGAGTGAACCGACTGCTGAATGCAATTCCTTTTTTCCTATACTCGCCAGGAAGCCGAGTCTACCAAAATTTATACCAAGTACCGGGATGTTCTTATCGGTTACTAATGTAACTGTGTCGAGCAACGTTCCATCTCCTCCAAGACTGATCATAAAATCAATTGAAGCATCGAGATCATCGCCACTGTCAAACACACTTACTTCTTTATCAAATCGAAATCCGGAGCGAATGTTATCATAGAAGGGCCTGTATATGCTCATTTCGATTCCTGTTCGGGCGAGCTCATCGAACAATTGTTGCACATCCGCATGTTGCTCTTCAGTTACCCTGCTGTATATCGCTACCTTCATTCGCTTTATTTGTGTTAACCGTCGCTTCTGCTAAAAGTCGTTCTTGATGTGTAAAAATAAACCGTTTTGCCCTAATTGATTGAAGCTATAATCAACACGAATGACAACATCATAAAATGTAACCATATCGATCCCTATCCCACCGGTATATAGCATTTTGTTTACAAGAGAATTTCCGCGGAAGTTCTTATTGTGCGCATACCCAACATCAGCATAAGTCTTCGCATAAAAACTAAATGGTATGCGGCTATGGGTACCTGAATTAATAAAAGTAGGTATTGAAAACTTAAGTATCTGCTGACGCATCGTGTTCCTTACCAATAAGCCAGCAACACCGTCAATAACATATTTCTCAAGACCTCGTAGATAAAAATCGTTGTATCCAAACATCTGGCTGTTTACATAAGGTTGATCAAATGGCACTCGTAAAGTACCATTTACATTCACCGCGAAAAACGTTGTCTTAGCAAGCTGCCAGTTCTTATTAAGTTTTCCATTCAGTTGCCACATACCGGTTTTCTCGTTCAAACCACGGCGCACCAATCCAACTTCGCCCATCCAACCCGATAGCGGATATGGTATGTAATCGACGTTGTAGTGTGCAAGCGAATAAGATATTTCAGGATATCGGAGAACGTTGCTTGAATTGTTGAAATACTTTGGATTTAGTTCTATGACCTTCGGATCCACCTGCTGTTGTGTATATCCCAGCCGAACTGCATGAAACGTTCGAATGCCCGGTCGATAGTCATACTCAACAAATGCATTTAATTTCTTACTGGAAAAAGAATCGCTGAATACCTGTTGATTGTGGGTTGTTGAATAATTTACTTCTTTCAAATGTGAATAGTTGATACCAACTTTATAACCGTGCTTAAGCGATTTATCGGCATACGGCTGATCGTATTGAAACTGCACCTGCTTGGTATAACCTGTAACAAGCCACAGTCGCAACTTGTCGTTTCTTCCCGAGAAATTATAATGAGTAAATTTCAAACCATAGTTTAACCGGTCGGCTGAATATCCCTGTTTTGCCCACTCAGACAGGTTCCTGTCAATTGGCTTTAGGTAAGGGATCGGAAAGATATACCAGCGTTCTTTTACTTCGATATTGACATTAACGATGTGACCATAAAAGTTTCGGAGTGATATAACAACCTCATTGAAGAGCTTGGTATTCATCAGCTGCTGCCGCGATGTTTCAAACGCTTCAACCAGTCGGGAGAGACTAACTGTGTCACCGGTTTTAAAAAACAGCTCGCGTAAGATGATATGCTTTTGGGTGCGCTTGTTTCCTTCGATGAAGATCTCGCCTATCTCAAAAGGACTTGATTCATTTCCAGGCTGGGCCTCCGTAGCACTTACTTCGATCAATCTGCTGGTGTCAAGCTCAACAAAAGGTCGGGCGGAAGTATCCGTAACAATCGGTTGTGCTTCCAGGCATACACACCAGAAAGCCGCTATCAGGGCAAGGAAACCATATTTCATTCGAATCCCCATCTATCCAAGTAACACCCGGTTATTTGTCTGATTAAAAAAATGAAGGGAAACCAAGATAACCAAAAACCTGTTTAAATATTCAGGTATGTCATCAGATGATCATAATTATCCCTCAGCTCGTTTTGGTATAATTCTTCTCCGAAGTAGTACTTAACCTCATATTCATAACGCTGGAAAGTCGCAACAATGTCGGAAATCTCAAATTTATTGATCTTGATAGTAACTAAGAAAGTATCGATCGTATTGTCCCAGTAGGTATTTAATTGGGTTATTTGGGCATCATTGGTCTCAACAAGCTTGATGATCTCTGCAAATGAAAAGTTTCGCTGCTCCATTTCAAGTACCAGCAATCCTCCAGGTTCTGAAGAACCTGTGATTTTACCCAGATGCCTTAAAAGATCAGAGGCAAGAATGACTCCGGCAAACTCATCGTTTTGTTCTATCACCGGTACCAGTGAAAGGTTGTAATCGTTTGCCGCCTGGATCGACTCAAGTATATGCGTATTGGCGTGGACAGAAACGCGTGAAAACTGGTTGGAAAGATCGGAGAGCTTAAGCTGATCGTCATGATTCAGAAGATCGTTCTCAAACACGAGTCCCAGGTAACGCTCTTCTGATACCACCGGCAGTTGCGACAGATGGTATTCAGACATCAGCTCGATAGCCTGAAAGACGGTATCGCTCAGATTTAGAGCTGGAATGGAAGGCGATATGATCTCTTTATTCAGCACGGATAACGATTTATACCTAGACGGCAATCATCAGGCCACCGCTGCAGGCTCGTTGAGTTTTGTCAGGAATTTGTGCAGAATGCGATTGAATTCGTCTGGAACCTCCATCATTGGCGCATGGCCACATTTGTCTACGAAGTGAAGTTCGCTATTGGGTATCAGGCGATGGAATTCTCTTCCCACAAACGGAGGTGTAACCGCATCGTTATTTCCCCAGATCAATAAGGTCGGTTGGGTTATCTGGCTGATCTCTTCGCCAAGATTGTTTCTGATAGCACTCTTTGCAAGCGAGATTATCTTTATCGCTTTAAGCCTGTTATTTACTATCTCATAAACCTCGTCCACCAATTCTTTTGTAGCCACATTCGGATCAAAAAAAGTCAATTCGGTCTTCTTACGAATATACTCATAGTCGCCACGCTTTGGGTAGCTGTCGCCCATTCCGTTTTCAAACAATCCGGAACTACCTGTCAGTATCAGGGATTTAATTCTTTGCGGATGCTTTAGTACATGCAACAGAGCTACATGTCCGCCTAGTGAATTTCCCAGGAGATGGATCCTGTCATAATCGAATCGCTCAATGAACCGATGCACATATTTTTCAAGTCCTCCTACTGTAGTATGAAGAAGATCGAGCTCCAGCAAAGGGAGCATTGGAACGATCACTTTGTTATGATTTCTGAAATACTCGATCAGGTGCCCAAAGTTACTCAGGGCGCCAAAAAGTCCATGCAATAAGATCAATGGTTCGCCTTGTCCCACTTCAATAAACTTGAACTTATCCACATGTTTGATCTCGTAATTCATCTCTTTCAACTTTCGTCAATGAACCGCTAAAATAATGGTTTTAACCTTATAAACCGCTAATTACGCAGAAGCTGCTTCTTTAGTTTTGATGTCTCCCTGCACCCCCTCAAAAAAATCTTTGAGCTGATCGAACAGGTCCCGAAACATAGGAAACACTTTGGCAAATAAGTCAATTACATACGGACCCACCGGCGCTACCCACTCATACACTTTAGACTCGCGGGTTGTATTTTCTCCCAACCAGCCGACCTGAACTACATAAAAAAGAATCACACTAAATATGATCGTTTGCAAAAGCAGGTTGAATGTGGCACCTGCAATCCGGTTTACGGGACCAAGCATTGCAAGATCGAGCGTCTTGGTGATGATCGCTGCGCCGATATTTACCAGCAGCACCACCCCGGTAAACACCAGGATAAACGCCAGAACGGGCATCCATTTCGCGGGCAGCCCCGTAGCATCGTCCAGATAAGCGGCTACCACCGTCGACAACTTGAGTGCAGCGGCAAGTCCTATAATAAACGCCAGCAGTGAAAGGATCACAATCACAAAGCCTTTCCTCAAACCTTTTATCACTGCCATTACCGCTACCAGCAGGTAGGCAATGTCGATGATCATATTATTTATTGAGTTGATCTTTCACCATTGCACTGATCCGCTTGCCGTCGGCCTTTCCAGCAAGTTCCTTTGTTGCGGCACCCATCACTTTGCCCATGTCTCCCGGTCCCGCAGCACCTACACGCGTGATAATTTCTGATACTGCCTGCTTCAATTCTTCATCATCCATTTGTTTTGGAAGAAATTTTTCGATTACATCGATCTCTTCCTGCTCCTTTTGCGCCAGGTCAGTCCTGTTTTGCTCTTTATATATTTCCAGCGAGTCCTTACGCTGCTTCACCATTCGCTGAAGTATCTTCATTTCGTCATCCTCTGTAATAGCGCCTCCTGCTCCGGCTGCCGTTTTACCTTCAATAATGGCCGCCTTTACTGCCCTGAGGCTTCTCACAGCCTTTTCATCTTTTGCAAGCATGGCCGTTTTGAGTTCGGCCATTATTTTTTGTTCCAGATTCATATAGTTACGCCTTATTTTCTTTCAATTGATTTTCGCGGAATTTCTCATAGAATTCACGGGCGAACTTTTTCATGTCGTCCACCAGGTCTGCCTGATGAGTAGCGCGCTCAAAGCTGTCTGCCATAGTGTGCAGGGTCTGATAGTAAAAATCGGCCATCTCATCGATCATCATGTCTTTCGTCCAGAGATCTATCCGAAGGGCCGTTTTTTCGGCGCCATCCCAAAAGGAAATGATCATCGCGTTGGCCTTTTTTGCCTGTTCCGCGGAGCTGTCTGTTGCGCTCCAGGTGATGGAATCAGGTATGCGTTGCTCGTCCAATGTTACGTCAATGCTTATCGTTGATTTATTCATGATTACTTGCTTTATTGATTATGAACCGCTTAATTGTAAAATAAGCGGGCGGTAAAAATACGGCTTCTGTTGCACCGGGTAAAATAGTGCAGAAATTACGGTGTTTTGAAATGAGGTATTTATTCGTTGATTAGGACAAAAAGGTGGAGTAAATTTGATGTGGTCCTTTAAATCGAATCCTATGAAACAGCTCTACCCAACGCTGCCGGCGCTTGCATTCCTGGCGGCATTACTTCACCTTCTTCCTGCATGGAGCTTCAGCCAATGTAACTGTCCTAATGGGGTCACACCAAGCACCCTGGTTTTTGAAAGAAACATCTCTACTTCGATGGAGGAAACCACCATCGCTTTCCCACAATTTAACCCCGCGGATGGTACCCTCGTGTGCACCAATGTGTCTGCAACAATCACTGCAATTACGAGAATAAGGATCGAAAACGATGAACTTTTTGCTGCGGACTATAAGATCAGTTACAGCAGGACATCTACCATCTCAGGGCCGGGACTTAATCCCACGCTGGTAAGCAGCTTTTCGAAAAATTACGGGCCCTATCACCTCGCAGAAAGCGATGGAGAATATTTCCAGGGGCCCGACTACCTTATCACTCCAAGAGATACAGTTCTAAACAAAAAGCAGCTGGTTCAAACCATTAATGGAGACATCACCCCGTTCCTCGGAAATGGTACAGTTAATTATATATATGCATTAACCACGCTGTCCAAAATTTCCGGAGGGGGAAACTACCTCGGTGGGCCGCTGACAAATGACATTATTCTGTTTAAACTTACCTATAGCTACTGTCCGCCGTCATTGTTGTCAAGCGACGTTGTTGATTTCTTTGTCAAAAACAAGGAGGGCGGGGCATCCGTTGGCTTTACTATAGGAAATCCACAGGAAGGCGACCGATATATTATCGAGATGAGTCAAAACGGGAAGGATTTCAAACCGATCGCTGAACTGAGTGGGTCGACCGGCTCAAAAAAATACAACTACGATGTTCCGTTACCTGCGGCGATAACAGGGAAGCTGTACTTCCGTGTCAAGGTGGAAAATCTCGCCGGAAGGACATCCTATTCAGCCATCCGACAAATTATGATTGGCGATAAAGCAGAATCCGTTGCCAGGCTCTACCCTAACCCTGCTGAAAGCCAGATCTGGATTGACTTTGACGTTCCCGTAAAAGACGGTATTACTGTTGACATACTTACGTCCACCGGCAGCGCGGTTTTCAACCAGCAGATTCCGCTGCGAAATACCCCGCAAGCTGTGGTGAATTTGCCCAAACTCCCATCAGGATTATATTTCATCCGCACAACGGATTTAAGCACCAGTAGAAAGTATTTTAACCGGCTTATCATAAAGTAATGGTACTTTCCTACTTTTGTTGCAATCAGATCTTATGGACGAATTAATAATGGAGTACAATACAACCAGGAATTACCTGGCGATGCGTGAGTATGGCAGGCATATTCAAAAGATGATCGAATACCTGCTTTCGATCGAGGATAAAGAAAACCGCCAGCGGAATGCCTATGCGGTGATTGAATTGATGGGATTCCTGAATCCTCATTTGAAAAACGTGGAGGACTTCCGACATAAGCTTTGGGACCACCTGTTTTTGATTTCGGATTTTAAATTGGATGTAGAATCTCCTTATCCAATTCCTACAAGGGAAACTCTGAAGGCAAAGCCAGATCCGCTTCCTTATCCAAAGCGATACCCCAAACATTCACATCTTGGAAAGAATCTTGAGCTGGTAATTCAGAAGGCTAAGAGCGAAGAGAATGCCGAGAAGAAACAAGGTTTCGCAAATGCCATCGCTTATTATATGAAGCTTGCTTACAGCAACTGGCATAAAGAAACTGTGCATGATGACGCCATTCAAAGTGAGCTCTCCAATATCACACAGGGTGAACTGGAATTCACTAACACGCCATTTGTTCGTGCTCCGCGCCCCAATGAAGGCCGCAGTGAGCGGGGTGGCTACAACGATTACAGAGGCAAGAACAATGGTCGCAATCAAAAGTTCCAGGCCCGCAATCGAAACGAGCGAAACGACCGGAACGATCGAAATGACCGCAATGACAGGAATGACAGGAACGATCGTGGCGGCGGAAACAAATACAATAAGAAGAACAGGTTCAAATAACTGATAACTACCTCAGAGCCCTGGCAGCCGAATTCGACTTCCAGGGTTTTTTATATTTGTCATCATCCCTTAACCATTGTTCATGAATTCATTTGAAGTCATTGGCGGCAAAAAACTTAGCGGAGATATCTTACCGCAGGGCGCGAAAAACGAAGCTTTGCAGGTCATCAGCGCGGTATTGCTTACATCAGAACCGGTAACCATTACAAACATCCCGGATATCATTGACGTTAACCTGCTGATTGAGCTGCTGCAGGAAATGGGAGTTAAAGTAACCCGTGAAAGTCGCGATACATGCACCTTCCAGGCCAACGATGTGAACATCGATTATCTTGAAAGCGCCGATTTCAGAAAAAAGAGTGGCCGGTTAAGAGGTTCCATCATGATCGCCGGACCATTATTATCGCGCTACAAAAAAGCATTCATTCCAAAACCCGGCGGGGATAAAATTGGAAGACGCCGGATGGATACGCATATTTTGGGCTTCCAAAAGCTGGGAGCTAAATTCTTTTACGATACCAATGATGGCTTCTTTCACCTGGAGGCTTCCAGCTTAAAAGGCACTTACATGTTGCTGGATGAACCCTCGGTAACAGGAACAGCGAATATCCTGATGGCCGCAGTTCTCACACCCGGACGCACCACTCTTTACAACGCTGCGTGTGAGCCCTACCTTCAACAATTGTGTAACATGCTCAACCGCATGGGCGCCAAGATCAGTGGGGTCGGGAGCAATCTGCTGGTGATCGATGGAGTGGATTCGCTTGGAGGAACAACTCACCGGTTACTGCCCGACATGATTGAAATTGGTTCTTTCATCGGAATGGCCGCGATGACGGACAGTGCAATCACGATCCGGAATGCGGGTATCGAACACCTGGGAATCATTCCGGAGAAATTCGCACAGCTCGGTATCGAATTGGAGATCCGCGATGATGACATTCACATTCCATCCCAGGGTATTTATAAGATCCAGCATTTCCTGGATGGCTCAGTGTTGACGATCTCTGATCATCCCTGGCCCGGCTTTACACCGGATTTGCTGAGCATCGTACTGGTAGTAGCCACACAGGCAGAAGGTGAAGTATTGATTCACCAGAAAATGTTTGAAAGCAGGCTGTTTTTTGTTGACAAACTTCTAGACATGGGCGCCCGTATTATTCTTTGCGACCCGCACCGGGCGGCAGTTGTAGGGCTTGCACGAAAACGTAAGCTGAGAGGAATAAATATGACGAGCCCTGATATTCGCGCAGGCGTCGCATTGCTTATTGCTGCATTGAGTGCTGAAGGAAAAAGCATCATTCAAAATATTGAGCAGATCGACCGCGGTTACCAGGATATCGATGGAAGACTTCGTGCTCTCGGGGCCGACATACGCAGGATACAGGTTTAAAGACGAACAATATGACAGAACAAGCGAAATCAATCCAATCCTTTGCAGATGAGACTAACGGAAAGCCGATCGTGATCATCACGGCTCCATCTGGGGCAGGCAAAACATCCATTACAAGACATTTGCTCAACAAGTACCCGCAATTGTGCTTTTCAATATCTGCCGCAACCAGAAAGCCGCGGGGGATTGAAAAGGATGGCTATGATTATTATTTTCTTTCCGAAGAAGATTTCAAACAACGAATCCAACACGATGAGTTTGTGGAATGGGAAATGGTTTACGAAGGCAAATATTATGGGACTTTGAAATCGGAACTGGTACGCATTTGGAACAACGGTCGGGTGCCGGTTCTTGATATAGATGTAAAGGGTGCCATACACGTGCAAAGTCAAAACCCTGAAGGCACTTTGTCGATCTTTATAGAGCCGCCATCGGTAGATGAGTTGCGGCGAAGATTGCTATCCCGGGGAACCGAGACTGAATCATCGCTTGAAGCGAGGGTCAATAAAGCGTCCTATGAGATTTCGTTCAAGCATTCTTTCAGTCGCACCATCCTCAATGCAGACCTTCCTACAGCGTTGAAAGAAGCGGAAGAGATCATGCTTGAATTTTTGAAGAAGTACAATAAGGCTTAGTAATTGATTATATTCATAGACAGATATGGATGCAAGCGTCATAATTGCCATTACAATCGCGATCCTTTTCATGGCTTTTTTCTCAAGCATTGAGATCGCGATCGGCACTGCAAACAGGCTCAATATTGAATTAAAGAAAAAGCAGGGATCGCCCGCAGGGCTATTGCTTTCCAGGCTACTAGATGAGCCCAGCAGGATCATCGGGACAATACTCGTTGGATACAATTTTTTCCTTGTGATCTTTGTCTTACTGGTCAGTACCTTCTGGCACGAACTGCTTAATCATTCGCAGATAACCAGTTCGCTCATCCTTCCCATTCGCCTGATGCTTGAAATCGTGTTGAGCGTATTGGTGGTATTATTACTCTCTGAATTCATTCCAAAGGCCATTGCACGTGCTAAGGGCGACAATATGATATGGTTTGCAGCACGATCAGGAATGCTCGGACTTTGCCATGAAATATTTTATCCGATTGCTGCGGCAATGATCAAAGTTTCGGAATGGATCCTGTCGATCATTTTTGATATGCGTATCGATAGGAAGAAAGAGTCGCTTTCTCGTGCAGACATTGAACATTTTTTTCAGCAGGCAAGGGAATTCCACGACGAGAACAGCGATCTCAACACCGAGCTTTTCGAAGCGGCTTTGTCGCTTCCAAAAGTAAAAGTGCGCGAATGTCTGATCCCAAGAAAAGAGATTGAAGCCATCGATCTAAATACACCGATAGAAGAAGCAAGACGAAAATTTGTTGAAACAAAGCTGAGCAAGATCGTTGTGTTTGATGGAAACATCGATCACATTGTAGGCTATATCCATCAGCTTGACATGTTTAAATCACCATCTTTCGTAAAAGATATCCTGTTGCCTATCCCGGCTATTCCTGAGAGCATGAGCGCAACGGACCTCATCAGCAAGTTCACAGCAGAACGCAAAAGCATTGCATGGGTGGTTGATGAATTTGGAGGAACTTCAGGAATCGTTACTATGGAAGATATACTCGAAGAGATCTTTGGTGAGATTCATGATGAATACGATGTTGAAGAGTTTGAAGAAAAAAGGGTGAATGAAAACGAATATATTTTTTCAGGGCGTCTTGAGCTTGATTATCTGAGCCAAAAATACGGGCTTGAATTTCCTGACAATGACTCGGAAACCCTTAGTGGATTTATCATACATGAACACGAAACGATCCCGAAGCTGAAAGAGAAGATCTACGTCAACGATTACGAATTTGAGATCCTTCATGTAAGTGACACGCGCATTGAGATGGTGCGCCTTAAAGTTATCCGCTAAAGACCTAAATTTGCGCCACTCTAAAGAAGAACAGGACACCTAATGGCTTTATCATTTTTAAAGAAGCGGAGCGGCGAGGAGGAAATGACATTCATTGACCACCTCGAGGAACTTCGCTGGCATATAGTTCGTTCGCTGATCGCTGTGCTTGTATGCGCAGTCCTGATCTTCGTTAATATGGACTGGTTTTTCGATACCATCATCCTGGGGCCTATCCGGCCAAACTTCATCAGCTACACAGGCCTTTGTAAGTTCAGTCACTGGATCCGCATAGGAGATGCGCTTTGTATGCCTACGGTGCAGTCGCAACTGCAGGCAACCACTTTCGGATCGCAGTTCATGTCAAGCATCACCATTGCATTTATCGGCGGCTTTATTGTATCGTTTCCATATGTGTTTTGGGAGATATGGAAGTTTGTCAAGCCGGCCCTTACTGAAAAAGAATTACGCAATACCAGGGGCGCCATCTTTTTTGTTTCCTTTTTCTTCTTCCTGGGTGCTGCCTTTGGCTATTTTCTGCTAGCACCATTCACGTTCAGTTTCCTGGGTAATTATCATCTTGGTACAACGTCTATTCTTGAAACCCGCCCGATGCTATCCGATTACATCGATAATCTGGTGAACATTACGCTGGGTGCGGGTTTGGCGTTTCAACTTCCTGTGGTAGCATATGTATTGACGCGAATTGGTCTGATCACCCCCGGCTTCTTAAAAACTTACAGAAAGTATGCTTTTGTTGCAATTTTGATCATTGCTGCGATCATTACACCATCGCCCGACTGGATGAGCCAGATGCTGGTTTGTGTTCCTCTGATATTATTATACGAACTTAGCATCGTAATTTCCAAAAGGGTCTTTGCCATTGAGGAGAAGAAGATGATGGAATAGCATTGAGGAAATGGGAAATGGGAAATGGAAAATGGGAAACTTACGAATTCCGAATTAAGAATTTCAATTAAACGCTATGTCAACCTTTGATCTTTCAAAACCGATCGCAATTGGGAGCGACCATGCTGGTTTTGAGTATAAACAAAAGATGGTCAACCATCTGCGCGAAAAAGGCTATCAAATAATCGATTTTGGGGTAGGAGAAAGCAAATCAGTTGATTACCCCGACTTTGCGCACCCTGTTGCTAACGCCGTAGAAACCGGCGAGGCCGTCGCAGGCGTGTTATTTTGTGGAAGCGCGAATGGCGTTTGCATCACTGCCAACAAACACCAGGGAATTCGCGCTGCTTTATGCTGGCAAAGTGATGTCGCCCGACTTGCCCGGCAGCATAATAATGCTAATGTAATCTGCCTGCCCGCCCGTTTTATTGCTTTTGAAAATGCGGTTGAAATGACCGATGCCTTCCTTACAACCGATTTTGAAGGGGGTCGACATCAAAACCGGGTTGACAAGATAAGTTGTTAAGAAAATGCTATAGAACTAGTAAAGGGGGCCCAAAAGGTCCCCTTTTTCAATATCTGTTTAAACCCCGAGGGTTTGAAACAGTCTTAAGGTTGTTCTATGTAACTGATAAAAAAAATGACCGTACCCGTACAGTAGACAAAGAGCGCCGTTTTACCGTACTCCGCATCGTACCCTTTTTGAATTTGTCCCTATGAAATCCGTGCCTTATATCAATAGTTAAATCCCTATCAGAACAGAAGCGCAAATAATTAAGGTCCCGCCAACAACGGGACCTTAGTTATTTTATGCCTAGTTATTTTGTGACTAACGTTTCTAATATCCGAGAATATATGCGAACATCAACGGAGCAACGATGGTTGCGTCGCTTTCAATCACGTATTTCGGAGTGTGGATGTCAAGCTTTCCCCAGGTGATCTTTTCGTTGGGAACTGCGCCGGAATATGATCCATAAGAAGTTGTCGAATCCGATATCTGGCAGAAATAATTCCAGAAAGGAACATCGTGCCATTCAAGATCCTGATACATCATAGGAACCACACAAATCGGAAAATCTCCAGCGATACCACCACCTATCTGGAAAAATCCAACCCCCTTCCCGGAGCTGTTGTTGCGGTACCATTCAGACAACCATACCATGTATTCGATCCCGCTTTTTACGGTGGACGCTTTCAGTTCATTTTTGATAACATAGCTTGCGAAGATGTTACCGGTAGTGCTGTCCTCCCACCCTGGAACAACGATCGGCAGATTTTTCTCAGCAGCGGCAACAACCCAGCTGTCTTTAGGATCAATCTCATAATGTTCTTTCAGATCACCACTTAACACGACCTTGTAGAGGAATTCGTGCGGAAAGAATCTTTGTCCGGATTCTTCTGCCTCCTTCCACTGGCGGAACAAGTGTTTTTGAAGACGTCTGAAAGCTTCTTCTTCGGGAATACAGGTATCAGTTACGCGGTTGTAATGATTTTCAAGCAAGTCCCACTCATCCTGTGGGGTAAGGTCCCTGTAATTCGGAACCCGCTTATAATGTGAGTGAGCCACCAGGTTCATTACGTCTTCTTCCAGGTTTGCACCGGTGCAGCTGATTATGGCGATCTTATCCTGCCGTATCATTTCGGCAAGCGATATTCCCAGTTCAGCAGTACTCATCGCGCCAGCAAGTGTTACCATCATCTTACCGCCATCAAGCAGGTGTTGTTCATATCCTTTGGCAGCATCAACAAGTGCCGCCGCATTGAAGTGACGGTAGTGATGATGAAGAAAACTTGAAACCGGTCCCTTATTCATATCGTCGTTTTTTTGAGCCTGCTAAGTTAGCATAATTGGCAGAACCGCTTTGCAATAAAAAAGCCTCCTGTGAAGGAGGCTAAAATTCAACAACAACCAAGGGTAACACTATTAAATGAGTTCTTTCTTTTCTTTCTTGTAAACCTGCCATCCGTTGATGCCGTAGGATTTCAAAACGATCTTTTGATCGGCGTTCTCGATAGTTACGTAATAGCCTGTTTCATTTTGTGAAGACAGTTCAAAAAGGTCGCTTATCCAGAACCCTTCATAGTTGTTCTTCAGGCCTGTTGCCAGTTGGATGGGCAATTGATCCGAAGAAAGATTACGGGACACTGCAAGCATCTCGCCTTCTTTGGTGAAGAATGCGAACAATACCTGGTCGTTCATCTTAAATGTCGCTTTGAAAAGATCTTTCGACAACTGCCATTCAACATCTTTGGCCATTTTAAATTCTTTGTTGAATGCAGATACTACGCGTTGATTAACTTCTTCAGTACCGTTGGCGAAAATTGATCCGACCGTTACAAACATTGCGATTGCAAGGGTGATAAAATGCTTTTTCATTGTAAAAGGTTTATGTATTTAGTTTAATTATTTCGTGTTTCAAGAATACGACGCTCTGTCTTCAAAAAGGTTACAATCAAATAGCGACAGAACAAAAGTATTATCAAGTTTTAATCCGCTACAGGAATATTGACAAATGGCATAAGAATCGTTCGATGATAAGTTGATTGTTTCAAAAGCAGTTATTTTCATCGGCTGAAACACAGTGCTGTAGCGGTTTAGCAAAGATTTCTAAATGAAAATGTAAAACCAGGTTAACTGCTAGTTAAGATGGAGGAAGGTTTCCTAGGGTGACATATTTCAAAGTTTGCGTTATCTTGTACTTAATGAATTACCTGGCTCATGCATATTTATCTTTCAGTCAACCAGAGATCGTAGTTGGTAACATGATCAGTGATTTCGTGAAGGGTAATAAGAAGTTTGATTATCCTCCAGACATCCTTAGAGGTATCGAACTTCACAGGGCCATCGACACTTTTACAGACGACCACTACCTGCATCGTGAAGCCAGGAGAATTTTCAGAGAGGATTACGGACTGTACGGCGGTGCCTTTACGGACATTGTATTTGATCACTTTCTTGCGAATGACATTGCTCACTTCACTCACAAAGAACTAGAGATATTTTCCGCTCAAACCTACGAAGTGCTTGAACGTTTTTCCGGTTATCACCCCGAACGATTTGCCCTTGTGTTCCCTTCAATGAAACAATACAACTGGCTGCTTAATTACCAGTACGAATGGGGCATTGAAAGAAGCTTTCAGGGATTGGTTCACCGGGCCAGGTATCTCGACAATTCAGATAAAGCTTTTGTGCTTTTCTTAAAATATTACTCGACTTTCGAACAACTCTACTCAGAATTCTTTCCCGAACTACTAGATTACACGGAAAGACAACTGGCCTTAACAAACTCTCCTTCCTGATCGTTCTGCGACGCAAAACTAACGAGCGTTCGTGAATACTTAACAAACGTTTTGTCGAAAGATGACTGATTTTTATCAGGGTTTCCGATAATTTTGGCCTTATAACCCGTGTTGAATGAAAAGACTTGTAATGCTTACCCTGCTGACCGCCAGCACCGCCCTTATCGCGCAGTCCCAAACTAAGTTCCCGGCTCCGGATAAATCACCCATGGACGTTTCCTATTTCCCGGATAATTATCCCATACTTAAGGTTCAAAACAAAATAACCGACGTTCCCGCGTGCCGGGTGTTGTACAGCCGGCCTTTGAAAAATGGTCGCCAGGTATATGGTGAACTTGTAGAATTTGGCAAAGTGTGGCGTTTGGGAGCGAATGAAGCCACTGAGCTGGAGCTGTACCGTGACGGCCGCGTTGCCGATAAAAAGATAAAAAAAGGAAGGTATTCGATGTTTGCCATCCCTTATGCCGATAAGTGGACGATAATAATAAATAAAGACACGGACGTTTGGGGCGCATTTCAATATGATGAATCAAAGGATGTTGCAAGGTTTGAAGTAAAGACTGAAAAGCTGAGCGCTCCATCTGAGGCCTTTACAATGTTTTTCGACAAAGGCAACAAGAATAGTACTAATTTGATCATCGCTTGGGATGATGTGAAAACGACAATACCCTTTTCCTTTTAAAACATGAAAGACTATATCGGGCGATTACTGCTCCTCCTGCTCATCTTACCTATTTATCTAACATCCTGCAAGGAAGGCAGTCCGAAAGTGGTTCGCCCCCCGGCAACAGTGGTTCAGCAGATTCCGAAAACAGCTAATCCTCCGCTTGATAAATCAGTAATGGACATCAGCTATTTCCCTTCTGACTTTCCAGTTAAAAAGATGGGTGGCGTGGAAAAAGGAAATCCAATTGCCCGGGTGATATACAGCCGACCCGCCCTTGATGGGCGCAGATTGTTCGGAGATGTGATTCGTTATGGAAGGCCCTGGAGGCTTGGTGCAAATGAAGCTACAGAAATAGAATTTTTCAGGAATGTAAAAATCATGGGCAATAATATTGCCGCAGGGCGATATGTGATCTATTGTATACCCTTTGAAGATAAGTGGACCATAAAGCTTAGTAAAGACCTGTACACCTGGGGACTCAAAATCAACCCCGATAAGGATGTCCTTTCGGTAGATGTGCCGGTACAGCCTCTCGGATTCAAGATGGAATACCTCTCCATTCAATTCGTTCCTGCAGACCAGGGAACCGCACTTCGTATCAGCTGGGAAAATGTAAAGGTTGAGCTATTGATCCAAACCTGATCTATGTGTGGAATCATCGGAATGCTTCAGTCTGTCCCTGTTACGGATGAAGGTCGTTACCAGGCAATGGTGCAATCTGTAGCGCATCGCGGACCCGATCATCACGGCTCATGGCGAAATGATGATGGCACCGTGCTATTATCACATCACAGGCTTTCCATTATCGATCCATGCGAACGTTCCAATCAACCGATGCGCAGGGGAAAAAACGTAATTATTTACAACGGCGAAATATACAACTACCTCGAGTTACGCGAGCAGCTTACCAGCCTTGGCCAAAATTTTACTACCACCTCTGACACTGAAGTTATTCTCGCTTCATATGAGACCTATGGCAGCAGCTGTGTAGACTTCCTCGAGGGCATGTTCGCCTTTGGAATCTGGGATGAAGAAAAGGAACTACTGTTCTGTGCACGCGACAGATTTGGCGAAAAACCTTTTTACTTTTCGCATGACAAAAGCCGCAGGGAATTCCTTTTTGCCTCTGAAATGAAGGGACTGCTTGCGTCTGGCATCTCGCGACAGGTGAATCATTCGCATCTGCTTTACTTTTTAAGTGAAGGCATTACAAGGTTAAGCGATGACCCTTTGGAGACGTTTTACAAGGGTGTTTTTCAGTTACCGCCTGCACATACTCTTATCTATAACACCCGAACAGGATCCTTAAATATTAAACGGTACTGGGAGTGCGACATTGCTGTTCATCCTATTTCAGAGATTGATGCGGAGAAGAAGCTTGGTGAATTGCTGGAACATTCGATTCGAATGCGCTTACGTTCAGATGTACCCGTGGGAACTTCTCTTAGTGGAGGTCTTGATAGTTCAACGATCGCAAGCCACTTAAGCGATATGGCGCCAAACTATCAAAGCTTTTCAGCCGTATTTCCGGGTTTCGAAAAAGACGAGTCGGACTACATATCACTTGTATCCCGGAAATTTCAACTTCAGTCTATCGTAACGCGACCAACGGCATCTGAATTTGCGGATGATCTGGAATACCTGATCTATTTACATGAGCAGCCAATATCTGATCCGAGTTGCTATGCGCAATACCGGGTCTTTAAAACCGCTCGCGAACATGGAGTGAAGGTTTTGATCGATGGGCAGGGTGCTGATGAATTATTTGCGGGTTACTCAAAGTACTATCACTGGTATCTTCAGGAACTGCTGCGTTCAGGAAGATTTGCAGAAATGCAAAGACAGAAAAAATATCTCGCAGAAAATGAACAGTCGCTCAACTGGGGCCTGCAGAACTGGATAGCGGCTGCCTTCCCCGCACTTACGTCGAAGCGGCTGGCAGATCGTGTGAATCGAAAGGCTGCTGATTGCAATTTTTTGAATGCTGATTTTGTTAACACGAACCTTGATCGCAAAAGCATTATAAAGCCGCAGGTACGGACACTTAACGACATATTGAATCATGACACATTTCAATATGGATTGTCTGAGTTGTTGCGTTACGCCGACAGGAATTCGATGGCAAATGGTTGCGAGGTCAGACTTCCTTTCTTATCCAGGCAACTCGCTGAATTTGCGTTTTCACTGCCATCACACTTAAAGATCGACAATGGTTACGGCAAATGGATCCTGCGAAAACATGCAGAAGGCCGGGTTCCGGAAAAGATCGTACAACGCAAAAAGAAAGTAGGCTTTGAAGTACCTGTTGAACAATGGATGAATAATCCCCGTGTGTTTGAAATGACAATGGCTTCAGTTGATAATTTACATCAGCAGCGAATCATCAATAAAAATAAAATCGCCAAACTTCCGCAGGGGGATCCTTTGGTAAGTTGGCGATTACTTGTTGCAGGCCGATTGTTGTGATCAGGCCTTACGGTATCTTTCGATGACTTCCATATTACCGCTATTGTCGATCTTCACTGTCGACCAATTCTTCTTCTCTTCGATCTTCACAACATAAACAACGTTATTACCAGCTCCTATCTCAGTTACTCCAAACAACGTTGCATTGGAATATTCACGTGTCAGTTTCGACAACACGTTAAGTGGAAGCAATTCGGGAAGGTAATAACGTATGGTTGATACCATATTTCCCGACTTGTCATAATTCACTGTGGTTCGAATGCCGGAATGTTTGAAGCTTACAGTATAATGATCATTGGCTTCGTGCCAACGAACTTCTTCGGCTGTAGCAAATGTTTTATTGAAGCTTTTCAAGACTTTGTCGTTAACTACGGGATTGGCAAAAATTGCGGTTGAAAGGCTGATGAGTGCTGCCAGAATGAATGTGCGTTTCATGGTTATGCTTTTGATGATTTGGGAATTTCGATTGCTGAGTTGAATCTACACACGATATAATTCTGTAACGCTCCGATTGGTACAATAGGTAGGATCAAGAAAAGCTTCGTAGATCATGAAGGCTTGACACGCCTGATTAAATGATTGTTAAGATATACAGTGTATGAAGTCATGATAACTGTGACGAGATGCAATAGCATATGCCATTAAATTGCATCTTTGCAATCACTAAATGAAACAACAATGAAGCTTGCAACTAAACTGATACACGCAGGAATGGAACCGGATCCGTCCACAGGTGCAATTATACCGCCCATCTATCAAACATCAACTTATGTACAGTCCGCACCTGGAAACCATAAGGGATTTGAATATGCACGTTCCCAGAATCCGACGCGTAAGGCGCTGGAAGAAGCACTGGCGAGCATTGAGAACGGAAAGTTTGGTTTAAGTTTCAGCAGTGGAGTTGCCGCAACTGATGCAGTGATCAAACTACTTAAACCAGGCGATGAAGTAATATGCGGTAACGACATGTATGGAGGCACATACAGGCTGTTCACCAAAGTGTTTGAGAAGTTCGGCATTCGTTTCCATTACATAAACCTCCAGGATATTAATGGCGTTAGACAACTGATCAATGAGAACACAAAACTTTTATGGGTTGAAACACCCACCAATCCTTTGATGAATATTGTTGACATTGAAGCGATATCAAACCTCGGCAAAGAACATAAGATACTTGTTTGCGTCGATAACACATTCGCATCGCCTTTCCTTCAAAATCCTCTTGATCTTGGTGCAGACCTGGTGATGCATTCGGCTACAAAATACCTCGGCGGCCATAGTGATCTTATTCATGGTTGTCTTATGATGAATGATGAATCATTGCGCGAACAATTGTATTTCATACAAAAGAGTTGTGGTGCAGTCCCCGGTCCACAGGACTGCTTTCTTGTGTTGCGTGGCCTGAAAACCCTGCATGTTCGCATGGAGCGACATTGCTATAATGGAGAAAAGATCGCTCACTACCTGCGTCAACATGCAAAGGTGGAAAAAGTGTACTGGTGCGGATTTGAAGATCACTCAAGCTATGACATCGCTAAAAAACAAATGCGGGGATTCGGAGGCATGATGAGTTTTGAACTGAAAGATAATAGCGTTGACGCGGCGCGCAAGGTTTTGTCGTCAACAAGAATCTTCTCTCTTGCTGAAAGTCTTGGCGGAATTGAATCACTTATCAATCATCCGGCAAGTATGACACATGCGTCTATTCCCCGTGAAGAGCGCATTAAGAATGGGCTTTCTGATTCGTTGATCCGACTAAGTGTGGGAATAGAAGACATTGACGATCTTATACAGGACCTCAAACAGGCAATAGGTTAAATGGCCGCTGCATTCATCAGTGACGAACTGCGGGACTTTCTTGACCGGAAAGTGCTGCAGTTCAATCAGCCGTTTTTTGTAAATGACGATCCACTATCTGTCCCGCATATGTTTTCTCAAAAGCAGGACCAGGAGATCGCAGGTTTTTTTGCAGCCACGTTTGCATGGGGAAACCGGAAGACAATCATCAACAAATGTGTTGAGTTAATGAAGTTGATGGACAATGCACCTTACCAGTTCATGTTGCATCACAGTGATAAGGACCTGAAAGGTCTGCTGCATTTCAAACACAGGACGTTCAACAGCACGGACCTGTTATACTTCGTTGAATGGATGCATCATCATTATCGTTCACACGATACCCTCGAGAAAGCATTTTTCCCTGCGAAGGATAATGGATCCAATGCAATTGAAGTAGCGCTCGATCACTTCTATGAAAGTTTTTTCTCCCTCGAAGATGCGCCGTTACGAACACGCAAGCATATTGCCTCACGCCAGCGAAACTCATCGTGTAAGCGACTGAATATGTTCTTACGATGGATGGTTCGAAAAGATGATCAGCGTGTTGATCTTGGCATTTGGAAAAGCGTTCAGCCTTCGCAGCTTATATGTCCGGTGGATGTTCATGTTGCCCGAGTGGCGAAATCATTTGGACTGCTGAACAGAAAACAGGTCGACTGGCAGGCTGCGGTAGAACTCACCGAAGTTCTTCGAAGCCTTGATCCTGTCGACCCGGTGAAATACGATTTTGCTTTGTTCGGCCTTGGTATTCTTGAACGCTATTGATGTTGCTTTTCGCTGTGATACATCAGCTCCTGCACTTTCTCTTTATCTTCCTTTTCTTTTGAAAGATCGAACATAGTTCCAAAAACACGATCCCAGATTGTTGTACTCACGCCATAACCTTTGTGTTCATCTTTATAGTGATGAAGGTGATGATTTCTCCACAATGGTTTCATCCATTTGAATGGAGGATTGAATGCATGTATGGCATAATGCATGGAACCATACAAAAGGTATCCAAGCACAAAACCCGGGAGAAAGAAATAAACATAGTCTCCCATTGTTAATTTAAACACCAGGTAAAATACGCATGCAATCAGCAGGCTTGGCAAAGGTGGCATAAACAACCGCTCTCTGTCACGCGGGAAATGATGATGATTTCCATGCATGATGTAAATGAACTTTTGAGCACGAGGAGAATCTGCAATCATATGAAAGAGGTAGCGATGCATGATGTATTCAAAGAATGTCCATGCAAACATACCTGATATGAACGTCAGCACGATCTGCCAGGGCAGGTACTGATATTCAGTGATTCCATAATACAATAAACCGGTGATGACAGGAATGTACATTCCCCAGATGATCAGCGGATGAGACCGGGTTAGCAGTTCGAGATACTTGTTTTGAAATAACTGTGCACGGCCTTTGTTGTGGATCTTTTCAAATTTCATATGCATCGTAATTTCAACAGTAAAATTAATAAGTTACACTAATTTCATAAAAAACCGGACAATGAAACTCATAAGCTACATCAACGAAGGACACGAACAACTGGCTGTGCTCATCAACGACCATTTATTCAACATGGACTCACTGCATCCTGAATTACCCTCTTCGATGAATATGTTTCTGCAATACTGGGACGACTATTATCCGATGGCCAAAGGAGGAGAAATGATGATCCGTGAAAGGAAAGTCATCAATGAAAAAAGTATCCCCCTTAATGACGTGCAAATCATCGCTCCTGTGCCATTTCCTTCATCCTGCCGCGACGGCTACGCATTTCGCCAGCATGTTGCTACTGCACGCCGCAACCGTAATGCAGAAATGATACCACAGTTCGATCAGTACCCTGTATTTTATTTTACCAATCACCACAGTATACAGGGAGAAGGTGATGTTTTATGTATGCCCGATCATCTGCAGCAATTAGATTTCGAACTTGAAGCAGCAATTGTGATCAATCGTACAGGGAGGAACATCAAAGCATCGGAGGCCGATGAATATATTGCAGGGTTGATGATCATGAACGACTTTAGCGCGCGGAGGTTACAAATGGAAGAAATGCTTCTTAACCTTGGTCCGGCAAAAGGAAAAGATTTCTCCACTGCTATCGGCCCCTGGCTTGTAACAATTGACGAGTTGCAGGAATTTGAAATACCCGCAAAAGATGGACATAACGGTAAAAACTGGAACCTGCGAATGCAATGCCGTATCAATGGCGAAACGGTAAGTGACGGTAATCTTGGAGATATGGACTGGACTTTCGCTGAACTAATCGAACGCGCATCATATGGATGCACTTTATACCCAGGCGATATTATTGGCAGCGGCACGGTTGGAACAGGCTGCTTTCTGGAATTAAATGGAACTGGCAGGTTGAATGATCCGCATTACAACGAGCGCTGGCTGAAAGAAGGAGATGAAGTAGAACTGGAAATTACTGCGCTCGGAACTCTCTATAATAAGATCGTTGCGGAGCAGGATGATCATTCATTGTTAGCCGTAAAAAAGAACATCTGATGCGTATAGATATTCGAGCAACGAAACCATTGCTAAGGCAAAACTATCTGCAGCATGCCATTGCACCAAGGCCCATATGTTTTGCAAGCACCATTGATGAAGAAGGAAATATCAATCTTAGTCCTTTCAGTTTTTTCAACCTGTTCTCTATCAGTCCTGCAATTGTTATTTTCTCTGCATCAACGCGCGTACGTGACAACACGTATAAGCATACTCTTGAGAACGTATTGAAGATACCCGAAGTGGTGATCAACATTGTTGATTACGATATCGTGCAACAGACAAGTCTTGCGAGTACTGAGTTTCCAAAAGGAACCAACGAATTTGTAAAAGCAGGATTGACACAGGAAGCTGCAACTATTGTCAGGCCGCCAATGGTGAAAGAAAGCAAAGTCAAACTCGAATGCAAGGTGATTGAGATCAAATCATTGGGCAATGAGGGCGGCGCTGGTCAATTGATTATCTGCGAAGTGCTGATAATGCATATTGATGATTCCATACTCGACAGCGATCAAATGATCGATCAAACAAAATTAAATCACGTTGCAAGGCTTGGGGGAAATTGGTACAGTCGCGTTGACTCAACGAATCTTTTCATTGTTCCCAAGCCGAACCGTGATATAGGAATTGGTATTGATGCCTTACCTGAAAATATCAGAACAAGCGAAGTACTTACCGGTAATGATCTGGGCATGCTCGCAAATGTAAAAGAACTACCTGCTATTGATCCTGCATTCGAAGATGAGGATCTCAAGAAGATAGTTCAGTATTATGGATTGAATCCCGAAGAAATGGAACGCGAAGTGCATCTTCTCGCAAGGAAACACCTTTCACAGCATATGGTAGATGCCGCGTGGCAGGTGTTACTCAGCGTTTAAGTTAAATGCTTCCAAACACTTTCTTCAGGATCTCTGTTGTGCGAGCGGCAGGATTGGCGCGGATGTTTGCTTCTTCCTTTTCGATCTGATCAAACAACGCATCTGTTGCTCTCCCAACAACATAACCTGTAAGATCGGGGCTTACCTTGTTACGTGTGGTTGGAAGTTTATTATACATACTTACAATATCGCTGTAATATCTTGTGGCCTGCAACCTATCCAACGACTGTTGAATTGAAGGACGAAAGGCCTGCAACAATTGTTCACGTGTCTTATTCCTAAAATAGTCCGTAGCTGCGCTGTTACTTCCGCGAACGATTCCCAGTGCATCCTGTATGGTCATTTCTTTTATCGCGTTAGCAAAGATCGGCTTCGCATATCCCACTGCATCTTCAGCTGCACGGTTGATCTGAAGTATCGCGCGATCCACCTGGCTTCCCAGACCGATGTCACGCAGTGTACCTTCCACTTTCGCGGCATCAGGTGGAAGAAGAAGCTTATAAGCTTTGTCGCCAAAGAAGCCATTCTCACGTCCAAGACTGGTTATCGCTGTTGATATACCGTTTGACAAAGCGTCACGAATACCGTTTGCGGCTTCGCCTTCAGTGATGGGCGCGCTTCCATAAACTCCCGGAAGGTTTGAGATGGTGTCACAAGACACTATGGTAGTGCCGATGATCGAGGCTCCGAGAAACAGGGGCAGGACTAGTTTTCTTATCATCTTATTTTTTTTGGATAAGAGGCAAAATTGCTGCCAAACGGTATGCCGTCCTAATCGCGGGCGTTAAAGATTTGTTTTGAATGAGCATTGACAGGGTTTACCTTTGCAACACTTTTCAATATAGTGATTATGAGCACATCGCATCTGTCGGAACAAGAGATCATTCGTCGTGAGAAATTACAGGAATTGCGCAATGCAGGCGTTGATCCGTATCCTGCTCCATTATTTCCTGTTAACAGCAACGCTTCGCATATCAAAGAAACATATAAGGGAGAAGAGAACAAAGATCAATTCAGTGATGTTGTGCTTGCGGGCCGCGTGATGAGCATACGTGATATGGGGAAGGCAAGTTTTGCAGTGTTGCAGGACAGCACTGGTAAAATACAGATCTATGTAAGGAGAGACGATATCTGCAAGGGAGATGACAAATCGCTGTACGATAAAGTATGGAAGCATCTGCTCGATATTGGTGACATTATCGGAATTAAAGGTTTCGTGTTTACTACAAAGACAGGTGAAACATCGGTACATGTAACAGAATTGCAGGTATTGACGAAATCACTCAAGCCGTTGCCGGTAGTCAAGGAGAAAGAGGGAGAAACGTTCGACGCTGTAACAGATGTTGAATTTAAATACAGGCAGCGGTATGCCGACCTGATCATTAATCCTGATGTAAAAGAAACCTTTCTTAAGAGAACACGAATGATGAATGCATTTCGTGATTTCTTAAATGAGCGCGGTGCATTGGAAGTAGATACGCCGGTATTGCAAAGCATCCCGGGAGGAGCCGCTGCAAGGCCTTTCCAGACGTACCACAATGCACTTGACATGCCTTTGTATCTGCGCATCGCCAATGAACTCTATTTGAAAAGGCTGATCGTTGGCGGCTTTGACTGGGTGTATGAATTTAGTCGCAACTTCCGTAATGAAGGCATGGATCGCACTCACAATCCGGAATTTACCGTGTTGGAATTTTATGTGGCATATAAGGATTACGTGTGGATGATGGAAACCACCGAGCAATTGCTAGAAACTGTAGCGTTGAGAACGAATGGAATCACTACTGTTGAAATGGATGGTAAGCAAATAGAATTCAAGGCTCCATACCGGCGTGTGACTATGTATGACGCAATCAGGGAACATACAGGATTTGATATCGATGGAATGGACGAAACGCAGTTGCGCGAAGTATGCGAAAAGCTTTCGATACATGTAGATAAAACAATGGGAAAAGGGAAACTGATCGATGAAATATTTAGTGCGAAGTGTGAGAAGCATTTCATTCAGCCAACATTTATCATCGATTACCCGGTTGAGATGAGTCCACTGACAAAGAAGCATCGCAGCAAAGCCGGATTGGTAGAGCGTTTCGAGCTTATCATCAACGGGAAGGAAATGGCTAATGCTTATACCGAGTTAAATGATCCGATCGATCAGCGCGAGCGATTTGAAGACCAGGTAAAATTGATGGAGCGTGGCGACGATGAGGCGATGTATATTGATTACGATTTTCTGCGTGCGCTCGAATATGGTATGCCTCCTACAGCTGGTATTGGTTTTGGCATCGACAGGTTGTGCATGTTAATGACAAACCAGCCTTCTATACAGGATGTGTTGCTGTTTCCCCAGATGAGGCCTGAGCAATCATAGAAACAGGTCTTTCATGAGGGACTGACCGGGATTTACGGCATACTGCGTGAAATCATTGGTTCCTTCATTTCTCAATACATCTTCGTCAATAAAAAAATTGCCCGTGCATTCGGCTGCAGTTCTTTGTAGTATTGCAACCGCAGCGTCAGCCACGATCTGCGGTGTACGGCTCCTTTGCATGAGGTAGTCGCCACCAAGAAGGTTTTGCACTGCGGCTGTGGCAATTGTAGTTGCGGGCCAGAGTGCGTTTACTCCAATGTTCTTAAATTCCGCCGCAAGGCCTAGTGTTACCATGCTCATACCGTATTTACTCATTGTATAAGCGAGGTGCTGCCCGAACCAGGCAGGATCAAGGTTTAACGGCGGCGAGAGGGTTAGAATGTGCGGGTTGTCTGCCTTAAGCAGATACGGCAAACATGCCCTGCTCATCATAAATGTGCCACGCACATTGATCGAATGCATAAGGTCATATTTCTTCGGCTCGGTATCAAGAGTGGAGGTCAGACTGATTGCACTGGCATTATTAATAAGTATGTCGATACCCCCGAAGTGTTCCAGGGTTTCCTGAACGATCTTATCAATGCTCTCATCGTATCGTATATCTCCCTGTATAGCGAGTACTTTTTTTGCGCCCGCTTCTTTGATTTCTTCGGCGGCAGTGTAGATCGTTGCTTCCAGCTTCGGATGTGGCGTTGTTGTCTTTCCTGCAATGGCAATATTGGCTCCTTTTGAGGCGAGTGCAATTGCGATTGCTTTACCAATGCCCCTGCTACCACCGGTGATTAATACGTTCTTATTGGTCAATAGCGTGTTCATAATTCAGAGTAGAGTTTGAATATATAGACGATAACAATCATAATAATAAGTATAATTACTTAATATCCAGCGTTTAATCGTAATACTACGAATACGCCGATTCGTAATCTTTCCTTAAGTGTGCAGTTTCATGAATGAAAAAAATAAGGCAGTAATGCTATTTGCAGGAACGTTTTTGCTTTATACTTTTACAGTGTTGATTCAAGAACGCGTTATGAGTCGACAATAAGATCCAAAGTTCAGAAAAACCAAAATCCAAGAATCCTGTAAAAGATCATTATTAAAATTCAAAAATCCAGAAAACCAGACCTTGTCCTAATCCAGATCCGAAAAACCAAGAGAATCCAGTACAACAACCAGGGCAAACCAATATCGAGTCTATGAAAACCAGTCCATGTCCGTTTAAAACCGTTACCCGAAAGTAAAAGTACCTCTATTGAAGACCCTACTAGGTTAAGTTTGTACAAGATTTTAAAGGCAGCCGCAAGGCTGCTTTTTTTATGGACTAAAGTGCTAATGTGGGCAATGTGGTAATATGCTAGTGTGTTAGTATGCTAGTATGCTAATATGCTAATGTGGAAATGTGGAGATGTGGAAATGTGGTAATGCCGAATGCTGAATCCTGAATGCAGCCTGATTCTGTGTTTCTCCGTTTCTCTGTTTATCCGATTCTCCGTTTCTCTGTTTCTCCGACTCTCCGTTTCTCCGTTTCTCCGTTTCTCCGTTTCTCTGTTTCTCCGACTCTCCGTTTCTCCGATTCGCTCCGACTACCAACTCCCCGCTGGCACAAATTTTCGCTCGATCACTGTTCATCATTAAACTTATCGCTATGTTTTACCACGTCAAGGACCTGCAGTTCAATGCACGGGTGTCCAGGCCCGATCCTGCCTTTGCTACACTATTGCTTGAGCAGTTCGGGGGAGCCAATGGAGAACTCGCCGCAGCATTACGATACTTCGGCCAGGCTTTCGGAGCTAAAAATCCTTATCCTGATAAATACGACCTGTTAATGGACATTGCAACGGAGGAGTTCAGTCATCTTGAAGTAGTAGGAGCAACCATTCAGATGCTTTTACAGGGAGTGAACGGTGATCTCAAGAATGCCGCCGAGCAATCAGAGATCATGCAATTGCTAAACGGAAAGGCTGCAAAAGAAAATATCATTCATAAGGCGATGGTAGCTCCGCAATTCCTTGTATCGTCAGGCGGCGGGCCTGCGTATACAAACAGCCAGGGTGTACCCTGGACAGCGGCTTATATTAATGGCGACGTGAATGGGGAACTGACCGCGGATCTTCGATCCGATATTGCAGCGGAGTCCCGCGCCAAGATGGTTTATGAGTATCTTCTGCAATTCACTGACGATCCCTATGTGAAAGAAACGCTACAGTTTCTCATGACCCGCGAGGTTGCACATTTCCAGATGTTTCAGGCAGCGTTGGAAACGATTACTCCTAATTTCCCGCCCGGGGTTTTACAAGCTGATCCGCGTTATGGAAATTTATATTTCAACATGTCGAGCGGCAATTCCTTAAGGGGGCCGTGGAATCAGGGTGAAACACCTATTACCGGCGAAACCTGGCAGTTCATTGAAGACCCGATAAAGCATGTTGTTCAAACGAATGGCTTGCTGGATCAAGCTATTAGCGGAACGAATCAAACGTTGGAATCAATGAAGGAAATGAATGATAAGATGAGCAAAGAAAGAAGCCAGATCGTTCATATGTCCACTCCTATTGGCCCACAACAATGGAATAAGCCACTACCAGAAGACCCGATCGATGAGAACCTGAAGGACGGGTTGAACGAAATAACCAATAAATCGAAACGATAGCATTGAAAGAACAAACAGTTGTCGAAATAGTTATATACACTGATCCCCTGTGCTGCTGGAGTTTCGTAATGGATGAACAGATCCACGAGTTCCGGCAGCGCCTTGGGGACAATATTCCCACACGATATTGTATGGGAGGTTTATTGCCCAGCTGGAAACAATTCCATGACCCGGTTCAGATGGTGTCAAAGCCCATTCAGATGGGACCTGTATGGCATGAGGCATCGATCATGTCGGGTGTTAAGCTGAACGATAAGATATGGTTCACAGACCCGCCTTCATCATCCTACACCGCTTGTATGGCTGTCAAAGCCGCAGGATTTCAATCACCTGAGGCGGAAACAACGATGCTGAAAACATTGCAGAAAGCTGTGATGACCGAAGGTATCAACATTTCGAAGTTGTCAACCATTTTGAAAGTGGCGGCAAATCTTGAATCCGATTGTAATGGATTCAGTCTCGAGGTTTTTGAAAAAGACATGCACGACGAAAAAACAATGCATGCATTCCGCAAGGATTTGGAAGAAATTGCCGTCAAAGGCATCAGTCGTTTCCCCACGATCCTCCTGAGATTTGACAATGGCCGTTCCTCTATGATTTCAGGGTATAGAAAGCTCGATGAATTGCTTTCCTGTACCGTTGTTAGCTAAAACATAAGTAAGATGGCTGGAATAGTTACCCTGGGTCGTGTATCCATGAAGATATTGTTATTGTTGATGCTCATCGGAAGTGCCTCTAAACCGCTGCTCGCACAAGACAGCAGCGGATATCGTATCAGCGGCCGCGTGATTGATGATCTGGGCAAAGGAGTTCCACTTGCTTCTCTTGCTCTTAAAAAACAGCCAGACTCCATTATTGTGCGACAATCGATGGCAGACACTTCTGGGCGATTCACAATATTTGCTGACTCAGGCAGGTATTTTCTTGAAGTAAGTTTTACATCATTCGAGTCACGTACTATCAATAACATCACAATTACCAATGCGGATACAAGCCTTGGAAACATTACTGTGCAGCCTTCATCATCCGCAATGAAGGCAGTAGTTGTAGTGGGTCAAAAAAGCCAGTTGAGGCTCGAACTTGACAAACGCGTGTATACCGTTGGGGAGGATTTGAATACGGCTGGCGGGAATGCAGCCGACGTGTTGAATAATGTTCCTTCTGTAAGCGTGGATGTCGATGGATCGGTAAATCTTCGCGGCAGTCAGGGTGTGAGGATATTGATTGACGGAAAGCCATCGGCACTTACAAATACTGCCGATGCACTTCGGCAAATACCTGCTAATCTTATTGAAACGGTTGAGATCATTACCAATCCTTCGGCGCGATATGAAGCAACAGGCGAGGCAGGAATTATCAATATCGTGCTAAAAAAGAATAAACGTCGCGGTTTCAACGGCACGTTCACTGTTAATGCGGGGGCGCCGGCAGCATTCGGCGGATCACTGGTTATGAATTATAAAAGGAATAAGTGGAACTTGTTTGGCAGCTATGGCATCGATTACCGATCCGGGCCCGGTAGCGGAAATTCATTTCAGCAATATGAAAATGCAGACACCAGTTTTTCATATCGTCAGGATAGAGATATTCGCAGAAGCGGTATATCGCATAACATAATGGGTGGCTTTGATTTCAGCCCAAATGACAATACAACTTTTACCGCTTCAGTTCTGTTCAACCCTTCAAATGGAAGCAATCGGTCTACGTTGTATTATAATGATTACAACAAGACAGGAGATCTGACCCAGACCGTACAACGCACAGAGAAGGAAGATGATTCGGATACAGAAATGGAAGCCGCACTAGCTTTCCGTAAAAAGTTCAAAAAAAAGGATCAGCTATTAACAGCAGACATTAAGTATGTTTCTGAAGATGAGATCGAACTTACGAATTACAATCAGCTTATTCATGGTTCAAACATCACATCACAGCAAAGGGCAGACAACCGTGCAAATGAATACAGCTGGCTCTTTCAAACAGATTACGTCAACCCTGTAGGTGAGAATTCCCGTTGGGAAATTGGCTTACGATCGAGTAAGCGCCGCATACAAAATGATTATCTGCTTGAAACAAATGAAGGTATTGATGGATGGCAGGTATTGCCTGCATTTGACAATAACATGATCTACATTGAAAACATTCATGCAGCATATCTACAGGCAAGCACCAAGAAGAAGCGGCTCGCATTGCAGGGTGGACTGAGACTTGAGTATACTGATTTGAGCACTGAACTGGTTAAATCGTCTACCGTTAATCAACGCGATTACCTCAATCTTTTCCCGAGCGGCACTTTGTCATATGAACTGAACGATAATAACAGTATCCAGGCTAGTTATAGCTATCGCATCAATCGTCCGAATTATCGCGACCTGCTGCCGTTTTCAGATTTCAGTGATCTACGTTCATTCTTTGTTGGCAATCCCAATCTTAATCCGGAGTTCACACACTCGATGGAGATCGGATGGCTTCGCGAATTTGAGAGCGGGTCGTTGCTAACAAATATTTATTACAGGGATCGTAAAAATGTTATTCAGCGGATCACTACAATTGATACAAATGCGATAGCCTATGTATTCCCGGTGAATCTTGCCACGCAGAACAACTATGGATTTGAATTCAATCTTCAATTTGATATTACTGAATGGTGGAGGTTTTCATCCAACATCAACCTGTTTCGTTCGTTGACATTTGGCGATTACGAAGGCGAATCATTCGATGCGGACGCTTTCACAGGCATGAACCGCACACAAACTAAAATCAGATTTGCGAAAGACTGGGAGTTCCAATCAACGTTCTTCTACCGGGCGCCACGACGAAATGCACAAGGCAGGGAGCTATCTATGTACTCCCTCGATGCAGGCATTGGTGGCGATATCTTCAAAGGCAAGGCAACAATTACTTTCAATGTGCGTGACATATTGAACAGCAGGAAGCGCCGCACGATAGTTAATCGCGATGGATATTATTCGAGATCGGATTTTCAATGGCGATCCAGACAGTTCATGGTTACCTTAAGCTACCGTTTCAACAGGCAGAAACAAGAACGCGAAGAAAGGGATCGGGGCAACGATGAAGGAGGCGGAGGTGAGGAAGATTTCTAATTTGCGCGCCTTACATTTGCGCAATGGGACAAAAAAAGCTGCAACGATTTGCAGAGATAGAAACTTTTACCAATGTGCTTCAGTATCCCGGAGGGATGAAAGGTAACTGGAAAAATTTTTTCGGTAATGATAATCCGATTGTGCTGGAACTGGCTTGTGGCAAGGGTGAATATGCGGTTGGCCTCGGCAGGCTGCATCCGGAGAATAATTATATAGGTATCGATCTCAAAGGAAATCGCATATGGGTAGGAGCTAAGAAATCATTGCAGGAAGGCTTGAAAAATGTTGCGTTTATTCGTTCCCAAATAGATAAGATCGATAATTATTTTCTTTCAGGAGAAGTGAGTGAGATATGGATCACTTTCCCCGACCCGCAGTTGCGAACTTCAAAAGCAAAGAAGCGCCTTACCCATCCGAGATTTTTACGATTGTACCAAACGATATTGAAAGAAGGGGGAAGCATTCACTTAAAAACTGATTCACCGGACCTGTATGCATTTACAAAGATGGTAATCTCTTTATATGAACTGCAGGTAATAGAAGATATGGATGACGTCTACACAAGTGAAAATCTTAGTGAGGAGCTAAAAATTAAAACACATTACGAAAGCCTGGACATCGCGAAAAGCAACCGCATACATTATTTAAAATTTCAGTTGCCTGCTAAGCCTCTCCCAAATATCGATATGAGATTGAAAGAAATGTTGATGGAAGCCGGCATTGATGAAACAGAATCATGATTATGCCAAAATCGAAATCAAATTCAGGTCAAAAGCTGAAGGCGCTTAGGCCTTCAGGGAAATATGATGAAACTTTCTTCGAGCTTGTTTACCAGGTTGTAAGGCAGGTACCGAAAGGCAAGGTCACAACATACGGTACAATTGCTGCCTGTTTAGGCACCAGATCTTCCGCACGTATGGTTGGTTATGCAATGAACAATGCTCACAATATTCACCCGCCAGTGCCGGCTCATCGGGTTGTGAACCGTAATGGACAACTTACAGGAAAGCATCACTTTTCTTCACCGACAGAAATGCAGGAATTGCTGGAAAAAGAAGGGATCCGTGTGATTGATGACACCATCGAAAATTTTAAAGAGCACCTTTTTGTATTCGATGGTATTGATGAAATGTGAAGCAGTTCAATCATGTATAATAAGGGCTGATCATCAAATACACCAGCACACCCGATACAGAGACATACAACCAGATCGGCCAGGTGATGCGTGCAATTTTTTTATGTCGCGGCCATTCTGCAATCAGTGCACGATAAGTGGTGAACAAAATAAAAGGAAGTATTATCGCCGCTAAAAATATATGGCTGATAAGAATAATAAAATAAACCACTCGTATAGAGCCCTCGCCTCCAAACCTGGTGTCGCCCGTGAGCAAATGGTGAAGTATGTATGAAATGAGAAAGCAAACTGAAAGAATCATTGCAGAGAACATGATGTTCTTATGCAATTGATAATTTTTCTTTTTTACCGCTATTAATCCGGCGACAAGAAGGCACGAAACCGTTGAGTTGATTGCAGCATTGATCAGTGCAAAAATGTGGGGATCGAAGCCAAGGTCAACATCAAGTTTCACCCGGCCGAGTAAGACAATGACTGCAAACACTACGAATGAAAATATGCCAATAAGTATCCTGAATTTCTTGTCGTCTTTCTTAATGATTGCCTGCAACATAAAAACGGTTAAGGTCAAAATAATTTGCGCTTCTTATTCTTATCTTTTTCAAGCATAAGAAGTGTAAGATCTTCCGCGAGTTTTGAAACTGAATTTGTATCTAGTCCGTTATAATATCCACGTATCACACGATCGCGATCGATCAATACAAAGCGATTGGTATGTATGAAATCGGCATCCACCTGTCCTCCATCTTGTATCCCGAGCTTTGTCTCATCTATCGCGAAATTGTAAATAGAATCTTTCGGCCCTGTCAGTAGCCACCATACATCAGGATTGACTCCGTATTTATCGCTGTACTTCTTAAGAACAGGAACACTGTCGCGTACCGGATCAACACTTAACGACACAAAATGAACGAAAGGAGGGTTTGGTCTTCTTGGATCCTTTCCTTTCAGAGCGTCCTGCAATCCCTTCATATTTTTTGTAAGCGTTGGGCAGATAGATGGACACCTTGTGAAAAAGAAATCCATGATGATGATCTTCCCCTGCAGATCATCTAATGACACCTGCTGTCCCAACTGGTTCGTTAGCGTTATGTTGCGCACTTTATGCCAGACGGTATCGGTAACACTCTTGCCGCGTTCTACTCTGTTGATAACGGAATCTGCATAATAATGCGGAGGCAGATTGAGATTCCTGGAGCTCAGTGCACCCACCAGGAAATAACAAATTACCGGGATCACTATCGCAAGCGTCAATGCAAGAACTGCTTTTTTGCTCAAGATGCTTTGGTTTTAGTGTGGCGCGAAGTTACCGCTGAAATATGAAGCAGTATATCCATTGCATAAAAAACCACCGGCAAAAACCGATGGTTTTAAAAATTTAACACTCAGGAACAGCAGAACTTTCTGCTAGTGCACTTCACCTGGCTTTTGTGTTCCTTTTTCGGGCGCCTGGTGTGTGTCTGCTTTCTTTTCCACGGGCGTTGTTGTACGCTCTTTCTTATATGGATCGAATGTATTGTTCAGGTTACGGAATGAGTTACCATCCCAGATAAATGCACCAATGAACCAGATAAAGAGAAGAGAAGGAATTCCGATGGTCATGATCATGTTCCTGATCTCATCACCAAGGTGCATGAACACTGCAATGATGTAAAATGCTTTTGCGAGAGTCAGGATCACAATTACTCCTTTGATAAGCATCACGGCAAAATCGCCCATTGACACTGCATACATGAGCAAGCCAAGTCCCAGTTCAATGATGGTGATGATCAACAGTATCCAGAAGGTTTTCCATATCCTTCCTGTACCCTCTGCCGGCCCGTGATGATAAGTTACTTCCTGGAGGTCGTTTGTATGTTGCATTGTATCAGATTAATGTTTGTTGGTTAGAGTTAGATCAGGTAGAAACAAAGGAATACGAAAACCCATACCAGGTCAACGAAGTGCCAGTATAAACCAGACTTCTCAACCATAAGGTAATGGCCGCGCTTGTCAAAGTCGCCCCTGATCGCCTTGATCAACATAATGATGTTGATTATTACGCCTGAGAATACGTGGAACCCGTGGAAGCCTGTGATGGTAAAGAAGAAGTTTGTAAAGTTTGTTGTGGATGGAGTTCCGTCTGCATTCTGGAACGGATTCAATCCCCACCATGCACCCTGGTGATACAGGTGCGTCCATTCCCATGCCTGGCATGCCAGGAAAGCGGCTCCACCAAGGATGGTCCATGCCAGCCACTTAATTACTCCTGCCCTGTTCATCTTATGACCTTCATGTACAGCAAGCACCATGGTTACGGAGCTCATGATGAGAATAAAGGTCATCAGACTCACGAATGCAAGCGGCAAATTTGCGTGACCTGCAAGCGGGAAGCTATTGAACACTTCATTAGGATCAGGCCAGCCGTTACTGGACATACGTATTGTACCATAAGAAATGAGGAACGCACCGAAAGTGAATGCATCACTCATCAGAAAGTACCACATCATCAATTTTCCGTACTCGACATTGAAAGGACTCCTTCCTCCACCCCACCATTTTTCATTAGCAGGAACTGCTTGTGCCATGTTACTGTTTTAAGGTTCGAATGTATAATTTCTGGTTAGTCAATTTCCGTTCTATAATGCCCATAAAAAAAATATGAACAGGTAGATCCAAAGCGCATCCACGAAGTGCCAGTATGTACCGGCAATTTCTATGGAGACAGGATTGTAATTCCTGGTTCTGGAACTGAAGGCCCTCGCCAACATAATAAGCAATGCAATTACACCACCAAGAACATGCAGTCCATGCAACCCGAAAATGATGTACAGGAATTGTCCTGCTCCAGCGCTTCCTTCCATGGTAACACCACGATTGAGGAGCTGGTTAAATCCTAACAATTGCATCGCGATGAATGCAAATCCCAAAACCACTGTAAGCACGATCATTCTCCGGTAGCTGATCATTTTTCTTTCCTTGAAAGATTTATGTGCTACCTGGATGGTTACACTACTGATCAGCATGATCGCTGTAGAATAATAGAATATCACCGGCATCTCCACTGTAGACCATCCGGGCAGACTGCCTTTCACCATAAAGGCGCTCGTCATCCCCGCGAACATCATTACGATGCTTCCAAGTGCAACCCAAAGGGTGAACTTATGCGGATGGATCTTTTTGTTCTGTTCAGTCACTACTTCTGTCAACACGTTTGATATTTTAATGAATTATATTTTTGTCGGCCAGCAGCGATAACAATACGATCGCTAAATAAATATAGCTGCCAAACATCACTCTGCGCGCTGCCTTTCGATCCATCTCCCTATACAATCTAACACATTGCAGGATCATAAAAAGATTCGCTGCCAGCACTATCCAGAAACTTACAAAACCAGACATTCCAAACAGGTAGGGCAACATTCCCACCGGCAACAAAACCAGGGAATATATGATCGACTGGATCGCAGAATATTTGGTTGGCCCCGCGGTAGATGGCATCAGTTTAAAACCGGCATTTGTATAATCGCTGTGTGCAAGCCATGCAATCGCCCAAAAATGGGGGAACTGCCAAAAGAACTGGATTGCAAAAAGGATCCATCCACCGGCGCTAAGCTCATCCTGTCCGGCTGTCCAACCGATCAAACACGGCAAGGCTCCGGGAACCGCACCAACCAACACCGATACAGCACTTATCTTCTTCAATGGGGTGTACATGTATGCATACACGAACCAACTGAAAAGAGAGATGAAGGCCGATAGCCAGTTAAAGAAATACGCAAGAATTGCAAGACCCACAAGGAGGCTTACAATGGCGAATGTCCATGCTTCAACTTCTCCCATTCTACCCGATGCAATCGGCCTTGATGCGGTTCTTTTCATCATCGCATCTGTGTCTTTTTCCTGGATCTGGTTCACTGTGTTGGCACTTCCTGTTACGAGAAAACCTGCAACAAAAAGCAACATGATCATGAGCCAGTTGAACTCCACAACCTTTGGCGCCATCAGGTAGCTGATCACCGCGGAAAACACAACGAGGAATGTAAGGCTGAACTTTACAAGCATCATGTAATCGCGGATCTTGCTTCCGACTGTTAAAGAACTATTCTGCTTCACTGTTATCTCCTGCATCGCTTTATATCATGAGTGCACATTCATTAATGCGCCCCTTCTTTTGTTTCGTTAGGACTGATAGGTTCGGTTTGTGGGATGAAATCTCTTCCATCCTTTCCATAGTCATATGCCCAACGATGAACTTCAGGAATTTCGCCGGGCCAGTTTCCATGACCAGGTTTGATTGGTGTTGTCCATTCCAGCGTTGTAGCATTCCAGGGATTCCTCGTTGTAACTCTTCTGCCTTTAAAAATGGAATAGAAGAAGTTGAAAAGGAATAACAACTGAACCGCAAATACTACGATCGCAACTGTGGAAATGAATTTGTTCAGGTCATTGAACATATTAAATGACGACCAGTTTGAATAATCCAGGTAACGACGTGGCATACCTGCAAGACCCTCGTAGTGCATAGGCCAGAAAATCAGGTAAGCACCAACCAGTGTAACCCAGAAGTGAATGAAGGCCATGGTATTGTTCATATATCGGCCATACATTTTAGGGAACCAGTGATATACACCTGCAAACATTCCAAAGAATGCGGATACACCCATCACAATGTGAAAGTGTGCGATCACAAAGTATGTATCGTGAAGATGTATGTCGAGCGTTGAGTTACCCAGGAAGATACCGGTAAGACCACCTGAAATAAAGAAGCTTACGAAGCCTATCGAGAACAACATTGCCGGCGTAAACCGAAGGTTCCCGCGCCATATCGTAGTTAACCAGTTGAACACCTTGATCGCAGATGGAATCGCTATCAACAGAGTTAATAACACGAATACCGATCCAAGGAATGGATTCAATCCACTAACAAACATATGGTGCGCCCATACGAGGAAGGCCAGTACAGCGATGGCAAACAGAGATCCAACCATCGCCATATAACCGAATATAGGTTTGCGAGAATTCACACTCATTACTTCCGAAACGATTCCCATTGCAGGGAGAATGATGATGTAAACCTCGGGGTGACCAAGGAACCAGAACAAGTGCTGGAACAGGATCGGACTTCCACCTTCGTTTGGCAGGGCAACCTGCGTGGATGCGATATAGATATCAGAAAGGTAAAAGCTGGTACCGGCATGACGATCGAACAACAAAAGGATGAAGCCTGAAAGAAGCACCGGGAAACTCAATACACCAAGTACGGCGGTGAAGAACAGCCCCCAGATTGTGAGCGGCATGCGAGTCATACTCATGCCTTTGGTGCGCATATTCAGAACTGTAGAGATGTAGTTCAAACCCGCGAGCAATTGAGAAACCACGAATAAGGCCATTGATGTTATCCATAGATCCATTCCGACCTTCGATCCGGGTGATGCATCTCCTAAAGCGCTCAATGGCGGGTATGCCGTCCAGCCTCCACTGAATGGGCCTGTCTGAACAAACAAGGAAGAGATCATCACTACGCTTCCTGCAAAGAAGAACCAGTAAGACAACATGTTCATTAACGGAGAAGCCATATCCCTGGCACCAACCTGTAAGGGAATCAGCAGGTTCGCAAACGTACCACTCAATCCTCCGGTAAGTACAAAAAACACAAGTACAGTACCATGCATTGTTACCAGTGCATAATATGCTTCTGCTGTGATTTTACCGCCTTTTGCCCAGCGGCCGAGGATATCTTCAAGCCATGGAAAAGATTGATCAGGATACCCGAGTTGGATACGGAATAATAGCGACATCAATCCACCGATCACCGCCCAAACCATTCCGGTAATAAGGAACTGTTTGGCTATGGTCTTGTGATCCTGGCTGAATATATATTTCGTGATGAAAGATTCTTTATGGTGATGAACATGATGTTCATCGTGATGCACATCATGAGTGGTTATCACGTCGTGGTGTCCATGCATTGCTGCTTCATTACTCATGTTACTGGTCGTTTTATGGTTTGGTTTCTCTCAGTTAATTATTTCCTTGCAACTGCGTTAGCTCTGGCGGCCGTGTCAGTGTTAGCGTTGGTGGAATCTGCTGCAGGGGCCGCTGGTGCTGCATTTGAAGGATCCTTATCCGGGAAGGCGAGCAGGTAATTTGCTTTTTGCTTTGCCCTCCATAAAATGAACTCGGCCTGCGTTACAACTTTTACAATACCCTTCATCGAATAGTGTCCATTGCCACACATCTGGTCGCACGCGATCTCGTATTCAAAGTTCGGATTATTGGTGATCTTTTTCATCTCCTCGGTCGTGTACTTTGGAGTGAAATACATGGTAGTTGGAATTCCGGGAACAGCATCCATCTTCATACGGAAGTGAGGCAGACCGACGTCATGAATAACATCTCTTGAGAAAATCTGCAATTGAACCGGCTGATCTTTTACAATGTAAAGTGCTTCAGTAGTTACAATATCATCCTGCGTAGCCTTATCATCCCAAATCAGTCCCAGCTGATTGTTCTCATTCTCATTGATGTTCCTGTAATATTTCTTACCGAAGGTGTTGTCTTTTCCGGCATACCTGTAGATCCAACCGAACTGTTTACCGGTGATCTCTACATGCAAAGCCTCTTTTGGAGGATTACTGGTGATTTGAAACCAATAGTAAAGTCCAAAGCCTACAAGAATACAAAGTGCAATTGCTGGGATTGTCGTCCACAGTATCTCCCATTTTGTATTGTGGGGATAGTAGTAAGCTTTCTTTTTCTCGTTGTGCTGGTATTTGTATGCGAACCAGAACAAAAGGATCTGTGTAATGAAGAACACGATACCTGTGATAGCGATGGTGATGAACATCATCGTATCGATCTTTTCACCGTGATCTGAGGCTGAAGGGTACGGGAGCAATGTCTTCCCATACAACAGGTCGTGGCAATACCAGATGCCGATCAGTCCCAGCACCAGGAATACTACCATCAGAAATGCATTTACCTTGTTGTTCTGTTCGAAAGCCTTTTTTTCACCCTTAAGTATGGAAACATACTCAGCCGCCTTAGCGATCTGGAATGTTATAAGAAATCCCAGGATGAGGATAGCTATCAGGAAAATGGCTGTTGTAGACATGATTTGATGTAATGGTTTATTTCGCTCTTACTGTTTCTTGGGGTCTCGGGTTAAGGTTTACGTGTGATGAATAACACTTTCTTTCAGGAAAGGATGGTTTTTTGAAACCAGCGGATATTTATTCAATACCCTGGCGGTCACAAGCATGATCAATCCTATAAATCCTGCAGCAACGCCAAAATCGAATATTCCCAATTCATTGTGCTCTGGTAAAACGCTTGCAAAAACCTGCTGGTGCATATTCAGCCACTGGCCAAAGATGATGATCAATGCCATCATAGTAACCGTCCCATAATTTCTTTTAGAACCTCTGCGCATCAGGATCAGTAAAGGTCCCAGGAAGTTAATGATGAGCATTAACCAGAATTCACCACTATATGCTCCTTTTGTCCTGTTTTGAAAATATACGGTTTCTTCCGGAATATTAGCATACCATATCAGCATGTACTGTGAGAACCACAGGTATGTCCAGAAAATTGAGAAAGCAAACATGAACTTGCCAAGATCATGCAAATGCTCTTCGTTGGTATATTCCAGGTAACCGCGGTTCTTCAGGTAAACCACAAATAATAATATCAGCGAAATGCCCGCAACCCATGTGCCGGCAAATGTATACCAGCTGTACATCGTACTATACCAGTGTGCATCAATGCTCATTAACCAGAACCATGGAATGGTGGAGGTAACGGTCAATGCAAACCATACTATGAACAATGCGGCCCAAACGGTATTCTTGAAAATATACTTCCTCGCTTCTTCAACTGACGTAAAGGGATTATCATCGATCTCAAGGCTGATCCTTCTCATTTTGTAACCCAAAACCGACCAAAGCACAATGGTCAGCACTGTCCATATAGCAAAAAACGGAACATTGAGAAATCCTGATTTTCCTTTCAGTATACGGTCATTGGCAACAGCCTCATGGTCGGTCCAGTGATAGATGTGCGACATATGATGGCCACCGAACGCAATCGCAAGCAACACGATAAGTGCAATGATACCAATTACGGGCACACATGCAGCGATGGCTTCAGGCACACGGCGGAACGACATTTGCCAGCCGCCAAACGCAAGAATGGTAGCGCAAATAAAGAACATACTTGCATTGGTCACCAATAGGAAGAATACACTGTTGTGTAGCAGTGTAGCCCAGAACCTGGTTTTATGGTGAACATCATCATCAGCGCCATATATGAAAAATCCAATGAGCAACGACAGCACACCTACAGCGATCAGGCCCAGTGACCAGTTCCTGTAACTTTTCGGTGTTTCAAATAGATCTTTAATAGCCATTATCAATATTTTATTATTTCGGTACTTCCTTTACTTAATTAATTGCCTTTTGCGGGTTGTGAATTGCCCTGTGCTCCTGAATTATTTCCTCCTGCACCCGGCCCGGTATTGCTTCCCGAAGGTTGTGATACAGGTGTGTTCAATCCGCCGGGTTTTGCAGGTGCTCCACTGCTATCGGCTCCTGTAGTTACAGGCGTACCCTTACCCTGCTTGTTCCGAATATAGTGCACGATCATCCATCTCTGTTTTGTTGTCAGCTGCGGTCCGTATGGTCCCATTTGTCCTTTACCATGAGTGATGGAGTACATCATCTGACCATCGGGCATGTTCAAAACCAACGGGTCTGTAACAAGATTTCTTGGCGCTGCTGCATAAGGACCATTGCCACCATTGTAGAGCGGTCCGTTACCATCCAGTTTACCACCGTGGCAGATACCGCAATTCACGAGATAAAGACGCTCAGCTTCTGAAAGCTGTTCTTTGTTCAATGCCGGCATGGGGTTAGCCACCTGGCGCGATAAGATATAGTTGGTCGAGTCGCCCGCTTTATCGGCCGGAATCGTAAATGGCATTACATCGCCTCTTTTTATTGTACCTGCAACCGGCATCTTGGTATAGTTGATGCCCAGTGAATCGAGGTTCGAAGTGTTGTCATATGTTTCATATGCCCGGCTGAAACGCATGTCCGGGGCATAATCCTTTCCACGGTTTCTTTCTACCCCTCCGCATGCAGCCATCAACACAGCGCCGGCACAAACAGTTATGATCAATAGATTTTTCATCGTAATTATTTCTTTATTCAATCAGACCTAGAGTTCGGGTTAATTAAGCGGTTGCTGTTCCTGGCTGCTTTTCGAAAAGCTTTTGATCTTTATCGTATCGTCCTAACCACCATCCATCTTCTGCGATCTGCACGTTTACTTCCGATCCACCAACACTTTCAAGGAAGTTAGATGCTTCCTCTGCATTTGTCTTTGCGGTGCACTCAAGAACCATAACAAATTTGTCGTCTGTAGCGCGCAAATGAAAGTGGTGTTTTTTCACGAATGGAGCCATCTGGCACAGATAGCAAAAGGTCAATACCATTCCCACTGCAGAAAACAACACCGTCAACTCAAACATGATAGGAATCCAGGCAGGTAATGCGAAGTGCGGCTTTCCACCAATGTTCAGCGGCCAATCGTGAGTAAATACCCAGGTCATGAAGCTGAATGCCACCGTAGTACCGGTGATGCCGTATACAAAACCAGCAGTATGCAGGCTGGTATCTCTAAGGCCCATAACCCTGTCGAGCCCATGTATCGGCATCGGCGTGTATACGTCATGAATCTTGTATCCTGCCTTGCGTACCTTTTTCACCGCATCGAACAAAACGCCTTCCTCTTCAAAACAACCGACAACAAATTTTTTGATTGCCATATATCAGTTTGATAAAATGATTAATGATGTGCGTGTGTTGCGTGATACAACTCTTCCGCAGATTTAACTTCCACAACATCCTGCGACACTTTATAGTTCTCGCCCGACTTCTTAAGGATATGCTTGATCTCCGCGATCGCAATTACCGGGAAGAATTTCGCAAACAGGAAGAAGCAGGTAAAGAACAAACCAAACGTTCCAAGATAGAATCCAACTTCCCAGATCGTAGGGGTGTAGTATGTACTCCAGCTACTTGGCAGGAAGTCGCGATAGATCGACGTAACGATGATCACAAATCGCTCGAACCACATACCGATATTCACAATGATCGACATGAAGAAAGTCACTACAATATTCCTTCTGAGTTTTTTAAACCAGAAGATCTGGGGGCTTAATACGTTACAAGCCATCATCAGCCAATAACTCCAACCATATGGGCTGAATGGATTCAACCTGTTTTCCATGAACGCCCATGATTCATAAGTGTTCATACCATACCAGGCGATGAATAACTCTGTCAGATAGGCCACACCCACTATTGAACCAGTCAGAACAATTACTTTGTTCATCACTTCAATGTGCTCAATGGTGATATAATCTTCGAGATGCAAAACTTTCCTTGTTACCAGCAATAGTGTTTGTACCATCGCGAAACCCGAGAAGATCGCACCAGCAACGAAGTAGGGAGGGAAGATGGTAGTATGCCAACCGGGAATTACCGATGTAGCAAAGTCAAACGATACAATTGTGTGTACTGACAATACCAGCGGTGTACTGAGACCCGCCAATACCAATGAAAGACTTTCATGACGTTGCCAGTGTTTCGTGGATCCGGTCCATCCGAAAGAAAGGATACCGTACATTCTCTTTCTCCATTTCAGTTTGGCGCGATCACGCACTGTTGCGAGGTCAGGTAACAGACCCGCATACCAGAACAGCAGCGAAACGGTGAAATAAGTTGAGATCGCAAACACGTCCCACAACAGGGGGGAATTGAAGTTCACCCAAAGAGGACCACGAGTATTTGGATAAGGCATTACAAAGAAGGCCATCCAAACGCGACCCATGTGCCAGATAGGAAACTGTCCCGCGCACATTACGGCAAAGATGGTCATTGCTTCTGCAGCCCTGTTAACACCGGTTCTCCATCCCTGGCGGAAAAGCAACAGGATCGCGGAGATCAGGGTTCCGGCGTGACCGATACCAACCCACCATACGAAGTTGGTGATGTCCCAACCCCATCCGATGGTTTTATTCAGGTTCCATTGTCCCACCCCGTAAACCACCTCCATATAAACCGAGATGATACCAAAGATGAGCAACGCAACAGAGATAATGAATCCAACCCACCACGAAGTACTGGGTGCCGCTTCAATTGGCCTTACGATGTCTTCCGTTACCTGGTGGTAATCCTTGTTTCCATCAACCAACGGTGGTCTTACCTGGGATTCGTACTTTAATAATGCCATATCTGTCTTAATTATCTTGTTTGATGGGTTTCAACTTTTTTCTCCGGTGTCATTGTATCAGTCTCTGTAGGATGCATTGCTGTCAATACCTCCGTATTCCTAACTTTCGCCAGGTAGTTCACATTTGGTAAAGTATGTAACTGCTCCAGAACATAGAACAACCTGCTTTTGTTTTCAAATCGATGCCTGGAGATATTTGTTTCAGAACTGTTCACATTTCCAAACACGATGGCATTTGCAGGACAAGCCTGTGCACATGCAGTGGTTACATCGCTATCTACCAATGGACGGTTTTGCTTTTTGGCTTCAAGCTTACCAGCCTGTGTTCGCTGAACGCAGAAAGAACATTTTTCGATCACACCGCGGCTGCGTACTGTAACATCCGGATTAAGAACCATTCTCGTCAGATCATCGTTCATCATATGAACCGCAGGATCGAGCTTACCAACTCCACTAGTTTTCTGGTTGTCTTTGAAACTATCCGCCCCTGTATAATCGGCCCAGTTGAACCGGCGTACTTTATAAGGACAGTTGTTGGCGCAGTATCTCGTACCGATACAACGGTTATAGATCATCTGGTTAACCCCTTCACTGTTGTGGTTGGTAGCTGCCACCGGACAAACGTTCTCGCAAGGTGCATTGTCGCAATGCTGACAAAGCATCGGCTGAAACACGGTTTGAATGCTTTCCGGATCGTTGGGATTACCGCTGAAGTAGCGGTCAATCCGTAGCCAGTGCATATCGTGGTAACGTGCAACCTCCGATTTACCAACAACAGGTATATTATTTTCGGCATTACAAGCCACAACACAGGCTCCACAACCGAAGCACGCATTCATATCGATGGACATACCCCAATGCAAGCCTGGCTTATCATACACAGGATATAAGGTTCCATCTGAATCAAACTTTTCAAGTCCGCCCCATGGCTCGAGCTCTTTTGCACGAGCATCGAGAACCGTGTTTGGATTTTTCTTGAATTCATCAAGTGTAAGTTCTTTTACAACTTCATGACGGCCTTCGTAACTATAATGTACCTGCACCTGTGCGAGCGTATACTTATCTGAAGTCTTTGTAACCGCAACATCAGGAGCAGAATAATCTATGGTTTTACCATTTGAAGTAGCAAGAATGAATGCATTCTTTCCTGCCCCAACTGCCGCTCTTCCGATGTTCTGGGCAGTATCATCTTCTTTTGCAGAAGCGCGACCATAACCTAGTGCCACAGCGATGGTGCTTTCATTCATACCCGGTATGATGATGGCAGGTAATGACAGCTCGCGATTGCCCACCTTTAATGTGATCACGGATTTTTTAGGATTAACCGTGTACTCATCCATATCGCGAACGTTGCTTGCATCAATATCCAACAACTCGATACCAAGTTGCGGCGATATCATCGCATAGTTGTCCCAGGTCACACGGGTAATCGGATCAGGTAGCTCGAGAAGCCAGGGGTTGTTACCCTGTCTGCCGTCTCCCATTCCAACGTTTTGATACAGCGCCAGCTCATATTTTCCACCTTTCTTCGCTGCAGAGATCGCTGCAGTTGCAATTCCGACCGCGCCTGCATTGAATCCGGCGCCACCAATTGTTGGGGTTTCCGGCTCAATCACGCCATCCTGCAATGCTTTGCTGAACAGTTCTTCAGAACCAAGCCTGCCGGTCCAGAAAGTGCGGAAATAGGTTTCGTAATTATTTGTATTGCCAGTCCATTTCAACAATGAGTCCTGGTATTGTCTTGTCTTAAACAGTGGAGCTATTGTCGGCTGCATGAGGCTGTAATAGCCAGCTTTTGGTTCGGCATCGCCCCAGCTTTCCAGGTAATGGTGTGATGGTATCGCGAACTTGCACAGTTCAGTTGTTTCATCTTTCCTATCGTTAAACGAAATTGAAACCCGGAGCTTTTTTAACGCTTCCGCAAAACGTTTTCCATCAACATGAGTATAAACAGGGTTTACATCGTACACGATCAGCGCTCCAACTCTTCCTCCTTCCATATCACCCATCAGAGTAGCAAAATCGCTGTCAATCCCCTTCTTCGTATTGTTGACTGCCGTCCAGTCGATTGTAGTTCCGTTGGCTCCGATCGCTTCATTGATCGCGTTAACGATCACCTGTACATCAGGATTATTACTACCACATACCACAAGAGCTGCGCCAGTATTGGCTTTGAGGTCAGTGGCAGCTTTTGCAATTCCTGCCCTTACCTTCTCTGGAAGTCCGGTAACAGGTTGTCCATTGATTGCGTTAAGCAATCCCACGGCAACGAGACCCGTTTCTGAGGGCTTATGAGTGTAGCGGTTATCGGCGTTAGAACCAGTCATGCTCATAAAGCTTTCAAACTGGTACAGTTTACTCATCTGCGGATTGGCTGGAGTAACACGCCGTGTCTTTGCGAAATCACGCTGGAACTCAACCGGGCTGATCCAGGTACCAAGGAAGTCGGCACCAAGACTTACAACAACTTTGGCATTATCGAACCGGTAACCGGGTAGTGCTCTTTTTCCGTACGAAAGTTCATTAGCCTGGAGTATTCCACTGTAGGAAATGCCGTCATATTGAACGTGGCGACTTCCTGGAAATTTTCCAAGAAATTCACCGATCAATTGCAGTGAAGTTGGGGATGTTACGGTGCTTGTAAGCAAAACAATGGGTTGCCCACCGAGACCGTTCAATGCATTCATTACAAGTTTGTCAGCGTCATCGGCACTGATGGCGTTTCCATTGGCTATGGGGAAACGAAGACGTGCAGTATCGTACAGATCAAGCACTGATGCCTGAACACGGGCGCTTGTTCCACCACCGGTGAACTTACTTAAACTGTTTCCTTCAATCTTTATAGGACGACCATCGCGCACTTTTGCAACAACCGGAATCGCTTCACCACCGCTTACAAAAGTAGTAGCATAATAATCTGCACTTCCGGGAATGATGTCCTGCGGCTTGTTAAGGAACGGGATGGATTTTTTTACCGGCAGTTCGCAACTGGCTGCAACAGCAGCTGCTGCCGTACTGAAGCCGAGATATTTCAAAAAATCTCTTCTTGATGAAGGAGCTTTTGCTAACTGGTTTTTATCTGCCCCTTCGAAAGGCAGATCTTCCTGGAATTCGTTTTCAGCTAGTTTCTTTGATTCTTTACTTGAATTAAGCTCTGAAAAATTTTGCCAGTACTTTTTTGTAGCCATAATATATTTCGTTGGTCAAGAGTCGGGGTCTGCCGACTTATGATTTTATTTCTATTCTTTTTCCGGTCAGTAGATTATTAATAGTGACATTTCTGACATTCAACCCCTCCGATATCGCTAACTGTAACACTGTCGCGGGTTCCAGCCTTGATCTCGTTGTGATATTTCTCATAGATGCTATAGAACCTGTTGCCCTTATTTCCGGTAGAATCGGAAAAGTTCACCTTGGTTTCACGGTGGCAGTTAACGCACCAGCCCATACTAAGGTCTGAGAACTGATAAACCTCATCCATCGCTGTTATTTCACCATGACAGGTTTGACATTGAACCAGTCCGGCATTCGTGTGCTGGGAGTGATTAAAGTAAACGTGATCAGGCAGTGAGTGCAACTTTACCCATTCAATTGGTTTACCCTTACCATTATAAGTGCGACTGGTTGGATCCCAGCCGGCGTGTTCATAAAGTTTATTGATCTCAGCAGTTCCGTCTACCTGGGTTCCATCTTCGCGATACAACTGCTCTCCTGCATATTCACTGATTGTCATATGACAGTTCATACAGGTGTTTACCGATGGAATGTTTGCCTGTTTTCCTTCGAATGCACCGCCGTGGCAGTAGAGGCAGTTGATCTGGTTTTTGCCTGCGTGTACTTTATGTGAGAAGAATATCGGTTGCTCCGGTTGGTAATTTTGCGTTCTGCCCAATCCTATTGCGCCTTTCACTACATAAAACCCTCCGATCACAAACAACACAAGCGTGAGCAGGGTGATATAAGTTTTGTTACGATAGAATGGTATCGGCTCGTGCGACGCCTGGCCTTCTTTCTCATCTGAAAGCTTCTTAAGGTTGCTGTTCACCTGCAACATTACAAGAGCAATAACCGCAAGAATCAGGGTGAGAATTCCATAAAGTATGGAATTGTCGTAATCGTCATAAACAGCCTTTGATGGGTCTGCACTAGCGCCGCCAGCCGCGTCACCAGCAGGTTTTGTGGCAGCAGCAGCCTGATTTACGTAATCAACGATCGCGTCAATTTCCTTATCGCTCAATTGCGGAAAAGCTGTCATCACCACACCACCATATTGCTGCTTCAACCCTTGTGTATAAGGGTCATTGGCCATAAACTTCGATGGATTGTGGATCCAGTCGTAGAGCGCCTTACGGTCGGACCATGGACCCCGACTCTCCATTCCTGCGAGTGCCGGACCAGTAAGATTTTTGTTTATGGCGTGACAAGCCGCACAGTTCTGTTGAAACAGTGCCTGACCATTTTGCGCCCTTGCTCCAAATCCTACCGTCAATAAGGAAAAAACAAACAGGGAAAAGATGATTATCCTCATGCTCGATCTATGACCAATCATATTAATATGAATATGATGAAATTATGTGGAAAAATTTCCTGAATTGGCTGCAAAAATAAGCCACGTTTTTAACAAAATACCAACAAGGAAAAAATTTTTTTAACCCGCGTCCTTATTGAGTTTCAGCGAATTTTGAAGCTATCTTATAGCGCGCCGTTTTAATATGTCATGAATTTGTCACTACGGAAAAACTGACGCGCCAAAGCAGAATTACATCAAATTTCTTCATGAGAATAATCATATCCAAAACTGCATTTTGAGCTAGCTTTGACCCATGCAGGTCATAGCTATTTTCGCTTCGGGGGCAGGTTCAAATGCCCTAAAAATCATTCAATATTTCGAGGGACATAAGTCGATAAAAGTGGGGTTAATCGTATGCAACAAACCACAGGCAGGCGTTATTAATATTGCCCGGGAATACGGACTTCCCGTTTTGCTGATCGAACGTGACAGGTTTTTCAGGGGCGATGCATATTTACCTGATCTTCAATCACATCAGGTTAACTTTATCGTGTTGGCAGGGTTCCTTTGGAAAGTACCGGCCAGCCTGGTTTCCGCATACCGCGGCCGCATCGTGAACATCCATCCGGCACTTCTTCCAAAGTATGGCGGAAAAGGGATGTATGGCGATCTTGTACACCATGCAGTGATCCAGTCCGGTGAGGGCCAAAGCGGCATCACCATTCATTATGTGGACGAAGTTTTTGACAACGGCGAAATCATTTTCCAGGAGCGTTGCCCTGTATACCCTGACGACTCTCCAAATACACTGGCAGCAAGGATACATCAGCTTGAGCATGAACACTATCCGCGGGTGATTGAAGAGACTATTCTGCAAAATCCCGGTTAAAACCCGAATCTGCTCACGAAATCTGGCAGTCATGAATTAATATCGCGGTGCTTTGAAACTTCGCTTAATCTTTGTGCTGGGTTTTCTGATTTTCTTCTGCATGGCCCGCGGGCAGGTGCGGATCAGCGGAACTGTGTTCGACATCTCGGGCAAACTTCCACTTGAGGCAGTGAGTGTTTTAAGCAACTCCGGCAAGGGAACCATCACTGATAAGGACGGTCGTTATTCGATCGTTCTGAACGAGACCGATTCCATCTGGTTTTCTTACCTTAACAAGCCAACACTACATTACGCGGTAAAGCACATTCCGGATAAATCTAATTTTGAGATCGCACTGCATGTGTATCCTACGGTTTTAAAGGAAGTGAGGTTCATGCCAAAGAACTACCGGTTGGATTCGATTCAAAACCGGCAGGATTATGCAAAAGCTTTCAACTTTCAAAAGCCCGGCATTGGCTCATCTTTGAACGTTGGACCTTCCGGAGGAGTGGGCCTCGATATCAACGAACTCATTTCCATGTTCCAGTTTCGCAAGACAAGGCGCATGATGGCATTCCAGGAGCGACTGCTTCGCGAAGAGGAAGAAGCATACATAGACCATCGTTTCAGTCGCGCTCTTGTGATCAGGCTGACCCAGCTTCGGGGCGATGATCTTAATCGGTTTATGACCCGTTACCGGCCTGACATTGATTTCACCCGGAACAGCACCGACTACGAGTTCCAGCAATACATTAAACTGAGTTTTCAGAATTTTCAACGATTGCTGAAACTGGAAAAGGATCTCGGGAAATAATTATCTTACTGCCGGATCGACCCGATCACATAACTATAATTTCTGCTTGTCATGAAAAAACTAATTGTCGTGGCTTTACTGGCATGGCTCAGCATACCAGTCTTTGCCCAACAAAAACTTTCCACTTCCAATAAAAAAGCATCGCCAGACAACAGCGTTGAACCACTTCACGGCGTTTCCCAGGATCGATTAGCGAGAATCGATAGATATCTTTCCCAGTGCATTGATCAGGGCAAAATGAATGGCGTGGTAGCATTAGTGATGAAGGATGGCAAAGTCATCTATGAAAAATCATTTGGATATAACGACCTGGCGAAAAAAACGCCGATGGGAGTAAACGACATTTTCCGGATCGCCTCGCAAACAAAAGCAATTACAAGTGTTGCGGTAATGACTTTGTTTGAAGAGGGCAAGTTCCTTCTTGATGATCCCATCTCTAAGTACATACCTGGCTTTGCCAATGCGAAGGTTATCGACAAGTTCAACATCGCTGACACTACGTATACAACTGTTCCCGCAAAACGTGAGATCACTATCCGTGACCTGCTCACGCATACCAGCGGTATAGGATATGCGCAAATAGGGTCGCCGGAAGCTAAAGCCTTATACGGAAAAGCCGGAATTTACGGTGGCATTGGTGTAGACAAGATCACGCTTGCGGACCAGATTCAGAGGCTGGCACCGGTACCATTGTTCCACCAACCTGGTGAGCGGTTCACTTACGGACTGAATACAGATGTCCTGGGTCATCTTGTGGAAGTTGTATCGGGCATGAGTCTCGATGAATACTTGCGCACGAGAATCTTTGAGCCGCTTGGAATGAAGGATACGTATTTTTATTTGCCGAAAGAAAAGCGCGGACGTCTGGTATCGCTTTATGGCGAAAAAGAGGGAGCCAGATTGGAAATGGTTAATGCGGAGATCGATGTAGATGGAAAACGCTTTTTTCGGGATTACCCTAACCTCGAAGGCACTCATTTCTCCGGGGGCGGCGGATTGTCGGGCACCATACATGATTATGCGATATTTCTCCAGATGATGCTGAACGGTGGTGAATATAACGGCGTTAGGATTTTAAGTCCTTCTTCTGTAAGAATGATGACTACAAATCAGATCGGCGACCTGGAAATTGGAGACAACGCAAAATTCGGATTAGGATTCGCGGTGGCTACGGCAAAGACTGCGGCGAAATTGCCGCCGAGCGAAGGGAGTTTCAGTTGGGGAGGCATGTTTGCAACCAGTTACTGGGCAGACCCGAAAGAAAAGGTGGTAGGACTGGTGTACCGTAACATGTATCCGACAAGTTTCTGGGATTTGGATGCTATGTTTAAGACCCTGGTTTACCAGGCGATCTTTTGACGGGAAGCGGGAAGCGGGAAGCGGGAAGCGGAATGCGGAATGCGGAATGCGGGAAGCGGAAAGCGGGAAGCGGAAAGCGGAAAGCGGAAAGCGGATTCAAAACATCACATTTTTATTTATTGATACTTCATTTCCTGTTAACGATACTATTGTCAATCTCATCCCGGCCGCCGGCGTTTGATGTGGTGATCATAAACGGCCGAATCGTGGATGGTACGGGTAATCCCTGGTACAGGGCTGACATTGGGATAAAGAACGGAGAGATCGTTTTCATCGGCAGATTTGACTCTGGTTTGCTGGATCGCACAACTATTGTAATTGATGCAGGCGACCAGGTCGTGTCTCCCGGCTTCATCGATGTACACACCCATATAGAACAGGACGAAATAAGAAATCCAACTGCAGACAATTTCATTTATGACGGTGTGACTACCGTTATTACCGGCAATTGCGGAGATTCCCATGTGGATATTGATAACTACTTCCGGTTGCTTGATAGCCTTAAAATGTCTGTGAACGTCGCCACATTGATAGGGCACAACGATGTTCGCAAACAGGTAATGGGAACAGAAAATAGACTGGCTAGGGAAGCGGAACTAAAACAAATGGAGGCACTTGTTGAGAAGGCCATGAAAGATGGTGCGGTTGGCTTATCTACCGGGCTGATCTATGTGCCGGGCACGTTCGCTCCATCGGATGAAATTATCCGGCTTGCACAAGTGGCGGCACGATATGAAGGCATTTATGCGACTCACATGCGTAACGAATCAGACAGCGTTGTTGAAGCCATCAACGAATCACTCATGATATCGAAGGCCGCAAAAATTCCTTTACAGATATCCCATTTCAAAGTTGGTGGGCAACCAGTGCCTGGCAAAAGCCGCCGAACACTTGCAATGATTGTCGCGGCAAGGGAAGAAGGCATCGACGTCACGATCGACCAATATCCATACACCGCAAGCAGCACCTCGCTTTCCAGCCTGTTGCCGTCGGAAATTCTAACTGGCAATGCTGATTCAATTCGGATACGGTTGTCAAACTCCACATTGAGAAAAGCCGTGATTTCGACGATGTTGCGGAAACTCAAACAGCGCGGCAAAGCACATTACGATTTCGCAGTTGTAACTCGCTATGCCTTCGACAGTACGCTTAATGGCAAAAGCATTGCACAGATCAATAAACTGAAGAAGCGGCCTCATACCGCTGAAAAAGAAGCCGAAACCATACTCGAAATGATGATCCACGGAGGCGCTGGAATGGTGTTCCATGGCATGTGGGAAGAGGACATAAGGAATATCATCAAATACCCCTTCAACATGATTGGTTCAGATGCTTCGATCCGTGTGTTTGGAGAAGGGCACCCCCACCCTCGGGGATACGGAAGCAATGCCCGCTTCCTGGCAAAATATGTGCGCGAAACAAACCTTGTTTCATTAGAGGAGGGAGTTCGCCGAATGACCTCACTTCCTGCAAACAGATTCTCTTTGGGCAGGCGAGGGCTCATTGCCAAAGGATATGTGGCCGATATTGTAGTGTTTGACGACAATACCATCCAGGATAATTCCACCTACGAGAAGCCTCACGCCTACTCATCCGGCATCAGCACAGTTCTTGTCAACGGCCGGCTGGTGATAAGAGATAGTAAGCATACGGGTGCAAGGCCAGGCACGGTTGTACGTCGGTCCAGAAGTTAACGAGGCTTTGAACGCAATAAGTTTGATCACATTTTACCCATGCGGGCAAGCGGCTTTCCCGAAAGCACGCCAAACTTCTGCAGAAACCAGGTCAATGTGAATGTTGGAATGAAGTCCAATCCCGGAAGCAGTTCTTCAACGAAGTTGAAAGCACCGCCAAATGCGCCCTTCCAGCCACCGAAAGTTTTGAAAAAGACGAAAGCGGAGATCGGCGCCCATATTATATCGGCAAATTCACCCAATAATGGGATCGCGTAGGTCGCATACCCGATAAAATCCATCACGATACAAAACGCCAGGGATACTTCACGAGTCGGCTGCTTCATGGTGTTGATTTGAATGGTTGATGTTGGAGTGGCCAATATATTGTGTTTTTAACGGGCAAGTAGACGTGTCGTTTCACGGAATGGTTGCGCCGTTTACACCATCAGCATCATTTTTTTCAGCACCGCTTCTATCTCCTCCAGCCTGAAAGGTTTGGAAATATAATCGTTCATCCCGGACTCGATGCACTTCTCCTTATCGCCCTGCATGGCATCTGCAGTTAATGCAACAATTGGAATCTCATTATAAGGCGCCGGTAATTGACGGATCTTTCGTGTGGTTGTGAATCCATCCATACCAGGCATATTCACATCCATGAAGATCATAACCACGTCAGATTCCTGTAGCTTCTCAATTGCCTTGCTCCCGTTTTCCGCTTTAAGCACCAGGTAACCCATCTTTCTTAAAACTTCCGATATCAGCATCATGTTGATCGGGTCGTCTTCAACAACCATGATCGTTGCAGATTCATTCGTTTCGGTGATCGTAGGCATCTGCACTTTTTCACTCACCTTATGATCGTGTATGAACAAACTGCATAACAATGAATACAGTTCATACATTTTCACCGGCTTTCCAATTAACTGAAGTCTTCCTATCGCTTCAGCTTCATTCTCATAAAGTTTTTTCTCAAGTGGCGACAACATAAGCGTCTGCGGAATGTTGCGGAACCTTACGTCCTTCCGAAATTCCTTGCAAAGAGTTATACCGTCCATGTCAGGCATACTCTGATCTATAAGAAGCAGATCAATCCGCTTGCTTTCGATATTCATGCGCTCCATCTTCAATATTGCTTCGCGGCAGGTAGAAGCAAAATCCACGTCGATCTTGAAATAGTCGAATACTTTACTCAACATTTGACGGCTGCTCGCATTGTCTTCGACGATCAATACATTGTTCAAACCGGGTTTGTGGCTGGAAGAAAATTGCGGATTTTTATTCAACACTTCAACGGGCACATGCAGCGTGAAGGTACTGCCCTGTCCCAATTCACTTGAAACGTGCAACGAACCATGCATCAATTCAGAAAGACTCTTCGATATTGTAAGTCCAAGCCCCGTGCCTCCGAAGCGGCGCGTTGTTGACGAATCGGCCTGGGTGAAACTTTCAAAAATCTTAGATATTTTTTCAGGCGATATACCTATTCCTGTATCTGTAACTGCGATCGCTATATCCAGATAAGGAACGCCGTTCTTTTTATATATCTCTCCTTCCCTGCTCAGGCTCACTACAATTTCACCAGACTCGGTAAACTTAATGGCATTTCCCAGAAGGTTCACCAACACCTGTCTTATACGAACCGCATCCGCATTAAATTGCGACGGAAGATCAGGGTCGATGATACAGATGATGTCAAGTTTTTTCTCATATGCTTTTACGGTCAGCATATCAACGGTTTCTTCTACCAGTTCGTCGAGACGTATCGGTGCATATTCAATACTGAGTTTACCAGCTTCGATCTTTGAGAAGTCGAGAATATCGTTGATGATATCAAGAAGTCCATATGCGGATTTTCGAACATTGTTCAGATAATCGCGTTGCGACTTCTGCAATTCCGATGTAAGCACAAGGTCTGTGAAGCCGATGATGCCATTCATAGGAGTGCGCAATTCATGACTCATATTAGCCATGAATTCGCTCTTTGCGATGCTTCCGGATTCAGCAAGATTTTTTGCCTGCACCAGTTCCTCTTCCATCTGCTTGCGTTCGATGGCGGCGGCAAGTGTTGAGGCGAATGATTGCAGTATGAAGAACTCTGTGAGTGTCCATTCGCGCTCTTTTGTTTTGTCGATGAAAGCAACGAAACCCCAGAATTCATTTAAGCTGAATATTGGTATTACTGCCATCGATTGTGAACCGCTATCCTGGAAGTATTGTCGCGCAAAGTCTTCCGGTATATCTTTCACATTAATGCAATAGATCTCTTCACGACGCAATGTTTTAACCATTTGCGTATCCTCCCAAAGTGGAATATCCTGTAATTGCGGATCCACTTCCATGTTCTCACTGATATCCCAATGAACGAACTGGCTGGTCAGCGAAATAAGACGCTTGTCGTCAAACCGGTTTTTATAAACGTTCACAACATCTACATCCATCTTAATACCGAGCAATTGAATGGATTGAGATATGGCGTCTTCAAGATTGTTGTTAATGATAAGCTGATGCGTGGCTTCGGACACTGCCTGCAACAGGAGGTCTTTTCGTTTGAGGTTTTCTTCGGTCTTCTTTAGCTCGGTAATATTGTGTACAAATCCCAGCAGGCCCCAGATGTTACCTTCTGCATCGCGAAGCGGCACTTTTACAACACTAAGCACATGAGGTTTTCCATCGATGATAGACAGTTCTTCAGGGATAAATTTGGTAATTCCTGTTTTAATAACCTCTTCATCATCGCCCCAAAATCCGCGCAAACCTTTTGCAGGGTTGCCTTTTACGAGTTCCTCTGGAAGGCCTATTTCAACTTCCGTTTTACCAATAAAGTCCTGCGGTGCAAGGTGATGGCTTTCCGCATGTGCCTGGTTAACCAACAGGAACCGATGCTCAGGATCTTTAATGTATATCCAGTCTGGTGTTGAATTGATGATGGTCCTTAACAGTTCTTCGGACTGCTTCATTTCTGCGAGGATCTGCTCGCGTTCTGCTTCAACTTTTTTTCGTTCGGTAATATCGCGTGAAGTGCAGATCAGCCGTATCACTACACCGTTCTCCAACACTGGCTTAACAATGCTCTCCAACCAGATGTAGTTGTCGTCACTTGTTCGCATCCTGAACTGAATGGTAAATGGTTCCTGCGGATCCACATCATCGTTCTCAAACAATTCTTTATAGACCAGGTAATCTTCGGGATGGAAGAAATCACTGATCATTTTTCCTTTGATGTCTTCAAGCGAATAGCCAAGAACTTTATTTACGGAGGGCGATGCATAAAGAATAATTCCTAGTCGACAATGTTCGGTGATGATGTCTTCAGAGTGTTCGGCAAGCAACCTGAAGCGCGCCTCACTATCCAATAATTCCTGCTCCGATTGTTTTTGCTGGGTAATGTCCTGGATCACACCGAGTCCGTATTCATCGTCGATGGCTTTACCTTTCAGGTAGATGTAGCGCACATTTTTCTTTTGAGTTACCACCCGGAAAATGATCTCAGTTTCATACTTTCTAGAACTGCGGTTCAATAAGGCAAGTCTTAATGCTTCCAATACACGGGGCGCATCATCGGGATAAATGTAGTTCGATAACATCTCCTCCATGGTCAATGTCCTCGAACGGATGTTCTCCATTTCGAAAAGCACTTGCAATTCGCGACTTAATTCCAGATCCTGCGTGTTATAATTAAGTTTATAACTACCCATTTTTGCAAAGGTCATCGCATAGGAAGAAGTGCGCATAGCGTCTTCTTTCAAAGTCTCCGCAAGTACTTTGTCGTTCACATTTATGCCAATGCCCTGAATCTCGCTCGGGGCATCGTTTTCGGCAGGCAATGCAATAAATTCCCATTCGGTCCATACAAACTCTTTTGAACCGTTTATAGGCACACGCAAACGCATCTTATGTATTTCACCCGGTTTTTCCAGGCACATATCCGCAACGTGCGAACAGCGGCGGATGTCTTTGGGAAAGATGCTCGTATAGTAAGGTTTTCCTGCGATCTCTTCTTTGGTATAATTGAAGGTTGCAAGGTATTGTGGGTTGGCGTAAACCAGGTTTCCTTCGCGATTGATGCGTATTACATAGTTCGTTTGCGAATTAAGAATCGATGTCAGGTATTTCTTATCGCTCATCAACTCGTTGCGTGCAAGTTGCAGTTCGCGGTAATTCTTTTGATTGCTTTTAAACAAAGGCTCCAACACTAGGAGGCTTAAGCAGACAAGAGCAATAATGAGAGAAATAAATTTTCCTGTATTGATAGTGGAGGCAGCCTTCACGCGCTCGTTAAGGATATGAACGTACTGGGCATCCAGTTGATCCATTAAAACGCCAAAATCATTTTCAATGGAACGTATCTTGTTCAAATATTCGTCACCATTTGTTCGAAGTTGTTCCTCACTTGCATCAGCAACCTGGCTGGCAGTTTTTTGAAGCGCCAGAATCTGAAGGTAGGCCTTAGCAAGAACTTTTTTAACCTCTTCTGTAGCTGGTGGAACAGGTTTTTCAGGATCGCTTTTGCTTCCGTTTAAATAGTTGGTATTGGTTTCAAGATCTGCAAGCGCTTTCTTCAGGCTGTTGCGATAATATGTTTTGGAAGAATCGGAGAGATTGTCGAAAACAATGAAGGCTGCATCTTTGGAGATCAATTGTGATAACAGTCGCTGCTTATTGGCGATGTTAACGACTTCAATGAATTGTTCGTTTTCTTTTGATTTCACCTGAACGAGGTAATAACCAAAAAAGTTGAAGAACAATACTACAGCAAGCAGAATAGTTGCTATTCTCACAAGCTTTCGCAGGGGTCTGTTCATGGTTTTCAATGGATGTATTTTAAAACAGAAAGCGGAAAGCGGGAAGCGGGAAGCGGAGCTCGCCGATTACCGATTACCTTCTTCTCGCCGATTACCGATTACCGACTACCGATTACCGATTACCTTCTTCTCGCCGACTACCGATTACCGACTACCGATTACCTAATTATTCCGCTTTCAGTAAGATATCACCTGCTCCTGGATCTCTTCCGGAAGGTCCCTGAATTCATATTGCTGGTTACGCAACTGGGGTTCGAAACCTGCCTCCCTGATAGCATTCTGAATACTCTTATAAGTAAATCGGTGCGGCGCTCCGGCTGCACTTACTACATTCTCTTCGATCATGATGCTCCCAAAATCATTCGCCCCGGCATGCAAACATACCTGCGCAGTTTGCTTTCCTACTGTCAGCCAGCTTGCCTGGATATTGATCACATTCGGCAGCATGATGCGACTTAACGCGATCATCCTGATGTACTCGTCGGCCGTTGTCAGGTTATGCACCCCGCGAATCCTGGCCAGCAAAGTATCAGCATCCTGGAAAGTCCAGGGAATAAACGCAAGAAACCCTTTGGTATTTTGTGGCTTGCGGGCCTGTACCTCCCTGATCTTTACGAGATGCTCGAAGCGCTCCTGCAAAGTTTCTACATGACCGAACATCATGGTTGCTGAGGTCGTAAGATCCAGCTTATGCGCTTCGTGCATAATATCCAGCCATTCCTGCGCGCCACATTTGCCTTTCGATATCAACCGTCTTACACGGTCGATCAGGATTTCCGCACCAGCACCGGGAAGCGAATCAAGTCCCGCCTCTTTGAGCGTCTTCAACACTTCGTGGTGGGTGGATTTCTCGAGTTTCGTAATGTGCGCGATCTCAGGGGGACCTAAAGCATGAAGCTTAAGCTTCGGAAACATCTGCTTAAGCGACCTGAAAAGGTCCGCATAATATTGTAAACCCAGGTTGGGATGGTGCCCACCCTGCAACAGCAGTTGTTCACCCCCATAGCGAAAAGTTTCTTCGATCTTAACCCGGTAAGTGTCCAGATCAGTGATATAAGCATCCGGATGACCAGGCACCCTGTAAAAATTACAGAACTTACAGTTGGCGATACAAACGTTTGTGGTATTGAGGTTGCGGTCAATGATCCATGTCACCTTTCCATGCGGCACATGCTTTTTGCGCATCTCATTCGCCACATTCATCAGTTCAGTAAGTGGTGCATGTTCAAAAAGAAACATGCCTTCCTCAACTGAAAGGAATTCAAAATTCAGCGCCTTCTGATACAGTTCTTCAAGCTTCATATCAACAAATTGGGTTCAAAAATACTAAAGGAAAACTTAGTGAGCTTATGAATGTTATATTTATGACCGGTATCAATAGATATTTATATTGCCTTAACTTAAGGGAAGTCTTTAGACAACAAAAATTCATCGATGCGCGCCATATTGCTGTTTTTAGTCCTCTTTGCCCTCACCTACCGGGAGCTATCGGCGCAGGAAGAATTCATTCCACCTCCTTCAAAATACATAACCACGGTTCCTTTCCGCATGCTCACCGGCGGCATCATCGTTCTAAAAGCAAAATTTGAACATTACCCTGACAGCCTGAACTTCATACTTGATACGGGAAGCGGCGGAATTTCCCTTGATTCGACCACGGCAGCAGAACTTAAACTGGATGCCACGCTGAGCGACCGCACAGTACGAGGCATCGCAGGCATCAGGCAGGTGCGTTTTGTTTACGATAAAACACTGTTTCTTCCGGGTTTGAAGGTAGATAGCCTCGATTTTCATATCAACGATTATGATATTTTAAGTTCGGCATACGGTGAACGAATCGACGGCATCATAGGGTACAGCTTCCTGCATCGCTACATTGTGAAGATCAATTACGACAGCTCGTACATCACGGTTAATACAAAAGGTACGATCCGGTATCCCAGGGGAGGTTTTACCTTTCGCCCCCTGTTGGTGAACATCCCGGTCATCAGCTCAGGACTCAAGGACGATCGGGAGCTCGAATCCCGTTTTTATTTCGATACAGGAGCAGGCATGTGTCTCCTCTTATCCTCGGAATTTGCGGAGGACAGCGCTTTCCTTCATCCCAAGAAAAAGTGGTACGAATCTCAGGCAGAGGGATTGGGCGGTAAAACGTCGATGAAAATGGGCGTCATCCGGCAGGTGCGTATGGGGCCCTATCGTTTTCGCAATGTTCCCACCTATATCTTCAACGATGAGTACAACGTTACTTCATACCCTTATCTAGGCGGCCTGATCGGGAACGACCTGCTGCGGCGATTCAACCTCATTCTCAACTACGAAAAGAAAGAAATTCACCTGCTTCCGAATACCCATTATAAGGATGTATTTGATTATTCCTATACAGGCCTTGGAATGTATCTTGTCGATGGCGAGATCACCGTAATGGACGTTATGAAAGGGTCACCTGCTGCTTCGGCAGGTTTTCGCGAGGGCGATATTGTGCTTGCCGTTGACAATAACTTCAGCAAGAACATACAGGTGTATAAGAATATGCTGCAGCAACCCGGCCAACGTTTGAAATTTCTTGTTTTAAGGGCCGATGGACCTGTATTGCTTACGTTAAAGATCAAAAGTATACTTTAGCAACGCGTTCCGTGAACGCAGGAAGAATAAGTTCTTCGTTACTTTGCAACTCAATCTTAAATATGATTCAATTCGAAAAGTTCATTCTAAATAATGGCCTGCGTGTGTTGATCCATGAAGACGCTTCAACACCGATGGCTGTCGTGAACGTGATGTACGATGTAGGCGCGCGTGATGAAGATCCCAACAAGACCGGATTTGCGCACTTATTCGAACATCTGATGTTCGGTGGTAGTATCAACATAGAAGATTTTGAAACTCCACTGCAGGTAGCAGGCGGTGAGAATAACGCATATACCAGCAACGATGTAACAAATTACTACATCCAGTTGCCCGCTGAAAATCTTGAGACCGCCTTGTGGCTTGAAAGCGACAGGATGCTTTCTCTTGCCTTCAACGAAAAGAGTCTTGATGTTCAACGGAAGGTGGTAAGCGAAGAATTCAAGGAACATTATATCAACAAACCATATGGCGATGTATGGTTCCGTATGCGCGAAATGGCATACAAACAACATCCCTATCAATGGATGACAATAGGCAAGGATTTGTCCCACATTGAAAACGCCCGTCTTCAGGACGTAAAAGATTTTTTCTTTAAACACTACACACCCATCAATGCTATCCTGGTTGTTGCCGGAAAAGTGAAAGCTGCGGAGGTAATGCCACTTGTTGAAAAATGGTTTGGCGATATCGAACCAGGACAAAAATATGTACGCGAAATAGCTGCTGAACCGAAGCAGCAGGAACCAAGATCAATGTCTCTCAAGGCCAATGTCCCACTCGATGCACTTTACAAATGCTGGCATATGGCCGGACGCCTCGATCACGGTTATTACGTTGCGGACCTCATCACAGAAGTTCTTGGAGGTGGTGGTTCTTCCAGATTATACCAGGCGTTGGTGAAAGAGCAGAAACTCTTTAGCAATATTGAATGTTATCATTTCGGATCAGTTGATTCCGGATTGCTTACGATCGAAGGGAAGCTTGTCAAAGGCGTGAACATGAAAGACGCAGAAAAGGCCATTGAAGATGAACTGGACAAATTAAAGGCGGAGAAGATCACTGAAAAAGAACTCACTAAAATTCAGAATAAAACAGAAGCTGCAATTGCTTTTGAAGACATGAGTGTAATGGCTCGCGCAAACAGTCTTGCATTTTATGAACTCCTGGGGGATGCGTCGCTGTTCAATCGTGACAGAGAAAAATATTTTTCGGTCACTGCAGAAGATATTCTCAATTACAGCAGGCAGATCTTTGACAAGAACAATTCAAACACGCTATACTATCATAGCGAGAACTAATCAAGTATGGTAAATAGAACAACAGCGCCCGTAATAAAAGACCCGGTAGACTTTGATATTTCACTACCACCTGCACGCAAGGAGACCCTATCAAATGGTGTGGAAGTATATCTTGTGGATATGGGAACGGAAGACACACTGATGATAAATTGGGTGTTTTATGCCGGCAATAGTTATGAAACAAAAAACCCCGTTGCAGCAGCAACCAATTACCTTCTGAAAAACGGAACAAGCAGGCTGTCTGCCTTCGATATCAATGAGCATTTTGATTATTATGGCGCATACATGAATCGCGCTGCTTACAACGAAACTGCAGAGATATCACTGCATTGCCTGAGTAAGCACATAGAAGAATTGTTACCGGCCGTGGCGGATATTTTGAGTGATTCGGTGTTTACGGAAGAAGAGATCGCTATTTACAGACAAAACTCACAGCAGCGCCTTAAGGTTGGGTTGCAGAAAAATGATTTCGTTGCGGCAAGGTTGATCGATGCGAAACTCTTCGGAGAGAAACATCCCTATGGCAAATACAGTAAACTTGAAGATTACGACCAGGTGCAACGCGAAGACCTGCTGGCATTTTATAACAACTATTACCGCAATGGACATTGTGTGATTTTTGTCGCCGGCAAGTTGCCATCTAACATTATGGAAGTGCTTGACAAAGTATTTGGATCACTTTCTTTAAAAAATCATCGCGAAGCTGCATATGGACCGATACACCCCGTGGAACCTTCAGCTACACGAAAAGAAACTGTTATCATCGATGAACAGGGAGTTCAATCGGCAATACGAATTGCACGTCACTTCCCCAACCGCCATCATCCCGACTTTCAAAAAGCAATGGTGTTGAACAATGTGTTCGGTGGCTTCTTTGGATCGCGACTAATGGACAATATTCGTGAGGACAAGGGATATACATATGGCATTTACAGTTACATACTCAATCATGTGCATCAAAGTGCGTGGATGATCAGTACGGAAGCGGGTCGCCAGGTGTCGGAAGCGACGATAACTGAGATCTATAAAGAGATGAACGGCTTGCGCGAAAGCGAAGTGGACGATGAGGAATTACAGGTAACGAAGAGTTACATGATAGGAAGCATACTGGGAGATCTTGACGGACCATTTCATGTTGCAGCCCGTTGGAAGAACCTGGTGCTCAATGGACTTAATGAAGATTATTTCAATAACGGGATTCAGATCATCAAGTCGGTCACTGCCAAAGAACTTCATGAACTTGCGAACAAATACTTTGTTGAAGATGAGTTCTATGAATTACAGGTCATCTGATTGATCAACTAGGATCGCTTCTCGCGTTCGGGCTCTTTATACAGCAATGATGTTACTACAGATAATAGCAGGCTGAATAAAAGAGCCCACCAAAACCCGTCCACTTCAAACCCCCCGAGTAGATTATCTGCAAGCAAAATTATTATCGCATTTATTACAAAGAGAAACAATCCGAGCGTTACTAATGTTATGGGAAATGTAAGGATCACGAGGAGTGGTTTTACAATCGCATTCAACACAGCAAGCACTATTGCGAGTAAGATAGCGGCCCAAAAGTTTTCCAGATGAACGCCACTAAGTATGTATGATAATGCGAATGCAATGATCGATGTTACTATGATGCGCATGATAATGTTCATAGACGATAGTTTAATCTATTTCCAGCTTTCTTCCAGTGCCTTTCTCCAAATCTCATACCCCTGTTTATTCATATGCAGTTGATCTTCCAGGTATATCGGCTTATAGCTGCCATCGGCGTTCAGCATTCTTGAATACACATCGAGAAAGCGAATATTTTTTTGCTTCGCGATGTATTCACTGATAAGACGATTTGCTTCCTGCACTACTGATTGAAATTGATCGCGACTCGGACTTGGTTTGATAGAGATATAGGTAATCGGTGTAGTTGGAAACCGCTCACGAATCCTGAGGTATAATTCGCTAAATCTTTTTAATGTTTCTTCTGCGCTAACTCCCTGGGCAATGTCATTCTCACCAACATAAATGACAATGTGTTTTGGAGTATATGGATAAATAACCGTTTCAATATTATCGATCACATCCGGTATTGTTGAACCACCAAAACCACGGTTCAACGTCTTCCTGTTTGGAAACGATTGGGCAAGATTATCCCACATGCGTATAGAGGAACTTCCAACAAATAAATAAGCTCCTTTCGCGGGCCTGTTCAAACTGTCGCTCATCCGAAAGTCGCGCATATCACGCGCATAAGGCTTCTCTTTGACTGCTGCATCCTGCGCAAAAGAAGGGTACGACAGAATCCCTAACAGCAATGCAAATACTACGGACAGACGGATAACAAAAAAGCTTCTCAAAGTTTTTATATTCTTCATGGATTCAACCATTGTTAATTGCAACGGATCACCAGGTAAAACCCAGTTTTTTCAGTCCCTGTTGTATTTCGGGACAGCTCATAAATAATTTCCACATTAGTCCCGATCGGTGATTTTCTATCATTACAATGATCGGTCCCTGGTCAATGGCAAGATGCGACTTAGCATACCAGTTCTTTGATTCATTGAATGCATCGACAAAACCATATTCGCTCCAGATCTTATCGCCTAAGTTAACATAGAAATGCCTTAATGCCTGCATTGAATATTCCGGGGTATATGGAAACGCTGATAATGCTGCAGTAGGAGTGATCACTCCAAGATCATTATCCGGCGAATGCGCGTTGTATCCTTCATGATTATCGCTTGCAGTTAATCCCCATGAATTTGGTCCATAACCCTTGAAGTGTTTAGGGTTGTCGATACAATATTGCCGGTTGATCAACGTATGATTTTTGTTTTGTTCCCAATAATTTGCATAGCGGTCCTTCAATGTTCTTGGATCTAATCCAAGGAAAGAATAATGTGAGAAAAATAACGGTCCTCCATAATCCGGACCGAGGGGAAGCCTTATGCCATAAAATTCTTTGTTATTAATAAATGTATTGCTCCGTGCAAAGCCCTGATGATAGACTTCCGCATCGATGGGATGAGTTGGCGACGAAGCAGCAAGAACATAAGTGATCAGGCATTCGTTCCACCCACGAATAGCGTTGTTCATGGACCATCCGTAATTGGGGCTCCAATGCCAGTAAAGAGCTTTAGCGGTGTCTTTTGAAAACCATTTCCAGTCTGCTTCCTGCCAGGTCCAGTTGATTTTCGTTCTTAGTTCGTTTTCCTTTCTATTGTTTTGGTCAAAGTACTGTCGTGCGCACAACAAACCAGCATATAGAAATGAAGATTCAACTATATCCGCAGCATCGTCACGCCTGCTAAATGGAATGACTTTTCCGGTGCCGCCATCAAGCCAGTGCGACCACATGCCATAGAAGCTTTGCGCTTTACGAAGAAAGTTGACCATCTTGAGTAAGCGATCCACTGCCTGTTCCCTTGTGATCCATTTACGCTCTGCAGCAACGATTATTGCCATCACACCAAAACCTGATCCACCGGAAGTGACCACCTCATGTCCATGTTCTGCAGTGACGTTGCTTCTTTCTCTCGAGAGGCCGGAAACAGGGTGGCCAAAATCCCAGAAATAACGGAATGTCTGTCGCTGAACAAGGTCTAGAAGTGCTTCGTCAGAAATGTCCTTATCAATCTTCATCACGGGCGGAATGAAAATGTTCGCACCATTTTTTTGTGCAGTGGCACTTTTATGCACTTCATCTTTTTTCTGTGCCTGTGCAGAAACGGAGGCGCATAACAAACACACTAACGTGAATGCATAACCGAAAATCCTGAGCATGCGAATCAATTTTATTGAGTCTTAGTTATTACAATTTAGGACTTTCAAATCCGAGTTTTGTAAGACCAGCTTTTACTTCTGGCGCACTCATAAAAAGGTCCCACAGAAGACCGCTTCGGTGATTTTCAATCATTATGATGATCGGACCCTGATCGATGGCCAGAAATGTATTTGCAAACCAGGGTTCATCAAGACTGAACGCATCTACAAAACCGTACTCTTTAAATAGCTTGTCACCGAGAACATAGTAATAGAACTTCAGCGCCTTCATCGACTCTTCAGGTGTATATGGGAATGATGATAGTGCGGCTGTAGGTGACACAACACCATTGTCTTTGGACGGCTCATGTGCCATGTAACCAACGAAAGGATCGTCGCTTGCAGTTAAGCCCCAAACAGAATCGCTGTAGCCAAAATATTTCTTTGGGTTTTGGCGACTGTACTCATAATGGATCAGCGAGTGGTTCTTGTTTTGTTCGAAATAATCTGCGTAAGCGTCTTTCAAACCTCGCGGATCGATGCCGAGAAATGAATAGCGTGCAAAAAATAACGGTCCGCTAAATGAAGGACCCAGCAGCAGGTGAATTCCGTAATATGAATTATTGTTTTGAATCGTGCCGTTCTGAGCAAAGCCGTTTTGATAAACCTCTTTTGGTATTGAATGCGTATTGGAAGAGGCCGCCATCACATATGTTATCAATGTCTCATTCCAACCGCGGATGGGGAGATTCATTTCCCATTGATAGTTATTGCTGAAATGCCAGTAAAGTACGTTCTCATTATTCTTTCGAAAGAAATCCCATTCCACCCGGTCGTACAGAAACTGGATATCGTTTCTAAGATTTGTCTCCTGCGGAGTTAGCTCATTAAAATATTGTCTTGCCGTGATCAATCCCATAAACAGATACGATGTTTCTACAAGGTCAGCCCCATTATCTTTCTCACTAAAAGGGACAATTGCACCGGTGGCACCGTTTAGCCAATGGGGATAAGCTCCATGCACATGCTGTGCATTCGTCTTTAGAAAGGCAACGATTTTAGCGATACGATCCAGGCCTTCCTGCCGGGTGATAAAGTTTCGATGGATTGCAGCAATGATGGCCATTACTCCAAAACCGCTCCCACCGCTGGTTACAACATCGCCTGAGTTGTTTCTTTCACGTGCAAGTCCGCTTATCGGGTGGCCGAATTCCCAAAAGTATTTGAAGTGTTGGCGCTGTACAATGTTGAGTAGCTGTTCGTCAGTTACAATGGGAAATTTGTATGATGAATCCAGCTTCGTAAGCAGGTTAATATTTAATGCTGAATTGAGTCGCACGAATGCCGACGATTGCAATTCGGACGATATTGCTATGGTGTACTTTGTGAGATAAGAAAGCGATGCATTGGGCGTGATACGAACTATGCTGTCATTATTCGCGAAGCTTACAGAGAATGGAATGGGGTTGTTATTCTTGTCAGTAAAACGAATTTTTGAAGCCGCATTTAGACTATGTACGGGACTGCTGAACGCGATTGAAATCACCGGTTGCACGCTTGCATTGTTGAATTTATAGCTACCGCGAGCACCGTCTACTGAGGCATAAGAAAAATTAAATGGACCCGCAGGAGGCGCAGGATCGGGTTTGTCATTCTTGTTGCATGCAATTGTTAGGAAACAGAAAATGGGAAACAGGAAACTGGTATTTCGAAATGCATAATACAAAATGCGAAATGCAAAATGCGAAATACAAAATGCATGATGCGAAATACGAAATGGAAAATGAAGAAACGGTTGAATAGCGGGCTGGTTATTCAATAGCAATTCATGTTGTATGTGAATTTTTAAACTTTTATCGTCAATGCTGCTAGTTTTATATTCCCATTTTCCATTTCCCATTTCCCGTTTCTTTTACCGTTTCCCATTTCTTTTACCCATTTCCCATTTTCCATTTTCCATTTTGCATTCCACCCTCACCTTCCCTGGTTTTGCAATCGGAATAATGCATCCACTTCAGCGGGTGTTAATGGTCTGTCGAAAAAACGTAGCTCATCGAGTGCACCGGTATAATTAAGCATCCAGGGATCGGGTCCGCTCCAGGGAGCGCCCAGATTTGTTTGCCATCCACCGATCACAAATTTCGAAACGTTTGCAAATGCAAGAGGACCAAGAGGCTGGCCCGCAGGCGCGTCCGCAGTCATTCGATTGGTAAAGTCGGCCGGCAGATTCACTTTCGCACCGTTCACATATAAAGCAAATGTGGACGTTGTTTCATCATAGCTATAAGCAACATGCTTCCATTGATTATACATATTAGGCAACCGATTATCGCCTCCAAGATCCACCCATTGTTCTGTACGGGGTATTGCAGGCGTGGCATGTTTTTGAAAATGCACTTTGAGTTGCATTACATCTGCCGTTCCTCCTTCTATGAGAGTAAAGAAATTACCCCAGAAACCATTTGTATTGGGTAGCATGAAGAGCGATTGAGCGCCACCTTCATGTTTACCAGTATTAATCCACATCGATACCGAAAAGCTTGTAAGATTTGCAAGTGCGCCGGGGTTGTCGTAAGCAATGAACGAACCGGGTGCCCCTTTGTACGCCTGTCCGAGTTTGCCGGGCACATAGCTGATGTTATTGGGCGCCGCTCCTGTCACTGATCCTTTGGAATCGTCTGCATTGCCGTCAAATCCGAAATGTGCAACGAGATCTTCGGCAGCCACCTCGGCAGAACTTGCGTAACCTCCTACATCTGGGAAGTCGGCGGTTTCCTTACCCTCAGTGTTTTCTTTCTCACAGGCTGTAATAAACATAAGTGAGATCAAACCATATAGAACTATACTGAAGCGTTTCATAATAGTTTTCGTTTTCGTTTAATAGTTTGGATTTTGTTCCAGTTGTCCACCACTCAACTCTATCTGTGCACTGGGTATCGGCAACAATTCGTGTTTGTCGTCAGTAAAATTCGTGAAGCCCGCAGCACGCATTACTTCGCCAACCCTACCCTGCCTTACAAGGTCAAAGAAACGATCATGCTCTAATGCCAGTTCCAATCTTCGTTCTTTCCAGATGGCGTTCATATTCAAAGACGCCAGTGTACCTAAACCTGCACGCTCACGGATATCATTGATGATGTCTTTTGCTTCATCCGGTTTATTCAGATTGAAAGCAGCTTCAGCATTCATCAACAACACATCGGCATAACGCAGTATGCGAATATTCTTCGGCATACGACCGCGATCTCCACAATAAGTTTCTCTGGTTGTACTGTGATAGGCCTTGTAGTTATAATAGTTATTCTCAACAGAATCCTTACTCGGCACCCTTGTTCCATCCCAAAGGATCGTTCCATCATTGTCAATCTCTATAACTGTTGCAGCACGTCGTTTGTCGCCCTGCTCATATGCATTAACAAGATTCTGCGAAGGCCCGCCAAATCCCCATCCCAGGTCACTCCATCCACGCGCAAATCCGGCGCGGGGTCCCTGGAATTCGGCATAATTATAAATACCTCCGTTACATGCTGCAGTCTCACCCGTCTGTATCTCCCATATAGATTCAATATTATTCTCTCCTACTTCTCTCCATATATCCGCATACTCCGGCGTAAGTCCATAAACACCACTGTTCATTACTTCTTTGGTAAGATCATATACACGTTGCCAATCGGGTGTTGGAGTATACATGTACACTTTTGCCAGCATGCTCTGTGCCGCTCCTTTTGTAGCGCGACCAACTTCGGTCTGTCCTTTCAACGGAAGATTTGCCACAGCATACTCCAGATCTTCGATGACAAAATCGTAAACCTCCTGTGGACCGACTTGTGTGACAAACTCAGCAGAGTTCGCATCAATGTTATCTGTTGGTACACGTGTTATCAATGGAATGTTTCCAAAATAGCGCACGAGGTTAAAGTAGAGATAGGCCCGAATAAACCGCACTTCAGCGATAAGTCGCGCCTTTTGAGCCTCATCGACTGCCGCATCGGGAAGGTTTTCTAATGCCCTGTTGGCTACGTTTATGGCGTTGTAATGTCCGGACCACAAAGAATTCACAACAGAGTTGGCCGGGGTGAGTGTAAAGTTTTCGATCTCTGAAGCCGGACCGAAATCACCTGGAGTACTTCCTTTATCAGCATCATCGGAACGAATATTTGTTGCGATAACAAACATCAATCCATGTATATCGCGGCCCCATCCGTCCGTATTGATCAGGGCATTATAGGTGCCTGTTACAAGGTTGCGTGCGAAATCCGGATCGTTCTCCGGAAGTGATTGACCCTGCACCGGCACATCGAGGAAATCTTTGCCACACGAAGCAATAACGACGGTTGCTGCAATGGCTATTGATAGAAAGAATAATCTCGTTTTCATACTAAAATGTTTTGCTGTTATAATCCCACACTAAGTCCAATTGCAAAAGTTCTTGTTGTTGGATATGCGTTTAACTCAATACCCGCATTAAGTGGACTCGACCCTGGCAATTCTGGCGTAAACCCTGAGAATTTTTTTCCAGTCCATAAATTTTGGCTTGTCAGGAATACCCTGAAGCTCGTCATACGGAAACTGCGTAATGTCTCCTCAGGAATGGTATAACCGATCGTCAGGTTATTGATCCTGAAGAAATCACCTTTCTCAATAAAATATGTCGAAGCCGGCCAGTAACCTTCTTTTGCACGTGGATGTGTAGTGGACGGATCGTGCGGCTGCCAGCGATTTGCGGCCACTGCTGCCTCGATGTTATCCGTTGTTTCATAACGGAATCCGCGTTTACCATTATAGATCACGTTGCCTGTATTGCCATAAAAGTCAATGGTGAAATCAAGATTCTTGTAGGTAAATCCTGCGTTGATACCGAAATATGTTTTGGGCTGATATGAACCTACATAAACACGATCGGCCGTAACATCAATGCTTCCGTTGTTATCCGCATCCAGGTACTTGAAATCCCCGGGACGTGCATCCGGCTGGATGAGATTTCCATCCTTATTTACATAAGCATCGATCTCCTCCTGATCCTGGAAAATGCCGAGAACCTGCAGTACATAAAAGCTTCCTATCGGTACACCATTGTCAGAACGTGTGGTAAATCCCTGTTGACCGATGCCGCCTTCAACAAGCGCCTGACCACCATTGAGGTTGAGCGTTCGATTTCGATTAAATGTAATGTTACCACCAATGAAGTAAGAAAAGTCCTTGTTCAGGTCATCGCTCCAACGAAGTGATGCTTCGAATCCCTTATTCTGTATGGTCGCAGCATTGGTGATCATGCGACCGGAAGCCGATACGATCGTCGGTACATTGATGTATACCAATGCATCTTTGGTTTTCTTATCGTAGTAATCCAGTTCACCGGTCAGTCGCCTATCAAAAAACCCGAACTCTAATCCAACATCAAACTCTTCGGTGATCTCCCAGCGAAGATCCTGGTCTTTCGATTCTTCGATTATACTTCCCAGGACAACTCCGTTGTTAAAGAAATACGGGAGACCCGTTGTAGCTGTTACCGTAAAGGCGTTAGAAGGAATGTTGTCGTTTCCAAGCCGGCCCCAGCTTGCACGCAACTTTAGGTTATCGAAGATGTTTTGTCCTTCCATGAATTCTTCATCGGAGATAACCCATCCGATACCAAACGACGGGATATAAGCCCATCTATTAGCCTCAGGGAATCGGGAGCTACCATCAGCGCGGAAGGTTGCCGTTAAGAGATACTTATTGTTGAACGCATAATTAAGGCGACCGATATATGAATTTCTGGCCCACTTATCGCCACCTCCATTGCTCAATGCCGTGTTTGGATCACCAGATCCACCGAGATACCATAATGACGGATCAGCCGGCACACCTCTTCGTGTACCGTTCACAAAATCGCCGCTGAACTGCTCGGCTGTGAAACCAAACAGCGCGGTGAAATTATGATCATCGAAGCGTTTGTTGTAAGTGGCAGTATTCTCCCATAACCATCTGAATCCGCGGTTTTGAGTGATGTTGAGGAAACTGAATTCACGTCTTTGGTTACCACCTGCCACGAGGAATGTCTGCTCATCATTGTTGTAGATGTAATCATAAACCCGTCGATTGTTATGATCGAGATCTGCTCCCAAACTCGAACGTAGTGTCAAAGCGCTGATCGGTTTGATCTCGAGGTAAGCGTTACCCTGCAGCCTGTTGGTGATGTAACGGTTATTTACTTTTTCAATATCGATGAGCGGGTTACCCACGTTCCCCGCCGCGGAAGTATTTCCATATCGATCCCCAATCTTACTGGGAACAGTTGGGTTTGCACGATACGCATTGTTGTATGCGGATCCCAGGTTGATATCGTTGGCAATGCCGTTGCTGAATGAAGCGATTATACCGAGCTTGATCTTATTGTTTAGTTTGAATTCACTGTTTTGTCGCAATGTAAACCGGCGGTACTTATTACCCACAACGATGCCTTCATCGGTAAGATAACCAGCACTTAGAAAGAAAGTAGCGCGTTCACTTCCCCCGGATACCGACACGTTATGATTCTGCCAGAAAGCATTACGGAGAATCGCATCAAACCAATCCGTGTTCACTGTTGGGGAATCAACGGTAATATTGCCGTACGCCTCATTCACATAGGCGGCGTACTGGCGACTGTTCGCCATTTCAACAAGATTCGCTGCCTGCCGTATACCCACATTGGCGAAGTATTCAACATTGAGGCGGCCCGACCGTCCTTTCTTCGTTGTTATAATCACCACTCCATTCGCACCCCGAACACCATAGATGGCTGCGGAGGACGCATCTTTCAAAACGTCAAACGTCAGGATGTCGTTGGTATTGATATTACTGATGTCGTTGGTGATCACACCATCAACAACGAAGAGTGGATCTGCTCCGGCAAGCATGCTACCCGTACCACGGATGCGAACGATCGGTGATGAGCCGGGCGCTCCAGAACTTATCACCTGCACACCTGCCACCTTACCCTGCGCAGCCTGTGTTGCGGTGAGGACGGGCTGTTTGGCCAATTCACCTCCTTTGATAGAAACGACCGAACCGGTCACATCCCTCTTTCGCTGTGTACCATACCCTACAACGACAACCTGTTCAAGCTGTGCGCCTGCGGTTGTTAGCGTAACGGAGATCACTGCCTGACCGTTCACTGGAATCTCCTGCGTGTTATAGCCCACATAAGAGATCACGAGGATTCCGTTGGAGGGCGCATTGATGGTAAAGGCACCGGCGGTGTCAGTTTGTGTACCCCGATTGCTGTTCTTCAGCGCAACGGAAACACCCCGTAACGGTTCGCCGGTCTGGCTGACGATGGTTCCGGTAACAGGACTTTCCTGTTGTGAGAAGGCGCTAAAAGAAAAAATGAAAGAAAAGAGAATAGTAAGGCATTGGACACGAATGTCACGAGTCAATAGATTCTTTTTCATAGCTTCTTTTGTTGGATGCAGTAGAGATATGCAGGCATTTGCTACGCAATATCAATACCGCGTCAATTAGGTTCACTGATGCTTCTAAATGACATTTGTAATAGAACTATTTCAACAAAAGGGAGGGATTTATTCTGAGGGGTAAGAGAACGGGGGTAACCGTCGAGAGCATAGACCAGCATTTTGAAACAACTGCTGCGCAACGGCCAATTAAAAATACGGAAAAAAATTGCGGGCACAGGCGCGATTTTCTATACATTTGCGCTCGTTTCATGAGGCAATTCGCGTTGCATTATCATGATAACAGGATGGACCCTTAGCTCAGTCGGTTAGAGCATCTGACTCATAATCAGAGGGTCGCTGGTTCGAGCCCGGCAGGGTCCACAAATATTGTGAAAGGTTTCAAGCTAATTGAAACCTTTTTTGTTTCCATAATTCTGACACTTTCCGGCACTGACCTCTTCTGCAAGCTGCCTCATCGAACCTTGGCTCGATCTGGCTCTATTCAAAGGAAGCTTTAAACGGTACGGTCCAATTTACATTCATTTCCCGCCAAGTCCTTTGCAACAGCCATTACATATGTCCCAACTACCGATCCGTTATGCATGGAAGTGGTATAAACCCATTCATCCAAATCTTCTGATCTTTTTGCCGGTCCCTCCTCAATTAAACTGCCTTCGCTATTATGGATCTTCACATGCACGGTTACTACCAGGAAGTTATCCGTTGCGGTAACGATTATCGGTTGGCCGGGCCGGCCTGTATAATATCGCACATCAACTTCGTGTATGACCGGAGGATAAAACGCATCGCGATATGCCACGTTCAAAACGGTCTGGCCAGACTGTACGTAAGGGAGGTAAAAAGCTTTCAAATCGACGTTCTTGTTTGCGAAACTTGCAAAACGCTGCGCCCTGGCAAAATGCTCCCGGGCAACTGTCTGTTTTTCCGTTGGTATCTCTCCGGTTCTCTTGCGAGGATGCTTTGCCACATAAGGTTTACCGTTCCGAATCTTAATCACTATTTGCTTGCCAATAGAACCCTGCAAACCACCCAACAATATGTTGTCAATTACTTTCGCCATAAATGAATGTTGTTGATTTAATAATGCATCTAAGACTACTCTCACATTACTCTGAGACTACTATCGTTATCTCCTGAGCGTACTTCGACAGCTAATGTAACCGGCCCGGTTGAATAAAAACGCTTCAATTGTTTTGAGTACCACTTCGATTGTTTTAACTAGCCAAATGACTGTTTAAAGCTGCATCAGCGTAAGTAAGTATCCAAGCAACGCCCCGCCGATTACAATGAAGGCGGTATTAATGCGCCTAAAATAAAATGTCACCACAAGGCTGACAATCGCAATGAGCATCGTCCGCCAGTCGCGCAACGTTTCTTTGCTCATCTCAACAAGCACAGCAAGAATGATTGCCACTGACGCAACATTTACCGTATCCAGGAATGCACTGAAGATCCTGGACGACCGCAATTTTGGAACGAGCGGATTAAGTAAACCAACAAAAAGGAATGAAGGCAGGAAAATTCCAATAGTGGCCGCTGCTGCACCGGTAACACCTCCAAGTTGCCACCCGATAAATGTTGCGGAACTGAAGACCGGGCCGGGAGTGAACTGTCCAACGGCGATGGAATCAATTAACTGCTGCTTCGTCAACATGCCCGTTGACACGAGTTCAGCATCGAGGAAAGCAAATAAAACGTATCCGCTTCCGTAAAGTATGGCACCTATTTTCAGGAAAATGAGAAACAGTTTAATCGTCGACTCATCCACCATAGAAAGGGCGACCTGCAATATTGGAAATGGCAGCAATCCCACCGCCCTGTTTCGATGCCGACTAATCCAATTTAAGAAAACTCCCACGAGTCCTGCACCAAACAAAACGATGATCTCATTCCATCCATACAGAACGAGCAACGCAGCAACAAGACCCACAATTCCCAACTGCATCGTCTTGATCGCTTTCCTTCCCAGGTGGTACATGGTAATGGCTACCACAGCGATAATGGCAGGTTTGATGCCGTACACAAATGGTTGCACTCGCGGCAACTGACCGTAAATATTATACGCCCACGCAATACAGGCCGTAATGACAACGGCCGGAACGATGAAGCATGCACCGGCAAGCAAAAGGCCTTTCCAACCGGCTCTTTCATGACCGATGTGCATCGTCATCTCCGTGGAATTCGGACCGGGGATCAAATTCGTTGCTCCTACCAGGTCTAGAAAATGTTCATGGCTCATCCATTTTCTCTTCCGAACCACTTCTTCTTCCATCATCGCGATGTGAACTGCCGGACCACCAAAGCCGATGATGCCCAGCTTCAGAAACAATCGGGCAATTTCTTTCAAAGAAGTATCGCGCAAGTCTTCTGTCATAACAACTAGTCGTTCAGCAACTGCTTCGTTAAAAAACCGATCACTTTCTTACGCACATCATCGGCGTCAAACATCTCACCATAGTGCGGAGCATCTTTGACAATGATGAGTTCGCTGGGCACACCAGATAATTCCAACCACGACTTCAACAATTGCGATTGCCTTGGAGAAACCATATCGTCCTTTTCTCCATGAATAATTAAAAATGGTGGATCGCCCTTATCGACATACGTGACAGGACTCGCCACTTTTGCAAGATCAGGACGTGCAATGGGCGTTGCGCCAATCAATATACTTTCAGGTGATTTAGCATCATTGCTACCAGGGAATAATATAAGTTCAGCACGTCCATAAAAATCAACAACACATTTGATGTCGAAGGATCGCGTAGTGCCCAGCTCGAAAAACAGCGAAGCCACTGCTTACCATTTCGTGTAAGGTCTTTCGCATGTAGCCCATATCCGCATACTTGTCGTTCACCAGCCAGGCACCGCCATGAATGAATACAACAAGAGGCACTTTGCCTTTTGCACCCGCAGGTAGGTAAATATCAAGAAGACGTTTGTGCGATGTGTCCCCACCGTAAGCAACATTGGCTTTTAATACGGTTCCCTTTGGAAAGATGTCAAAAACGCGATTGGTTTGCGATATGCACGGGATCGTGACTACACAACAGATGCTTAGCAACAAAAAGAAAATCTTATTCATAAGACTCATTAGTGGTTGAGGCAATGAATCTAAGAACTTTTGCGCTCAACACCATCGATCAGCGCTGCTGCCAAACGTCGGCATACTCGGCGCTGTTTCTTTGAAATTGCGTTTTGACATAAGAACACTTAGGCAATACCTTTAGATTATTCTCGCGGGCAAACTCCACCATGCTCTCTAAGATCATCTTTGCAAGTCCCTTTCCCTCCATTCGCGGATCCACTTCAGTATGCGTAACGGTCATAACATCGCCTTCAAGTCGCACACTCATCTCTCCTACCTGCTCACCATTATCTTCAACAAAAAATTCGCCTTCGCCGCTGCCCAGATCCTTGAATTGTACTGCCATTTCTTTTTTTCTGCTTTGAGTTCAAAATCCGTACCGCGGGAAAAACGGTTCTATGGGCGCCGGTTTTCATTGCTGCTCACCCACCATCTGTTCAACGTATTGTTCTTCCCTTCGATCACCACTTTATAAAATTCCGAAGGCAGGTTTTTGACATCTATCAATGCATATCCTTGTGACGCCGCAACCGTTGCCATCAGCCGGTACTCATCTTTGCCGCCAGTTTTAAAATTGTTAGTTGTGGCAACAAATATCTTCACCGGCGAATCATCGAACGATTTCCATGTAATGTCCAGCATATCCTGGAAGTGATTGACCTGTGCATCCGCGATGGAAACATTGTTAAGCAATGAGATGCCATCCACCTCACGTTTAGTATTTTCCGGCATTTTCAATTGAAGGTATGAAGCGATAGTGGGAGCGATGTCTGCAATGCTGATATCATAATGATTTGCATATGCATTGGTGTTCTTCTTATTCATCACGATCCAACCGGAACGTTGTCGGTCCGACTGCCCACCATGATGTTTGCCCGTTAATTCGTCTCGACCGTGATCCGTAGTCAGAATAAACAGCCAGTCTTCTTTATTGTTCTTTTGCCGGTGCAGCACTGCCTCGTAAAGCTTTCCCACCTGTTTGTCGAGCAACTCCACTGCCTTATAGAATTGAGGACTATCACCATACATATGACCCATGTCATCCGTGTACTCAAGATATACCCAGGATAAATTCGGTGCCTTCTCGCGAATTGTTTTTGCTGCTTCATCGATGACACGTTCATCAATGCGATGCATAAAATCCCGACCCGCATCATGCCTGAAGTTTATTGTGTCGTGTTCATAGCCATCAAAATGATGATCAAATTTTACATTACCTGCCGCTTCTAAACCCTCCCCAACAAGCTTGGTACGATTATCCAACCAGCTTGAAAATATTGCGATGGGTTTAGACGGATGCTGTGCCTTATACAGCCGGAAAATGTTCCAGTAATTATAGTTTGGCGCGGCAACATCGTTATCAAAAACATTGTGCTTATTCACCCAAACGCCGGTCAATATTGTATTGTAGCTAACTGCAGAAATTGTGGGCGTCTCTGAATACGCGCCCTTTTCACCACCAACATATGCTCGGAAGTAACTTCCGTCACGAATGATCTTATCAATATTTGGTGTATTTAATTTTTGAAGAACATCTGCAGGAATGCCATCGGCTATGATAAAAACTACTTTCTTTTCCTGTGAATAAAGAACACTACATGCCAACAGGAAGGCAATCAACAAAACCCCTTTCATGCTAAAGTGCATTACGAATTATGAATTACGAATTACGATAAATGTTTCTATTCTACTTTTATGATTTTCGATCTTGCAGAAACCCCATTCTCATTGAATGCTTCAATTGAGAAATAATATTTCTGATCCACTGTGAGGCTTTTCATATCCAGTGAGTTCTTATCATACACCATCCACGAACTGTACAACTTATCCGGTGCAATACCCCAGAGCACGTTATATCCCTGTGCGCCCGAGACTGCATCCCAGGTGATCATCGCATCGCGACGATCCGATTGTCTTTTTACATTGAAATTTTTTACAACCACAGGTGCTTTACCCGTTCCTTTTCCAAAAATGCGAATGCCACTAATTGCAAGGTGTGGGGTGGGCACATGAATATTTTTGTATCGCACATATCGGGTCGTTGCAGGAACCGCGAGCTCGACATAATCATTTGGCACATCGCGATATCCATTTTTTCGATCTACCAGAACGTTCCAGTTCTTGCCATCAACGGATCCTTCAATCGTATACCTATGGTATAAGCCAGGGATGCGGCCGTACATATCGGATTTGTAATCGTGGTAATTAACCTGTATTGCATGTATAGTTGGTGTAGATTGAAGATCGATCTCAACCCATTCTTTATCACCATTCGTTTCTGCAAGCCAGAAAGTCTTGACATTCTCATCATCAACGTATCCGGGTTTGAAATCACCAACGGAAGACGACGCCTTTACAGGCTTCTTATAATTCAACAACATCCACCCGGCAAACTCACCAGCCCTGCCACCAACTGCAGGACCATACCTTGGATAATCACCGAATCGCGTATCGCTGTACATTAAGCCGTCCTTGTCAAAGAATGTGGGGAACATACAAATGCGCCGCTCCCAATTGACATTAATAGAAACGGCCATTGAACCAAAATGCCAGTACATATTTCCGGGACCCACAACGGTACTGCCGTGCCCCGCGCCATTCATATATCCGCCGGGCTTATATGAAAACGGGTTGTTGGGCATATATGTAAACGGACCTAATGGAGAATCACTGATATAAGCACCATCACCATATACATTGAACTCCGTGCCTGGCGCTGCATATTGCAGATAGTATTTACCGTTATTTTTTGTCATCCATGGGCCTTCAATGTAACCGCCCAGAATAGTATCGCTATGATTTTCTCCAAATCGTTCCCATCCGTGTTTGCTTTCATCGAGATGAAATAATGTGTCTGTCTTATCCGATGGACGAAATCTTGCCACCCGATCCAGCGTCTTCACTCGTATGGGAAATGTATTTGATGATCCCCAATACATATACGACTTGCCGTCATCATCAATGAACAAGGCCGGGTCTTGCAGATCGAAGAGTATTCCTGGCGTCGCTTTCCAATCACCGCGTTTTGGATCGTCGGTATACAGCACGCTCATTGAACCAGAAGGATCGCCTGCAACGTATAACACAGAATCTTTGTAATTATGTGCGGCAGGCGCATTGCTTCCCTGGAAATACCATTTTTCCGGTGTAATGAAACGCCAGTTGAGCAGATCGGTTGAATGCCAGTAGCCCATTGACCTTGTAACGAACATATAGTATTCGTCGCGAAAGCGCACTACGGCCGGATCTGCGCCGGATCGGTAAGAAATGTTGTTATGCGCATTATAGATCATGTACGTGTAATCCAGATTGAGTGGATTACAATACGTATTCATCTGGCTGGATTGCGAATTTGCCATCAATGAAATCAATAGGACAAGAATCGTTGAAAGTATATTACGCATAAGCATTCATTTCATTCTCAATTTCCAATTCTCATTTCTCATTTCTTCACAGAAAACATCCACCTCAACAGATCATTCTCGGCAAACGCATTGTCCCAACTATTGTGATTTACCCCGGGATAAATCGTGAGCTTCACATCAACTCCTGCTTTCTTCATCGCATCAACCATCTCAACAGAATGGGAAGGAGGAACCACATCATCGGCTTCGCCATGAAAAACCCACCATTTTGTATTCTTCAACTTCGAAGCGGTTGAAGGATTGCCTGCACCGCAAATGGGAAAGGCCGCGGCAAACAGGCTTGGATTGCGACTCACAAGATCAAACGTACCCATGCCTCCCATCGACAATCCTCCTACATACACCTGCCGCTTATTTACGGGATACTGTTTCATTAGTTGTGCAATGAGTTCCTGCAAAAGAATCATCGGCTTCGTGGGCTCACTGTTTTCATCAAACACAAATTTGCGAACCGCTGCAGATCTATCTACACTCACATTCGCCCATGAACTGTTCATCGGGCACTGCGGAAAGACAACAATAGCCGGGTAATTCTTGCGCACATCGTCCCGAACAAACAAATAAGATCCATGAACCAGCTGCGCTTCATTATCCTTGCCGCGTTCACCACTTCCATGTAACACAAGTATCAAGGGATATTGCTTTTTGGGGTCGTAATTCTGCGGTAACAATATCCTGTACGGTAATGTGTCCCCGGCATTTGCGAACCATCTCTTTTCATATAGTTTCGCTCCCTCGGCACTAAGTTTCTTTGGATCGTAAACTATGACTCTTGCAAACACCGGATAATGATCCGATGAAAATAAACCCTGCCAACTCTGTGATAGTGTGGCATGCTTCAACACATCAACGCCCTTACTCACAAAAATGTAATCAATGGGCATGTCGGATTTTTCTTTTGATTCAAAACCCGTAAAAGTGCCGCTGGGACCATAGTGTGGCTCCCTGGATATCTTCTTTGCATCAAGCAGAAATGCCGTCATTATCCTGTAAGGGTCTTTATCAGGCTCTGTATTAAAATCTCCCGTTACGATGATAGGTTTATTCCCCGCAAGCGATTGAATTTTCTGCAATATCAGTTCTGCACTATTCTTTCTTGCTTCAACGCCAATATGATCGAAATGGGTGTTGAAAAAATAAAAACTACCGGAAGCAGGACCCGCTTTCTTATCAATCAATTCAACCCATGAACATACTCGCGTGATCGCAGCATCCCAGTCCTTGCTACCCGGCTGATCAGGGTTTTTTGAAAGCCAGAATGTACCGGATCGTACGGTATCAAACCGGTTGCGGTTATAAAATATAGCAGAATATTCACCCTGAGTTTTGCCGTCGTCGCGACCAGTACCTACGTAATTATAAGCAGGCAAATTTTTCTGCAGATCGAGCATCTGGTTGTGCAAGGCTTCCTGCACACCAAATATGTCAGCATCATGAAACCTGATCTGGGATGTCACCTTCTTTACACGATTCGGCCAGGCATTGATCCCATCGCTGGAAGTATTAAGGCGAATATTAAAACTCATTACGTTAATTGGTTCCTGCGCAACCGCAACAACCGCAAGCAAAACACTAACAATAAAAAGCAGTCCTTTTCTGATCATGATTCATTGATTTATTCTGATAAGCTAATCCCTTATTTGAGTGTGAAAGTCGCTTCTTTTACGTTTTCGCTATCGCCACCAATAAATACTTTAAACTCACCCGGTTCTGAAACATACTTCAGTTCACTGTTATAGAATCGCAACATATCTTCACTTATGCGAAAACTTATCTCTTTCGATTCACCTGCCTTCAGCGTAACTTTCTGCAACCCTTTCAATTCTTTCACCGGTCGCGTGATACTACCAACTACATCGCGAATGTATAACTGAACGGTTTCTGTTCCTTCGCGATCGCCCGAATTTGTTACAGTGACTGTTGCTGTAACTGCCTGTCCCTTACTCAGTGTATTTGCCGACAAGCTCACATCGCCATAGTCAAACTGCGTATAAGTAAGTCCATGTCCGAATGGATATAGGGGAGTATTTGGAACGTCCAGGTACTTGGTAGTATATTTCTGGTTTGGATCGAGGGGACGACCCGTATTTTTATGATTGTAATAGATGGGTACCTGGCCAACAGTTCGGGGAAATGTCATCGATAACTTACCCTGTGGCTGAGCATCGCCAAAAAGCACATCCACTATCGCAGGTCCCGCCATCGTGCCTGCATACCATGTCTCTAATATGGAAGCCATATTTTGGTTTTCCCAACTTAATGTGAGCGGCCTTCCGTTCATCAACACCAATACGATCGGCTTACCGGTTTTCTTCAAAGCTTTGAGTAACTCAAGTTGATTTGGAAGAAGTCCAATGTCAGCGCGGCTCGCTGCTTCACCACTCATACCATAAGGCTCGCCAAGAACTGCCACAACTACATCAGCGCCGTTTGCAACGTTGACCGCTTCATCGATCAATTGTTGCGGTGTTTTTGCATCGGGCTGAATCATGGCGCCATGGGGATTTAACTTCGCAATCAGTGCCGTATCGTCCGAAAGGTTTGCACCTAAAGCATATAAGAAATTGCTGCCGGCATATTTCTGAAGCAATGCTTCCCAGATACTTACCGCTTTGTTCCAATCGCCTGCTCCGCTCCAGTTACCAATAAGGTCGCGTTTATTTTTGACAAGAGGTCCAATGAATGCAATCTTCCTGTCACGCGCCAACGGCAATGTTTTGTTTTCATTCTTCAGTAATACAAAGCTCTTAATGGCTGCGTCTTTTGCTAACGCGATCTTCTCATCATTCATGATCTCTGCACGATTGCGTTGCTCGTTCACATATCTATATGGATCATCAAACAATCCCAATTTATATTTGGCTTCAAGTATCAATCGGCATGCATTATCAATTGCAGACATCGGAACTTTGTCCTCTTTCACAAGTGCCGGAAGATGTGTGATATACAACTCCCCCACCATATCCATCTCTGTTGATGCAAGTATCGCGCGACGCGCGACTTCTTTTCCATCGCCAATGCCGTGCGCAATCATTTCGTTGATGGCCGTATAATCTGAAACTACCAGACCCTTGAAACCCCATTGCTTTCTCAGCAGGTCATTCATCAACCATTTGTTCGCAGAAGCAGGAACACCGTCAATTTCGTTGAATGAACTCATAACTGTTGCAACACCCGCATCAATGGCGGCCTTATACGGTGGAAAGTATTCGTTGTACATGCGAAGGCGACTCATATCTACCGTGTTGTAATCACGTCCGGCTTCACCTGCACCATACAAAGCAAAGTGTTTCACGCATGCAAGCACTGTGTTATCTTTTGAAAGATCGTTGCCCTGGTAACCTCGAATCATAGAACGCGCAATCGCAGATCCAAGGTATGGATCTTCACCGGCACCCTCGCTAACCCGCCCCCACCGCGGATCGCGGGCGATGTCAACCATTGGGGAAAATACCCAGTTCAATCCGTCTGCACTAGCTTCTTCCGCGGCGGCACGTGCAGTTTGTTCAATTAAAACGGTATCCCATGTTGAAGACAAACCGAGGGGTATGGGAAAGATGGTGCGATGTCCGTGTATCACGTCATACCCAAACAGAAGCGGGATCTTTAGACGCGTATTATTCACTGCCATCTCCTGTAACTTGCGAACAGCAACTGGTGTAAAAGTATTGAACACCCCACCAACCTGTCCTTTCTGAATCTTTTCTTCCACACCCTGGCTAACTATCGGACCGGTTACATCAAATCCAATAGATGGAAGATTCAATTGTCCAATCTTTTCTTCCAACGTCATTTGCTTCATCAGTTTCGAAACAAATGCATTCATCTTTGCGTCCTGTGAAGAAGAGGCAGCAGGTTTAGATGAAGATGTATTTTTCTTTGTCGTTTGAGCGAATGTCAAACCAATGCCCATCATAAATATTACCAGTAAACTGATTGAACGCTTGTGCATATTGGATGATTTTGCGTATCAATTTACTGAAATCTTATGAGGGAAGTCCCACTATGGGAGACCAATCACAACTCAATATTCTTTTCAATGGCTTCGAGAGGATAGTCTTCGCCAATATCAAGTATCGCAAGTGCGGCATATTTGCCCGAAGGCAATTCAGCAGGAACTATGAATCTTACTTTTCGCGAGCCCTCAGGAAACACTGGGAATTCGATATTTGATAGTTTCAACTCTTTACCCGTTTCGATATTTGTCAGCTCCAGCCGAGCCTTGCATTGCAACATTGCAGCGCCGGTATTTCGCATCTGAAACTCATAGGTTCTTTTCTCACCCTCTACCGGCTTCAATGCTATCGCTTTGGCTGCAGGTTTATTAGCGAGAGGTGGAGTTTGATAAATATGGATGCCAACACGCAAAAGTTCCTTCACCTGTGTGCTAACAGAACTATTTCGCCTGTCTGCGCTATCACGTTCCGAGGCGCTTTGAAGAAAAAGCATCGCCCATTTCATTTCGTTAAAAGCCGCTGCGCCGGCAGGTCCCTGCAGACTGACCAATAATTCCTGTGTGGAATTGGGAGCAACCTCGATGAAGGTTTTGTCGAGGGACACCCATTTTGCGCAGGACCTTTTAAGCGTATCGGGCCGAAAGTATTGATGCGAACCAGTGCTGTCCCGCAGCCAATCCGCCAGGTATGCTTCAAATGAAAGTTTTTTGTCGGAGAGATTGGTTATCCGGATAACCTGGGTTTCGCGGCCACCCTGTGCAAGCCTGAAATCAAGAATCGACGGCTGGATGGCTACTGATTGCGCCAGGCCGGCAATTGATAATAAACAGGAAATTATTATCAGGAATGGTATTTTCATCATATCAGATTTTGTTGTTCAGTTGTAACTTCACCGCAAATTTTCAGACTAATAAATCCGACAGCCTGCGAAGTTCAATCAAATATCCTCTCCTTACTGTGTTATTTCTTCTCTTTATTTCAGCAGTGCATGCTCAAAATAATCAGAACCAGATCCAGTTGCAGGTTGTAAACGCCAACTTTACACTGAATAGTACAAGTTCACTTGAAACGGCGCAAACAATTCCCAATGCTTTCAGTTATACCATTCGTTCGCGCGTCAACTATTCTATCTATTGCCGTGTTCAAAATTCAATGAGCAGTACAGGAGTCAACCTGAATCCTTCGCTTCTTGCCGTCCAATGCAATTCGGCCCCGGCAGGTTCAAATTACAATAAGATCAATCTAAGTTCCGTTGACCAATTGATACAATCCGGTACAGGTGGGGGTGGAAATTATTATTACAGGTATAATTTGGTACTCGAGCCGTTAGGATACACTTACCCACCCGGCAACTACAATTTTACCGTGTTATTTACCATGACCCAGCCATGAAGAAAACCCTGGTCATATTAATCGCATTCTTTGGATCTTTCCTTACGGGAAGAACGCAAAGCTTTCATGGTGTAATGAATGGGTCACTGAGCGTTGCTTCTGTTATGGAACTTTCTGTTATTCCAAATGCGGGATCGAATGTTACCATCGATGGTACAAATATCAATTCAGGTATATCCAATAATAATCTTTCCACCATCAGGGTGAAGACCAATCAAAGCTGGATACTATCGGTACGGGCAACTTCTTCTTTTTTTACCGCTTCGGGAATCTACGCCTCGTCAAATATGCCCGTAGGTGTTTTGAGCGTTGTGACACCATCGGGACAAGTAACTCTTTCGTCCACTAACCAGCAAATTGCGTTGGGAGGACGCGGCAATTTTGATGCAAGCGGCAACACACTTCAATTAGGGCTCAAAGCCAATCCAGGCTATAGTTATGGCCCGGGTATCTACACAACCAGTTTAATATATACACTTACTTCTCAGTAAGGGTTAATTTTTCTCTAGTAAGCGTCCCTTATTTTTGGCACTTATCTAAAGTTCACCTACTTTCACTAGTAGTTACTACCTAATTCCGATAAGTGCTGAAAGCCCCATGAAAAACTTAGTTACTATATTAATTCTCTCTTTCTGCAGTTTTGCAGCATCAGCTCAAATACAGTCCCACAGCACCATACAGCGAATTACCATTCATATTCAAAAGTCTACGATCCTCGAATTTAAAGAGGCTAAAAAAATTCTTGCGGACAGTACAGTTGCCAAAGCAGATGAAAAGATCAAACTAAACATGCGTGTTAAGGAAGATCTTATTATGGCAGATGATGAAACGACTACCTATTTCCGCGTTAAAGAAGATGTTCCTGCTGAAGATGTTGACGCATTCGTAGTAACAAAGAGCGCCATTTAAAAGAGCGCCATTTAACTGAACAGAGTTTACCCGTTTCCAAATTTGAGAATGAATTTCCTTTAGCGGGATGAAAAGATGTGTGCCAACAATATCAAACGACTGATTATCAGCATCTCTTTAGATTGGCATAGAGTTAGACTATCATGATGCATCAATCCAGTATCGAAGAAAAACAAAAATCAATACTTAAGAAAAACATCATGAAAAAAGTTATCGCAATCCTTGCCCTCGTTATCGCTGCAGCCTCTGTTAATGCACAGTCATCATCTACAGCATCACAAACCGTTACACTTACACTTCAAAACTCTATCGCTATAACTGTTGGAACAGCTAGTGGAACAAGTTTCACTTTCAACACAACTGATCAATACCGTGATGGTATAACAAATACAAGTGCTTCTACATTCAATGTAAAATCAAACCGTCCATGGAATGTAACCGTAAGCGCAGCAACTGCTAACTTCAATGCAACCACCGCAACACCAATGCCTTCAAGTGTTTTGGGTGTTCGTTTGAATGGTGGTACTACCTTCACTCAACTTTCTACAAGTGCAGCAAGTTTTGCAGCAGGAGCAAGAGGAAACAGCGACTTCACAGTTGACTACAATGCAAACCCTCTTTATTCTTATGATGCAGGTACCTATACATTGAGCGTAGTGTACACAGCAACTCAACAATAATCAAACTGACCTACATAATAATACTGACCTTCAATAAGGGAGCCTCTTTACGGGGCTCTTTCGGGTTATAGAGGAGACACTCATCGTTTATTCCGCGCGTTATTTTTGATCCAGTCAATCCATTGAACAACCCAATATCATACCTGCTTCTGGCTTTTGTTGTACTCATCTCTTCGATCTTTCATGCAGATGGACAAGAGAACCTGGTTCCAATAGAAATTCAGTTTCTTAAAGATTCAGTGATTACAGATGGCAACAACTTTCAGTTCAATACTATCCGACTGCACAATCGTACAACACAGGTCCAACAAATCAAACTGGATATCGACATCGATAATAAGATGAACATACTGGGATCCAGACAGCACTTGCTTCAATTACAAGCCAACGAAACAAGGACAATTCCATTTCGTTTTTCATACGCTGAACCGCAGGAACTGAATTGGCAGGCAATACGAAACCAGTTAACGTTAAGCGCTTCAAATTACAGCAGCATTCGTTCGTTCTACGTACAACCAAAGCTTTCTACGAATTGGAAAGTAACATTGCTTCAACCGAATCTTGTTATAGCCGGCAATACAGCGGAACAATCATTTCAACTGCGCATCAACAATACTGGCAATACCCCAGGCAAATTCACATTTAAACTGCAAAGTTCTGTCAATGGAATCGTTGCCGATGAATTGAAACCACTTACACTCAATAGCGGCGAAACAAACATCATCAACATTCCCGTTGATATCACCGCTTTCAACTCGTTGAGAATTCGATCGGCTGAAATCTTAATTTTCATTCAACAGGAAAATGGGGAGCAACGAATGGTTCGACAAATCATCACGCGAATAGGCTCTGTATTTACCGGTGACGCCAACAGCTGGCATGGTATGCCTTTAACTCTGGAAGCACAACTGATGAATGCAGGAAGTGCACAGCCGTTTATCAGCCTTGGAGCACAAGGAACCATTCAGCTCGGTAATAAAGACCAGCTCAGTGTATTGTTTCGGTCTAACAATTTCTATGACAACTTCTCAACGAACACCTATCAATCCACCATTCAATATCGCCACGCCAACAAGACAATCACGGGGGGAACGATTTTGGATTTCAATCACTTTCTCATTGATGGAAACGGGTTGCGGGTGAATGTTGACAATGATGGGTCAAAATACCAGCTTACAGCATTACGCGGCAGATTCAATGACCGCACATACCTGGATGCAAGGCAACAGATACGGTTGTCAAAAAAGATCAGCTGGAAAGGAAATACAGTTGCATTGTTTAACAGGCCACAGGAAACCAACAGCTATCTGCATATTTCAACATTTGATTACAGCATCAATGACCAATCCCATTTGCAAATACATGCCGGGTATGGAGCCGAATCTTTCAAGAACAGAAAGTTGGATACAACTACAGGTGGATTGCATACCGGCTACAACTACCAGTTGAACACACGAAGATGGTTGATACGATCCGCAGCAACACTATATCCGAAAAATTTTCCTGGCATCAACAAAGGTTATCAATACCAGGAACATGAATTAAGATTGAAGTTGAATTCATGGAGTACCGGTCCTTATGTTGAAACAAATAAACGAACCATTCATCAATTCAGTGATTCACTGATAAACGAATTATTAAGTGTTGATAACCGCGAATATGGATGGCGGTTCGCTTTACAACGAAAGAAATTTTCGCTGATCCTGTCTCCTTCGTTATTGCAACAACTGCAAGACAGCATGCACGACAAGAGCATTGACATGCATAAACTGGCTGTTAATGTTAACTGGCGTCCATCAGATCGCTGGTTGGTATCATGGTATTCGAATGCGGGTAAAATGTACACCGGCGGCGCCGCATCGTTGTTTATTCACAATCACTTCATGAATGTGCAATATTCGAATTTCGGTATACATGCGCGTTGGGACGAAGGACCTTTTTATTATTATGAAGTGAAGAAATTCTTACAGGACGGGCAAAAGTTAAGGCGCATCCAGGTATCGCCTTATGCAGATATTACTTTAAAAAAGCCTGGAGTTACCTACAGGGCGCAATTGAATTACCTGTATGATGGTATGTTAACAGAAGCGCAGCTATTCCAGGCATTCCACAGTATGCAATACGAAATTTCAAAAGCATCCCTGGCTGTTTCAGTAAATGTACAACACGATTTCGCAGGCAGGATACCTGCAATGTTCAATATATCTGTGCGAAAACAATTACGTGTTCCTATCGTTCCAAATAAACAATCGCACAATACCTCACTGGTTTTGTATCTCGACAAAAACAATAACAGAAGCTTTGATGAAGGTGAACAAACTATTCCTCACGCACGCATAAGTGTCCAGGGCGAATGGGTGGAGACGAATTCGAAAGGGCAGGTCCAGATACAACAGGTAGGTAATGGGAAAATCATCGTGGACTTCGGTCACATTCAGCAATTACGCGGATGGATGCCTGTTGCCGGAAACAAGCAGCAACTGCAAATTGGGAAAAAGGGTACCACTTACATCGCGTTTGCACCCGCACGCGTGATCAGTGGAAAGATCCTCACCACCCTCGATGAGAACAGCAGCATTGTGCCGCAACTGGATGGGATCCGAATGACTGCTACAGGAGAAAAGGGCGAACTGCACCATACCCTGACCAATCATCAGGGTGAATATTACTTCAATCTTCCGGCGGGTAATTACCTTATAAGTGTGAATGCGGCAGCATTTGATGAACAATTCCGGCCAGCCGAATCCATCCGGACGGCAGACCTTGTGAATAATACAATGCTTACGATAGACTTTGAGGTGAGGCAGCGAAAACGCACCATCAACATCATCCGCGATTAATGCCTATTGCAGTACAGAGGGATTGAGGCGCTTTTAGCTATAATTAACAATATAGATTCGCGGGTAATGCTCTAAATTTGGCGCCAATTACATGATTATGAAAAAATTCGCTGCGCTGACTATAGCTGCTTTCATGGCCATCGCTTCTTATGCACAGGTTGATAGTGCTGCCTCAATTACTAATTTGCCGGAACCCACTCCACGAAAAAGGATGAACCCGATAAATTTGAATAACCGGGCCAATGATCATTTTATGATCCAGCTTTCATCAGACGGATGGGCAAATAAGACCGATACCATGAAACTGAAAGGGCTGTCACGCGGATTCAACATTTACGTGATGTACGATATGCCGTTCAAGACAGCACCCAATTTTAGTGTGGCGCTTGGCGTAGGTTTCTCAACCAGCAATATTTATTTTGATGAAACTTATATAGATATAGCAGGTCGCACTAAAACACAACTGGACTTTGCAGATGTTTCTGACACTACGCACTATAAAAAGTACAAGTTGCTCACCTCATACCTGGAAGCACCGCTTGAATTGCGCTATTTATTCAATCCAGAGAACAGCAATAAAAGCTGGAAGATCGCTGTGGGCGTAAAGATTGGGACGCTGCTGGCAGCATCAACAAAAGGTAAGATCGTTGAGAATGCGAATGACCAGGCAACACTGACCATCGTTCAAAAGGAGAAATCAAAACGTTTCTTCAACGGAACAAGGCTTGCCGGAACAGTAAGGGTAGGCTATGGCAATTTCGGACTCTTCGGAGCTTACCAGCTAAACAATTTCATTAAAGAAGGATTCGGTCCGAATATCCGACCATACCAGATTGGTATGACTATTTCTGGATTATAATCCGGAAAATATAGCAATACATGCTTGATAAGACACCAGTAGTACAACACGAAGAAAAGGCCATCCTTGTAGGCCTTATACATAAAGAACAAACAGAACACCAGGTGCGTGAGTACCTGGATGAACTTGCATTTCTTGCCGAGACAGCAGGAGCAAAAGCAACAAAACGCTTTGTACAAAAACTTGCACATCCTGACAGTCGCACTTTCGTAGGAAAGGGCAAGCTGGAAGAGATCAAACAATATGTGCTGGGGAAGGAAATAAAACTGGCCATCTTTGACGATGAGCTTAGCGGATCACAGATTTCCAACATTGAAAAAGAGCTGGGTATTAAGACGATTGATAGGTCCGATCTTATCCTGGATATTTTCGCTCGAAGAGCTAAAACAGCACAGGCGAAGACGCAGGTTGAACTGGCCCAGTACCAGTATATTCTGCCGCGGTTAAGAGGTATGTGGAAACACCTTGAGCGACTCGGTGGTGGTATCGGTACCAGGGGACCTGGTGAAACGGAGATCGAAACCGACCGTCGTATTGTAAAGGAGAAGATCTCTTTGCTGAGACGCCGCCTTGCAGAGATCGATAAACAGGCATTTGTACAACGAAAAGATCGCGGTGAGTTTATTCGCGTTGCACTCGTTGGATATACGAATGTGGGTAAGTCTACCATCATGAACCTGCTCAGCAAGAGCGAGGTATTTGCGGAAAACAAACTGTTTGCAACACTTGATACCACAACCAGGAAAGTAGTGTTTGAAACAACCCCATTTCTTCTAAGCGATACGGTAGGATTTATTCGCAAACTCCCCCACCACCTGGTGGAGAGCTTCAAAAGTACGCTCGATGAAGTAAGGGAGGCAGACATATTGATGCATGTGGTAGACACATCGCATCCTGCATATGAAGATCAGCTAGGAGTGGTAAATAAAACATTGCAGGAATTAAAGGCATTTGATAAGCCGACAATAACCATTTTCAACAAAATGGATCTTTATGAGAAAAATACTTTTGATCCATGGTTAGATGATGAAGTGCGACAAGAGATACTCAATGACCTTAAAGAAAAATGGGAACGCGAGACCAATGGCAACTGCGTTTTTATTTCGGCATTGGAGAAAACGAATGTTGAAGAATTACGAAATGTCATCCTCAATAAAGTAAAGGAGTTGTACCGGATACGGTATCCGTATAAGTCGGAGTTCCTGTATTAATACGCTAGTATGCTAGTGTGCTAGTGTGCTAATATGATTAATATGCTAATGTGGAAATGTGCTAATGTGCTAGTGTGCTAATATGCTAGTGTGCTAGTGTGATAGCGTGCTAATATGCTAATGCTGAATACAGAGTTCGGTTTCTCCGTTTCTCCGTATATCTTTTTCTCCGTTTATCTGTTTATCTGTTTCTCCGTTTATCGGTTCCTCCGCTTTCCGCATTCCGCTTTCTGGTAAAGATCCGCTTCCCGCTTTCTGCTTTCCGCTTTCTGTTAATCAACATGCTGCATCCTGTAAACTCAGCCCCATCGTTTCATGAACATTTTCTTCGATCGAAGGGTAATACTTATTAAACAGATTCCGGGCTTTAGTGATCTTGCGCAGTACGTCAGAAGGATCATTTTCAATCTTTATTGCCACCTCCACTTGTTGCAGTAATTCGAAGATCGAATTGATGTAAACAATACCGAAACTGCTTTTGAGTTTATGGACCTTCTGAGCAACTTCCTTCCACTGTTTATCTGCAGCCAGGGTTTCTAATTCATGTAATGCTTCCGGCACATGCCTGCCAAACTGATCCAATAACGAACGCACACTTTCCTTGTCGTTCAATGCACGCAAATTGTCAAATGAATATTTGATGGATGATGACTCGTCTTCGATCGACGTGAATTCAACGGGCTGGCTGTTTGCGTTACTACTGAAAAATCGCTCGAGACAGCTTTCTATTTGTGCTTGCGAGAAAGGCTTCGCCATATAATCATTTGCACCAAGCTCATAACAATGTATCTTTTCGTTCTTCAATACACTTGCAGTAAGCACCACAATCGGCAGCGATAATTTCAACTCATTTCTAACAATTCGCAGAACTTCCATTCCATCCATTCGCGGCATGCGAAGATCAAGAAGCACCATATCAAAATTGGAATCCTTCCTAAGCAAATCCACACCTTCCTGTCCGTCCATTGCTGAATGCACTTCAATGTCGAACTGGCGAAGGTTTAATGCCAGGACCTTTTGATTGATCTCATTATCTTCAATGATTAGCACGCGCTTTCCTGGATATGTCTTTCGCTCCCCAGCTTTTTCGTTAACGGCCTGCGGCTTTGGCAAATCGAGCATCACTTCTTCCCGGATCACTTTATATGGAATCGTAAATGTGAATTGCGTTCCAACGCCTTTCTCACTTGTGACATGTATGGATCCCCCCTGCAGTTCAACGAGATGTTTGCAGATGGCGAGACCAAGCCCGGTGCCTCCATAAGTTTTAGAAATGGATGATTCCTCCTGTGCAAACGCTTCAAACACATTCTGCAGTTGATCTTCGGCGATTCCTATGCCGGAGTCTGAAACGATGAATTCAAGCACTTCCCTGTCTTCGGCACGCTCCTTTATTCTTGCTTCCAGTTTGATGAAACCGCCAGGAGTAAACTTCAATGCATTGCCCAGCAGGTTATTCAGCACCTGCACAAGTCGGTGAGGATCGCCACACAAGTTTTTTGAAATGTAAGGATTTACAGAAACCGAGAACTGAAGTCCTTTGTCTTCCGCTCTAGCCTGAAAAGATGCGGACGCATTGCGCAAAAGGTCGTAGATATTGAAGTTTACATTGTCAACATGGAATTTGTTGGCCTTGATCTTTGACAGGTCCAGTATATCGTTGATCAACACCAAAAGGTTATCAGATGAATATCGGACTACATCCATGTAATGTTTCTGAGTTGGATCGAGATCAGTTTTTGAAAGCAGGTTGGCCATTCCCACGATTCCATTAAGCGGAGTTCGAATTTCGTGGCTCATATTCGCCAGGAACTGCTGTTGAAGCTTTTCTGCATTCTCGGCCATTTCACGCGCCTTGAGAAGTTCTTCCTGGCGCTTTTTTTCCTGCGTGACATCCACCATATATAAACTGTATCCGAAGATCTCCCCTTTAGCATTGTACACGGGACCCCAGCTTGAACGCAGCCAAAATTCCATATCGCCGGCAGCTGCTTCTTCTACACTTTGGAAAAATTCGCCTTTCAGGCAACGTAGAGATTGCTTTAACAGTCGCTCCGTATGTACGCCTGTTAAGTGTGGGAGAAGGGGTTCTCCTATCTTCACGTCATAACCGATAACCTGGTTCACAATAAGTCTCGCCGGTTCATTCATCACAAGGATGTTATGGTTCGGATCCATCATGAGGAATGCATCCTGCACACTATTGATCAGCGAGCGAAGCATTTGCTCCGATCTCTGGATTGCTTTTTCAGAGCGCTTCTTTTCAGTGATGTCTACTGATATGACACTCATTCCTGTGATCTCGCCATTATCGGCCATTACTGGTGATATGATCACCATGAACCACAAGAGCTTGCCTTCAATACGGATCGGCAGTTCCAATTCAACTCTTTCTCCATTTGCCGCGCGTCCAAACGATTCACGAAATATTTGTCGCCCTTCACCGGTAAAAACATCTTCAAAATGCTGGCCCACCTCAACTTTCTTGCTGTATAAAATATCGAGTAACCTGGGGGCCATTTTATTCATTAATTGAACCTCACCAGTTTTACTTAATAGAAATATGGCTTCATGTGTGCTTTCGAGTAATGCATTTGTTTTGTTCTTGTATTCCTGTAGTTCAATTTCACGCTGGCGTGTTTCTGTTATTTCATGCGAGACGATATTCACGTAGATGATAGCGCCGTTGAAGACTATCGGATAAAATGTGAATGAATAATACCGAACTTTGTTCTGGCTGGCAACGTCAACGAGTAACTTTGTTTTCTCGCCATCTTTAGCCTGCTCGATCGCCCTGGAAATGGCCTCACTATGCCCAGCGGGAAGATATTGAAGCACGTCACTACCTGTCACCGGTATCCGGCTTACATCATCTACGATACAACGCAGTGCGGCATCATTAAATGACACCAGCTTATTTTGAGTATCAATAAGTATGAATCCATTTTTATTGCTGTTCACCATGAAGTGCTGAATTGTTTCCAATCGTTTTACTTCATGATAATCTTTCAGTGCACCACGCAGCAGGTAGGCGATCAATGCAAGAAACGAGAATCCCAGGAATACCATCAGTACATTCCATAACTGGCGTTGATGGTGCAGGTCCTTAAGCTTCAGTGCAAGTGCAACGTATTCACGTTGTGAAACATAATTAAAGAGGTCGTTGATCTCATCAAATAATACCTTGCCTTTAAGAGAATTTACCTGCAACCTGGCAGCATCCAGCGATACAAGCGATTTTTCAATCAACTCATCGTTCAATTGTACTTTCTGACCAATGAGCATTACAACCTTACTCATTGCTTCACGTTGAAGCTTATCCGTCGTCAATGGAATGACGTATTGGAGCTTGGGTTGAATCTGGTCATTTACTTCCTGTACTTTCTCGAGAAATACTTTATTGCCTGAGAGGACGTAACTGCGACTATAAGATTCTGATTGGGAAACAAGAACCAGGACATCGCGCAATCCCTGGTGAACCAGGCCAGAGTGGTGAATGGCAAGTTTGGTAGCGTTGGATTTACTCTCGCTTTGCCATAATATTAATGCTATCGACACAAATAGCAGTGCGGATAAAATGGCTATCCCAATTATTCGTTTCTTCATGTAGGAGATGGAGTTTCATTGTACCGCTATTGCAGTACATCATTGAAATTATTACGGAATACGCGGTATTATAACGCATTAAGCGCGCGATTAATATAAATAGGTGGAAATGCCTAGAGCTTTTTCAATACTTGTTGATACCATAAATTGCATATGCAACTATTAAATGAACAAACTTCTAATACCGGTTTCGAGCCTCAGCTTCAACGAGAAAGGCATTGCACTCGTACATATTGATGGCAGATCCATTTGTATAACACAATATGGAGGCAGGTATTTTGCGTTTGCAGAGCGGTGTCCACACGCCAGTGCTTCGCTGGAGCACGGGTTTGTTGATGTTAAAGGCAATATCGTTTGCCCGGTTCACAATTATCGTTTCAGCCTGAAACATGGTCGGGATAGCGGCTGTGAAGGATACCGGCTCCGTACCTACCCTATCGAACTTAAAGAAGATGGATTATGGATTGAACTCTGACTGGCACATTAAATAACTTTGAGCATGATATCTGTCTGCATACCTGTCTACAATTATAACATAGCACCATTGCTAAAAGCACTGTATGCACAGGTTGCAACACTGAAGGTGTCCGCAGAGATCCTGGTAATTGACGATGCATCAACATCTGAATTCAGACAGGCAAACTCATTTCATAAGCAATTGGCAGATCAATATATCGAGCTTCCTGAAAATATCGGTCGCGCTGCAATCCGTAACCGATTTCTCGAGTATGCAAACTACAGGTTTCTTTTGTTCATGGATTGTGATTGCATGCCACAATCCGATCGGTACCTCGCAAGATATGCTTCAGTGTTGCATCCGGAGGGACAGGCAGTTTGGTGTGGGGGACGTGTATACCAGGCAGAGAGACCTCCCAGGGAAACGATGCTCAGATGGACTTATGGAAGAAAGATTGAAAGTCAACCCTCGGTGCAGAGGTCGCGCGATCCCTATCGCAGTTTTCACACCAACAACTTCATTGTAAGAAGAGAGCTGCTCGAAAAATTTCCTTTTGATGAAACGCTTCGGGGTTACGGGCATGAAGACACCATGTTTGGCTTTGTAATGAAACAGAATGGAATTCCGATTGTCCATATCGATAATCCAGTAGTGAATATGCACCTGGAAACGAATGAGCGATTTCTTCAACTAACTGATGAAGGACTCACACATCTGCAGAAAATCTCGAGAATACCAGGAATGACAGATCATGTGCGCCTGCTGGGGCTGTATGAAAAGGTAAAAGCCAGCGGCTTAAATATGCTGCTACAACCCTGGCTGCTAAAACCATTGAACAGGGCCCTTCGCAATGGATATGGGACGATGGGAATGCTGCAACTCTACAAGCTCCTGAGATACGAAGCGTTACAGAAATGAGAAATGAGAATTGAGAATTGAGAATCCACCAAATTTCCAATTCATTCTCAATTCTCAATTTCCATTTCAGAATTCCGAATGTGTTCCTAATTCCCAATTCTCAATTCCGCTTATACACCCTTACCCAATCAATATAAGTCTCACAGGGAAATTTAGCTTCAGGAACAATGGCACCGCCGTAGGTCTGGTTGTCCTTACCACCGACACCAGCGCTCAATATCATATAGAATTTATGTTCGAATGGTGACCACTCTTCGAAGTGATTTGAATATTCTGATTTGAGGATTCGCTTGTCGCCCATCGTAACCTTTGCATCCTTGTCCTGTCCATCTTTGTTGCCGCTATCAAATGCATCGCCATCATTGAAATAATGGATGTGATATACATTGTTGTCGATGGCAAACTCAATGCGGGTGTTGTACCAATCGATTCGGTAAACATGGAAAGCCTCACTACCTGCTGATTGATCTCCTTTTGGAGCCGGATAATCACCATAAGAGGGGTTTACTTCCGGCACCTGTTTATTTAAGTATGAATAATAGCCTCCCTTATGTCCGTGATTCCAGTCTTTGTACTGATTATTCTCCCAAAACCAGGCGTAGTGCACGGTTCCAAGATTGTATCGGGGAATTGAACCGACGTATTCCATGATATCTATTTCACCGCCTTGTGGCCACATGATGTGTGGCAATGTATCAGGCTTCTCAGCAGGCATCATCCAAAATGCAAATCCCTGTCCTTTGTAACGAACGTCTTTCGCCCTGATCCTTGCTTCAATTCTGTATCCCGGACCAAATGCTGCTTTTTCTTTTGTGTTGATGCGACCACTGGTATACATCCTATCCATATAAAATGCGTTGACGGTAGTGATCGTTAACACATTTCCATTGGCGTTGGGAACGTTTGATTTGATGCTTACATTCTCCGGCCTGTCTGTGGCACGGTCAAGCTGGCCGGTTCCGAAATCTCCGTTCACACCTGTGCCCGTTTCGTACGACCATTTTGAAAGATCCAATGATGAGCCGTCAAACTCGTCGGACCATTCAAGTACATAGCCGGGATATTCCGCGCGTGGATTTGAATTTGAACCTAAGGGGTCAGGAATCACCGAATCTTTTTCGGACGGGATAACCGGAGGATCGGGTCGAACGGGAGGAACTTCAGTAGTTGATCCCTTGCTGCAGGAGATAAGAGCAACAAGCAAAAGGAATATTGGAAAAGCAGCAAAACGTTTCATACGGCAAGCGTTAGTGCTGCAAGTTAATAAAGGACAATCACATCCTTTATTATGCATCATTAAATTCTAATTTTCCGTTACATGGAGCGAACCATCGCCTGCGCTTCGGGAAGAGTTACGATGGAAAGCGAATTATCGAGGTACCGCCTTGCATCCGAGATGTTTCCCAGCAATTCGCTAAGCACCGCGCAATTGTAATATGCCTGTGCAGCGGTTTTGGACTTCGAAGTGTTAGCCAATTGTTTAGAGATTTGAAGCGCCTTTTGAAAATCCTGCGTTCTAGCTGCGTTGCCGGCTTCGACAAACTCACCCTGTGAAAAAATCGGCCGGGTCAGAATTTTCTTTGCTGCAAAATATTTATCGAGGAACTTATCCATGTTAGCTGCACCACTTTCATAGGCAACACGCTGTTGTGTGACGATATTAGGACCGGCTGCAAGTAAGCCGCTTGCTACACTGCGACTTGAATGAGGATACCGCTGCCGCATCAGCTCATCGTCAATTATTTTTACTTTGTCCAACAGGTATAATTCGGTGATACATTCAAAATCGTAAAAAGCCTCACGAGATTTGCTGTCTTCCGTTCTCGTTACCTCCACTTCTGTTTGAATGAATTTTGCGTCAAAGCTATCAATTGCCAATAGGTGTGTTGCGTTATACGTTTGTGCAAGCGAATCAAGACGATTTTTATCACTAAGAGATATCGGTGTAAAACCCGGAAGCGCCACCGCTTCGATACCAATCGATCGGAATCGAAGTGCTGCTTGTGAGACGAGAGTATCTATGATCGCTGTAAAAAGCTGCTCTTTATTCTCACGATACCGCTGTGCTTTCACGTTGTGGTTATTGAATACAACGATTTTCGTCGGCGCAGGCGATAGAGAAGTGGCAGGATGGTGTTCCACGGTATAATTCAACATCATATTTGCCGGCGCCGCACAACCCCAAAGCAGGATGAAAAGGAAAAGGTATTTCATGACGCAAAATTGATAAAATGAAGTTCCTGAATTAAAACCATTTCCCATTTAGCATTTGGCATTTAGCATTTGGCATTTGCCATTTCCCATTTCCCGTTTTCTGTTTCCCGTTTCATGTTTTTTCCCGGTGCTTGTGATTCTCAATCAAACATCGTACATTACTTTTCTTACTCTGAAGTAACTGATCCGGACCACTTCCATCCCTCTGATCCTGTTAGGGCACATTAGCAGTTTTTAGCTTTCTCCCAGGAAGGCACAATCCCATATTTAACCCGATCAAAAAATAAAACCAACGTATGATCTCCAATTTTACCCGGTTACTTGCGGCAGTTCTTGTAATGCTGCTACCGGTTGCCATGTCTGCCCAAAGTGTAGCTATTAATGACGACGGAACCGCACCACATGCCAGTGCAATGCTGGATATCAAAGTAAACGCTGCCGCTAAGAAAGGCTTGCTGATACCACGAATGACCAGCGCGCAAAGAAGTGCTATTGCTTCACCGGCCGCGGGTCTTATGGTGTACGATACAGATACACAAAGCTTCTGGTACTGGAATGCTTCGGCGTGGACAAACCTCGCGGGTGGCGGCGGCTCAGGACCCTGGGCACAACTTGGCTCCCGCATACACAACACAAATACAGGGAATGTTGGCATTGGCACAACTAACCCTCGTGCCAAACTCAATGTCGCTGCCGGAAGACCGGTATTATTTGGACTTGATACCGCAGGGCTGGGCGTTAAAACTTTCTGGCTCCCATCAAAAGCGGCATTCAGAACAGGTGTTATTGAAGATCCTTTTGGAATAGGAAGCGATTCGTGGGAATATTCAAATATAGGCTGGAGTTCGTTTGCGGCCGGAGGCGACAACTCTGCTTCGGGCGAATATTCCGCTTCCTTTGGTCAGCTCTCAGTGGCAACAGGCAAGGCCTCATTTTCGGCAGGACTTATCGCCCAAGCCATGGGCCGTTATTCCGCTGCATTCGGTGAATACAGCGCCGCGATGGGAGACATCAGCTTTGTTGCAAACGGCGCAACTGCAAACGGAGATTTTGGTGCAGGATTTAATCGTGGTTATGCAGAAGGTGAAAGCAGTTTTGCCGCGAATGAAGGAACCGCTTCCGCATGGTATAGTGGTGCCATGGGATTCGGAACAACGATGCGCAGCTTTGCCGGACTGGCAATCGGTCAAAATAACGATCCCATACTGGCAGCACCAGAACTTTCTGTAAGTACAAATCAAAATTCTCCCTTGTTTATTATTGGAAATGCGGCCAATTTATCGCCCTTAAGAAATGCGTTTGTTGTTTTAAGGAGTGGTCGAACCAGCATCAATAAAAACCCGGTTACCACAACCGCGAATGCTGGAATGCTACAGGTAAAACAATTGTCTGGCGTGCATGCACTGCAACTCGAAGAAGCCGCCTCTTTAAATGATTGGAGCTTTAATGTAAGTCCCCATTTGCAACTCTATTACAACAACGTACTGCGCGGAACATTTTCCAATTCTACTGGTGGATATACCGCGGTTTCGGATATGAGACTGAAAAAGGACATTCTTCCACTGGGTTCTATTTTGAGCCAGTTGATGAACATGAAGCCATATACGTACCATTTGAAAGATAATGAGTCGACCGATCCTCTTTCATTTGGTTTCATGGCGCAGGAAGTGGAAAAGATAATGCCTGGTCTTGTAACAAAAATGAAGGACGATAAAGGAGAGACGCTGTTGGGAATGAACTATACAAACTTCGCTGTGCTTGCAATTAAGGCAATACAGGAGCAGCAGAGCATTATTGAAGAAGTGAGAAATGAGAATTTGGAATTGAAAAAGAGAATGGAGAAGCAGGAAGAAAGATTGAAAAGGTTGGAACAATTACTTGGGGAAAAGTAGATGGCCTTTAATACGAGCACTTAACCAACACTAACTATATGAGTAACTCCCTGAACCGGATCGCATCGGCATGTTTGCCGGTGTTAATGGCTATTGCTATAATCACAAGTACACGTCCTTTATATGCCCAGAACGTTGCGATCAATGATGACGGTACTGCACCGCACGCAAGCGCAATGTTGGATATTAAAGTCAATGCGGCCGCAAAAAAAGGTTTGCTCATTCCACGCATGACAAGCGCGCAAAGATCAGCTATTGCTTCACCTGCAGCAGGTCTTATGGTTTATGATACCGATACACAAAGTTTCTGGTATTGGAATGCATCGGCATGGACAAACCTCGCAGCGGGAGGTGGATCAGGTCCCTGGGCACAGGTTGGTTCGCGCATCTACAATACAAACACCGGAAATGTAGGTATCGGTACAACTAATCCACGTGCTAAATTAAATGTCGCTGCAGGCAGGCCGGTGTTGTTTGGTCTTGATACATCTGGTGTTGGGGTTAAAGCATTTTGGTTGCCTTCAAAAGCGGCATTCAGAGCCGGAGTGATCGACGATCCTTTTGCACAGGGTACGCCATTTAACTGGGATTATTCTGAGGTGGGGTATGGCTCTTTTGCTGCCGGAGGTGATGCATTAGCGAGAGGCGATTATTCTGCTGCATTTGGACGACTACCTGTGGCAACCGGAAGTGCAGCCTTTGCGGCAGGTTTCATTGCACAGGCAATGGGAGATAATTCAGCTGCATTTGGAACATACTCTGCGGCCCAGGGCTACGGCAGCTTTGCGGCTAACCAGGCATCTGTGAACGGCGAGCTTGCCGCAGCGTTCAATTATGCATATGCCGATGGAAATGCGGCATTCGCTGCTAACGAAGGTGCCGCCGAAGCTCCATATAGCGCGGCTTTCGGTATGGGCAATTCCATGAAGACAAATAGCGGATTCGCAGTAGGCGAATATGGCACTCCGATGATCGGTGATGTTTCGTTGGGAGGCAGTATTGCAGCTCCTCTTTTTTATGTGGGTAATGGAAGCTATGGAAATTTAAGAAACGCTTTCACCATTACACGAAGCGGCCATACAGCGATCGGCAGGTTGCCGAGCGTTGGCTCCCAGGATGCACCACTTCAAATTAAAGCCTTCTCTACATCACATGCGTTACAGCTTGAACAAGCCTCAACGATCAACCGGTGGGGTTTTCATGTAAGTCCCCATTTGCAGTTATTCTATAACGGTGTGCTACGGGGAACCTTTAGCAATTCAACAGGTGGTTATACTGCGGTTTCTGACATACGACTAAAGAAAGACATGATACCGCTGGGCTCGGTGCTCAACCAGTTGATGAACATGACTCCATACACATATCATTTGAAGGACAACAATGAGCATGACCCGGTTTCCTTTGGTTTCATGGCACAGGAAGTGGAGAAGATCATGCCCGACCTGGTGACGAAACTTACAAACGGTGATGGACAACCGCTTTTAGGAATGAACTATAGCAATTTCGGGGTATTGGCAGTAAGAGCAATTCAGGAAGTGGTTTCAGAAATGAGAAATGAGAATTTGAAATTGGAAACGAAGGTTAAAGAACAGGAAGAACGAATCAGGCGACTCGAATCAATCATTGATAAGCTGCAAAAATAATTGTCAATCTGACACTTCATCAAACAACAAATATGAAACGAGGCCTAAACCAACTGCTTTTGATTGTATCGGTAATTGCATTACCAATTACAATGCGTGCGCAAAGTGTAGCCATCAACGATGACGGTACGGCACCACATGCAAGCGCGATGCTCGACATCAAAGTGAATGCCGCATCAAAAAAGGGAATACTAATTCCGAGGATGACCAGCGCCCAAAGGACTGCTATCGCAGCACCCGCAGCGGGGCTTATGGTGTATGACACCGACACACAAAGCTTTTGGTATTGGAATGCAACAGCATGGACCAATATTGCAGGAAGTGGTGGCGCCGGCCCATGGGCACAGGTCGGTTCGCGCATTTACAATACAAACACCGGAAATGTAGGTATCGGCACAACTAATCCACGTGCTAAATTGAATGTCGCCGCGGGAAGACCGGTTTTGTTTGGTCTCGATACAGCGGGAGTTGGTGTAAAAGCATTCTGGCTTCCATCCAAAGCCGCATTTCGCGCAGGATATGTTGAAGATCCTTTTGCGCAGGGCGCTCCATATAATTGGGACTTTGAAAAGATAGGCTACGGTTCGTTTGCTGCGGGCGGTGATGCCCTTGCAAGTGGCGATAATTCGGCGGCTTTTGGAGGATTAGCCGTGGCTACAGGAAGTTCATCCTTTGCAGCAGGGTTTATTGCCCAGGCAATGGGCGATCATTCGGCTGCTTTCGGTGAGTACAGCGCTGCAACCGGTCGCACCAGTTTTGTTGCCAATACTGGCACTGCTGATGGCGAGGCATCGGCTTCATTCAACAGTGGTGAATCGTCAGGCACCTACACTTTTGCTGCCAATGACGCAACTGCGGAGGCAGAATGGAGTGCGGCATTTGGGACAGATAATATTATGCGTACGCAATCAGGCTTCGCCATAGGCGAGAGTGCGGATCCGATTTTAGCTGCCGCAGAAACGACAGCCGGTCCGAATAGTCCATTGTTCATTGTAGGCAACGGCCAGTACTTCGGTCCGCGGAAAAATGCACTGACCGTTTTGAGAAGTGGCCGGGTTGGTATTGTGAAATTGCCCGGCACAGCTACAACAGATGCAGCGCTGCAGGTGAAATCCATCGCAAGTTCACATGCATTGCAATTGGAGGCAGCTTCCACAACAAATAAATGGAGCATGCATGTAAGTCCGAGTTTACAACTGTTTTACAACGGCGCGCTCCGCGGAACCTTTAGCAGCACCACGGGCGGATATACATCGGTGTCTGATATGCGAATGAAGAAAAACATTTTGCCGTTAGGTTCCGTGTTAAGTCAACTGATGAATATGAAAACGTACACGTATCAATTGAAAGATAACGAAGAGAGCGATCCCGTGTCGTTTGGATTCATGGCGCAGGAGGTAGAGAAGATAATGCCTGGACTGGTAACGAAACTCACTAACGAGGATGGACAAACGCTTTTGGGCATGAATTACAGCAATTTCAGTGTGTTGGCGGTAAGGGCGATTCAGGAGCAGCAGCAAGCAATTGAGGAAATGGAAAATGGGAAATGGGAAATGGAAAAAAAAATTGAGAAGCTCGAAGAAGAGAATAAAGAAATGAGGGCGAGGTTAGAGCGACTGGAAAAGCTGGCAAATCGCAGGCAGCAGAAAAAAAACTAATCAACTTTTGGGTGAAAGAGCAAATTCCCTATTTTTGCCACCCATTCGAATCAAATCGGGTGGAAATTCCTCCTTAGCTCAGTTGGTTAGAGCATCTGACTGTTAATCAGAGGGTCGCTGGTTCAAGTCCAGCAGGGGGAGCTGAAAGAAACTTAACCTCTTGTAAACATCGTTTTGCAAGAGGTTTTTTCTTTTGGTGATTGCCGCCAGATATGCTTTCCTGGCATCACGACTCCTTATTGGGTTTGCAGCGCCCCAGCTAAATACCGGCTGCATGAATGCTTTTTTAGCATATGGTCCACTAAGCTTCCGATGGTTCAATGACGTCATCTGCTTAAGCAAAATGTCCTAACCCCTCACCCTTGCGTAAAAGATGGCTTATACACCAACAACCGCAGCGCATTGAACACTACCACAATTGTAGACCCCTCATGGCCAATAACTGCAGGGCCCATTTTTACAACGCCAGCCATGGTTAATGGAACCAACAAAACAACCATACCCAAACTGATCGCTACATTTTGCCTAATGATACTACGCGCTTTGCGACTCAACCCAATTGCAAACGGAAGGTTGCTTAACTTGTCTGCCATCAACGCAACATCCGCTGTCTCCAAAGCCACATCACTTCCTGCTGCTCCCATCGCAATACCAACTGTACTCTTCGCCATCGCAGGTGCATCGTTTACTCCATCGCCCACCATTGCAATCATTCGTTCAGAAGATTTCAATTTCTCAATCGCTGTCAACTTTTGCTCTGGCAACAGGTTGCCCCATGCTTCCGTAATGCCTATTTCTTTTGCAATCGCCTCGGCTACCTTTTGATTATCGCCAGTTAGCATTACAACCTTACGAATACCACTATCCAGCAATTGTTTTACCGTGGCTTTCGCTTCCGCTCTTGCCACATCCATTAAAGTTATCACCCCGGCAAAAGTGTTATTCACCTGTACCAGCATCGTTGTATTTCCTACACTCTCCAGTGATATCACTTTGTCTGCTATCTCTGCAGGTATCTGTTGACCGCCTTCTAAAAAGAGTTCTTTGTTTCCAATCAACACCGTTGCATTATTATAGTTTGCCCGCACTCCTCTGCCCTCAATAGATGTGAGGTTCGTCGCAGTGGCCACTGCCCTCTTCAACCTGTCTAATCCGTCTCTCACAATTGCAGCGGCCAAAGGATGATCACTTAATTGCTCCACAGCAATAACTGTTTCAAGCAGCGTAGCTTCGTCGTACCCATCATAAACATAAATGCCCGTGAGCTTTGGCTTTCCTTCCGTAAGCGTTCCGGTTTTATCAAATGCTATCGCAGTAACAGATCCAAGATCTTCCAACGGCTTACCGCCTTTTACCAGTACGCCACCGCGGGCGGCTCTTGCCACACCACTCAATACTGCACTTGGCGTTGATATCGCCAATGCACATGGACTCGCACCCACCAATACCGCCATCGCCCTGTAAAAACTGGCACTGAAGGATTCATCTATCACAACGAAAGCGAACAATAACAGGGTTACCAACACCAGCACTGCTGGTACATAATATCTTTCAATTCGGTCGGTAAAGCGTTGGGTGGGCGACTTCTGCGCCTGTGCTTCATTAACGAGTTTTACAAGTCGCGCGATGGTACTATCCGATGCCACTCGTGTAACATAAACTTCAAGATTTCCGCTACCATTGATCGATCCGGCGAATACCTTGTGTTGTATGGGCACTTTCTCCATGCCCTTTGCGGCAATCTCCGCTATCGCGAATGGAGATTTATCGACTGGCATACTCTCGCCGGTAATTGGAGCCTGGTTTACACTGGTATGTCCCATCGTCACGATGCCATCCGCTGAAATTTTAGAATTAGGCTTTACAATTACCGTATCGCCAATTTGCAAAGCATCAATAGATACTTCATGTAACAAATCCCCTTTTCTAACCAGCGCTGTCTTTGGAGCAAGACCCGATAATGCTTCGATCGACTTCCTCGCCTTTGCCATCGCATAATGTTCCAATGCGTGACCCAGGCTGAAAAGAAAAAGCAACAAAGCTCCTTCGGCCCATTCACCCAATGCCGCCGCGCCAATTGCAGCAACGAGCATTAAGAAGTCGATCTCAAAATGTCCTTTGCGAATACCTTCTATTGCTTCTATCGTGGTGAAATATCCGCCTGCTATGTAGGCGGCAATGTAAAAAGCCAGGGAGACAGAGACGTTGACCGATGGTATGAACGAGAGAGAAAACCCTAATGCAAGAAAGATCCCGCAGGCAATCGCAAATGCCAATTCGTTTCTTACCATCAGGCTGGTTTTGCTCCCTTCTGCAGCATGCTGATGTATTGATGCGGGTTGTTGTACTTCAACCATTGAAAGAGCATTTGATGATCACATGTTTGCACTACAGTGCAAAAGATTCTGAGCGTTTGGATTTTTGTCGCTTCAATTGATACAGTCTCTTATTCTTCTTATAAGACCTGTCAACCAAATAAACAACCAAAAATAAAACAACAGAAATTATTAAAACAATGATCAATGCAATAATTAATGGTGACATAACTTTTTAATTTGGTGAAATAATATCCCGGATTTTTTGTGCAGCAACGGGAATGTTAACGAAGCGCGGAGATGATCTGCCGATTCCGCACCCACGATTTCTATAAGCGTAGTAAGTCGGTATTGTAGGTGTTGCAAACATAGCCAACACAATGTGCCAAACCCTTACTTTAAAGCAAGAAATAGCATTGACTTAAGTCAATGCACGTCGATGGAACGGTTTTCGTGAGAAGACTTACAAAAAACGACTACAAATGAATTATACAGAAAACTTTGAAGGCATCAAATTAGACGTTCAGGCGGTTGACATTACGATCAGTGATAACATTCAGCAAGAGATCAGGGACATGATCACGCGTCTGCGACGACATGTATCACAAGTGAACTGGGTAGATGTATATTTCAATCAGGAAACTGGCAAATCAACCGAACAAAGATCGGTGAGTGTCCGCTTTGGTATACCTGGTAGCGATGCCTTTGCTTCGGATTCGGGCGACAATTGGTACGCACTATTGAAAAGTGTAGAAGAAAAAGTGCGTCGGCAACTGGAGAAAAAATAACGCACATATTATTCAACAACATTGTCGTCACTACGATCGTCATTCGTTTCCATGCCGCGTAAGGTATCTGTCCTCGTATCGTACATGCCTTCCAGTTCATTGATGATCGTGTGCCGCCACATTTTATTTTTGATAAGATACGCAGCCCTGCCAATTAATTGTGCACTAACAGGTGCTGTGACTGTCGTAAAAAATATGATCGCAAGTATGCGGGATGTTACGCCCACATTTTGAAAATAAAATGCGGCGCCTAATAATATCAGTCCAATACCTAATGTGGCTGCTTTCGTTGTTACTGATAACCGAAGGTAAAGATCCGGCATTCGCAATAGCCCGATCGATGCCAGCAAGATCGCTATTGCACCAATGCCCGACAATATCATTATAATAACCTCAATCATTATTTTTTCTTTTTTCCAGGTAGTAAGAAAATGCAACAGTGGATAGAAACCCTATCAATGCCACAACCATCGCAATGTCAAGGAACGTACTTTGTTCAGTCAATACACTATACACTGCAATCGAGCCGATGCCGATGGTCACAAGCAAATCCAGCGATACCACCCGGTCTGCAATATTCGGTCCCTTTAAGAAACGTATGAACACCAGTAACGTTGAAAGCGCAAGCACCGGCAGGATAAAGTATAATAGGTAGTTATAAAGAGTCATAATTATCGCATGATGTTAAGCAATGGTTTTTCCAAACCTGTTTTTATCGACTCGATGAATTTCGCTTTATCTTCAAGGTACATCCCATGAACGTACATGATCTTCCTGTCGTCTGAAACATCGATCACCAGTGTACCAGGCGTTAATGAAATGAGGTTCGATAGTAACGTGATTTCAAGATCGGTCTTTGCTTCCATTTCGATCTTCACAATCCCGGGCTTCATGTGCAGATTAGAGGTCATTACCTCGTATGCTACCTGCCAGTTTGCGCGCAACATCTCCCATAAAAAGAAAAAGAAAAATCCAATGATCTTGAAGGCAATGGTGAAATAACGCTTGTCTTCGCTGTCCCTGCTAATGATCCACAGAATAAAATAGCTTATTGCAAAGCCTATCATCATATTGACATAGGTAAAATTGCCTGTTAGCGCAATCCATATAAGCGTCAATATCACATTCAGAAGAAATCGTTTCTGCATCATGGCGTTACATTTGGTTTTGCAATTCCTAATACTGCATTGATGTAAGGCGTGGGATCGACCAATTCCGCTGCGATATGATTCGACAAACGAAAAATGTTTTCGGCCCCAAGCCCGATATACAACGATATTAAACTGAGGAATACTATTGGAATGATCAACATTGCCTTTTCAGAGGCGGGCATAACATCAAAATAACGGATGTATGGCCTGCGCACAGACGTTTCGGCTTTCTTCCAAAATGCTTCAGACCAAAACCATGTGAGCACGTACAGGGTAACAAGGCTTCCGAAAATAAAACTGCCTAATAAAAAGTAATTGGTCGTGTCAAAGCTTTCGCTGAAGAGATTGATCTTGGGCCAGAACCCCGACAATGGCGGCACTCCAATTAATGAAAACAATGGAATGGCGATTAAGAGCGATATCAATGGATACTTGCCATAGATACCTCCCATACGCTTAAGGTTCAATTCACCGGTGATCTTATAAACAAGTCCTGCTACCAAAAATAGATTGGTTTTAATGATCACATCATGAACAAGGTAAAACACCGCACCAGACAATGCAGCAACGGTGAACATTCCAAGACCGCCGATCATGTAACCGATATGACAAACGATGAGATAGGAAAACATCTTGCGCATATTCGTTTGCGCCAGTGCACCCAAACCTCCGCTGATCAGTGTAAAGCCCGCGAGGTAAACCAGTAAGGTCTTCATGAAATCGTCCGGTACAAAAATCAAACTGAATACCCGAAGAAGGGCATAAATACCCACCTTGGTGAGGAGCCCCGCAAATATCGATGAGATTGCAGCTTGCGGGGTGTGGTAAGAATCTGGCAGCCAGAAATACAATGGGAACATCGCAGATTTGATCCCAAATCCAACGAGAAATAAAATAGCAGTGATCTGAACAAGGCCCTGGTTCTGGATGTTGTGCATCTTGCCCGACAAATCGGCCAGATTCAGACTTCCTACCAGTCCGTACAATACTGCGATGGCTGTGAGGAAAATCATTGAAGCAAGGAAGTTCAATGTAAAATATTTCACAGCCCCTTCGATCTGAGCCTTCTTTCCACCCAACGTAATAAACACAAAAGAGGAAATGATGATCACTTCAAACCAAACATATAAGTTGAAAATATCACCGGTCAGAAAGGCCCCGTTCAATCCCATAACCAGGAAATGAAAACTTGGAAAATATCCAAATTTCATCCTCGCTTTTTTAATGGTTACCGCTGAAAAAACAGTTACTGCTGCAGACGATAAAGATGCGAGGAGAACCATGGTTGCACTGAATGTATCGGCCACGAAAGATATGCCGAACGGCGCCTTCCAGTCGCCCGCCTGCAGCGTTAGAATTTTATTATTATAAACATCGTTGAACAATGAGGCCGCAACGATGATCGCTATAATGCTTCCTGCAATGCTTATCATCTTTTGCAATTGAATTCTGCCCCAGAAAAGCAGTAAGATGACAGCCAGTGCAAATTGGAGTACTATGGGTAAAATGATCAGGTTAGTAGTCATCTTCTTCTTCGGTTGAATGTATTTGATCCATGTCGTCCGTATTCACCACGATATAAGTGCGTTTGATCAGAACAATCGCAAACGATTGCAGACCAAATGAGATCACAATGGCAGTAAGGATAAGCGCCTGGGGTACAGGATCCGCATAGACCTGACTGAGAAACGTATGGGTAGTGGGGATAATCGGAGGCTTTCCCCTTACGAGTCCGCCTAACAGAAATATTAAAAGGTTTGCACCATTTCCTAATAGAACGAGCCCCACTACCAGTTTTACCAGGCTTCGGCGAAGCATCAGGTAAATGCCTGCTGCATAAAGGAGTCCCACAACAATCGCCAAAATTATTTCCATTCTATACAGATTCTGAAATGGTGAAAATGATGGTTAGAGCCACACCTTGCACAACCAGGTATACGCCTATGTCAAACAACAAGGCACTACCTGCCATTCCAAATACAGGTATTGGTTCATTGAGCCAAAGCCCCGTCATAATAGGCAAGCCTGAAAAGAAAGGCAGTATCGCAGCGAAGCCGGCTAATGCAAGCCCTATTGGCATCAGCTTCATTGGATGCACGCGAAGCAGTTTGCGTGTACTTCTTAAGCCGAATGCAAAGGCGTGCAGTACAAATGCGGTTGAAGCAATGATGCCTCCAACGAAGCCTCCACCGGGAAGATAGTGTCCTCTTAAAAGTATAAACACCGAAAACAAGAGCAGCAACGGGAGCAGGAAACTCGCTGCTGTTCGAAAAGTTAAGTGTCTCATAGTTCCTGGTCATATTTATTTAACTGCAACTTCAACAATGCAAAAACTCCTATCGCAGCTATGGTTAACACAGTTATTTCCACCATCGTATCAATGCCTCTGAAATCAACCAATATCACATTGACAACATTTTTTCCTTTGGCAAGCAGGTACGAATTCTCAGCAAAGAATTCTGATGTTTCCTTACTCGTTGGTTCATAAAGCACCGCCAGTCCCAGCATGGTAATAAGAGATCCAAGGAACAATGAAACGAGTCCATCGCGAATTCTTATAAACCAGTTTGAGTAGTTCATGTATTTGGGAAGTCGATACAGCACCAACACAAAAAGCACTACCGTTAAAGTGTCGATCGCAAATTGCGTCATGGCCAGGTCAGGCGCGCTGTAAAAAACAAAGAATAAGCAAATACAATAACCGATAACTCCCATTGCCGCCACCGCTGCAAGTCGCGACGGTGTGTATACAACATATATTACAGATACGATGAGAATGAATATGACAACGAGCTCTGCGGAAGTAAGTGGCGTCACTTTGGAAAGATCCAGATCAAACCTTACGTAGGTGAACGATTGATAAGCCAGTAGCACTGTAAGAAAGGAAATGATGACCAATACATAGATCCGCAAATAACCATTTTGCAACAACCGCGTCCACAATCCTGCAAATGATCTGAATTTTCTGTTCAGGTAGATGGCGATATTTTGGGGCGATGTTTTGTCGAGCGACACCAGCCAGGCGTTCTTGCCAGCAGGCTTCAGAACGAAGTACAAAAGAATACCGCCGATTATCGTGACAGCACTGAGTGTGAGTATTGAATTGAATCCATGCCAGAGTTTCAGGTGAAATTCAGGCGCTGATGGATCCATCGAATGAAGTGTTGGCAGTACTATTTCTTTCTCCACGATGCCGGGAAACAGACCCAATAATAATCCGGCAGTTCCTAATAGCAATGGAGGCATCCACATGCGCCAATCAGGCAAATGCACATCCTTGTAGTCATCGGGCAGTTTCCCAACGAATGGCCTTACTCCCACGAGTATGCTCGCGTACAACAGAAACACATTAGTAAGTACGGCCACAACAGTGAGAATTATTGAAGTTGTTTCCGATCCCAGTGTGGAAGCGTAGATCAAATCTTTTCCTACAAAACCAAAACTTGGAGGTATGCCCGAGTTAGAGATCATCGCCAACAGACCTGCTATTGCCACCGGCATTAGAACTTTTCTAAGTCCGGACAACAGCCCAATATCACGGGTGCCTGTTTCATGATCGATAATGCCTGTGACAAGGAACAGGCTGGCCTTATATAGTGCGTGTACGATGATGAATACAGCCGCGGCAAGCAGCGACTCAGGTGTGCCGAGGCCTATCAGGAACACCAGCATACCGAGCGCAGATATCGTTGAATAAGCAAGAATTTCTTTCAGATCTCTTTTGAAGATGGAATGAAAGGCCGAATAGAGCATCGTAAATCCACCGAATATTATCAATGTTCCGTTCCATGCAGGCACATCGCCCAATACAGGTGTGAATCGGGCCAATAGATAGATGCCTGCTTTCACCATCGTGGCTGAATGCAGGTAGGTGGACACTGGCGTAGGTGCTTTCATTGCGCCAGGCAACCAGAAATGCAGCGGGTACTGTGCTGATTTGGAAAAAGCCGCAATAAAAAGGAAGATAATGATCAGCAGGTACGAGCTATGTTCTTTCAATACTGCCGGCGACTGCATCATTTGGGTTATTGAATATGTGCCCGAAATATTTCCCATGACGGCAAACGCTGCCAACAGGAAGAAGCCACCCAAACCGGTCACCGCGAGTGCTATTAAAGCTGCTTTCCTGGATTCTTCTTTATCATTGTTATATCCAATCAGGAAAAATGAACTGATACTGGTCAGCTCCCAGAATACGAATAATGTAAAGATGTTATCCGATAACACCATTCCTAACATTGCACCCATGAAGAGGCAGAGATATCCATAGAATCGATCGAGGTATCGGTCGCCTTTCATATACGATGAGGTATACAAAAATACCAATGTCCCGATGCCGGTTATCATCAGCGCAAAAAGAAGCGAGAGGCCGTCAACGAGGAAATTGAAATTAACGCCAACAGAAGGCACCCAGCTATAAGAGATCAGGGGCGACTCGCCACGGGATACCGGTCCGATAAATGTCAGGAAATAAATGAACAGGCTTAATGGCAGCAGTGTTAATACAAAATTCAATTTACCACGCAGCAACCTTCCGAGAAAAGGAACAAATGACGCAACAATAAACCCGGAAAGCACTGCTAATAACATGCATTAATATTTGTTTTGTAAAATTCATGCTGATATGCGTCTTTACACCGGTAGTTGCTCTTTCCATTTCTCCCGTTCCCAATCCCGGTGCCTTGCAATCGCTTTTAAAAATAATTGACCGACTTCATTCGCCGCCTGGCTATTTGAAGCGGTTATCAAACCCATATGATCTGTTGCTGTATCTGTAATTTGTAGATCAGGTAACTGATAAGCTTCAAGCAATTGCGTTGCTTCACCAACAGCAGCAATGGGCTTGCAATGTACAAAAGCTTCCTGGATAAAATGTTGCACTTTACCCATTGATCGCAGGCTCTGAACATTGGAGGATCCTCCAACTATAAGTACCGCATCATAAAGCACAGATGCGGTAGTGAGATATGTCTTATCCGTTTTCACATCAGAACCTTGATCAGCTTTGCGCATTCCATGCGATTTTGAAATGATTTCACACACGGCACCTTCAGAAGTGAGCAGTCTGATCATTGCATCTAAAACTTTTCCGTCGAAGCCATCCTCCACCAGAACAGCCACCTTGCGACCTTTAACAGAACTTTTAGCGGTATTGTTCATACTTAACGATGGAGATCTTTCCACAGAACGTTTGCCTTCGAGTCTGGCATTTAATTGAGCATCTTCAACTTTCGGTACTTTCACACCGATGCCCGCCGCCACTCGTTCTGCCAGTTGTCTGTCTACCTTTGCAATATGGCCTACCATCCTTTCGCGGATGTGCATCGTTTCCACTTTACCTAATTCGAAGAGGAATGCTTCGAAAAGGTGGCGCTGTTCTGGTTCCGACAAACTGTTGTAAAAAAGAGTAGCCTGGCTGTAGTGGTCACCAAAACTGGGGCTCCGTTGTTTTATCTTTTGTCCATCCACTTTTTCCGCATGATGCGCAAATGCGCCCATGTCGGCTCCTGCAGCAAAAGGGCAGCCGCCCGCGAGTGAATTGGGCGAATAATTCACCTTCCCCTTGTTTACTGTCTGGCGCATAAAACCGTCGCGCTGATTATTATTTACTTCCGCATGGGGCCTATTGATGGGAATTTCTGCGAAGTTTGGTCCACCCAATCGAATCAATTGTGTATCTGTATAAGAGAACAAACGGCCCTGGAGTAGTGGATCATTGGTAAAGTCTATACCCGGAACTATATGGCCCGGATGAAATGCGACCTGTTCCGTTTCAGCGAAAAAATTATCGGGGTTTCTGTTGAGGACCATCTTTCCTACCCTTCTTACTGGCACCAATTCCTCGGGCCAGATCTTTGTAGCATCAAGAATGTCGAAATTGAAATCAAACTCTTCATCGTCAGAAATGATTTGAACTCCCAATTCATACTCGGGAAATGCGCCGTTTTCAATGGCTTCCCACAAATCCCTGCGGTTAAAATCCGGATCTTTTCCGGCAATTTTCTGCGTTTCGTCCCAGGTTATTCCGTGGGTCCCGAGCATTGGTTTCCAATGAAGCTTAACAAAATGCGCGACTCCCTGTTCATTTATAAAACGGAATGTATGAACACCAAATCCTTCCATCATCGCGTAGCTGCGCGGAAGCGCCCGATCGCTAAGTACCCAGAAGATCATGTGCATGCTTTCCGGCATTAATGATATGAAATCCCAGAAATTGTCATGCGCAGCAGAAGCCTGCGGCATCTCATGATGCGGCTGTGGTTTGATGGAATGTACCAGGTCCGGAAACTTAATCGCATCCTGAATAAAGAAAACCGGCATATTATTTCCAACCAAATCGTAGTTGCCTTCGGCAGTATAAAATTTTGTCGCAAAGCCGCGTGCGTCGCGAACTGTATCGGCTGAACCGCGAAAGCCAACCACTGTTGAAAAACGCACAAATACAGGCGTTTCCACAGATGGATCTGTCAGAAATTTGGCTTTCGTGAATTCTTTAAGCGATTCATCATACACTTTAAATATTCCATGGGCCGCAGACCCGCGGGCATGAACAACCCGTTCAGGAATCCGTTCATGATCAAAATGAGTCATTTTCTCGCGGAAGTGGAAATCTTCCATTAAAGTACCACCGCGTATACCTGCTTTCAATGAGTTTTCATTATCGGAAACTTTCACGCCCTGATTGGTCGTAAGATGTTGGTCTGTGCCTTGTGCTTTTTCTTTTTTCATGGAAGAAATCTTTAGAGGGGAAAAAATTGTTGTAAAAGACACATGCAATATTTATGCTTAGAAATTGAAGCTTTTTTACACTGCTGACATACCCTTGTCACTACCTGTCCACAACTTTGTTCTCATACTTAAAATCAACATTATGGAACAAACACTCCAAAGCATTGAACAGGTTATCACTCCTGCAGAATTACTTCGTCACTGGCGCGGTCATCGGGATCTTACACGAAGAGTAATTGCAGCTTTTCCTGAGGAACAATTATTTAGTTTCTCCATTGGAGGCATGCGAACCTTCTCCGCAATGATCATGGAGTTACTTGGCATAGGAGCACCGGGACTTCGAGAGATAGTATCGGGAAACCAGGGTGTCCTGGATGAGCACACGGATCATCAAAATAAAAAAGAGACAGTGCTTCAGCTTTGGGATGCAGCTTCAGACGAAATTGATTCGCTCCTGAATAAAATTCCGATCGAAAACTTTCATGAATCCGTTTTACTATTTGGCATGTACAAAGGAACAGTAATGTCTTCGATCCTTTATTTTATCGACAATGAAATTCATCATCGTGCCCAGGGATATGTGTACCTCCGGGCATTGGGAATCGAGCCTCCGCCGTTTTGGGACAGGGCATAAATAATCAGTGCTGCGCAGAAAGATCTTTGCTTAGCTGAGCAAGGGTTTTTTCTGCCAGCGCTTTTACCCTCATCCTGAATTCTTCAGGCTCAACGACCCTGGCCTTATCTGCAAACATCAGGTAATATCTTGCTAAGCCTTCCATTTGTGAACTCACCATAAAGGTCATTTCAACTTCGTTTTCCCTCTCTTCTTCTGAAACGAAGCCATAATATTTCCTCCCCTCGCTTAGGTAACAGGCAGTTTCTTTTTGTACGGCGATGATCACCTTCGTTTCCTCGCAGCTTTCATAATTATTTCTTAGCTCGCTGATAATGTCGTGAGATTTTGAGAAGGGTATGTCTGTGGACCTGATTGCCCTGATCCTGTCTGTGCGGAACTGCCGGTAATCGTTTCTCAGATGGCAAAAGCCATAGAGATACCAGTGGTGGTTTTCGTAAAAAACACCAACGGGTTCGATGAAACGCTCTGATGCCTTTGTTGCATTAACGGACTGATAGGTAAGATGCACCTGCAATTGCATCGCCATGCTGTTAAATAGGATCGGCAATGCATTGTTGATAGTTTTATTAAAGGGTTCGCTGCGGTTAACGGTCCATACCTGCTGCTCCAGCGATGCGATCCAGTCTTTTTCCTTTCCCTTCAATACAGACCTAATTTTGTCCATGGCCGATTTGAAGTAAGATCCCAGTCCGACGTCTGTGAATTGCAGCATTAGTTTTTCCGCAGCAACGAAACTACCAGCTTCTTCACGAGAAAACATGATGGGCGGCAGACGATAGCCTTCCATAATGGAATAGCCAACCCCCGCTTCGCCGATGATGGGAACACCAGCAGCTTCCAGCGAGCGAATATCGCGATAGATCGTGCGCAGGCTCACTCCAAATCGATCGGATAAGTCCTGAGCTTTCACAAGTTTGCGTGATTGCAGCAATACAAGAACGGCGAGTGTGCGATCAAAACGGTTGAGGTCTTCTACAATCATCTGGTAACATAAATAGAGATATGAAGATACGCTCCTTTCATTTCTCCATCGTCTCCATAACTCCAAGCTGCTCCATTACAGTCATCCGATCGACCACCATCCAGTGGTTTGTTATTTTGTTATTAGAAATGACATAGCAAATTGCGAAAGGAACATCTACCTGGCGATACGTAGGAGGAATACCATTTAATTCGCCTTTATGAGTGCCCGATAATCGTGCCTTAACAACGACTCTGTCATTTTCTACAATCATTTCATCGGGAAGGACCTTGTACCCGGGAAATGCACTTTCGAACTCAAGTATGTGTCCAATCAGTGATTCATCACTTATGAAACGTCCAAGTTCGCCCCGTGTCTTTTCGACACCACTAATTTCATTGAAATAACGAAGAATGAACTCCCTCGTCTGTTGTTGCTGTTCCATAACAGAAGATGTGTTTAGGTTAAAAGATAGCAGATACTATACGGTAGGGATTTCGAAGAGTAGGAAGGACAAAGTATAGAAACAAATCCGAAAATTCAATAGCTGTTTGTGTAATTTATTATGGTTTAATGTTTCAACTGCTTCCTGTAACGAACTTCTATAGTCCCTGTCTTGCATTGGAGATTATTTATTAAAAGAAATATATTGAGTTAATTTAATAATGAAGCAAATATCGAGATCGATTCTTTTTTGTTTTGTCTTCACTGGATTGTTCGTGGCATTATCGATAAGCAAAAACCTTTTTGAGGCAGGTTCCGAGCGACTCGCACATGGGTTACTTGGAACACTTGCAGGTTTAATTGCTACAGCAATATTTCTTAAGATAGACAGGAAACGATTCAAGGATATCGGATTGACATTTGAACGCAAAACCCTGGTTCGATTCGTAAATGGAATATTCCTAGGCATAATATTGATGGGACTGTTGGCATGCAGCGTTATATACTTTACGGGTGTGAGCGTTTCCGCAAACCCGCAGATAAACTGGATGCACTTTATTATGATGGCAATTCCATTGATACCGCTTGCATTCATGGAAGAGCTTGGGTTCAGGGCATATCCACTAGAAAATATAAAAACGAAATATGGCGTGCGTGTTGCTCTTTTGATAACCTCCGTCCTATTTGCGCTCTATCATGTTGCAAATGGTTGGACAATCACAAGTTCATTCATGGGGCCAGCCATCTGGGGACTTGTGTTTGGGCTGGCAGCGATTTACTCGAAAGGAATTGCAATGCCTACAGGAATACACTTCGCTGCAAACCTGACCACATCCGCATTTGGACAGGATAATAACGCAGCTAAAATCTGGATTCTGGAGCAACCGGTCTTAGCACCCACCACGAGGATGATTGATTTGACAGTTGTACTTCCTGCATTGGCGCTGTTGATATTCGCAGTTGTTTGTATCGAAATCTATATGCGAAACCAAAAAAGGTTTGATGAAGCCAGGTGAACAAACAGCGACGAACCAGGGACGAATCTTTCATGTATATTTATAGACAAACCATTCACTATGATCTCATCCAAAATTGAAAATGCTTTAAACCGTCAAATCGACCTTGAAGGTTATTCCTCCATGTACTATCTCGCTATGGCTTCATGGGCGCAGGTAAAAGGATATAACGGCGTTGCTGCTTTTCTTTACCATCATTCAGATGAAGAACGCATGCACATGCTGAAATTATTTCATTACATCAACGACCGGGGTGGTCATGCCATCGTTCCTGCCTTTGCCGCTCCGCAAAATGAATTCCAGGGAATCAATGAGATCTTTGACATCGTTCTATCACACGAGATCAAGGTGTCCAACGAGATCAATGCACTTGTTGAGCTTTGCATGCTCGAAAAAGACTACACTACGCACAACTTCCTTCAATGGTATGTTGCAGAACAGATAGAAGAAGAGACACTTGCCCGAAACATTATCGACAAACTAAACCTTATTGGTGAAGACAAGGGTGGTATGTACTTATTCGACCGCGATCTTCAAACTATGGGAATAGATGGCGAAGGCGGGAAAGGTCACTAATAGAATATGCAATTAATTTTCTGTGTTCGCTGACATCGACGGCGGTGCATCCGAAGGCTTACTGCCCCATTGCAGGTTTGCTTTTGGTCCCATCTGCAGGATAAGTGTGCCGCCATCGACAAGCTCATCATGATAGAACCATGGCTTGTTCAATGGCTTTCCATCGAGTTGGGCCGACTGCACATAAATGTTTTTATCAGAAACATTCTTTGCAATGATCGTAAAGGACTTGCCTTTGTAATATCTTGAATCAAGTTGAATGGTTGTCTTTTCGAAAAGCGGACTTCCTATTTCATAGAATGGTCTTACTGACGCACCGCCGTTGGTTTGAAACAATCCCATTGAAGCCATAACAAACCATGCACCCATTTGTCCCTCGTCCTCATCACCCAACCAACCATGGTATGGAGTAACACCATAGTACTTGTTCATGATCTCTTTTGTCCATTTTTGTGTTAACCATGGTTTCCCCGAATAATTAAAAAGCCACGCCGCCTGCATGTTTGGCTGATTCCCATGATTGATCGGCACAAGATCATAAAGATCACCTTCAGCATTAAATGAATATCGTGCAGATTTCTCAAAGCCATCATCAAGTCGCTTGTTGAATTCATCGCGGCCCATCAGGTTCAATATTCCCTGCACATCATGCGGATTGAAAAAACTGTATTGCCATGCATTCCCTTCAAGATATCCTGAACCGGTAAAGCTTGTACAACAAAAGGGCGACCAGTCCTTCACCCAATTGCCGTCGCGATGTTTTGTGCGAATGTATTTCACGGTTGTATCGAATACATTCTTATAATTATCCGCTCGCTTTATAAATTGTGTGTAAACATCTTCTCTGCCTAATGCTTTCGCATATTGCGAAACACACCAATCGTCATACGAATATTCAAGTGTGTTGGATACCTGTCCTTCTTCATGAGGAACATATCCGAGCGTCATGTAAGACTCAAAGAATTTATTACCGGCAAATCCATTCTCTTTAGTAACGATTCCCGGTGTTGTTTGCTGATGCACCATCGCCTGCAAAGCCAATGCAGTATCAAAATCGCGAATCCCTTTTTGATATGCAGCAACGATCAATGCGATCTCATGCGATGCTTCCATGATCCCAGAATACTCAATGCCTGCGGGACCTTTCGGCAACCATCCACCGGTTCTGTAAATTTCAAGAAATGATTTAACCCAATTGCTTGTAATGTCCGGATTGACAAGGCTCCATAGCTGGTTAAGATTCCAGAAAGTATTCCATAAAGCATCACAACCATAAACCGGATTTTCGGGAAGCACTTGTCGCACCACTTCATTCACATCCACATACTTTCCATTGACATCACTCCAGGTTGTTCGTGCAACATATGATCGATAGTAGTTGGTATAGAACTTTTTCTTGTTGAGCTCGGAACCGCCTTCAACTTTTATTTTACTTAGCAGCGTGTTCCAAACATCACGTGCATTCTTACGTACCTTGTCGAAGCTCCAACTGAACGGATCCATTTCAGTTTTCAGGTTCAAACGAGCCTGTTCAATGCTTACCAAAGAGATGGCAGTCTGCATTAATAACATTTCGCCCTTCTTCATTTTGAAATCAGCATAGCCGCCCATTGATCCTTTGCCCGAAATTTCGTTGATCTCTTTCTTTACATCGTCGCCTACCCAACCACCGAACGATTGCATCGATTTATTAAACCGCGCAATGAAATGAACGGTGTATTCATTCCAACTCCATCTTTGTTTTGAATATCCTTCTATCTCTGTGTCCGACACTTTGGTAATCTTTGCTTCGAGGATCTCTGCAGTGTTTTCGAAAGGAATATCAAGATCAAGCAAGATGTGTGCGTCTTCTTCTTCAGGAAAAGTAAAGCGAAAGAAACCCGCGCGCGTTGTACTCGTGAGTTCGGTTTTTATATTTCCGTTCATCAGTGTTACAGCATAGTAACCGGGACTTGCTTGTTCGGATTCTTTTACTACTCGTGAACGATATCCGGTTGTCCAGCCGGTAGTAGGTCCGTCTGCAGGCCCTCTCCGGGTATTTAACACACCCACCGTCGGCATCACTGAAAGACCGGCCATTGTCCAGGAATGTATGTGACTGAATCCTCCGACGTTACCGAGGGTATATTCGTATCCCGACTTCCACACTCCACCCTGGTTATCGGGACTTAACTGCACCATCCCAAAAGGCATGGTAGCGCCGGGATTCAACATCCATCGGGATTCGGAAGTACCTAGCAAAGGATCGGCATAATCAACCGGCTGCTTTTGCGAATAGATGGTGGTATATATCGCGAGACTTAGTAATGTAAAGAGGAAGGCTTTCATAACAGTAAATGTACTCAGAGAAACAGAGAAACGGAGAAACAGAGAAACGGATTTATTGTCGCTGATTATCCGTTTCTCCGGTCATCCGATTCTCGGCTAAACGCCAAATATCGCCGGAAACACAGACGTCACAATGATCGTCCACACGATGTATACTGGCAGGTAGGAAGAAATGGTGCGGCCCACAGAATTGATCTCGGCCTTCCTGGTTACAACGCGATAAAGTTGGAACGTCACCAGTAACAGGTTGATCAACACCAATACGTTTGCACCAAGCACGGCCATACGGTTTGGCGTTATGCCCCACTCGGATATCCGGAATAATATTGCCGATAAGGCGATACCATTCACAACAATGGTGAGTATCGACAGAAGTAACAGCACCCATGTCTCGGCGTGATTGGTGGCTGCTTTTGAACGTTCCGCAACAGAGAAAAAGATGATTGCCATTACACCGATGAGCAATGCATTGAACATAAGAAGGAATTCACGATCGTTGTAGGGATCCTTGCCGGAATAAATGATAGCAACGAGGTAGATCGCCAGCATCACCAAAACGAGCGGACTGAATATCCGTGCAATGACAGGCGAAACCTTTCCTACTAACTGTGGGTTTGTTCTGGTTAGATAGGTTGCGACTATCGGCACGGCAGGAGCCGCAAATGGAATGATGTATTCCTCCCAAACCTTTTCGATTCGGAGGCCGATTAATTCAAACAATCCAAACGTAATGGCTGTCATGATTCCACCGGCAATTGCGATTAAGGCTGACATAACCACCAGATCACCATTATAACTCAGATACCCCATTCGTTTGCCCGCGTCATCTTTTGCATCGGCAACAAAGGCAAAACCGAGTATCGACCATAAAAACAAAACAAGGTGAATGCACGACAGGATAAGGGTATCGCTGGTGGGTTTATTCGGCAGGAGATTAATAAACAACAGTCCTGCGACCATTGCAACAATTATTGTTGCGATCTTTCCGGTGGATAGCCGGTTCTTCCACGCAAAGTAGGCAGTCAGGGCAGGGAAAACCACATAGCCGATGTTTCGGGGAAAGAAGTACTCTTCGCTGATGTTGAATATGTCGGGGATCTTCGCGATAAATCCCGCAATGAGCGAGGCAATGATCACAAAAATCAAATCTGATCGTGATCCAAAAGACGCCTCTTGCTTCTCAAAATTTAGTCGCGCATTCCAAAAATCTGCAACCGTCTGATCTCTTAACTCGGGGAACACGGCATTGAATGCACGTCTGAATGCGGACTTATCCGACCTGTACAGGTTCTCCAACTGCGCAGGATTGTTGATGTTCGACAAGATTTCTTCCTTCATAAAAAGTACTTTGTATTTCAAAGTTAAATGGAAATTTGAGTATACCAAATTTTTTTGCAAAAGGATATTCGTCGCAACAACCGTTGTTGATCTGCAGTTCCCATCAATAATAAAATAGCCGAATCCGGGCGAGGCATGTTGGTCTGACCTTTGTGTGAAGGATCATAAAACAACGGTCATGGCAAAAGCTAAGAAAACGCTGAAGAAGGGAGATAAAGTGGAATGGCAAACGTCGCAAGGCAAAACTTCGGGAACAGTTAAGAAGAAACTGACTTCACCGATGAAGATAAAAAGCCACGAGGTTGCCGCTTCCGCAGACAACCCCGAGTACCTGGTGGAGACCGACAAGAGCAAAAAACTTGCGGCCCACAAACCGGATAAGCTTAAAAAGAAGAAATAACATTTCGCAAACGCTGCGTTATCACAGCATAATAATATCGCTACTTAATATTTGTATTAGGCTGTTCACTCACTTCATACTCTAATGTGCCACCGGCGACGATCTTTTTAAAATCAACAGCCGGAGTGGTGATTGTCTTACCATTCAATTTCATCGACTGGATATAGATCTTTTCAGGAGAATTGTTTTTAGCAGTGATAGTGAATGTTTTGCCCGGATAATAATTCTTATTCAATTGAATGGTCACCTTATCGAACAACGGTGCGGCTAACTGCATCTTCGGTGCAGCCGCTGCTCCACCCTGAACATCGAACAAACCGATCGCTGCTAACACGTACCATGCACCGAGTTGTCCCTGGTCTTCATCCTGACCGTATCCATAACCATGTATTCCTTCGGTACCATAAAACTCATTGCAAATAGCACGCACCCATTTTTGTGTAAGCCAGGGCTTGCCTGAATAATTAAACAACCACGAGATGTGCAGACAGGGTTGGTTACCGTGATTGTACAATCCTTCCAAACCCGCAAACGCATCGATGTGTTTACCACCACCGAATATCGCTTTTTGCGAAACAGTGAAGATGCTGTCTAGCCGACGCGTAAATTCTTCTTTGCCAACTTTGTTTACCAGCGATACAGGTTCATGCGGCACATAGAACGTATACTGCCATGCGTTTCCTTCCTGGAAACCACGCCATGGTTCTGTCGGCTTGAAGTTGTCGACAAACTTTCCGTCTGCATATCTTGGACGAACAAATTTTGTTTCAGTATCGAAGATCTTTTCCCAACCTTTTGAGAGCGACATCAGTTGATTGTAATCTTTTTTCTTTCCCAATTTCTTCGCCCATTGTGCAACGGCGTAGGAACTGAATGAATACTCGAGCGTATGCGATCCGGAAAATACCCATTCATTGTTCTTTGGTTCAACATGATTTACATAACCATATTTCACAAATCGATCTACATCTTCCTTGCCAGCTCCTGCCGGACGATCACGCCATTCCACTTCGTTCTTCAATGATGCTTCATATGCTTTTTGAATGTCGAAATCACGAATGCCGTAATTGTATGCACCGGCCATGATCAAACTAACGAGATTGGTTCCCACTCCGGATACATAGCGACTGTTTGCAATACCATCGCCTAACCATCCTGCATCTTTATATACCAGTAACTGGCTCTTGATGTAATCGGAATAATATTCGGGATAGGCCAATGCCCACAGCGGTGTGAGGTTCCAATAACCGCCCCATATTGCATCGGTATTGTAATGATTGTGAACAGGCTTACCGTCCTTACCCAATGCGATCTGCTTAACAGAGCCATCGTTCGCCGGATATGCGCCATTCACATCGCTCGCCAAACCTCTTCCAAGCAATGCATGATACAGACCTGTATAAAATTTGATACGATCCTGTTTCAATCCACCGTCTATCCTGATGCGACCCATATAACTGTTCCATGTGTCGTACGCATTTTGTTTTGCCTGGTCGAATTTCATATCCTTCGCTTCAGCATCGAGGTTCAATCGCGCGTTTTCTATTGATGTATATGATAGACCTGCTTTAATGGTTACTGCTTCGTTCTCTTTCGTTGCAAAACTTATATACAAACCTGCACCCTCGCCATCGATTGATTTTTCATTCGGCTTGACATCGGTTTTTTTGAACACACCAACTGATGTAGGTTTCTTATCAACAATTGCAGTGAAATACATGGACACTGTTGCACCTGGCTGATACTTTTGCGTGTATTCAGGCATCGTGATCACGTATCCTTCGATGCGACCGTCGTCAGTAATGTACACTTTCGAATCCTTGATGCGACCGCTTTCACCTTGCCTGTTACCGATATCAAATAATATGTGTGAAGAGTTTGAAGCAGGGAATGTATAACGATGAAAGGCAACACGTGGCGTTGCTGTCAATTCCGCTTTGATGTTGTAATCCTTCAGCAACACGGAATAATAACCCGCTTTTGCAATCTCATCTTTACGATCAAACACAGAGCGATAGCCCAGATCCGGTTGTTCCAGTTTACCAGGGATGGTCTTCAACTTACCCGTCGTTGGCATGAATACAACACCGCCAACCTGGAATTCATGAAAATTCGGGAAGCCTTCAATGGATGAATCGCGGTAATCGTAACCAACAGCTTCCCAGCCCCACTTGTTACCGTAGTGACCGTTCGTTGAAGGAGCAGGCTTTGCCATACCGAAGGGAATTGCACCCGGCGTAAAATGAAACCAGCGACAATGCGCGGTTCCAATACGAGGCTCAACTTCGTCGGCCGGCATTAGATTCTGTGCAAATACATTACCCGTGAGAATAAGCGCGCAAAGTGCGAAGACAAATTTTTTCATGCTAATAGGATTATGGAAACGAAGACCGGTAAACGATACGCGATGCGACGAGATCCAATCCCAAATTTAGCACAGAAAACCAGCGCTGCCTATTAAAAGCTCATGAAGCTATCAGTACAAACTCTTACCAGGCGAACTTTGGAACCCTTATGCCAGTTGCTTTTGAACACGCTGGAGCAAATCCCTGGTCGCCTTTACACCCTCGGAAGCCGGAAGGTATCCCGCCGAAGGATCGAACATATTCATAAAAGACCCTTCATATTCAATGCCCACATACCCCTTGAAACCTGCGTCCTTAATGATGTTGAACATTCGCATAAAATCAGTTTCTGTTTCATTACCCGTTGCGTCGAATTTGTGCGACTTGGCACTGATTCCTTTTGCGTAAGGCATCATTTTGCGAACACCTTCATATCGATCGTATTCTTTCACGCATTTAGTTGCCATCATTCCTTTGATATCATTGGTTGCCGGCTTGCTTCGCTGTCTGCAGAAATTCCCGAAATCGGGTAAGAGCCCCGCGTTTGGCTTGTTGACCTGTTTCATAACACCAACCAGCCAATCGACATCTGTTGAATTGCCGAAATGATTTTCAACGATCACATTCATATTTTGTTTTGCAGCATATTCTAACAATTGCGAATATCCCTCCACGGCAGCTTTTGCTGCTTCCTCCGCAGGATCGTCTTCAGTTCCGCTTAATGCTTTGGCAGTATCGCCCAGGTTGACGCGAATAGCCGAACACCCCAGAAACCTTGCCGCATCCACCCACTTGTAATGCGCTTCCACTGCGGCCTTGCGTTTGTTGGAATCAAGATCGGCAATATTTGCATCGTCCACCATGATCAGGTGATTGGTCACCCCCAGGTCATCACAACGCTGCTTCAACTCTCTCAAATATGCGCTGTCAGTATGTTTGTTGTTGAAGAACATGGATACATACTCGAGCACATTAATTCCAAATTCATTTTTGGCGCGCGAAGGAAAATCCATATTGGACATTTTGCCCGACATCAATTCACCCGCAAAAGAAAATTCGGCGAGGGAAATCTGAAAATCAAGCGAGCCAGCAACGGAAGGATCAATGGAAAACGACCTGGCAAAATTGTTCGAGAAGGCCAATGAGCCCATGGCAAACACACCTGTTTGTTGGAGAAATTTTCTTCTGGATGGCATATAATCCGTTTGATGATTAAAGGGATGAAAGCATAATTTACTCAAACCTCCTCAGTATACAAACTCTGAATTATTGTTCACGCATCCTACCGCCCATCCTCAATAGATACAATATACGTAGTACTACGTACCTCGCTCTACCACTGTGTTTCAGACGATTACAATTCATCGGAATTAATCCCATTTCACGCGTGGTTAACCACCGTTGATACAGTAACGCCTTTTCAAATGCGTTGAATCGACACATCTTTGTTGCACCCGTCACCTATCGAACACTACATCCAACCTGGTCGAACCATTAACCATTAACCTTTATCAAATTAAACTTCATGTATCGGTTTATTTCTACCCAAGACCAACCGGGTTCACAGGCGATGAGCGCCCGTATGCCTAACATCGCGTTACCCTTGTTAAAGCTTCTTTTCCTTGCATCATTACTCTTCGCTAACACCGCACGCGCACAGGATGTACTCCTCGGGGTTACCTCCAACGGAGGTGTTGAAGGAAAAGGAACTGCCTTCTCAATTAAGACGGACACAAAAACATTTTCCATCATCAAGAACTTTGCAGACTGGGGAGCGCTTCCTATCAGCGATCTGGTTCGTGGTACCGATGGATATTTGTATGGTATGACACAAAACGGTGGCACCTACGATCATGGTACGCTGTTCAAAATATCTACAACAGGCGTGATCACCGTTCTCAAGCATTTCAACCTTGCCGTTGACGGCGGATATCCACAGGGTTCATTGATACAAGCCAAAGACGGATTGTTTTATGGTATGTTGAACAGTGGTCCCGGCGGTTCTGGAGGCATCATATTCAAGATAAGCGCTACAGGCGTTTATACAGTGGTTAAGAATCTCACTATAAATACTGATGGTGGTCGCCCTAAAGGACGATTGCTACAGGCAACAGATGGCAATTTCTATGGATTGAATTCTGCAGGCGGCGCAAGCGGCTATGGCACCATTTTCCGACTCACACCGGCAGGCACTTACACCGTATTGAAATCATTCACAAAAACTGATGGCGCAAACCCCAATGGTAGCCTGATGCAGGCGACTGACGGCGCGATGTACGGGATGACACATGGTGGAGGTACGTACCAATATGGTGTGATCTTTAAGATCACCATGGCAGGTGCTTTTTCAGTTATCCGTAATCTGAACGCGGCTACAGACGCGGCTTATCCCGACGCCAATCTTGTGCAGGGTAAGGACGGCTGGTTGTATGGCCTGGCACCGACAGGCGTGAATTACAACGGCATTGCGTTTAAGATCAACACAACAGGTACCACGCTTACCATACTAAAGAAGTTCACTCCCGCAACAGATGGAGGTAATCCCTTTGGAAGTCTTACTCTCGCCACCGATGGCAACTTCTATGGATTGACAAGCATTTCGGGCGGAAGCGGCTATGCCGGTACTGTATTCAAGATGACACCCACGGGAGTTGTAACCGTATTGAAGAGATTCACTGAAGCAGTAGATGGCGGATCTCCGTTTGGAAGCCTGATACAATCGAGCGATGGCAAGCTGTATGGTATGACGAAGCATGGAGGAAAGAATATGAAGGGAGTTGTCTTCCAGATCACTACTGCAGGAGCATACAAGGTGCTCGCCAATCTTAATGGAGCGGATCATGGAAACCAACCACTCGGCGATGTTGCCATTGGAAAAGACAGCGTGTACTTCGGTGTGGCGAAAACAGGTGGAGCATTCAACTTCGGTACGATCTATAAGATATGCGGTGGTGTAACCACAGTAGTAAAATCGTTTAATCGGACGGTTGATGGTGGTAACCCAATAGCGGGATTGATGAGAGGAAAAGATGGCAATTTCTATGGCGTTGCAGAAACCGGTGGCACCAATGGTGTGGGAACAATCTTCAGGGTAACACCAGCCGGAACCTTTACCATATTGCGTCATATGAAAGGAGCTACTGACGGCGAATATCCACAAGGGCCGTTGGTACAGGGAGCCGATGGATACTTGTATGGAATAACATATAGTGGTGGCACGAGCGGTGGTGGAACGATCTTCAAGATGAATACTACAGGAACTGTATTCACTGTGTTGAGGCACCTTGTTCCATCAACTGATGGCAACAGGGCCATGACAGGATTGACGATCGGTCCCGATGGTGCTTTCTATGGCATGACGAGCAACAACACCAGGTTTTTCAAGATCACTGCTGCCGGTGTATACACAAATCTCAAGACACTTTCTTACAGTACAGATGGAGGTTCACCAATTGGTGGTTTGACACTTGGAACAGATGGTAATTTTTATGGAACGATGAGTGCGGGTGGCGGATATTCCGCAGGTGTTATCTTCAAGATTACTCCGGCAGGAACCTATACAAAACTCAGACAGTTAAGCGCAACAACAGATGGATCTACACCGAAAGGCAGGCTGCTACAGGGAAGCGACGGTGCGTTCTATGGAACAACAACCATTGGCGGTACGTATAAGTCGGGCACTATCTTCCGCATACTCAATACAACTTACACGGTGCTCAGGCATTTGAATATTGCAACAGATGGAGGCATGCCTTTGTCGGGTTTTGTTAAGATGCCGAAAGTATCTATCACTGCAACACCACAATTGTCTGTGACTACGTTAGAAGATGTTTCAAAGTCGCTCACACTTTCAGGTGCTGGTGCAACGAACTTCACCTTCACTATTACAACTGCACCACGCAATGGAACAGTAAGTTCAGGAACGGGAGCCGCAAGAACGTATAAGCCGAAAGCAAATTACAATGGCAGGGATTCGTTTATGTTCGCAGCGAATGTGGGATGTTTACAATCCGCACCAGCATGGGTGAAGATAGCCATCACCCAGGTGAACGATACGCCAACGATTACAACGATCACACCTAAGAGTGTTGTATTAGGAAACACGTTAACCTTCACGGTAGTTGCAACAGATGTGGATGCCGGGCAAACGAAAACATTCTCACTCATCACACCACCAACGGGAGCAACGATCAATGCAACAACAGGTGTGTTCACATGGAAGCCAACAGCGATAGGAACGTATACGCTCAAAGTAAGAGTAACGGATAACGGATCGCCGGTAAGATATAGAGAGGCGACATTTACTGTAACTGTAACTGCAGCAGGATTTGTTGGAACCGGTGAGACCGAAGAAGAAAAGACAGGACAGCGTGGAGTACAGGATGGTATTGCAAAAAGTTATATCTACCCCAACCCGGTACAAAGCCAGTTCCACCTTGTGTTAGCGAATGCTTCGGAGAAAGTGATGTTGAAGATCTTTGACGAAGCAGGATTGTTGGTGAACACGAAACAGTACTCGGCCGCGATAAAGAGGCAGTTACAGGTAGATGTGAAAGATCTGCGCGAAGGCACTTACTTCCTGCAGGTTGAAACGGAGAAAGGCACAGAGACGATCAAGTTTGTAAAGCTGTAATAACAGAGCGTTTAGGGTGATTCAAATAAGAAGCCTGCCTCGCAAGAGGTGGGCTTTCTGCTGTTAAAAAAGTTATTCTTGTTGCACGGGCATTTAACGAGATAATTGCAGACAATCGTCAGCGTACGATACGCCTGGTGAAAGGGAATTGATAATTGTTTATGTTGTTGAATTGAACTTTCATCCGAATATTTATACGTTTCATCATTTAAATGCAACGATACATCCATATGTAGTTGTCATGGCCTCGCAACGCATCTAGCTTTGCGCAGCAAACCATTAACTACATACATGAAACGTTTCATTCAGTTCGCATTAATTCTTTTCGTTAGCAATTACATTTCTTCTTGCACGAAGGATCCGATCTCAAAACCAGTTCAATCCGATATAAAAATTGAATTAAACCAGGCATATGTTGGAGGTGGACAGGTGGACTCTGCATTTGCGATCTGGAATATAGCAAGCCAGCAGACAAAAGTTCCCTTGCAAGTTGTAGGAAACCAACTAAAGGGCGACATCAGTAACCTCGCAGCAGGCACCGGTGTACTCACCGTGCAGCTATATGGAAAGAATAATTACCAGGGACACTTACAGGGCCTATGGAATTTCAGCGAGCCTGTGACATTGAAGCAAAACGCTTCCATTCAATTACAAGGGCCTTCTTCTTACTCGGATGCAAAATGGTTACCCAGAATCATTATGAAAGATGCAATAGGACACGAAGCGATCGTTGCGATGAGACCCGAAGACCCATACTTTCTATTGAAGAACATATCTCATGAAACATTAAAGATCACCGTGGATCGCTCCTATTGGAAGACTATCGGCGGCGTACTAATGGCAGGACAAAAGATCTGGAATTGCACCAGCAACTGCACCGGCGTTGCAAATGAAGATTACTTCACAACGTTACCAACGCAGATCGCCGATAGACCGTGGAATCACATTTCAATAACGATTCTTTACACCACCGGCGTGAATGGAGAGGGATGGGTGTTGGGGTTTGAACATGATATATAGCACACATTGACGAAAAAGAAGGAGGATAGAAATATAGTACCGCCGTTTACACATAATCTTTAGCTGTAAGCGGATTTCTGGAGTCGAGGACGCCGCCCTAACAGAATTTGTCGGCGAAGCAGCTTTGCATCTGTATAATAAGTAATCCTGGAGTTTAAGGAAGTTTATGAGAGGTTGAGGGGAGGTTAATTAAAGTTTGAGTAAAGTAGTTGCATTAACGGAAGGGGTGTATAACTTTATCAATTAACTTAAGAACCCTCCTCCGTTTAATATGGCAAAACGCTATTATTACGAAAGCACCATACCGCAATTTTTAAATCAGTCGCCCGAGGAAATAATCGGAGTGCTTACAAATGCTAGCGAATTCAATGTTGATCTTACGCAACGACAAGCATGGAATACACAAATAAAGATTTTAAAAAGCGCTCTCTTTGACCTGGAAGGCTGCTTACTCTTCGAATATTCAATCCCCCGAATGGGCAGACGAATCGATGTAATAGCAATCATTCGTAATGTCATTTTTGTTTTAGAATTCAAAGCAGGCGAATCTCAGTATCTGGCGACTTATTTAGACCAAGTACTCGACTATTGTTTAGATCTCAAGAACTTTCATCAGACAAGTCACAGGCCACTCCTAGCCCCTATCTTAATTGCAACAGGTGCTAAGAAATCAGCCTATTCAATAGAGTTCACACCACACAATGACAATCTCCTTTTCCCTATTAAAACAAACGGAAACAATATTCGAGGCATAATTGACGATGTATTGAACACCGCGATTGGAGAACAGATTGAGTATTCCGAGTGGAAAAATGGAAGATACTCCCCAACGCCTAACATTATAGAAGCTGCGCTCGCCTTATATAACAATCACAGTGTCGTAGAGTTAACAAAGACAGAGGCAGAAGCAACTAATTTGGCTTTAACAGGTAAGACAATTTCAAAGATCATTGAAGACAGCCGCACCAATCATCATAAGTCCATATGCTTTGTCACTGGTGTGCCGGGTGCAGGAAAAACATTAGTGGGGCTTGATATCGCCACCAAGAACCTGGATAGTAAATCGAAAACCGGCAGTGTTTTCTTGTCTGGCAATGGACCTCTAGTGGCAGTGTTAAGAGAGGCAATTACTCTCGATAAAAAAGCTCGAGAGAAAGAAAAAGGAAATACGTTGAGAAAAGGCGTCGTGTATAGCGAAGTCAAATCCTTCGTTCAAAATGTTCACCACTTTCGGGATGATAATTTAGCCGATAGTCAACCTCCATTCGAGCACATCGCAATCTTTGACGAAGCACAGCGTGCCTGGGACCTGAATGCTACCGCAGACTTCATGAAACGAAAAAAGAATCGACCAGGTTTTTCTATGTCTGAACCAGAGTTCTTGATCTCCTGCCTCAACCGTCATCAAGATTGGGCAGTTATTATTTGCCTAATCGGAGGAGGTCAGGAAATTAATAAGGGGGAAGCAGGATTAAGCGAATGGATTCAGGCCATAAATCGATCGTTCGCAAATTGGAAAGTTTACATTTCTAGTCGCATCACAGATGCCGAGTATGCCACAGAAAATGCGTTGGAGCAGTTTAGAAGCAAAGAGCAATTGCATACGCTAGACCATCTACATTTAGCAGTATCGCTCCGTTCGTTTCGGGCTGAAAAGCTTTCCCGATTCGTCAAATGCGTGTTAGATTTTGAAGAGGCTGAGGCGAAGGCGTTGCTTGACGAAATCCAATGTCATTATCCTGTTTGCCTGACAAGAGACATAAATGAGGCTCGGAAATGGCTTCGGAACATGGCACGCGGTTCCGAGCGTTATGGAATTGTCGTTTCATCTAGGGCACAGCGATTGAAACCGCTGGCTATAGATGTAAAGTCAAAGACTAACCCAGTCCACTGGTTTCTAAAAGGTAAGGACGACTTACGATCGTCCTTCTTCCTCGAAGATGCGGCGACAGAATTTCAAGTGCAAGGTTTGGAGATTGATTGGGCATGCTTGACATGGGACGCGGATTTGCGTGTCAAGGGGCGAGCTTGGGCAGAACACTACTTTGAAGGACAAAATTGGAAGAAGATGGGAAAAGCGTACATGAAACAACATTTGAAAAACGCGTACCGCGTGCTGCTGACTCGTGCGAGGCAAGGGTTGGTTATTGTTGTCCCCGAGGGAGACGATGAAGATTATACGCGAAAACGCGAATACTATGATGGAACATATGAATATTTAAAACAAGTTGGCTTACGAGAACTTAAGAAATAACTCTTGCCGAATAACCGAAAGTAATTGATGAAAATTCTAGAAAAATACGTACATAGTTTTACTCACCTGCACACCGCAAAAATTGGGATGGTTAATGCACCCCATAAACCCGTATTACTGCTAGCAATACTTGCAGAGATAGAGGCTGGCCGAATTAAAATAAACAGAATATACATAACACCCGACTTGGTCGCAACATTTAAGAACTACTGGCATAAACTAGTTAGGACATCGCAATTCACCGACAATTTCGCCTTACCCTTTTTTCACCTTCGGTCAGAAGGATATTGGCAATTACATACAGCCCCAGGTAAGGAAATATTATTAACAAGTTCGAAGTCCATCCGAAGCTTCGGACAGCTGCGGGATGCAGTTGATTTTGCCAGCCTTGACCAAGATCTGTTTGAGCTTTTGTGTAGTCGCAAATCGCGAGACATTCTAAAACTAAGCTTAATAAGACGATACTTCCCAAACGCACCAAAATCATTGGTGACTGATGAGCTTGTTCAATCAATAATCAATCAAATGTTATTTGAACCTCCAAATGTATATAAGAGGCGTGCAGCCAGCTTTAGCGAAGAAGAGTTATTTGTTCGAGGGGCATTATTTAAACGAGAAATTCCAAAAATCTACAATTACTCATGCTGTGTTTCGGGAATGAGAATTGTCGTCGACCAGTCGGTTCAAATGGTGGACGCTTGTCATATCATACCGTTCTCCGAGTCGGGCGACGATACTATAACTAACGGAATATCTTTGTGCCCAAATCTACACAGAGCCTTCGATCGGGGATTGATAAGTATTAATGACGATTACACAGTGGCCGTTAAGAAAATGCATGAGGAGACTTCCATATATTCAATTAAACAATTTGAAAACAAGCCAATTTTATTGCCGCAAAGACAGCAGTTTTATCCCTCTTTAGAAAATCTACGTCTACACAGGCATCGCTTTGGCTTCAATTAACTTTGATCGACTTTATTATTTAAGTACTTCTCTAAAGTTGTCGAAATAAAGATATCCTCGTCTCGTCCTTCGATATTCATGAAGCTCGTATTGCCTCAGAACTGTTGAACGAACTTCATTAATTGGCATGATATACAACTCTTCTGGGTGTGAAGGTTTGCCTCCGATTCCTAGCACCAGAAATACGGGCATTCGCCGATCTGATCGAAACTTTTTATAAGTATCCAGTTGCCGCTGTTGCCCTATATTTACGCCTTTGCTAGGTATTTCACAACGCCATTTACACTCGACAGCCAATCTTCCGAAATCAGATGACGTCTGAAACGTATAGACAAGGTCGGGGCCCAGACTGGCCGAAGGGTAAATTCCGTTGTGGAATTTGTCACTTTGCCATTCATCTAGCGTGAAGTATTCTGGGTTAAAAAGACTGACCACAAAATTTTCAAACTCGCGGCCTTTCCCCTGTGGAGTCAAATCACCGCTCGACATGGACTTGAAATTTTCGCTGAGTTCCTCGACAATCGATTTCTTCAAATCTTCGACAACTGAAGTACTGAACACAGGAACTTCTTCTGATATTCCAACTTCCGGCGATTCAGAGGGTGCATGTTCTTGTAGCCAAGACAATTCTTCTTGTCTTCGTTTTTTTCTTTTGTAAACATAAAGAAAGCCGCCCCCGATTACTAATAACGACAACCCTCCATATAACAATCCGCCACTAGATTTTTTACCGATTGGCTCGCCAATATTAAGATCGGTTTGTAAACGTTGATCTGTTATAACGTCACCTTCGCCACAAACCACGTATTTTCCATCCAATTGTTTCACGAGCAGATATGCTTCATAATCATACGTGCCTTTTGTCAAGTGAACCCTTTTGACGAAGTCACATTTGGCCACGCCAGACGAATAAAACGTCACTTTTACAGGAGTAATCAGTTGTTGAAAGAAACCGGGAGTTAAGTTCTTTCGTTTAGAGTTGAAGCAATACTTTCTTGTATTCTTTTTACCGTAATAGAGCACCAAGGGAGCGTATAATTTCTTGAATCCTTCTGCATCTGCTGTATTGTGTAGAGTGTTCCACTTGTCTACCACCTCAAACACTTCTTTATAACTATTCGCTGAGGTGGAATAAGCAATAAATAATAAGGAAAAAAAACACAGACAAAACTTCTTATTCATAGTCACGGATCATTAGAATTCATAAGATTGGTCGCTTGCAAATAACAACCAATTTCTAAGAAAGTAGTTGGATTTTCACATTAAATTCTAGATGACGAATAAGCACGGTTTCCCCCTTTAAACACCCATAGCCCCTCTCGGGGCTATGGTACGGCTTAGGGGCCGGATCGTATGAGAATACAAACTAGTTCAGGATGTCATACGCGGTCTTGAACAAAGACTTCGTCGAGTCCTTTGAATCCGCATCAATGTACCATCCATACATTCCTTTGAACTGACTGTTCTTAATGTATTCTGCCTTCTGAGTTATCAAGGGTTTTCCGTTATAATATATTCCTTTCGATGATCCCAACTGCTCCTTAGTGTCCGCAGCTGGATCAATATCAAACAAACTCCTGTACGTTACATAATCATAAGATCCCCACGACAAATTATTCCCATTCGGATCGAGCGCATTGTACCTCAATCCAAACACAGGGAATCCAACAACGATCTTACTTGCTGGCAAGTGAAAGTCCACCCATCTTGATGCCGCTGTCTTCATCCAATCAAACGATGATGCCTGTCCCAACGGCGCTCCTGGTCCTACATGCACGCCATCTTCATATGCCCTTACATTCACCCAATCGGCCTGCGACAAATCCGGATACTCCCAATGCTGCCATCCTGGTGTCACAGTAACTGTAACAATCGAGTTGGCAGGCAACGCTGTCTTCAACTCAGACACTATCGCCTTCAATGCCGCAAGGTTTGCTCCATAATCGGGGGCACCATTGAAATCAGTCATGATGATATCTACTCCATCCAACCTCTGACTTTCAACATATGCCTTCAGTTGCTGCACGAGCCCTGCTCTCTTTCCTGCATCTCTCAATACAGGCCCCATATCATCACTGCCATACAATGCCCATCCATCAACCGGTGTTAATCGGCCATAAATACTTAGCAACACAGGTATGCCCCTGATATGTCCTCTTGCAACAACCTCATCCATGAGTTGATTCGAATTTCCTCTCGTCACATCCAGATGTCCATTGCTTGATACCTGCCCGATCTGCATCGCCAGGTGCGTAATGTTATGCCACCTGATATCGCTCGCCAATCCCGTCTCACTTAAATATCCCAACACAACTTTTTCATTGTACTTTCTTGTATATGTTGCAGGCTTCACCACAACATCCGATGTCCTGACAGATTTCAAACCGTTGAACTCCGCTTCCAGTCTGATCTTGAATTCTCCCCCGGTTTGTGGCACAAACTTGAAAACACTATCGGTCGATACCACCTCATCATTCACAAACCAATTGATCTTCACCTGTCCCGCAGGCGAAAACTTGAGGTTATTATACACAGCCGTATCTCTTTCATTGATAATAAGCGATGCTGGAAATTGTTGTCCCAGGTAAAATATGCGCGGGTAATCGCCTTCGCCAAACGCCGGATCTTTCGCAAGATCCTTCTTACACGAAACGATCACCAACATACCTACAACGAACATACTTATCGCGTAGGTGATCTTTGAATATTTTGATTTCATACTAATTTTTTAAAGTGGTTTATTCTTGTGCATTGCATGATCATGGTTTGTCCCACCATACCCTGTTATTCCAGTCGTCTTTTCCTCCCATACGCTGCACTGCTTCGTCCACAGCTTTCTTATTCAAACTTTTCTCCGACAAAGGATACTCAAACCTGCGAGGCATTATCTTAGAATCGGGATCAGAATAGCCATCGGTCCTATAACCCGCAGGCAATACAGGATAACCTGTTCTTCTAATGTTGGCGTACGCTTCTGGCCCATTCAGAAAATAATTCACCCATAATTGTGTATTGATCTGCTCCAATTCTTTTCCTGGCTGGAACGCATTATCTGTAACGAACTGCTCGATCTCACCATCATTGATCGGTGTTGTTCCCGCATACACTGTTAGCTGCTTACATGCAGCACGCATTCCATTCTTGTAATGATCTTCCGCAGTACCGCCGAGATCCATTCCAAGCCTGATGATCGCATCGGCCAAAAGGAATTCTGTTTCAGCATATGTAAGATGAAGGAACGGTGCTCCATTTGCAATGAGTGGTCGCGCTACCTGCATCTTCTGCAAATTGTTTCCAATACTCACCTGTCCTACCGACGGCACCATCACCGCAATCGTATTCTTCCAGTCGTCCCATATGAAATCTGTTGCCCCTACTCCAAAGAATCCAACCTGTGCCGTCACCAGATCAGTAACATCCATCCTGTTTTCCCATGATGCACCGGGCTGATCATCCCAGTAATGACGAACCATAACTTTCAATCTGGGATCCTTTGTATTTCTCAATTGATTGATAAAAGAATTGTGTGCGCGATATCCTGAAGGAAAGCCTCCCTGTCTGAACGCTGATGACAATCCATTTCCTGTATAAGTAGCATAATTGTTGAAATTATCATCGTGCCGCGTCATACAGATATCGTCATTCGATTGCATCAAGCCATCTGCAAATGCCTTTGAAATTTCCTGCTTCGCTTTTGTTTCATCACTCTTCGCAATTCTCAATGCGAGTCGCAGCCTTAACGAAGAAGTAAACTTCTTCCACTTGCTTACATCGCCCTTATAAAATACATCGTTCAACACCTTATCCTTGCCGGAGTAAAACAATGTCATCGCCGTATCAAGTTGCTTGAAGAAATCAGCATAGATGTCTTCCTGCTTATCAAACTTCGGTGCCACATTGATGTGCGTAAATCCTGTCGACGCTTCAAAATATGGTATGTCTCCATACAGATCTGTCAATCGCGCAAACACATACACTTTCATCACCCTGGCCATCGCATTGAGGTTCTGTTCAGTTGTATTTCTACTCCTGAATTCCGCATCAACAATGTTCTTTACATCGTTCGGATAATTGCTTTGCCACAACACCGCCATGTACGACTGGTTCCTTTGATAGAACTGTCCATACTGACTTGCCCATCCACCACCAAGTTGCTGTGCCAGCGGACTTGTAAGCAGAAGGTTCAACCGTTCCTGTACCTCTACATCACCCGTGAATTTTTGTTGTGCGTATGCAAGCTCAACCGACGGATCGAGATCTGCCGATTTGGTCGGATCCGTATTCATATCACCGAACTTCGTGCAGGCAGCAAAGGCGGTGATACATATTATTAGTAATAGATTTATCTTTTTCATGATTGATCTGCTTAGTTAGAATTTGAAATTGAAGTTCACACCCCAGCTCTTCCGTCCTGGCAATGAGCCATATTCGAAGCCTTGACCGTTTCCATTGTTATAATTCGAATCGGGATCCACATTCGGAACATTCTTGTAAATGATGAACGGATTGCGACTTACCAATGAAACTGTAATATCCTGTGCACGTAAGCGCTTCACAATATTGTCAGGAACTGAGTATGATAATGTGATCTCTCTCATCTTCACATATGTTGCGTCATAAATGAATGGCGTTGCAACACCTCTGTCGTCTCCATAGTATGAAGACCAATACACGTTGGGATCAACAGGCCTTGTGTTTTCAGTATAGATTGGCTTACCGTCAGCATCAGTACCGGTTTGCACAACACCTTGAGGTATGTATCCCTGAACTTTTCCTTCGCTTGTCCACTCCTGGATGGTCTTACCCGCAGCCTGTCTTTCTTCCTCAGATTTCGCCCATTCCTTTCTTCCCTGCAATGTCATTTCATGTTGACCACGAATCACTGCAAAGAGGTTTGTCATGGAAAATAGATCCGATCCCTGCTTCACATCAATTACAGCATTCAGTGAGAAATTTTTGTAACGGAAGCTGTTGCTGATACCACCGGTCCAGTCCCATGTACCTTTTCCTAACACAACTCGTTCATCGGTAACTTTCGGAGAAAGACTGGTTGGGTCAAGTATCGTGCGACCATCATCCGTACGTTGATAATCGTATCCGATAATGCTTCCATACGGCAATCCTGGTTGAGCGATGATCGACAGACCCAGCCATCTTGCATCTGACAGGGTGAGATAGGAAACACCTTCAGCAAGCGATTCCACTATGTTTTTATTCTTCGCGGCGTTTATATTGATGTTCCAAACGATGTCTTTTGTTGATATCACTTTGCCCGTGAGCAACAATTCAACACCTTTATTCGACACGGTTCCTGCATTAAGGATCTTTCTTGCATAACCTGTAGAAGACGGCACATCGATGTAATTGATCTGGTCGCGCGACTTCTGCGAATAATAAGTGAGTTCAAATCCGATCCGGTTATTCAGAAACCTGAAATCCGTACCTAATTCAAAACTCTTCGTGCGTGTAGGTCTTAATTCAGGGTTTGGAATGATGGTGTTCTTCACACCACCTATCGATGCACCTGAAGGTTGAAACGCTTCCAATCCATAGTTCAATTGTAACTGGTATGGATCTGTATCGTTACCTACTTCCGCTACTGATGCACGGATCTTTGCAAAAGACAACGCTTTGCTTGTAATGTCAAATGCATCTGTGATAACAAATGACGCGCCCAGCGAAGGATACCAGTAAGTATTGTTCTTTACCGGTAATGTTGAACTCGCATCCCGGCGGATCGTTGCATCTACAAACAGGTAATCTTTAAATGCAGTGTTCACAGTTCCATAGAAAGAATTGATTTGTTTCTCATACGCAAACTCCTGTATGCTCAGCTTCTTGAAGCTGTTGAATGATTTCGAATCGGTCAACAACATTTCTTCACCGCGCTTGTATGTACTCGGACTGTTGATATAAAGTATGCTACCACCAACGCTTGCACTTCCATAGAAGTTTTTTGTCAGTTGCTTTTTCGAGGTGATCAACATGTCGGCGTTTGTCGTGCGATATCTTGAGCTTCTTCCTTCCAATACGCCAGATTCCGCCCCAGGTGTAGTTTTGGGACTAAACTTCGTGTACTCCAGGAAGGTGAAGTCTGTATTCGCACGTCCAAGTACAGTCAACCATGATGTAGGGTCATAGGTTAATTGCACGGCACCCATGAGTCGATCTTTCTTCGTTTCGTTACTCATGCGATTGATCACCCAGTATGGATTCAGATGGTATTGACCGCCACCCCATTCAATGTAATTTCCAAATTCATCCTGTGATCCCTTCTCAAACAACTGCTGGTCGATGTTGTTTGCCAGACCAACAAAGTTGAAACCGATGTTTGCAGGATCATCAGCAAGGGCAGGACGATTGTTTACAAATTCATTCAGGTAGGTTGTGTTAACATCCATGTTCACTTTCGATCCAACCTTAGTTGACGCACGAAAAGTGAATGTATTCCTGTCCAGGTAGGTCTTCGGAACGATATCCTTGTAATGAAGGTTGTTATAAGAGAATCGGAACAGTGTCTTTTCATTACCTCCGGAAATGGCAACGTTATTATTAAATGAAGAACCGTTCCTGAAGAAGTTTTCAATATTGTTCTTCACCAGTCCATACTTTGCTTCACCACCATTGAATGAAGGGATAGTAAGATTGGGATCAAGCTTTGCGCCAAAACCCGTAAACAAAGTAGAACGTGCCTGCGCCTGGTCTCTTGGAATAGAACCTGCTGTACCCTGTCCATATTCATACTGGTAATCATCGAAACGTGTGAGAATTGTTTCGATGGCATAAGATGAATTGTATTCAACACCCACGTTCTTTCTTACAGTTCCTTTCTTTGTTGTGATGAGGATCACACCATGACCGGCACGACTTCCATACAATGCAGCAGCAGCAGGACCTTTGAGCACCGACACGCTTTCCATATCATCAGGATTAACCCCTGAAATCGCGTCGCCCAGATCTGTACCCGAAGCATATTTTTCGGAGCCGGTACCACCATAGCTGGAGTTATCCATTGGAACACCATCGATAACATACAGAGGTTGATTGTTACCAGTGATGTCCGTATTTCCGCGAATCAACACTTTTGAAGAACCGAATGGACCGGCTGCAGTGTTATTAACGATCAAGCCCGGAACACGACCCGCAAGTGAATTGATCACATTTGGTTCACGCGCCTTGTTCAAACCATCACCTTTAATTTCACCAACAGCATAACTAAGTGCGCGCTTCTCGCGCTTAATACCAAGCGATGTGACGATCACTTCTGAAAGCACCTTAGTACTTAAATTCAGTTCGATCTTAACATCCTCGTAGTTCTTAACTGTTAACGAAACGGCTTCGTAACCAACATAGGAGAATTTCAATTCATTCTTTACAGAAACGCGAATGGAAAAATGACCCGAATTGTTTGTTACTGTAGAAATTTTTTGTGTTACGTTTTCAACTGTTACGTCTGCCATCGGACGACCCTCTTTGTCGGTAACCGTACCGCTGATGACGGCAGAACTTTGTGCGAAGGATTGATTGACGACTCCAAATAGCATTACACAAAGGAGCAACGTCAACGCGCACAACTGGCGAATTGCATTGTTTGTTTTTCTCATACGCTTAATTGTTACAATCGTGAATAGATTGGCGAGGCAGCTATCAAAGCACGCCTTGACGCGTATTGGAGGGATGAGAAGGGAATATTTATGAAGTGGGTTAGGGCGTTTGTATTCGCATATTCACACGCATCCATATATAGATGGCTTCGGACGACCCCTTTTTACCGCATACACGAACACTTTAATTTCGTTTTAATTCAATGAGTGGATGGAATGACGATCCTTTGATATTTTATTCGAAGGACTTCTCATTAGTTTGAGACTGGAATGAATGCTGTTGTAAACTGTGCGCAGTGATAAGTGAAGATGCGCTGAGATTTTCTCGTAGCTCCACTCATGAATGTACTTTAAGAGAATGATCTGTCTTTGTCGCTCCGTCAGCACACTAATAAGACCTTTAATTCTATAATTTATGATTAGTGCCTCCTCGCACTCCACAAATCTATCTTCGTCCGATCCAACCGATTCATCAGCGAGAAGTCCGGGTTCACGATAATAGATGCATGGTGAAGAAGCAAGCTTTTGTTTTTGTTTCAGGATGCTTCGCTTATAACAGGTAAGTGCATAGGCGCGGGGCGAATCCACTTCTGGTAACTTGTGCCGGTTTCGCCAGAGATTTACAAAAAGTGTGTCTATGTTTTCTTTGCATAGCTGGTCGTCGTTACTTAACACCGACGCATAATGGATAAGATCTTTGTACCAGAGCAAATACAGTTGTTGAAGATCGTGTTCACATCCCGATCGCACGCCGTTCCATAATAATCTTTCCTGGTCAGCCAGTTCCATAAACTATTTTTTAACTGCCGGACGCAGCTCGCTATTTATTACATCTAACAAAGATTCACTTCCGGAAGCATCACCAAACAATTGCCAGATCATGATACCGCTTGCACGATCCTTTGCAAGTCGCGTTTTCTTCCTGATTGTCTCCTTACCATTAAAATACATTCGCACACTGTCCATTATTGTAACTGTATCCTGAACTGCATATGAAGCGTTGATACCAACAATGTCTTTATAGTTAAGACTAACTACTTCCGAACCGGGTTTGGAAAACCCATATCCGTAAAAAGGCACACCGAGCACCATCTTGTCCTTAGATAAGCCCCTTGTGCTACCCCAATAATTGAGATCAAACTCCGCCATATCATAAGGCGAATGATGCTGTTCGCGCAATGGCGCCCATGGACCGGTTGCGTCATACGACATGATGTTCACAAAATCGAATTGTTGAATTGCCTTATCTGAAAGCTGATCTTTATAAGCGGTTGCAATGGCAGCAGTGATCAGCTTATTCTCTTGTTTCAATGCATGGGCAAGTTCAGTAACGAATGGTTCATAGTTCAGATCAATGTCACTTCCTTCAAGATCTACGTCTATTCCATCGAAATTATATTTTCTCGCCATGGAGAGAAGCTCCTTTATAAATGCAGCCCTTCGCTGTTGCTGTAGCAATGGACCGTAATAGGCATGCGAGCCTCCACCACCAATGGATGCAAGCACTTTCACACCGTGTTTGTGCGCACGAGCAATCAGTGATGCAAGACCTGGATAATCGCGAAACCTACCGGATGAATCGGGATTTACAAAAGCTATATTCAGATGTGTGACACGAGGGAAGAAGGAGTTTGTGAGAGTGTCGCCCCCTGAATTTGCAGCGGCCCGAAGGAAATAATAACCAACAATGCGCTGGTTGACTGGAGAAGAATTAAGCGCGCTCTGACAAAAACTATTTGTCGATGACGAAATAATGATCATCAACAGCAATACAAGCAATCGATACATACTTGTAAATTAGGACATACAAAAGTCCCAACCTATAGATATAAACATTAAAATCGGTTACACAGTAACCATTACATAGCCCTTTTCCAATGCATTTGTTCGTCAAACCCTGACCACATATCCATGAGAGCGGTTACAGCAGTATCGAAATTATTTTCGGATCGGTTCCGGAGCGTCCTTAAAGTGTTTGTATTTACCCATCATTCTTCCAACCAATACGGTTGCAGGCATGATAACCTTTTTAACGAAAGAAGGGATCAGTGGAAGATCGTATTCCGACTTATATCGCGTAAGCAAATAGGCACCATCAAAGGTTTCAGGTTGTGCGGTACCTGACTTATTTTGGGCGGCATAGATCGATGTAAGAAAGAACGGAAGCGTATTGATTGGCTTTACCCAACCCTTGCAGTGTAGTGTGCTTTCGCCTGCATTCCAAAATCGATGCGGCGTCCCGCGTGTGAACGTTACCGTTTCTCCCTCGGAAGCATACCGATAAGGCTGCCCCTGTATCTCGTAGCCAAGCTTGCCATGAACGACTGTAAGCGATTCATCTTGCAACCAGTGCGTGTGCATGATGGGACCGCTACCAGGAACCACACTATTCTCAACGATCAGCTTATCGCCGTCTGATTCGTTTTCTATTCGCACAAATGTCAATTGCTCACCAATGCAGTTTGTAATGGTGTGAGGGAAAGAATATTCCATGGTGGTTGGTTTTTAATAAAATTAAAACCGGTCAATTCCATACACCAGTAATAGGTGTATGGATTGTTATTTTGTTGGGATGAAATGGACGGCTGTTCATAGGAATGCTTTTCAACTTTTAATGCTGTTCGTTCAACGGCCTTCTTTATCTTTGTTGCTGCATCAGGAGTTCCTTGCAGAGCAGGGATGCCAACCGGGTTAAACTAGCGGTGGAGTAGAATGCGGGTCGCACGACCAAAAGTTGAAGAAACCTCTTTACTTTTTTCGCTCATTGATGCTGTGAATAATATAAAAGGCATCATATGAAACATCTGCAACAGCAAAATTCAACACCGAAACAGGAACAGGAAAAAGAACTTTCGCCCATCCAGAAAAGAATAAGGGAAGCTATCCGCAACAATGTAGAACCATACACGCACACGGGCGAATTTTGGTCGAACGAAGATTTCGAATTCTACTATGATGAATTGGTTCGCTCTTCAAGTTTGCCGCCAATTGATGATGATAAACCAATATCAGGCCTGTCCAGTTCTTGGGTTGTCTCGTTTGTAAATCGGGAAGGAAATTGAGGTTTCAACAAACGACATGTGATCAACCGGGAGGTAGACATTAGAACAGTTGTCCTTCTGGAAACGTTGTATTAATACTCTATTCACGGGTGCTTAGTGAATATTTAAGCGAAACCAGTCCAGTTTCATAAGTTTTTGTGTCAATCAACGTTAGCCAGGTTCTGTCCTGCAGTTTTTGAAACAATGGTTTCCCTGAACCAAGTAAAACAGGGTGCACACTTAACCAGAATTCATCCACCAGCCGATGCTGCATTAACGAGTGCGTTAGGCTTGCACCGCCCCATAACCAAATGTTCTTTCCAGGCTCGTTTTTGATGCGAGTCACTTCATTAAATAAATCGCCCTTTATCAGTTCCGCTCCATCGTTCACAGTGGTCAGCGTTGTTGAAAAGACATATTCTTTGAATTTTGGAAAGCCTGCCATTGCTTCATCGCCCATGTTCAATTTCATCTCATAAGACTTCCGTCCGATGAAAACCGCATCAATGTCTTTGAAAAATTCATTTAGCCCATAATCCTGGTCTGTAAAGCACCAATCGTATTCGCCATTGGGACCTTCAATGAATCCGTCAAGGCTAACGGCCAATCCTAGAATAAGTTTGCGCATGGATAGAATTTTGTGACTGTTATGCTTACTTTATGCCCTCAAAGTAAACTTACCTGAAATTAAGTTTATTTGAGAGCAGAAGCACTAAGAACGTCTAAGCGCCAAGCTTTCAATATCGTCTTTCCTGGCTAATTGCTCAAGCCAGCTTACAGGTATTGATTCGGCACCATAAATAATACCGGCAAGTCCTCCAGTTACAGCGCCGGTAGTATCAGAATCTTCGCCGAGGTTAACAGCTTTGAGAACAGCTTGTTTGAAACTGCCGGTTGTCAACAAGCACCATAAGCTTGCTTCAAGTGTGTGTATCACATAACCGCTGCTTTGAATTTCCGATTCCTGTAGCACCGAAATGTCAATGCTTAATATCCGCCGTAAGTGGTGCACCTCTTTGTCCGCCACGCCCATCGCATGCAACTGCACAGGCAAATCCTTTTGCAACAGTGTGTATGCAGATACTTTATCCATACCTGCTACCAGGTAACGTGCATATTCAAGCAAACAATAACAACTGATTATCGAACGTGTATGGCGATGAGTAATCGAAGATACATCAGACGTTATTCGATACCTCTCCTGTAATGAGATGCCTTGAATATGATCAATCAACGGCAAGATTCGCATTAATGAACCATTTCCATTATCCGTTTCTTCCGCGCCGCCTGCGCTTACCGGTTTTAAGCCATTTTTCAATCGATCAATAGCCTTATTGGTGGCGATGCCGATGTCAAACACATGTCCGCGGGCCGTCCATAAATTTTCATCACGCCATGCGACAAATTTCGCAGCTATTGTATCAACATCATATCCTTCAGTTAACGCATCAGCAAGGCACAATGAAAGTGACGTATCATCGGACCAGGTACCCGGAGGCAAATTATAGGTTCCATATCCAATCATGTCTGTGACTGGATTCCGCCGAATCTCCTCACGACTCATGAATTCAACCGGCACACCCAAGGCATCACCGACTGCAATTCCCAATAGTATGTTGCGCATTAAAAGACTCATAACTCTCCAATTTTCCGTTTCCTGTTTCTCTGTTTCTCCGACTCTCCCTTCCTCCGTTTCTCCCAATTACCGAGTACCGATTACCGCCTACCGATTACTATCCTATCCACCACGATCTCGCCAGGTGCAAATTCACTTTTGTTCTCGTCACCGCAGTGTACCACCATCTAAACAACTCGTGTTTTGGCATGCCGTACATGCCCTTATCCAAAAACAAATAAACATGATCCCATTCTCCGCCCTGAGCCTTATGACATGTTACTGCATACCCATATTTCGCCCTAAGACAATTGAGATATGGATCACTGAGCATCTTTTTATTAAATCCCTCCGCACCTGGTTCAACCTTTTGCTTCTGCATGCGCTGGCCAAAATCAATCATCAGCGAACGCTGTTGCGCGTCATTGAAATTATTTTCCCTTCCATATAGGATGTCGTGCGACAACAGCACATCGTGTTCTTCTCCAGTTGCCAGAGCTTCGACAGTGATCGACTGAAAGCTAAGTCCCGCCTGCCTCCTGGGGGATCCAATATTTCTTACCACGCAGAAATCTCCATTGGCAAGCGGCACAGCATAGTTATTCTGCACCACCAGTAATACATCACCCAATTGTACAGGAAGATCCAATTCACCAAACAGATCTCGTCGCACAGCACGATTGATCGTTGCTACAGTCTTATTGGATCTTGCAATGGCAAGCGTGCCGTTGCTGCCAACCTCTTTGTATTTCTCCCGATAACTGTTGAAGAGATCTTTATCCGATGGATGTAATTGAACGCAGCTAATATTCGTGGCAGGTATCTTCGGAAATGTGGCAGGCGCCGACTCATCTACCATATTGCGGATGGAATTGGCAAGCACAAGGATATCGTTGTCGTTAGCATTGCGCTCAATCTTATTGAGGGTAACTTTCAACGCCGTGCGACCAGCACCTGCAAGCCAGTCCATATCCAGGGCCGGACTAAACGCCTGTCCCACCGGCGGCAACTGGCATGGATCGCCCACGAAGATGACCTTATTGCCACCCACGGCTGCAAAAAAATCTGTAAGAAGAAATCCTGAGCCAAAGTTAAGCATACCTCCACCCGCATATTGTTCGCTCGACAACATAGACGCCTCATCAACGATGTAAAGCTTCTGCTCGATGTCAGGCGCGCGCAGTTCAAATTGAAGCGACAATTGTGCATCGTCACTCGCTTGCAGATCCATCCGAACCGCATTTTCAACTCCGTCCACCTTGCTGAAACTATAAAGCTCACTGTGTACGGTTTTCGTTTCAAATCCCGTCTTGCCACGTAATACAGTCGCAGCGCGACCTGTAGAAGCAAGCAACCTGAATTCCATATCTCTTTCCTTCAACCACTTTGCAACATATTGCATCAGGAATGTCTTACCCGTGCCTGCATAACCCTGCAACACCAGTGTGTCTGCTGGTGAATCAAGAAATCTTTGAATTACCTGGAATGCTTCCTGCTGATCGGAATTTAATGCGGCCCTCGACATGTTCTTAGCCGCAAAGTTAACCGGAAATTGCGAAGCTCACTTTCATCAAAACGCAAACTGATTATTGCCTTCTTTCAGTTGATGAACCTTACCTTTCCAAACAAACCTGCCGGATGTATTTTTGGGAAGATCGATGTTTATCTTCCATCGTTTTTTCTCCAGCGCATACTTCACAGAAATATGCCCGTTTGGATGAGGAATCGTTCCGCCCACATTGGTAATAGCACCCAAATGCGGTTCAATCTTCACCTTGCTGAATCCTGGCGCATCCGTATCTATACCTAGTACTGTCCTGAAAAATTCAATGTTCGGGCTGCTTCCCCAGGCATGACAATCAGAACGTGAGTAATCAATATTTGAATCTTCAGTCCATGTAGTCAATCCCCATTTGATATTGTCGCGCCAAATGCCAAGCCAGTTCATATAATCTTCACCCAAACCTGCTTTTGTCAATGCCTGGTGTAAATAGTATTTGAAATAAATGGTGCACTGGGTAAGGCTTTTATCGGTCAATAATCTTTTTCCTAACTCAGGCAGATCGGCTTCGTTTACCATGCCGGTCAGCACAGCCAATGAATTAGCATGTTGCGAAAACGTGTTCTTCTCCTTTGTGTCCGCAAATAATTTTTGCGATTCAGACCAGTATTTTTCTCTTATCGTAGTTCTTAATTGCGCAGCTTTTGCCTTGTATTGCTCTGCAAATGCTTTCATGCCCAGGTTAGTCTCCAATTCAGCAGCCCATTGATATGCCCACAGTAATTGAAGGTCAAGGATCGCAGAACTGCCGTCCTTTGTTTTTGGCGAACCCATTTCCCAGTTCTCACCACCAACCCAATCTACAAAGGTCCAGTAGGGCGTGTTCTTTAACGAACCATCTTCCTGCTGATACTTTTCAAAGAACTGCAGAATGGAACGAGCTCCTGCCAGCTTATTTTTGATGAACAGTGAATCCGGCTTATACATCCAGTAATCATGTAACATCCCGATATACCAGAGAGAGAATGTCGAAATGATTTGAGTGCCTCGTGTTGGGTAGCGACTGTAAGTAACTCCCTCTGGCAATCGCGACATATCCATCAAATCAATAGCGTATCGCGGCAAACGTTCATCGGATGAATTGTAATAAGTGATCATCGCCTGCACACGTGTGTCGCCGATGTACTGCAACTGCTCGTAGTAAGGACAATCCGTATAAGTTTCAAATGCATTCAATCGTGCTGTCCTCCATCCTATCTCTAATATTTTCTGCGCTTCTGCATCTTTGGTCTGATATGTAGCGGGTTGCTTGAATGGATAGCCGGTGAAAGTGCTGTAGATGTCATCGATGATCAACGGTTCATCTTTCGTTTGGACAATCATTTGGATATAACGGTAGGTGCGAAAATTCAAATGAGTGTATGACTGACCATTGCTTCCGTTTGATACAATACTATCCTTCCTTCCTGAAAATATTTTCCCTTCAACAACATCACGGTTGCCCTTACGACCACCATACTGATTGAATTCGATGTACATGGTTTCTGCAAATCGCATGGATATGCCTGCATCTTTACCCCTGCTGAAATTCAGTGTAACGTATGCATTGGTTAGATAGGTCTGGTCAAGAATAAATGTGACCGTGGTGTTTGCGGGAATGGTAGTAGGAGTTCGGGTTGCAGGGAATCCTTTGGGCGCTGTCATTCCCGTGGTTTTGCGCAAAGACGGAATTCGCTGGTAGGTCATTTCCATTTGCGGCAGTGGCGACGGCACGAGCATCCAACCAAAACCATCGGAAGTTCCCTTAGTGCGTCCTTCAAATAAGTTTTTTGCAGCTGGCCAGTTGGTATCATCAAAGCCTGATGAACGCATTGCTGTGTGGCGGTGCATATTCACCAATTCACCATTGCTGGCTGCAAAAAAGCCCGCAATCGGCTCATAAGCCAGGTTCTTGATGCACTTCCAAGTGTTGTTTGTGTTGACTACCTCTTCAGTATTGGTATTACCTTGTAAGATAAAACCCGTGCGAAAGCTGATGATCGCTTCGGGCCGGTATTGCGCCTCATTCCAAACGATCGCGGAAATCTTGTTCTCTCCTTTTTCAAGATGTGGGGCCAGGTCTACGGTTTCATAATTCCAATGGTGCAGATCTCCACGAGCCGGACCTAAGGAAACCAACGTTCCATTCACATAGAGCTTGTAACGATTGTCGGCCGAAACATGCACAACGAAGGAAGAAGGCTTTTGTTCAAGCCGGAAATTTTTATTGAAATAATATACACCATATTGGTTTCCATCGTCCGCATCCGATGCGATCCAATGAGCCCTCCAGGTATTCACTGAAGGTATGGGCACAGGAGCCTGTGAATGGGCCGTCTTGATGCAAAGAATGATCAAAGTAAATGAGAGAGTGGCAAGTATCGAACGCATGAGATATCGATGTTTTCAATAGGTCACATAATTACGGGTTTTCCACTATCCTTAATCAACTTTTTACCCATTCCATTTCCCATTTCCCATTTCCCATTTCCTATTTCATTCTCCATATTCCTACAGAATCATTATTTCTCGACGCAAGTACCAGTGGTGCACCAGCACGAGATCGCAGCATTGCCAAATCACGTATATCACCTCGTAACCACAAAGCATGTCCCGGTTTGTATATCGAAGCTTTACCATTTTCAAATTTCAACATCGCACCCATAAATGCATCGCTCCTTCCCCATTCCACTTTATAAGAATAAAAGTTTCCTGCACACAGTACTTCCTTTTTGCCATCACCGTCAAAATCATCGAACACAAATCCATTGAGCATGGATCGCTGCACTGCATCAGGAAGCGCTTTTACTTCAAACCTACCATCGCCTTTATTTTCAGCCCAGGAACTTTGCAGATTCACAATCTTCAATCGAAATGCGCCTTCCAACATCTTTTCATCCATCACATCTTCAATCGTTGCATCTGCGTACTGCGCATATTTCAGGAACTTTTTCCTGAGCCCCGGCATTTGTTCGGTTAACTCATCTAAAGTGGCTGCCGGATATGATCTTCCCTGGATGTAATAGGTCATAATTGGATCAGGACCGCCATCGCCATTGACATCCTGTACGAAAAACTCCAACGGCTCATCCTGTGACGCCCTGTATTGCAGGTTCCTGCCCGCATTGCCGAGCAACAGGTCCATGTCTCCATCTGCATCTACATCCGCAGCATGCAAACTACTCCACCATCCTTCAGTATCATTGAAACCGATTGATCTTGAAATCTCTTCAAAACCCTTACCCTGCTTGTTCCTGTACACCCTGACGGGCATCCACTCGCCAACCAAAATAAGATCCTCCCATCCGTCTTTGTCGATATCCAACCATCGCGCATCAGTAACCATCCCCGTAAGCTGCAGATCCGAATTTAACGTGGTGGTGACATCTGTAAATTTTACTGCACCTTTCCTACTGTCATTCCTTAGGACGTAACTCTTTGGAGTGATCGGATACATCTGTGCCGCAATGCGACCTCCAACAAAAAGATCCAGGTCTCCATCCTTGTCGTAATCGGCTGCTACAACACAACTCCCACTTGTTGTTTCATGAGAAGGCAATGCGTTTGGATCTTTATTGAATGAACCCATTCCATCATTGATGTACAACCGATCGTGATACATAGGATCACCTGAGCCGTACTCATTGCCACCACTTACCACATACAGGTCGTCATCACCATCACCATCGGCATCAAAGAACAATGCATCCATATCCTCGCTGTGCTTGTCCTGCTCCCAGGGTTGCGATGACGACATCATAAAAGTTCCATCATCTTTCCCCAAATAAAGCTTTCCTGCATACCCGGCAGAAGCGCCGAAGTACACATCATCATTGCCATCCTTATTGACATCGCCTACTGCCATTCGAGCTCCGAGTCTGGATGCCTGGTAAGGTATGAGCCGCTGCACTTTGAAATCGACGAAATTGTTCTCCACATGTTTATAATCAATTCCCGATCGCTGGCCGACCTCCTGAAACAAGGCTGGTGTGGAAGTGTTCACAATATTTGTTTGTGATGAGCGCGACTCGGATTGTCGAAATGAAAGAGCCTGATTCGTTAAAACATTTTTCTTCGTACTCATAAGTCCATCGGGCCATACTACTGTGATCTCATCAATAGTATCCACTCTGCCAACGCCAATCGTCATGATTGGTTCAACGGATGACTCGTAGCCGCGACTATAAAAAGCTTCTTGCAAAATCTGGTGATCCTTTGTTCGAACAAAAACTTTTGCGCCTATCGCATTAGTATTTGGAGCAGTACCGACCAGTTTCAATTTGATGTATTTGTTTTCTTTGGCAGCCGCCTTATTTTGATACATCGCGAACGCATCATCAAGTCGATTTACTACAAGATCCAAATCACCGTCGTTATCAAAATCAGCATATGCTACCCCATTGGATATAGACCGGTCATTCAGTGACCAATCCTTCGTAACATTTTTGAAATTCATATCGCCGTCATGGCGCAACATGTAACTACTCAATTTTGTAGAAGGCATCATTTGCACCAATGGCAACAAATTCTGATTCTTAACACCGGCTTCCGTATACGGACCAATCTCACTTTGCATGAACTTCAAAAAATCCATGTTAGTATAATCGTGCAGGTAACCGTTTGTTACAAACACGTCTTTCCATCCATCGTTGTCGAAGTCCGCTATCAATGCGCCCCAGCTCCAATCAGTGTTCGACAATCCCATCATCTGTCCCGTCTCTGAAAACACAGGCATTGAATCGCCTTCACTTCCATAGTTCAACTGCAACGTGTTTCGCATATTCTGATGATGATAACCGCTGTCAACCGCCAGCGTATACTTATCATAGAGATCAGGTCCCTTCAAAAGTTTCTGCCGATGATTGTCCTCCGGCAGCATATCTACAACATAGATGTCAGGGCGAAGATCATTATTGATATCTGCGGCATCGCTTCCCATGGAGTATTTCGACATGTGCGAGAATGCCTGTTTAGAGATCTCTTTAAAAGTACCATCTCGATTATTCAGGTAACAAAAATCCTGTTCGTCGTAATCATTAGTAACATAGATATCCGGCCACCCATCGCTATTGATATCGCTGATCGCCGCGCTAAGACCATAATTCAGCCCACTTCCATGAAGCCCTGCCTGTTCACTCACTTCAGTGAAATGCATCGTGCCATTTTCGCTAACATCATTTCGATACAACTTGTTTCCAAAATAAGGATGTCGCAGCAATCGCAATTTCGTTGTATTAAACAATGACGAATAAAATGTATTGGCATGGTTCAGTAAGAACATATCCAGATCACCGTCCCGGTCGTAGTCAAGAAAGTAAGATTGTGTAGAATATGTACCCGGAGCATCGAGTCCAAATTCTCTGGCACGTTCGGTAAAAGTGGGCACCGCACCGGGCCTGGCGCCGTTACTGATGAACAACTGATTGGTACGATGCGGATTGTTTACAATGACTGGCTTCTTCAATCCTTCGCCCCGTGTATTTCCTGAATAACAAACATAAATATCCAACCATCCATCGCCGTTTACATCGGCCATCGTAACACCTGTCTTCCAGTCGCCTGCACGATCATTTAAAGATGCACGTTGCGTAATATCTTCAAACTTCCAGTCACCCTTATTCAAAAACATTTTATTAGGAACACTGTTACCAGCAACATAAAGATCTGGTAACCCATCATTGTTTATATCGCCCGCAGCAACACCGGCACCGTTGTACATGTATTGATAGGTCATGATGTTGTTCTCCGGTGTTTCAAGAATTTTATTTTGAAAATCAACACCGGTACGGGAAGCGTCCATCTTCACGAAGCCATCGCTTTTACCGCAGGATGCAGCGAACACAACCATAACACACAGCCAGGTGATTTTAATCCTCATACAAATTATGTCTTACTAATAAAAGGAAATCGATAGCACGATGAACGGCTACCGATTCCTGTTCTGCAAATATAAACCAGCTTAATACCCCGGATTTTGTTCGAGCTTATCATTGCTCTTTTGAATCTCTGAATACGGAATTGGCAGGAGATACATTTTGTTATCCCATTTTCTGGCTGCATCAGCCACCAGGCTATAGTCGTATTCAATGGTGTTTCCATTCTTAAGCACATCAACTCCCATAGCCGTCTGACCAATAGTCTCAGGTCCGATCATCCATCTTCTTATATCATCGAATCGAAGATCTTCAAGTACCAATTCTACTCTTCGCTCATTACGATATCTCGCCACCAGCGCAGCACCTCCATCATCTATAGGTGGCATGCCCACACGGTTTCGAACAACATTGATGGCGTTTCTTGCCTCGCCTTCATTACCAAGCGCAATCTGTGCTTCTGCATAATTGAGATAAAACTCTGCAAGTCTGAAATAGATATAAGGACTTACATTCTCATTCGCTCCCTTATCTCCCATGGCCGGCTTTCCTTCATCGGTATACTTCCTGAAGTTATATCCAGTCTTTGAAGCATTCCATGGTTCGATGGGTGAGCTGCGCGATTCTCTTCCTGCAAGTTGTGCATTGGTTGGATCATTTTTATCGCGATAAAATTCCATTGGACGCACTGCGCGGATATTTGGATCATAAAACGGAGCTCCATTATACAATATCGATTCATAGAATCTCGGATCACGGTTTACATATGGGTTCTGTGCGTTGTATCCTGATCCGGCCTGCTCAGGTAATAGCCCATTTGTCAACTCATATGCATCCACCAGGTCCTGGGTGGGCACTACCGTTCCCCATCCTCCCAATCCATTGGGATACAGCCATAGGTTTACGCCCCACTCACCGCCACCATGTGCATTGTTTGGTGTGAAGTAACGCGCCAGTATCACTTCTTCATTATTCCTGCCATTGAAAATATCGTGGTACTTGTTAGGCGATGACAACAATGGAATGCTTGAAACGTCCATCACTGCTTTGTTTGCATCGCTTGCTGCCTGCCACTTAGCCTGGTCATTGGTTGGATTGAACAACGGGCTTGCAGCATACAACAATGTTCTTCCCTTCAATGCCATGGCCGCCTCTTTACTTATTCTTCCTCGTTGGGCATTCGCAAATGCAGGCAACTCCGCAATAGCACTGTCGCATTGCCCCACAATGTATTCAGTCAGCTCTTCCACGGAATTTCTTTCAACGCCATAATCTCCAAGTCCTAATTGAAACGATGATGTTATAATTGGCACACCACCGTACCATTTCATCAGCTTGGCGTACAGGAACGCACGAAGGAATCGCATTTCTCCGGTAGCTACTGTCAACTGTGCTTCTGGGATCGGGCTATCAGAAGTCTTTTCGAAAAACACGTTTACACGTCGGATATAAGTGTATGCATTGGTCCACAAACTTCTTGTGATGTTCTCTCCATTATCCCTGTTTGTCTCAGCGTGCGTATATGCCTGTAAGCCGGTGTTGTGCTGACCGTAAGCATTATCCGTAAGCACTTCGGTAAAATCACTTCCATCTCCCCCAAATGGATGTCCCATGCCGCGATATGTTGCAAGCACGTATGCATCCAACAATGACGGATCCACGAACACATCGATCTCACTAAAGCTGGATAACGGTTTCTTCTCCAGGAAATCTTTCGAGCAACCCGACATTGCCAGGGTGCCTATCGCGAGTATTATAAATATTTTCGTCTTCATGTGATGTAGGTTTTAAAGGTTAATGTTGATACCGAAGTTCACACTCTTCGTTTGCGGGAATTGCCATCCCTGAGGATTGACTTCTTCGGGATCCTGTAATCCATCTTTTTTCAACCTGTCCCATGTAAGTAAATTATAACCGTTAACATACACGCGCGCGCTTTGCACACCAACACGTCCCACAAGTGATTGCGGTAGTGTATAGCCAAGCTCAATGTTTTTCAAACGAATGAACGATACGCTGCGTGTATTCAATGTATTTGGTTCATTAAGTTGAGGCAACGCTCTTCCTATACGTGGCAATGGTGCATTTGGATTTTCCGGAGTCCATGCATTCTTCACATAATACTCAGGAGTGTTATTGCCTGCGGCGATGATGTAATCGTATTGAACGATCGCTCTTGCCTGCCCCATGAAGTTTCCACTAAGATCAAACCCTTTGTATTGGGCGCCAAACACTATTCCATATTGAATTTGCGGTGTATTGCTCAAATTGGTTCTTACCCTGTCATCTGATGTGATCTCACCATCACCGTTTACATCGCGATAAATTAAATCGCCCAAACGTTTTACGCCATTCAATCCTGGAAATTTATTCAGATCCTCTTCAGTTCTGAACATACCTACTACTTCATACAAAAGAAACGTTCCAATTGGTTTGCCTTCAGCTTTCTGATACTCTTCTGGCACCGTTGTCCCTTCATCGTTGTACACGATGTGATTCTTTGCATATGTGAATGTAGCACCGATATTGAAACTCAAATCTCTTGACGCCTGGTGTCGATACATCACCTGTCCATCAATTCCGTTGTTTTGCACAATGCCGATGTTCTCATCCGGAAGATTGCCAGGGTTAAGACCTGTATAGGTAGGAACTGAAATATTTCTTTGCGAAAGGATGTCTTCCGTGCGCATGCGGAAATAATCGATTTCAAAAGTCAGCCTGTTTTGCAGGAAGCCCGCTTCCAGACCGATATCCAACGTCTTCTTCTTTTCCCAGGTAACGTCTGGATTTGCTACAACACCCGGATTAAGCACGTTAATGTTGCTTCCATTGATCACATACCCGCTTCCATCAGAACTAGATAAGGTATAAAGATTAAGATACTGGAACTGTGCAATGCGGTCATTACCCAGCAGACCGTAAGATCCGCGGATCTTCAAATTGCTGAGGAAGCTGACATCGCGCATAAACTCTTCTTCCGATATGACCCATCCGGCAGACACACCAGGGAAGAAACCGAAGCGACCGGCCTGTGGAAATATTTGTGATCCATCGTAACGGAACTGGAATTGCAACAAATATTTTCTGTCGTACGTATAACCAATCCTGCCGAAATAATTTAACCTCGCACCTTCAAAAGCATTACCCGTGTTGGTTTGTGAGGCTGCCCCACCTGCAAACAACTGATCGATCTGCGCAGAGATATAACCACTTCTGGCCGCCTGGAATACATCGCTTCTTGTTTCATTTCTTTCCACCGCAACAAATGAAGTGATGTCGTGTACTCCAAAGCTCTTATTGTAATTTAGTTTGGCATTTAACGTATATGAATTCGATTGATTATTGACCTGTGTGAGCGATGTGCTCGTGTTATTAGGTATGCGTTGTAATTCACCATTCGCATCGCGCTCATAGAAATAATGTGGTTGTTGCCAGCGTCCGCGCAGAGATTGCACATAATCTACTGCCGCAAAACCGTCGACCGACAATCCGGAGACGCCAGGGATCTTGTACTCGAAACGCAGTGTTCCGTTGAGAAGATTCATTTGAGTTTTGTCGTAGGCAGGACTGGTCACAATAGCCAGTGGATTATTATTTGCCCGGCCTCTTGTTGGAAAGCCATCAACGGTTGCTTCAACTGTTGGAATGGTGAGCACCGCAGCAGAATACAAAGCGTTTTCGTCGATGTAGGTGAAATTGGTGTTTTGTCTTCTTCCTGCAAGATCAAACCCAATACTCAATTGTTTGTTCACCTGCACATCCACGTTTGATCGGAAGTTATATTGCCGATACTTTGAAGTGCGGTCATTCGTCAAAATGGAACCCTGTGACACTGTGCCTCCCGACAAGAAGTATTTTACATTTTCATTACCTCCATTCAGTGTCAATGAATGACGCTGTTGATTGAAGTAATCACGATATACCACATCGAGCCAATCGGTGCTCGGAAGCCGGCCACTTTCATAATCCGATATCTGTTGATCGGTATAAGGTAAAGCCTGTCCTGCCTGCAATGCAAGGTCATTCACTTTTCTTGCGTAAGTAGCAGCATCCGACATCTTTAAAAGACGAACAGGACTTACAAAGCCGTGATTAAAAGAATAAGATACTCTCGGCTTACCGGATTTGCCGCGCTTCGTTGTAATAAGTATCACACCATTTGCGGATTGTGCACCGTAAATAGCCGCTGACGCATCCTTTAAAACGGTGATAGATTCAATATCGTTTGGATCGATTCGATCTAGACCGTCGCGATTGGCAATACCATCAACAACAATCAATGCCGAGTTGTTCCGATAAGTACTCAAACCCCTTACACTGTAACTTGTACCATCGGCACCAGGGCGTGCATTGCGCTGACTAATGAACAGACCCGGCACTTTACCGGATAGGGCATTTGAGATCGTAACGGACTGGCTTTCCAGTATCTCCCGTCCGCTGATCTGTGCAACAGCGGTAGTTACTTCTTTCTTACGTTGTGTACCATATCCAATGACAACTACCTGCTCCGTGGTTGACGCCGATACCTGTAAAGTGACAGGAATATCACCTGCTGCAGTGATGGGAACAGTATAGGTCTCATGTCCAACAAATGATACTTCGAGCGTACCGCCCTGGTCGGGAACAGACAAACGGAAGCGACCGTTCTCATCTGTGCTGGTACCCCGATCGGTGCCACGTAAACGAACGGATGCGCCTTGCAGCGGGCTGCCATCAGGATCGCGCACCGTACCGGTGATCACAAAATCGGGCAGCGGTGGCAATGCCACAATCGACGCAAGATCTGTTTTCTCAGATAGCACAATGGTGCCATCAACGATCTTGTAATCCACAGGATGCATACTGAGGCATTGTTTCAGCGCCTCCTGCACTTCCACATCACGAACGTTCACAGAAACTTTTCCGATCTTCTTCACCGTTTCTGATCTGTAGAAGAAATTCAGACCTGTTTGTTTGTGAATCTCCTTAAATACTTTGGGCAGCGTTACATTTTGAAGATTGAGTGTGACTTTGCCGGTCGATTCATTCGCTTTTGCCTGCATCAGAAACGTGAAAAGCATTACTGCCAACAATTTCATCATACGCAGTTGTGAGGCAAATGGCAAATTGTGCAAGTTGCCTGCCTGTTTGGTTTGCATACCTCGAGCAGTTTGATGTTAATAATAATGGTAGCCTGGGTTGTAAGGGTTGTCGGTTCTATGGGTACTCGATCACTATTAGATTTCCTTCACGGGTAAACTTCACTCCTGCCGTCCTCAACGTTTTCAAAACGGTAAATAAAGATTCATTTCGACTGATGATGCCTCCATATGTTTCCGAAGGAATATCACCTTTATATCGTACATCTATATCATACCAGCGTGTCAACTCCCGCATAATGGTGGCAAGGTTTTCATCTTCAAAATGAAAGACGCCGCTATGCCATCCCATCACATTATCGGTATCTACTTCATGGATCAGCATTTCATCGCTTTGATTACCAAAAGCCGCTTGTTGACCGGGACTCAACATGCCCTTTGATGTTCCTTTTCTCACGGCAACCCGGCCCTCTAATAATGTAATGCGTGTTTGTGATTCATCTTTATATGTGTTCACATTGAAATGTGTTCCCAGCACCTCCGTTTGAACTCCGTTACCTTCCACGATGAATTTGCGCGATGCGTCTTTTGCTACTTCGAAATATGCCTCGCCTTCTACTTCAACCTTTCTTTGCGAACCAACGAATGCAATTGGATACCGAAGTGAACTTTCGCTGTTCAACCACACTTTAGTCCCATCGTGAAGTACCAACGAGACGACGCGACTTCCACGGGGATTGATCACTGTGTTGTACACTTCCAGAGCTTCGCTGCCAGTATAGACGAGTTCCCCGCTGCTATTTCGCGTAACCTGCATATTGCCCACCGTTACTACTTCACCAACACCTAATGTGTCTAGTACTATAGTGCGTCCATCATCCAGTCTGATAACAGCTTTAGATATCAGGGGCGCCGGAACATCCTGCGTTTTGCTGTGTGCAACAGTTTTTGAAGAAGGCGCCGGGCGATTTAAAATGTAGAATGCCGCTGAGAAAAATATCAAACCGGTCAGTACTGCTGCGGCAAGCCAGTATTGACGCAAGCGATTGGTTTTTGCAATGAATGTATTATTTGAAACAAGATGCCCCCTTGACTGCGTGGCAGATCCAATGCGATTTTGAACCTTCGTCCATGCTTGTTCTTCTGGAAAAGCATATAGCTTTTTCAACTCCTTGCCGACAAATACAGAATTCGTAAGACGCTCGTAAAGTTGTTGATTCTCTTGCGAACTTGTGATCCATTGCTGAAGCAAAACCTTTTCGTTTTCGGAAAGATCATCCTCCCAAAAACGTTTTATAAGCTGTTCAATATTGTGCATCTCACCCATATCGTTCCTTAAAGTGAATGGTTGCTACATACTATTACGTGATGCAACAGAGTTTAACCATTCATGGGGTGAATTATTTTTTCAGAATTTTCCCTTCTGATCCATTATATCAAGGATGAGCATGGCTGAACCTGCGTATTCAATACCTTTCTTTGACAGGAAATTTCTCATCAGGCGGAGTGCCTTTGTTTTCTGGTTGAGGACTGTTTGCCGCTTCAAGCCCATCTGTGTGGCTACGGTAGAAGTTTCCTTCCCTTCTATAAAAATCGCTTTAAAAATCGCACGACATTGCGAAGGAAGATTTTCCATTTCGATGTATATCGCCTGAAGCACCTGTGCGGTGATCAATTCGTTGTGTAACTCCGCTTCCGAGAAGCCAGCAAATTTTTCAAACTCCAAAGGAACTTCCTTGCGGCTCTTCTTTTTGCGAAGGAAGTCGATGCAGGCATTGCGGGTGGCCGTGAATAGAAAGCCGTTGATTTCCGTAAGTGTGGAAAAGTTCGATCTCTTATCAAGAAGTTTTAAAAAGCTTTCAGTTTCTATATCCTCCCCTTCTTTTTCGTCGCCTATAATGTTTGTCGCGAAATAACAGAGCGGACGGTAATGCATGCGAAACAACATGTTCACGCCTTCTTCAGCGCCCTCGCGCAAGAGCGAGACCAGATCGATATTTGCAGCATCCTTCATACAGCTGGTTGGCAATCACCTTTCGGTCAATTTACAATAATCTTTCGAAAAAGTTTATTTACACGGTGAACATGATTGGAAGAAGAGCTGGCAACAGTAGCAAGATGAGACGAGAAAAGGACGTATTAAATGAAAATGAAGTATGTAAGGGTCATCTAAAAGTAACCATGTAATTTTCCGGGAAAGCCTTCAATCGATGCAAAATTTCTTATCATTGCACAGCTTTCTACGATTTAAGGTTTAAGGGCAATTCCCTGGCCAACTGGCTGGGGAATATTTTTAAAAAGCGGTGCGAATTTCGTTCTTCAAGTGTTCCCAGCTTTCCCGGATCACTACTACTTTCGGCACCGTGAAGGTACTTGAGAAATTTACTATTCCACACTACTCATTCTAGTAGTTTTTTCTGCATAAATGGGTCGAAACGACAATTATTATCACTAATTCTAGTAGTGTCCTTTCTCTTTACCGCGACGGAAGAGGCAATGCGGTACTCGTTGAAACCGGCGTACCAAAATTTGGTGTACCATCTGTGTTCCAGGTAAAGGGCTGCGCCCGGGGAGAGCGAAAACGACCACAACCTTGTTGCGGTTTATCGTTTGCATGGTACAAGATCCAGTTCTCTTTCCCATCGGGCGATCTAAAGAATGAATTATGCCCCGGAGCATACACACCATTTTCAGGGCTTTGTCTGAATACAGGTTCCGGATGTTTTGTCCAGGCAGCACTATCCATCAGATTGCTATCTGCTGAAGTGCTTAACATGCCTAGTGCATAGTTATCGGTCCAACATCCACTTGCCGAATAAATCAGAAACAACCTGCCTGCATTCTCCAGTATTTGTGGCCCCTCATTAACATCAACATGCGGCACATCGTTCGGATCGTTCAGATCGCCCACGGTTTCCCACGGCAGTTTAGGACTTGATAGTCGCACGCGCTTACCGGTTACTGTCCAGGGATCACTCATTTCAGCAATGTAGATGTCCTGTCGCCCATTATGGTCTCCCTCCCATCCAGACCATAACAAATATAATTTTCCGCGGTGTTCATAAACTGTTCCATCAATCGACCACTTATCATCAGGAGTTTCCAGCTTCCCTTTCATTACCCACTTGCCTTTCAATGGATTGCGATGACTATTCTCGAGGACGAACAAACGGTGATCAACGTTTCTTCCACTATCCGCAGCGAAATAGATGTACCATTTGTTATTGATGCGATGAATTTCCGGTGCCCAGATCTCCTTTGAATATGGACCGGTTGCGGGTGGATCAAATACGACCTTGCGTTTGGCATCTTTGAGCCGCGCAATGTTCCTTGTCTTGAAAAGCGTAACATTACGACCCGTAGTATTTGTATAGTAGTATCTGCCTTTGTGATGAATGCACCAGGGATCGGCGCCGGAGGGAAGTAATGGATTTGTAAAAGTCTTTTGTGCAACCACGTCATTGATGAAAAAAGATATCATCACCATCGTTAAAACACTTAATCGGCAGCGCTTCATTCTTGTATCGTTTTAATCGTTGCGCCTCCGTCATCATTACTGATTTTGGAACTGAACTCATGTCCCGAGGCACACTCGAAATTAAGTGTTACTCCTTCACTTTCCAATCGGGCGACTACCGTACTTAAAAGATAAACATGAGGATTGCCACAAATGGGGCAATGAATAAGCAGATCGTTTTCAACTTGCTTTAAATGCATCGGTGACTTGTTAAGCGTGACAGCATCCGGTTACACATAGCACAGCTCACGAAAAAATCAAACGCAATGTCGCGCCTTTTCATCTTTGCATTTCGTTAAAAAAACATCATCATTTCAAGCGTTGAACATCGATTGAACTTGAAGTAACCGAGAACGGCCTGCTAGTCTTATTAATGCCGCGATTCAATTGCGGCTTATCATTCATCTGTAATCGCAGGGTTCCCCCATTAATGATATCGCTATGACTTATCCAGGTCTTATCGTATGGTCGTCCATTTAAATTTGCCGAGGTGATGTATATATTCTCCTGTGAGTTGTTTCGCGCATCGATCACGAACTTCTTGCCATCTTCAAGTGTGATGGTTATTTTTTTGAACATCGGACTTCCCATTACATACTGATCCGTGCCAGGACAAACGCTGTAAAATCCAAGTGCACTCAATACATACCAGGATGATGTTTGTCCCTGGTCTTCGTCTCCGGGATATCCATTCTCTGTTGCATCGTACAACTTTGTCATTACGTTGCGTGCGTGATATTGCGATTTCCATGGTTGACCGCTATAGTTATACAGGTAAAGCATATGTTGTATTGGCTGGTTACCATGCGCGTACTGACCCATATCTGCCATAACCATTTCAGTCATCTCATGGATCATGCCGCCATAGGTCCCTACTTTCACATCGTTAGCAACAGAAAACACCGAATCAAGCTTAGCATTGAATTTTTGTTCACCGCCAACCAATTCAATGAGTCCGGCCACATCATGAAATACAGACCACAGCCAATGCCAGGCGTTGCCTTCTGTAAACGGTCCTCCCCATTCCACGGGATCAAAATTTTTCATCCATTCACCCGACGCATTTCTACCACGCATGAATCCGCTCGTTGAATCATACACATTCTTATAATTGAACATCTGCTTTGCGAATATGTCGCGATGAAAGTTGTTTCCGGTTAGCGATGCCAACTGGTAACCACAAAAATCATCATAGGCATACTCGAGAGTTTTGGCCGTTGCTTCGCGAACTTCAGGATAAGGAACATAACCTAATTGATAGTATTGTTTCCATCCATCTCTACCATTTGCCGGACCCCATGGGCCTTTATTGGTTGCTTCATGCAGGTATGCGTCCAATGCTTTTTTTGGATCGAAGGTCCGTATGCCTTTTACCCAGGCATCGGTGAATAACGATATGGCGTGATTGCCGATCATGCTTCCTGCTTCGCCTGGGAAAGACCACGAAGGCAGCCATCCGCATTGTTCCTGTGCGGCCAGCATTGCCTGCATATATCGACCATGCATTGTCGGATGCATAATTGTATTCAATGGAAACTGCGCCCGGAATGTATCCCAGAATCCGGTATCTGTGAACATATATCCATCATGCACTTTATGATCGTAGGGACTGAAATAATATGGCTTGCCCGAACCGTCAATTTCATAAAACTTTCTCGAGAATAGGCTTGCCCGAAAGAAGCAGGAATAGAAGGTTTCCTTATCCTTCTCATTATCCCCTTCAACAAGTATCCGGCCCAGGTGATCATTCCAGATCTGTGCCGCCGCAAGTTTCGTGTCTTCAAAGGATTTGTGTTGTCCAAGTTCGGTAACAAGTGTGACGGAAGCCTGATGTTCACTGATATAAGAGGAAGCGACTTTTACCTGCAATTGTTCTCCCTGACGAAATTGTATATAAGCGCCGATACCCTGTCCCTCACCACGTAATTGCTTCTGCTGGACAGTATTGTTTCTATTCTCCCATGTACCAAAGTCCTCGAACGGTTTATCAAAAAGGATCTCGAAATAACTCTTTATCAGTTGGCCCCGATTGTTCTTGTTATTGCTTACATACCCGGTGATCTTCTGCTGATCCGGAAAGATATTCACTTCACTTAATCCGGTATACCCGTCCAATACAAGAAATGCCGTACTGTCTTTAGGAAACGTAAACCGCAAATGTGCACCACGCTCTGTTGGTGACATCTCCGTGATGATGCCGTTACTAAGCTTTACTTTATAATAGTGCGGTTTGCCGATCTCATTATCATGACTGAATTCTGTTGCCCGCTTGTTTTCATCTACCACCAGTGAGCCAATAACAGGCATAAATGAAAAGACGCAATAGTCAGTCGTCCATGAACTACATTGATGTGCCTGTTGAAATCCCCTGATTTGCTTTTTAAAGTATTGATACTTCCAACCATCTCCATTCGGGCCTGTCTGCGGTGTCCAGGTATGCATACCAAAAGGTAGCGCAGTGGTGGGGTAAGTATTTCCGCGAGTCAACTCATGCTTTGAATTAGTTCCCTGTAATGTGTTTACGTAATCAACGAGCTGTCTTTTTTGAGAAAAGCTGATCATCTGGAAAAAGCAGAGAACCAGCACGAAGGAATATTTCATCAGGAAGATTTTAAATGGATGGAAGGGTGGATCTCAAACTTAAAGTGGCAAAAACGATTTAGCAAATTAAAAAGCACTAATCATGGTAAGATCCTCATTTAGCCATCGGATTGTTAATGTATCAGCCATTTAAAACAGCCGTTAAACTGTGTGCGGAAACCAACATCTTAAGCTCATTACTTACTTTAAAACGTGCACCATGAAAAAGATCTTCGTATTGCTGCTGTCAATTGGATTTGTGGTATCTGCTTCCGCTCAGAAAGGCAATGATCGTTCGAACGATAGGTATGATGAAAAGGAACGCATCGCTTATAATGATCGGTATGACAATGATCGATACCGAAAAAATGACCGCTATCGCAACAATCACCGATTCGATTCTTACAATCATTATCGCGAGGCGATTGAACGTGTAAATCGTCACTATGAATTCCAAATGGAGCGGGTAAAAATGAACAGGCGGCTGAACTGGGTAGAGAAGACCCGGGCGATCTCCATGCTAAAAAGAGAAAGGCAGGAAAGGATCGAGGACATCAACAGGAGGTTCCAATACCGCAATGATTCACGTTATAGAAACGGCAGAGGAAAGAGATTTTAATGAACGCTTAAACAACTACAAATTCTCCTGCAGCCCCCCACGAGGGGCTGTTGCCGTTTTAGCGCGATACAGTTCATTCCCTCGCCTTAAGGTCATTTGTGTTCAGACCTTGCGGAAGTCCCTGGGGAAATCTGGCAAACTTGCCGAGCTGATTCCAATCATGCAGAGGATATTCAAAAAAGTTTTGTCGCTTCGCCTCAGCAATGGTCGTCGGTATTCCAACAGCCAACGTCAATGGCAACGTAAAACTTGCAAATGCACCATTTGCCAAGGTGCCCACGGCTAACAAACTTGTCCACAGCGTGTATGAAGAAGATTGATTGTTGAAGGCAATTACACGTGCTCTTTGTATGTCCTTAAGAACGAAGGTCTTTAAAGTATCTCCATCCAGCACATAAACGCTATCTGCACTAATGGCAATGAGTTCACCTTCTGTCTGAGGTTGCCTCGGGCCAAGGTCCGTTGTATAAAACCAGGCACCATAGGCCTGCACCATCATGTCTTTACGGTTCGGCACTACGCCTTTCGGAGCTTTCATTGTCTTGCAACCTGATAAAACAATTGCAACGACCAACAGGTATGTTACGCTATTGATGTACATATCGACTTTCCCAAAATGTTTTCTCCATTGTAGGTTCGTATTTCTTGAACTCAGGCGCCGCCTTTTTCAGGTATTTGCCAGGTTTTCTAATGAACATGTTGAGCTTCGCAAGGCTCTGCTCTTTGATCCACACATCGCGCATCCACTCCAAATAGTAGCCTTTTGAATCGAGAAACAGTTCCACCCCGGTAGCAGGCAGACGGTATCTTACACGATATGCATCACCGGGGTAGGTCACCAGGTACGCTTTTTCATCGTGCAATTTGTCGAGAGCATTTTTTTCCTCACCGTGTATGACTTCTACAGTGTAAGGTTCAACAACTTTCGGCTCCACCGCAGCAACGATTTGCGCAAGTGCGATATGATCCAGTCGCCACAAACCTTTATTAAGTCTAAGCTTTAATTCGAGCTTTCCTTTTGGCACACCTTTAAGGGGAACGATGTTTACATCGGTCGCTATGGGGCCTGTTTCATGCATAATTCCCTGTAGTACCCATTTGCCATTCGCATCTTTTGTATATACTTCAATACCGCCAAGAAGGTTGAATAAGTGCGCATTCTTAGGACCTTTGCCACGTTCCATTTCAGCAAGCCAATGTCCGGCTGTATTTCCCATGTATGCCAAACCCTGGTACATCAGGAAAGTTGTCATCAATGTTTGTCGTTTTGCTATCACCAATCCTGCGGAGCTGCCGGCATTATCAAACGTCAGAAATAGTTCCTCCCTGGTGTTGAGATCTGTGGAGTCTGCTAGTGAAAAATATTCAACTCCATCAATCGATTCGGATGTTTGTTTGCAATCACCCAATGGGCTGATACACGTTGAGGCAGTGCTAATGTTCGCACACTTGTAAAACATTCCGTCAATGCCTGCAAAAACGCGTTCATGATCATCCCTATCAAACACAAGTAACTTCATATGATTGATCATATGCGTTTCCATCGCCTCATTGGTAACCACTACATCAAATTCTTCCGTTGCTACTGCATGATACAGCATATCAATATCATTTTTTTCAAGCGAAGGGGCTATGCTCGTAGAGAACCCTTCTGCCTGCAACATCATGGTGTCCTTGTTGGCTGCATAAAATGTAGGACAGGATCCAAAGCATGCCTTTGGATTGGTAAGGCAAATGATTGCAACCGCGCCCGTGATTCCGGTAACCACAGCGAGAGGCGCAGCCAGAGAGCGGCCAGGGTCATTGGTTTCAATCAATGCGATATCGCTTAATTGTATATTGAAAGGCATGACGGCTTCAGTTACCTCTGCCTTTTTCAGATCGCCTCGCATTTCAAGTGTTCTCCTGTTGATATCCAATAAGGAGCCATATCCGTTCATGGAATTGGCCGACGAATCAAAGCTCCAATTGTATAACACATACACTTTGCCATCGCGCATATGCGCCTTAATGTACTTGTTGGAAGGATGGATAGCACTTAACTCCTGAACCGTACGTTGTTCTCGAGTGAATTGTGGGGCTTTGCAGGAAATTACAGAAATAAGGAAGGCGATCAACGCGCTTGATAAAGTCAGCGTACAGCGTTTGGCCGGTAGATTATCGCCCATAAATGATTAATTAAGAACTACAACCTTCATCAAGATAAATCGATTATATGATAATGTCAATAGCAAATATCGTTAGATTGCTGCACGACAAGCAGTTTATTCATGACCTCAATAACGGATCTTAAGGACCAGTTACTTACAAATACTGATAGCGCTTCAATATTGCCAAACGATCTCACGACGAATGAAGAATACATTGTTGTGTTGAGAAACTATAAATTCCATCGGAAGCTATCAATAGAAATATATAGAGCCGCCAGGACACAGCAAAACAAAATCAAGAACCCGCTTACCATCATAGATCCGGTTGATATTGGCCTGCGTGCACCGAATGCCGAACATGCAAAATTTTATCTTGCAATAGCGAGGTTTCAAAATAGTCCTACGGCACCACGCACTCCGGCCGATCTCGATGCATTAAAACTAATTTGTTCGAACCCTTTAGCACTGCGATTTTTTATTCATGATCCGGAATTCTCAGAAAAGGTTTCTGCAGGTTCCATCCGACAGATCGTTTTCGGGCGACCTGTGAAAGACATGGTCTTTCATGTGAATCAACGTTCAGAATTATTTGAGATCAACCTTCAGGCAGTGATTGAAGGATCCGTTGTGCAGTATAATCAACTAGATCTACATTATGACTACTTCTTAAGTGGCGACAATCGTTTTCATTTGCTTAATAATTTCCATTTGTTGAAGGTGGCACGCTTCTTCAGCGATCATCCTGCCGGTCTCAAATTAACTGCACATCGATTCAATGAATTCAAAGAAAATGTGCTGAACGGCCTGCAGGATCACCTTCGCATCCACTACAACTTTATACAACCCGCTACCGCCATTCAACCGATCAAAGACAAGGCACCCGAGCGGATCATTTACCTGGTTGATCATGATCAACACATAGGAATAAACCCGGTAATAAAATACGGAAATGTTGAAGTTCCCGTGCTGAGCAAGCGTATTGTATACGACAGGGATGTCAATGGGAATCTATATATGCTTGAACGCGATGATAAAGTGGAAATAAACTTCATTGCTCTCTTACTTCGTCAGCATCCCGATTTTGAAGAACAACTCGATAATGACCTGACTTACTTTTATCTGCATAGATATCGCTTCCTCGATGAAGACTGGTTCCTTGATGCATTTGAAGTATGGAAGGATGCAGGCATTCATGTTCTGGGGTTCAACAAGATCAGGAACAACAAGCTGAACAGCAGCAAAGCAAGCATCAATATTCGTGTTGTAAGTGGATTGAATTGGTTCAATACCGATATCAACGTCCGCTTTGGAAAAAAGAAAGCATCGCTGAAACAACTCCATCAATCGGTACGCAACAAAACAAAGTATGTACAACTTGATGACGGAACAATGGGAATATTGCCGGATCACTGGCTGAAGAAGTTTGAAACATATTTTAATGCAGGTGAGATAACCGCCGATGAACTGCGCACTGCCAAATCAAACTATGAAGACATACTGAAAAACTACAAAGCGGATGAGATTGATGAACATGTTCACAAGGAGATCGGGCAATATGCATGGAAACTATCAGATCGGAATTCCATCGAAAAAGTAACAGTACCTGAAGGTTTCAATGCTACACTCCGCCACTACCAGCAGGAAGGACTGAACTGGCTGAATTTAATGGATGACCTGAATTTTGGCGGATGCCTTGCTGATGATATGGGGCTTGGAAAAACAGTTCAGGTAATTGCGTTCGTTCTTCATCAACGGAGTAAAAGAGATCGAAATACAAACCTGGTAGTCGTCCCCACATCACTCGTTTTCAACTGGCAGGAAGAAGCCAAGAAGTTTGCTCCATCACTGAAAGTATTCGTCATACACGGCACATCACGAATCACAGATCTTTCTGTGCTGGACGACTACGAGCTTGTTATTACTACCTATGGCACTTTAATGTCCGATATCAACTTGTTGAAGCAATATGTGTTCAATTACGTATTCCTTGATGAATCACAAAACATCAAGAACATTGAATCACAACGATATCAAACAGTATGCATGCTGCAGGCACGGAACCGGCTTGCCATCACCGGAACGCCTGTTGAAAATAACAGCTTTGATCTGTATGCACAGTTGTCGTTCGCATGTCCTGGTTTATTAGGAAGCAGACGTTCCTTCAGAGATCTGTATTCTATGCCGATTGACAAGTTCCAGGCCAGGTATAACATCACCGAACTGCAAAAGAAAGTGGCTCCATTTATTTTGCGAAGGACAAAAGCTGAAGTTGCGTCCGAACTTCCTGAGAAAACTGAGATCGTATTACAATGCCCGATGAGAGATGAACAAAGAAAAGTTTACGATTCTTACGAAAGGGAGATACGCGATTTTGTGTCTGGAAAAACCGAGGAGGAATTGAAGAAAAATTCGATGCATGTATTGAAAGGCCTTACCCGGTTACGCCAGATTTGTGATTCACCGCAGTTGCTCGAAGATGAAAAGTTATTTGGCGATCGTTCTTCAAAGATAGAAGTGCTTATTGAACAGATCGAAAACAACGCACCGGGCCATAAACTACTGGTGTTTTCGCAATTCGTTACCATGCTTCAGCTGATAAAAAAAGAACTGGACGAGCGAAATATACCGTATGTAATGCTGACCGGGAATACAAAGGATCGCGAAACAGTGGTTCACAAATTTCAGACGGACAAAACAATACGTGTATTTCTTGTAAGCCTGAAAGCAGGTGGCACAGGTCTTAATCTCACGGAAGCTGACTATGTTTATCTGGTTGAACCCTGGTGGAATCCTGCAGTAGAAAACCAGGCAATTGACCGCACGTACCGCATCGGCCAAAAGAAAAATGTTGTGGCAGTGCGCCTCGTTTGTCCTGACACCGTAGAAGAAAAAATGTTGAACATGCAGGACCGCAAGCGATCATTGTTTGATTTGCTTATTAAATAAAGATCCCCGACTGGAAAGCCGGGGAGGATCGCCTTAGCGACATATAAAAAAGAAAATTCTTACTCCGGCCATGCATCCGTTCTAAACGGAACAGCCGGCAGACCCTCGGAATTTTCGAGGTTTGTAATTACGTCATTAGTAAAAGCATACCGTACGGCAACGGGCTTTTTAACCGCATCACTTTGAACAATTATTTTGTTACCATCTATTCTTGCATCAGCAGGATGAAACTTTTTGTCATCGCCCGCAATAAGAAAATGCCTCGGCTTATTACCATCGTTCGTTTTGAGTCCCTTGCAGATAGTGTCTTCGCAAAAATGCAAGATCACTTTGTTCTTCGCTGTTTCAGAATACTTGAAACGGGGCCCATGATAAGGCACTTCAAGCTTTCCATATGTCCGGTTCAATGCAGTCCTGGCAAGTCGTTCGCCAATGGGTCTTTTATTTTTGGGATGCAGATCTCTTGACTCGCCCACGTCCATCGTCAACACCATTTCCGTGTTGCCGAGTTCTGCAATCTGCGCCTGTGCTTCACGGAAAAAGGCGTAATCATTCAAAGAAGGATCTTCCTTATCCCAAAAAAATGGAGCAACCTGCACATAGTAAAAAGGCAAATTATCCTGGGCAAATTGTTTTCTCCATGAGGAGATCAATTGCTGGGTCAGATGAGTATAGCTTTGTCTTTCGTTGCGATTGCTTTCACCCTGGTACCAACAGAATCCACGAATGGAAAGATTAGTAAATGGGTGGATCATTGCGTTATAAAGAAGAAAAGGCCTTGTCACTTTTTCAAAAGTAAATCCACCGTCGATAATCTCTTTTGCACGATCACTTTGTAGATAAGGTTGTAGATAAATTCGATTTAACATAGTGTCTGAAGCAAGCACTTCCTGTGGCACAAACGCCTGCGCTGATGATGCACCGATACCAGAAAATACCACCCCTATCGGTATGTTCAAAGATGTATGCAATTGCTTTCCGAAACTATAACCAACGGCACTGAAATCTTTTGCGGTATTTGGTGTGCACTCTACCCATTTGCCGCTCACGGTTTTAGTTGGTGTTGCGCTAAAATTTAATCCGGCATAAAACAAACGAATGCCAGGATAATTCGCATTGGGCACCTGGGTGGCTGAGTCTATTGTTTCGCGCAGTTTAAATTGCATATTACTTTGTCCGCTCATAAACCAAACATCTCCGATGAGAAGATTGTCAATCTGTTTTGACATACCTGCAGATTCGATCCTGATGATATGTTTGGAGAAGTCATTTGGCTTTGCAACCGGAACATTGATAATGCCAATAAAACTTCCGTCAGATTTCGCCCTGGTGATCACTTCTTCAGAAAGCCAATCGGCATTGATCACAACCAATTCCTTAGGTGTTGCGGTGCCGAAAACTTTGAATGGTTTATTCTGTTGAACCACCATGTTGCTTTGAAGAACGCTCGCAAATCCAAGTATGGGCTCAATGCGAACATTTCTTGTTACGGGCTTATTGATGGTGTAGATCTCGTCGAGAATGGCCTTCATTTCCTTTTTCCATTGTTCGCGCGTTTCCTTTTTAAATGCCTGCTGATAATTATCCCGCTTGGAAGCAACAGCCCATTCGCTTGAAGGCGCATTGTTCACAGAATCAACAGCCGCCTGGTCATCCTGCAGGTACATATTCTTCTTTCTAAAATAATTATACTGAAGCCAGTAATATGCCCGAAGTTTTTGTTCAAGATCACGATAGCGAAGATTAAGTTCTGCAACCTTTACAGCCTGTTTGTATTGAGGAGTGTTCTTTAAAACCGCCAGGTTAATCCCCTTCTCAAATTCTGAGCCGCGATACGTACCAATAACATCGCCATCGATCAGGAGCCTGTATTCGCCGTTTGCCGATAAACCGGTAATCGCAAACAGCTCTTTATTGAATTCTTCGGTGAACGGTATAACCGCCAATGCGTCAGATTGCTTTTGCGGGTTCTCCCAAACGCGTGGTTGATCATCACTCGGGAAAGGCAATGAGTTTGCTATATATTGAAAAGTCAATGCATCGCCGTCTTTTTTGACATTGCTAACGGAGCAGTTATCTGCAGCGATAAGATTTGCTTTATTCGCATCAATTTTCACATTAGCTACAACAGAATTTGTCAGTCCCTGTGCTTTGAGGAATAACCAGGCCATCGCGAAATGTCCTGCATTTCCGGGGTGTATACGATCTGGGCCGGTCAATGTGAAGGTGGTGTCTTTCTTTTGTTCGCGAAGATTGATGGCAGTCATAGGCTTCATCAGGTCCACAAACGCCCATTTGTTTTTTGAAGCGGATTCCTGTTGAAACTGTGCAATCGCTTCCATGGTTTTATACTTTCCGGGAAACAGGTTCTTTGTTCCTCCCATTGTTTCATCATAGGGCGATGAAGTCATGATGATCTTTTCAACTCCTTCAAGTGCCTGTAACTTTTTCTCTATAGAATTATAACTGGTCTTCGATGCAAGTACCGCTTCGTCTCTTACTTTCTTTTCAGGATTATTGTAATACTCAAAATACCGGCTGTCGTTCATTCCGAATGTAACAACAACAACGCTTGGATCATACGCTTTCACATCATCGTCAAAACGATCGAGTATCTGGCGAGCAACATCTCCACCTATTCCGGCATTTCTAATCTCAATGCGTCGGTCGGGGAAATGCAACATATAGTATTGCCAGATGTACATCTCATAAAAACCTGCTTCGGTAATACTGTTACCGATGAAACTAATGCGATCACCTTTTTTAAAGGGAGCAGGTGAACGCTGTGCAACGGCAACGATGCCTACAGCTAAAAAAAGAAGTGATAACAAGAACTTTTTCATACTATATCAATTAGTTTGATGGATCATAAATAGCAACAGCCACGCGCGAGTCTGCACATCCATAATAGAGGAACCATTTATTCTGATGAAACACAAGTCCTTCAACGAAAACAGTCCCGGCCGGATACTGACCGCTTTTTTCAAATGATTCAGTAGGAACAAAAAACGGCTTATCTAATCTTTTAACCGGCCTCAACGGGTCGTTTAAATCGAACATTACCTGTCCGGCACAATATGCTTCTGATGTATAATTTTTATCGCCTCCATCACCGGCAAGATTTTTACCATTGTAAAGCAACACGATGCCTTTATCAGTCATTACAGCCGGAGGCCCACATTCGGTCAATTGGCTATCGAAGTATCCTTCTCGCGGTTGAATTAGTTTCCTGAGTTCGCCATAAGCATCTTCAACTGGTGTCCAATTAATAAGATCATCTGACGTAGCTGCAAAGACAGCAGTTTCGCCCCAATACATCATGTACCTGCCATTGATCTTTGCGATCACCTGTTCTCCGCCGCTTAGCCTGGTGATGATCGAGGCTGATTTGGTAGCCATGTTTGCATACTTTCCTTCAAATGCTTTCAGGAATGCAGGCCCATGTTTCTTCCATGTGATCAAATCGCGGGATGTAGCTACTGCGAGTCGCGGTACCTTTTTATTCCACTGTGTATACAGCATCAGATAGGTACCGTCTTCTGTTCTCGCAACACGAGGGTCTTCACATCCACCTGTCCATTCAAATTTTTGCTGATTGTCTTTTGCAGGATACAATACCGGTGTTGCCCTTCTTGTAAATTGCATACCGTCGGTCGTTTCCGCATAACCAAGGCGTGATGTCCTTGTACCGATCTCTTTACCTGTTTTATCCTCCGCTCTATATAACACTACGATCTTTCCTTTTTTCACCGCCGCTGCAGGATTGAACACATCATTTGATTCCCAATATACTTTCCGATTAGTCATTGGGTCTATGAAAGTTGTTGTTGTATCGGGCAATAACACAGGATTGACTCCAGGAGGACGAATAAATGGACCAAGTGCCCATGAGGGCAGGTTGGCATCCTGCTTCGCGACATCGTATGAAGGAGGCGTATCGTTTGTAACCCAATCGTGCGAGTCCCTACTTAATTGATAAGAAAGTGTCGCATTTTTCAATGCCTCGAGCGATATCCAGGTTTTGTTATAAGGTTTGTTATTAAGCGAAAGAGATTGAACATAATCCTTTTCCGGGCTACCGCCTTCGATCTTCAACATGCCACCGGGAAGATGAATCACTATTTCGGGAAATGACGGACTGTTGATGGAGAAGCCTGGTTCAGCCGGCACAACAGGATAAAGTCCGATGTTGGCAAACACATACCAGGCGCCCATTGCGCCCATGTCGTCGTTCCCGGGAAGGCCGTTGGGGCGATTGCTGTACTGCTCACGTATGATGCGCTTAACAAGATGCTGCGTTTTTGAAGGGCGGCCGATCCAGTTATAGATCCACGGCACCTGGAAATCCGGTTCATTCCCCGATGCAAACCACTCCTGGTGATAGGAGCCATCCAATCGCACAAAAAAACTATCCAGTCTTTTCTCGGCGGCCGCTTTACCGCCAATAAGGTCAACCAACGCCTTCAGATTGTGCGGGATCATCCAGAAATAATTTTTGTGAGAAGCCTCACGCCAGTCTTCATCATACTTCTTCCAGCTTCCATCATCATGGCGTGATTGCAACCAGCCTGTTTTCGGATTAAAAAGATTCTTCCACGACTGCGAGCGATGCAGATAGTTCTGATACAACGCATCATCGTTGAAGGCCTGTTTTGCAAACTTACCTATCGCAAAATCCGCTGATGCGTATTCCAGTTGCATGGAAGCATGCATGTATCCTTTATCGAGATATTGTTGTAGATGTTGTCTTGTCTCGTACTTCTGCGATCTCGTTCCCGGAACTTCAGCACCCTTGCGCATCGTCTGCAACGCCGCTTCCACATCAAATTGTTGTGCACCGAATGCATAGGCATTCGCAACGAGCAGAGATGTTGGATCTCCCTGCATGATACCCGTTTCAGTATCTGCAAGCACCCATCGCGGAAAACCGCCACCACTGCGCTTTGCAAAGTCGATGATCGAATTCATGATAGCACTGGTTCTTTCGGGGAATAACATAGCTATCAATTGCACCTGTGTCCGGTACGTATCCCAGTTACTGAAACCGGTATAATATTCACCGATTGTCTTATGCACTTTGTGGTCACCACCAACATAGTCGCCATTAACATCGCTGCAGACATTTGGATGAAGAAGTGTATGATAGAAATGCGTATAAAATTGTGTGGTATGATCCGGTGTGCTGCCCTTTGCTTCAATGCGACCAAGATATTTATTCCATTCAGCAACAGTGTTTGCGCGGACATCTTCAAAGTTCCATCCGGCATTTTCTGCTTTGAGGTTTTCCCGGGCATTTTCGATGGATACATAGGAGATGGCAAACTTATATTGAATCGTCTTGTTTCGTTTCACATTAAATTGAAACCATGCACCTGATGCAGCACCACTAACTGTATCAGCATTCTTTCTAAGTTCATTTCCTTTCCAGGTTCCATGCGATTTGAACGGAGTATCGAACTCAGCAACGAAATACACTTTATAATCAACAGGTGATCCGCAAAACTCGCCCCCATCGGCATATCCTTCGCAACTGGCGTCGCCCGTGATCTTTATAAATGCATCATTGATCTTTGTGCCATTAGCGCCCGAGCCAATCAATATCGTGGCAACTTTTGTAGAACCGGAAAATCGGTACAAGGCCATACCCGTTCTTGGGGTGACTGTCAGATTACATTCCACGTTACCAGCACTGGCTTTGAAAAACCCAGCCTGCGATGTTTGAATATCGAGTTGCGTATTCAATCCCAGCATATCGTTGGGTGAGCTTTTAAGTACGCCTTCGAGGGGCAACGTTGGAAAATTACCCATATGCTCGCAGCCCGCGCCACTCATTTGGTTTACTACGAACCCTTTATTTGGATGAAAATAAGTTGGTGTGAATTGTACCATTCCAAAAGGATATGTTGCACCCGGAAATGTATAACCCGCCTCTAAATAAGCTTCTTCTTTTCTTGCACCTTTACCCTTATTGCCAATTTGCGTATTCACCAGCGAAGCATAATCAACAACCTGTGCGGAAGCTTCGGTGAGAAACAAAAACATCACAGCGATCGATGCCATCTTACTTCTTAATCCAATCATCTTAATTCATCCTTTGAAAGTGAAAAAGGTTTGTCTTCATCATTAATTCCGCGTTCTTTGTTTGGCGTATTACGCATCTCAAGAACAAGCTTTCCGCCATTATTGATATCAGCGTAACTGATCCAGTTCTTTGAATGAACCTGTCCATTCAACGAAGCAGATTGTATGAAGACATTTTCTTTATTGTTATTCTTAGCTTCGATGATGAACCTTTTTCCGTTTTCAAGTGTGATGGTTATCTTATTGAAAACGGGGCTCCCTAAAACATATTGATCTGTTCCAGGACAAACACTATAGATGCCCATAGCACTTAACACATACCACGATGACATTCCGCCCTGGTCTTCATCTCCTGGGTAACCATTCTCAGAGGAATTATAAAGTCGGCTCATCACTTCGCGAATACGCTTCTGTGTTTTCCACGGTTCACCGGCATAACTGTACAAATAGATCAAATGTTGGATCGGCTGATTGCCATGAGCGTATTGACCAAACCCACCATTTACCATCTCAGTCATTTCATGTATCATCATACGATAAGTGCCAACATGTACGGAATCAGGAGCATTGAAAACAGAATCGATCTTATCAATAAATTGTTTGTTTCCTCCTGTCAGGTCGATCAAACCCTGAACATCATGAAACACTGACCAGTTATAGTGCCAGGCGTTTCCCTCGGTATATGGACCGCCCCACATGTAAGGATTGAAGTTTGGTGTCCATTCGCCATTGGTCATGCGACCGCGCATGAACTTTGTAACGGTATCAAACACGTTTCGGTAATTATACATTTGCCTTGCAAACACGTCCTGATAAAAGTGATTACCTGTCATCTTCGCCAGGTTGTAAGCACAAAAATCATCGTAAGCATACTCAAGAGTTTGTGCCGTTGAACCTTCAGAAATTGGGTAGGGCACAAAACCCATTTGATAGTATTCCTTCCAGCCTGCTCTACCGTTAGCCCCACCCCACGGGCCTTTGTTTGTAGCTTCATGATAGTAAGCTTTGAGTGCTGAATCGGGACTGAATGTTCTTATACCTTTTGCCCATGCGTCTGCAAGAAGTGATATGGCATGATTGCCGAGCATGCCCCCGGTTTCCGACGGTGCTGACCATGAAGGCAGCCAGCCGCATTGTTTTTGCGCATCGAGCAATGCCTGCATATAACGGCCCTGCATCGTAGGATGCAATATGTTCGTTAAAGGAAACTGCGAACGAAACGTATCCCAAAAACCATTGTCGGTGTACATGTATCCTTCGTGGATCTTTCCGTCGTAAGGACTGTAATAAACAGGCTTGCCATTTTTATCGTACTCAAAGAATTGATGCGAAAAAAGATTGGCGCGAAACAGGCAGGAGTAAAATGTAGCTTTCTCTTCTTCGGTACCGCCTTCAACGAGCACGCGATTCAGAAGATCGTTCCATACTTTATAAGCCGCATCGCGTGTCTGTTCAAACGAAGCATGTTTACCAAGCTCACGCTGCAATGTGACCTTTGCCTGCTCGATGCTGATATATGAAGACGCGATCTTTGCCTGTACATTACTACCATCTGCAAATTGCACGAAGGCACCAACCCCCTTGCCTTCGGCACTGTCCTTACCTGCAACCGTTACATTGTTTACGTTGTCCCATGTACCATAACTCTTAAAAGGCTTATCAAAAACGATAATAAAATAGTTCCTAAAGCCATTAGGAACGAAAGAACCGTTGTTCACGAAGCCCGTGATCGTTCTTGTTGACGGGTCAATGGACACGCCACTAAGTTTTGTGTATCCGTCCAAAACCACATAAGATGCGGCTTTCCGGGGAAATGAAAATTTAAAATGACTTCCCCTCTCAGTAGGCGCAATTTGAGTTTGAATTCCGTTATTGAATTTTACTGAATAGTGATTTGGTTTACCCGACTCATTACGATGATCGAATTCAGAGGCTCGCTTATTTTCATCAACAATTAACTGGCCGGTAACTGGCATTAATGTAAACACCCCGTAATCGTTCATCCACGGACTGCATTGATGTGTTTGTCCAAACCCCCTGATGGTCTTCTCAGAATATTTATATTTCCAGCCATCGCCGTTCTTTCCCGTCTGTGCGCTCCATGCATTCATCGCAAAAGGCAATGCGATTGTAGGATAAGTATTGCCTGCCGACAATTCAAAGCTGCTGTTAGTACCCTGGAGAGTATTTACATACCTGACCAGGTCCAGGCCCTGAGCGCCGCAATTCAACGATGCGATAAGAACTGCCAGTAATGTTATGATTCTCATGAGCTCAATTCAGATTTTCAATTCCTTTTCCAATTCTCATTTCTCAATTCCGAATTCTTTATTCGGATTCGGTCCCATTACAAGTTCCAGCGAACCGCCTTTTATAATGTCGCTGTGATCAATGAAACACTTATCGTATGGCTTACCGTTTAACTTTGCACTTTGTATGTAAATGTTCTCCGGCGAATTGTTAGTGGCGGCGATAGTGAATGTTTTGCCACTTGCGTATTGCTTATCAAGTTGTATTTCGATCTTATTGAAAACCGGACTTGTGATCTCATACCTGGTACTTCCCGGAGCCACAGGGTGAAATCCAGATGCAGCCAACACATACCAGGCAGACATTTGACCAACATCTTCATTTCCTACAAGTCCCTCTACAGAATTTTTATATGCCCTTCTGCATATTTCGCGTGTCCATTTTTGTGTAAGCCATGGCGCACCTACACGATTGAATAAAAAGGGAACATGATGCACCGGTTCATTTGCATGATTATAGTAATCATTCCACATCATGTCTTCAGGCGCCTTTCCAAAAAAGTTTTCAAGGTCTGCGATCACTTTTTCCCTTCCTCCCATGAGCGCAACCATACCATCAACATCGTGAGGCACAAACCAACCTTGTTGATACGGATTGCATTCTATAGAGCCATACCATTGCTTTAGGCGACCTTCTTCAGGCATTGGCTGCCAACTGCCGTCTTTCATTCGCGGACGAAACCATCCTGTTGCAGTATCAAAAATGTTCTTATAACTCAGCGACCACTTCCTGTACTTCGCCTCATCATCTTTCTTACCCAATGCCCCAGCAAGATCAGCCAGACAACTTTCTGAGAACGCAAATTCCAATGTGCTCGATATTCCAAATGGTTCATATGCAAACCCTGCAGAGTTATTTCCCATTCTTTCAGTTGTATTTACGGCATAGCGATATGCTTTTTCCACGTCGTAATTCCGAATGCCTTTCGCATAAGCGTCGGCGATCACCGGTATTGCAGGATTACCAATCATACATCCTGTGTATGCGTTCAGCAATTCCCATCGTTCCAGGTATTCCTTTCCACTCTCATCGCCCAATGCAACAAGAGAATTCACAAGATCATTCACTACTGAAGGATTGATGACTGTCTGCAATGGCATCTGGCTTCTAAACACATCCCATCCACTGAATATGGTGCGGCGACTAAAATCAGCACCTTTATGGACTTTCTTGTCGCCACCAAAGTAGTTTCCATTCACATCCTGCATGGAACGCGGATCGATCATAGTATGATAAAGCGCAGTATAGAAAACAGTTTTCTCTTCTTCGGATCCACCTGTTACAGACATCTTACTTAAAGCATCATTCCACAAAGCCTGTGCATTGTTTCGCACTTTATTAAAATCCCAATCGCTGATCTCCGACTGAAGATTTTGCCTTGCACCCTCGAGATTGGTAAAGGAAATACCGGCCTTAAGCAAAACTTCTTCATTGTCTGATGTTGGAAATTCAGTGAAGAAACCAATATGCTTTCCTTCATACTCACGAACGTTGTCTATTCGTTTTGATGCGGCGATCCATTGTTGATATTTATCACCTGTTACCGATTCACGATGTCTGTCGGCCGTATCCGGAATGTTAGCGGTCCAAACTCCAAAGGTTTTTATTGGCTTGCTTAATTGAGCATAGTAGTAGACCGTGTAATCGGCTTTACCATCACCGTTGCCCCATCCTCCACCTTCCGGTGTGCATCTTATCCAACCCTCGATGGTATTGGAATCCACCAATTTCACATATTGCCTGACGGCAGTACCTCCCACTCTCCGTGCGAGGTCAACCTGGATGCGCGACTGATCATTCTTTGGAAAAGTAAAACGCATGATGCCGGAATGTGGAGCTGCTGTAAGCTCTGCTTTAATATTATGATCAGTCAATTGAACTGAATAATAGCCGGCACTTGCCTTCTCAGACTTCTTATCATATTTTGAACGATAACCGGGTTCTGGTTTACCCATCCTGCCTGAGTTTGGATAGAAGGTTCCTCCCGTTGGCATAACAAGGAAATTACCCAACTCACCAAACCAACCAACACCACTCATTTGTGTGAATGCGAACCCTTCGATGCTTGTGTGTTCGTAGCTATATCCCGAACCGTTATCTCCACCGGTTATGGTGTTCGGACTTAATTGTACCAATCCAAAAGGCGTTGCAGCACCCGGGAATGTTTTACCTAACCCGTGATAGATGCCGGCATCGCCGACGCTTGTACTTGCACCGATGAACGGATTTACATATTGTGCGGGCGTTTTTTTAGACGCAGTACTCTTCTCTTGTGCTGTTGGACTACATGCAATAGCAAGTAACAGAAGTACTCCCAGTGAATAGTTTTTCATTTCAAAAATTTTATAGGGAGCGCACTTCAATGCGATCCTTTGAAATTGGTAAGTCGTATCGTTGTTATGCCGAACTTCGGCATGCTGATCGCTATTGTCGTTTTATTCTTAGCGACTCTTCTCTCTAAATCTTTAACAACAACACCGTTCATTTCTTCTTCAACTACCTTATCTGCTGTGCCATCGAATATCAACTTTTGCGTTGTTCCATCCGGCGACGCATTGAAACATCGAACCACCAGGTCCTTATCGTCCATATACATCGCTGATAACTCAATCGTATTGCCGCTAAACCGAACAAGAGATCGTTCAACATCTGTTGAACGGATAGACTCACTTAATAATGTTCCCATCAAAGGCGTGTTCCACCTGCTGTTCATCGACCAAAGCCTTGCTTTATCCCATCGTCTCTCATGAGGAACAATCGCATATCGTAAACTTGTTGGTTCGGTTATACTGTAACTTCTTCCCCAAAGGCCGACGCCTGAATATTGAGTGATAAGTGACAGCGGATAATTTTCGCCATGGCCGTAACTGGTGGTATGGTCGGAAAAAATCGCCATACCATATTCTTCTTTCTTATCCATCACATCAACCCAATTGAGGATGATGTTGTTCTTTATACTGTCCCATGTTTGAAAAAAGGTGTTCGACAGCGTACTTTTTGTTACATCAAATGGTGCGTCCTTGTATATGGATTGTCCATCAAGAGCTGCAGGGAAAAACGTTTGCAACTTCATGCTGTCGTCGTAAAATGCTTTACGATAATCTTTGAAATCAAAACCTCCAGACTGTTTGTAAGCGTCACCAATTCCTACATTTTTTTTCCAGTTAATGTTCAAAGCCACATCAATAACCGGATCGCCAATACGAAGCGTAAGCACCTGCGTAAAAGGGTGTTCACTGATCTTGCCATGGATCTCAATTATGCATAAGCCAGAACCGTCAGACTTAACTACAACGTCGGCCGTGTTTTCCGTGCTGGAGCGAAATGCGCTGTCGCGAAAAAAATAACCGCGGAGTTCATTGAAAGATCTCGCATTGTGGACATCAACGAATTCTTTGTTTCCTAGTTTCTTTGCAACAAGGCTTGTGATCGCACCTCCTTTCGATGGATCAATTGTTAACCGGTAATGATCTGTTTCAATATTATAAGTGCCATTGTTTTGTTTCGTTACAAGGCCACTTGTGTGCTGGGCATTAGGCTTCTTTTTTGAAACTAACTGGTACGTACTGTATCCTGCTGCGGGAACTGTTGCACGAAATACAACTGTTGTGTCATTCAATTTTTGATACGCCATCGTTCGGCCCTTCATGTCCGTAATTGCAAAATTGTCAAAACCCACATGCGATGGAACAGATACTTGCACCCATTCTTCACGTTGTTGTGCAAGCGAATTAAATACACGAATGAATTTTTCGTTTCCCTTATCGTCCTTTGAAAGGAGGTCGATCGCTGCGTTAATAGATGAATCGGCAATCGAATTTGTGACACCCGTCCACACTCCAACCTTATCAATCCATGTGTTGCCTTTGCTTCCATTATACGGTACGATCCAACAATCATGATGTTGTGCAAGCAACAGGTTACGCCACGCCTCATCAAACCGCTCCTGCTTTACAGGCCTATTGCCATAGATGGCCGACAATGCACTCAGAGTTTCTGCTGCAATGATTCGGTTCTCCGAATGTCTTACCTGCCTTGCAATTTTCTGCAACACCTGCGCACCCCAGACAAGGCTCACCTGAACATCTTCCTGGCTGAACTTCCAATCAGCCCCGGGCTGTTGTCCGTCAAGCAAATTGAAATAATTTCGCCATGTGATGTATTCTGTAGGATACTTACGTGAGGCGTTACCAAGCCATGGACCGTTCTTCCAGCCTGCATCCTGCAAACACATTCCGACAGGTTTGGATATACCTGCATTAAAAGCAGCATCGAGATATCTTGTAGAATTTGTAGAGGCGATGGTCTGCCAGGTGGAATGTGGATCGAGCGCTTCTACTTCATACCTCGGTACTGTCAGTAATTTCGTTCCATCGGGCCCTACCCAGTTAATCAATTCGCCACCAAATGCACGTGTATAGCCTCCCCAGCAGGTATTAGGATTCTTCAGTGACGCATACTTAAATCCAAAAGATTGTAATATTCTCGGTAATGAACTGGTGAAGCAAGGTTCTTCCGATGAGTAAGTAGTAAAACCAACATTTGGAAAGTGCTCGTTCAATTTCTTAATTCCATAAGAAAACTGCCGAACAATACTTTCTCCATTAATATTGAACAGGTATCCCTGCCCGTAAGCAGGGTTCACGTATTCAATCTGCGAACTGGCTGACTGGTCGGCAATTTTTTGTTGAAATGCCCGATAATTTTCCGGCTCCTTCAACTTTACCGAATCCCATGTTTCCGGTTCTATCTCGATGTTGATCTTCCAGTCGGGATGTTTCTCGAGAGTTTCGAGCAGATAACGTGTATACTGTTTCGGATAATGTCCATAAACACCACCATGATATCCATCTATGAAATACACTTTCTGAGAAAATCCGTAACTGCCAATCAGCAGGCACAATGCCGTCACAGTCAGACAATAAATCCTCTTCATATCAATTCTCATTGATCTGTTTTGTGGTGTGAGCCCCTTTGGTGAACCGGTTCTCTGATATGTTAGAATCCGAGTTGTATACCCAGGTTAATGACTTTTTGGTTGAGATAAGAATCACCGGCACTGTTTGAAGTAACCTCAGGATCCTGCTGATATTTCTTCGTGATGTTGCTCCATGTTGCAAGGTTGTATGCACTGAAGTACACTCTCGCATTATTGATCCGCAACGGAAGCATTTTGGTACTCAACTGGTAACTGAGCTCCACAGTTTTTAAGCGGATATAATGTGAATTGATCAACCAGTAATCGGACATATATGCCGATGGACTATTTATTGAAGTCGGGTTAGTTGTCAATCTTGGAAATTCTGCTACGTCAGCAGTGGCAGGTGTCCATCGTTTTTGATGGATCGGCTGAAACTGGCTCTGGAAGGGCTCGATAGCGTTTCCTCTCATAGCGAGACTGTAGCCAAAAGCACCCTGGAACAACACATTGAGGTCAAAACCACCATAAGTCAGCTTTAAAGGAACGCCAATGCTTGTGTTTGGAAGATTCGGCTTGCCAATGGGCATAAGATCACTTTGATCAATCAGGCCATCGCCGTTAAGGTCCTGGTATTTCAAATCACCTGCACGAACGGTTCCAACAGGCTTTGCCACTTTTGCATCAGCGATGTCCTCTTCGGTATAATAACCGACAAAGTGATATCCAAATGGCTGATCAATTGGATGTCCTGTTCTCGACAACCATGGATAGCGTTGTTGTGCTTCAGCCTGATAAAGGATCTTGTTTTTTGCATAGGAGAAGATCACACCAAGGCTGTATTGTACTTTACCGATGATGTCCTGGTATGTTATCTGTCCATCAAATCCACGATTGATGGTTACTGCGATGTTTGTAGGAGATATACCGATACCCATCATTTGTGGAATATCCTGGCGTGTAACCAGCTGATCGTACCTCCTGTCGTGGAAGTAATCAACACTCATCGCCAATTTATCTTTAAGAAGATTCACATCAAGACCCACATCAAATTTCTTCGCCTTTTCCCATGTTACATTGCTGTTGCCAAGAGGGCCTTCATAAATAGTTCCCACTGGCTGACTGTTCTGGCCGAAACTATAACCGCCTCCCTGGTAGTACATCTGGTTGTACAGATACTGATCACCCTGTGCCACATCGGAACCCACGATACCGTAAGATGCTCTTAGCTTGAACAGTGTAAAAATTGGGAACAAATCGTAAAAGAAATCTTCGCGTGCAAGGTTGTAACCTACACCAATTGCAGGGAACAATCCGTTTCGTTTATCGGCCTGGAACCTGTCGGATCCATTGTATGCGGCATTGATATCAAACAAATATTTCTGTTGATAATCATATCCGAGTTTTAAAGAATAACCGCGGAATTTTTGAGGTGTGATGCCTTGTCTGCCGAAGTCGAAGTCTGCGCGATAGGTCTGTTGGTTGTACAACAACAATCCTGTATAGTGGTGATCGCCCACTGTCCTTTCATAGTTAAGATATACCTGGGCATTGATGCGCTGATTGCTTAGATCTGTATTACCAGTTGTTCTGTATTTTGCCAATGTATATCCGCCGGAACTCACACCAGTATTCAAAGAGTATGAGTTTGTGAGCGGATCATACTTATAAGATGGAGGGAAGAATTTATCGCGGAAGAGATTCAATGTATTTTGTTCAACACCTGCATATGCGATGCGACCAATCAATGAAAGTCCTTTTGTGATTGCATCAAGCTTTTCTGTAAATCCGAACAGCACGTTGAAGTCTGTTCTACGCTGGCGCGAATAACCACTCGATTGAAGGATGGCATTGATTGTCGGACGCTGGTTCTTGGTATCTGCATAATAAGCAAAACTTCCGTCAGGATTCAGGAATGGCGCGGAATAAGGATGCAGTTCCTGGAAGTCATAGATACTTCCGATCACGTTCTGACCATAAGGCTGATTGATGTCTCCGAATCTTGTGGTAACATCTAAACGAAGCGACAAACTTTTAGTAGCCTGAATATCGAGGTTAGAGCGCACGTTGTAACGGCGATAAAAATAGTTGCTGTTTACTCCATCAGCATTTGTTGAGAAATCTTTGATGGCACCATTTTGTGTGAAAGCACCAGCAGAGATAAAGTATTTTACTGTTTGCGTACCTCCGGAGATATCGAGGTTGGTGTTTGCCTGTAATGAATAAGGACGATGTATTGCCTTATACCAGTTTACATCCGGGTGTCCGTAAGGATCATCGCCAGTCTTAAAATGGTTTAGATCGTCTTCAGTAAATGGCACTGTTAATCCATCGTTCGAATAAGCTTCATTAACAAGCAAAGCAGTATTATATGAATTCAAGAAGTTTGGAGTACGAACGGGCGATTGCAAACCACTTTCCACGCGGAAATTGAATTTGGGTCGGCCGCTCAATCCACGTCTGGTAGTGACAACAAGAACGCCGTTAGCACCTTTGATACCGTAGATAGCAGTGGTCGAGGCATCTTTCAATATGGATATGTTCTCGATCTCATTCACGTTGATTTGCGAGAGCTGTTCATAAGTATATTCGATATCATCCACGATGATCAGAGGTCTGTTTCCTGCTGAGTTCAGTGAGCTTACGCCGCGAATAAAATAATCGGACGCATCTTTACCAGGTTGTCCGGAACGTTGCTGCGCGAAGAATCCGGGCACCTTTCCAACAAGAGCATTTTGTACACTTGATGCAGGCACTTCACGAATTTCAGCAGCCTTTATTGAACTTACCGCGCCAGTGTTGGTGATTCTTTTTTTCTTACCATAACCCACAACGATCACCTCGTCCATACTTGAGTTGGTGGTTCGCATGTTTACTTCCACGCTTGTCTGGTTTTTCACATCGATCTCCTGCTCCTGGTAGTTTACCATCGTAACAATGATCGTATTGGAATTGCCGCGAAGAGCGATCGTAAATTTTCCATTCGCTGAAGTAACGGTTTGGTTCCCCTCTACGCCTTTCTCAGAGATGGTAGCCGCTTCGAGCGGTCCCGATTGATCTTTCACAGTACCCGTAACCACCTTCCGTTGTGCCATTACCGTTCCCGGCAAAAAGGCTGTTACAAAACATAAGAGGTATACAATAATTTTCATAACCAATATTTGAATGCTACAAATTGTATTAATGAATGAGTTCGATTACCACCCTGGATTTTGAACCATTTCCGGGTTCTTGATCACTTCGTTGTATGGTATCGGATACAGGTACATCTCTGGCCTGAATACAGGAGTCAGTACTTCAATAGGATTGAAGGTTAATACACCCTGGCTGCTGCGCTGAATCTCTACACCACGAAGCGGGGCACCATAAGCCTCATCCGCAATCTTCCAGCGACGAATGTCGTAGAAGCGATGTTCTTCAAAAGCAAGTTCGATACGACGCTCGTTGTGAATCAGTGTGCGCATCTGGTCTTTTGAAAGTCCCGATGGAACACCATAGCTGTCATCAGATCCTGCATTGATCCCTGCACGCTGGCGAAGCTTTCTGATCACATCATACACCTCTGTATCAGGACCAGAATATTCATTCAGAGCTTCCGCATAATTGAGTAATACCTCGGCATAACGGAAGTAAACAAAATCATGAACAGTATTGGAATACACCGGGCTGCCGTTAACGCTTTCAAAGTTCCCCATGAACTTGCGCATGTAGTAACCTGTCTTTGTTTGCTGTACAGTACCTCCTGGTTTGTCTGCACCGCCTTCGAATGTTTCCACGTTTCGGTTCAACCACAAAGCACCATTATAAAAGATCGTTGCCTTCAGCCTGGGATCGCGATTTACATATGGGTTGTTTGCATCATATCCTGATCCTGCTTCATCTATTGGCTTTCCATCAATGGTTGGAAACGCGTCCACCAGGTCCTGCGTAGGACTTGTTATACCATTGGCACCTGCAGATGTATACCCAACGGGTGCGTTGTTATTCTCAACCGATGTGTTCATTCCGTTCTGTCTCCAGAAGATCGTTTCTGTATTGGAACCAACAGGGGCCGCCTGTGTGATGAATACATCCGTTAAAGATGGCATCAACCTGTAAGTACCCAGGTCGATGAGCTCCTTTGCCGCATCCGCAGCGCGCTTCCATCGATTTGCATCGAAAGAAGTGTAACCCGTAAGAGGATTCGAAGGATCGATATTTCCTCCATTGAAAAGAGGACTAGCGGCATAAAGAAGCACACGAGCTTTCAATGCCATTGCTGCACCTTTTGTTACCCTTCCATAAGTTGTATTGTTGACCATCTCCTGTGTGCGCAGACTGTCCTTTATATCATCACATTCGCTCACTATGTATTCCACACATTCCGCAAAAGGTCTTCTTGGAAGTTGAATGTTGTCATTGAGTTGACGAATTGTATCGCCGATAATTGGAATGCCTCCATAGCGCTTTAGCAATTCAAAGTATAGGAAGGCGCGAAGGAAGCGGGCTTCTGAACGATATGCGGCTCTTGCCATTTTACCGTTTGGAAGCTTTTCCGCCATGGGCACCCGGTTAATGTTTACTGCAAACACAGTAGCAGCCCGGATGGAATTGTAATGCCGGCTCCAGACATTGTCGCCATTTGTATTCGTTGCCGTGTAGGCACCTGTAGCAATACGTTGAACGTCTGGTATGCCAGCCTGCGAAGAGATCGCATCATCTGATGCGGCATCGATATAGTTACCACTTACACGATTATGAAAATTCTGTAACGCATTATCGTAGGTAGTCAGCAGGTACCGCATTGCGTAAACGCCAGCGGAATCATTTGGATCGAACGCGATCTCTGAAGGTATCTGTTGGCCCAGGGGAACGCTTTCATATGTCTTCTTGCAGGAAGTAAAAAAGGCAAGTGACATTATAGCGATCAGCAATGAAGTTATTTGAATACTCTTTGCCATTTCTTTATATTTTCTTTTTCTATTCTAGAGTTTGATGTTAACACCCACGTTCACTACTTTCTGCATCGGGTAGCTCGGCATGGACACTTCAGGATCTGCCATATCATAAGCGGCGAACGTATACAGGTTCATCGCGTTTGCAAACAGTTTCAATCCTGCAAGTTTGAATTTCGATACCATGCTGAAAGGCAACTCGTATTCAACATGCACATTCTTTAGCCTGAAATAATTTCCGTTGCGAATGAAATAGGAGTTCGATGTAAACATCGGGTTGTAGTTGTAACCACTACCACCTGCTGTGAGTCGCGGATAAATTGCAGTTGCAGCATTTTCCGGAGTCCATCTTCCCAGGCTTGATTCATATGCCTGCGAAAAACCATTGTTCTGCGACTGGAATCCTGCGATGAGATAACCATTGTTCACATAGATCTCCCGATTTGTAACACCCTGCAACAAGGCACTCACTGCGAAACCCTTGAAGCTGAATCCAGCCGTTACTCCATAATACACCATGGGACGCTGTGCACCTATTGCAGTAACATCGAACTGGTTGATGACGCCATCTTCATTGAGATCCCTGTATTTGAAATCACCAACATGTGGTTCGTAACCAACGATCGTTGCTCCTTCATCTGCTTCCTGCTGTGTCTGGAAAAATCCATCGACAACAAGTCCATAACGTTGACCCACTGGATGGCCTGTCTGCTTGTTCCACTCGTACTGCTGGAATTGTTCGTCCATGAACAACACTTCTGACGACTGACGTGAAGCATTTGCAGAAATGAAATAGTTGAAGTCGCGGTAATTATTCTGATAAGTAAGTGTCAGCTCGGTACCTGTATAAAGATTCTCTCCGATGTTCTCTGCAGGATATCCCATACCTACGAGTTCGATTGTCTTACCTCTTCTTTGCAAAACATCGAAGTATTTTTCGTGGTAATAGTCCGCGGTCAGTTGAAATTTGTTTTTGAATAATGCAACATCCAATCCAACATTTAGCTTATCTGCCTTTTCCCAGGTAGCATTTACGTTTGCAAGTACCTGGTTACCCGGATTACCCGCTTCAGCGAGGCCACCAGAGTTTGGATATGTATTACCCATTCCATAAGTACCAGCAACATCCTGGAAGTAGGTGCGATAAACATAATATCCATAATGATCTATGTTGGCATTTCCGGTTCTGCCATACGTTGCACGCAACTTCAACATGTTTACAGAAGGAAGAGATTCTTTAATGAAATCTTCTTTTGCAATATTCCAGGCTACTCCACCCGCATAAAACAATCCATACTGCTTGCCGGGTTGATACCTGTTATATCCGCTGTAATTCAAGGCAACTTCTGCAAGATATTTTTCATTATGATCTACACTAACCTTTCCTGCGAAGTTGGTCAGCTGTGATGGGATGTCATAGTTCAACAATGTCGACTTGCTGTCTGCCATCAACATCGCATTGATAGAATTCTTTCCAACCTGCTTATCGTATCCAAGTGAAACCTGTGAATAGACATAGCGGGCCCACGATGTTGAAGTAAATGAATTCTGCTGATTAACAATATTGCCATACCTGTTATAGCTGGTATCTCCTGCAGATGAAACAACCATCGTAAATACCGGCGCCTGCTTGCTGCGATTGATCAATGAACTCGATTGCACACTTACATTTCCTTTTGCCTTCACCCACAATCCCGGGATCCAACGATCAAAACGATAGAGCATGTCAAGATTCGCCATCACATCGCGTGTATTGTCGTTCAGGTAACCTGAGTTCTGAACCATCGACCATAGATTGTTCCGATAATTTGAATTGCCTCCGTAAGTGCCATCGGGGTTCATTACAGGGTATGCATTGGAAGGCGTGTTCAGCATGGCATTCAGGATATTCGAGGAACCTGCGCCTGGCTGATTACCTTGTTGCAAACGACCAAACAATTGAAGCTGGATGTTGAAGTATTTGTTTACATCCACATCCACTTTGGAGTTAATGAGATAGCGTTTAAGCTCGAGGTTTGTGTTATAGGAATTTTGAGAATTTGTTTTGTAGAATCCATCCTGGTCGAGGTAACTCAGAGAAACAATATAGCGTGCCATGGTTCCACCACCGTTCACAGAGAGGTTGTAGCGTGTGAGCAGTGGATTGTTTCTAAGAGCGGTGTTGTACCAGTTCACATCAGGATGGCCCATCGGATCTGTTCCATTCTTATAGGCTTCAAAATCTGCAACTGTGTATGCAGCAGTTCTGCCATCATTCAACAGCGCTTCATTCATCAGGTATGCATATTGGTATGCACGCAATGGCGTTGGCAGACCTAATGCTTCCTGCGTTGCGCGCTCTGCGGTAAATGATAGCTTAGGAGCACCCTGGCTGGGATTTTTCGTTGTAACGATCAGTGCACCACGAGAACTTTGTTGGCCAAGCAGGATTGTTGACAACGCATCTTTAAGTATTGAAATGGATTCAATATTTTCCGGATCGAGCGAGAAGAAATCTCTCTGTACACCATCGATGAGTGTCAGGGGCGATTGGCCGGCGCTTGCAGCGTGTCCGCGTAATTGTACATTGAATTCGGTATTATCTGTTGGACCCGCACCGCTGTTATTTTTTGGAATGTTACCAACGAAAATGTCAACATCTGTGAGCGGGCTTGTCAATGCAGAATAAAAACCGCTTGTCTGATTCACGTTCAAACCAGCAAGTCTGCCAGGCAGCGCATACAGGTAATTCGATGCAGGGGTGGTAGCGATCTGCTTATTATAAACCGTTGACACCGATCCGATGATTTTGTCGGAACGCATACGACCATACAATACGTCAACCATTAAAGGTTGTGCAGAGTCACCGCCAATGGCAGATTCAAAGAAATGCTTTCTTAGTTTAATGACAACAGGCTTGTTGCTGTTAGTTACCAGTTGCCTGTTTTCAAATCTTGAGTGAGCGAATTCCAATACTGCAGGTAAACTCACAGCGATAGAGAACTTTCCCTGGTCATCGGTAGTCACCGCGCCCCTGGATTGTTTGCTGTTAACGATTACATGGTTCAGTGCGCGACCTTCTTCATCCAGTACCTGGCCGGTCACCTCCGCATGTCTGCCTGCAACTTCCTGCCCGCTTGCAACCTGGAACATCAGGCCCATCACAAGAATTGTAAGCAGATTCTTTACAACTGAAAATTTATGAAACATAAAATGCTTTTAAGATGGTAAGGAGTTGCTATTGACAATTGAATGTGTAGAGAAATGGATCAGAACCTCCGCCATATCCTACTTTCGTAACACCGTCCGCATCGGTGAAGAAGTATTCGATGCGAGTAAGCTGTTGCGAGTCGCTCACTGAAAAGAAACTTCTTGGCCAGATGTCTATTCTCCAGCGGCCTGCACCCAGAGGTGTCAGTTTAGATGCATCTACCTGCCTGCACGCTTCAAGTCTGTCGCCAGTAGTGGTAATACCTGTAGCGCAGAGGTATACTGCATTGGCATTTTGTAAAGGGTTTGCGGCAACACCAGCATCAAAGTTGATGGTGATGATGTCGTTGTCTGTAGATGTTCTGGGTTCAACGCCTGCGAGCTGCGGATTACAAAAGTCTATCATATCACCGTCGCCATTCACTGTAACACATCCCGGGAAGAAAGTTCCATACCTGTCTGTACCACTTAATCCGTCTGTACTGTTTGCCACAACATAACCCATCTTGAAAGAGAGGTTATCGTTGCTTACGGGGATCTTTATACTTACTGTAGCACGTACTGTTACATTGCCTCCTACTGAGAGGTCAGCGTTGGAATAATAAGCAACCCATTCCCAATCGTTGATCAGGTTGCCACCATTGCCTATTTTCTGCGCGAGAAGATTTGGCCAGTTCAAACCATTTCCTTTGGGAGCAGCAGTACCATCAGGTATCGCAGTCATGGCTTGTGGTCCATTTGTAATGTCGCTAGTGAATGTTACAGTTGCTTTCTGTGCGGCATTCCACATCTTTGGTACTAGTATCGCAACCATGAATTTGGAAGTTTGTCCTTCATTTGTCTCAACCTTCACATTCAATGTGACAGGCAGGATCTCACCACCATTCACCGTCATTGGCTGAACCACGCTCTCAATGGTCATGCTACAACTAATGATCACGATCACCACTAGTGTTGCAATTGCCCTGACTACGTAATTCGCAATTTTTTTTGGAGTCAAGTTCTTCATCAGTTAGTTTTTTTATACGAAGTATTCGTTGAGTTAATCGGCTTGTTGAAGTGTATACTGGTAGGTGTTCTTTGTGCACCCCGGGCTAAAGGATATGACGATGTTGCGTACGCCCTTCACTACCGGGTATTGTATGGTTGAACCAGCATCTGCTCCACCAGCCGTCTTAAACGTCATGCGAAACGGATAAACGGGATCATCAAAAGACCATGTTCCATCTTTACTTACTATAAATGGAACCGGATTGGAAAGCGCATACGTGCTGTCAGTAAAGCTTATCCGGAAATTGTTGAAGTTAAACCTGCTGGTAAGATCAGTTCCGTTGCGAAGCGCCTTAATGATCTTCCAGTTTCCATTGATCGACTTGGTAGGCTCCGGTGGAATTATTGGTGTTTCTTTTTTACAGGCGTTTGAGATCAACAACATGAACACGACTGCTATACTCAAATATTTTTTCATATCAACGTTAGTTTTGGCAGTGCGAAAAATCGTTTATTAGTAAAGTGGGTTTTGTAACAATTCAGGTGACTTTGCGATCTCTCTCAAAGGAAGTGGCCATAAGTACATCGCCCTGGTGAATTGATGCTTCCGCACATTGAACAGGTTAAAGCTTTTTTGGGCACCATTTCTTCTTACCTCCATTCCATGCATCTGCTGATTTTCGGTTTGCTCCGCTATCATCCAGCGACGCACATCGAAGAACCTGTGTCCTTCAAATGCAAGCTCGATGCGGCGTTCGTGCTGAATAGCCTTACGCATGTCATCTTTGCTTAAGCCTGCAGGAAGTTCAAAGGGACGCAATCCTGCCCTGCGACGGATCGCTTCCACTGCCTGGTATACTTCGGCAGTTGGACCGGAATATTCGTTTGTAGCTTCTGCGAAATTCAGAAGGATCTCAGCATAACGGATCAACGGAAGACAGCGGCTGCTTTCATTCAGACTTTGGTTGATCACACTTGGATCCATCATCTTAAATATGTAGAAGCCTGTAGGAGTTCCTTTGAATACGGCATCACCACTCGCTGCAACTGCGGGAGTAACAGAAGTATTGGTATATAACAAAACCGGACTTGGCTGATTGGCGCCAAATGTTGTTCGCAACGTTGAATCATGAATGATTGAATAGCCAAGTCTTGGATCACGGTTATGATAAGGATTGAGTGGATCATATCCCGATGCAGGATCTGTTATCGCAAGTCCGTTGCTCATAGGGAATGCATCCACAATTTCCTGGTAAGGGAATGGGCCACCTCCACCGCCGCGGGAAGGAACATCCCAAAGGGACTCCAGGTATTTGTTTTGTCCCATCATCCTCGAAAGGATGAATTCTTCGGCGTAACGCAGTGTGAACAATCTTTGAAATCCATAACCCTTTTCATTGGGCCTGCTTGTAGAATCGTAATACAAATTGTACGCATTGAGCGCGATCACTGCTTTTGCCGCATCTGCAGCTTTTTTCCAGCGCTCGGGATCATTGTCGGGATAAGCTACGATCGACGCCAGTTCACCGCCTCCTGATAAACCGCCATTGTTGAATAAGGGACTTGCTGCAAATAACAACACACGTGATTTGAGGGCCAGGCATGCACCCTTACTAACACGACCATACAGCGAACCACTTTGAGTTACGGGTAAATCATTTGCCGCAGCGTCACATTCTGCAAGAATATAATCCACGCATTCTTTATAGGTATTGCGCTTTGCAAGAATGGCATCGCCAGCGTTGAAGACAGTGTCCCCGATCAATGGGACGCCTCCATAATGCTGGAGCATCATAGTATAATACCATGCACGAAGAAAGCGCGCTTCCGCAGCGGCATGCGCCTTAAGCTGCGTACCCCAGGGAATCGTTGGAAGATTCCTCAGGAACTGGTTTACTGCGCGAATGTTCGCATAGGGTATCCACCATGCATCGTCGGGTACAATAGAAGGATTCACTGAACCAGTAGCAAATTGAATAAAGCCATTTACGCTGGATGCATTCGGACCTTCTGCTTCATCGCTTGAAGCATCAAGACCTGCCGCGTAATTCGATCCCCCAAATCGCCTTGGATCTGTTGCGAATCCAATGTTTGAGTAGATGTTGTTCAGGAAGGCCATTGAGTTAGCACTATCAGAAAATGTCTTTTTCTCATCGAGATCCGATGTTACAGTCTGATCCAGAAACGAAGTCTTATTGCAGGCAAGCACCAGCACAAGTCCTAATGCAAGCAGGCAATAATGAAAGTTCTTATTGTTTTTCATCTTAGAGAATTAAGCAATCAGGAAAATGTTAGTATGGGGGAATGATATGGAGTAAATAGATGTATCCATGGCAAAGCAGTGTTAGTTAGTCACAAATATCAATTAGCATCAATCAATTGGCGGTGCGTTTTTGTTTCATTTTTGTACAGATTTGTCTCAATTGTCATTTTTAAGAATAGTACCTATTGTTTCTACGTATTTTCATTTAGTCGCAAAAAATCCACCCTTTACTTTTCACTACTTTTATCAAATGTTTGCCCATATCAACATGCGCTGTATCTGGATGCTGGCGCTGATTATTCAACATTTCGCCGGCTATTCCCAGCCTTATTATTTTACTCATTACCAGGTTGAACAGGGATTATCGAATAATGCAGTGATGTGCAGCATGCAGGATCACCATGGCTTCATGTGGTTTGGTACCCGCGATGGTCTGAATCGATATGACGGCATCAACTTCAAGGTGTTTCGTTACAATGCTTCAAATCCAAAAAGTATAGGAAGTAATGCCATTACAAGCCTCTCACAAGGGAAGGATAATGTCATTTGGATCGGTACAGAAAAAGGCATCTATAAATATTTTGAAGAGACTGAAACCTTTGAGCATGTACCTGTTGCAGCAACACTATCAATTCGCAATCTTAAAGTTATTGGCGACGATGTATGGTATATATCCCTTTATACTCTCTATCGCTATAATGTAAAGACTGGCGAAAAGAGGAGCTACAGTCTGAACAAAGAAGTCACTGCTTACTCCCTGGTGAATGGCGAACTGTGGGTAGCCACCTCTCTGGGCACTGTGGCCCACTACAATGAACAAAGAAATACGTTCGAGGAAACTGATTTGTTTGTGCGATCATCAAAATCGGTTTCGCGGTGGATCGAATCCATGTACGCGACAACAAGTGGTTCCATATTAGTGGGCACATCCAATGAAGGACTCAAGCTTTTCGACATAGCGTCTCGCCGCTACAAAGATGTTCTCACATATAATCCTGACAACACTGCAATCATTGTAAGGGAGATCATTGAAAAATCACCTGGCGAGTTTTGGATCGCATCGCAATCAGGCATCTATATACTTAACACAAAGACGGGTGATGTTGTCAATCTTGAGAGGGAAGTTAATAATCCGTATTCATTGTCAGATAATATCGTTCATACACTTTGTAAGGACAAAGAAGGCGGAATCTGGGCTGGGACTTATTTTGGCGGGCTCAATTATTACACTCGGCAATACGTTACATTTCGGAAATACTTCCCTTCACCCGTTGCCAATTCAATAAGTGGATTTGCCGTACGGGAAATCTGCAATGACAGTGAAGGCAACTTATGGATTGGCACTGAGGATGCGGGATTGAATAAGTTGAATACCGCAACAGGAACTTTTCAGCACTTCAATGAAGAGAACGGTCGGAGCAACAACAAATATGTTTCCTACTCCAATATTCACGGACTTCTTGTATCCGACGGCAAGGTGTGGGTTGGCACCTACCTTCATGGACTTGATGTGGTTGACGTTCGTAGTGGAAAGCGCATTGCACATTATAATACCTCCAATTCAAATCTCGGAAGCAATTTCATCTATAGCCTTTATAAGACCAGCAAGGATCAGATCATTGTTGCAACCGATAAGGGATTATTTCGTTACGATAAAAGAAGCAACAATTTTGAGATGTTCACTTCGGTGAAAAAAGTTTTTTACAGAAGTGTGTTGGAAGACAGGCACGGAACGTTGTGGGCGGGCACATATGGCGATGGACTGTTTTATATTGATGCAAATACCGGCAAAGCCGGACAGATCGCTCATGATACAGGTTTGCGCGACGGCTTGCCTGGCAATCTCATCAACGATATTTTTGAGGACAGTAGGGGAACATTATGGATTGCAACAGAAGCTGGATTGTGTAAGATGCTGGACAAGCGTGGAAAGTTTATTACTTACACTTCCGCCCACGGATTTCCTTCAGACGTGATCTATTCCATTTTAGAAGACGATAACAATGTGTTATGGATAAGTACATCAAAGGGATTGGTTGCATTCAAGCCTGAAACAAAAGAGGTAACAGTGTTCTCAAAGGCACATGGATTGTTAACGGATCAATTCAACTATAACTCCGCTTACAGGGACAATACTGGCAACATGTATTTTGGCAGTGTAAAGGGGTTGATCGTTTTTCATCCTGATTCAATTCATGACGACGCTTTTCAGCCTCCTGTTTTCTTAACCGGCTTCCAAATTTCAAACAAGGAACTCCCGATAGGAGGAAATGAATCACCGTTGGCAAAGTCGATTTCATTCACAGAAGAAATTGAACTCAGTAACGCACAGTCGTCCTTCAGCATTGATTTCGCAGCTCTTACATATGCAGCGTCCAACACGGTAAAGTATGCATATATTATGGAAGGCCTCGACAAAACATGGACCCCCCTGGAGACCAACCGAAAAGTTTACTTCACCGAGCTTGATCCAGGTAATTATACATTTCGGGTAGCTACGATAAACAATAAGACAGGGCAATACGGAAAACCTGCTACGTTGCATATCGTTGTGCATCCGCCCATGTGGAAAACCTGGTGGGCATACCTGCTTTATTCAATCGTTATAGCTGCGATATCATTACTGGTCATTCGACATCTCATTCATCGCGCCAGGGAAAAAACACAGGCGCAACTGCAAAAGATGGAATTTGAAAAAGAGAAAGAGATATACAAAGACAAGATCCAGTTCTTCACCAACGTAGCGCATGAGATCCGCACACCGCTCACATTGATCCAGGGACCGATGGAAAACATAATGGAAAAGGTGGATGATATGCCTTTCATTAAGAACAGCCTGGAGATCATGAATAAAAATACTGAGCGATTGCTGCACCTAAGCAGCCAGTTGCTCGACTTTCGGAAAGTTGAAATGAATGGATTCCAGTTAAACTTCACGCAGGAAGACATCAGTATTATCCTGCGTGAACATTACATGCAGTTCAAAAGCGCAGCGGAACAAAAGAAGATACAATTCAATGCCCATTGTCCTGAATCTTTTCTCGCATACGTAGATGCAGAAGCCTTTAATAAAATACTTGTCAACCTCTTCGATAACACAATAAAATATGCAGGCTCTTTCGCCCAGGTGAAATTAGTGCCATCTACAAATGCTGATGGATATTATAAGATCATTTTTGAGAACGATGGATTTATAGTTCCATTAGAACAACGAGAAAATATCTTCAAAACATTTTACAGAGCGAAAGAAACTTCGAAACTTCCGGGAACAGGCATTGGGCTGCCTTTATCAAGGTCTCTTGCCGCAACACACAACGGCACGCTGGTAATGGAAAAAGCCATTGGAATTAATCGATTTTGCCTAACATTGCCGGTTGCACCAACATCTTTACAGGATTTAGAACACGTAAAAAACGGAATACATGAATAAACCCGTTGTCCTGCTTGTAGATGACAACAAGGAAATACTTGAATTCATTGCAAGCAATCTTACGGATACTTATGAAGTGGTTGAATGTTACGATGGTGCACAGGCACTCGAATATCTACGCCAAAACTCCGTGCATCTGATTGTAAGTGATGTTATGATGCCTGTAATGGATGGGTTTGAATTCTGCCGCCTCATAAAATCCGATGTTGAACTTAGTCACCTTCCCTTTGTATTGCTCACTGCAAAGAATACGTTGCAATCAAAACTTGAAGGACTTGAATTAGGTGCCGATGCTTACATTGAAAAACCGTTTTCTCCGAGGCACCTGAAAACACAGATCGCCAATTTGCTCGCTAACCGCAGGAAGGTGATGGACTACTTCTCAAATTCTCCCTATGCGCATGTGAAAAGCATCGCTCATACGAGGGAAGATGAGAAATTCATGGAGCGACTTACAGATATCATTATCGAACATTTACGCGAACAGGAACTCGATGTAGAAAAGCTGGCTAAATATCTTAATATGAGTCGCCCAACATTTTACAGGAAGATCAAAGCGATCTCTGATTTAACTCCAAATGAACTTATCAATCTTACTAAGTTAAAAAAGGCGGCGGAGTTGTTGGCAGAGGGAAAGTATAATATCAACGAGATCGGTGAAATTGTTGGCTATAGTTCTTCCCGCATATTCACCAGTAATTTTCAAAAGCAATTCAATATAAGTCCACACGAGTATATCAGTCAGATCAAATCACAATCCAGTTCCTCAAATTCCTAGCATCAAATGTTTCCGACTCTTTCTTCACTTATTGAATATTTCACCGGAATGCGCGTGGCCTTACCTGTGCAAACCTATGGGTTATTTGTAGCGCTTGCGTTTTGGCTTTCTTACATGGCTTTCAAAAGCGAATTCTTCAGGAAAGAAAAACTTGGTCTGATTCATCCCTTTAAAAGAAAAACACCATCCCCACTCGTGAGAATATCATCACGAATCGGCGGGATCCTGTTAAGTTTTTTTACTGGCTATAAGATCTATTACTGTGTCAGGAACTACGAATTGTTTGTCCTCAATCCACAACAATTTGTGTTCTCTTTCAAGGGAGATGTAGTTGGTGGATTTATTGGCGTTGCCATTCTGCTGATTATCTGGTGGTGGATGAAATGGCAGTCAAAAGATGATGAAGATATTATACATCCATACCAACATACGGATAGAATGTTGTTGTGGTGTGCATGCTGTGGATTTGTGGGTGCGATACTTTTTGCGAAGCTTGAGTACATCGATGTATTGTTTAAGGACCCTGTAGCGTTTTTTACAACAAATCATGGGATGGCATTTTTAGGTGGATTTATTTTTGGTGCGGGCATATATTTCATCCGTACAACGCGCATGAAGATCCCGTTCCTGGTAGCAGCCGATATTGGAAGTCCCGGCATGTTATTGGCGCCGGCTGTGGGCCGCATGGGATGCCACCTTTCGGGAGATGGCGACTGGGGGCAGGTCAATTATAATCAACTTCCTTCATTATTAAGTTGGCTCCCTGATTGGTCCTGGGCATATAAGTACCCACACAACTCCATACATGCAGGTATATATATTGAAGGCTGTTCCGGAAGTTATTGTACAGAACTTAAACATCCTGTTTATCCAACATCGTTGTATGAATCGTTGATCTGTTTGTTGATGTTCGCATCATTATGGGCGTTCCGACATCGTATTAAAACGAATGGAATGATGTTCTTTATTTTCCTCTTGTGTTTGGGAACCGAAAGATTTTTGATGGAATTCATTCGCTTAAATAAACAGTACTGTGTTGCAGACATATGTCTAACACAAGCGCAATACATTTCGCTGGTGTTTATGGTGATCGGAGGGCTGGGTATCGTTTCCAGAGCGCGCATGGCCAAAGCTTAATGCCAGGGATTAAGGATACAAAAAATGGCAACCGGACCGAGGTAAAAAGAATTTGGCCTTGACAATTATCAACGGCTTTTCTTATCGTAACGCATCGTGTCAGCCCCTGTATACGGCGTAAATTTGTATATCGTCTGACTAAAATTGAATTATGGAATTTGGACTATATACATTCGCCGACATGATCCCCGATAACACAGCGGGGCATGCAAAGAATGCAAATCAAAGAATAAAGGATTTACTAGAAGAAATTGCACTTGCAGACCAGGCCGGTCTGGATGTTTTTGGTGTGGGTGAACATCATCGTCCTGACTATGCAGCGTCATCTCCGGCAACGATACTTGCGGCTGCAGCAGCAATTACCAGCAACATAAAACTAACAAGTGCTGTTACCGTGTTAAGCTCCGATGATCCGGTTCGTGTTTACCAACAATTTGCAACAGTAGATCAGCTATCCGATGGTCGTGCAGAGATCATGGTGGGTCGCGGTTCATTCATCGAATCGTTTCCACTATTTGGATATGACCTCGAACAATACGACGAGTTGTTTGAAGAAAAGCTTGACTTATTGCTGAAGATAAATAAGCATGAAATTGTAACATCTGATACTAAGTTGCGCGCGGCAATACCATCCAGGGGCGTTTATCCGCGACCTATTCAGGACAAGCTTCCCATATGGGTTGCAGTAGGTGGAACGCCTGCATCGGCTGTTCGCGCGGCAAAGCTGGGACTACCGCTTGCACTTGCAATTATCGGTGGAATGCCGGCACAGTTTGCGCCTTTTATAAAACTGTATCGCGACCGCTTTGAGCAGGCTGGTCATGATCCACGTGCAGCACAGGTTGGAATCAACTCGCATGTTTACATTGGCGAAACTTCGCAAAAAGCTGCTGATGATTTCTTTCCATCCTATGCAGCAATGATGCAACGAATTGGCAGGGAAAGGGGCTGGTCGCCTATGACACGTGACCAATACGAATATATGCGATCACCAAAGGGATCATTGCTTGTTGGAAGTCCGGAAGAAATCACTGACAAAATTTTATACGAACATGAACTGTTTGGTAATACCCGCTTCCTTGCACAAATGAGCCTTGGAGATATGCCACACAACAAGATCCTTCGCTCAATTGATTTGTTTGCAACGAAGGTTGTACCTGCAGTGAAAAAAGCATTGCAATCATCAACGAATGAAGTTGAATTAAGTAAACAATAAAGTGTATGAAATTTTAATGCTGTTGCAGGATAGGTACGTAGTAGCTTTGCGGCCCAAAACGTACCTACATGAAATCTCTTCCCCTGATCCTGTTTAGTTGCATCTTGTTTTGTACTACTGTTTCTGCTCAGAAAAAATCCATTCTTGTAACAGGAAGTGCATCTTACAGCGATACAAAATACTCTGAATGGCAGACTGAAAGCGAAATTGATATTCGCCCTTCCGTTGGTTATGGAGTGAGTGAGTCGTGGACCATCGGACTTGGACTCGGTTATACTAAAAGTGAAGGCTATCCTGCATTCAAGAGTTATTCAGTAATGCCCTTTGCAATGTACAGCCGACCCATATCACCGATGTTTTCCATACTTGGCCATTTTGAAAGCGGTTACGCGAGGATCATTCCCGATGTAGCTGGCGAAATGAACCAGTTTCGATTTGTTGCCACACCAGTTATTGAAATGAATATCAAAAATAACTTCGCGGTGAATTTTAGCATCGGGGGATTGGAGTACACATTGACCAAGCCTGAAGGTGGTCCTACTCAACGAAGGTTCTCTTATGGATTGGGTCAAACTGCCACCATTGGTGTATCCAAACGTTTCGAAAGAAAATAGTCACAGTTAGTTCAATAATGTGGAATGCCGGCTGGATGAACAGCTGGCATTTTATTTTCAGCAATGCTGGATCAACTATAAACTCGTAGTATGAAACAACATATGCTGGCTCTGCTTCTCGGAGCAACACTTGTATTCACCGCCTGTAACAACACCAACGATCAGAATGATGGTACACAGGACACTACTTCAACAACTAATGCTGCCAGCGACACCGGCACTACCACTGATACCGCAGTAAATACGGGCGATACTATGATGGGCAAGCCCGCACATGATATGACTCACGGCCTTGGTGCCGCGATGTATGGTTCCATGGACTCAATGCGTTCAATGCGCTTAACTGGTAATTATGACCGCGACTTTGCGCAACTTATGATCGCGCATCACCGGGGCGGTATTCGAATGGCGGAGCAAATGGCAGATTCAGGGCAGGATGCGGGATTGAAAAAAATCGCACAGCGCATGATCCAAAAACAACGCTCTGACATTTCAAATCTTGAAAACTTCATTGCTGATCACAATGCGTCCAATCCGAACACACCGAGTGGAGAAGCTACTCAATTGCAAACGGCGGTTTCAGATCTTCAACGTCAAATGAATAATCTGAAACCAACCGGGAATTTCGATAAAGATTTTGCTACGATGATGATCCACCATCACGACCAGGCAATTGCCCTTGGCACTAACCTTCAGCAAAATGGTAATAGCGACAAGCTGAAAAAGCTTATGAACATGCAGGAGGCCAGCATGAAAAAAGATATTGCTGAATTAAATGCCTGGCTAAGAAAATAAATTGAAAAACTTACTTCAATCTAAATCCAGCCTTGCCACGAATATCTATCGAGGATGAACCGATGAGCGCTTCAAAATCACCAGGCTCTGCGATCCACTCATGCTTTACATCATCAAAGTAACTTAATGCGGTTTTGTCAATAGTGAATGTTACCATCTTTTCCTCGCCAGGCGCAAGTGAAATCTTTTCAAACTCCTTAAGTTCTTTAAGAGGTCGGGGAAGCCTGCTTTTCAAATCACTGATGTACAACTGGACGATTTCAGCACCTTCGCGTGCACCGGTGTTTTTCACCGGAACGCTGATTGTGATCTTATCATCCGATTGCAATTCCTTTTTATCAATAACTACCTTTCCATATTGGAATGTTGTATAGCTAAGACCATGTCCAAAAGCAAACAAGGGTTTGATCTTTTGTTTCTCATGCCAGCGATAGCCTACAAAAATGCTTTCCTTATAATTAACATCACCATTACCTGGAAATTCACCAATTGAATGCGCCGCGTTATCCTGAAGCTTAACCGGGAAAGTAAAGGGCAATTTACCCGAGGGATTAACATCGCCTGAAAGTACCGCCGCTAGCGCATTTCCTGTCTCCGTTCCAAGGAACCAGCCCTGCACAATTGCGGGAACTTCGTTCACCCAGGGCATTGCAACTGCATTACCGGAAATGTTTACGACAACAAAGTTTCTATTTGCTTTTGCCAGTGCACTGATGAGCTTATCCTGCTCGTAAGGGAGTTCAAGTCCTTTTCTATCTGCACCTTCAGAATCCTGTCCATCACTTTTATTAAGCCCACCTATGAAGATGACCACATCGGATCTTCTTGCAACATCGATAGCCTCCTGCATCAATACATCAGCAGATCGTTTTTCTTCAAGACTTTGTCCTGTCACCACACCGTTATAACTACCACTTGCGTCGCCAACGTATCCACGTGCATAAACTACCTCTGCAGCATTGCCAACTCTTTTCTTAATACCATCGAGCGGAGAGATCTCATATCGTGCTTTAAGCGATGAACTTCCACCTCCTACGGTCATCATCTTAATTGCGTTCTCGCCAATAACCGCAATGGTCTTGGTTTTATTGAGATCGATCGGCAACACATTGTTTACGTTCTTCAATAACACAATGCCTTCTGATCCTACTTTCCTTGCTACGGTTGCATGTTCTTCCGTACCAAATGATCCAAAAGGCCGATCACGCTTCATGTTGGTCATAAATGACAATCGCAATATCCTGCGCACTTTTTCATCAAGTTCTTTTGTTCCAACCTGCCCGGCTTTTATCATGTTGTAATAAGGGATTGCCAGGTAATAGTTATCATATGCCTTACTGGTACCCCAGCTTAATCCATCGGTCCATGTTCCAAACTCCATATCCAAACCGTTAAATATGGCTTCTTTTGTATCGTGCACTCCACCCCAGTCTGCAACGACAACGCCTTCGTATCCCCATTCCTTCCTCAATATATCGTTGAGTAAATATTGGTTGTGACAGTTGTGTTGACCCTTGTATTTGTTGTAGGACCCCATGATGGCAAGTGTTCCGCCTTCCTGTACTGCTGCTTTAAAAGCAGGCAAATAGATCTCGTACAATGCCCGATCATCAACTACAACATTTACTTTATGACGATCCGTCTCCTGGTTGTTTACCGCAAAATGTTTTACACATGTTGCCACTCCGTTTGATTGCACTGCCTTTATGTATGGCACAACCATTCTTGAAGCAAGGAATGGATCTTCTCCCATGTATTCGAAGTTGCGTCCGTTCAGGGGAGTACGATAGATGTTAACACCCGGACCAAGCAATACGTTTTTGTTCCGATACCTTGCTTCTTCACCCAGCGCCTTTCCGTATAGCCATGACATTTCCTTATTCCATGTTGCCGCTAATGCAGTGAGCGCAGGAAATGCAATGCAGGAGTCATTTGTCCACCCAGCCTGTGACCATTCGTCCCACAATACTTCAGGGCGAATACCATGTGGCCCGTCAGTCATCCAGTTGTCTGGAATTCCTAATCGTGCAACTCCCGGTGAACTGAACTTTGATTGAGCATGTACCATGGCGATCTTCTCTTCAAGGGTCATCCTTGACAACGCGTCTTCAACTCTCTGAGGCACGGGTCGTTGATCATCAAGATATATTGGCAACTTAGCCTGAGCGAAGCTTTGTACGGAAAGAAAAACTGCGATAATTGTTACCAATAAGAAACGGATCATATATAAATGCATTTATGGATTATTGTACTGTAAACCGTGCGGATTTAAGGTCGCGACTGTTTCCACCGATCATTACATCAAACTCACCTGGCTCCAGCACATGCTTTAGATCGGCGTTATAGAATTTGAGAAGACTTGCATCGATTTTGAATGTTACAGTCTTTGTTTCTCCTGCTTTAAGAGTTATCTTTTCAAAGCCCTTCAATTCTTTCACGGGTCGTGATACAGAGCCAACGCGATCTCTTATGTACATCTGTACTACTTCGGCGCCGTCAACATTTCCTGAGTTTGTTACATTCACAGAAACCTCGATGGAACCGTTTGCTTTCATCGTGTTAGCATTCAGCTTAACATCGCTATAATTGAACGTGGTATAGCTAAGGCCAAATCCAAATGGATACAATGGCGCGTTTTTCTCATCGAGATAATTGCTGCGGAACTTTTCAAATGTCCTGTCAGAAGCCGGGCGACCGGTGAGTAGTGAATTGTAATAAAGCGGAATCTGTCCTACTGAGCGAGGGAAGGTTGCTACGAGCTTGCCAGATGGATTCACATCCCCAAACAGCACATCTGCAATTGCGAATGCAGCTTCAGATCCACCAAACCATACATTCAATATCGCTGGAACGTTTGCTTCTTCCCATACAAGCGTAAGCGGACGACCTGTGAACAGCACAAGTACAACCGGCTTACCGGTTTTAAGTAATTCCTGTAACAGTCTTTTTTGTACATCTGGTATGTCAAGGTTTGCGCGACTGCTCGATTCACCGCTCATTTCGGATGATTCTCCCAATGCAGCAACGATAACATCTGCGTTTGATGCAATAGAGAGCGCTTCATTTCGTAATTCTTCTTCAGTGCGTGTGTCTCTATGAAGTCCGCGACCGAACAGCGTCGAGTTCTTTTCGAGTAATGTATCGGCTGTTAGATTGCTTCCTTTTGCATACAAGATTTTCGCATTCGCACCCGCAACTGCTTTCAATCCTTCAACCACTGTTGCTGGAGTATCTAACTTTGCAGCGACACTCCATGTACCCACCATATTCGCGCGTGTATTAGCGAGAGGTCCAACCACAGCGATCGTCTTGTTTTTCGCAATGGGAAGCACATTTCCCTGGTTCTTTAGCAGCACAAAACTTTCTGCTGCGGTTTTGCGTGCTATTGCACGATGTTCCGGTGTATAGATCTCATTTTTCGCACGATTTACATCCAGATACTTGTAAGGATCTTTAAACAGACCCAGTTTATATTTTGCTTCAAGGATACGACGGCATGCGGTATTGATTTCGGCAAGCGTGATCTTTCCTTCTGCGAGCGATTTCTTATACGTATGCAATAACCCTTCGGCCACCATATCCATATCCAGCCCCGCTTTCAGGGCGAGCGCCGCTGCCTGTTGCATGTTACCAAGTCCATGGACAGTTAGTTCTCCTACGCCGCCATAATCGGCAACCACAAATCCTTTGAATTTCCATTGATTCCTTAGCACCTCGGTGAGCAGCCACTTGTTTGCATGTGCCGGAACGCCGTTTATTGTATTGAATGAAGCCATGATGCTGCCGGCTCCCGCTTCAACAGCAGCCTGATAGGGATAGAAAAATTCATTATACATGCGGAATGGACTCATGTCAACAGTGTTGTAATCCCTTCCCCCCTCAGCAGCGCCGTATAAAGCAAAATGCTTTACGCAGGCCAGTATGTTAGTATTGGATGAAAATGTATTGTCTTTTCCCTGGTATCCCCTAACCATAGCGGCGGCTATCTTCCCTCCCAGGAATGGATCTTCACCATTACCTTCCGAGATGCGGCCCCATCGTGGGTCGCGGGCAATGTCCACCATCGGGCTGAAAGTCCAGCTGATACCGTCTGCACTTGCCTCCTTGGCCGCGATCTGCGCTGATTGCTCAATCGCCTTCAAATCCCAGGTACAAGCGAGACCCAGGGGAATCGGGAAAACCGTTTCATATCCATGGATCACATCCATGCCAAACAACAGGGGGATCTTCATCCGGCTTTCTTCCACAGCTACACGCTGAATGTCGCGCATCTTTTGCACGCCCTTGATGTTAAACATGCCGCCCACTAATCCTTTGCGGATCTTGGCCACCGTGTTACTGTTGTCACCGAGTCCTGTAATAATATCGCCTTCACTCGGAAGATTCAACTGACCGATCTTCTCTTCGACGGTCATCTTACTTAATAAATTATTGATGAACGCGTCCATCTTTGCGTCCGGCTTGCTTTGAGAATAAGCCATCATCGAAGCGACCATCAGGGTCAATGCAAACAATACTTTTTTCATGTGCGCTGATTGTAACTCTAAAAATATTGGTCACTAACTTATCAGCTTATGACTAAAACAAAAAAGTAGCTGATAAAAAGCAATAGCATTTGAATGCCAGTTACTTAATCGATTTAGCGAATAAGAAAAAGTAGTGAAAACGGTTGAAAAATGCTTGCTTCAGACCGCATTGGAGGCAATAGTTCCGATGGTCATTACGCGCTTTTCAAATTCATCTCGCGATATTGCCGCCTTATTGCGGACCCTAGTTCTGTAATTATAGATTGTACTCAATGAGTAGCGGAGAAATGCAGCGATCTTCACACTATCAGTAATTCCAAGCCTGATCAGTGCGAAGATCCTCAGTTCCGTATTCAAGAGTTCGCCTGGCTTTAAAATGATTCGTTCTTCTTTTAAAAGAAGCGCATTGAAATCGCTGACAAAACCGGGGTATAGATTCAAAAAGATCGAGTCAAAATTCTGATACAGTTCCTCTAGTTCATTTTCCACAACGGTTGTTGAGCGAAGCATCTCGACCAACTCGTTTAATTGCTTGCCGGTTGCTTTCTTGTTAAGCGTTTTCCTGTAGTTTTCCAGCTTATTAATGTAAGTCGAACAGAGGTCGAAGAAGTGAGCGATGTATTCTTCCTTAATGCGATTCGATTCGATCAACTGTGAGTTCGAAGTCTTTAATTCGGTGTTCGCTTTTGTGATCTGCTCATTTAGGCTGGAAAGCTTACCCGATGCAACAACGAGTTCCTTCCGGATTCGCGATAAGCGCCGCATTTGTACATACACGTAGATGATCGCAACCATCAACGAGAAGGTGAGCAAGCTGATGATAAGAAGGTAAGCCTGTAATTGTTTCTTGCGAGAAGCTTCCTTTTCGAGGTACAATGTATTTATCAAAGAAAAAAAGCCGGACGTATTAATGGTGCGGAAATGCACATTGGCAAAAATCGCATCATCAATAGCGGCCTTCATGTACGCGTAAGACCTGTCAATATCTCCATCATCAAGATATATCAGTGACAATTGTCTTAGTGAAGCGTTATCCTTTACTGCGTTCATTATATCGGCAGTAGCCGACAAAGCAAAGTACCTACGTTGCGCTTCACGATCTCCCATCCGTTGGTGTACAGTGCCAAGAAGATACGTGGTCATTGCATAGTGCCCATCGTTCATCGTCAGGCCAGGTAATAATTTTAAAAGTGATTGCCTGGCCTGTTCATATTGCCCCAATTGAATTGCTCTTTCAGCATGTGCCAATTGCTGATCTGCCGATCCAGCGGGCAATACTGCCAACAACGAATCCCGATATGTTGTTATCTGGGCATTGTAATTATTGTCCGGGGCATTCGCCGCATATTGCTCGTAAAACCTTAGTTGCGTTTCATAATATAGGGGCAGAAGGCGTACGGGAATTGTACTACGGTGTACTGAATTGAGCAGTTGTTGTGATTCAATCGGTTTGCCAGAAGACGAATACAAACCAGCCAACCATATTTCCGCTTCTATATGCTCTGCCGTTTGAGGCCTGGAACGAAACTGCCTGAGGTTTAGCAGCACATATTTGATCGCTGAATCCAGTTGAAACTTTTTGTACTGAAAATATAATTGTCGGTTCTTTTCAACAGTAGCGAATTCTGCAGTCTGGATCGAATCAATCAGATGCATTTTGCGCTTCGCGTATTCCGTTTTATAATGAAGTGCAACATCAAGGCGGGACACTAGTGAATCAATGTCATCCCCTGCATGAGCCGGAAATGCAAGGATTGCAAATAAAAAAGGCAGCAATAACTTCATGATGTTCGAAAAGCGAAATTAATGCTGTTGAACGACTTTACAGGCTAATTAAGCCGGGAAACTAAGACCACAAAATTTGAGAAAGGATTTGGCTGTCTCGAGGCTTTCTTTATACGATACAGGTTTTATCACATACGAATGTGCACCTAGGTTGATGCATTTTTCCTTTTCCATTGGGTTCACAGAAGTGGAATAGATTATAACCGGAATAGAAGAAAACCTTTCGTCTTGTTTAAGGGCCTTTAACGTCTGCGTACCGTTAAGTCGGGGCATGTTAAGGTCTAGAATGATCAGGCAAAGACTGCACTGGTCGTCATTACTTTCAAGCAGGTTCAGCACTTCTTCCCCATTTGCCGCATAACAAAGGATCTTCTCATGGTGCAACTGGTCTATTGCCTCCCCTATGATCTCACGATCTTCGGGGTCGTCGTCCGCCATAAGTATTTTACAGTAGGCCATTAATTCTTTTTATATGTTGTCGTTTTCGGTAGGGTGCCCATTTTCAGGGTCTGTCGCTAAAACGACCGGGTGATGCGATTCCTGTTCTTTGGGAAAGGTGAGCACAAAAGTCGCACCTTGCCCCTGGATACCGAGCGCATTGATATCCCCGCCATGAACCTCCATTATTTTCTTACAAATAGCAAGCCCGATCCCTGTGCCATCGTACTCTTCCCGCTTGTTAAGTCGCTGAAAGAGCACGAATATCTGTGAAACATATTTTTGGTCAAACCCGATACCGTTATCAACGACCCGAATTTCGACGACACCATCTTTTTGCTCTGACAATATCTGGACTGTAGGCTGTAGGTCCGGTCTTGAATATTTCAGTGAATTGCTAATAAGGTTTTCAAAAAGTTGCCTCATCATTCGGGAATCTGCTTCGATCACCGGCAACGGATCAACATGAAGCAATGCTTTTTTTTCTTCAATGATCAACTCGAGATCTTGCAAGGCGTCCCGAACAACCACATTGAGATCGATCGCACCGAAGTTGGAGGTCTCTCTGCTTATCTGTGAGAAAGTCAGGATGTCGGAAATAAGGCTTCTCATGCGGCCAGAGGCACTGTGGATGGTCGACAAATAACGACGTCCTTTCTCAGAATTCACCTCTTCGATGTTGTTCAATAGAAAATCGCTGTAAAACATCATTTTGCGAACCGGCTCCTGTAAGTCGTGCGATGCAACGAAAGCAAACTGTTGTAACTCCCGGTTGCTTCGGTTCAGTTCGTCAATATATCTTTCCAGCATCGTCTGGTTTTCTCTCAGCCTGTCCTGTGTTTCTTTCAGTTCGATATTATCTTTCATCGTCACTTCAACGATCTTCTGTGCATGAACATCCACTGCATAACCAATTCTATACAGAGGTTCGCCTTTTTCATCTTTGAAGGGAGATATAGATACCTGGTGCCAAAGGTATTCGCCGGAGTGATGTTTCAACCTGGCCTGGCACTTAACTGTTGAAACTCCCCGGGTGACATCTTTTTTTAACAGGACGGCAAAAGAGTCAGCATCATCAGGATGAACGACAGATCCCCAACCGGTTTCGTTCAGGCGGGACATGGGTTGACCTGCATACAATTCAAACCACTTGTTGGAGTACGTGATCTTGCTCTCCAGATCAAGGGTGAAAATCATTAACGGTAATGAATTGGTAAGGATCCTGTATTGTTCTTCGCTTTTCTGAACCTTCTCTGAAAGTTCCTGCAACATTTCGTTTTTACGCTTTATCTCTTCGTATGGAGAGATCGGCGGCTCGTTCCGAAACAATCGTCGCCATTCATCCACCTTGTTTAGATCGATGGCAATGGCATTATTTATAGAATAATATAATTCGATGGAAGTTTCTGTTCCCCTGGTAAGCACCTGGTATTTATCAACCAGTCTTTTGGCATATTCCAACCCGTCACGCCTCCCTGCTGCTGACCGAAGTTGATCATTTAAACATGCAACGATGTATTTATCGCGCGAAGCGGCATCAACATTCAACACCAGGCATCCGTTCTTCCCATTTTCAATCGTATTTCTGGCCACTTCAGAAACCGCAGTAGCAAATGTGGTTTGCGCAGAAAGTGATAGCCCTGCCAGTTCTGCAAGTTTCATAGATCTCTTGTGCGCAAGGATCAGGTCCATCTCGTTCTCAAGCGCAACTTTTGCCACTTCGAGCATAACTAAAGATTGATTTTACAGGCTACAACCGACATGTCATCGGTCAATCGGCCATAATCCTTAAAAATGGCTGCAGCCAGGATACTCAGGTCATAGCGATTGAAATTCGCATACTTTGCGGTATCCCATCTCGACCTGATTCCATCACTGCACATCATAAGATATTGTCCTTTCTCATAGGGCATCTCCTGCACATTGAGCGTTCTTGGCACGTTAAGTCCGATAATGCCGTTATAAGCGATATAATTTCTTGAGCTCGTGTTTGTAAAGATCTTTGAAGCGATATTCCCCACTCCGCAGATTTGCCAAACCATTTTCTTCTTGTCAAGAACCACTACCGTTCCAACCAGGCCCCTTGTTTTCTTTACCGCAGTGTTCATTATGCGAATGATCTCAGTAGGATCGGACTCCTCACACTGCAGGAAGGCCTCACCTGCCTGCAAGACTGCTTTTTCTGCATCCGGGCCATGACCCAGGCCATCGCCCAGGAAGAACTGAAGCGATCCCTCTGAACTTCGATGGTAATAGCCGTCGCCACAAGCCGTCTCACCTGGTTTTGGCAAAAGAAAAGAACGCAATTCCAGTTTGGATTTCTTCTTATAACTCGAATATCCTTCATCGAACAATCTTGCCAACAGCACGGTGCCCCACTCTTTCAGAGAATATACCTGGAAAACATCGCTCAATCTTTTAATAGCACCGAGTCCGTGTCCGAGCGTATTTTTTGTAGATACTCCATCCGATATCATCCTTGAAACATCGCTCATTCCGGGCCCGTTGTCAATGCTGATAATTTCAATGCCCTGCATGCCCTCTTCTTCAACAAGTGCAACACAGACCTGGCCGCCGCCTGCATGCTTCACCAGGTTGGTGACGATCTCGGCAACAACAATGTCGATCTCCGCAAGCCTTCGTCCAGTAAATCCGCCGGCAACAGCAATCGCATGGATCTCTTTTTTCAAAATTGCAAAATAACTCCTGTCGTCCGCCTTGAATGTTACATGTGTCCTGCTAACCATTCTTCCACTTGATTATTGTAACTGTTGTTCCTTTGCCAACCGTGCTCTTTATGTCAAACTCATTGACAAGACGCTTTGTTCCCGGCAACCCAAGTCCGAGGCTTTTTCCCGATGAATATCCATCCTTCATGGCCAGCGGGATGTTTTCTATACCGGGGCCTTCGTCAAGGAAAGAAAGTCGTATTCCGTTGTCACGGCCCTGGCTGATGACTTCGATCACTGTAAGTCCTCCTCCCGCATACTTCAGCATATTGCGTACAAGTTCACTCGCCGCCGTGATCAATTTGGTTTGATTCACCAGGCTCATCCCGATCTTAACGGCATATTCGCGGACACGATTCCTGAATGGAACCACATCCTGCTCTTTCTCGATTTTCATGGAGTCCTTATTCAGCACTACTTTCATTACCTTCTATTATGTCTTCATCGTACAGTTCTGTTGTGTCCCCATCGCCAATTTTCTTCTTCAATAGTTCCATCCCCTTTTCAACATTTAGTGCAGTGTGCACACCTTTCAATTCAAGTCCCAGCTCCACCAGCGTTATAGCTACCGCAGGTTGCATGCCAACCACCACAGTTTCAGCATCCATTATTTTGGACATGCTTCCAATATTTCCAAGGATGCGTCCCATAAATGAATCAACAATTGAAAGTGCTGAAATATCAATCAACACTCCTTTCGCACCGGTCTTGTTCACCATCTGCACGAGGTCAGTTTCGAGATTAGTTGCGAGTCGGTCGTACAGGTCAATCTGAATGGTTACTAACAAAAAACTACCCATACGAAGTATAGGAATCCTATCCATAATTAAAGAGAAGATTTTTCTTTCTGAATACGCTTTACTTCAAGTCTTAGCAGGCTGAATGAATACTTCAGTGCGCTTGAGAGAGTCGCTTTGGTAACAATATTGGTAAGGTCGATGCCCAGGTGCACCACGGTTTGTGCGATCTCTGGTCGGATTCCGCTAATGATGCATTCCGCTCCCATCAATCGTGTGGCAGCAACTGTTTTAATCAAATGCTGCGCAACCAGGGAGTCTACTGCTGGAACTCCTGAAATGTCAAGGATAGCTATCGTGCTACCACTTTCAACGATCTCCTGCAACAGGCTTTCCATCACCACCTGCGTACGGGCACTGTCGAGCGTACCGATAATGGGCAATGCAAGAATACCATCCCATACACGAATAACCGGGGTGGATATCTCGGTGATCTCATCAGTTTGACGTAGGATAACCTCTTCCCGGCCTTTAATGAATGTTTCGAAAGTGACCACCCCAAAATGATCCATGAGTTTATTCACTTTCAAGAGTGCATCCACCAAAGCTTCCGGCTCTTTTTTTAGTTCCTGAAGTAAGGTTCGTGTGAACGCTTCTTTCAGGCTGAATACATAAACGCCTGTTTCTTTCGGAGAGAAACCCTGCCTTGCACGCGACACCGAGATGCCTGCAAGTATCTCAAATACAGGTTCGAAATCACCCGATTCCGGTTGGCTTAGGTTGTTTTCGTTCAGCACTTTCAATAAGCCATCCAACAATTCATTTGACTGCTCCCTCATTTCTTCGTTCGACATCAGATCTTCCCGCAGGCTGGTATCGGCTAACTGGTTGTTGATCCAGGCTTCGAAAATTTGCTTCTTTTTTCTTTGAAGCAGCTTTACTATGTCCATTAATTGAAGTTTAGGCGCTAAATATAATGCTTAAGTTTTGCGCCTAAGGGAAAACACTAAAGAGATTATGAGTTAGTGGCGAATTTAATACTGTTGAACCATCAGTTCCTGAAGTTTTGTGTTATCATCAGGCCATGGCGACCGCCTTCAAGTATCCCTATTCCCACCCGGCCGAAGGAGCTTCTCAAGATATTTGCGCGATGGCCGGGAGAGTTCATCAATCCACGGTGTGCGATGCGTAGTGTCTGCGCCAATGCAAGGTTTTCGCCTGCCGTAATATATTTCACCCTTGCCTCCCTGATCCGGTCAAACGGCGACTCACCTTCTTTGTTTACATGGGAAAAGTAGCCTTTAGCGAACATATCCACTGAATGAGCTCTCGCTACTTCACGCATTTCAGCATCCGCTTTTAGTGGCCGAAGCCCTGCTTTTGCCCGCTCTTCATTAATAAGCACTAACATCTCGGCCTCAAGATCTTCACGGATCCGGGAATCAACATATGTGAATCCTAACTCCACATGCGCTTCCGAACCCGGAGCAATAGTGAGTTTATTCATGCTTTCATTCACGGCCCTGTCAAATACAGGCGCGAATTTCTCTTCCGCCCATTCTACATGAGGACTGAGGGATGCAGCGATCCGGCTCTCGCGAGCCTTCGAAGAAAGTCCATCTGATATGGGCACGCCCAGTACTAAGGCACTTGCAATGGCAGCGTAAATAAGACCATTAATGGCGCCTGGAAATATTCCAAATATTCTGTTTGCCCCGGATTCGTGGGTATCGCGGTCGATGCTTCCCAACAAACGGGCGAACACTGCTCCAAGGACAAGTCGTGCAACAATGTATGCAAAAAGAAAAGATACGGGCAATGTCCACGCGCCCAGAGATGTAATATACTGCCCTACAAAACCTGCAACTGGTTGATAGGCAAAAAAAGCAAACATCAGCGCAAACATCAGAAGGAACAGGTCGGACATTCCGATGATAAACCCCTTCAGATATCCGATATAAACGGAAAACAGCACAAGTCCTAAAAGTAAAAAGTCAATTATGTTCATATCCCCGGTGGTTTACAAACATAATTGACTACAAAAACTATACGCCGATGATTAACCTCCCATTCCCTGCATTGCACCTTGCGTGCCTTCTGATTCCGCCTTCATGTTCTTGCGTTTTAAGACGCTGAGATCCATCTGACCAAAGCGGAACGAAAAATTCAAGCGGAACATCGGCGAATCCATTAATCTGCTGGTTTCCTGGATGAAGTATCCGGTTTCTGAATACATACCAAATTTGCGGGTTCTGAAAATATCACTCATGCTTAATGTAACCGATGCTGCATTGTTCTTGAGAAAGCTTTTCTGCAATGCGAGGTCCACACCATAGTTTGCCCGGATGTATCCCTGCGCGGCGCTTTGAGATCCGCCACCCATTGACCCGCCACCGGGACCAAAATTACCACCAGAGCTAACTGTCTGATTCGTTTTTGACTGATAAGTTCCGGATAACTGGATCTTGAAGTTCGAAGGCAATTTGAAATTGCTGTTCATTTTTGCAAACCAACTCCACCGCGCATCCTGGTTAGCGCCTTTAATATTGTCGGCATTGATCTTCGCGTTGTAAAGGTTCACGTTCGTGTTCATATCCCACCATTTTGTGATGGTGTTCTGTGAAGTTAATTCCACTCCCATTGATCGGCTCGAATTGGCATTGATGTATGTACTGATCGGTCGTTCTACGTTGTTCCCCACACTGATGGTATCAAGATACCTCGTGATCAGATCGGTTGAATACTTATAGTACACCGATGCCATGATCGTGTTGTTCTTAGGCAGGCTTTTACTGTACGAAACTTCTATTGAGTTTGTGAACTCGGGCTTTAAATTCGCATTACCACGCGACCAGTTCAGTTGATCTGTTGAATCGATGAACGGAATGACCTGCATAAAAAATGGCCTGTTGATCCTACGGGTATAGCTCATTTGCAATTCCTGTTGATTCGATAGCTTTTGACTTAAGAACACAGACGGAAACAGGCTGATCGCATAGTTGTTTGAAAACTTCTGCTTCGTATCCGTTAATTCACCTTCGTAGTTGGAACTCTCTGCACGCAGTCCTAACTGATATCCGAAATTCTTTATCGAATTACTCATGGATAAATATGCTGCATACACATTATCGCTATTCTTATAGTTTGCACTCGCCGATGGAACTGGTTTGAATACGCCATTCACATCATCGAAATAATAATTACCCTGGTTATTCTCCATGGATCGCAACTGTACCCGGGCGCCTGTTTCAATCTTTCCAGATTTGCCGAAAGGACGCACATAATCCGTTTGCACAGTCAGGAACTGATTCTTTCCTGAGCCTAATATCTGCTGCTGAATATTTCCGTTCTTAACTCCGCCTTGCGACGCGAAGATATCTGTGTTGTAATGGGAACTACTTTCATTTTTTCCATTAAAGAAGTTGAAATCAGCAGTTAATTCCTCACCTTTTTTTGGAAACAAATATTTCAATCCACCATTCAATCCAACAGCATTGAACTCGCGTTCGTTCCGGGTATTACGCTCACTGTAGCTTAAGTATTCGCCATTACTCAGCGCACTGTCAGTTTTCAAAAGATCTTTTGGATTGAAAGAACCATGCACTCTTACAACGCCCAGTGACAATGTAGTACGATTGGTTGCGAAATAATCCACACTAGCCCGACCAAACAAAAAGCCACCATTCATGCGGTTCGATGAGTTTTGATTTACGAGAAGACTTGGAGACTGCAGAAGATTCGTAATGTTTGTTTCGCCAGTATTCCTGTTACGCATCTGGTTACCGAACGCACTGATGGTAAAATTGAATTTATCCTGACGAAGGCTGAAACTACCGCCCCCATTGATTCCACCGCGTTTATCAACTCCTGCCATCACGTTACCGTTGTACCCTTTCTTCTTATTCTTTTTAAGTACGATGTTCAGTATTCCTGCATTTCCGCCAGACGCGTCGAACTTCGCCGAAGGATTAGTAATCACTTCAACGCTTTCAATAGCATCGGCAGGTATCTGATCGAGAGATAAAGTAGTTGGTCGTCCGTCAACATAAATTTGCGGACTCGCATTACGAACGGTTACATTACCATCGATGTCCACGTTCACAGAAGGTACATTCTTCATCACATCCACAGCAGTACCACCAGCACTCACAATGTTCTGATCGACGTTGAAAACTTTCTTGTCGATATCCATTCTCAATCTTCCGGTGGAGCCGGTAACCGTCACCGCTTCCAACTGTTTGAAATCTGTTTTTAAAAATATCTTGTCAAGGTCTTTCTCAAAGTTTGCAGCCATCTTACTCATATCAGGCATCTGGCCCGGAGCTGGCTTCACTACATTACCGCCCTGTGCTGCACCTGGAGAGGGCATGAAAGAGACGCTTTGCGAAACAGGTTCGAAACCGGTTGCGCTCACTTCCAACCGGAACTGACCCATGATCGGCAACTCTTCCATATTGAAATCGCCATTTGCCTGGGTACTGGTGCCTTTGATCAGCACTTCCTTCATTTTCTTTGTAGCTGTATCCAGCTTGCTTTGCAGCAAAAGAACAGAAGCGTCACGAATTCCCTTGCCTGAGCTGTCAACGATCTTACCATAGACCCGCCCGATCTTCGGCGCTGAGGGAGCTTTGCCTCCGCCGCCTAACGGCATGGACACTTGGGAAAAAGAACTGTTGAAAGAAATAACAACAGCAAGGAAGAGCAATACCTGTTTCATAAAATCAATTTTTGAGAGTGACTGCACAAAAGTATGTGAGCAATATTGCGGCTGTGGCTCAAAAGAGATGAACAAGTGATTTGTTGCGACAAACAGGTTAGTGAATTGTAAAAAGCTTTTGCTTATCCTGGAAAAGAAGTTATCCGGACGAGCGTGGATTGATGAATTGATCCAGCGAATCCTTGTAGTTGTCGCCAACCGGTAATTCAATGTTTCCAATGAAAACAATGTTTTTTCTCACTGCGGTAATAGCAGCTTTCGCAGCGATGAAACTCTTATGAATGCGAAGAAACTGGTGCGCTGGCAATTGCTCTTCGATCCCTTTCATTGCCATCCGGGTAACAACAGGCTTCGCATTACCCCTTAAATGGATTTTGATATAATCTTTCAATCCTTCAATAAATAATATATCAGCCAGTACCACCTTCACAAGACTATAATCAACATTTACAAATATGTAATCCGTTGTTTCGTGGGAAACCGTGCTTCCACTTTCCTTCAGCTGTAACTCATGCCGGGCCCTGGCTTTATTGCATGCCTGAATGAAACGTGGTACTTCTACTGGTTTCAGCAGGTAATCTATTACATCAAGATCATAGCCCTTCAGAGCAAATTGCTCGTAGGCTGTGATAAGAATGAACATCGGTTTATTAGCTACGCTTTCTATAAACTGAAGGCCGGTCAGACCAGGCATTTGTATGTCTATGAAAACAAGATCTACTTGTTGTTCTTGCAAAAACTTCAATGCCTGTACCGGACTATCGAATGAGGCCACATGCTCGAGGAAGGGAACATAGCGAATATTATCTTCGAGCAACTCGAGGGCTAAAGGTTCATCGTCTATTGCAATACATCGGAGCATTACAACAAATTAAGTTGAAGAGAAACAATAAACCAACCATTTTCTTTATCAATGCTCAGTTTTGAATTGTCGCCATAAATAAGCTGCAGCCTTCGTTGTACATTTTGAAGACCTATACCCGAGGCGGAATCTTTTATTTCGGTTGATGTAGGATTATACTTATTTCTTACGTAAAAATGCATGCGATTGTTTTCGGCACTTAGCTTAACGTCGATAACCGGATCTTCAAATGCACCGGTTCCATGCTTAAACGCATTTTCTACAAAGGGGATCAGTAACATCGGCTCGATGTCATAGGAAGCATCGATTGAATCCATGGAAACGTTCATCGTTAACTTCTTACCATATCTCAGTTGTTGCAGATCGATATAGCTTTGAAGGTACTCGACCTCCTTTTGCAAGGGCACACGATGATGGGTTTCATAAAGCATGTATCGCAGCAGTGATGAGAGCTTCATCAGGGATGGCTCCAGCTGATCTGATTTTTTCCGGGCCATTGCCACCATGTTGTTCAATACATTAAAAAGGAAGTGCGGACTCACTTGTGAATGCAGCAGCGAAAGTTCCGTCTTAAGATTCTCCGTTTCTTTCTCCTGCCTTTGCGACTCGTCGCGCATGCGATCACGGATTAACCTGAATGAGCTACTGATCAACACGAAGAAAAAGAATGGAAATGCAGTAAATATCAGCGCATTTACAATATTGTATTCACGTCCAATGAAAAGTTCAAACGATATTCTATCAACGCCCAACAAAATAAGATAGCTAACGAGCATGCATAAGATGAATTCTATATACCTTCTGCGAAATAAAAATTTTGGAAGGAAGAAATATGCATTCGCATAAAAGAGAGCGAGTCGAAAAAAATTGTTTACCAACTGCAGGTAAAAGAAGTTGTTTGTATTGATAAGGTGATCGCCCTCTTTCTTCGGCGCCTTTACAGAACTCTGCAGGAATAATGGAAACAGAAAAAGAAATGACCACACGAGAACATGCACGGTGACAGTCAACCATCTTTTTGTGTACCATTGGGTTTTCATGGCTGCAAAGTACCGTTCTAATTGTTGATTAGGCCATTAAAGTGCGACAAAACGCTGCAATTGCGCGACAAATAACCCAAAAACATTCAATAACATTTTATATTTTGATGCTGCGAGCATTCAGATTTGCTTCATGCTTTGTTTATCCATACCACATTTACTCCTGCCCCGGTTTTGTTTCTGCCGACCTGACTTTTCCAATCATATTTAAATCTGGCTTATGCAGTTCAATCTATCGGAGTTGAAAGACATCCACGGTCTTGAGAGTTTTGACCTGTCAAATGATGCTTCAATTACCCGACAACTTACGTTCAGCAACGGGCTTCTTTCGCCGTCGAGTTTTCCAGCAGAAATAAAATTTGATCCCGCACTAAGTATATTGAACGTGCGCACTACATCGCCTATAGAAGTGATTGCTTCAAACTTTCAACTAAGACAGTTTAACCTGGCAGTCAAAGTAAAGGACGTGCAGGGAGTATTAAATTTCGACGGTGTCGAAAAGTGTGACGGTACTGTGGCTTTAGAGAATGAGGTGATGTTTCCGGATGGCTTATCATTTCTTCTACAGTACATGCATGGACAACTCGTTGGAAACGCATTCACGCTTAGCCTTGTAGAAGAGTTTGAATTAAACGGAACAGGTATTAAGCTTAAGCCCTCGACAAAGCTCAGGCTTGCAGAAGATGGCAATTACGTTCTTGAAGGTAATGCCGAAATGAAAGTTGCAGATTCTCTTCTTGCTGGTTTGCTGGACACACCGTCAGGAACCTTAACGGGCTCTATTCGTTTACATCTTGAAGAAGAAACGAATGAGTTGGAGGTGAAGCATTTCAATTTCGCATTTACTTATTCGGAACAAAAACTGTCCCTCATCCGAGGCGCATCAGTGAATATTCATTTTACACGAGTTGATGACTATTGGACGATAACAATGAAAGGTTCACACAATGCCGACTGGGCGCTGGTTTCTGAATGGCTTATTCGCAATCATCTGGTTGCTGAAAATATTGCCCCATTCCCTTCCACCGAATGCATCATAGACCTTGCGTACACAAGCAAGGATGATTCAACAGAATTAAAACTTGTAATCAAACCGCAAGATGGTGATTGGCCCGGCATGCCAGTCCATACCAAAGGCACTGCATTCGAAACAAAGGCAACACTTGAAAAGACCGGTATTACAGCCTGGACCATCGGTGGACGGACATTACTATCCTTAACCGGTGAGGCATTCAAAATAATGCCGGTGACAGATGCGGAATTCAAAACGATCATCGACGTCGACGATAACTCGATCTTATTTGAAATGATTGGAGGTTTACCTGCATTGAAGATACCCAATCCTCTGAATGATGATAAGTCTGTCTTCAGTTTTCGCTTCGCAAAGCTGTCGCTTAAAGTTTCTGAGGAAGTAACTATATCGGGCGAAGCAACCTATGATTCTGCGCTCAACTTAAATGATGAATCGCCTGTTGATTTCCTCCAACCGATCTGGGAAAAAATTGACACTTTGCTTGAGGGCGGCACCTTAAGATTTTCCATGACAATATCCCCAGGAGGATATGACGCTTCTCTGAAACTTGATCTCACAAATGCAGGTGAATTTGAATTGTTTCAGTTGCTCGCAAAAGGACTTATCCCTGATTTTTCAGAGTCATCGGATCCAGCCAGATTACTAAGCGTTCGTCCGGGCAACATTTCATTATCACTTCATAAAGATGAGCAGAACAGCAGCTTCAAACTCGATTTGAATGTTGCCGCCAATCTTATTTCCTCGTTGGAATTCGCAGTGGTTCCTTCCATCTCTATATCAAACAATGGTATTGACTTTTCTATAAGCACTGGAACGGAACCTGTTTTGTTCTCCGTGCCCATGCCAATGGATCCAGCTTTGTATTTCGATGCGATCGACACATCGACGCTCGAAAGCCTGGCAAGACATTATGGAATAGATCCGGCAATTGTTATCAATATCAAGGAACAGATCAAAACTTTGCTTGCAGGCAACGGAAGCGGCACTGCATTTGTTTTTGGATTAAGTAATCTCGGTTTTAAAATTTCAGCACCGAAGGATGTGCACCTTGAAGGTTCTATTGAATTGATCCATTTGCCGGCATTTCTTGATCAGTTCCTACCTGCAGATAAAATCCGGCTTACTCTTGGAGGCAGCATAGAGTCGCTCTATATCCTGCTTGAAACGGAGGGCAGCAAACCCTTACTACACCTGCCGTTCGGCAAAAACAGCGATGCTGTGGAACAGATCATTGATCTTTACATCAGGAGTCTGAAGTTATCTTATGACTGGAAATCAAACGCTTTCGGATTCGGCATAGACCAATCAGTTGATTTTACACCGGATGACCTCATTAATGCAAAGTCAGTTGTCGGAGGTTTCAGACTGACTGACACTACACAAACGGGATCCATCAACGTGATCGGGACGACGCCGCCGATTCCGTATCCGGAATGGAAGGTTTTGTTTTCCGGAAACGACGCTGTCAACGCAACGGATGAATTGGGACTACAAGCCTGGATCGGGCCGCCCGACAACTATGTTGCACGACTATATTTGAAAGAAAACAGCTTTAGTCCCACGATGTTTTGCTTTATGCCGGGACTTACTCTGGACGGCGGTTTTCTACTTGGAAATATAGACCCTTCAAAATTCGTAAATCGCACAGTGCTTTGCGATAAACTAACTCATTTCAATTCACTGGACGATGATAAAGGAACTGCTTTTGTTCTAGTAGATCTCCAACGAGGAACCCTTGTAATGATCAACCAGGTAATTGGAATGATATTGAACCCCACAATGATTCCGCCCCCGTTACAGGTGCCGCCAAGCTTCGCACTTGATTTTTACTTTGACAGAATTTCTTTAGCGGGCAATGTTCCCGGATTAATGTACATGTCGATCAGTGTCACACGCACATTACCTCAATTCGACCTCTTTGCGCTATTGGATATGTTTGGATTGATAGCCAGCGGCTTTAGCAAGCCGGTTCGGCCCGATTCAAGCCTGGCCTCCCTGATGAACTTCTCTATACGTGGAGAGTTGGGCCTTCAAGTGTTTGGTGCGAGCAAGCAAATGCAACTGGATTACAGCATCAGCCTCATTGACATCCTCAATACGGGAGTCGCAGGACTTCTTGCTTTCCGAGGATTACTCCGCGAAGGCGGCGACATATTGCGAAGATTTATTTCAGACCCTTCCTTCGTTATTGACCTGGTACCAAAAATGTTTCGATGGATGCAAGTGGATTTGGACATAATGGAAATTGGCTTCCGCTTTTCCGGATCCGTTTACCTGCTAACGCCTGATGAATTCAGAAAAGAATTGCGTCTTTTTCATGAAAATGAACTTGAAATAAGAGCGCAAATACCCGGAACAACGAATATCGATAGTTCGCCAATACCAACGGGTATAACTCCAATAAACGTTCAACCGATTCCCGTACAACTTGAAATCTATACTCATATAAAACTTTCGAATCCAGGACAAGCCATCGATAGGTCTAATCCGGCAGTCATCGACCTATTTAAAAAAGCTGATAAAAAAATTCAGGATGCACAGAATGATTTTACATCAGACTTTGAACAGGTAAGGTTGACGAAGGACCATGCGGCAGATACTGCGCAAAGGTTGTGGCGGAACCTCGTGTCAAATATGCCTTTAGATGCGCGGAAAATTGTAACAATTTTCGAAAGACACAATGTGCTTTCATTTAGATCAGAGATCATGCATTTGATCAACAAGGAAGTTCGCGGTTTTCCGAATGTATTGTTTCCGGGGGATGCCGCAACGCAAAATCGAATCATAAGACGTATTACAAATTTGCTTGTATCGAAATGGATGCAGACCCGGCCGGGTCGCAAGCCGATTCTAAATGATCGTATGAGAGTGGCGAAAGACATATCCGCTGAATTAGCCAAATCACTAAAAGCGTCAAAAAAACTAGTGAAGGTACTTGACGAAAATAACCCTGTAGAGAAGCGGAACAAACTTGATAAAGCTGACTATAACAACATTATTAATTCCAACAAACTTCCGATCAAGGAAGACCTTGACAAGTTGTTTATTGACTTTCATAAGAACCTGAAGAACGAATCACAAATTGCCGCAGAGCTTGAAGCGATCGTTCAAAAGCAATTATCAGAGCCAGTGGACAACGATTCAGATGACTTGCCAAATGTGCCGCCAATCAACCACCAGGAAATTATCCGAAGGCTTGAAGAGTCGATCGGTAAGGAAAAAATATTTTCCAAAGAAAAACGGCAGGCCGTAAAGTTCAATGCCTTTACAGGCAAAAAAAGCATTGCATCTGAAGTAACTCTTATCAACCCACGGATCAGAGTACTTGCGAAAGGAGTGCTGGAATTAGCGAGAGAGCGTACAGCAGAAGGCAGCTTTCAAATCCGCAGCAGGCAGCGAATGGATCATGCGGAAGGAGAATTTTTTATTTCAGCAAATGAAGTGCTTGACATTAGCAATCAAATCCTTGGTCAGGATACGGAATGGGAAGTTGTAGGAACGAATCATGGAACGTATTCAGTTTATGTTGCCGGTACAACCAACAGCTTAATAAAACCAATACCATCCTGGCTGGCAGAAGGATCGAGATCTGCAAAAGAAGTGAAGGCGCGTATTGCCATGCATCAATTCAGAAAAAGTTCCGAGTACATGTTTATCAATAAAGCATTTGGAACTGTACCTGAAGGAACATTTAAGTGGCGCCCGGCAGAAATGATAAATCTAAACACTGTATTTCGTGTTGTTCATCGGGACAGCAGATACCTGCTCGCATTGTTAAATACAAACACGTATGAAACGAAAGAGGAGATAGAACTTCCTGACTGGCTGACTGATAATGCCGGGGCAGACTCTTGTGCTACCATAAGAAGCCGTCTCACAATCACTGAACAAATGAAATGGATGGAAGCGTCGCCACCACCGTCAGCACTCGCTACAAAAGTTGATAAATCCAATGCAAACTATTTGCGATCAATTTTCTCACGCCCTGAATACAAGATCAGGAATGAGGGTGGCAAGCACGGTGCATTTTATCTGGGAGATATGTTGATAGACGGAGAGCGTTACACCATTCCTTCATCGCCAACCTTTGTTGCGGGACTTGATTGTAGCGTGTTGGGACATAGTGTTCATTTCGCGGGATTAATATCAGGAGATAAAGTGTTTTTGCGTGGAGCAGCAGCAATAGAAATGGTCATTGGTAACACAAAAGTGGTACTCGATGGTGAATTCATCGCGTTATCAGGAAGCTGGCAGGTTGTGCCCGACGAAGGGTTGGCTCCAAATTCCATGAACTTCAAAGGCGTTACTTCCATTCAACAGAAAGAACAGGGTGAATTCAAAGAGAAATTTAAGGCGCAGGCGGCGGGAAGAGTAACGCAGACGGGCTTCTCAATCAATTGTAAGATGGACATGGATCTAAGCGGCGAATTCAATCTGGCCGGCTATGATCTTGCGAAAGCCATTGTTGAATTCAATGGCGACTGCACAATCAATTGCCAGTTAGGGCGTGAGCTTTCGGTTTCAACAAGTGCAAAGGCAAACGTTGAGATCCGGGTATTACAAATAAAAACTCGTTGGATACATGTTGGGGCCGGCGTCTATCGTCCCGAATTCTATCTTGGGTGGTCAACGTACGAGGAAAACTTACAACTTAAATTTTCCATTGGTTTGGACCCATTCCGAGCAATTATTCAATACGATGGAGTGAATATAGATATCGGTATATGATCAAAATTTCACAGTAACTCCCGCCTTGATAAAAAACGGGGTGCCGGGCGTGAAATGAATTTCGGAAACTGGCTGCGGTTCATCAAACAATCGGCTTTCCGTTTCAAACTGAGTTTCCTTCCATCTACTGTTAAAGAGGTTTTGTACAGTAATGCCCAACTCATATCGCTTTTTTGTGTACGTAATAATAGCATCTGTAATGAAATACCCCTTAGCCACCATGCTATTATCTTCGTTCGCTGGTCGATCGCTCATATATCGATATCTCACACTTGCATTTAACCCGAGATTTGAGGTGAATGTAATTCCTCCAATAGATGTGAACTTCGGCGCAAGCGGTATATGATTCGAACCCTTTTCTCCATCAATAGCCCTGGCATGCGAATAATTCATGTCCATATCAAAATATAGCCATCTCCATGGCATGTAACGCGCGGAAAGATCCAATCCCACTCTTCTGCTTTTACCGCTCGGTTCAACAATACTTTCATCACCCACATACACAAATTCCTGCTCCATCCACAGGTACCACCCTGCAAAGTGCACCAGCAGTTCTTTAGCAGGCTTAAATATTACTCCCACATCTGAGCCATATGCCGCGGGCAAAATTTCGCGTCCATTTCTGGGCACAACAACTCTTGTATCGTTGGAGTGAAAGCCCTTTCCGGCACTTATATAGAACTGGGTTTTTGTGGTGGGATGATACGATACCGTAACCTTTGGACTAACAATCGAAGCAGATGCACTTGCCTCATGATTGTTTTCGAGCTTATTTACATACCTGTTGTAAAACTGGTCGACTCTTATTCCCGCATTGATGTTAAACCAATTCGAAAACGATATCGTTTCATTGATGTAAGCTGCGATGTTATTTTCTGTTATGTCTCCCAGTGCCAGTGGTGTCATCAATAAGTTTCGATTTTTTGTTCGTGACAACTCGGAATCAGCGGTCCGGTCAAAACGGGCGTGGACGCCAATTTCAGAATTGACCTCCGTATTCCCGATGAAACTCCTGTTATTATAACTCGTGTTTACTCCATACATATTCCGACTTTCTCTTTGACGGATCTGGTCGCCGTTAACAGGATCCTCTTTAAAGAATGTGAAGTTGGAAAACAGGTCGAATTTGTAATGTGTATAAAACAGTTGTGTGCGGATGTTTGACTTGCTATTAAGTGTTGTTGTGACAATTGCATTTGCATTTGTACGCGCCGTACTGCCACCTTCATCAGGATCGATCGCACCATAAAATCCGATCCGTCCTTCTTTCACCGCCCTGTCAGGGATTTGTCCCGATGCGTTCCATTTACTACTGAATGTTGAAGCCGAAACATTTAGTGTCGTTCGCTTACTAAGTTGGTGATGGTATTTTCCAAAAATGTTGAAACGATTGAGGTGCTGTGGATGATCAAAATATCCTTTTGTATACAAGTATTCAGTTCCAATGTAAGCTGACTGACCGGCTTTCTTGCGCTGTTCACTAAGCAGGTCGAGCATTGCAACTGTCCGGACTGTATTGAACATACCTGCTTCCAATTTAACACTGCTGTGAGGCAGAAAATTGAAAGTGTTGAAATTCACAAAGCCAGTGGTAGTAAAGTTTCCTTTATCGGCATAGTAAGGCCCTTTCTTAAAATCTACTTTCTGAATCAATTCAGGGATCAGGAAATGAAGGTCTGCATATCCCTGTCCATGAGCATGTGAAACCATATTTACTGGTGTACCGTCCACCATTATGTTGATATCGGTTCCGTGATCGATATCAAATCCGCGGAGGAATATCTGTTCAGCCTTGCCACCTCCGGCATGTTGACCAATGAATAAACCAGGGACCATTCGAAGCACATCCTGCGAACTGGTGATGTCTCGCATCCTTATATCAACACTACTGATAGGCTCGTATTGTCTTCCTGCACCGCCAACTATTGTCACCTTCTCAAGTGTTACACTATCGGTAATGAAGCCGTCATTTATAGTGTCCTTAAATGCCGGTCCCCGATACTTTGTTTGCGATGAAACCAAATGCGCGATCAATAGAAAACAAAAGGTAAGGTTATACTTCATCTCGATTTTATTCGGACGGCAAAGAAAAGGAAAATTACCTGACGATCTTGAAACCGAAGTGACCGTTGCCTGTTGCCTGCCAGGTCCGAAGCCAGATGGGAAGCATCATTTCTGTTCCTCTTGCAGCACTGATGTCTCCAAGATCAATGATGTCAATCCATCCGAACTGATTCAGGAGTGATGTAACTTCTTTCTTTGCTTCCTCATCATTACCGCAAATAAACATGGTGGGATCGCCACCCGATTTTTTCGCATCGACCATCACTTCACAATTCACCATGTTGAGTGTTTTAACCACGTGGGCTTCAGGAAGGAGTTTATGAATCATTTCACCGAGTGAGGTCGTATTGCTGAATTGGGGCAACAGCGAGGGCGGCATGCCTTGACTAAAATCTAATGGGTTTGCAAGGTCGATCACAATCCTGCCTTTGAAGTTCTCTGGCCGGGCCATCTGCAGAGCTTTGATCGAGCTATCCCCTTTCGTGCAATTGAAAATAATATCACCGAACAAGGTGGCATCCGAAAAACTTCCTTCTGAAGCGTTGGCTCCATTTAATGCAACCCATTCCCTGGCGGTTTCATTGCTTTTGGTGCGACTACCCATCATTACTTTATATCCTAATTCAATCAGTTTATTCCCAATTGTTTTTCCAACGATGCCTGTTCCCAGGATACCAATCTTTTTCATAACTGTCATTTAACTTATAAGTTAATCGATTGCCATCATAAATCATAAATTTACAGGCTCAAACGGCAGCTATGAAACCATACATCATATCCTCAATTGTAGCGATCATGCTCGCATCATCGTGCGGCGATACAGGCGATACGGGCAGTGAAACAAGGAGCAACAGCAATCCGATCACTCATCAGGAAGATGTAAAATCCGATGTATTATCTCCATTGCTCAAAGGATATTTTGAGCTATCCGAAGCACTGGCAGACGGTGACAGCAGAGCGGCGTCTCGCGCGGCAAAACAAATGAACTTAACTGTTGATGATATTAACACCAGGGAACTTAGTGATGCGCAGCAACAAATATTTTCCAAATTAGAAAAGGATTTGTTGGAACACACTTTACACATAGAGGTGAACCGCACGGATATTAAACATCAGCGTGAGCATTTTAAAGATCTTAGTGAAAACATGATAGAGCTTACCGCATCAGGTAACACCTTAAAACCGATTTACCTGTTTCATTGCGAAGAATACAGTAAAGGGGCAAGCTGGCTTGACAGGGATACGATAATGGAGAATCCATACCTGGGCAAAAGATCAAATTGCGGCACACTGGAGAAACAGCCAAACAGATAAACACAAGACGCAAATAAATATGCCGCCCCAGGAATGAGGCGGCGTCGCATGAAAAACCCAAAACTGTTATTATCGGAAAACGTGAAGCGGAAAGCGGAATGCAGTCCGATCACAATCACTGATCACTACTTGGTTTTCTTCCTGTACACAAAACCCTCAAGTACCACGCTCACTGCACCATTCTCTTTTTCGATCTTCATCTTCGTAGGATAGTATCCGTCCTGTGCAAATTTTGTGGGCACGCCAAAGTTTCTGCTGAACGACGTGTTTGCGTCGATAAATGCTTTTGTGATCATCGGCTCATAGAACGTTACTTTTCCATCATAACTGCCATAAAGAAATGTTTGTGTGAATTCTTCACCATTCATTTCACCACTTGTTGCATCAGCCCAATGAACACCCATTTGTGGCACGCCACCAGGAATGGGAAAATAATTTTCGGGAGTATAACCGGTAGCAGGATAATTTTCAAACTTAGCCTGCGCCTGCTCGAAAACAGGTATCGCCATTCTTTCCTGCTCACTGGTCATATAGAAATGATAGTCGAAATGTGGCAGATCATAAACACCCGCAGGCTCATGACCGTGTGGATTCCAGTCAAGCAATGCATGCTTAAATGGCGTCACTCCAGCTTTCTCATGGAAAGCAAGCGATATTGCATTCGCATGATTATGTCCACCTCCATCGTCTCCGGGATCAAGCGATTCCATTGCCGCTTTATCTATTGTAATCCCCACTCTCTCCGGCTTTCCGGACTTGTCCAGCTTTACCCATGTCCAGGCCTTTCCGTGTTGAAATACTTTTTCCGGCCCCTTAAATACTCCACCAGACATTACATCGTCATTTTTTTTGCACGATATAAGTCCAATCATAACTACACTGACAAATAATAATACCTTTTTCATTGTGATAAAGTTTAATGGTATGGTTTGATGATTAATTGCTAACTAATTGGATTGCTCTTGCAGATCTACGTGTTGCGCCTACTAACTCCAGAGCATGTTGCACAATCAGTTCACTGGGATTGTACCCGGATAGTTCTTTTGCCAGGTTCGAAACGTTCTGCTTAAAAGATGGGTCTTTGATCACATGGCTGACTGCATTAGCAAGTTGAAGTGGTTCAGGAGTTTCTGTTTTGAGATTAACACCCAACCCGAAATAACCTATGCGCGCGCAAATCTCATTCTTACCTTCATGAACGCCTGCTACAACTAACGGAAGTTCATGCTCGATGCCCAGCATAACTCCACCATATCCTCCATTAGTGATGTAAACATCTGCATAAGGCATTATATCATTGAAGGGAATGAAATCTTCTATGATAACATTCTCACATGCAAATTTTTCCTGCAATTCTTTAGTACTTCCGCCGCCTGTAGTTACAATCAATAGCACATCTGTCTGTTGAAAGGCCTCTATAGCAGGTACAAGTAATTTGTTGACATCTTTTTCAACGGTTCCCTGCGTGACCAATACCACGGTTGAATACTTATTCAATCGCTGATCGAACCATTGTGCGTGTTGAGTTGCAGATGAATGTGGCAGCAGGGCACCGATGTAACGAATGTTGTCGCCAAGATCCGAACGCCGATATTCAAATCCCGGTGAGCCACTTTGCAGGAAAAGATCAGACTTCTTAGCAAGCATATCGAACACATTTTCGTGGTTATGCGAAATGTGATACTTCCGACACATCTGCCACAAGGCTTTATTCGGCTTACCAAATATTACTTTATTGGCAAACGCACGAAGTGCTGCCTGCTTAATCTTTCCAAACAAGCCATAGGATGGAGTCATTCCTAGTCCTCCCGGCGGAAGATCTTTGGACGTTACAGAGAGTGGCATCACTCCAACTGCGATAACGGGAATGTGCATGAGTTCCCGAACAAACAATGCACCAGTAAACGCATTGTCAGAGATCATGAGATCGAATGGAAATTCAGTATATATCTGCTTTATATCTTCAAAATATTCCGGCCCGCGATTGATGAAAATATTGATCATGTCAAAATTCAATTTTGCGATCTGTGACCTGATCTTAGCGCGTTCGGGGAATGCTTTATCAAACTGGTTGTTCTCCACTTCCATTGCCCTGATGAATCGATAATGCGGAATATCCAGAGAACTGATTTTCCTCGCATAGGTTTTAGATGTGTACCAGCGAACATCGGCCCCACTTTGCTTCAACGCTACCGCCAGGCCAGTAAGCGGATTGAAATGGCCATCAGCCGGGAAGTTGGCAAACAGGATCCGTTTGCCTTTAAGTAATTGGGATTGCATACAAGGAAAGGTTTAATGTGGCGCAAGTTTACACTGCGGATTTCCCGGAAAAAAGGCCTCTATGTATGAATTGAAATTTTACGGTAATGAGTTGCTGCTTGCACGTCTGTTTTGTTACATTTACAGAACCTAAAACTTTTAACCCTGCGAACCTTATTGTTGATATGGTGCCTTCTTCTGTCGTCATTTATTACATACTCCCAGGAAGGCAAACAATATTCATTCAAACATTATACTGTTGAATCAGGACTGGTTTCGAACCAGGTGTTCGCTATTGCTCAGGACAGCGACGGTTATATATGGATGGGCACTACGGAAGGGCTTCAGCGTTTTGATGGAACAAGGTATAAGACCTTTACCGCAAACAGTGATTACAAAAAGCCGTTGCCTACGACATCCATTCACCAACTGGTTGTAGACAGAAAAGATAATTTGTGGGTCGTTACTTCTGATTTTCGTGTAGGAAGATTCAATACACGAAACTTTAGTTTTACTGAAGCCAGGATCGTCCCTACTGATCCTAATGGCCCGGCTACGATGAATCGAATTCATCTTGACCTCAAAGGCAACGTGTTTCTTCATTTGCAGGGATTGGAAATACTCGTGTATGATGAACAAAGAAATGAGTTCAGGCACAACAGCAAAGTGTTTGGCATTCCAAGAGAATTGCATGTGATCGATTTTGTGGAACAACCATCAACCGGCAAATACTGGATAGGACTATACCCCGACGGGCTTGCCATTTATGATCCAGCCACAAAGCAGGTGAGTTATCCTGGTCATAATGTAGCCGGAGAACAAGCAGTAGATTTTTTTGCCAAGAGTGGCGGTGTGATTAAATGCAAGTTCGATAAAGAGGGTAAATTCTGGTATACTACATGGGCTGGCGGTTACCCATTTGTGCATAGATATGACCCGGCAACCAATAAAGCTTTGTTGAAAGAAGAATTCCTGAGTAGATTAAAAACTTACAATGAAGTGCACGATTTCATGGTGCAGGAAAACGGTAAAGTCTGGGCCCACGGGCTGAGCATTTTTGCCGAATACATAGAAAAAGACAACCGGTTCCAACTAGTTCACAACGGTTTCCTCAATGAAAGAAGTATCAATTTCGATGCGGTCAACCAGCTTTTCGAAGATCGACATAACAATATCTGGGTGGCCACCCGCAACCATGGAGTATATCGATTCACACCATCCAAAGAATACTTTACAAATGTCAGTCACATTAATCGACTGAACAATCAACAGGGGGATGGGGCGATACTTGCTTTCATGCCAACAAAATGGGGGACAATATTGGCCGGGGCGTGGGGTGACGGATTATACCACTATGATAACGAACTTAACCTCCTGCCTACAGGGATAAAGGGAATGGACAACCGGGCCGGACCCCTTATTTGGAGCATGTGCGCATCAGGTGACAGTAACACGATATGGTTATCGTCGCAACCTGGTTTTTATGCCATCGATCAACGTAATCGCAACTCCACCTTTCACAATCCACCCATCCTCGAGAACCGAACGATCAGGCAGATGACTGAAGATGGAGATGGCAATTTGTGGTTCGGAATGCAACGCATTGGTGTGTTCAAGTACACAAAATCCAAAGGAAAGATCTCCGATCCGCGTGCTTACAGCACTGTTTTGTCAGTTCCCCGTACGCAAATAAATAAGTTGTTCTGGGATCGCACGGGATTGTTGTGGATAGCTACCGCAGCAGATGGCTTTTATGTGTTAGATCCGAAAACCGATGAGGTATTGTACCGGTTGGGCACTAAAGCTGCTGAACCTTACCGTATATCAAAGGATGCGGCAACATCTGTTTGCGAATACGATGATAGTACGCTGGTGCTCGCAACAAACAAGAGTGTTTATCTTTTCAACCGGGTATCAAAGCAGATAAAAGAAGTGACTCTGGGGCGATCCATTGCGGGCGATATTACGGCCGTGGAGCGCGATAAAGCAGGCTATTTGTGGATAGCCACAACAAACGGACTAAACCGACTTAATATCCATCGTGATGTAATTGTCACTTTCAGAAAGCAGGACGGTATCGACAATGAAAACTTCGTACTTGCATCATCCAAAGCACTTCCTGATGGGCGACTTATGTTTGGAAGTAACAATCACTTTATTGCTTTTGATCCGTCAAAAATTCAGTTGGATAATAATATCTCAGATGTTGTAATTACGGATTTTAAAGTAATGAACCGTTCATTGCTGGTAGATTCTCTGTTGCGACTCAAAGCTGTGGTGCTTGGGCACGATAACAATTCTCTCGACATTCAGTTGTCTTCTTTGAATTACAACAATGAGTTTCCAATAATATACAAGCTCGACGGACTTGATAAAGAATGGAAGACTGCTGATGCCACCAAACAGGCCATATATTCTTACATTCCTCCCGGGACTTATACATTTCAGGCACAGCCTCTGGACGCAGATGGGCACCCTACGGGAAAAATTACAACCCTGGTTATTGACATTAACCCGCCATTCTGGAGCAGTTGGTGGTTCTACAGTTTACTTGCCATCCTCGGTATCTTGTTGCTTTACTGGATGGACAGGGAACGCATGAGCCGAAAGGAAGCCATACAAAAGATGCGCAGCGAAATTGCACATAACCTTCATCGTGACATTAACAACGCATTGAACAGTATCAACATTCTAAGTGAAATGGCGAGGATAAAAGCAGACAAGGATATAGAAAAGTCTAAAGAATACATCACACAGATACACACGAAAAGTCACAATATGATCATCGCTATGGATGATATGCTGTGGAGCATCGATCCGGGGAATGATAATATGTCAAAAACTGTTGATCGCATGAAAGAATACATAGCTGCACTAAACAACAGACATGGTGCAGACATCGACATGGTGGTAGACAAAAGTGTGGAGAAGCTCGAGTTAAACATGAAGCTTAGGCATGAATCTTTCCTGCTTTTTAAAGATGGCATTAAGAACCTCGTAGACGCAGGTGCACGCAAATGCAAAGTACATGTAGGCCTTGAAAAATCGGGGCTGCAGTTTACAATTCAGTTCGATAATTACAGTTGCAATATGCAACATCTGAACAACGTATTACAAAGTCGGGATATGGAAACGCGATTAAAGTCAATACTTGCCGACATGAACGTGCAAGTGCATAAAAGCAGCAGCCTTATCAGCCTGAAAGTTCCGTTGAACTAACACACGAACAGCTTATTTACCCATCCATTTTTTAAAATCGCTCACTCGTTCGCGACTAACAAGCACTTCTTTGTCGGATGCAGGATGTAACGTTAAAATCAATCTGTTTCCAAAGTAGTCTTCAATTTTTTCAATTGATTGTGCGGAGACGTAGTAGGATCTGCTGATTCGAAAATATGCTTCGGGGTCCAGCATATCTTCAAGCTCGTCCATCGTATAGTCCACTACAAATTTTCGATTGTCTGCAGTCTTGAAGAAATTAAGACGGCCGTCACTAAAGAAGTAAACAATGTCTTCTACTTCAATACTTACGAGCCGCTGTCCATGCTTGACCAGAAAGCGTTTCCGGTATTCCTTCACCTGCAGTTTTTGCTGGAGTTGCCTTAAGAGGTTATCAATGTTTACATCCTGAACAGGCGAAGGAGCATCGCTGATTCCACGCAACTGCCTGTATTTGCCAAGAGCCGCTTCAAGCTCATCTTTTTGAATGGGCTTAAGCAGATAATCAACACTGTTCACCTTGAATGCCTTAAGGGCATATTCATCATATGAAGTGGTAAAGATGACAGGGCTCTTCACATCAATGAGGTTGAAAACCTCGAAACTTTGTCCATCTGATAATTCGATATCCATCAGGATCAGATCAGGTGCTTTGTTGTCTTTCAACCAGTCAACGGTGGAGCGAATGCTGTCGGTAACACCTACCACATCGGTGGTATGATCGACAGAAGCAAGTGTATTCTGCAACTTTCTTACTGCGAGGTCTTCATCTTCTACGATCAAAATTTTCATATCAAGCAGGTTTAATCTCTTTGAATAATTGTTCATGTTTACCCATCGCATTGTTCCAGATGAGGGGCAATACTACTGTGAAATTCTTTTCATCTTCCATTACCTGGAATCCACGTTGGTTCAATAATTCATACTTACTACGGATATTTTCAAGTCCCACCTTATTGCTAGGCACTTTGTTGGAACGACGTTGCAGGTTATTGTTAACCACCATCTTATTTCCGGCGGGAGTAAATATATCAATTACCAGCGGCATCGATTTTGAAAGAACATTGTGCTTCACAACGTTTTCAACAAGAAGTTGAAGCGAAAGTGAAGGCAACAAATAATTGTCGTAGCGCTTATCTATATCAATGTTTATTTGAACCGCATCGCCATGGCGTGTCTGAAGTAATCTGAAATATGAGCGGATGAATCGTATTTCGTTATCGACCGTGCTAAGTCCGTCTTCATTATTTTTTAATAGATACCTGTAAACCTTGCTCAGCTCATTTAAAAAAGCGTCCGCCTGCTGCTTATCGATCTCAATTAAAGAAGAAAGCGTATTGAAGCAATTGAACAAAAAGTGCGGATTGACCTGGTTTTTTAGCGCGTTGAATTCATGCTGAATAGACAATTGCTGGAAGGTCTCTTTTTCTTCCTGGCTCTCACGGTATTTAGCAAGTGCGAAATCACCTTCATACAAAGCTTCAAACACCAGACTTATTCCGAGCGTGATAAATAACACCTTCAAAAAGTCATTTGTTGTTGTATCATACTGTACAAATCGAAACTGGTCGTACAAATAAAATAACATCATCACACCGAAAATGTTAATCACCATCACTACTACAAACTTCGATGAAATGCGACGAAGACTTTGTTCAAGCCCCGGAAATCGTCGCTCGATCTCGTGATCGCAGGTGACCATAGATATCCATGAAAGACCACCGAATATGAAAATGAGAGGAAACGAAAAGACCCAGATACGTGGTTCGTTCCAAAGCCTGTCTTTAAAAATAACCTGGTTAATAGCCAGATCAATAAGCGGCATTGAAAAAATAAATGAGTAAAGTTCAAGGTTGGGTATACGCTTCCACTTCATGATACTACCTCCTCTTCATTACTTATCAAAGGCAACTGGATGATACGTTCGTTGGCTTCATCACGAATGATCACATCCGGTTTATTCAACAGGAGGTATTTATTGCGAAGATTATCAAGACCGGTTTCCAGATCGAAAGCACCCGAAAGAACTTTTGGTTGCAGGCTGTTGCGGATGATCAGGCGTTGATCGCCTTCTGTTTCAACGGATATGATTAATGGGTTTTGTTTGCTGGTAGTATTCTGGTTCAAAGCGTTTTCAATTATTACCTGCAGGCTAAGAGGTGGAAGAAGCAAAGATCTTGCATCCCCGCTGATATCAATTGAGGCCTGCAAGCCGCTTCCATAGCGGGTTCTGAGAAGAAACAGGTAAGACTCAATAAATTTTAGTTCAGCATCAAGTGTTACCAGCTGATCGTCATCATTACGAAGCATGTATCTGTACACTTTACTCATCTCGTCGAGAAATCTTTCTGCTTTTGTTTCATCTTCATTGATAAGGCTTGATAATGAATTCAGGCTGTTGAAAAGGAAGTGGGGGTTAACCTGGCTTTTCAATCCAAGAAGCTGGCTTTGATGATAAGATTTTTTCAGCTCATCAGTTTCTTTCATGTTCTGTTTCCAGCTCTGATACCGCGAAATACCTTCCATAAAAAAGGTCAGGAAGATATTGCCCATGCCCATTCCAAAGTATGCCCAAACGAAGCCACCGGGGTCAAAGCTGTATTCGTAAAAACCGAGTGATTCATAGCCCCGGAATAAAATGATCAGGAACAGGCCTGTCATGATCAGGAAGCTGATGATCATCACTGCCAGGCGGCGTGACAGCTGATCTTCGGATGGAAAGCGCTGTTTGATTCGAACCGCAAGCAATCCACAGACAGTGAAATCAAGGCAAAATGCCACTGCTGTGATCGCAGTGGCAGGCAAAAAGTAGGGCGAAGGGCGAAAATAGTTGCCACCAAACAGCGCATAATTCATCACCAGGGTGAACGGAAGCAGTATGCTTGTCATCACCAGGTAATCCTTTCCGCTATATTGAGGCAGTTTCAGAAACATGAGGGTTTATGATTTTTTCTCCGGTGGTGCACCGGCAGGAGGCATAAATGCCGGAACCACGTTATTTACGGGTTTGGTTGATTTAAGGAATGCAAATATCGCTTTCAGATCCCGATCCGACATTTTGCTGAAGTTGGGCCACGGCATTGGCGGCATCATTGGGCGACTGTTCTCCAGACCCTTGTATTTACCTTCACGCATTGCCCGGAAGAACTGTTCTTCTTTCCAATTGCCTATACCTGTACCGTCCGACGTAATGTTTGCAGCGAACGATGTACCCCAGGGACCAGCTGCAATGGTTAGATCAGGACCGAACAGATGCCAGCCTTTCTTCATGGCGCCGGTATCTGGCTGCATGACCGGGTTGTTTGCCTGATATCCCGAAAATCGCAATTCCGGAATGATCTCCGGTCCCTGCGGTCCCATTTTCTTGGGGGAGTGGCAGTCATCACAGCCGATGATGGTAACCAGGTATTCCCCATGTGTAATCAGTTCGTCGTCATACGCCATATCAGTTGTTCGTTCTTCAGCAGTACTGCTGGTACAGGCGATCGCTCCGGCAAAAAGCAGGATCACTATTGCTGCAAAACTTAAAATAAGTTTTTTCATCGAAATAAAGGTTAATGGTTAAAGGATTGATGCGAGTGCAAGTTATCATGGTAGCCCCGCGCCTGAAATAGAGAGGGGAATGAACTGTTATTTATGATGGATGAATTGTTTAACAGAAAGCGGGAAGCGGAAAGCGGGAAGCGGACCCTTACAGAAAGCGGAATGCGGGAAGCGGGAAGCGGATCTTTACAGAAAACGGAATGCGGAAAGCAGGAAGCGGATCTTTACCAGAATGCCGAATGCGGAAAGCGGGAAGCGGATTTTTACAGAAAGCGGAAAGCAGAAAGCGGAATGCGGATCTTTACGGAAAGCAGAAAGCGGAAAGCGCGAAGCGGATCTCGTATTACAAAATTTTCACATTTTCGCATTTCCACATTTCCACATTCGCATATTAGCACATCCTGTATTAGCACATTAGCACACTAGCATATTAGCACACTAGCATATTAGCACACTAGC
>JAEZGS010000023.1 GCA_023437225.1 Bacteroidota bacterium | reverse complement strand
GCGGAAAGCGGAAAGCGGGAAGCGGCTCTGGACGGAAAGCGGAAAGCGGACCGCACGAAATAAAAAAAAAAGGCTGTACCTTAATTGGGACAGCCTTTTTTATTTGCATTATTTATTGCTATTCGTTCACTTGAGTGCTGACCGACCAGAAGTTTCCGAACGGGTCGCGGAATGAGCCGCGTTTATCCGGATCGCCCTCCCTGGTTCTTGGTGCGTCAATGCTCTCACATCCATGCTGAATGGCCGCTTCATATGTTTGGTCCACATCAGGAACGTACAGATGAAGCAGGATCGGGTCTGGCGGGTAAGCTTCATTAGCGTCGGCCATCATCAGCACAGTATCATCAATCTTCATTTCCATGTGTACGATCTTTCCCTTGTCATCAGCATACTTTCGAAGCTCAGTTGCATTGAAAACCTTACTTAAGAATGCCGCCATTTTTTTTGCATCCTCAACAACGAGATATGCAGACAATGAATTGTAGTTGGATGGTTTGTAAGATGCCATACTATGCAGTTATGTTTGATGTTATCTGCAATTTAGAAAATTCAAGGGTATCGCTGTCAATCACGAGAATCCCTTCATGCTCTTTGTCGAGCTGTGCAATTAGCCGGCCATGCGCATCAAACGCACAAGAACCTCCCGGGCAGTCGTACCCTCCCGTGACGCCGACACAATTGGATAACATGGTGATCATGGAATATTGGCGAGCGATATCCGACAACCTGCTGAGCGCTTGTGCAATTCCATTTACAGATTTTACAGAACTCGCAATGTACATTTCAGCTCCCTGTTCGAATGCATCATGGGAATGCTGGGGAACTGTCAATTCATAACAGATGGCGAGTGCTATTTTAGGGGTTGACCAATTGAAGTTTACATCAGATGGACCAGGAACAAAAAATGGAAGTTCATCTTCATGAAGGTAATTTTTGCTATAAACCTGTCGCGGTTGATAGGGTTGAAACACAGCCAGGCTGATGCTAACGCCATTTGGGTGCCTTAATGGAATGCCTATGGCCAGCGCAATATTCCGATCATTGGAGCACTGCTCAAATACATCGAGTCGGGGATCGTCTAAGGTCATTGCCAGGCTATCCGCTAATTCAGGTTCATAACCGGTCAGGGATAATTCCGGGAAAACGATCAACTGTGCTTTATTTCGTAATGCATGATCGATCAACTCCAGATGTTTCGCAGAATTTGCTGAGACATCCCCTTTTATCGCTCGCGTTTGTGCTATACAGATGAGCATAATTAACTGTAATAGATTCAGGTGTTATCCTGGCGTTCTTCGAAACGCATTTCAAATTTTATTTCTTTGCCATGCATTCCAACTTCGATCCATTTATTTTTCCTGTAAAAATATTCAGCCCTTGTGCCCGGCCATGTGCTAAGCCAAAGTGTTTTCTGCGTTTGCCGGAAATACCAATCGATCATTGCATCGTGCAATCGCTGAGCCAGTCCTGAACCTTCGAAAGCACGATCGATGAATAATGCCCATACGTTACAATTCGGCACAGATACAATTGCAAACCCTGCTACCTCCCCATCTATGATGCCGACCCATCCTTTGCCAAGGCCGGTTATATATTCTTTATAATCCTCGTAAGTGATCAAAGAAGGATCACTTAATGCATTTTCCGTAACCGAATTGCGGATCTCCTGCATTGAGCGAATGTCTTCTATCGTAGCTTCCCGAATAATCATATTGTGCGTTCTACATTCTGCGTTTTACATTCTGCCTCCTGCATTCCGCATTCTGCATTCCGCATTCAGTATTCTGTCTTACAGCCACTGTCCTACCTGGGCTTCCGTAGCTTTCGGTCCTAGTTTCGCGCGACGGCGTGAAACGTCTCTTCTATGTACCACCATCGCGAACAACACAAGTGGTATGAAGAGAATTGTCAGCGGCGGAATTCCCATAAACGAGATCCACTTACCACCATACAACCTTTGCATCGGTCTGCGCAGACGTTCCGCTATAAGATACATACCCGGCACCATCACAAGTGTCATAAAGAATGCAAACGCAAGTCCGAATATGATTGTCCACGATAGTGGCGCCCAGAAAACTGCGCTATCACCACCAAAGAAAATATGTGGATTGAGATCAGAGAATAGCGTAACAAAATTGATGTTGAAACCTATCGCAAGCGGAATCAAAGCAAGTATCGCAGCAACCGCAGTTAGCAATACAGGGATGATCCTGATCTTACCTGCCTGTATCACCGCTTCGCGGGTCTTATATCCTCTCGATCGAAGCTCATCCGCAAACTCGATTACAAGAATTCCATTCTTCACCACAATACCTGCAAGTCCTACGATACCAATACCTGTCATAACCACCGATACCGTCATCCCAGTGATTGCAAAACCAAGCAACACACCTATAATACTAAACACGATCTCTGACAGAATGATCACTGGCTTGCTTACTGAATTGAACTGAAGTACGAGAATGAATAAGATCAACATCAATGCTATCACCAGCGCTCTTCCGAGGAAGGCTCCGGTTTCTGCCTGCTGCTCTCCTTCACCTGTCTGACTTATTGTAACATCAGCCGGCTTCTGTTTGAAATCGTTGATGAGACTGCTTAGCACCGCGTTTGCTGCAGTTGGTGTTGTTGTGCTTGCAACGTTGGAAGTAAGAGTTATCACACGCTTCAGATCCTTACGTTTGATGCTGCCATATGTACTGGTGTAATCAATTGTTGCAAGTGAACTGATAGGTATCTGCTTTACAGCACCCGTTGCCATGTCTCTGAATACAACCCGCATATTCAATAGGTCCGCAAGACTCTTACGTTGCATCTCGAGGTTGCGCAGTTGTATCTTGTATTCGTCTTCTTCGTCTTTTATCTTCGAAACTTCGCGACCAAACAATGCGGTTCTGATCTGCATCCCTATCTGGCCCGTAGAGATTCCTTCTATCATCGCACGTTCCCTGTCGATCGTCAATGTGATCTCAGGATTGCTGAGGTCCACATCCATTTTAAGATCTTCCAGTCCTTCAACACGAGCGGAATCAATATAGTTTTTCAATGCAACTGCGGTCTTGGTAAGGTTATCGAAATTTTCACTCGATACTTCTATATTCACCGGTGGTTCCGTTGGAGGACCGTTCTGTTCCTGGTCTACCGATATCTCAATACCGGGCATGTTACGAACTGCTGCACGTATGGAGTCGAGGTATGGTGCAGTCGATTTTCCGTGACGTTTTTCATATTCGACAAAGGAAACCTGTATGCGACCAAGTTCGGGCCTTGTGCTTCGATCACCTGAATTGGGATCGCTTGCACCTACTGCCACATTCGCAATAACACTTTCTACCAATGGATTCTCTTTATCGTTTTCCATTCCGAGAACGCGCACCACTTTGCGTTCTAATTCACGGGTAATGGAATCGGTATAATTTACATTGGTTCCAACAGGCAGCTTCATGTAAACATATATGAAGTTTGGATCCGCATTTGGGAAGAACACCACCGGGATTTTTCTTGCTGTAAAAGCAAATACCGAAAATAAAAGCAGGCCGATTGCACCAAGGAACAAATACACAGGGCGCCATCCTTTAAGCGACCATCGTAACAGCGTTTCATATCGATTCATCAATGCAGGCAATGCACGATTCTGGAAACTCCGTATCACATCGTACATGAAGAACCTGTTCATGAGCATCCATATGATAAGAAAGATGATCAGGTTTCCAAAGAAGGTGAAGCCTAACAGGTCCAGGCCAATACCTGCTGCAAGCGCGATCCAGAAAGCAGGCTTACGGAACACTGCCTTCTTTGGTTCGTTTACTTCATCGGCGTGCGACATGAAATCCACTGCGAATACGGGGTTCATAATGAAGGCTACTATCAGCGATGCAGCAAGTGTAAAGATGAGCATCGTAGGAAGGTATACCATCACTTTACCAATGATACCCGGCCAGAATAATAATGGGAAGAAAGGCGCAAGAGTGGTAAGCGTTCCTGCAAGTACAGGTATGAAGACCTCACCTGCAGCGATCTTTGCCGCCCGCGAAGGAGTAATGCGTCCGTTGCTTTCAGTTAATATCCGGTGTGTATTTTCAATTACCACTATCGCATCATCCACAATGATCCCGAGTCCGAACAGCAACGCAAATAGTACTATGAAGTTCAATGTAACACTGGTACCAACAATAAGATCTGCTGCTGGTAAGAAGATGAACGCAACGAACATACTAAGCGGCACGGACAACGCAACAAAGAATGCATTGGTTACACCCATGAAAAACATCAACGTGAGCAACACAAGTACAAATCCGATAACGATCGAATTCACAAGTTCATTGAACGATGTCCGGGTGCTTCGGCTTTGATCGCCAGTGATTACTACATCAAGGTTTGGTGGGAATTCGGTTTTCTTCAATTCATCAACAACCCTCATTACATCATCCGAAGTTTCAATGAGGTTCTCACCTGCTCTCTTAATGATGTTTAGTGTGATCACATTTTTCCCGTTAAGTCGGGCGAAACTTTCAGTCTCCTTTACAGTGTCTTTTATCTCAGCAATGTCATGCAGATAAATAGCGGCACCATCTGTATTTCGAACAATAAGCTGTTGCAGATCATAAACTGTTTTGAACTGACCTTTCAACTGCAGGCTTCGCTTCATGTTACCCACTTCAAGCAGACCACCTGATATGTCGTTATTCTCCCTCGACACAGCCATTGCGATATCGTCAAAAGTTACTTTCGCACTTTGCATCTTAAGATTATCGACGTTGATCTGGAACTCACGCTCAGGAGCACCTACAATATCTACGCGGTTGATCTGTGGCAATTCTTCGAGTCTGTCCTGCAATTCATCAGCATATTTCTTTAAACGTATTCCATCATAATCACCGCTTACATTCACATACATGATGGGAAAATCTGAGAAACTGATCTCCTGTACTTTTGGCTCTTCGGTAAGGTCAGTTGGAAGATCTGTTGATGCCTTATCGACGGCATCTTTTACTTTCTGCAATGCGTCTGATACAAGTACTTCTGTATCGAATTCTACAACAATTGCAGAGAAGTCCTGCAATGATGTGCTTGTTACTTTATTGATCTTAGCACCTGTGATCCCTTTGATCTGCTTTTCAATTGGTCGCGTTACAAGATTCTCTATGTCCTTAGGCGAATTTCCAACATAGATCGTCTGTACATATATCGTTGGAATCACAATGTCGGGAAACTGTTCCTTCGGAAGCGTTATGAATTGGAATACGCCAGCGAGCGTAACAAACACCATCATTATATAAATGGATGTTTTGTTATTCACCGCCCAACTCGTTGGCCCGAATTGTTTTACTTTTTGTTTGAAATTATCTATCGCGCTCATAAGTAGTTGTTAGATGGTTAAGCTTCGGTAGTCACCACTTGTCCTTCATAAATGTTCTGAAATCCTTCTGTGATCACTTTGTCACCAGCCTTTAATCCAGACTTGATCTCGATGCGATCCTGGTACAGTTCACCAAGTGTAACCGGAACTTTCTTCGCAATGGTATTTTTTCCTTCGTTAACCGCAACAAGAATATATTTCCCTTTTTCATCCGATTGCACCACGTTAAGAGGCACCGTGATCGCATCTGCTTTTTTGTAATCCTGTATCCTGACCATTGCAATCAGGTTTGGCTTCAAAGCAGGGTCGTTGGGCACTTTGGCTTCCGCAGTAAAACCCCTGTTAGATGTGCTGATCACTTCGCTGATAAGTGAGATAGTGCTGTTGAATTTCTTATTGATGTCCGGAACTTCAACTACCACCGGTGTTCCCTTAGATACTTTGGACAGATAGTTTTCAGGGATCATCACACTTGCCTTGAGGTTAGAAGTGTTCACGATGCGTATGCCGGCCTGGGCTGCTGTTGCAGGACTAAATATTTCTCCTACCCGAAGGTTTACCTGTTCGGCAACACCAGATACTTCTGCATAAACATTCGTCATTGCAAGTTGCTCATTCAACATCTGTATCTGTTTTTCAGCATTGGTAACATTAGTACGTGCGCTTATCAGTTCCACTTCGGTTCCTATATTTTGATCCCACAAATTCTTGCGACGATTATAGATATCCTGCAGATACGAAAGCTGAATCTTTGCCTGTTCAATTTGCTGACGCACCAACGCATCATCAAGCTTTACCACCAGTTGACCCTTGCGTACATTATCACCCTGTTTTACATAGATGGCTTTCACCTGGCCACCCTGTCCGCGTGGTGCAACATAGTATATGTTCTCAGTGGTTATGGTGCCCTGGAGGTCTATAAAGTGAGCGAATTCCTGCGGTTCTATCACTGTAGTACTCACCAGCTTTGGCTGCACTGCAACAGAAGCGGGATCTGCTTTTGCGATCTCCTCTTCGAGGCCGCGTATCTTATTATCAAGCTCAGTTCTTTCGTTCTTCAATTTTTCAACCTTCGCACGCTTATCATTAAGTTCGCCTTTCTCATCTTTCGCGGAGCCGCCGCATGCCACAACCAGTGCAGTGATCATCAGCGCTCCTGTTAGTCTAAATACTGTGTTCATAAATTGCTATTTGAATGCTTGATTAAAGGATGTTTAGAGTTGACCAAGTGAGCGCATGTAATTAATACGAGCGATCACGGCCTCATAAAGTGCCTGGAAGTAATTTGCCTGTGAATCTTCAAGACTTGTTTGCGCCTGCAAAATCTCAAAGCTGGAACCAAGTCCCTGCTCGAATTTCAGTTTCGTTGAATTGTATACCCTCTCTGCTAGCTCCATATTTCGTTGTTGAATATCCAGGCTTGCCAATGAATTCTTTAGTGCCGATAAAGACGACACCTGTTGAAGATCGATAGCACGCTTGAGGTTTGCGATGTTGTTATTCGTTTGCTCAAGTGTCAGTTCAGCCTGTTCAATTTTGCGATTGCGCTGGAAGCCCGAAAAGATCGGGACCGAAATGTTCAGTCCCGCAAGCGATGTATTGAACCAGGGCTCGCTTGAACTGAAGAAATTGAATTTCTCACGCTGTGCGTTCTTGCTGAAATTATAGTAAGCAGCGATCGTTGGGATGCGACCCAGACGGTAGCGCTTTACATCCAATTCCTGCAGGCGTTTGAGTGAATTCATCATTTTTATCTCGCTTCGATCTTCATATTTAAATGCTATATCCAGAAGATCTTCTTTTATACGCTCCATGCTAAGAGTATCGGTCAGTGCTATTGAATCACGCTGTTCGAGACCGGTAGTGAATTTCAATGCGGCATTGCCCAGCACCACCAGATTATCCACTTGTGATAATGCAGTCCGCAGATTGTTGAGACTTACCTGTGTCTTATCGAGGTCCAAACGTTCGGCGAATCCGTTCTTGAACATTTCATTTTGATCATGAAGTAGCTTCTCCAACCGCGTCACGCTTTCAGCAAGTATGTTTCTTCGTTTTTGTGCGATCAATACCGAGTAATAGGCGCGATACACATTGCTGCGCACGCTGTCTTCCATCACCTTGATATTGTTTTCCGCAAATTCGAGCGAAGTGCTTCGTGCTTTCAATCCAACGAATACATCCGGTTGAAATATAAGTTGTTGAATGGCGAAGCCTGCAGATGCCTGCCATGGCACTCCGAAACGTGCGGGGAATAGTGCCGGCGGACCAGATGGAGTTTCAATAGGGCCACCGCTTCCGTTTTTCACTCCCTCATTTACAAGAACATTATATACCGATGGTGATATAAAGTCGGGCAACAATGTGACCGGTATATCGAAGTAGTGTGTAGCCGACATTGTACCCTCGATCTGAGGCATCGCCTGGCCGGTGATCTCGCGGTTCATGGCAACCTGCTTCTTCCGTTCGATCTGAAGATTCCTGATCTCGGTGACCTGCTTCAATGCCAGGTCCACCGCTTCGCGGGCCGACAGCCTGTGTACTGTCTGAGCATGTGAAGCATGGTAGGTAAGTGTGGTAAATAACAGAGCAATTCCTGTTCTAAGTATCATTTTACATTTCATTTGCCTGCGTTTTATAACGTTTTTGATAGTTCAGGATGAGCTTATAACCTTTAGGGCTTGCAATCCCAAATAGAAAGTGTTCGATGATCGAAATATGGACATCCTGTGCTTTATATTTTCCCGGTGGGTAAGCCGATGGATCGAGGGGAAGAAACATTGTTTCTAAACGGAAGCGACTGATCACATTTACATTTAATTCCGGACGATACAGTCCTTCCTCAATGCCGCGCAAAAGATTTTTTTCGATCACTTTCAACATGTAATCGTTTTTATACTTCAAAAAGTTTCTGTGGGCTTGCGGATGGTGCTTCTCGAGGTCGAACAACATGGCAGGACTGATTTCCTGGAACATTTGCTGGCCAAACTTCATCGCATAAAACAATTCCTCGATCGCATTTTCAGAATGGATACTATGATCGTTACAACATGTTTGCGTGTACGAGATAACGGAATTTGCTACTTCCAGAACCAGCTCATCTTTATCAGAGAAATATTGATAGATGGTCTTCTTAGAGACGCCAAGTTGAGAAGCAATCTCATCCATGGTGACACTTTTGACGCCGTAACGCCGAAACAATTCCTGTGCCTTTTTTTGAATTCGCTCTTTTATCTCCATGGTAATTTCTGCCCGGCAAAACTAAGGAAACTATTTTCGTGACCAGCGTTTCCATCACAAATTTTTACCATTTGTCACAAAAGCGGGAAAAACAACAGCATTATAGCGCGTTAATACTTTTTTTCTCCACGCAGTACCGGCTTAATTTTACCGAAAATCTGGGTAATGAAAAGCCGCTTTACGTTTCGCAAACTTGTTCAGTATTTTTTACAGGGCCTGATCATCATCGCTCCAATTGCGATTACGATATATGCCATCAGTGCAATGTTCACCTTCATTGATCGCATACTTCCAGACCTCGTCGGAAGGCTTTTCCCACACCTCGTCACGCCAAATGGAAACGGCGCCCCGCTTCGTTTTCCCGGCATTGGGACGCTTCTGGTGATCGTAACGCTGATATTGGTAGGATTCATTTCTTCCTCGTTCATTGTAAGCAGGCTGGTAGAATTGTTTGACAAGATCCTGGAGCGCACTCCCGGAATACGTATAATTTATACTCCACTGAAAGACTTTTTCGAAGCATTTGCAGGCAACAAACGCAAGTTCGACCGGCCGGTGCTGGTGCAGGCCGTTTCCGATAGCTGGGAAGTAGGTTTCATTACCCAGCAGGATACAAGCCAGTTTGAACTGGAAGATCATGTAGCGGTGTATGTTCCCAATTCCTATGCGTTCTCCGGCAGATTGTATTTCGTGCATGTGGACAAGGTAAAACCGCTTTCCAATGTGAATGCCGCTGACGCGATGAAGTTTACGATATCCGGTGGAGTGACGGAGGTTTGATAATATGCTAATGTGCTAGTGTGCTAATATGCTAATGGCGGAATGCTGAATGCAGCTGTTATTGATTATTGTGTAAATGAAATTGTGTGATATGAAACCCCGATTACCGATTACCGGTTTCCGACTACCCTTCCTCCTGCTGTTGTTCATCTGTTACGCACAACCCTCATTTTGCTGGGGCTTTTACGCGCATAAACAGATCAATTACCTGGCAATATTCCTTCTTCCGAAAGAGATGTTCGGCTTCTATAAATCGAACATTCAGTACATCTCCGAACATGCCGTGGATCCGGACAAGCGCCGGTATATCGTAAAGCCCGAAGGACCGCGCCACTACCTCGATCTGGATCATTATGGGCCTTACCCGTTCGATTCATTACCCCGAAAATGGAATGATGCAGTCGCGAAGTTTGGTGTAGATTCACTCAACGCCCACGGTATCGCTCCATGGTGGATACAGGTAATGTTGCGGCGACTCACCGATGCGTTTCGCGCGAAGAACAAAGACCTGATCTTGCGAAACTCCGCGGAGATCGGCCACTATCTGGCGGACATACATGTGCCCCTGCACGCTTCAAGCAATCACAATGGTCAAAAGACCGCCCAGCATGGCATTCATGGCTTTTGGGAGTCGCGTATTCCAGAGCTGCTTGCGTCCACCCAATGGGATTTTTTCATGAATAAAGCGGAATATATCAACTACCCCCTCGACTTTGCGTGGAATCGCATGCTGGAAAGTGCTCTTGCTTCGGACACGGTGTTAACATTCGAAAAAACGCTCAGTGAAAAGTTTCCGCAGGATCAGAAATACGCCTACGAAAATCGCAACGAGATCCTCGTCAAACAATATTCAACCGAATACTCGTTGAGGTATGATCGCATGCTTAACGGCATGATAGAAAGGCGTATGCAACAATCTGTACATGCAGTCGCCAGCTTTTGGCTTACAGCCTGGGTGGATGCAGGCATGCCGGCTCTTAAAGAATGATTGCCGCCCGAACTCCTCTCATTTCATTACTTTTGCCCCTCACATATATTAAAACCAGTTTGAATTTGAAACCGGCGATTCACAATTTCAATGCAGGACCGAGCATCCTGCCGCAGGAAGTTTTCCAGCAGGCAAGTGAAGCGATCATTAATTTCAACAACACAGGTCTGTCCATTTTAGAGCTCGGGCACAGAACCGAAATCTTCCAATCGGTAATGGACGAAGCAATTTCCCTCGTTAAGGAATTGATGTCACTGGATAATGACCACGAAGTTTTATTTCTTCATGGCGGTGCCTCCACGCAATTCTTCCAGGTACCAATGAATTTGCTCGGCGAGTACGATATGGCAGCATATACAGATACCGGGATCTGGGGCGCAAAAGCCATTAAGGAAGCGCGCAACTTTGGTCATGTCGACATAGTATGCAGCTCAAAAAATTCAAACTATAATTATTTACCGAAGGATTTCCTCGTTCCCCGAACAGCGCGATACCTGCACATCACTACCAATAACACTGTGTACGGAACGCAGTGGCAGGATCTGCAACCGTTCTATGATTTCGGTGTTCCTCTTGTTGCGGACATGAGTTCGGATATTCTGAGTCGCGATATTGACTTCAATAAATTTGACCTTATTTATGCCGGGGCGCAAAAGAACGTTGGTGCGGCGGGTGTGAATCTGGTAGTAGTTAATCGAAACATTCTCGGAAACGTGGACCGAAAGATCCCCACAATGATGGATTATAGAAATCACATTGAGAACGGTTCTATGCTAAACACTCCGCCGGTGTTTGCTGTATACGTTTGTATGCTGACGCTTCGCTGGTTGAAAGAACAGGGGGGAGTGACAGCCATTGAAAAACAGAATATTGAGAAAGCATCGTTGCTGTACGATACGATCGACAAACTACCCTTGTTCAAAGGGATTGTTGCGAAAGAAGATAGAAGTCGCATGAACGCCTGTTTCATTATTGAAGACAAAGAAATGGAGCGTGCATTTCTTGAAGAATGCAAATCAAATAAAATGATCGGCGTAAAAGGGCACCGGACTACCGGTGGTTTCCGTATCTCTATGTATAATGCTTTACCGCTTGAAAGTGTCCAGGCTCTTTGCCAGTTGATGGAGCACTTTGCGCTTAAGCATGCCTAAGAACAAAAACAAAAATTAATGTCTATAGTTGTTCCATTTAAAGCACTTCGGCCGCAAGCACAATTTGCGAAACAAGTTGCTTCCCGTCCGTACGATGTATTGAATAGTGCAGAAGCGAAGGTCGAAGCGCGTGGCAATCCCAATTCATTTCTGCATATCACAAAATCAGAAATAGATCTTCCAGAATCCACCGACATTCACAGCAAAGTGGTATATGAAAAGGCACATGAAAATCTTCGCGCATTCATTCAGCGCGGCGTTTTGTTTCGTGACGATAAGCCCTGTTATTACATATACCGGCTTGTAATGGATGGGAGAAGTCAGACCGGAATTGTATGCGGTAGTTCTGTAGATGATTACGAAAATGATGTAATCCGCAAACACGAATTCACACGCCCTGAGAAAGAGCAGGATCGGATCAACCACATCATGACCACAGGCGCTCAGACCGGAAATGTATTTCTTGCCTACCGCAATGTGGCTGAGATCGATGAACTGGTGGAAGCATGGAAAGTAAAGCACAGCCCTGTTTATGATTTCGTGGCAGAAGATGGTATAGGACATACGATATGGGTGATCAGCTCAGAGACCACTATCAATAAACTAAGGAAGCTTTTCGATGAAAAGGTACCATGCACTTACATTGCAGACGGTCACCATCGCGCAGCGTCTGCTGCAAAAGTGCGACAAGAGCTGGGATCTAAAAAAACAGATGGATCCAATTATTTTCTCACGACTTTGTTTCCAGCAAAGGAATTGAAGATCCTTGATTACAATCGTGTAGTAAAAGATCTGAACGGGCTAACCGAAGAGCAACTGATAGAATCGTTGTCGGCCCAATTCAAAATAACACCTTCAGAAGAAGCCGTTGCTCCATCACAGCTTCATCAGTTTGGGATGTACCTCAACAAACAATGGTATTTGCTGGAAGCAGTTGAAGGCACATATACTGAGGATCCGATTGGTATCCTGGATGTGACCATCCTTTCAGACAACATACTGGCAAAGTACCTTGGCATCCAGGACCAGCGAACCGATAAAAGAATTGACTTTGTAGGCGGGATCCGAGGAGTCAGGGAACTGGAAAGGCGTGTTGACAGTGGCGAGATGCAACTTGCATTCAGCTTGTATCCTGTAAGCATTGAGCAGTTGTTCAATATTGCCGACAGCGGCAACGTAATGCCTCCGAAAAGCACCTGGTTTGAGCCTAAACTTCGTGATGGATTATTGACACACCTGCTCGAGGATTAATATCCTGCCATTGCGGCACTATTAACGTTTCAATCCTTTCATTGGTGACCAGTGAAAGGATTTTTTATTGATATTTGAAGCCTATGAAGAAGTACCATCTGGTTTTAATGTTATTGTTAAGCGCAAGTCTCTCTTTGATGGCACAGGAACAGGACGTAAAAACCATGCAGGAAAATGCAAAGAGTTTTTTACGCCAGGGGGATGTGAACAATGCCATTCTTGTACTGAACAAAGCAATAGACAAAGATCCTCAAAGCCTGGATCTGCAAAAAGATCTTGCCTTTGCGTATTTCCTACAGCGTGATTATGCGAAGGCACTGAAAACCGCTCAACCTTTTTCGGAAAGAAAGGATGCCGATGTTCAGAGCTTCCAGATACTGGCGATGATCCATAAGGCAGTAGAAGATAGAAAGGAGGCTGAAAAAGTTTACCGATCTGCGTTGCGCAAATTTCCATCCAGCGGTGTTCTTTATAACGAGTTTGGCGAGATGCTATGGAACAAACAGGATTTCAAAGAAGCGATCGGGCAGTGGGAAAAAGGAATTGAGGTAGATCAAAATTTTGCAGGTAATTATTACAATGCAGCGAAGTACTATTATATGTCTACCGACAAAGTATGGGGTATCATTTATGGTGAGATCTTTTTAAATATGGAAAGTTTCAGTAAGAGGACGCCCGAAATAAAAACACTCTTGCTTGATTCTTATAAAAAACTTTTTATCGACAACGACATTTATAAAAACCAGCAGGTAAAGAACGAATTTGTAAAATCGTTTCTTGATGTGATGAGCCAGCACTCTGGCGTGGTAGGATCAGGCGTGACCCCGGAATCAGTATCGGCCCTGCGTTCGCGCTTCATTGTCGACTGGTTTGCAAAACATGCATCCAGGTTTCCATTCCGCTTATTCGACCATCATCGTCAGCTTATGCGTGATGGAATGTTTGAAGCATATAATCAATGGATATTTGGTGCAGCAAAGGATCTGACTGCTTTCCAAACCTGGACAAGTAACCACGCTGAAGAGTATAATTCTTTCAGTACGCTTCAAAAAAGCAGGGTATTTAAAATTCCCACCGGACAATACTATAACAGCGCAGGCAAATAGTATCAGAATTTGTTATAAATTAAGGCGGTATCTACATCCCTAATGTTTAACGATTGTGTATGACCAACCCAAGCCGTCTATTCGACTGTATACAATATCATCTTGATAGAACTCCGTTGCCCGTAATGTTCGGCTCTAAAGAAAATGGCAGCTGGAGGACTTACAGTACCAATGATGTAAAAGAAATTGTTGACAAACTAAGTGCCGGGCTTATTAATCTTGGTATTAGTTGCAACGATATGACAGCGGAGAATCGCGATAAGATTGCGATCATTTGTAAGAACAGGCCCGAATGGGTAATGCTCGACCTTGCGGTGCAAATGGTTGGAGCTGTACTGGTGCCTATCTATCCAACTATAAATATTAATGAGCTGCAGTTTGTTTTGCAGGATTCCCAGGTGAAGATGGTCTTTGTGAACGATAACGATAACCTGCAAAAAGTGTTAGCAGTTCGAAACAATGTTCCATCTATCAGGAAGGTATATTCGTTTGAAACACTGAATGAGTGTCCCTCCTGGAATGAAGTATTGCAAGCGTCTACACCCGAAACCATCAGCAGGCTCGGAGAAATTTCATCCCGCATAAGAACTGAGGACCTGGCTACCATCATTTACACATCAGGCACAACGGGAGTTCCCAAGGGAGTTATGTTATCGCATGGTAACATTCTTTCAAACGTGATGGATTCCATGCCCTGCTTCCCACCCGGCGAAAATTTTCGTGCGTTAAGCTTCCTGCCTTTGAATCACATATTCGAAAGGATGGTGACGTATATCTATATGTACAAAGGGACTGCTATTTATTATGCGGAAGGAATGGAAACGATCGCAGAAAATCTGAAGGAAGTGAAGCCTCATTTGTTCACTACTGTACCGAGGCTATTGGAAAAAGTTTATGATAAGATCATGGAGAAAGGTGCCGAGCAGGTTGGCATCAAGAAGAAATTATTTTATTGGGCACACGATCTGGCCACAAAGTTTGAAATAAACACCAGCCTCTCGCCAACCTATAAGCTTCAATTGGCGCTGGCAAACAAGATCGTATTTTCAAAATGGCGTGAAGGACTAGGCGGCAACATCATATGCATCATTACAGGAGGTGCCGCATGTCAGTCACGATTGATCCGCATCTTCACTGCAGCTGGCATCACCATAATGGAAGGCTATGGCCTCACTGAAACTTCACCTGTGATCAGCGTGAACAGATTTCAGGAAGAAGGTCGCAAATTCGGATCAGTTGGACCTCTTATAGACAACGTTGAAGTTCGGATAGAAGAAGATGGTGAGATACTGTGTAAGGGGCCAAACATTATGATGGGATATTATAAACGCCCGGACCTTACTGCTGAAGTGATGACAGGCGAATGGTTTCATACCGGTGACATCGGGGTGATAGACGGAAAGTTTTTAAAGATCACTGATAGGAAGAAGGAAATGTTCAAAACGAGTGGTGGTAAATATGTGGCGCCACTTCCGATTGAAAACAAGTTAAAAGAGTCGACCTTTATTGAGCAGGTAATGGTGGTGGGCGCGGAACGCAAATTTGTTAGCGCTTTGATCGTTCCTTCGTTCCCAAATCTTAATGAATGGGCTCGTAAACAGGGGATAGCAAGCGATGGACCTACAGCATTGATTCGCGATCCCCGTGTGATTGCGCATTACCGTGAATTGATCGATAGCTTCAATAAATTCTTCAATCCTGTTGAGCAGGTAAAAAAGTTTGAGCTACTGCCTACCGAATGGAGCATCGATGGCGGTGAGATGACTCCTAAACTAAGTATAAAAAGGAAAGTGATAATCGAGAAATATAACGAATACGTTGAACGTATCTATAATTAATAGCTTATACCTGCAGTAAGCTATTGAAGCCGGTAATGCCATCCGGTTCACGATATGGATTTTCTATATCTTCCATTTGCATGTGCTCATCAATAAAGAATTTATATTGATATTTTCCATGCGGCAATAATGGTATCGTTATTTTCCACATACCGTCATCGCTTTTTTGCAATGGAAATTGGTCACGTGCCCATTTGTTGAAACTTCCCGCAACGGTAATGCGGTGTGCGCAAGGATTTACGATATGAAACTCTATTAATTTCTTGCGTCGGTTGATGATTGGCGAGAGACCCTGTTTCATGGCATTACCTTTTTATTAGGTTAAACAATCTCTTAGGGATCACGCGGTTTTCGAAGGACTGATAGACTTATAAGTTACAAAATTTAAACACACGAAGTTTCAGGTTAAGGCCGAATTTTTCGTCACATTACCTGCTTTACACTGTGTGTGGTCGCGGGATGTTCGAAGTTTGAACAAGGGAGTGTCAATATAAACATAGTACCACTAGTGGCGTCAGACTGCAATTCTATGGAGCCACGATGTAGTGCGATAATTCGTTTTGCCAGTGCAAGTCCCAGTCCGAATCCCGGTACCTTGCCGGAAGTTGATGACCGGTAAAATGGCTGGAATATATGTTCCTGGTCTTTTTCATCAATAAAAGACCCTTCATTTTTAATCTTAACTACTACCTCAGAATTACCGACAGTCAGGTCCACATCAACGTGATGTTCTGGTGAAAATTTGCAACCGTTCTCAATGATGTTCTTAAACGCAATGCTCAGCAGGTCCGAATTTCCAAATACCATTAGCATAGACTCATCTTCCGGGATCTCATTGAAATTTATCTCGACAGAATATTCCTCACTTAGTTTTTGCACGTCCACCATCACTTTGAATAAGAGTTCATCAACTCTTATCTCATTTAGCTCGATCACCTGTCCACCAGTTTTTGCTATCTCAAGCAAACTGCGTGTTAACGATAGCATTTGTTGTACGTCTTCATGTACCGACTTAATGGTGTTTTTATATTCGTCGCTTGACCTGCTACGCTGAAGGGCAACCTGTAGCTGGCTGGAGATAGAGGTGAGCGGCGTTGACAATTCATGCGATGCACTGGAGATAAACCTTCGCTGGGCAATAAATGAATCTTGCAATCTATTAAGAAGATTATTGAAGGTTTCCGCCAGCTCGCTCATTTCATCTTTACTGGTGCCGGCGTGTATGGTGGTTGATAGATTTTGTGAGGTGATAAGATTCACTTCGTTTATCATATTGCCAATGGGCCGAAGCAGTTGTTGAGAAAACAAAAAACCTGCGAGTACCGCTATTCCAATACCCGCGAATGATGAGATTATGAGTAAACGCTGCAGTTTGTTCAAGCGGTTCCATCCATCTCTGTCATAACCGGAAACCACCACCAATAGCGGCTTTGATATTTCACTTGAGAAATATACCAGCACATCCCTGTGATTGACGGAAAGGGATTTTTCTCCCTGCACCAACACTTCCCCGATGATCTCCTGATCGAGTGGAAATTTTATCGAGTTGCGAGCTGCAAATTCGTACTGCGGTTTTCCCTGCAGGTTGTAGATCCCAATACTTAACCCTGGTATCTGCAGGATGGAGCTGGTGTTCAGCCGGTCAAGCTGCGGCGTGGGGTTGTCCAATATTGAAAAAAGCTGGGCATTATAGGTTGCGCGGCTGCGCAGACGCTTATACGACAAGCCCGACCGGTCGAGGGAGGTCAGGTAATAAACTGAAAAACTGATCAATAACAGTATTGTTGCCACCAGTAAAGTGAACAACAACGTGATCTTGGTCCTTATTTTCACTAAGCGCTTTCCTTTAAGATATATCCCGTTCCAACCTGCGTGTGAATAAGCTTTTTGTCGAAGCTGTTATCGAGTTTCTTACGAAGGAAGTTTACGTACACATCAATAACGTTGGTTTTGGTATCGAAGTCGATATCCCAAACATTCAACGCGATTTCTGCGCGACTAACTACTTTGTTCTTGTTCTTTACCAGGTACTCGAGTAGCTGAAACTCTTTAGCTGTCAGGGAGATTGTTTTTCCACCCCTGTTCACTTCGCGGTTGTCGAGATTCAATACAAGGTCGGCAACTTTGAGGACATTACTGCTGGAGACTATCATATTTATACGTTTCAAAAGTGCGCGTATCCTTGCGATCAGCTCCTTGAAGTCGAATGGCTTAACAATGTAATCGTCGGCCCCTGAATCAAAGCCTTCGACCTTGTCGTCAATCGTACTTAAAGCGGTGAGCATAATGATCGCAACGTTGGAATTGGTTTGACGTATACGCTTACTTACTTCGTATCCACTAATATCGGGGAGGTTAATATCGAGAATGATTAGATCATAATTACCAGTTTGCCCTAACTCAACACCAGTGACGCCATTATAGGCCACTTCCACTTTGAAACTGTTTTCGTTCAAACCCTGCTGTAAGGAGTCCGCAATTTTTTTCTCGTCCTCAATAACGAGTATCCTGATCTGATCCATGTCGGCACGGGGGTTTTGCAAGTAAATTAGACCATCGACTCAACTAATGAATCGTCGATCGTATTAAATTAAAATTAAAGATAAAAGTCATCCGCCTTTTATGACGAACATCAAGCCGATGGCTGCTTTTCGCTAGTAGTAATGAAAAAAATCCCGGTGTAAAAACACCAGGATGATTGGTTAAGCTCTGATTAATAGTTCCTTTATAATGAGATATAAAAATCGATCGGTTTAGTAACTAAAGAAAAAATGGTGCCGAAAATGCGCCCCGCACAAATAAAATTTTCTTCGGCAAGCCGAGAATTGACCTGGGAAATAGATTCTACAAACAACAATAAGAATTCCACATTTTTAGGGAGTTGCAAGAAATAACCTGATAAGTATCGGCGCAGAGAAAACTGGCATAGAATTCGTTAAACAGACTGTAACATGTTTAGGGTTTAGGGGTTAACCTCGCTTTTTAGCGAGGTTTTTTTATGCCCGGAACTGACGGTTACCCATCACGCGATTTATAGTTCTTGGAAGGTAGAGCAATGCAAATTTACCATGTTTAAGAGCCTTCCGCTGAAATGCTATGATGAGGCGGATCTTGAGGCGATGTAACATTTTGTGCATTACAAGGTCGCGCGCAACTTCTCCCTCCTCTTCCACTGCTCTGAGCAATCTCAACGAAGCGAGCGCGAGCAGGGAGCCAAGTGCGAAGAAGATGGTCCAATGTGTCAGATTCAACGCCTTCAACCCGATACGACCGACAATATTGTGTTGAACAAACAGATCGGCCATAAGCCCGCCAATCACCGGCGCAAGTGAAGGGATCAACGCAGTGACCATATTCCGGGCGGCGAGGTAAACTATCGCTTCTTTCGAGGGGGCTAATTTTATTCCGATATTATTTATTCCCAGGTTGATGCCTGCAGTTGCAATACCGCTCACAATGTGTATGATCACCAGTAGTGGTAGTGTAAACGATCCAATGCCTGTGAACGTCCATCCCAGGATCGCGAAAGCATATAACGGTGCGCAAATGCTGATGATGGTTTTGTTGCTATACTGATCCGAATATTTACCCCATATTTTAATGAAAGCGATGCTGCTCACCTGCAACAAAATGTTGAATCCGATAATGTAGGATAAAGGCAGGTTCAGGCTTTTCATCATATATACAGAAAAGAAAGGCGTAGCGAGGTTGAGCGCGAAAGACCATGCAGACTGAAAAACGATGAGGTTCTTGAAATTTTTATTGCCCAGGGGCTTGCGTATCAGTTTGAACAGGTTCTCGTTGATTGGCAATGCTTTCGGCTCCGGCGTTCTTGCCATCATATATACAGCTATCATTCCGAGTAAGCCGCCCAGGACAAACATGAGCAGGTAGGCTGACATTTCAAAGGCTGGGAAATTGGCCTTGATGTGATCAAGCCCCAGTGCAACCAAAAGGCTGAGTGTAACATTGAGCACCTGGATAAGGCGGGTTCTGTGGGCAAAATAAGTTCCAAGTACCTTTCCAGGCACAAGGTCCTTCATCCACGAATTCCACAACGGACCAACCATCGCACCACCGAAATAGTGAAAAAACAAAAGAAAGATCATCACCTGCACCGTAGTACCGGCGCTAAAGATCAAAGGAAGTCCGGCAATCAGGATCAATGGAAATCTTGCCATAAAAGAGCAAACCATGGCAAGCACCCTGCGATTGTTATAGCGTTGCACCAGCGTGATCGCTAACAATTGAAACACGTTGGCCAAAGTAGGCAACGCAGCAAGTAAACCAATCTGAAAATTTGTTGCGCCTAGTTTTATCGCGATAGCAACGAGGAATGCACCGCTGGTCATTGTCGTCATGGCTTCCGTAAATAGGCCATCCTTTACTACATAGCTCAAACCCGACTTAACCTGTTCTTCTGAAAGTTTTTCAGAGGGACGAAAGTTCATAGAATAATTAGATTTTATTGTCACCCGAAATGATGAACAAAAGAAGCACTAATTATTCTCTAAGTTGTTAGCATCTTGTTACTGCCTGAAACGCTTATTGGATTTCAGATAAAGGTGATAATGGGAAGTATTTATCAGACCTGTCTGACAGGAAGCACCACAGTAAATTCAGCACCTTCCATGTGTTCCCCTTTTGCTTTGATAGAGCCATGGTGATTTTCTACGATCTTTCTACAAAGAGCCAGGCCGATACCATAACCGCCGAATCGCTTATCCTGGTTGAGCTGCTGGAACATGGTAAATATCTTGTTTGCATAGTGCTGGTCGAACCCAATGCCATTATCACAAATTTTTACCTCATAGTATTTCCGCGCAGGTGAGAGCTCCGGAAACTCCTGCAGGTCGGCTTCTTCAACAGGCCGACCAGTAATAGTGATGACTGGTGGAAGATCGGGTCGTGAAAACTTAAGTGCATTGCCAATAAGGTTGAAGAATAATTGATTCAGTTGCAAATTCACAGCGTCGATTGCTTCAAGCCGGTCAACTTTGATCGTTGCATTTTTTTGCGTGATCATTAGCTCAAAATCAGAAAGCACATTGGCGATCACCTGGTTCAGATCCACAGGCTCATATCCATTGTTGACCTTCGTGATGCGCGAATAATCAAGTAGATCGCGAATGAGGCCTGACATTCTTCTCGCGGAATCACCAATCTTTTCTACGTATGCTTTAGCCTGCGGATTCAACTGAACTTTATCGCTTAGCATACTATTAAAGACCTGGATCTTTCGAAGAGGTTCCTGCAGATCATGCGAAGTGATGTATGCAAACTGCTCTAATTCCGCATTTGACCGTTCAAGTCTCGAATTGCTTTCCTGCAACTCACGGGTTCGTTCTGCAACAGTTCGGGACAATTCCTCTGCAAAAAATTTTTGTTCAGTAATATCAAGCACTACCCCATAAAGCTTCTCAGGATGATGGTTGCTGTCGAATGTAACCATGCCCCGAACCCTCAACCATCGAAGGGTTTTATCGGGACGAATAAGCCGGGCTTCGTATTCAAGCCTGCCGGTCTTTCGTGAAAGTTCGTGTGCTTCCTTTCGGAGGTTAAGGTCTTCCGGATGCAAGGTAGCCGCCAATTCCGTTCGTGTTGCAGATGGATGAAGACCAAATATTTCATCGAATCGTGGTGATCTGGTTACCACGTCAGTGGAGAAGTCAAGTTCATAGGTTCCAAGGTCTGCCAACTCGATGGCGAGCCGCGATTGTTCCTGAGCCGCTTCAATTTTTTGCCGTGCCAGAACTTGTTCGGTCACTTCAATAGCAACAACGATGATGCTCTTTATGGTACCATCTGCTTCTCGAAGCGGTTCGTATACATAGTTCACGTAGATGCGCTCCATCTTACCGTTGCGTACCAGATCCAGTTCACGTTCCTGTTCCCCTATTGTTTTACCTTCAAGTAATACCGCAGACAGCTTCTCTTCCAGTCCAATGCCCCGTGCTTCAGGAATCGCCTCAAATACAGGCCGGTTCATCAGCTCAGCTTCCGACTTGCCCCACAGTTGCATCATCCTGATATTTGAAAGTTCTACAACGAAGTCGACACCCTTAAGAACTGCAATCGCAAATGGCGCCTGCAAAACAAGGTTTCTAAAGTTCGCCTCGCTTTCCCGATAAGCTTTTTCCGCTGATATCTCCGAACGCATGTCTCGCATTACCGCCCCAATTGCTATGGGCTCACCTGTTTCAGGATCATCAATTCGGATCGTATTATTAAATACAGGGAAAACTTCACCCGTCTGTTTATGCCGAACCATTATTTGTCCTGACCAGCATCCGGTGTTCATTACGGAAGGGATAACCTGCTTTTGCACGAAATCAATGTCATGTTCTGTATGCAGATCAGATATCGGTGTTGAGAGGACTTCCTGGAAATTTTCAAAGCCGAGCATCTTCATCCCTGCTTTGTTGATGTACGAGTTCCTGCCGTTGAATTCAAGAATGGACATTAGTTCGATGCTATTGTCCACAAGCGTCCACAATTTATGGAAATCTACATTTGTGTTGGATGGTTCGACGGATGGAGCAATTAATACCGTTTTCGGATACGCAGTCATCATGATGGATGTCACCGACTGCTCTACGATTATTGGCGAGAAATGAAGATCAAAACATTCGTCATTGAATCTTTGTTCGGCAATAACATAAGTCGATGTATTATTGACGACACTGTTCAGCATCAAATCAAAATGATCAGAGGCCAGTGTTGTTATCTGATCAAAATGACCAAGTCGTTGTTCAAAAGCAGGATTTGTAAATCTATTTACAAGATCGGGCAGGGAGAAAATCGCAACGGGAACAGGCATTTGGGTAAATGCATACTCAAAGGGCGTCCATGAAATGTCGTCGGTTTTGGGCATTTGATGCATCTGTGCAAGAACGAGATTTGGCGGTTAGTTTGCAAATTTCGTGCTTGCACAGCATACTTATAATTTACTTAAATATTCCTTTTACTTTATCCATAAGTCCTCCGTCACCACTGCCTCCAAACATGTTCTTCAAATCCTGAAAATCAACATCGCCATCTCCATCTTTATCCAAACCGCCTGAACTAAACTTATCAAAGATGTTTTTAATGTTCATCCCACCCGTTTTTCCACCGCTAAGGCTGTTGAAGATATCCTGTATATCGAAGCTGTTATCAGAAGGATCAGTGGTTCGGCGGGCAAGGTCACTCATGGTACCTGGAACTACTTTACCTGCCACATCCTGCGCCTGCTGCGGATCAATACCCAACTTAGATTGGAGATCATTCGCGTAGTTACCGGTGGCCTCTCGTACCAGTTCGTTCGAACCGTCGCCCTGATTCTTAAAATACCCAAGTACATCTTTAATGCGACCGGACGATAATGCATTTTGTAATGTTCCGATAATAGATGTTCCGGCTTCGTTCACCGCCGTATCATTTTTATCATTTGGAATCGCTGGGTTGTTAACAACGGCGCCGCCGGCGTGCTGCCGCACAAGGTTAATGATTTGATCGAGCATAGTTTAAATTTGAAAGTGATTAAAGTTGTGGGTGGGGATCAGTAAGGTATAAAATATTTATGACGTTGACCAGGTTCTAAACAAAATGCCCGGTCACCCGGGCATTAGCATATAAGACTTATGTAATTATAGTTTGATAAACTGCGCCGACTGTATACCATCACTGAGAATATACATGCCGGGCCGCAACATCGAAATGTTTATTTGGGTAAATGTCAGCGCGAATTGATCCGTCGCCGGTATCACCTTTAAAACTCTACCCTGCATATCGCTAATCAGCAATTGCTTTGTTGGGTTGGTAAGTCGCACAGATATGTTGTTTACTGATGGGCTTCCAATGATCTCAAGCCTGGAGTTCGCTTTGCCCTGAACAACAATAGTTTTGCTCACAGAGCTACGACCATCGTAGTCGATGCCGATCACACGATAATATGTATTGATTGCCTTCGGGTCTGTGTCGACAAAGCTATAGGAATTCAGTGCAAGCGAATTGCGCGCTGTTATTGAAGAAAGGCGATGGAATGATTTACCATCGATACTACGTTCAACAAAATAGTGCGATACGTTTGCTTCGTTGGTTGTTGACCAGTAAATGCCGATGCCGTTGGAAAGTTGTTTGGCGTTGATCGATAGAATGGTAGAAGGCAACGCCATTTCGTTATTCTTAAGTGCAACAACGGAAACATCGAAATTAGCTGTAGTACCTACAAGATAAATGCGGTATTGATCGAGGATCATTTGTTCCGGCTGAACTCTCGTTTCCATTGGAACTAAGTACATCCCATCCTGATCAAATGAGTTATCCAGCACCCCATTTGAAGAGTATCGAGCAAGGAAATATGAATCAGTTTCATCTTTTGAAAACCAGCCTCCTACAACAATCTTCCCATTTGCTTGCAATTGCACAGTAAACGGGATTTCATCCGCGCCGTCTTCGTAACTAGTTATGGTCATTCCATTAGTTCCAAAGGAAGTATCCAAATTCCCTTCATTGTTCAATTTCAAAATTGCATAGTCGTAATGACTGTTGGCGTTCGATTTGCCAGCAACAAGAACTGATCCATCAGGAAAAAGAATCAAATCTTGTATCTCATCTTCAATAGCTATGTCAATGATTGCAATTCCGTTTTCGGCAAACTCTGTATTTAATGTACCATTTGATAAATCGTACTTCGCTACAAAATAGTCGTTGTCTCCGACAGCAGCCCGTCCGCCTACCACCATTTCATTACGGGTATCATCAAGAGAAACGGAAAAGGCAATTTCTTGGCTACTGGTTGGGATATCAGTAACTGTATACCCCTTAGATCCTCCGAAGTCTGCATCTAAAATTCCAGTTTCGGTGATCTTCAGTAAAAGAATTTTACTCGAGGCAGTCCCTGTGGCGATAATATCTCCGGAGGACGATACGCTTACATCATAAATCAGGTCGGATGTACTTAAGTTCCAACGAACCGATCCGGGCAATGGACCTGTGGCATTGAAGTCGGTATCGAGCGTGCCGTCAGGTAGGAAACGCACAATTAATGCATCGTAGGTGGCCGAACCCACATACCCCCCAACAACGATTCTTCCTGCGTTGTCAATGACCATGGAACGCACATACACTGGTTCGGGAAAACTGATTTGGGAAATCCCTGCGTTGCCAAACGTATTATCGAGACTTCCATCAAAATTATAACGCATCAATGTAAGTGATCGGGAGCCGGAACTTCCGGCAACAACTACTTTTCGGTCCGCCTGTACAGCAATGGCACTTCCATAATCAATGAAGTCAACATTCTTCTGAACTTCTCCGGTGGAATTAAATGTGGGATCGGGCGTAATGGACTGGGCGCGACAATAAATCGCAGTAATTAGGCAAAAGCCTAAACACAACATTAGCTTGTTCATTCTACTAGGTTTAGAGGGCGGTTTCTGCAGGATATAGGAGGGGCCAAAAGTTAATTACTAAGCCTGGAATACCCATAAACAGGTCTGCCATATTCATCTTCTTAATCAGCAACACTAATTTCAAAATACTGGTTAGCATGTAGGTCAATTGCACCATTATCCTGCAACCAACGGAGCATTAACACACAAATTTGGTATATTGACCTCCCTATAATATCACACCATGCATCGAGCCATTGCCATAATCCTGCTTCTTTCAATAAGCTGTATTTCCCTGAATGCACAACCTTCATCGCAGGCTAAAGCTTCATTGAACCACATCGCACTTTATGTTTCAGACCTGGAAGCAAGCACCAGTTTTTACCAGAAAGTTATCGGTCTTGATACCATTCCCGAACCTTTCCATGATGGCAAACATACCTGGTTCAGCATCGGACCAAAAAGTCACTTGCATCTGATCGCAGGTGCAAAAAGCAAAACGAGTCCCGATAAGAACACACACCTATGTTTTACAGTTCCGTCAGTTGAAAATTTCATGGATAGACTGAGGCAGAAAAAAGTTGAGTTTGAAAACTGGAACGGCGATAAGAACACCTTCCAGTCAAGGGTGGATGGTGTGAAGCAGATCTATCTACAGGACCCTGATGGTTTCTGGATAGAAATCAATGATGCACGTGAGTAAACAATGCATCCTTAATTTAATAAAGCTTCAAGCCTCGACACCTGCGTGGCAGTTGGTCGCCGCATAAATACTCCCGATTGTGAACCTTCGCGAACTCCGCGTAAAAACAGGTAGAATACACCGCCGAAATCTCTCTCAAAATCAAACCCGCTACCCAGGCGACTTTCAAGGTACTTCTTAACGGCCAGTGTGTACACCAGGTATTGTAGGTGATAATTGTTTTCGTTCATCGATTCGGTCAATCGATCGCCGGTATAATCTTCCAGCGAATCGCCCAAAAAATTCGACTTCCAATCCAGTACAAAATACTTTCCCTGGTGTTCGAAGAAGAGATCGATCTTTCCATTCATCATCCCCTGCATTTCACCAAGAGGCTTTACTGCAATCATAGTATTCGCATCAGCCAACTCAGTAATTGATCTTACATCAAACGCGCCCAGTTTGAAATCAAATTCAAGTTCATGGATTCGCCGATGGATTGATATATCTGAAAGCTTAAAACTGCTTTCGTCCACATTCAACTGAACGTTCATCACATGATGCAAAAGGCTCTTCAACATGGAAGCATATCGTTCTTTATGTGCCGGAGCATACTGTCGCACCGCATCATCAATTACATACTGCCATCGCGCAGCATCACCAAAATGGACATTCTCGAAAATATAATGGAGCATGTTTCCTGTGTTGGATCCAAAAGCCAGGGCATTGAACACGAACTGGTCATATTCGTCAGAATAGCCACCACGTCTTGGTTTCAATGTGGTTTCATGTCGAGGAGACAGACCGCTGTAGCTGATGCGGCGCCAATTGTTTTCATGCAAAGTGAAATTCACCGCCCTAACCTGTGGCTCAACTGAAATACCAGATGCGCCTATATATCGGTAACCAGTCCTTTCTTCTGGTACCTGCCTCTCTTCAATCAGTTCTGGATCACCTGTTACATTAGCCATGAATGGAAGCAGCGAAGATTGGTTTGATTTAGAGCTTGAATTTTTGAAAACAAAACATTTGTAAACCGCACGAGTAATTGCAACGTATATGAGCCTTCGATTCTCCTGTTCATTTTGTTCTCGCATCCATCTGATCTGCTCGTCTGTAAGTGAATCTCGTTCACCGGAAACGTAATCGTTCGTGTTCGGATCACGAAATGTACAAACAGTACTATTCTTTCGATCATCCTGCATATCAAGATATGGAGCGATCACTATATTATATTCAAGACCTTTGCTTTTGTGAATCGTGACGATCTTTACTGCTTCTTCATCACTCTCCACCCTTTGCTCATATTCGTCGCCTTCAGTTTCCATCCCATCGATGCCTCGTTTCAGCCAACTTATCAACTCAAGCGGAGATAAGACACGATGTGTTTGAATTTTATGAACAAGTTCAATAAGCTGAAACAAATTTGTAATGATTCGTTCGCCACCTTCTGTATTTCTTCCCAACAATGTTTTGCGCACATTGAAATCTGCAACAAAATTCATCAATGCAGTATACACTCCATCCTCTTCCCAGGTCACTTTATAACTGCGGAATGCTTCAATTGCCAGATCATGATCAAGGTTTAAAATATCTTCCTTATCGAACCCGGTAAATGGAGACAATAATGCCCGATTGATATTCTCAGGCGATGCATCATCCATTGCCTGCATAACATACAAGACATACATCGCTTCAGCTGACTGCAAGACTTTCTCATCGCCTATTGTGACCGCCGGTATCCCGTATCGGCCAAGTGCATCGCGAACATTTCTTGCTTCATAATTAGACCGAACAAGTATCCCGATGTCCGATGGAACGATATTACGCGTGCCTTCGGTTCCTGAAGGCAAACGATAATTGGCGGTAAACAGTTCTGCCACCTGCGATGCTACTGCGCCCGGAATGTCTGATTTTCTTGCAACCTCAAAATATGTGAACGGAACCAGTGCTTCATTGTCAATTGTCATCACTCCTTTTGCTGAGCCTGCCGGAGCGTCCACAACCTGATAGTCAAACCTGTCGTCCCTTGAATCATCAGGACCAAAATGAAAAGGATCGTCGATACTAAAGAATAAATTCATTGCTGCAATCATCGGCGCAGATGACCGGTAATTTACGTTCATGCTATAACGTCGATCGACCGACTTTCTCGCGAGGAAGTACGTGTAAATATCTGCCTTTCTCCACGCATAAATAGACTGCTTGGGATCGCCGATAAAAAACAAAATGGTAGACGTGCCAAATGCCTCGCGAAATATTTCATATTGGAGTCGATCAGTATCCTGGAATTCATCAACAAATACTGCCTTGTATTTTTTTTGCAGTGCAAGTTTCAATTCCTCGTTGTTCCGGCGAACCAATGACTCATGCAAGCGAACAATCATATCGTCGAAAGACAATAAATTCTTATCAATCTTATGTTGCTCTATTCCGTTGGTCACATGCCTGATAGCAACACAATAAAGATGCTGCAATATCTTTGCAACCTCCATTTCAATCTCTTCAATCAGCGCATCACAATTGCCACATTCATCAATAATGTCCTCGTACAGCAACCAAAGATACTTGGGAGGCTTGCTGCCCGTCCGTAATGAATTCAGCTTATCGACAAACGCTTCTGCGCTTATGAATGAATCTTTGAAATTTTTTGATGCATACCGGTTTGACTGTGTTTTTGCTTCGAGTGCAGGCAACTGCGATTGCACATTTGCGATCAACTGTTTTCGTAAGGCCTCTTCCTTATTCCTGATCACATCCAGCGCTTCCATCCATTTATCATGATCCGCTTCACAGTTACTATACTCCACATCTTCATCATAACCAAGATACTTCTTGCCATTGATGTGTTCCTTTACGATGCACTTGATTCCATCGCGACTCAAACCATGTTCTAAAAGAACCTGCAGCAAGGGAACAGGAAGGCCAGTGATTTCTTTACGCCAAAACCTGTTTATCTCCGAATCGATCAAGGCACCAGTATCATCAATAGTATCCGCGCCGAATATCTGTTTGGTTTCAAAAGCAAATTCCGATAACGTCTGTTGACAAAAACTGTGAATTGTCATCACCGACGTTTCGTCCAACAGCAGTACCGCAGCGTAGAGTATCTTACTGGTATCTGGTGAACGGCGCATTGCTTCTTCCACCATCGCAGTAATCTGCTGATCATTGATCTTTTCTCCATTGCTTGCGCGATATGCAAGCCGGATGAATAAACGGATACGCTCCTCGAGCTCAGCAACTGCCGCTTTTGTAAAGGTCACCATTAATATTTCCCGGATTGATACCTGCTTTTCCAAAATGAGTCGCAGCACCATGAGTGCAATAGAATAGGTCTTGCCCGTTCCCGCACTTGCCTCAATCAGGTTGCTGCCACTTAAAGGCACAACAGCGGCATCAAATTTTTCAAACTCAATCTGCATAGTCGTCGTTTACTTTTACTTCTCCAACTTCTGAAAATGTTTCCTGCATGGGCAGTAAGAGCGCTTCCGCTACCCTCAGGTATTCGTCCCAAAATCCATCTTCGTCGAAGAATCCTTTTTCGTACTCCATCATTGCATAGCGATCATCGCACTTGAAACTGAAACTTTCAAACTTGTCGTGAATCGCCTTTCTTCTCTTAGACTCCTCTCTCGAGGCAACTTCCTGAATACTTATATTGAGATCCGGATAGAATCGCAACATTCGCGTATGCCCTTCAACATAAAATTGTATTAAGCGCTCCAACCTGTTTGCTGCATCCAGTTCACTGATTTCGCGCACCGTTATAATTTCCGGATGCTGTGTTGATATGAAGAATGCACCGTTCAATATCCCACTTGCACGACCCGCCAGGTAGAGCAAGTAAGCCTCTATAAGATATTTTGTTTGTCGTGATGAGAAGCAGACAAATACTGCATTGTTATTGTAGACTTCGTCAATACGGCCGCGCAACACGTAACCGCCGACAGGCAATTCAATGTTTATTGAAGCGGGAGATTTACCGTGAGTTAACTTACTAAAACTTTTTCTCAGCTCAATGATCTGCCGCTCAACTCCACGCACTTCTACCGTAGACATATTCCGAAGCGGCATCAGGCCGCGACGCTTCAAATCGTGCATCAACGGCATAACCTCATTATCAGAAACACGCAGCAACTCATGCTTGAGTGACCATTGCTGCAATTGATCTAACCTGAATACTTCTGTTTCTTCAAGCAACACTGACTCTTCATCATATCTTATGTCCAATACGTTTTTATAGTATGCTTCGATGGGATTTTTAAAGAATTTTATAAGTGCTTTCAATGGAATCTCCTGTTGCAGGAGCGGCTGGTGTTCGGTTTCTTCACGGATAAAGGAAAGCCCCAACCGCGGCTTTTGATCCAGGTAGTTATAAAGATGCGGATCACCTTTCAAATAGCGTGTACTAAAACTGTGAAGGGGCTGCTTTATAATGATCGCTTTGCGCGCATCTGTGAATGCATCTGCGCCGGCCTGAATATAATCGATCAATTCGTCAACAAGTGCTGAAGGTGGAAGGATCGTATTGTCCTTCACACTTTGCCCGATATAACTTATGTACAAGTATTCTTTCGCCGAAAGCAATGTTTCCAGGAAGAGATGTTTGTCATTATCCTTTAAGTTACGATCACCCTTCCTTCGCTCACGTTCAATAAGATTGAAGCTGTATGTTGTTTCCTTTCTTGGAAACTTATCAAAGTTCAAACCAAGCATTGCCACAACTTTGAATGGAATGCTTCGCATGGGGATAAGTGAACAAAAAGTAATACCCCCACTTGCGAAGACCGACGATCGTGTAGCCGATGAAATGGATTGAAGCAACGTATGTGCGAAAACTTCAAAACTGATCTTTCCCGGGAAAAATTCGTTCATTGAATTGAAACCGTCGAGTTGATCCTGCAATAGAAGATGATCATCATTCACGGAACCACCTTCAGGAAAAATAAGATCATTCACAAGACCGCGGATATATTCCACCCACTCTGAAATGGTCCGTTCTTCAGCTCTCTGTTCAATTCGATTCATTAGCATCTCCACGAAATATGCGAACCGGACAATCTCTGATGATTCTGAACCTTCAACTGCATCAACCGGATAATAAGTATATCCGCCAGAGACGAAGGATTCTTCGCCATGCATACATAAACCAAATATCAATCTTTGCAATCCATACTTCCAACTTACATACACTGTTTCATCACCGGGATTACCTTCTATCCCAAACCGGATACTTGCCCTGTCAACCACTTCTCTTATCAGAGAAATATTTGTCAGTCCAAATCTTCTTCTTATGAAAGAGGAATCGAGCAATTGCACCACTGCTTCGGCCTGGAAGTCTTCGGTATCAAGTTCGAGGATCGATTTTAGTGCGTTTACAATATTGTCATCATTGGTGACGCATTCGTCGGCAATCGAATATGAAAAACTGAAAGGAGCATTATTGAAGACCGCCTTGATATAAGGTGCATATGCGTTGATATCGCTTACCATCACAACGATGTCGCGCGGTGATAATTGCTCCTGCTTTTTATCTATAAGATGTACAAGGTAATTGTACAATGATTCGACTTCGCGGGCTATGGTGTAGCAGGAATTTATGACAATCGAACCATCCGCTATCCTTGCTGCATCTATCTTTTCACGATCGGAATTAGACCGGTTGTGAAATATATCGTTCTGAATGACATGCAGCAGTGAATTTGGTGTAGGCTCACGGACTTCCACCGGTTCATACGCATTGAGATACTCATCGTTTTCAAATAAAAGACTGAAAGTTTCTTTTATAATTCGTCCCCAGCTTGTAAGCAAATTATTTCCGATCGACAACTCGGTGCTCCTTACTTTCCCCCTGGAAAGAAGAATTCCGGCCTGACGTTCATTTATTGTATCGAGCCAGTATTGTTCGGGCGCTGGATTCAGAAGATAAAAACATATTTGAATGTGCCTGCTTAATGCCTCAAATATTTTGAGGTGATATGGAGTGGTGATAGAAATGCCGAAGATGTGTAATGAAGGCATTCGAGCCTCAAGTTGTTCACCAGCAGCTGGGTCATTAAGTGTCTCAGTAATGTACCTGCTCACTTCGATCTTATCGTTCACACGATCACGATATAATTCACGCATCCGGACCCATAGATACTGCTGCCAATCTTCTCCCCCAGTATTTGCGTCTGAATGATTCCACTGTTCAATATAATCTGGTCTGTAAACCTGGTACTGGTCAAAAAGATCAGCAAGCTTCTCTGCGAGCGCCATTCTTTTCACATGTGCGTTTGAAGACAGCTCGTAATACTCAGCGATATGCCTGAAGCTTTTACTGAAGTCTTCTTCACCTAATAATTGAAACAGTATCCAGCGAATATTGGAAGAAGAAAGACTGTTATTTAGTTTACCCCCTAGAAGAAAATAAACTCGCTGCACAATATCATTTGGTTTCATATACCGGATATTGGCAGCAATACCGTTCTGGCTGGCAAGCTGTAGCTTAAGCCAGTTGTTCATTCCCTCGGTTTGCGTAACAATATGGTATGGTTGAAATACATCCGGACGCTGCTGCCGGAAGTTCGACGCTATGCATTTAGAAAGTTCTTCAAGCGAGTTTGAAACATTCAATTCAAGTCCCATCAGTTCAATTAATTTATTGTCTGCATTTTCAATCGGTCGATAATACCGGAGCCTCGCTCCACTCTTTTTGCCGCTGCCTGCAACACGGAATATTGCGAAGCCTGTAGAACTACTTTTTCCCTGGCTCTTGTTATCGCCGTGTACAAAAGTTCGCTTGTGAGTATGGGAATGTTATCTGCATTCGGCAAGAGCACCAATACCCTTTCGAACTCGGAGCCCTGGCTTTTGTGTATGGTCATGGCAAAGACTGTTTCCATATGTGACAAGTATCCAGGTAAGACTGTCTTAGGCGATTCATTTCCATCATCAAAGTATGCTCTCATAACCCCCTTTTCATCCGCACGGATGATGCCGATATCCCCATTGAATAAGCCAAGATTGTAATAATTGCGGGTGACGATGATCGGGCGGTTTTCATAATAATCGCCGGAAGGATTTAGTAGGCGCATTTGATGCAGAAGTTTTTCTATTGCGCGGTTCACCGAGGACAATCCCTGATCTCCCTCACGTATTGCACAAAGCACCCGAAGCTTATTAAATTTTCTCAGCGCTTCCAGCGGATCTCTCTCTCCAATAAATTCTGCGTAGCCACTGATGAATTCGCGAAACACTTCGTCATTGTAATTGGTGTCGGTTACAACTTTGCCATCTCCTGGTGTATGAAAGAATTGAAGCAGGCTCTGTTGATCATTGTTAATAACTGCTTTGCTGAAGCGACCAATGCTTTCATCACCGGTAAAGCGGTGACTATGTCTCAGTTCGATAACATGTTCAAATAATGGATTAGATGTTTCAGCGCGATCCGTATCTGAAATGCGTTCACTTGTATCAAGCAATTCGTTGATAATGTTAACTCGCCTTTGCGAAAATTTATTAAGATCGCCGGCGGCCTGGCAAAGATCGCCAAACAAACTTCCCGCTTCTACCGATGCCAACTGATCTTTATCTCCCAATATGATCAAGCGCGTATTATCTCCAATGGCATCAAGAAGTTTTGCAAAAAGTGACACATCGATCATCGATCCTTCATCGATTATCACAACATCCGCATTGATTGGGTGTGCTGAGGTATAATAAGATGATGATTCTCCCGGCGCAGTTCGTAGTAACCGATGAATGGTGGAAGGTTGGAGCGACTGAAACTTTTGCCTGATGTTCTCATCCAGTCGCTCGGCAGCCGACTTAAGTGATTCAGACATTCGAGCGGCGGCCTTTCCAGTAGGCGCTGCAAGCGCAATTTTCAGTTCCGGCTCAATTGTCAGCAGCAACGCCAGTATGCGTGCCACAGTAGTGGTTTTGCCTGTGCCCGGGCCACCTGTAATTATGGTGAGATCATTGAGTACGCCCGACACCACAGCCACTTTTTGCCAGTTTGTTCCTGTTACATTAGAGTGTTCGGCGAAAAGACTGTTGAGGTGTAAGGATGAATTCCGTAGTTGTGTGACCCGCTCTTCAAACTGGCCTTTATCGGATACGGAAAACCTGATTATGCGATCAAGGATGGTGGTTTCATAATAAAAATACCTCTGAAGATAGAGGCGATTATTATGTAGAATGAAAGGCTGCCGGTCAGAAGTTTGAGTTGAAATAAAAGGTTGCCGGGCGAGCTCATCGAGTTGCTGTGATGAAGCAGAAGTCAGGTCGAGACATACATGTCCTTCACTAAGTTTCCTGAAAACCTGCTGCGCATAACCTTTGAGTATCTCGCCCGGGAAGAAATGTGCAAATTGCTGGCTGATATCATTTGTTGACTGCATTCATAAAAGTTAAGTATTCTGAATCTCGCAGCAAACTTAACCCGTCGGCCTGTAACCTATTTGCAATCAAAAAAATTTAACGATGGAGAGGCTGACGATGCAAGTTTTTGTCTATCAATGCATCTACCGAATAGCGGCCGCTTCCGGCAACCAAAAGCATCAGGTAAACAAGCAGATAATGAATACCAAGTTCCTGTTTAACGAACCCATCGGTCGCATGCACCTGGAATACAGCAACGATCATCGTTACGATGAGCGGAATTACTGCAAGTCGGGTACCAAATCCGATCAGAATGAGAATGGAACAAAATACTTCAGCAAATACGGCAAGCCCGAGGGACACAGCGGGACTTAACCCAAATACCGAAAGAAATTGTACGGGTTCACCGGAAAACAACATAGAGAGTTTAGGTAGTCCGTGCGTAAGCATGAGTACGGCGATGGCTACACGCGCAAGCAGCAACACAGAATCGATGTTAATGGGAAGATGTTTTACACTGAATGTCTTTTTCATGCTTATCAATTTTGAAAAGCAAAGCTACTTTCAGCATACAGTGCACGACAATGAGTTTCGGCAATAAAAATTATTGACGAAGCACAAGAAAAGAAATTGACATTAATCAACGGCTGGCAAGCTGGAACTGCTGCCGGAGCCAGTAAGTGCTGATGGAGGAGTAGTTGAATTTGTCGGAAGCACGAAAACGCCCTGTATGAAAATGGGCCTGTGTTTGCAAAGAATGGATCTTTCTGGCGGAGTGGTCATACCCGGCGTTATAACAGGTGGATATGAAGGCGATCTTTTCTTCCTCGCTCATTGATGACAGGGTAAACTTTCGTTCGCATAATTTATAGAACAATGCGAGATACTGTAACTGGGTTTTTATTTCGGTCAGACGATCCACTCGTTCTTCCCTTTGTTCTTTGGCTGTCCCTTCTAATGGAAGTGAGATACCAATTGATTTTAGCTGGTCACGGGATAAATACTTCAGCGCATCACGTTCGAGTTTTTCCGCAAATGATGGTTTCATTTGAAGATACCCGACGGAGAAGTCTGCATAGTCCTGCCCGTTGGAGATATATAGAACTTTCAATGAAGTGATCTCCATAAAATCGAAGACAGAACTGTATCGAATGAGTTCCGGAAATACGATGGCCCTGAGATGAATAGACGGAATGCCCGATGACATTGCCGCGAATTGAAATGCATCCTCATGTTCTTTGAGTAACTTCTCGGCATTAGCATAATTGCGTCCGAAGATCTTACGATAATCCTGTGCACACACAATCGATTGCATGCACAGGATCATAAAACATATTGAAACAAGAATCTTCATTTATCATTTTACAGTGTAATGACCAAGATAGATCTCGCTGCCTCTTGTCTTGAACCACTTCAAAGTTGTAATGCCATTGTTCACGGTAATAAATGGATATAATGATAACTCCTGTGTTGATCCATCCAGGAAATGCACTTTGCCATTGTCTGTCAACAACACGGATTTCGTTGCATCGTTCCCGGTGAGCAGTTTATACCGGTTGTTGTTTAGAGTTAGCTTCTTACCATTGTCAGTGAATTTACCAACCGGTTTGCCATCAGCATAAAACTGTCCCGACAAAGGATCGATCCAGCAGAGTTCCTGCTTGCTGGTCACTTTGAATGTGGTACCACCGAACATGTCCGCTCCAGGCAGCTTCAGGTCTTTCTTTGTACCATCGGTATAGATCACTGTGCCCACGAAATCTTCTTTTCCAATGTTCGCCATCTGCATCGTGCTGAGTCCAATAAATACCATTGTTTTTCGATCCGGACCAAAAACAAGCTGACCCATGAGGTACATACCAGGTTCGCCGGCACTTACTTTCTTATCGTTCATGTATAACAACTGGCTGGCATCGCTTTGAACCGCATCAATAAAATATTGTTTGCCATCGGGAGAAACATAGAACTGGTTGATGGTCATAAAGGGACCGTAGGTCTTTCCATTGATGTTGACGGTATGTGATGGCATGCCACCCTTTGTTTCGCTCTTTACATACTTCTCATAATTCTTCTCGGTTTCTTTCTTCATATCAAACTCACTGCTTCCGCTACCAACCGCCGCGCCTGTACGTCCAGCACATTTTTCTGGAATGGCGCTTGCGTTCTTGAAGCGCGCGGTGATCTTTCCGTTTTCAATTATCGCGTATGGTTCTGCTTTGTCTTTTGAGTCGTAGATCACTACCATGTAACCTTCACCATTGGCGTTTATGCCAAGGCAGCTTTCATCAAACAAAAATGAAACGCGCGAACCGGGCTCTTCGGGCTTATAAATAAGTGTATACTTGTCCGGATCAAGTGGAGCAAGATCATCTTCCTTGTCACCTCTCTGCTCGAGTCCATCACTTGGTTCTTTCTTCTTTACCTCATCAGATTCTGATGATCCCGATTTGTTCACGACACTGTTGGCCTTGTCTTTAATTTTCTTGAGCAGTTGTCCCTGCACAGTGCCAGATGCAACAATAGAGAGCATCAGCATTACGAATAGAATTCTCATACTGCATGTTTTATTTTGAATGAATTTTCCCTTTAGCGGGCGCGGAGAGCACTTACATAGGAAGGATGGAGAATGTGCAAAATAATATAACAAGTAGTAAGGTGCAAGCCCTCAAAGCGTTTCTTTACCGACCTTTCCTTTAACGTCACCTTTTGACTTAACAAAGGCATATATCCTGTACAAGAGGTAGATGCAGAAAGCAAACAGGGCTGCCACGATATATCCGAGGGTATCGTAGTGGCGAAGTGGCGCCGTGGGGCTATCCTGCACAACGATCAAACCCGCAATGATGGCGGCTATTCCACCCGACACCTGTTGCAATGAAGCGTTCACACTCATAAAGGCGCCGCGGTCTTTCAATTCAGGTACGGCAGTAAGTAATGCCGATGATGGTACCATTCGGGCAGAGGTGCTGATGAACAAAATTATGTTCACCAAAATCACGAGCCCCATAGGTATGACCGGAAGATTGGTGTATATCAATGCCATCACTATTGCCAGTAAAGAGCCGATTGTAAATACTTTGAACTTTGAAACCTTGTCGCTGATCCGCCCGATAATAGGCATCGCGAAAATTGTTGCCATCCCGGTATACATAAATACCATTGGTAATTGTTCGTGCGATATCTGCACATTATTTACAAGGAATACACTTGAAAACGGCATCAACATAAAACCGGCAAGTGCAATAAAACAAGTCATCAGAAAGGCGATCCGGTAATGCTTATTTGCTATTATCCCTTTAAGGTGACCAAATGCATTCTGCACCTGTTTATGCATGAGATGCTTGTTGATTGGTTGCACAAATTTCAGAATAAGAAAGAAAATGATCACCGCAAGAGCAACGATCACAAGGAAAATGGAATTCCAGCCCCATATATTGGCAAGGTGCAATCCAATGGGAATGCCCAATATCTGGCTCACGGCAAAGCCCATCTGCATGAATCCCATCACACGGCCACGTTGATCTAGCGCAAAGAGGTCGGTCACTATTGTGAATGATATGGATGCAATAACGCCACCAAAGAAGCCCGTAAATGTGCGGGAGATCAGCAGAAAAATGAAGTTTGGTGAGATGCCACAAAAGAATGTGCCTACGATAAACCCACCATAAAAAAACAACAGTAGCTTCTTTCTATCAAAGCGGTCTGCAAACCCTGCTGTTAGTATCCCGGATATACCGGCGCTGAATGCATATGATGACACCAGCCATCCAAATTGCGCAGGAGTTATATGCAATGCTTTAATAAGCTGGTCGCCAAGTGGAGAAAGTATGACGAAATCAAGCACCACAGTGAACTGCAGCAATGACAACAACACGACCAGGAACACCTGGTACTTTGAAAAGGTCGATGCTTTCAAGATTAATGGTTAATTGAAGGAAGCGGCAAATGTACGTTAGGAATTCGGCTCAACCGCAGTATTCAGGAAGTCAATGAGCGATTGTTCCGTTGGAATCTGTAATTTCTTTCTCAAACGATATCGCCGTATCTCCACGCCTCTCAATGAAATATTTATCAGTTGAGCGATTTCTTTCGATGATAAATTCAATTGCAGGTAAGCACATATTTTAAGATCGGTGCTGCTGAGCTGCGGATAATTCAATTTCAGGTTTCTCAGGAAATTATTATTGATCTCATCAAAATGCGCAGCAAATTTATCCCAGTTGTCATTGTTCCTTTCAATCTCATTCAGAAACTGAATGGTCTTCTTAAGCGAATATTTGTCCGGCTGGCTCTTATATAGTTTCTGAAGCTCTTCTTTTACCTTCGCCAACGCATCGGTTCGTTCGACAAGATGCAGCGAAGTATCCGCCAGCTCCTTGTTTTTGAACAGTACCTCGCTTGCCAGCTTTTCATTCTGCAGCTTGATGATCTCCTTCTCATTTTTTTCTATTTCCAGTTGATGCGCGATATTGATCTGCCGCTGCTGCTCTTCATACTGCAGACGTTGCAACTCAAGTTTTCTTCTATGCCATCGATCAAAGAAATAAGCAAGCAATAAACCAAGAACTGCATATAATATTATTGCCCATTTTGATTTATACCACGGTGGTAACACAACAAATGAATAAGCTACAGGCTTCGATTCAGAACTCAGGTTCGTCCGCGCCTTTATGAGAAATGTATATTTCCCGTTGGGCAAATTTGTGTAATTCTTTTCCGTTCGTCCCGACCAGCTACTCCATTCGTTATCGAACCCCTCGAGCTTATAACTGTACTCTACATTGCTTTGTAATCCATACGCCGGACAACTGTATTCGAAATGAAAGGAATTGAACCGATATGCTAGTTCCGCTATTGCATCTTCTTCCGAGTGTTGTCCCCCAACATACCCGCCATATAATAAGGTGTCCGATGCACCTGTTGCCCGGATCTCGCCAATTTGCGGTAAAAGCGTAAAATTGTTCGCCACATATTTTTCCAGGTTCAGATGGATGATGCCTTTTTCTGATCCAATAAAAATATTGTTGCGATCGAAGGGATAAACGTTCTCAAAACCCGACAATACCTGGCCTGTCAGCTCAGGAAAATAAGTTATCTGAGACACTGTGTCATTATCATTCATCGTTAATTGGACCACACCAAGTTTTTTGCCACTGCAAAACCAGATGTTTCCCTCTGCATCTTCATTTAAATATCTCAGCTCAATTGATCCCAATAAAGGTGTGAGAAAAGGTGAGGGGATGAATCTCTGCGTCTTTCCATCATACTCATAAGCACCTCTCTCAGTGGCAAATATCACCCTGTTTCGAACTTTAAATACGTGATTACCAAGGGCCGATGGCAGTCCGTCCTTTTCTGTGTAAAGACGTGTGACATACGTCTTTTTATCAGGTGATAACTGGATCTGGTAGATCCCACGGTAAGGATGAGATGACCAGATGCGACCTTCATTATCAATGTCAAGGAACCGGAAAGATTCATAAGTGCCATCCAGATTGCCCCGATCAATGAATCGACCCTCGTTATAGTCGAGCATCCGGATACCTGTATAGGTTCCCACAAGTACGTCTCTAGAGGGGAGCACTTCACTCGTTGGCATGAAAAGCCAGGAAGCCTGCGCCGCTATCATTCTTGCGGAGTTTCCTTTAATTGAATAAGTGCCAGAATTATGAGCCATCAGCAACTGCTGGTTCACTTCATCAAGACGCCATGCCTGCCCCGATGTGCCGGGAATTTTTTCAAAATCGCCCCGCGAAAAGCTCAGATCAGGATTTGCTGTCATTAATGGCACCATGAACAATCCATCAGATGAAGCGACGAAAAGCCTGTTATTTAAGATGCGTGCCGAAAATCCGGATAATTCATTTTCCTTATCCGGCCTTATGAATTTGATGGCCGAGTTATAGCCGATAAAGCTGATGCCATTATTCAAGCCGGTCCAGAGATTCTTATCGCGGTCAAGGTACACACACAACACACTGTTGTTTTGGAGGCCTTCTTTGCGACTGATCTTTTGAACGACGTTTCCCTGGAAGTCGAGTACTACACACCCCTCTGATGTAGTACCTAAAACAAAATGCTGATCGTTTAGTTGCTGAACAGAATAGATGTCGCTTTTTACCGGCGCTTTCCAAACACCCTTATTTAAGTCTACCCTATCCCCGGAAATGCTGTAAAATTCATTCTCATAAGTGACCAGTAGCAGGCTGTCGCGGTGACGGCCTACAATTCCCTGGATACTTTTGCCCACCAGGAGGCGGGAGTTTACCAGCGGCTGCCAGCGTTTTTTTATAAGCTCGAAAAGTCCCTGCTGTTTATCCTGTGCGAAGAGTCGGCCGGCGGATTTTTTCAGCATTACCCACTCCCCCGCCGCCGGGTACACCTTGAAGCTGTTGTTTGTCCATTCGAAGATCCGGTCATTTGCCCTGAAGTATACCGATCCATTCAAGACCTCGGTATCCCAGACATCGGCAAAAAGCCGCTGATTGGGCGGCAGCTGATCAAGCAATGACCGGTACTTTAGAAAGCCGTTTGGGTCTGTCTCAAAATATCCGATCTCCCCCTGCCCCCCGACAAACACGCGATTCTTATTATCATATGCAATGGACCGAAGGATCGTTCGGTTAGGAAGCGGGTAAATTTTCCAATATGTTCCGTCGAAACTGAGCAGCCCTTCATTGTTAGCGAAGTACATCCGGCCACTTGAATCCTGGATAATGTCCCAGGTTTGGCTTCCACCCCCGAAATCGGTCTTGCTGTAATTGAGGATCAGGGGCAGTCCGATAGTATTCTGGGCCAACGCAAAGTGGGTGCTGAAAAGCAGGGTTAAAAGGGCAGCTAATCTCATAAACAAGGGAAAACCACTAGTGTGTAGTAGTAATGATGTATTCTTTGATAATTAAATATCAGTGTTTTAGATAAACGTGCTGTATGCGTGATGTAGTCCGTTCCTCTCACAAGCTAAATTACCCCGTTATTTTTATCCCTGAATCCGGAAATCACCGGACGCAAAATTAAATCAAAAACTTCCATATGAAACATGTCGTGCAGAGGATTGTCCTTGCCTCAGTCCTCATGCTGTTTGCCGCCCTTGGATGGGCGCAGAACAAACAGGTTACCGGGAAGGTAACAGATGAAAAAGGGGAGGCTCTCCCAAAAGTTTCCATTTTAGTTAAGGGTACAGCAGTCGGCACCGCTACAGGTGACGATGGTAGCTTTACTCTCCAGGTGCCTACTTCAGCTACTCGCCTGGTTGTGTCATCGCTGAATTTTGAAACGCAGGAAGTTGCCATTACCGGCAATAACCTGACCATCGTGCTTAAGCAGGCCTCCCAGCAAATGGAAGAGGTTGTGGTAGTTGGTTATGGTACTCAGAAGATCACCAAAGTATCCGGGGCGATCGCTACGGTGAAGGGTCGGGACATTGAGAAGCTGAAGCCTGTTCGGGCCGAAGACGCTCTCCAGGGTCGTGCATCTGGCGTAACTGTAATTTCTCCTGGTTCACCCGGTGCAAAGCCAACGGTGTTGATTCGCGGTATTCCTTCATATACAGGAACAGATCCTATAGTTGTTGTTGACGGTGCGATCCAATCGCTTGACGACCTGAATTCAATAAACGCTGCCGACATCGAGTCGATTAACATCCTAAAAGACGCAGCCAGTACATCTATCTATGGTGTGAAAGGCGGTAACGGTGTAATCGTGATTACAACAAAAGGTGGTCGCCGCAATCAGAAAACGGAGCTTACCTATAGCGGCAACTATGGTATACAGGAAGTTCAACGTAAGATCGGGGTGTTGAATGCAACCGAGTACGCAGCCATATTAAATGAAGGTAGCGTTGCTTCAGGTGGAGATCTGATCTTCCAGGATATATCCTCATTAGGTGTTGGAACAGACTGGCAGGACCAAATCTTTAAAAATGCTCCTTTGCAGTCGCATTCCGTAACAGCACGTGGTGGTAGCGATAAGATGTCTTACTTCCTTTCAGGTTCTTACCTGGGGCAGGATGGTATCATTGGCGGTGGCGAAAAATCGCACTTCAAACGCATGACTGCAACTGCGAACATGACCTACAATCTGAGTAATAAATTCAGGTTGATCACAAATACAAGTTTTGTAAATATCAAAGGAACGGGTGTTTCAACAAACTCCATCAATGGTGTTATCTCGAACGCGCTGAACTTCGATCCTACACTTCCGATCTATAATACAGATCCGAATGTTTATGGAAAGTATTCAACCAGCTCTACCATCCTTTCAGAGATCTACAACCCACTCACCCAGCTTGAGAACAGCTACAACAAGTCGAACACCAATAAGCTCTATGGAAAAATCGAGCTTCAGTATGATATCATAAAGGATCTGAGATTTACTTCCCGTTACGGTTATACATACACCAATGTGACCGGTAAAGGTTTCACTCCGTTACAGTTCTTTGGTGCCGGCCACATCAATTCTACATTGAATGCAGATGGCACACCAAGAACAGGATCTCATAATTCAGTGGATGAAAACAAGACAACCTATTACAATTACACCTGGGAAAACTTTGCGAACTACAACTTCAAGCTGTTGGATGATCATTCATTCGACCTCGTAGCTGGTATGTCTGCATCAAAGGTTATGGGTGATAATGTAAATGGTTCAAGACAAGACGTTCCGTTCAATTCATGGGAATATGCTGATATCTCTTCAGCAACGGGCACCGCTCCTAACAGCGGAATTGGTTTAGGCTCTTATCAATATGAAAGAAGAAACCTTTCTTATTTCGGTCGCGTGAATTATGATTACAGCGGTCGATACCTTGCTTCTGCAACAGTTCGTCGCGATGGATCCTATGCATTCGGACCCGAAAACAAATTTGCAACGTTCTATGCAGGATCCCTTGGCTGGGTAGTTTCCAATGAAAACTTCTTCAAGTCAGATTTGATCAATCATTTGAAATTGAGAGCAAGCTATGGCGCGACAGGTAATGAGAATGTAAGTCCTCAGTTCCAGCGCGTTTCAACAAACATCTACATGTACAACCTCGGACAGAACGCAGGTTATGTGTTCGGCCAGGGTCCGGCAGTAGGTGGCGCTACGATCGCGTCTTTCAGAAATGATGCCCTTGGCTGGGAGAAGCAGGTGCAGATCAATGCAGGTTTCGATCTGAGTGTATTGAACAATAAATTGTCATTAAGTGCTGACTACTATCAAAGAGACATCAGCGGATTGTTGTTCACTCCTTCATTATCACTTTATCTTGGTACTGCTGCGTTGCCAATGGCTAATATCGGTACAACAAAAACAAGCGGTATCGACCTAACATTGAGTTACAATGAGAACCTCGGTAGAGATGCGAAGTTCAGTACTTATGTAAACTTCACTACTGCGAAGAACGAGGTTACTGAAACAAACAACGGCTTTATTACAGGGGGTAATTATGGTATTCCTTCTCAAAGCATTACCCGTTTTGAAAAAGGATTTACTCCTGGTTACTTTTATGGATATAAGACCGATGGTCTCTTCCAGAATGTAAACGAGATCGAAAGTCATGCATCGCAGCCCAACGCTCAACCAGGCGACATTCGTTTCGTTGATATCAACAAAGACGGAAAAATTGATGCATCAGACAGAACCCAGATCGGCGATCCATTTGCTGATTACACTGTAGGCTGGGGCCTTTCAGTTGAGTACAAAGGATTCGACTTCAATTCATTTGTTTATGCATCCGTTGGTAATGATATCTATCGTGCATACGAGAGAAACCTTGCGATGACAAACAAATACCGCGGTGTATTGGGAAGATGGACAGGCGAAGGAACTACGAATGATGCAAACAATCCAAGATATGCTTTCACTGATGCTAATAATAATACGAGAGCATCTGACAGGTACATCGAAGATGGTTCGTTCCTTAAGTTGAAAGACATTCAGCTTGGATATACACTTCCTGCAAGCATTGTGAAGAAAGCAAAAATCGACAGAATTCGTGTTTATGCACAGGTGAAGAACGCGTTCACACTTACCAGGTATTCAGGATACGATCCGGAGATCTCTGGTGGCATATTCGATACAGGTATCGATCGCGGTATTTATCCCCAGGCAAGGACATGGTCGTTTGGACTTGATCTGAAACTTTAACCAGGAAAACATTGAACAAGATGAAAAAACAATTTTTCAAAATAAGTATAGCGGCTGCATTGGTTGGACTTGCTCCATCATGCACCAAGTTCGTGGATTATAATCCTAAGGAGGATTATGAGATCACTGCGGATGATTATTTCAAAAGCCCCGCCGATTACGAGAAAATGGTGATTGGCACTTACTCCCCACTTCAGTGGCTATGGGCAACAACAGTTATTGGCGATGTAGCATCTGATAATGCTGTAACGGGTGGAGAAAATGCAACCGATGTATTGGGTTTGCAACAGATCGATGATTATACCATCACTACTAACAACAGCTATCTTCAGGAGATCTGGAGTGCATGTTATGAAGGTATCAACAGGGCCAACTATCTCGAAGAAAACAAAGCGAAGCTTGATTTCGCAGGAAAGGATAATTTGTATGGACAGGCTTATTTCCTTCGTGCATACTATTACTTTGAACTCGTGAAGTTTTTTGGTGATGTGCCCTTATTCGTAGACAAACGACTCAGTGCAAGTGATTCCAAAACATTGACACGTACTGCAAAGGCTGACGTATACAAGCAGATCGAGTTGGATCTTACAAATGCGATTGCTGCATTACCAACAACACAAGCTGAGCAGGGTAGAATTACAAAGTATGCAGCACAGGCTTTGTTAGGTAAAGTTTATCTATATCAAAACAAATTTGCAGAAGCTGCATCCATGTTGGATAATGTTGTTGCAGGTCCATTTACGCTGGTAAATGACTTTCAATCCATCTGGCTTGCATCAGGTGAGAACGGACCTGAATCTGTTTTCGAAATTCAGTATACGAACCTGGAGCCGTTTTATGATTGGACAAACCCTGGAAGAGGACAAGGTAACCTTGCCGTTCAATCAGCGGGTATCAGAAATCTTACAGGCGGCAGTCCTTATGCACAGGGATGGAGCACGAATCTTCCAACACAGGATCTTGCAGCTGCTTATGATGCAGGTGACAAGCGGAAAGCGGCTACCATACTGGATATCGAAGCATATAAAACCGCCAATCCACAGTTCAATATCACTTACATGGTTGCACCATATAAGAATACCGGTTTGTACAATCAGAAGTATCATCCGAGAAAAGGTGAAACATCCGGACAGGTTGAGTTGAACTACCTCAATAACTTCCGTACAATCCGATTTGCTGATGTGTTGTTGATGGCTGCTGAAGCTTATAACAGGAAACCTTCACCTGACGATGCAAAAGCACAACAATACCTGAACAGGGTGCGTGCTCGTGCATTTGGAGATCAGAACCACAATGTAACTGCTACAGGCACTGCGTTAACTGATGCTATCTGGGAAGAAAGAAGACTTGAACTTGGAATGGAAGGACACCGCTTCTTTGATCTGGTGCGCACTGGTAAAGCAGCGCAAACGATCGAGGGTTTTGTTGCAGGTAAGAACGAAGTGTTCCCAATACCACAACTTGAAGTTGACATCTCAGGACTTGAACAAAACAAAGGCTATTAATTGAAAAATTATCAGGAAATGAAATTCATTAATTTAATATATGGCGCGATGTTCCTGCTGACCGTTCTGGCCGGCTGTAAAAAGGAACAGTTCGATGATGTAGCATTTGCCGAGAATGCTCCAGCGCCTTCAAACCTATCGGCATTGCTGGACATCACACAGGATAATACAGGTACTGTTACCATCACTCCTAACGGTGAAGGTGTAGCATATTACCAGGTTTATTATGGTGATGCCACCACTACCGCAGCAAAAGTATTGCCTGGAAAATCCATACAACATCGTTACGCAAGTGAGGGAAACTACAATGTGCGAATCCTTGGTGTAGGTGTCAACGGGTTAACTACTGAAGCAACACAACAACTTACAGTTGCCTTCAGGGCACCCGAGAACCTGGAAGTAACCACTTCAATCGATCCCAACAATCCTTTGAAAATAAATGTTAGCGCTAAAGCTGATCTTGAAACTGTTTTCAAAGTGTATTTCGGCGACGTTGCAAATGAAGTTCCTCAAACATTTGTTGAAGGCGAAACGATCAGTCATACATACGCAGCAGTAGGTGATTATGAAGTACGCGTGTTGGCGATGAGTGGTTCAGCTTCCGTAGAAGAGAAGAAGACGGTGAAGATCGTTAATCCTGTTCTGCTTCCTTTGGATTTTGAGTCTGCCACACTCGTGTACAACATCTTCAACTTTGATGGTGGCGATTTGCAGATAATTGATAACCCAAAGAAAACCGGTATCAATACCTCCAATAAAGTAGCACGCATGATCAAGAATGGTGGTCAGGTTTGGGGCGGTAGCGTACTCACGCTTGGACAGGCTATTGACTTCTCTGCAAATAAAGTTTTCCGAATGAAAGTATTCTCTCCGAGAGCAGGAGCAAAGGTTCTACTCAAGGTGGAGAACGTTTCAGATGGTAGTATCAATTATGAAAAAGAAGTTACTACAACCGTTGAGAACGATTGGGAAGATCTTGCGTTTGATTACACTGGTGTTAACACTGCAAATGCATATCATAAAGTGGTATTGATCTTTGAACTTGGAGCGATGGGTGATGGTTCTGCGAACTACACATTCTACGTGGATGATATCAGGCTGACAAACAAAATGCCCGATGCAGTATTAGCATTGCCACTCACGTTTGAAAACAATGCTCTTGATTATACGTTCACTGAATTTGAAGGCGGTGCGGTAGCGAAGATTGCGAACCCTCAAACAACAGGGATCAATTCAAGCGCAACCGTTATGCAAATGATCAAGCACCCTGTACAACCCTGGGCCGGCGCCTATATTACACTCGACAATCCAATCGATTTCTCTGTAAAGAAGACATTCAAAATGAAAGTTTTCTCACCAAGAGTTGGCGCTACGGTGTTGTTGAAAGTAGAGAACCTCACCGATGGCAATGTTAACTTCGAGAAGACGGTTTCAACTACCAAGGCAGGAGAATGGGAAGAGCTGACCTTTGACTATAGTGCGATTAACACGGCGAACACTTATCAAAAAGTGGTATTGATCTTTGATCTTGCTACCAAAGGTGACGGTTCAGCCAACTTCACTTACCTGTTTGATGACATTACTCTCAACTAATAAATGATCAGTCATGCAAAATAAATTTTCAATAATAATTCTAACGTTATTTGTCGTACTGACCGGATTGGGCAGTTGTCAAAAAACAGAGTACGAATTCGGCCAGATTGTTGCGCCGTCCAACCTTGATGTCAACATCGCTGTTGAAGGAAAGGATGCAGCCAACCCTGACGGAAATGGATCAGGTGTGGTAACAATTGTTTCATCTGCTGCAAAAGCGATCACATATAAGATCGACTTTGGCGATGGCATCGTGAAGATGGTGCCTTCCGGAACAATTCAATACAAATATGGAGTTCCCGGTACACGTGAGTATACGATCACTGTAAATGCGATCGGAACCGGCGGTGTTGTTACTACAACAAGCAAGAAAGTAAAAGTGAATGTTGTATTTGATCTTCCTGAAGAAATACTTACATCACTAACAAACAATTCTTCTAAAGTGTGGATGTCTGCTAAAGAAGCTGGCGGACACCTGGGAGTTGGACCTGCAGACGGCTTCTCTCCAATCTGGTGGGCAGCAGGTCCTAACGAAAAAGAAAGTGTGGGATGTTTGTATGATGATGAAATCACTTTCAGTGTAGACGCAAACAACCGTGTGTATATAAATGTAGATAACAAAGGTGCATCTTTTATACAGGGCGCATCCGTTTCAAGCTATGGATTCAGTGGTGCGGAAGCTTGCTACGACATTGCAACTTCAGGTGAAAAAATGATCATCTTTGGAACAGCAACATCGGGTTCAACAACGTCTAACTCCACAAGAATTCAGTTCTTTGTACCTGGAAACGGTATTGTAAACTTTGCAACCGGAAGTAGCACATATGAGATCTTATCGATCAGTGAAACCGAAATGCACTTGCGCACAATAGGTGTAGATGGAAATGCGTGGTATCAGAAACTTAAAGCAAAACAGTAATAAATTGAAAACGAACATGCGCTCATTATTTTCGATTATCTGCCTGTTTGCATTGCTTGCCTGCAGCAAGGGCAACTCGAATGCACCCGTAGATACAGCGCCGTCGCAACTAGTGATCACTTCAACGGTAAGCACAGATGGCAGTGGAAAGGTGCTTTTCAAGGCAACAGCAAAGAATGCGGCGACTTACCAATTCGATTTCGGAAATGGAGTTAGTCAACCTGTTCCAACAGGTGAAGTAGAATACACTTATACTACTCCAGGCACGAATAATTATGTGGTAACTGTAAGGGCAACCAGTTCGAACGGGCAATCGATAACAAAATCGGTTCAGGTAAGTGTATCCGTTGCTGACAATACACCCGGACTGGTATGGTCCGATGAGTTTAACACCAACGGTGCGCCAGATCCTTCTAAATGGGGATACGATCTTGGCGGCGGCGGATGGGGCAACAATGAGTTGCAGTATTATACTAACAGGCCGGAGAATGTAATTGTCAATGATGGCAAATTGAAGATCACTGCACGTAAGGAGAACTATCAAAACTACACATACACATCTGCCCGCATATTGTCGAAAGGCAAATACGAGTTTAAGTATGGTAAGGTTGAAGTTAGTGCAAAGCTGCCCGCTGGTGTCGGCACATGGCCAGCTATCTGGGCTCTGGGGGCAAACATCAATACAGCGGGATGGCCTGCGTGTGGTGAAATAGATATCATGGAACATGTAGGCAAGAGCATTAACAAGATCTATGGTACGCTTCATTATCCAGGTCGCTCAGGTGGTAATGCAGATGGCAATACACGAATGATCGAGAATGCAACAACGCAGTTCCATAAATACACTCTCGACTGGTCCGCAACATCAATCAGGATGTATGTGGACGATCAGCTTGTTCATTCCGTGAACAACTCGCTTGCATTACCATTCAACCATGATTTCTTCTTTATCATGAACGTGGCAATGGGCGGAAACTTCGGCGGACCAATGGATCCTGCCGTTGAAAGCGCCACAATGGAAGTGGATTATATCAGGGTGTATAGGAATTAATGTGGAATGCTAGTGTGCTAGTGTGCTAATATGCTAGTATGCTAGTGTGCTAAAATGCTAATATGCTAGTGTGCTAAGATGCTAATATGCTAATGTGCTAATATGCTAGTGTGCTAGTGTGCTAGTGTGATTGTGCAAATGCAAAATAAAAATGCGGAACCCGAAAGTGTTCCGCATTTTTTATTGCATTTCCAATTCCCAATTCCCAATTCCCAATTCCCAATTCTCAATTCTGAATTCCGTTCACGCTGGCAAATAAATACTAAACCTGGACCCAGCTCCCGGCTTACTTTCGGCAACGATTTTTCCGTGGTGGTTCCTTGCTACCTTTTGCGCGATGGATAGGCCCACACCTGTACCCTGGTATTCCGCATTTCCATGAAGTCGCTGGAACAATTGAAAAATGCGCTCGGATTCGGAGGGTTCGAAGCCAATGCCATTATCCTGTATGTCAATCCTATAAAAACTTTTGAAATGATCGGTTGTGTCCACAGTTGTTCCATTATCAACACTGCCTACAATTGTCGAACGTATATCAATTTTCGGTTGCTCACCCGGCTTGCTGTATTTAAGCGCATTCCCAATCAGGTTTTGAAACAATTGCTGCAATTGCCGTTTGTATCCCCGAACGGTGGGTAATTCCTGCAGTGTCACAACTGCATTTTTTTGTTGTATCTCTAATTCAAGATCCTCCAATACCCTCTGCACTTTTTCGTTGAGATCAACCTCATCCTTTTCGAGCGGCACCTGGCTTACATGTGAATACAGCAAAAGATCGTCAATCAGTGCACCCATACGCTGGCTGGCGTTCAATATCCTGCTGAATGTTGACCTTTCGTCATCATTTAGTCGGTCTGATAACTGGTCTTTTAATCTGTCGGCAAAAAACATGATCTTTCTTATCGGCTGTTTCAAATCATGTGATGCCGCATGAGCAAATTCTTCAAGGTTCTCATTCGAACGTTGCAATTCCCGGTTTTTGTTTTCTAACTCAGCAGTTCGTTCCTGCACCTGTGCAGCAAGTTGCTCCTGAAATTGTTTTTGCGTGGTTATATCCTGAACAACACCAAAGACTTTAAACGCAACTCCATCACGGTACTGATAATGCCCCATGATCTTGATCCACCGAAAATTGGTCTCCCCATCTTTAACGCGAAACTCGTGTTCAAGGCGGCCCCTTCTACGTGCTAATTCCAGGGCGCCAGGTTTCGCGATATCTTCCGGGTACATCACCGCAAAATAGTCGTGTATACTCTTGGGATCGCTTACTCCGAAGATGCGTCTGAATCGCTCGTCGCCGTTGATCTCATTCTTTTCAATGTCGAAGTCGAACAAACCGAGTTCCCCCACACGGATGGCAAGCTGCGTCCGCTCTTTCTCTTCTTCAAGTTTTTTCAATGCAAGTACCTGGTTCGTGACATCCACAGCGATATGGTGAATCCCATAAACTTTTCCGTCTCTATCGTGCAGTGGCTTATACGTGAAGTTGAAATAGAATGTTTGAAGCTGGCCGTCTACAACAAGTTCGGCCGCCTCCTGTCGGCCAACATACATCTTGCCACTATGATACACATCTTCTAAGATCTCAGGAAACTTTTGGCCCTCAAGCTCCGGCACAGCCTCTCGTATTGTCTTTCCTATCACCGAGGCATCTTTGCCCCAGTAGGCGATCATAATATCATTAGCGTATTGAATGCGTATGTCCGCACCAACATACAATGCGGTGGCAACAGTAGTTTCTTCGATAAGCACACGATATCGATCTTCGCTTTCAGACAAATTGCTTAACGCCACGACCTGCTCCGTTACATTATGCGCTACACAAAAAATGCTATCGACTTCCTGTAAGTTGTTACTAAAATAAGGCTTGAATATGAGGTTGAAGTATTTCTTTACTCTCTCACCATGTATAAACAGTGTAGCAGGGAAATTGGAAACGGACTCCGCTTTACCTGTTGCGCGAACCTTATCAAGTATGTCCATAAGACCCTGAACCCTTGCTTCCGGAAGCGCTTCCAGTATCGGTTTCCCAATTATTGAAGATTCCCTGCCGAGCATGGAAAGCATTTCTTCGTTCGCAAGTTGCACCGTATATTTCGGGCCTTCCACCATACATACGGCAACAGGAGCCTGCATAAATAGATCGAAGTTCCTCTCAACTGTACGAATCACATCACGGCTCTCTTCCAGCTTGACCTTGTGAGTTACTTCTTTTAAGTAGTCAAGCACGTGAGTGACGTTGCCATCGTCACCAAACACGGGCATCAGCCTGGTACTCCAGTATCTTTCCTCCACCTGCTGGCGGGCATTAACAACATCATAGCGGATCATAGGCATGATCACCTCCACTTTGTCATTTATCACGCGCCGCAAAGCGGAATGCAGATCACTCTTCCCGTGTTCCGCAGGAGATTCCGGCTCAATTGCGTAAACATCAAATAAAGATTGGCCGAGGCACTCCTCCCGCGTTCGATCGGTGACGGTCAAAAGCTCGTCGCTGATCGCTTCAATTGTAAATACCGGGTCATTGGCGGCAAGAACCAAATAACAGCCGGGCATCAGGTCGAATAACTTGCGAAAATCCATTGCAATCAGTAAGTGATAAAAAAGTTTGACCGAAGCCAATAGTTCTTCAAGTTAAAGAAATCACTGCATCTTCGGTCAAACATCTTACCAAACACGGTACACTTCCCTGCTTCCTGTCAGGTACATGTCGTGATAACCCTGCATTGCTTCTCGCATTTTGCGTGTTTCCTCGGACTCTTCCATGTATTTCTCAAAGCTGTCGGCAAAAGCCCCAAGGTTTTCGTACCTGCTCACCATCACCACTTTATTATACTGCCCAGTCATATCCGTCATGATCTCAACATTTTCAGGAAGCCCCGACATAGCCTCCTTGAATTTTTTTGCAAACTTCGAGGCCTGCCCCGGCTTGCAGATAAAAATGTCATGAACGATAATCATTGTAACAATTTTTGTTTATGGATGTGGATTCTTACCGCTATCGCAATTGTACACTGCGGTATGAATGTAATGCATGTGGAAACGATATCCGGGTAACGCAAATTTTGTAGGATATCCGAACTCATTGTACTCAGTAGCAGTATTATACTTTACATAATCGCGGTTCACAAACATCAGGATCTTATGTGTCCCCATGATACTTACATTGTGCACATAAGGGTTCTCGTTGGGGTAATTATAATTCACCACGCTAACTTCGCCATCGTCGAGCCTGTGACTTTCATATTTAATGATTCTATCGTGATTATCATACGTGTAATAGCCAATTTCAGCCGGATCAGATGTTGCAGTTCCTGAAAGACTGTTTTCGGCCCATACAGTGTCTCTCACAATTTTATTATTCTCATATGCGTAACGATGATAGTAATGGAAAGAAGTATCACCTTCTTGCGCAAACCCCGCTATGAATCCAATAAGTCTCTTCTTCGAATCGTATTGAAAAAAATAATCCGGGCTTCCGGTTGATGACTCGTCCTGTGTGATGGATAAAGGGGCGCCCCAGGAAGTGTACTTGAAGTCAAGTATCATATCTTCGTCATACAAGTCTTTAGTAACTACGTAATCGATCTTACATTCTCCTTTCGCCGGCTTATCCGTATTTTTTTTACATCCCGAAAAACAAATAATGACAAGCGCTGTGAATCCTAACAATCCGATTTTTTTCATACTTCTTGATTTGTTGGTTAATGGAAATAGTTTAAAAATTTATTAAGCTAACATTCTGTGCAACATATTTCCGGCACTTTCGTCAATGTACTTGTTCTTAGTATGCGCTGACTTCCGAGTTGCTCTGTAAGTGGACGTACCCGCTCATTCTTTTCCGCCTCGTTAATAAAGCCTTCCTCCATCTTCAACTGCAAATCTGTTTCAAGCCGCCTTTGTATTTCCTGCGCCGAATGACTGACCTGCCCTAGCACAGAATTGAAGTACGTAACAGACATGCCTTCTTCAACAATATTCAAAACATCGGGAGCTGTTCGTGTACGAACCGTGCGTATGTTATCATTGTTTCTCTGGAAATCGGATCGTGCGAAAAAGCGTTCGTACGTTGGAAGCATCTCCACTACAAGCACACTGAGATTACTATCGACAGGCAACCCGAATTCTCTTAGCCTGTTAGCAACATCTTTATTTTTCCAGCCCGTTATACCATACTGAACAGCGTCGCTGTTGATGCGGGTTATTATACCTGCTGGTCCGGGCGCGGGTTTTGGTTCACGAACAAATAACTGATCGTCCAATAGAACATTACGATACTCCCTGCCATCAGCACGCTTTACCTGTGCATATAACAGCGCCCACAATTGTGTACGCGGCGGATCACTGGTTACATTGGCACCATCGAATACGGTCTGCGCATATGGCGCCGTGACCATAATGTGTTTCTCATTTCTTGTTGCAAAACAAAACAGTTGTGGAAGCGGATGCTGTGCGCCCGTTGTTCGCAATGCTGTTCCAAACCGTGCCTGCGCTGTACTCCATCCTTTCTTGTGTCCAACCCTGATCTCATAAGTGAAAAATCCAAACAACTCAGGCGATGCGGCATGCAGGCCCGGAGGCAATGGCACCATGAAATGTTTGTCGCTACTGTCTGATGGAATCAGTTCCTGCATCGCGCTAAGCCCGGCCCGGTCATCACTATGTGCGGGACTGATCACCCGAACGGGTTCGGGATTAATAGGAAGTGGTGCTTCTTCCGGTGCTTTGAACATATCGGCCTGCCATCGCGCCAGCAGCGGATCGGGGCTGTATGCAAGCATGCGTATAAAATATGTGTCTGCAGAATTTTGCAATGCATCTTCAAACTCCAGCCACAGGTATCTTGTCCGCGGCTCTGTAGTAGCATACATTTCATCAGCAACATATTTGCTTTGAGCCAAACCGGCACTTACAATTTTCGGCACCTGTGCTGGCTTCGTTGTCATGGGCAGATGTAATTGCAAGACTGGCAAATCATCTTTCAAAACATCCACTTCATTTGGAATGGATTTGTAATTCGCTTCTATTCGGTACTTCACCATCATTTCTTCAGGGAAGCCCGCAGCAAGTTCAGGCTTAGGCTCCAGCGCATCGATGAAACACAGATATGTTTGACTTCTATCAGGAGAATAAAGCGCCTGTACATTGATTGCCTGCTTGATCTCAATGTCGCCCACCAATTGTTCATCCTCCCATTCGATAGCATTACGTTCATCTGCAGTAAGACCAGCACCAACGAATTTTTTTTGTCGATAGAATTTGAAGGCCACAGTTTGCAAGCCATCCCAGGTCCAGTCCCGATCGAGGATCATTGTTATCGGAATGATCCATTGGTTGAGAAGGTCGGTTTTTGTGGCGATGGTAATACTCGTGCTATCCGGACTTAAATTATTCCTTATGAGCCTTGATGCTCCAAATTGTACCCGTGATCCCGGTTTGCCAACAAGACTCATTCCCTTACTCTCCACTTCAATCGAGTTGTCAATGGATTCAACGAGTCGCTCAATCATCCGGCTTCGATGAACAGGACTTGCGTTTTCAACATATACTTCAGTAAGTGTAGCTTTTAAATAAGTATCCGTATCAGGCTGAAGCCATAGTGCACGTATCATATCTATTTCCGGAAGATCCTTGAGTAACGACCGCTCATCGGTTCCTTCTCTCCGGGTAATAATGGTAACCGGCTTGCCTTTGCGACATAAATTGGAATTCTTTGCATAGTATTCGGGCTTGTTCTTTACAACAGGCCGAATGGTTATTCGTATGTCTCTTGATTTCGGAAGAACAATATCATCATGATCATCTATGTTGTCACCGCCAGCCACCAACCCAAGCGTACCCAGATCCTGTGAATCAGTAAAGTTGAGCACATTTGCATCAACGAACGTCAGAGGAATCGATAAGGATCCGTTATAATCCTCTGGCAGCAAGCGTTTGGTGAGATAAAGCTTTGCATAACTTTCCCTGCTGTCTGTGTCATAACGTAATAACATGTCCATTTCGAGCGACTTCACCTCAACAAGAACTTCTACTGCATCAACATCCGGATCAGGTAAACCAACGGGACGTTTCTCTGCGATGGCCGCATCTGTATCTGCAATCAGATCTGCAATTGCATTGGGATATTTTCCGGTAAACAAAACAGAAGGATAGCCAAGCAAAGGACGACGCAATTCAATGGAATCTCCAGTAAAATATTCATCATCTTTTTCAGGAACTTCAGTTGATAATCTCACTGCCTGCGGCTGCACCATACGACGAAAATCGCAACTGCCTTCCGGCGATGGTGCATCATATTCGCGATTATCCAGTAGTTCCGGACCGCCTCCTGTTACGTCTGCAAGTCGTACGCGAAACTCATACTTCGTACCGTATAATAATTCCATCGTACCTAATCCTGCGATATTATAGTTGTCATTCTTTTTAGCCTGCCTGTCCGGATCTGTGTTTTCCTCCTTTTTAAATATCTCTATCGCATCATTATCCGGAAGAACAAGGCTCTTGCCTATCCAATTGGCAAAATATTGCGGCAACCAAAACAGTTGTGATTGTGCATCTGGTTTCGTTGGATATACTTCCACACCAAGTTCAACTTCATTATTTGCTGCGTCGATCTGCTGGCCTCCAATCTCTAATGCAAGTTTGTTGCTAACGCGACAAAGAGGAACCCAGGCATTTGGGTTTGGAACGATATCGCTCTTAATGCGAACGTCAATACGGTATTGCAAAACGCCGGGAGGCGCGTCTGTTCTGCGTCCTGAGCCGACGCCAAAACTCTCATCTTCTTTTATCTGGCGATTCATCCAAATCAGCAACTGTTCATCGTCCCATGCAAGTCGAATCCCGGCATCGGTAATAACAGGAAGATCTTTGTCTTCTTTTTCGCGAAGCAAATCACTGCTTACGGGCTGATTCGCATGAACGATCTTGCAGAAGCCATCGTCATACTGTGCTGTTTCGATCAGAAGTTCATCAAGATTTGAGGGCGATACAGGCACGTCTTCCGAATCACCCGGTGCAGGATTTTGTACAAGCACGGGAAACTGCACGGCAGAAAACAAAGGACGATCATCGCCCGTCGCAAGCTTAGGCAGTTTTGCAGCATATCTTTTTACCAATTGCTGATCATTGATCATGGCATCCTTATAACTGCATCCATCATCAAGATCAACATAGATCCAGCTACCATCTGCCAGTAGTGTGGGATCAATTGCAAATGTTGCTTCATAAATAAATCCTACACGCTCTGCGAGTTTGGGTTGACGCAGGCAATAGGCAAACACTTTACCCCAACTCAAATCGAGCTTTGATTGAAATGTTGGATCGATGGGATTTTTTTCGCGAAGCGCACACTGATAACTATCATCAAGTGCAGCATCGTTAGTTCTTACTGAAGTAAAGTTGAAGCTGGCACGATAACTTTCGGGAAGATACTTACGCGCTCGTTCACCGGAGTTAGCCTTCTGCAATCGCTTAGAACCGTCGGTGATGGGTATTCCTCCGAATTGTCCGTCGATAGCTTCGAATATCGAACGCAAACCTGATGGCATTGCTACACTTGAAAGTGCAAATGGCTGGCTGGCTTCAAGTATCGATGGATATTTTGATGGATCACTGATCAGTTTCGCAGTTAATGCCATTGTTGCATCAACCCACGCAACCGTTCCCGGTGCCATCTGATCCGCGATAAGTGGATTGAAATTCCTCGGCATTACCAACACGCGAATGGTGAGTTGATTGTTACGCCAACGCTGCGGCAATGTGAGTATGGATAAGGTTGCTTTCATGGTTAATGTGCTAGTGTGCTAATATGCTAATATGCTAATCTGGTAGTGTGCTAGTGTGATAATGTGTTAGTGTGCTAATGCTGAATGCTGATCTCCGTTTCTCTGCTTTTCCGATTCTCCGCTTCCCGCTTTCCGCTTCCCGCTTTCCGTCTCAAGCCGCTTCCCGTCTCAAGCCGCTTACCGCTTTCTGCTTCCCGCTTTCCGTCTCAAGCCGCTTCCCGCTTTCTGCTTTCCGCTTTCCGTCTTAAGCTATTTGCTTCGTCTCCTGCCATTGTTCCGTAAAGCTGATATCAATGATGAAACATACACTGATGTCGAGGCTGAATGTAACCTGTGCCACCATGCTTGTTTCTCCGCTTGCACCTCCAATGCGTTCTCTTACTTTACCACTTGCTTCGATCTGTATCGTTACAGTAACAATTCCACCGAGTATGTCTGCACGACCGCGGAACAAAATGAATCCACCAATAATGAGCTCAGTTGTACTTAGACTCATTTCCACACCTGCAGCGAAATAGATACTCACGCTACCGATAACCGGCAACGCTACCACTGCTTCAACACCAAATCCAAACTTCATGTGCAATGCTGGTCCTGCAATGGTATCGGCACTTATTCTTACTGTTACCTGTCCAACCGCATAAATACTGCCCACTCCAACGCTGGCACACATGACACTAAGCTTGCCATAAAATTCAATGAATGCTCCGGCACTTGGTGCTGGCACCCCGCCAGTTGGCGGCAATGGAATCGCAACATTGAAATACACCCCTGCTTTCAATCCTGCTTCTAATCGCAATGGCGCAGCTGCTGTATCAAGGTTTGGTGGTGGAAAACGAAGTACCGGTATCTCCTTATCTGCCTGGAATTTGTACTCCCAGTTATTGGGACTGTTGCTCATCGCTATCTTAAGTCCCTTCTTTAAGATGTCTGTATAGTTCGGATTCACAGCGAGCTCGCTCAATAAAACCAGTATGTCGTAAACCGGTTTCAATTGCGGTCCAAACTCCAATACCGGTTCGATGAAGTTGGGTGCGGACCCTTTCTTTGTATCAAATTTTCCGCGGATCAGTAACACCTTTTCGAAACTTGCACCAAGGTCGACAAACATCGTTATGTCATTCATTTTGTTCAACCATGTTTGCGCGGCGCTGTCGATATCTAAATCTAAAAATGCTTTCTTATCGGCTCCATTTTCTTTGCCCTGGTATTCGATGTACACCTTCACATCCTTTGTATCTACAATATACCATGGTCCTTTAGGCAGCTCCTGGCTGAGCTTCTTTACAGGATCAAGCTTGTTCAGCAGTTTATATCCTTCCTCTTTTATGTTCATCACAAAATCACCGGACATCTCGGTAATCTTTGGAAGGTCTTCCAGTTTTGGAAAGATGCCCTTACTGTTAAGCAGTCTATATGCATCTGCAAGATCTGGCACACTTCCCTTTAAGATATCAGTGTCTTTCTCAAATAGCGGGTTGCGAAACAGGATCTTGTTTTCACCGGTGCTCTGAAGAAATCCAAACTGCTTCGCACGTGCATCCAAAGCCTTGAATAATTCTGATTGCTCAGCAACGTTCACCGGCTTAAGATCCTTATCCTGTTGATAATCCTGCTTCTTGAGATCAGGAAATATTCGCTCCCCTTCACGAACAAGAGGCACCACGTCATTACCGCTTAATGGCAACACTTCTTTTGTTGCAAGGTTGTGTTCAACAACACTCCAGCTTCCATCCTTCGGCAATATTGGAGTTCCCTTTGCTGCCACCACAAATACGCGACGATTCAATGCATCCATTGAAGGCTTCACTTCCACCCGCGATATACGCATGGATTGTTTGCTGTTATTGATATTGACGATGCAATCAACAGGTCCGCCAATGCCATCCATTTTTGTTAGCATGGAAGCGAAATCCTCGGCATCAATGAATACGCCGCGCGGTCTCAACTGTAGATACCCAAGCATGCGCTGTGTGAACACCTTACCATTTTTCGCTCCCTGTGTTACGTTATCTATCTGCACATCAGCATCAAAGTAAACCGCTATCAACTTTACTTCGAGTGGAGAATCCTCAGGTGGTGGTGGGGCTGCTTTAGGATGTCCCTGGTCGTCTATATATACCCCAGTTGTTTTTGTCCAGGTGGTTTTATAAGGTGCGAGCGTAGTATCTTCCTTTATGTTTCGCACATTATAAACACCCTCTACCATTCCTGGATGAAATATATAGGTGCGATCCCGCTCAACTTCTAGCGCTGCCTGCACTGTCGGGTCACTGCTGTCCTTGATGGGAGTGCGGAAATCAAATATGCCATCACTCTCTGCTTTCCATCCACTATCTGTTCGCCATGGAAATCCATTGCTTCCGCGATAGATCGTAATGGTTCTCACTACCCTGATTCCCCAGGGATAGATCACACTCTTAACCTGTATCACTTCATGCGCGGTGCGTCCACGCCATACATCAAACATCGCCTGCGATGTTTGCGCGATCGCAGCATTTGCATTGACCCAATGACTGAACACGTTTGCACCATAACCACTGAAATCATATCGCTCGAGTGGAATATATTTATCCAGATCAAATCCACCCAGTGAGCCGAACTCATCATTGAAAATTTCAGTAACACTTCCCGATAACACACTCCGGTTATTGGTGCCCGGGAAAAGAAGATTATTGATATTGCTGAGCTGATGAGCACTACCAAGAAACTTTCGATGCTTGTTGATATTATCATAGAAACCGACAGTCTTCACCTGTAAACCCGACTCCAGAATTCCATTGAACGTAGCACGTATCAATTCTACAACAGGCTTCTGTCCGTCATACTCGTAATACATGCCCACGGCAAGCATTCCGTTCGATAACGTGAAATAACTCCACAATGGAACATCCTCGTTATTGTATAACTCGGTTACCTTCTGCGTTAATGGAAGCGGTGCCAGATTTACCTGCTCATTTCCAAGATTAGCGAGATATGCAGGCGTGCCATCATTTAAAAAATATAGAATGCCGGGATAAGGATCGGTAAGATCATTACTCACTTCAGATAGATTGATCATCGGCTCCCAACTGATCTGCGGGAGTGCATATACCTGTACAAGTCGACTCGTTGCATGTACATCAAGACCGTTTATAGTGAGGGGATTTCCTTCTATCTGATTCTTCGCAACATGTGTACGATCGTAAATATAGTTGTCGGTTGCGAACGCAAAGTTCACGCCCATCAGATCCGCATTCGTGCTTACATCAAGCAATGTAAATCCGTTCATGAATGGTCTTGTTCGATTGCCCGACAATCGCTGATGTGCAACCATCCATTGACGCATTTCCTGTTCAATGGCGGCGCGACTTTCCTCTTCATTGTCATTCACTGCCGTCCAACTGCTTGTTCGAAGCGCTGCTTCGCGTTGTGTAGTAACTTTTGTAAATTCTTCAAGAAACTCAACGTCTTTAAGCTTCTCAATACCCACCTGCCCTGTAACATTGCTTGCAACAGTGGAGTTCGCAAGCGCATAAGGAATATTGGCCGGTCGGTTTCCAAAAACAAAATTCAATTGCGGTTCATCAAATGACTGCCAGGTCATATTGCAGGTCAGCAAACCGATGATCTCCGCTAGAAAATGCCTGTTCTCATCTGGCGTAAACCGGCCTCTTCTCATAAATAAACTCACGTTTGCAGCATAGGGGTCGGGTAATGTAGGAAGATATCGAAGCAAACCAAATGAAACGGCAAGTGAGCAATTAGCAAAACTGGATTCATCTTTCAATTCACCATTCAGCATGAAACCATACACAGGACTTACCGTCAACAATGCATTATTTAATGCGATCGCATGGCTTTCAAATTGTAATGGCTGCTCCGGTACACCGGGGATGGGCTTGTATGTTTTTGACCAGTTATCCTGCAGTAAATTATCATCAAAAAGAATCACACGCTTCTTATCCTGACTCATACTGATAGAGCACAAAGTTTGCAGGCTTTCCAATGGAAACGCTTGCCCGTCGGCCGCTACAGGCTTGTTGATATTTGCCCTGCAGTTAGTTTGAACAGCAACCGTCTCAACCCCTTTTTGTGTTGCATCGTAGAAGAAAAAAAACTGTTTCGTGAACTCAAGATCGATGTACTGCAAAGGCATCTCAATCGCATCAGTTGCATCGCCGCGCCACAAATCGAAACGCTGCCTGCCCGTAATATTTCTTGCAAATAATGTAGATACATTTAATCGCCCAGGCATCAGCATCACCATTGCATTAAGCAACGAGGTATTGGAAGACTCTTTAAGATTTGCATCTTTCAATCCTGAATATGTAACATTAAGCCCTTCGATCACGCCTACGGCCATCGCGCCAATTCCTTCAGCCTGAAGCGGTGCATTAATGTCAATGGCAGTAGTTGATAATAACCATGCACTGCTCACAATAGGAGCACGACCTGTTATTGTACAGAAAGGACTCTTACTTTTTTGAACATCAAGTTCTGCAACATCGGCTTTATATGGTATTGCGATGCGATTGAGCAGCTGCTCCCATCGCATGGGTTGAGTAGTGTCGAAGTCGAATTTGATTTTCTGTCCAAACAGATCCCACGATGCTTTTTCAGCACTGAATGTTTTAGTAGTATGACTGAATGTGAATGCAAATTTCTTCGGCAGATCGATCTTTGATTCTTTAACATCGATGCCATGTTCATCAGGCGATTGTTCTGCTATTTCTGGTTGTTCCAGGTCCAGCTCAACCGATACTTCAATGCCAGTGGGGATGGTGATCTTATTGTTTTCTCCTGCGATCACCTGCGACAATCGAAGAAAGCCACCACTCACAGTGAGACCGCAATAGTAATTATCCGGTGCTGTAGTATTGAAGAGATCCGCATGTATCCAAACCGATCCTTTTGCAATCCTGAACATCCGCGGATCGCGTATTAATGGTCGGTCTAACACTTCCAGCGGCAACAACATGATGGGTCGCGGTGCACCCTGCATACATACCTGTATTAGTTGAACCACACGAAAATGATCAAACCATATTGGTTTGCCTTCATCGGTAAAAAAAGGACCAGTTGATTCAACAACCGCGGCACCTCTTGCCCAGTCGGGAATGCTTCCTGGTACCTGGCTGCTGATGAACGGCACATCTCTCCTTGATACACGAATGGATGGATCATTAGGCTGGGACGCCCGCAGTTGGTCGTGGTTCATAGAACAGGTTGATGTATGTGAAGAATTTTGACGGAGGGCGCTTACAAAGGGAGGAAAATCGGAATTACAATATATACTGGTTCGTCGACAATTGCAATGGTTATGGCCGTTACATCAATAGATAATATTCTATGTTTGAACTTGATAATTGAATTGGCTCATGGTGTTGCAGACGTGATGCGCACAGATCCGGAAGGGAGTCCGTTAGCAGTCGCTTGCAAAGTGATTATGCCGGCTTGCTTCGTGGAACGAAGTATGACCATACATCTGCCACGCCAGGCTTTTCTTTTATTTGATTGATAACTTTCGATGCTTACGGGATTTGCATTGGCAACAGCAATAATTGTTGCGGGACCATCAATTGTGAAGCTAAGCTGACCATCGAACTTTTGATCACGAATGCCTGCGTTGTCAACGATTTCAACGGTTACATAAGAAAGATCCTGGTTGTTGGCAACGATCGTTTTTTTATCAGCCGTCAGCTTTATTGCCGCAGGTGTCGATGTCGTTTGCAGTATCGCGTTTGCCACGGCTCGCTTCCCATCTATACCAACAGCTTTTAGAACACCCGGCTGATAGTCCACCTTAAACGTTGCAGTAAACTTGTTGGAACGATCGGTTTTTTGTTTCCCTAATGAACGTCCATTGAGGAACAATTCAACAGCAGGACAGGATGAATAAACAACAACTTCCATTGCCCTGCCTTCATTTCCCTTCCAGTTCCAGTCGCTCACCACGTCGTCCCATTCCCACTTGCTCCAGGATTGTTTATCCGGGTTAATAGGAAACGATGGAGATGGCGGCCGCACGAAAATGGATAATTGATTTTCTTTCCAAAGTGCATCGCGATAATACGATTGGGGGCGCTTCCATCCGCAGATATCTATATCGCCGCAGTATGCCAGGTTCCATGGAAAGAAATTACTTTCCTGCCAATAACCACGCCATCCGATACTTGCCTCACCGATGTAATCAAATGCCGTCCAAACGAAATCTCCGATCACCCATGGATGATCTGCGACACCCATCCATGCGCTGAATGCCTCAAGGGGATATGACTCGCTTCCATACATTACCCGAGCAGGAACACGATCATGATCCTCCGAATAAATACTTTTTTTTAGATGATCACCTCCTGCTGCGTAATTATACCCTGCAACGTCAAACACAGAGAAGTATGGGTCTTTTTGCGGGCGCAGGTTATTCACAGCAGCAGTCACGGGCCGGGTTGTGTCGATGGATTTGATATGATCGCGAAGCATTTTGGCAACTTCGATTACCGCAGGGTTCTCCATTTCTTTTATTTCATTTCCTATGCTCCACATGATGATCGAAGGATGGTTCCTGTCGCGGTATACCATGCTTTCGATATCCGATTTCCAGTGCTTATCAAAATACAAATGATAGTCGTGAGGATTATTAGGCAACCGCCACATGTCAAATGCCTCATCAATAACCAACATTCCTAATCGATCACAAGCGTCAAGAAATGCCTGCGATGGCGGATTGTGTGCACAACGTATCGCGTTAAATCCACTTGCCTTCAATAGCGCAATGCGGCGTTCTTCGGCCCTGTCAAACGCTTTTGCACCTAAGGGTCCGTTATCGTGATGCACACATCCTCCCTTTAGTTTCATCGGCTTACCATTCAACGCAAATCCTTTATTAACATCAAATGAAATCGACCTTATACCAAAACGAACGTGAGTGGAGTCAAGAAGCCTGTCGCCCTTATAAAGTTGAACATAAGCGGTGTACAGCTTGGGCGATTCTACCGACCAGAGCTGAGGCGAAGAAACTTTGAATTGTTGCAGTTGGGTGATCTTGCCGTTATCAGGCAGAGTGAGGAATGCGTCTTGTGTGAAACTCTGACTTCCATCGGCGTCTGACATTTGAGTCACAAGTCTAACCCGGCCCGAGGTTCCACCCAGATTATTAAGTGTCGTTGAGACACTTATTTCGCCATTTGCTTTTGATTCAATAGAAACGCCCCAGGGCTCGATATGAAGCTGTTCAGTCACACGAAGCCAAACATGCCTGTATATGCCCGAGCCAGTATACCAGCGGCTGTTCTGACCTTCATTCTTAACCTGCACCGCAACCACATTGTCCTGATCGTATTTCAGGTGCTTTGTTATATCGACTATAGAACTGGTGTAGCCATATGGATGATTTGTAAGATGGATACCATTGATCCATATATCGGCATTCATATAAATGCCGTCGAATTGCAGTTGCACTTTCTTATCGCGAAGCGATGCTGGCACATGAAATGTTTTCCTGTACCAGCCGGTCCCTCCCGCGGTAAAGCCGGTGCTTACCTGGCCAACCGCTAAGGAATCGAACGGACTGTTTTTCCCAGGTAGGTCTTCAATGCTCCAATCATGCGGCAGATGAACAACCCGCCATGCGTGATCATTGTAGTCTGGCATTTCCGCACGCTGTGCACCACCCCGGTGGAATTTCCAATCATCGTTGAATAAACTAACCTGCGAGAAAGCCACGACGGGTAAGATTGACAAAAGCTGCATTGCGAGCAATAGCAAGATCATTCGTTTCATAGCAGCAATAAGATAAACATAAAAAGGCATGTGAGGAAAGCATACGCCCACTATGCATTTTCAAGTGCTTGTATATCCAGCTTACGCATCTTCATGAGCACTTTAAATACACGTTCTGCCCTTGCTGGATCCATCATAAGTTCGGGAAGGCTTTGAGGCACGATCTGCCATGACACGCCAAATTTATCTTTAAGCCAGCCACACATGCTTTCCTGCCCTCCATCGCTTGTCAGCGTATTCCAGTAGTAATCGATCTCTTCCTGCTCTTTGCATAAAATCGAAAGCGATACCGCTTCATTGAACTGAAACTTGTGGTCGAATGAGCTGTCCATTGCCATCATAACAAAATTATTGATGCTGAATTGTGCATGCATAACTGCGCCAGAATCTTTACCCGATCCTTCCGGGTATTTGAGTACACCGCGAACCGAAGAATTCGGGAATACAGACGTGTAGTAGATCACCGCCTCTTCGGCCCGACCAAAATTGTCGCCGACAAACAAAAGTGATGGAGTGAATTTTTGTCCCACATCGGAAATTGGTCCTAACGAAATTTGCCAGGTCGCTCCAAACTTATCCTGCACCCAACCATATTTAGGGCTCCAATCGTATTTATCCAAAGGCATGAGTACTGAGCCGTTCTCTCCAAGTCGCTCCCAAATACGTTCAACTTCATCTTCCGTCTCACACACTACAAACATGGAGATGGATGGATTGATCTTGAAATTCGGACCACCATTCAGACACATAAATCTCTGTCCATTCGCTTCAATTTCCACTACCACGGGATGCTCAAGTACGATCTCTGCATTAAATACAGAACAATAAAACTGCGCCCCTTCTTTTGCGTTGTTATCAAACCAGAAGCAGGGATAGATCTTATTGGCTTCACTTGCAAGCTTTGCACCGCTTGCATCATCACCAGATGATGGGGTTTCGCTTTTAGATTCCACATATCGTTTGAAATTGTCCAAAATGGACTGCCAACCGCCACGTTGCATTTCCACAGGGTTGGTGCTTTCCGCTTCAAAAGTTTCTATAACATCCGTTGCTGTGCCGTTGTCGGCAAATTGCACGCTCACTTTACGGTTATCGTCCAATGTATATTCAATGAGTTTATGTTGTTCAATCCTGTCATAAACACCGGAGAAATCAAAGCCCATGGAACCATCGCGTGCTTCCATGCGATAACTAAATCTTCCTCCAACGTTTAGATCATTCTCCGCACGCGGTGAATGCCATGATTCTATTGCTGCATTCCACTGTGTCACTTGCTTTGGATCGTTCCAGCATTCCCATACCTTGCTTACAGGGGCATTGATAAGTGCCCGAATTGTTATTGTAGATCGCGATGATGTTGAGGTTTCCATTGTTGTTGGTTTAATAGTTCATTACAAACCTAGAAATGTTTTTAATCAGAAAAAATGGCGGATAGCGACAAAGAAAGGGCTAAATGCGGCAGCAAACTCCTCGTTACAAATAGGGACTCACGCACGACCAGCCACCGTCAATGACCAAAGACTGACCTGTAATATGTCTTGCTTCATCAGACACAAGAAACATTGCCGCATTTGCAATATCCACAACCTTTGCGGCGCGACCCATGGGTGTAAGTTGTTGCCAGGTGTTTTCATATTCACTATCGGATGTCGTTCGTTCTGTTAATGTAGCGCCCGGTGCAATAGCGTTGACGTTGATATTGAATGCCGATAACTCAATGACAAGATTTCGCGCAAGCATCTCGATACCCGCCTTACTCATGGAATACGCAGCAAGATTCTTATGTGCCTGGTGGCCCGTAACGGACGATGTAAAAAGAAGAGATCCTCCACTGTTTTGCAAACGCATTTGCCTGGCGGCAGCCTGGGCGAGAAAGAAGGTGCCGGCAAGATTTACATCTATCACCCTATCAAAAGCTTCCCTTGTATAATCAAAAAAATCCCCAAACAAAGTAATGCCTGCGTTGGCAATAGCAATATCGAGCTTACCGAAATTAAACACTGCCGCATCAATCAATTGTTTGATCACAACCGAATCGCTGCAATCTCCGGGTACCGCAATGCAGACAGACTGATCCTGTGAAATGCTCACTGCTGCAGCATTCGCAAGCTCACTGCTTGAATCATTCAACACAATCAAAGCGCCATTTTCATGCAGCTTCCTGCACATCTCAAGTCCGATGCCCTGACCGGCACCTGTTACTATTGCTACCTTTCCTTTTAATGACATCGCTACTGAATTGTGCATTACGAATTATGTATTACGAATTATGTATTACGAATCACGAATCACGATTTTCAATGCGAATCCCTGGTAACATCGCTTCCTGAACCACCCACCAGAAAATCGAAATCCACACCTTTATTCGCCTGTTGAACATGCAAACGATACATATGAACATATCCTCTGTCAGGCAACATGGCGACATCATTCAAACCGCGAAGGCTCGTTTGACTTTCCTTCAACCTTTGATGTATTTCTTCATTACTTAGTAAAACATTCAGCGTTCTCTCGTTCACATCCAAGGCGATCGTATCACCATCGCGAAGCACACTAAAAACACCGCCCGCGGCAGCCTCCGGCGATACATGCAGAACCACTGTTCCAAAACCGGTACCACTCATACGACCATCGGAAATGCGAATCATATCCGTAATCCCTTTAGCCAACAACTTCGCAGGCAACCCCATATTACCCACTTCAGGCATACCAGGATAACCGATGGGACCAACATTCTTCAACACCATTATACAACTTTCATCTACGTCAAGTGCTTCGTCATTGATCCTTCGTTTATAATCATCAATGTCTTCAAATACTATTGCCCTGCCTGTATGCTTCATTAGGTGAAGGCTCGCTGCGGAAGGTTTCAATACTGCTCCATCAGGGCAAATATTTCCTTTCAATATGACAATACCCGAGGTTGAATTGAAGGGCTTATCAATCGAGGCAACAACCTGGTCGTTATAACAAATGGCATTACCATAATTTTCTCCGATCGTCGCGCCGTTCACCGTGATGCATTCTTTATGCAGACGCGGCAACAACTGATTTATTACCGCTGGTAATCCACCCGCATAATAAAGGTCTTCCATGAAATACAATCCCGACGGCTGCAGGTTTGCAATTAAAGGAATACCATTTGAATGTTCATCAAAATCGTCCAGCGATAAATCGATGCCAATGCGACCGGCGATTGCAAGCATATGCAACACAAAATTCGTGGAACCACCAATTGCCGCGTTCACTTTGATAGCATTGATGAACGATTCTCTGGTCAGTACCTGTGACATCCGCAAGTCCTTATTCACCATTTTCACGATCTCGATCCCGGACATTTGTGCCAACACCTTGCGACCCGCATCGGGCGCGGGAATCGCAGCATTGCCCGGCAGCGATAATCCCAATGATTCAACCATGCATGCCATCGTTGAGGCGGTTCCCATCACTGCGCAGTGACCATCACTACGACACATACCCGCTTCTGCAAGCATCATCTCTTCATCAGTCATATGCCCCGAACGAACTTCATCACTGAACCTCCACACATCACTGGTGCTGATACTTTTTCCACGATGCCTCCCCGTAAGCATCGGTCCTCCTGACACAACAATTGTTGGAAGATCAACACTGCAGGCACCCATCACCAGAGAAGGAGTAGTCTTATCACATCCACATAATAATACAACACCGTCGATCGGGTTAGCACGAATCGATTCTTCCACATCCATGCTTACAAGGTTACGATACAGCATCGCCGTAGGCTTGATCAACGTTTCTCCAAGCGACATTACAGGGAACTCCACCGGGAAACCACCCGCCTCCAGCACACCGCGCTTTACAGATTCAGCAAGATCACGAAAATGAGAGTTACAGGGCGTCAGTTCAGACCAGGTATTGCATATACCAATAATTGGTTTGTTGAATTCAAAAGAAGGGATGCCCATTTTCTTCATCCATGCCCGATAGATGAAGCCGTCTTTACCGGTACGGGAAAACCAGGAAGCACTACGCAGAGTATGGTCAGGCATTGTTATGGTGATTGGCTTGATGGAAAATACAAAAAGAAAACATGATATTTGAAACGCAATCATTACAATGACAACCTACATCTCTCTTCTCCGGGGAATCAATATGAGTGGATCGAAAAAGATCCTAATGACGGAACTTAAGGAATTGTATGAAGAAGCAGGACTGGAAGACGTTAAGAGCTACATACAAAGCGGCAATATATTGTTTCAAACAAAGGCTAAGATAACAGCCAGCACCCTGCAAACAAAGATTGAAACCGCAATTTTAGATCGATTCGGTTTTGAAGTCCCAGTCATTAACAGAACGCTCAATGAATTTGAAAAAATTGTCAATGCAAACCCATTTATCGGCGATAAGAACATCGACAAAGAAAAGCTTCATGTAACGTTTCTTAAAGACCCTGCCGACAAAACCCTGATTGATCAACTACCACAAAATGAATTTGCACCAGATACTTTCAAAGTAATTAACAAAGAAATCTATTTGTATATCCCTGGTGGCTATGGTGTCACAAAACTCAACAATAATTTTTTCGAAAGAAGATTGAAAGTATCTGCAACCACCCGCAACTGGAAAACCGTAAACCAACTGCTCACCATGGCATTAGCATACTAGCACACTAGCATACTAGCACACTAGCATACTAGCACACTAGCCCATCCACACTTTCACATCTTCACATTACTCACAAACCCTCCCGCCTTTGCAAACTCCGGCCGGTTGCTACCTTTAACCGTAATAGCCTGCAAGTGTTTGAAATATTTCTCAGCGGTTGCATAGTCCTTTGCTGCTTCCGCAGCAGATGCCGCACCATACACCGCATTGAACCGGTTTGGATGTCTTCTTAATTCGATCTCATATTCTTTCAGGGCTTTATCATGCTGTTTCAATTCAACATACATATCTGCGAGTAATTGTCGCGCAGGTATAACTTCCCCGGGTGTTACCGGGTGTTTCTCAGTTGCGTCTTCCAACGCAACAGCCTCCTGCATCGTCTCTAGCGCTTTGTCCTTATTCCCTTTCATTAATTCAATCCAGGCTTCAGATGCTTTTGCCTGTATGTTCACCTGTTGGGCTTTATATGCATCCTTTTGTGCAAGTAGCGCCGCATGAATTGATTTTAAACTATCCAACTCCATTTCTGCCTTATCCAATTGCTTCATATGCGCAGCACCCAGCGCTCGTGTGAAATGAAGAATTGCTGACTGCCAACCATACTTACTCCAGTCGATCTTATCATCATGTGCATATACATTGGCAGCCTGCTCCCATAGCTTGTTTTCCAAAGCATATCGCGCAGGGATTGCAGCATAAGTATATGCCACTTTAAAATTGAAGGGATTGACTTCCTTTATAGAATTGAGATAATCCAGTTGCTTCTTCGCATTATCGTTATCACCCTTCTGCAGGTAAGCGTACATGAGATAATCCATCGCATGCAACTCTTCATCCCAATGTCCTTTGATGCCGGCGGCTTCAGCATAACAACGCGCCGATTCTGCTGATGCCATATTCGATTTGATTGATTCATCCCACATTCCCAGTCGCGTAAATATGTGCGATGGCATATGCAAGGCATGAGCTGAAGATGGCGCCACTGACGCATATTTCCTTGCGGCAGGTAACGCGATATGTGCCAGCTCGGGATAATCATAAGTATGAATGATATAATGCACGATGCCAGGATGATTTGGCTGCCCGGGATACAATTTTGAAAGCATCTCACCCGCTTTCTTTTGTTTATGATAAGTTTTATCATTGGGATCCGCTGCAGCATCTAATGCAAGTGCATAAAATATTGTGGCTTCTTTATCGTCCGGGAAACGATTGTGCACTTCCTCCATCGCCTTCTCAAAACGCAACGCGCGGGATTTGTGATCGAGTTTTTGATAATCCGCATAAAACGTGCTGATCGCATTGATGTATGCATTTTCGAGCTCCGTCTTTCCCCCAATCGTTTTTGCTATCTCTACGGCCTTTGCACCTTTCGCTAATTCATCCGGCGTTGGTGGAGTCCATAAAGGATGGAAGTTACTCATAGCCACTCCCCAATATGCCATTGCGCAGGACGGCTCCTTGTAAATAACACGCGCAAATACCTTCTCCGCCTCATCGTATTCAAATGAGTGCAGCAGTTTTACTCCAAGCTGAAAGTCGTCACGCAGCTCTTTGCCACCAGAGAAATTAAAAGCAACGGTTCCAAATTCGGAGGCTTCGGGGCCGCATGTGATCAGGTCGCCCGATTTAAGTTTTATTGAACTGATTTGTTCTTCAGAAGGACTATTTGGCTTCTGCGCGCATGCATAAAGAAGTATCGCACCAGCAAGCACGGCTGTAAATGAATGAGTACTCATAATAGCAGGTTTGATGTGATTACTGTTGTTCTTAGAGGGAGGATCGAAACAGACTCTAAAAGGTAAGAATATTTTTTATCTGGTCATAGTTGGCTCGGGCCTGACAATTGCAACCACTGGCCTGTTTACTCAAACAACTTTCAAATGCTCTTGATCCAGATGACAGGCCTGTCAGGCGCAGGCAAGACAACTATTTCCTATGCAGTTAAAGAATTGCTGTTGCAGGAAGGATATAGGGTAGAAGTGATCGATGGAGATGTTTATAGAAGAATGCTTTGTCGCGATTTACAATTCAGTAAGGAGGACCGATGTGAAAACATACGCCGACTTGGTTTTGTTGGAAACCTGCTGGCTCGAAATGGTGTGATAGCGATCATGGCAACCATCAATCCATATGAAGAAGTCAGAAGAGAGATCGAACAATACGGCATGCATGTTAAAACAATATGGATACAGTGTTCCATAGATACCGTTGTTGCACGTGACCCAAAAGGACTTTATAAACGTTCCATGCTCGACGACAGTGATCCGCAAAAAGTGTTCAACATGACAGGAATTACTGACCCATATGAAGCTCCAGACAATCCCTCGCTGATCATCAATACGGAAAAAGATAATGAAGCCGTAGCTGCTGAACAGCTCTTCAATTTTATTTGCAGTGAAATTCTTGAACAAAAGCAGAAGAGAATTGTATGAACAGATTCTTGCCGCTATCGTTTCTAACTTTCACCAGGATCGTCAAAGACAACGGAGGCCTTTCCTCACAAGGTTGGAAAAAGCTGGCTCCATGGCTCATGAAAACGATTGGCTCCGAGTACTGGCGCTGGATCGAAATAGCTTTGTTTGATAGGAAGATCAAGGCACATGTCATTGAGCATCCGCCCATATTTATATTGGGGTTTTATCGAAGCGGCACTACCTACCTGCAGCAGCTGCTTACACAGGACAAACAGTTTGGTTATCTGAACAGTTATCAAACTGTCATGCCTGAAATGATGTTGAGTACGGAAATATGGTTACGACCGATCCTGGAATTCGCGGCTAAAATTTCTAACCAAAAAAACCCGGTACACCGCGTTCCAATGAAATGGACTGCCCCGGGAGAAGAAGATATCGCGATGACGCTTTCAGTAGATCCTCTTGCCGCGCAGTGGGGTTACTTTTTTCCCGATCGAATGATGGAACACTTCGAAAAGCATGTCCTGTTCAATAATGTTTCGCATCAAGAAATTGATCAATGGAAGCAGCGCTATCTGTATCTTATAAAAAAGATCTCATTTGCAAATAAAGGCAAACAGCTTGTGTTGAAAAGCCCGCCTAACACCGCACGTATTAAACATCTCCTATCACTGTTTCCTAACGCAAAATTTGTTTACATCTATCGCGATCCATTTGAAGTGTACGGTTCCAACAAGCGTCTCTTAAAAGTTGTGCAGGAAAATTTTGCACTTGGAAAACATCTTTCAGCAGATGCTTCGTCCGTAATATTAGAAACATACAAAGGAATGATCGATGCGTATGAGCAGCAAAAGATGCTGGTATCCGATCGAAATATTGTCGAAGTAGCGTATGAAGATCTCGCCCGCGATCCAATGAATCAAATGCAAAGGATCTATGATCATCTGGGCATTCAAAATTTTACAGACGCCTTACCGGCGATTAGAGCCTATGTAAACACCCAACGTAATTATAAGGTTTTGCAACATCAATTAACCGAGCAGGAACAAGCTGCGATCATAAACACCTGGAATGTCTATGGAAAAGCACAATGACGATATTAGTTTCAGCAAGAAAGTCTGGATTGCCACAGGTATCGTCGCTTTAACAGTTATAGTATTGCTCATTCTACGGGCTACGTTCAATGTTTTATTGCTGATCCTTGCCGGATCACTCATCGCTTTATATTTCCGCGGATTAAGTTCTTTGTTACAACGAAAATTGCATCTGTCACCGAAGTTAAGTTTACCCATTGCAATCATCGGCTCACTTATCTTATTAGGGCTGTTTTTCTGGCTCGCAGGTAACAGGATCAGCGGGCAGGTTGAACAGCTTTCACAAACGCTGCCCTCTACGATAGACAAAGCCAGGCAACAGATCAATCAGTTTCCTATAGGTAAGAAAATTATGGAAAGCATTTCCTCGCAGGGCAACGTGGAAAAAGCCTCTGCCACGGCGAGGCGCTTTTTTAGCAGCACCTTCGGTGTACTTGGCGACATATACGTGGTGCTGTTTCTTGGACTTTTTTTTACTGCTGCGCCGGGTTCTTACGTTGGTGGTGTAATAAAGTTATTTCCGAATAATGCAAGACCACGCGCGCACGATGTGGTGAGCAAAGTCGGCGTTACGCTTACTAAATGGCTGAAGGGTCAGTTATTCAGTATGCTTGTAGTTGCAGTACTTACAGCAACAGGCCTGTTTATTATCGGTATGCCAATGGCATTGACTCTTGCATTGATGGCAGGACTCCTTAATTTCATTCCGAATTTCGGTCCGTTAATAGCCATGGTTCCGGCGGTATTAGTGGGCCTTATGCAATCACCAACAACGGCTCTCCTTGTTGCAGGGCTGTACATTCTTGTGCAGGTTTTGGAAAGCAATATCATCACACCACAGATACAAAAGCGACTTATCGAAATTCCGCCTGCATTGATAATCCTTGCCCAACTTTTTATGGGAGTGTTAAGCGGCGGATGGGGACTTGTGCTTGCTACTCCCGTGGTTGCCATTCTTATGGTAGTGTTGCAGGAACTCTGGGTAAAACCGAATGAAAAATAGGTAATAGCTCTTGTATAATGAGCCGAATAAATTTTCTAATCGGCTCATTTTTTGTCGTATTTTGAGCCGAATAAGAAATTTAATCGGCTCATGGCTTACTACAACTGGCAGAAAAAAGACTGGCCGAAGTTTAGTTTTTCGCTCAAAGAAGCGAGGCCAGCCATCGTGCGACTGGCCGAAAAAACCGGAAGTATGACTGGTGTAGTCAGCGCCCTGCCAACCGAGCTCCAGTTAGATGCCCTGGTTAACCTCATGGTGGCTGAAGCTTTAAAGAGTTCCGCCATCGAAGGGGAGTATCTCAAGAGGCAGGATGTAATGTCGTCTATCCGCAACAATCTTGGGGTCAACAAAGTATCAGAGAAGGTGAAGGATAAGTCTGCCCAGGGAATGGGGGAACTGATGGTAGATGCCCGAAAACATTATAACCTGCCGCTCACAGAAGCAATGTTATTCCATTGGCACCGTCTCCTATTTAAGGGCGATTCTTCACTGACGCCAGGCAAGTGGCGCACGCATGAGGAACCTATGCAGGTGGTTTCCGGCGCAATGGGCAAGCAAAAAGTTCACTTCGAAGCGCCGCCTTCCTCGCGCGTAAATCAAGAAATGAGGCAGTTTGTAATATGGTTTAATAGTACTGCGCCGGGTCAGGAAAACGCTCTGGAGTTTGGAGTAGTACGTGCCGCACTTGCACACCTGTATTTTGAATCTATCCACCCGTTCGAAGATGGCAACGGCCGCATTGGTCGTGTTATCGCTGAAAAAGCATTGTCCCAGGGCCTCGGACGGCCGGTTCTTCTTAGCTTATCGCGAACAATCGAAGCTAATAAGTCGGAGTATTACGAGGCATTGTCAGCGGCGCAAAAATCGCTTTCCGTAACCCAATGGATAAATTACTTTGTGAACACCACATTGCAGGCGCAAAACGAAGCGATCGAACAGGTACAATTCACATTGAAAAAAGCACGCTTCTTTGACCGCTTCAAAGAACAGCTATCCGACCGTCATACGAAAGTTTTGAAGCGCATGTTTGATGAAGGTCCACAAGGATTTCAGGGTGGTATGAACGCAGGCAAATATGGTTCGCTTACGAAAACTTCCAAGGCCACTGCCACAAGAGATCTGCAATACCTTTTGCAGATACAAGCGCTCCTGCCTTACGGGGAAGGTGGTGGACGTAGCACCAGGTACCAGCTAAACCTTGATTTTCCTGAAACCCCGCTTGTTATCTTCTAACAAGTTTCAAAACAAAACCTCCGCCGGGCTGCATCTTCACCACTAACGGGTCGCCCTTTTGATATGTAAATCTTTGCAGCAGATAATCCGCTGCATACTTATCGGCATTGATACCATCGCTGCACAACAAAGCATCATATGTTCCATTGTCAATGAAGCTTAGATCCAGTGCAAACTCTCTGGCAGTCCAGTCTGTCATTCCCCCAATAAAATAATCGTCTCCCTTCTTTCTCGCAGTGACCAAATAGTCTGAAACTCTCGCCTTAAGTATCCAGGTTTCATCCCATGTTGTTGGAATGGATCCAAGCAATTCCATAAACTCCGGCTCTCTGAAGCCTTGCGATGGGTTACCCGAAAACATTTGTATTGGGCTTTCGTATAACACGAACATTGCAAGCTGGTGACATCTTGTGCCCTGGCTCATCGGCCGCTGTTCGATTGACCTAAACTGTTTTTCGGTGGCGTTATCCAAAAACCCGGGTTCGTAATCCATTGGCCCGGCAAGCATTCTCGTAAAGGGTAGTATCAAATCATGTTCTGGTGTTGGCTTATTACTCCAGATGTTATACTCGGATCCCAATACTCCTTCCCGTGTCACAGCATTGGGCCAGGTGCGATTGAATCCCTTCGGTGGAAACCCTCCATGATACATGATCATGATCTTATGATCTGCACATGCCCTTGCAGTTCTATGATACAGGAAAATAGATCTTGTCCTTAGCATTCAACACAAATGTTGCCGTTTCATTTTTGATAGTGATGGAATCTCTGAAGTGCGTAAGTATCCTATAGGCAACACCATCATTGTAAGCACGGAATATAATGCTGAAGGGACCGCGAAATCGGATTGTTACCTGATTGTATTGATCTGTGATCTCTTTTCTTTTTTCGGGAACGGGAGAAGTGATCTTATAATTTGCTGATGCACGTGTTGTTTTAGCGATTCGCAAATCGTCCGAAAGCTTGCCGCTTTGAACAAAAAGATCAATCGTTGATGGATGCAAGAGAATATTTTCTTCGTGCCGGACAGTGTATTGCAATGATCTGTTAGTGCTGATATTCACCGATATTTTTCCATCGGGCGATTGCACCGATATCTGACGTTGAGCATTAGCGGAGCTGAAAAATAAACAGCAGGTGGAGATTGCAGCCAGGAGTTTCATAAATCGAATTTGCGATTGCATAAAATAATCAAATAATTTTACGGAGTGAACGACCTGCTTTATAACCCGGTTTTTAGTGCGCTCTCCACCCGGGATCAACATTTGAGTTTTGGATCAGAAGATGTAAAGTTTTTCGATGAATCTGTTTCCCCGTTTGCGGGCTTTCGCGTAAACCATGTTAGTGGTTTTATGGAATTGCATTCTTTGCTACCTAACGACCGGATGATCCTCTACGCAACGCCCGAACACATCGACATTCCTTTGCAATGGAAGTTACTCGTGAAAGTCGAAGGCGTGCAAATGCTTTATACCGGCAATGGTTTCAACTCAACCGCTACGCAGTTAAGCAACATCGTTCCCCTTAATGATTCGCATATTCCTGAGATGGTCGCGCTGGCAACTCTCACCCGACCCGGCCCATTTGGTACAGGCACAATTGAATTTGGTCATTACTATGGCATCTTTGAGAATAATAAACTTGTAGCCATGACGGGCCAGCGACTTCATCCAGGTGATTATTCCGAAGTAAGTGCGGTATGTACCCATCCGGATCATCTTGGAAAAGGCTATGCCACTTTACTGGTAGAACACCAGACAGCGCTGATCCTGGAACAGGGATACAAGCCGTTCCTTCATGTTCGTGCAGACAACAAACGGGCAATTGAGATTTATGAGCGACTTGGTTATATCATTAACCGGCCAATGAATTTCTACTTTATGCGGACGATCTAATTCGAAACTATCGTAAAAGTAAATTTTGCGCCTTTGCCTGGTGAAGATTCAGCCCATATTCTACCGCTGTGATTCTCCACGATCTTTTTGCATAATGCAAGCCCAATACCATTGCCGGGAATTTCATCCTTTGTGTGCAGGCGCTGAAACAGTTTGAATATTTTTTCAGAATGTAATGGATCGAAGCCAATACCATTATCGGTTATGTAAAAAGTATATACAGTATTGCCGTCCTCCGGTTCACTCGACTTTTTTTCAAAATCAATGGAGATCTCAGGCGATTGACCGGGCGCAACAAACTTCAATGAATTTGCCAGCAGATTGTAAAACAATTGCTGCATCTGATGTGGCACTGCATCAACAACAGGTAAAGGACAGGAACTGATCCTTGCCTTCTTATCATTTATCACCGGCTCAAGCTCCATAATAACCGAGGCAAGCATCTCGTCGAGATCTACAGGAACAAAGGTTTCCGCTTTATTTAAACTCGCAAAATCCAAAACATCACGAAGTGCTTCACGCATGATCCGCGATGCATTACTTATCTTCTCCAGCCTCAGGGAAACCGATTCCGGAACAGTTCCATCCGTCTCTGCCTTCACCATCTCAGTAAACATCGTGATCTTTCTAAGTGGCTCCTGCAAATCATGGTGCGAAACGAAAGTGAATTGCTCAAGCTCAGCATTCCTTCTCTCTAACTCTTTTGTTCGCTGCAACACTTTCTCTTCAAGCAGATTCTCAAATTGTTTTTTGTCGTGAATATCTGTGTTCGACCCATGCCAGCTTAACACGTTGTCATCTGCATCTTTCAACGGTGTCGCACGTACCAGCATCCATCGATATACATTCTTTGCATTGCGTATGCGAAACTCTACTTCGTAGTTTTGACCTGATTCTATTGAACGGCTCCAGGTCTCGGTTACATAGGCAAGGTCTGAAGGATGTACAAACTTCATCCACCCCGCCCCAAGTCCTTCCTTTTCGGCATGTCCATAAAGTCGTTCCCATTGCTCATTCACAAATGTTATCGATCCTGATGGATCCGCAGTCCAGACTACCAGCGGCAACGTATTCGCTATATCGCTCAACAATTGCGTTTGATAGCGTAATGCATCTTCCGACTTCTTCCTCTCTGTAATGTCAGTTGATATAACAAGCACCGACACCATTTCTCCATCTTCATCAAATTCGGGAACAAGTCGCGACTCCATGTATACCGGCTCCTCCGTTTGTGTTATATAGCCGCAGAGGTGCAGTACTTTTCTTTCGAATACAATCTTTAATTGTTCATCAAAAAAACGGCACAGATCTTCAGGCAAACCCATTTCCCAGTAATTTCTGCCAATGAATTTTTCCGCCTCGATTCCAGTGAACCGCTGTATGTGCGGACTTGCATAAAGGTAACGAAAGTCGCGCCCATGGCGGGTTATAAGGTCAGGGGAATTGACAGTAAGCGTACGGAACCTTTTTTCACTTTCTGCAAGCGAAGCATTGGTCCGTTCGATTTCTTCCGAAGCCAGTTTCTGTTCATGAATGTCTGTACAGGTACCAAACCACTTGCTGACATTTCCATCGCCGTCTCTCAATGGAAGCGCGCGACCAAGAAACCATCGATACTCACCATCATGCCGGCGAAACCTGTATTCTATTTCATAAGGATCACCGGTTTCTAAACTATGACGCCAATGTGTCCAGGCACGTTCCTGGTCGTCAGGATGCAACACTGCATTCCATCCTTCGCCTTTCGTTCGCTCATATGTCAGACCTGTGAATTCGTACCAACGGCGGTTGAAAAAATCGTGGTAACCATCGGGCTCCGTACACCATACAAGCTGAGGCATCGTGTCGGCTATCAGTTTGACGCGCACATTACTTTGTTCTGATATAGCCTCCTCTAATTTTGTACTGGATGTTTCCAGCAACACACCAATCATCTTCTCTGGCTTGCCTGCATCGTCGTATGTCACCTTTCCGATCGATCTTACCCACCGTACTTTGCCGTCTTCAATGCCCACAGCGCGGTACTTCTCATCATAAACACCCATTTCATTGAGAGCAAGAGAAAGCTGTTCGTCTGCACGCTGAAAATCATCTGGGTGAACCGAAGATGCCCAGTCGGCATAATTCAATTCACGATCCGAATAAAGTCCGAAGATGTGCTTGCATTTTTGTGACCAATGTAATTGATCCGTTTTTGCATTATACTCCCACCATCCCAATCCAGCGGATTGAAACGCCTCAAGAATTTTATCAGTGTTGGCTGGGAAGGCGCCTGATGGCTGCATGAGCGGTTTGGTTACGGGCATAATTTACGCAAAACACTTGCATTTCGAATGAATTCTCAAATTATTCCGCCGACCTCGATGGTTCGTTCCTCGTTTCAATGGTGATTTTGGTGGCACCTGCTCTTGCGGACACAACCGATCTTCCAACATCACCCAGCGATTTCGTTTCATAGATCTTCATCGCGGTTGCAACATCTATAGCCTGCCTGGTTTGTTCATCCAGATCAAACGTAAGGGTGATAAAATTCAGTCGCACTCCCAGTGGATCCAGTATTTTATTGGAGCGATCAAGGATCTGGTTTTCGAGCTCGGCCTGGTCGGCATCCACTATATCCTCATTGATGAGAAGTCCTTTAACCACCTCACGGATCCGCTTGTCAATAACAGAATTCTCTGCTGTTTCAAACACTTTAGCGTTTAAAGCTTCTTCCGAGTCTGCATCTGTATTCGCAGTTCCCAGGTATTTAGCCTGCTTGATAAATGCTAATGGCTCCGTGATCGAATAATCATAATCAATGTGGATGTTGGCTCTTACTTTCTCCTTGAAGTTCGAAACGAATTTACTTTCCCCCTGCATAGGATAGGATGGCATAACTACCTTCATAAAGCAACGATTGCCCACTCCCTTTGGCACTGCACCCCCCACATCGATCTTCTTCCAGGTCATGCCGCAATCAGATGACACAACTACCTGTTGGTTTGATTTAGCATAACTGCAGGCCTCCAAAACAAAAGGCAATGTCAGCATCAAAAGCCAGTTGCGGTTTTTCCACAAACGTGTAATGCCAAACACGATCGCGGCTGCAACTGCTATGAGAAGAAATGCATAAATACCTATGGTGATGAACGATGCGTTCTGCAGGTAATCGCCGTTCAGTGCTTTGTACACCCCCAGGGCAATCGCCAATAGAATAAAGATCAATCCCGCAGTAGCGAAGATGCGTAAACCTGATTTCATGTTTTGAGTTTTGCGTGAAGATATAATTCAAAACGAAAATCCAATGCTTACATACCCCTGAACGCGCCGCGACTGCTCACTGTACATCGCACTGAGTTCAATCGGTCCGAGTAATGAATTATAAGCAACGCTGAGAGCATGGCCGGTAAGCCAGGTGTTCTGTTGCGCACGATTGGCTACACTGATAAAATCTTTTGCCAACAAGTTGTTATGTGCAATGACATAGAACGCATTTGATAGTCGCATCCGTAAAGAAAACTGCAATGCAGCAACACTGGAAGAATAAGTACTCATATCAGACAATCCCGGAAACACGATTTGGTTGCGATACATACGATTAAGTCCGCCGATAGAAAATGCATTGAATACGTTCTGGTCTGAAGCGAAATTTATTGCCGATTGATAATATGTCGATAAAGTAAAACGCCTGTTCAATCGATGATGCTGCTCGGCATTGAAAGTCGTCTGCAAATAATTCTCATCGCTGATCGCCGCTGAATCCGGGGTGCTTATGATTTCACCATTCGATGTAAATGTCAGTGAGGGTCGCTGATCAAAGATCCATCCCGCCTGACCATGTATCCTGATACCTCGCTCCGGCAAATATGTTCTATCTAATGTATTCACATCGAAGAACGCATATCCCGTATAAAACCGGTTGCTGCCCTTCGCCTGGAATGCCGACTGGATCAGCGGTTCATACTTCATCCACTCATAACGCGCACCCACTCCGCCGGTAAAAACAAGACTGTTTGCAGACTGCAACTTTATATCGCCCTTGAAATAATTCTGACGATAAATACCATCTTTCTTAAAGCCATCGTCATAAGTATCGATCTTGAAAGTTTCAAACTGAACTTCCGGCACTATAGCGATGTACTTCAACCTACCCAGGTATTGAAGATGTGATGCACGAGCGCGAAAGTTCTCTCCCACATTTAGAGTAATTGAAGACCTGGAATTCGTCGTGAAGAAGTTTCTTGTCGTGTGATTTGCAACAAGACTTAACCCCATAAATGTGTTGAAGTGAATACCAAGTTTGGTAGAAGTGGAAGCACTCTCCCTAACATCAAAAACGATCTTTGCATTCCCGCTATCTACCGGATGCAAACTGTAATGTATATAATCGTAATTGCGTGTACCGTATCCCCTGCGAATCATCGTTGCAAGTTCGTTTGCAGTGTAACATCGCCCCGACTCAAATCTCAGGCTATGAATGAATGACGATGAGCGGATTTTCTTTAACCCTGTTACATCGTACGCGCTGATCAATACCGATTCAATGCGCGGAGTTGTATGGTAGGATTGAAGCGGTTCGCCATACACAGCATTGAACGAATCCACCGTGTGTTTGATAATGGGGTAAAGCTCCCTTCCCCTCGCAATACCTGAGTCGATGATGGCCGTTGCGCGGTCAAAACTCACAGCGAAGTATCCATCAAGTTCCTGGTTAATGTAATAATCGCATTGTGCGATCTGTTTCTTATGATCCTCTGCTTCCTTGAAGAAAACAATCTGTGTGAGTATCTGGATCGGGTTTGTGAGAAGCTCTTTAGGACGTAAACCTTCCGACACATTACTTCCGATGACAATATCAGCGCCCATTGCCCGTGCATCAGAAACGGGGAAGTTGCGCACTACACCTCCATCGACAAGACTGCGACCAAAATTTTGTACCGATGTAAATGCTCCCGGGATAGCCATGCTTGCCCGGAGTGCAGTGATCAATTCTCCGCGATCCTGCACAACCGCTTCGGCGGTAGCAACATCTGTTGCAATGCATTTAAACGGAATTGGAAGCTTGTTGAAGTCTTTGATGTGATAAACCGGGAAGAAAAGTTCGGAGAACTTCAACCACAACTCCTGTCCTTCCAACGCGCCAGTGGGCAACCGGAATTTGCGACCCATATATGGCAGTTCAAGCGCGTACCGACCGTATTCTTCTTTTTCTTCCATTGCCAGCGAACGCAGGGTGGTCCTGTTTGAAAGAAGGGATGACCAATCGATATTCCGAGCGATCTGTTCGATCTCATTGCCGGAATATCCCGAAGCATATAAACCACCAATGATGCTTCCCATGCTGGTTCCAGTGATGTAGTCTACCTTAACACCAGCCGAATCCAATGCCTTAAGAATCCCTATGTGTGCCAACCCCTTCGCACCACCCCCGCTCAATGCGAGCCCGATGCTTGGGCGTTTGGCAAATTGTGCAAAGGAGTTAAGATTGCCTGCAGTAAGCACACAACACAAAAGAGTTAATGGAAGAAGACGCTGGAAGATCAAGGCATTCATTCGCGGAACATTCACATCTAAGACAAAATTACGCTATCGAATGAGGCATGAGCTAAAAAGAATATTGTCATGCGCGCGTCGGACTTCAAGCGTCTCGTAAGTTCACCACTTATTCACTTATCTCAATCTGCAATTGAGCGGTTTCCACTCCCTCGGCCTTAGCTGTAAGTGTTGCTTTTCCCCGTTTTCCGGTTGGGCGAACTATTGCCATGCATCGCCCCCGGTATGTTTTCCGTACGGGTTGTTTAAAGCTTGCCATCTCAGACGGATTTGCATTTCCAACAGCGGCCAGTTCTGCATCGCCGGTAAGAGAGAAACTTATGAGTTTGTCGGCATTGGGAACAAGTGATCCTTTTGCATCCACAAGCTCAACGGTAACATAGGAGAGATCGTTCCTACTCGCTTTTATGTTTTTACGATCTGCCACGAGTCTGATGCGAACAGCATTGCCTGCAGTAGTGAGTGTTTTTGAAGTGGTTTCCTTTCCGCCTTCCACCATCACCGCCCTCAATATTCCGGACGCATATGGAACCTTGAAACGCGCAGTCAACATATTGCTGTCTACAATTCTTTGTTCGCCAACCAGCTTATTATTGAGATACAATCGAATTAAAGGAGCGCGACTGTAAACTGCCACATCCATCGTACGATCTTCATTTCCGGGCCAGGTCCAGCTTTCAAATTCATCAGGCCATCCCCAATAACTGACATTCTCTTTACAGTCATTTGGCATGGGAGTGTGGACAACCATCTCAATCTTACTGTTTCTCCAAAGCACATCTCTATAAAGCGATTGGGATCTTTTATAACCTATAAGATCGATGTCGCCGCAATTTGCATTGAACCATGGCCATGGTCTGAGTTGATAATCTGTAGCTGTATCACAGGTTGCATGTCCGATACCTGATTCACCCAGGTAATCCATTGCAGTCCATACAAAGTCACCAATGATATATTCATGCTTTTCTATCAGCTCCCCGTTTTGAAATGCCTGTTTTGGAACTGATTCAGTACCGACCATAATGCGTTGTGGAAATTTAGCATGATCTTTTTCATACTGTCCCCACATGTAATTATAACCTCCCACATCGAGCAATGCGAATGCCGGTTCGCTGTCGGGCCATGTTTTACCCGGGTTATCCCAAAAATCACAAATAGCTTCAGTTACCAACCTGGTTGGGTCCAGTTCTTTTGCTTTACTAATAAGCTTCTTTGTGATCTCCAACCCTTCAGGGTTTGCGCGTTCAGGTATCTCATTACCTATGCTCCAAAGAAAGATTGAAGGATGATTTCTATCGCGAAGTATCATTGAAGAGAAATCCTCTTCCCAATACTTATCAAAGAAGCGGTGATAGTCTTCCGGATTCTTTGCTTTTTGCCAATGGTCGAATGGTTCATTAATCACGAGCATGCCAAGGCGATCACAAGCTTCGAGTAATTTCTCTGAAGGAGGATTGTGACTGGAACGAATGGCATTGAAGCCGCTTGCTTTCAATAACTCGATCTTCCTTTCTTCGGCCCTGTCAATTGCAACAGCGCCTAAAATGCCATTGTCATGGTGAATACAACCACCGCGTAATTTTATCTTCTCTCCATTCAACTGAAAACCATTGGTAGCCGTTATTTGTATTGAACGTATTCCAAATGAGGCAGTATAACGATCTGTCTCATTTCCGTTAACAAGCAATAAAACCTCCGCGGTATATAGAACCGGTGTTTGCAGCGACCACAACCTTGGAGATGTTACTGAAAGGAATTGCGACGCATGCAATACGCTTTCTGCAGCGAGGTGTATGGTGCTGTCTCTTTGCGCTACTAATCGACCTTCCGAATCAAGTATCTTTGTTCTCATCACAACATCAGACGGTTGCCTGTCTTCGTTGCGTATTGATACATCAAGCTTCACTGTTGCTTCTTTAGCAGTGATGGTTGGTGTTGTTACCTGCAGACCCCAATGATCAATGTGCTGTCTATTTGTTGCGATCAACCAAACATGCCTGTAAATGCCCGAGCCGCTGTACCAGCGACTGTTCTTGCCGATATTTCGCACTCTTACCGTAATGATGTTACGTTCACCTGGAGAGTTTAAATATTTGGTGATGTCAACAAAGAAAGAAGTATATCCATATGGATGATACGCAGCGTGCTGTCCGTTGACATATACATCAGTCTCCATATAAGCGCCTTCGAAATAAAGCGAGAACAGCTTGTCGCGTTCGTCATTGTTAACAACAAATGGTTTACGGTACCAGCCGGTACCACCAATGGTATGACCTGTTGATCGCGCACCGGGGCTTTCCTTTGAGAAAGGTCCTATCGTTTCTCCTTCAACCTGCTCGGGAAGATCTTCGATGCTCCAGTCATGGGGCAGGTCAAGCTGGCGCCAGTTTGCGTCGTCAAAGTTCACTTGCTCTGCACCAACCAGGCTATCCCTGGTAAATCGCCAGCCTTCATCAAAAGACCGCTTGCGCGGTGATTGACCGGATTGGGTTCGCAATGAGTAACAGGAAAGATTGGCGATGGCAAGTAAGAAGAGGCAGACGCAAAGAAAGAAGAGTCGTGTATTCACGGGTATCTGCTTTAGTCGTTTAGGGAATTGAACGTTAGTAATATTGAAGGTAAATATTTTGGAGCTATGACGATATGCGCTGCTTCTTTTGCAACAACAATTGGAAATAATAATTATTCGGTTTTCCTTTCATTAATCAGGATCAAGCATTAGTTTAGTTAGATACACAATTGCAAACTCTCATCGTTCATTTCTTACCGTATCGTTCTTCCGTACATAACATTCCAACAGGTTAGGACTTGTGATTTGTCGCTCAGACGATTGAACCGATTTGTCTGTTGACTTCAAAACATCTTGTATGAAAAGGAAATATAAGGTGGCCCAACTGCTTAGCATTGGTGCATTTTATATGTGTATTGCGATTGCCACCGGCGCACAATATCCAGCATTCGAGCGCGTACCTGCGTCTTTGAGATCACCCTCAGGAGAACGTGCTCAAATACAGGTAGAGGGTATCGTAACGAAAATAAGTTTCTTCCATGGACGCAACGATGATGAGGCAGACTGGCATGTGTATGTTGACCTACACCCAGGCGTTCGAACTGAGTTGAGAAATTATATACGTTCCTTAAACCCGGATTTGGAAAGCATTTCCCACCGTATCGCGAAGCACAAAGCAAACGACATTTCAACGATATACAGCGAGGTAATGGTTTTGGATGATTACAAAAATTCAATGTTCGATGAGAAGTTTCTCACAGCGGATGTATCAAAAGCATTTTTGCTATCGCTTGGTAATAGCCGACAGCCGGCATGGGACCTTGCGATGCGAGCTGTCAACGACCAGGGAGAAAACAAGAACTTTACAGACTACTCGGGCATACGCGGCAAATACGTGTATTTACAGGGCGCTTTCGTAAACGATAAAGAACATGGCTTTTTGCCGGAGATTCATCCATTGGATGGAATAGCTTTCGCAATGGATACGCGCGGCGAACCGGTTTCAATCAGGCACACAAACAGTGCCTGGCCCGCTAAGGAAATCCGATGGCGGGTATGCTACTTTGCAAACTCGAGCTTTCACCGGATTAACGGAGAATCCTATCTGAAACGCGAGCGTACTACAACCTTTTATCTTGAGTTGCCACGAAATGCCTATCGGCGTGAGCGCACACAGCGAGTAGCAGGCGAGGCTGCTCCAACAGGAAGCATTTTAGTAACGCGACATCCGGTAAATCTTTGGGATGCCAAAGGAAAGAACGAGTATGCAGGTCGAGGATGGAGCATATATCCACAACACGAGATCGCAGTCGATCCAAGAGATGGTCGTAAGAAACTTAAAGTAACGGGCAAGATGAAATTACCGAATAAAGCGGGCGGTATAGTTGTATGCGATTATGTTGTCCGGGTAACAGATAGTCAACCGATACAATCGATAAGAAATTAAAACCCTCTATATGAATCGTAACCGCATCTACATTATCGGCGGCATCGCAGTTGTTGTGATAATCGCACTTATTTACTTCCTTACTGGAAGAACAACACCCAGTAAGCCAGAATTCACCGATGAACCCGTTGAACAAACACCTCCCGGCTCAGATGATCGTCCAACAAACCCGGATGGCAGAAATGGTAATGGAGGGAACAATAACTCCGGGTCAGCAAGTGACGATAATAAACCATCCGACCTCACTTCCATCTTGTTTTATGAAGGGAATGGATGCGATCAGGATATCATTGCCAGTTATAAAAAATCGATGGACGGAAAAATTGGTGAAAATGACGAAGCCCGGTCGATGAAATTGAATGATGTTCCGGCAGGAACGACCATCGCTTTATATGACAACCCAGATGGCAAAGAGAATGACGACTTTGCAGTACTTCGCGTAAAGCGACGCACATTCAATACCTGCATCTCTACTTTTGAATCCAGCGCTTACAACGATATATATGAGATGGTATTCAACGAAAGAAACGGCCTCGATGGAAAAGTCTCATATATAAGAATCAAATTTCCGGACTAACGATTGTCCTGGCTTTGCTTGTTTGAATTTTACCATCTACAGCGCCAAACCTATACCCACTGCGATTTCTATGGGAGTTTTTGTTATCCCTAAATGCTCTTTATTCTTTCCACTCAAAAAGGGAGAAGAAACACCTGCAGAAATCGTCAGTGGTTTTACTGCAATAATGATCCCCGCTTCAACATTCGGAGTGGTCAATTCTTCATCCGTATACACATACCCCTTACCTGCTTCTTCGGGATCCGCAAATATTCTATTTACAAAAGCAACGCCGCCTCCTCCATATACATGCAACGGATGAACAATCTTTTTTGTAAACAATAAATTGATTACACCCTTTTGAATTGTTTTGCCCTTCGTTTCAAAAGACTCTTCTTCTTTTGCCGCCCACACCTGCAGCGGAGCGCGAGCCTGGAATATGAATCCCAAACCGCCATTCGATAAGTAACCGATTCCCAATCCCACATCTGTAAAGCTGGATTCGGTCTGATATGCTAAATAAAATCTGCCCGGACGCGTCCACTCTTTTCTCCTCCATTTCAATGATCGGATCCTGGAGTCATAATCCTTGCCTGATTCTGCATCAAGCTCTTCATATGTAGCAATCTCACGACCGATTAATCGCTTATGCTGTTTCCTGTTGGTTTGACCCATAAGTTTGGCATGCTCAAGCACAATATCATAATACGCATTAGAATATATCTTCCAATTCTTTGCAAGTTTCAAAGCCTTGAGTTCGTTTATGTCCAACTGCAAGGAATCAATATTTTTATTCTTCTTATCCTTCGCTGCTGCAGCGAAATAATAATCAAACAGGAATGCTTCTGCATGATTCCTTCTTCGGCCCGTCGGGTAATTAGAAATATACTTCTTAACCAGATTAGCATTATCCGATCTTACTGCAACCGAAAACTCCAATTCTTCTTTAGCGCGCGATAACTTTTCCTTCAATTCCTTATCCTCGCGAATTTTGTATGCATATTCATAATTTTGCATCGCAACGCTCCAGTCCTGATCAAGCAAAGCCATATCACCCGTGGCAATCGCGTGATCTCTGCTGAATCTCCAGGCTTCGTCCAACATGTTCTTTACAAAACCCAAATGTTTGATTGCCTGCGCAGCTTCTAACTTACTTATGCCATCGCGAAAGTTTCCTTTCTCGAGCAACATTATCCCTTCTCTTATCAACAGTTCCTGCTTTTGCTCCTGTTTGATAATATTCATTAACGCGTTGGCAGAATCCCTGAGTTCTTTTGTTGAATTATTCCTTAGAAACGTTTCCAATGAATTTAATGTCCTGGCGTTGCGGGCAATGTTGTAGTTGTATTGATCTGTTTCTCGAACCAGATCACTGTCTACTTCCGAAAGAGCCTCAGTTCTGGAACGTTCCAATTGTTCTTTCTTTGATTGAAAATCGCTCTGCATGCGGGCCTTAAGCTCGTTGTATAGTTCTTTGATTGAACGATAACCGTCAGAATTAATATCAGGATTTGTGCGGAAATACTTTTCGGCAGACAACAAAGCATTTCTTGTATCACCCTTATCGTTGTATAATAACGTCTTCAAACTTTCGATTTTGGCATTGGTCTTGCCCATGTCATTTTCCAGTCTGGCCAATTTCGCTAAGCCCGATTCATAGCTGCCATTTTCATAATCACTATATGCTTCATTAAATAGCTGTGCACTGTTTTGTGCATGAGTATTGATGATCAAAACCAGGCATCCGATGAGGATGGATATAAGTTGTTTCATTACTTTTTAGAATTGAGGTTTTCGATTAGGTAACCACTTGTTTTTGCACTCGAAACTTTAGAATTGACCTGCGATTCAAGCTTTGACATCGCAGCATCATGACGTATCTTCTCCTGCCGTTTAACCCGCTCATCCTGCAGCTTGCGTTCAGCAGCAGTCATCCTTCGGTCTGCTTCCGATTCAATCGTCAGTGTAGCTTGCCCACTGGACCAATAGGAATATTCGAGCTTCTTTTGAGGCGACTGGGCCCAGTTTCCTTTCTTATCGATCAAACCTTCTTCCAGGTAGAAAAATCTTGCATAATAGTCGCGCGGAAACTCTTCAAATTCTATTTCATCTTTGCTGATCAATCGGCTTGCCTTTGCGAGTCCATTCCTGAATGGTTCAACGCGATAAAACAATTTTGAAGTGATCAGCCTTCCCTCCTTATTCATCAAAGCGACGAGATCCTGATAGTCGGGGTTTCGCACACTAACGGGCAGAAAAATGATTCCATCAGAAATCATTCTTGGAAATCCGACGCCATTAATTTGTATTTCAGACTGTCCTTTCAGATCATTATTGATATCTCCAAACTCTTTTATAGTTTCACCCCTGGTATTTAAAATAGCCATTCGGTACTTCTGCTCACGGCCATAACGAATCATGGTTATCCCACCCGAATAGTCCAGTCCCTGATCATATTTTGGACTGATAACTACCGTGCCCTTGCGATCTTTAAATCCAACAGTTCCTTTCTTCTCATCGCGATACGCGACGAAATTTTGTGTCATCACTGTCTCATTCCAAAACGGATCGTTTGATGCCGAAACTTGTAGCGATGCAGCCTCCTGAAGTTTGGAAAGGTGATCCTGGTAAGCGCGGTTCTCGCGACCCATTTCTTCATTGAATTTAGCATTGATGGCCTCTTTGCGTGCCCGTTCTTTCGCACGCATGCGATCAAACGCTTCATTGTCGTTCTTGAGATTGTTCAACTCAGCGAGTGCGGCATTTTCACGGCGTTGCAAGTCCTGCTGTCTCTTTTCCTCCGCGATCTCGCGATCCCTTTTTTGCTTCATGATATTCTCATGATAAGCTTTTGCGCGCTCGCGGGCTTCAAGTACTTCCTGGTCGTATTTATCCTTAGCCGCTTTTGTACAAACCGTGCAGCCAACAAAGTAAGCGTCGGGAGTCACGCGTGCGCTCTGACCAGGCTTGGGAGGATCGGGAACATAATTTACACAGTTGCCGGCAGTGACATCATGTCCCTGCCCAAATAGATGTGATGTGACGATGAGCATCATCACGGTGAGGATCATTCTCATGTGGGTACGATTTGGGTTTAGATACAGCATGGGCCTGCATCACGCCGCCGAAGGTAAAAAAATATCTAATTGTTTACCAGTATCCACACATAAGCGCTTAAATATACCTACTGGTGGGTAGGAAATAGACCGATCCATACTTTCATAATTGAATGCTTTTTGTATTTTGATAGCAACCAACTACTAACTCATGACCTCTCGTCGCGACTTCCTCAAGAGTTCATCTCTTGTACTGACTGCCAGTTTATTAAATACCGATCAGCTCACTTTCCTGGCGAAGCCATCATCCGTAATTGTGATTGGCGCAGGGTTTGGGGGACTTGCAGCAGCAAACAAACTGAAGCAAAAGAATTTAAAAGTAACTATCCTCGAAGCAAGAAATCGCATCGGTGGAAGAGTATACTCTTTCAATATACCGAACGAAGATCTTGTTATCGAACTGGGTGCTGAATGGGTGGGAGCATCGCATGAAAGACTTAGGCAAATGTGCGATGAATTTAAACTCGAGTTGTTCAACAACCAGTTCGAATCGCATTTGTTGTATAAGGGAAAATATCAAGGTAAAGGACAATGGAAATATTCTGATGAGTGGGACAAAAAATGGGACTCATTATTGAAGGAATATGGCAACATGAACAAAGCGCAAAAGGAAGCGCTTGATAAGTACGATTGGTGGCGATACCTCGTAAACAACGGATGTGATGGAATGGATCTGGACTTAAGAGAACTGTTAGACAGTACTGATTTTGGTGAGAGCATCCGTCATGTTTCAGCATATGCAGCCATGGCAGAATATGCGGAAAGCAGTGAAAAGAATGAGATGGACTTCAAGATACGCGGAGGCAATCATCAGCTTGCAGTGAAGCTCGCGGAGAAGATTGGAATGGATAATATTTTACTTCAACATGGAGTTACGAAAGTTGAGCAAACGAAAGTGGGCGTGAAGGTCACTTGCAGCAACGGCAAAGTCTTCAACGCCGATAAATTAATTTGCACAGTACCTACTTTCTCAATGCGAAAGATCGAGTGGCTGCCTGGACTTCCAAAGGAAAAGATAGACGCAGTTAACCAACTGCAATATGCACGAATCAATAAACATCCGGTATTGTTCAACGAGCGATTCTGGCCGGAGGATATGGACATGGTAACAGACCTGCCTGCACACTATTTCTATCATGCAACCAAAAATCAAAAGTCGAACAAAGGCATATTAATATCTTATACCATTGGCGATAAAGCCGCCGTCAGTGCAAACCAGGACGATGAATATCATAAGGCGATAATCAACCAGGCATTGCAACCGGGGTTCGGTGATGTGCAAAGCAAGATTGAGAAACAATGGAATTATTACTGGGGTACAGATGACTATTCACGCGGCGCGTATGCGTTGTATGGTGCAGGACAATGGTTCACGCTTAAGCCAATACTTGCAAAGCCTTTCCTCAATACTTATTTTGCAGGCGAGCACATTGCAGAATGGCAGGGCTTTATGGAAGGAGCGATCAATACAGGAGAAGATGCGGCAGAGATGATACTTAAGTAATCAATCAATAACTGAAATCTGATGGCTTAGCCATCCACATTAGTACAATTTACAACCGCAGCACCCATATCTTTCTCCGACTCGCCGGGATAGAATGTAACACTATTGAACATTGGTAGCAAGTCGAAATGACAACCCCCATTCTGCTGAAGTACTAATTCGTAGCTGATGATAGCTAACCTCGAAGTGTATGTCTCCGGCCCTGCTTCCGACGGTTTATACACAACTGTAACAGGATTCTCAAATGACACATGAGGGTACACAGTCGGTCGGCTAACGCTCAACTCAGGTACTCCAGATCTAAAAACAAACGAGAACGATTTATCGTTACGAAGCTTGACAGCTGCTACTGCCGCTGGCTTGTATTTACTTGTAGCATCCGTTCCGTTTTCTCTTATCGTATAATCCGTGGACCTTGAAAATTGACGCGACACAGTATTATTACCGTCATCTAAAACAAATGTGTACACCTTGTATAAGACCAGTTCAAGATCAGTTGATGGAACCTGGGCACAAAGAGAATTAACACATTGGCTATTTGCAAACACTATCTTTCCCTTCAATCGAAGAGTCTTTCCGACTCCAGCCGATACTACAGCATTGTTTTTCTGCGCACGAATCGCGTTCCCAGTATCCCTCGAAACCTGCGCATTCGCCGAGATTGTAACTACAACCATTAAAATGCATATTGTGAATTTCATATCATTAGGTTTGTATGAAGATACTCTCTCGCACCCCTGCTGGTAAGGGGAAAATTCCCCTATTTATCTTCTTTGAATACTGGAGATTAAGCTCTACTTTAATTACGTGGTCAGGCCATCCGTTTCATGAAACTGTTATCTGTATCCAACCGTTTACTTTAATAATCGAAAACGATATGCCATGACGGAACCATTCAGATTTGAGAATCTTGGTGAAAATGAGGACAAAGCCATAGCCACTTCACAAAACGGTAGAGAACCAACATTGGGTCCCGGAAGTACACCGGAGGATGTTGGAAGCACGCATTATTCCAAAGATCAACGCTGGCTTGCGCGCTTCATGAAAGGCACAAACAAGCAGGCAATCTTCTTTGTCATATTAACCTTTCTGTTGCTGTTTCTTAGTATCACCGCAATGTTAGTTTATTTACTTTGGTTCCGGTGGATTCCGCCTATCGCCTCATGGGCGTTTATACAAAATGATTTTTCCGCGGTTGGAGTTGGGATCTGGTCTGCCGTGAAGTACATTCTAGGTTCCGTTGGTATCTGCTTATGTGCCTTGATTCCGGTTATTTTCTTTATCGCTATAATAAGTCAATATTTTCCCGTTCTGTTTTCTGAGCTACCAGTCATAAGTGACGAATATATAGCCAGAAAATGGAAGCTCGATGAAGAAAAGGCTAAGGAATATGAGAATACCATCAAAAAGGATGCAGACAATCTAATCATGTGGGTTAATTATAGTCGCATAGAGTTGGAACAATACTACCGAATTGGCCTCCAGCAAGGTACGAAAAGCTATAAGTCCAGCCTGATTGCAATGTGGACCGGCTTCGCAATAATGATCATTGGAATCTTGCTTTTCTTTCTTCCATCATTGAACTTGCCAATTAAAATCTCACCGAATTCCAATATCCAACTTCTTACCATCGCTAGCGGTGTAATTTTTGAATTGGTTGCCGGACTCTTTCTGTGGGTGTACCAAAGTTCAAAGAACCAGCTCACTTATTTTTATAACAGGCAAGTGTATATACACAACGCACTGTTTGCTTATAAAATCTCTAATACCATTCAAAATGGCGCAAGTTCCGACCTTTCAAAGCAACATATAATTGAGAAAATTTTAGAATTTGGGATCCTTTCGTCGCCAATAAAAGAAACACCACTGCCGAGTGCAAAAAGAGCAAGTACAAAGGTGGTATCACGATCGAAAACAATCGATGCTTAAATCTTTTTGTATCTTGATTGGCATGAATACGTCTCTCTACATCTTTGCAGCGCTGTTGTTATCAGCAACGCTCACTGCCTGCCAGTCGCCATCGGCGCCAACAGCTGCTGCTGAGAAAACAAACGCAACATATCGCAATCCATTACCTGTAGCTTTTGGTGATCCTTATGTGCTTCATGTGAAAGGCGATCGCTACTACATGTATGGCACAGGTGGCGAAGCAAGAAATGGATTTGCTGCTTACTCGTCGACTGATCTTGTAAACTGGAAGTCCGAGGGACAGGTGTACTTCGCGAATAATAAAAATGGATGGAGTGATTCGACTGCTGAATGGAACGGCGCTTACTGGGCCCCCGAAGTTTATGAACGCGATGGAAAATATTACATGTTTTATAGCGCACAATGGAAGCAGAATCCAACGAAAGAAGTTGAAAATTTTCGCATAGGAGTAGCTGTTGCTGACAAACCAACGGGTCCATTTGTTGATTTGACAAACAAACCGGTCTTCGATCCAGGCTATCCGATCATCGATGCAAATGTTTTCTTTGACACCGATGGAAAAATGTATTTGTATTATTCAAGAGCCTGTTATAAACATCCTGTTGAAAGTGAAGTGGCAGAATGGGCGCGGCAAAAGGGATGGTATAATGAGATTGAAGAAAGCTGGATCTACGGAGTGGAATTGAAGCCCGACTTCTCCGGAGTTATCGGCGAACCAGTTGTTCAACTACGTCCACCTGTTAGTATGAGCGATAAGCAGGCAGAATGGGAAAGTCGCTCCGTTACTTCAAAAGAAGTAAATCGCCGTTGGACCGAAGGTTCTGTTACATTCAAAAAAGGCGATACTTATTACATGATGTATTCTGCTAATTATTTCGGTGGAAAAAATTATGCAGTTGGATATGCTACTGCGAAAAGCCCTCTGGGTCCATACACTAAGGCAGCAAACAACCCGGTATTGCAAAAGAATGTGGAATCAGGCGGCATTGTTACCGGCACCGGACATAACAGTATTACCTATTCTCCGGATGGTAAAGAAATGCTGTGCGTGTATCATGGTCGCACCGACTCAACGGGAGATCAACGAATGGTATTTATTGATAGAATGGAAATACGCAGCGATGGGCAATTAGTTGTTCACGGACCGAATACGAACCCGCAGCCAGTGCCATCTGGGGTGAGTCATAAATAGTTTATTGTTTCCTGGTGGAGGTCATTCGCTGCAGCGATTTCAGTACGCATTGCGTATAGTCCTTTCTTTTACCAGCGATTAAACGCGCTGCAAGCAACACGAGACCGATATAAAACGGCACTGATAGCCATCCGGCTAATCCGATATACTGCAGCAGGGGCCGTTCGTTATAGCGACCAAGCACTATAAGTACGATAAGAACACCCATGCTGAGTTCACTAACTCTTTTTAATACAGTCATGCGGTAACGTTTGCATAAAGGAACGAAGAACCGCTTCGAAAACCAATAAGGGTTATTGATTAGGGAATGCCCCACGCCGTTATCACCAGCGTCCTTGGTGTTGCTTCATCCCGATGCTCACACAAATAAATTCCCTGCCATGTACCCAGTGCGAGCTTTTCATTTGCGATAGGAATCAATACAGAAGCGCCGAGTATCGATGCTTTGAGATGCGCCGGCATATCATCGGCGCCTTCATAATCGTGGATAAAATCCGGATCATTCTCCGGCACCGCTTTGTTGAAGTAGGTCTCAAAATCCTTTCGCACCGTTGGATCGGCATTCTCATTTATTGTCAATGATGCTGAAGTATGCTGAATGAAAACCTGGCACGTGCCCGTTGAGATCTCCCGTAGCTTTGGAAATCCACGTATAATATCGGATGTAATAAGGTGAAATCCTCGTCGCTTTGCAGGCAAGGTGATGATCTCCTGGAACAGTTTCATGTTTCTAAATTAACACATGTTTCAAGTCCAGCCTCCCGTTGCCGGTTTTCCGTTTTCTGTTTCCTGTTTCCTGTTTCCTGTTTCGTGACACTGACCTGCCCTTCGTCCCCTTTATCACCAACCAAAACATGAACGGTATCTCACCGATGAAATAAGTCGGGTACATTGCCTTCATTATAACGCTGTGATAGTCGGGCAATACTATAAATGCAATGCCCCCCACTACATACCCAATACCATTAATAATAAGCAGCACTCCAAATATCCAAGGAATAAACCCACATCGATAAACCAGCACTCCCAAGGGGAAAAGCCACAATCCCCACAGGATTGTCGCGATCTGTGATGTAAAGTTTCCGAGCCTTATGAATGCCGTCGCCAGTTCCTGCATTTGCAGTGACGAAAAGCTCGTCATAACCTGTCCTTTCAAAATATACAAGGCCGTGATCTTCGTTGCCACTGCTACCAGTACCGCCGGGATGCCCATTAATACCAATCCAGCCATCATTCGCGCCAGTTGTACGCCGGAATGTCTCAGCAAATGATAAAGCATCAATACTACTACGAGGAAAAGAATGTTTGTTAGTACCCCGGTCGCAATGCTGCTTCGGTAGAGTGTTTCATTCCGCACGATGTTGTTAGCCGTTGAAATGACGTTGCCGGGCACATTGATCTGCTTCATCACATACATATATCCATAAATTGCCGATGCAGCAAATATCATGTAAGCGATGCCTGTCAGCCTTGCCTGTTGCCGGAGTGTGAAAGATTTCATGTAAAGAAGCTAGTTTTAGATGTTGTGAATTGTGCTTAAGTTCACCTTTCATCGGCGCACTGGAAGGCAGGTTGCAACGAACGACAGGAATTCGTCAACATACAACCCGACAGAAAACACCGCATTCATTGATATTTGCTTTTACATGAAGAAACAGATCTTCAAAAATAAAAGGTTCATCCTCTACCTGTGGCTCGCCGCCATCTTCCTGTCACTATGGTTCATTGGCGACCTGGTTAATGAAGCGCACAGATCTACATTTTTTCAAAGAGCAGTCAATCACATATGGCGAACCAGCTGGATACTTCCACTGAATTTTATCCTGTTCGAATACACACTTAAAAAACTTCGAAGCCGCGGAATATTCACATCCGTTCTATTCATCCTTGCACACCTTCTTCTCTATTCATGGGGACTATACTTTTGGCGCGAAATAGGACTGGCTATTCATGTGTATACAAGCTATGCAACGCATAATACCATCTACGCTGCAGCAGAAGAGCAGTTTACATTCAGTATGATGTCGCTTGTATTCTTTGGATTTTCGCGTCATTTCTACGATCACTATCAACTGACACAGGCTGCCCAACGATTGCAGATAGAAAAGCAACAGGCTGAATTGAATTTTTTGAAGTCACAAACCAACCCGCATTTCCTGTTCAATACACTGAACAATATTTATTCGCTGGCGCGAAAAAAATCCGATCAAACTCCGGAAGCTGTTATGCGCCTATCCGAAATACTCCGGTTTATGCTGTATGAAACCAGCGGCAAATATGTTACAGTCGACAAGGAAATTGAGGTGATCACCAATTATATCGAACTCGAAAAGCTACGGTACGACAAATCGCTGCAGATAACGTTTCAGCATATAGTTGAAGACAGGCAGCAACTCGTGCCTCCTTTGTTGCTTATGCCTCTTGTGGAGAACGCTTTTAAGCACGGCGCATCCGAAACGATTGCCAAACCATATGTAAATATTCAACTATCCGTATCAAATGGCAAGCTCCTGCTGGTAGTAAGAAATTCAACGGGCGAGTCGATAGTGAATAGAGAGATTAAAGAAAACATCGGCCTGTCGAACCTTCGAAGACAACTACAAATCCTCTATCAGCAATATGAACTATCCCTTGAAAACGAACCTGATGCTTTCCTTGCGAAACTAAAAATCGACCTCGCAACTCATGTCTAAGATAAAATGCATAGTGATCGAAGATGAGCCGCTTGCAATGGAGATACTTGTTGATTACATCAAACAGGTTTCGTTTCTCGATTTGCAGGGAACTTTTCGCGATGCAATTTTAGCAACATCGCACTTGCACGAACATGCCATCGACCTCATCTTCCTGGATATACATCTCCCAAAGCTTAAGGGAATGGACTTCATTAAGACGCTTACGAATCCTCCCGCAATCATCACTACAACCGCTTACCATCAGTATGCAGTGCAGGCATTCGATCTGAATGTGACCGACTACCTACTCAAGCCCATCTCATTTGAGCGCTTTCTTGCCGCAGTGAATAAAGTGAAAAAGGTGCATTCCAGCAACCCTGAAAAGGATCATCTCTATATAACGGTCGATCAAAAGAAAGTACGAATACATTTTGCCGATATCGTATATATCGAAAGCCAGAAGGAATACATTAAGATCGTTACAACCGTAAAAACCTACGTATCTCGTATGGGTACATCAGAGATTGAAGAAATGCTGCCGTCATCGAAGTTCAAAAGGGTGCATCGATCCTACATTATTTCAACCGACAAGATCGTTGCCTATACTGCAGAAGAAGTGCAACTAACGAATGCAACCATACCGATTGGCCGCGCATACAGGGGGGGTCTTAATTCTATTTAAATTAAAATCCGCGGCAAGCCGGCTCAACGAATACCTAATTCACGGAAAAACAATTCACGGTAATTACTTCCTATGGGAATTTCTTTTGTGCCGATAAACACCCGGTTGCCGTCGATATGACCGATCCTTTTCTTATTGATAATGAAAGACCGATGCAGGCGTACAAACAATCTCCTCGGAAGAAGATCTTCTAAAGCCGTAAATGTTATCACTGGCCTGATTGCCCCAGTATCAGAAACGATCCTGACGTTATTGCCGTCGGCTTCTGCATAATGACTTCTTCAAAGTTGATCTTAAAAATTTTCCCTTCAGACCTGATGTAAGTAAAAGACTCAGCTGCATTTGAGTCCACCGCGTTTTCACCTGCAAACAATCGCTCCTTCGCTTTGTCAACTGCAACCATGAATCTTGGTAACGCAAATGGCTTTAGTAAATAATCACATACAGCCAGATCGAACGCCTCATGTGCATACTCCTTATAAGCTGTAGTAAGTATGATCTGGGGCGGCTTCGAGAGCGTCCTAATAAAGGATATTCCATCCAGAACGGGCATATTGATATCAAGAAACAGTATATCGACTGCGCCCTTTTCAAGAAAACTTTTGGCCTCCAGGGCATTGCTGCAGCTTGCAACCACCAACAGGTCCGGCAGCAGCGAACAGTATTGCTCAACGATCTGCCGTGCAATCGGCTCGTCATCCACTATTAGACACCTGACCTTCATTTCACCTGTAATTTGAGATTCACTGAAAATACATTACCAGCATCCGAAATTTGCAACTCATGTTCATCCGGGTACAGCAACGACAAGCGTTTGTTTACACTGTCCAATCCAAAGCCGGAATGTTTGTTTATCGTCTGTTGCGATGATACGTTATTGTAAGAATTCCTTGCACTGAAATATATCGATTGCCCTTCTACCTCTAACGAAAGTTCAATATAAATCAGACTGTCATGATTATTTCTTGAATGTTTAAACGCATTCTCTACGAATACTATCAACAGCATTGGTGCGATCTTCACATTAGCTTCCTGAACCGTAGCAAACTTTGCTGAAAGGTTCAGCCGATCGCCGAGTCGCATTTGTTCCAACTCAATGTAATTCATTAAATATTGCACCTCGTCCCTTAGCGGCACAAATAGATCTTTCGCATCATAAACAGAATACCTCAACAGATCCGAAAGCTTGATCAGAAGAGGCGGAACTTTTGAATGATCAGTGATCGATAAACCATACAAATTGTTGAGTGTATTGAATAGGAAGTGTGGACTTACCTGCGATTGCAATAACTGCAGCTCGCTCCTGCTTTGCACAAGTGCTGTTTCAGCCACGCGCATATTCCGCCTGATCTTATGTCTTGTCAGCGTAATCATTGCCGCTACAAATGCGGATACCAAAAAGAGCGTAATGACAGTAAAAAAGAAGTCATTGAATTTCGTTTCATCAATCATCCGGTTAACAAAAAATCCAATCAACAGGCATCCGATTATTGCGAGAACCGACAAAATCCCTATCACCTTATTGATACGTGCATCACTCGCTTTTGACCAGACCATTCCGACATATCGTCCCGATAAAAGTCCTCCAACCAATAACACCGTTATGCCTGTTGCAAATTCAAGCGCAGCACCGGGCATGGCCATGCCGAATAACCATCGGAACAACGAAAAGATCGAGATCGTGATAAGAAACCACACCCCTAAACGCTTATATGCACTATGCGATAAAGTCATTTGACCTCGAATGTCGCAATTTCCTCGTCGCTTCAAACAAACTCTGACGAACAACACCAACTGCAGGACAAAATCACTGTTTAATAGTTCGAATGGACTTCCGTCACAGCAAAATCGGATTCGGTGTGTCAAAAACTAGTATCCGTCCCGAAAGCTTTCACAACCATGGTTTTCATCACACATTGCATCCACTAAAACAACCATCATGAACCCAATAGCTATTGCACGTAACACGTTCAAAAGGAACTACACGCATCACGAAGGAGTTTACAACATTAACATTTACCTCTTACGCTTATTGTATGCACTCATGTTTGTATTCGTGACTTTCCCAGCATGGAAAGTTTTATTGAATCAGTCTCACTCAATGAACAATACTGAAGTCGCCGCATGGTGCATGTGGGGTTCATACGCGCTCATTTCAATCCTTGGGGTTTTCAGGCCGCTCAAAATGTTGCCGATAATCCTTTTTGAAATTATTTATAAGATCACATGGCTCGCAGTTGTAGCGTATCCGCTTTGGATAAACGATGAACTACATGGTTCATCTGTTGAAGCCCGTACCAACGATTTCCTATGGGTGATTCTTCCGATCATCGCAATGCCATGGCAGTATTTCATCCGGGTTTACATACTGGGGAAACCGTTAAGTCTCGGTAATAACGGTTAAAAGAAATTGTCCGTATATGACATCCTGATGTCCGTTTCAGGGATTTTATTCTTCGCAACTTTGTTCCACAATCATTGATAACACAAAAAAACAAAAGAAAATGGATACCAAAGTTGTCGAATACCAGTTTGAAGCATCAGAGTTTCAATGGGAAATCGCTTCGGGTAAAACCGTTGCTGCGTGGGGACTTAATGGCCAGGTTCCCGGTCCAACAATCAAAGCAAAAAAAGGTGACACGCTCGTATTGCGATTGAAAAACAATCTTTCCGAGCCTACCATCATACACTGGCACGGCATCCGTCTTCCAGCGCCCATGGACGGCACCGCCGAAGTACAGAAACCAATTCAGCCGGGTGAAGAATTTGAGTACAGATTTGAATTGCCGGATGCAGGTACCTTCTGGTATCATTCGCATCACAATGAAACCGTTCAAATGGAAAGAGGAATGTACGGTGCAATCATTGTTTCAGATGAAAATGATCCGTTTGTTGATGACGAAAAAGTATTCATGATCGATGATATGAAGCTTACTGCCAATTTCGAATTCAAGATGCCATCATCAGCAATAGGCCGACTAATAGAGAAACACGATGGAAGGCAGGGCGACACGCTGCTAATCAACGGCAAAGTGGATTCAGTGATAAATCTTCATGCAGGACAAAAAGAGAGATGGCGCTTCATCAATTCATCGAGTGCCCGCTATTTCAAACTTCATTTGGGAGGAGAATCATTTCAAATCATCGGTACCGATGGTGGACTGATTGAAAAGCCTGTCACAGTTACTGAAGCGTTGATCACACCAGGTGAAAGACTTGATATTGTAGTTGGCCCTTTTAAAGAAGGCGACACCTTTCCCATGGAGGCACTATCCTATAACAGGGTTACATTCCTTAAACCGAAAACGCAAACGTTTGCAACGGTAGCGGTACTCGAAGAAAGGCCAACCATCGCTTTAATACCGGATAATCTGCGGACCATTGAACCACTTGCCTCGCAAGATGCAACCATCAATCGAAAGGTAAAGTTGTCCGTTGGTGCAAGCATCAGGAATGTGCTTGATTTCAAAGTTAACGGCGGTCTTCATGTACAGGACGGGCCAGTTGTTGTGGGAGACTTGCAGATTTGGGAGGTAAATAATGTTAGTTTAATGGATCATCCTTTTCACCTGCATGGTTTCTTCTTCCAGGTGCTTGAAATAAACGGTAAAGCGCCTGAATACAGAGCCTGGAAAGACACGATCAACCTGACGCCCAGAACAAAAGTAAAGATTGCCTGGATGCCGGATAACCGTCCCGGAAAGTGGATGTATCATTGCCATATTCTTGAACATCATGCAGCAGGGATGATGGCTAATTTTGAAGTGATCGACGGATCAAAACCCTATGTGCCTTCAACGGGCACAACAGCATGCCACAGTCAAGCACGGCAGTAATGCATAAGGTATATCATCAGTTCAGTCAGTTTATTAACTTTACCAAACCATCAACCCCGGTATGAAAAAAATTGCGTTCATTGTTCCACCAACACTGCAACTACTCGACCTCGCAGGGCCCGTACAGGTCTTCTCCGAAGCGAAGTATTATGGTTATGATGTAAGCCTTGAGTTCCATTCTTTCCAGGAAAATACCAGGTGCAGTGCTGGCTTATCTTTCGGCGCAATTAAAGACTTCAGCGAAGCCGAACTGAACGAAGGCGACTACCTGGTGATACCCGGAATGGAGTTTACATATATTGAAAGCATTTCATTTCGCGCGGAGCGCAAATTTTTTAACTGGCTAAAGGCATGCGCTGAAAAAAAGATCACAGTTTGTTCTATATGCAATGGAGCATTTGCTTTAGGCGAAGCCGGCCTGTTAGACGGCATTGAGTGTACTACGCATTGGCGAAGAATTGAACAGCTTCAATTGAGATATCCAAAATCAAAAGTGCTTGCAGATGTGCTCTTTGTAAAATCAAATCATGTCTACACCAGCGCAGGTGTTAGTGCAGGCATTGATCTTAGTTTGTCGATTCTCGAAGATCTTAAAGGACCATTGTTCACGCATAAAGTAGCAAGAAGCCTTGTAGTATATCATCGAAGAAGTCATAGCCATAAACAGGAATCTATTTACCTGGATTATCGCAATCATATACATCCACAAGTACACCAGGTACAAGATTACCTGATCGAACACCTGACGGAGGATAACGATATAGAATCACTGGCCGAAATGGTTGCGATGAGCCCAAGAAATTTAAGTCGCGTATTCAAAGAAAAGACCGGCACAACGATCCTTGAATATCTTACGCAGCTGCGATTGGAAAAGGCAAGAACACTGTTGAACAATCCCAATTATACCCTTGCGTATATCGCTTCAGAATGTGGCTTCAAAACACCGCGGCAACTTCAACGCATATTGAAAGAAAATAATAACACCGTTACTAAAACTCTCTTACAATAAGAGCAGTTGATCAATTACTAATTATCAAATAACCATTCTAACAAACTTATTATGATACCGAAAACGCCTGCAACGTTTTCGTGGAGGCACATTGTGTGCAAACACGACGCCGTGCGAAAAACCATCACGCTGATCATGTTTTCTTTTGTGGTCCTTTCCAAACTTTCTGCACAGGAAACATTCACGTTAAGTGGAGTTTTGCGATCCAAACAAAGCGGAGAGAAGCTGATCGGAACTTCGATTGCCGTTGTTGGAACGCACACAGGCACAAGCAGCAATGAGTATGGCTATTATGCTATCTCGCTACCCAAAGGCACATACAACATTCAATTCAGCGCCGTAGGATTTGCCGATGTACACCAGGAAATCTTTCTCGACAAAAATATCCGGCTAGATATCTCTTTAACCGAAAAAGACAACGCACTCGAAGAGGTAATTGTCACTGCAAAGTCGCCCTCCAGAAGCCTTCGCTCGCCGCAAATGGGTATTGAACGAATTTCGATGAAAGAGATGCGAAATATCCCGCTCTTATTAGGCGAAAGAGATGTCTTAAAGGCGATTCAATTATTGCCCGGCATCAAGTCGGCCGGTGATGGCGCCAGCGGCTTCTTCGTTCGTGGTGGAGCAGCCGATCAAAACCTCATATTGCTTGATGGCGCACCGGTTTACAATGCATCGCATTTACTTGGTTTCTTCTCCACCTTCAATTCAGACGCCATTAAAGATGTGACGATCTATAAGGGCGGAATGCCGGCACAGTATGGCGGACGACTATCCTCTGTTCTAGATATAAAGATGAACGATGGCAACAACCAGGATCTCAATATTGGCGGAGGCATCGGACTTATTTCTTCAAGATTGAATATCGAAGGTCCAATTCAAAAGGACAGATCATCTTTCCTGGTAGCGGGTAGAAGAACTTATGCAGATCTGTTTTTGAAGTTATCCAATGATTCTTCGATTAACCGCAATAAACTTTTCTTTTACGACCTGAATGTGAAATTGAACTACCAGCTAGGCGAGAAAGATCAACTATTTGTGTCCGGGTATTTCGGCCGCGATGTGATGGGCCTGCAGGATAAGTTTGGTATCAATTGGGGAAATGCAACCGGAACACTTAGATGGAACCATGTGTATGGACCAAAGCTCTTCTCCAATACCTCTCTCATCTACAGCAACTATAACTATGAGGTGACTGCAAAAACGGAGTCCGACGATTATTCGATCTTCTCACAGATCGGTGATTGGAATCTTAAGCACGACTTTCAATGGTATTTGAATCCACGCAACACCGTCGTGCTGGGGCTTAATGCAATACATCATACGATTCGGCCCGGCGAGGTAACTGCATCAAAAACATCAGGCATCGGAAATGCACAATTGCAAAAAAGATTTGCATGGGAGAATGCTGTTTTCGTGACCAATAACTGGAAGGCAAACGATCAACTAACAATATCATATGGTTTGCGGCTGACGGCCTTCAGTGCCATGGGAGGCGGCGACTTCTATACCATCGATCGTAATGGAAAAGTGATAGATACTACTTACTATAACAAGGGCGCAATTGTGAAAACATATCTCGACCTGGAACCAAGACTGTCTGCAAGCTATCAACTCAACAACAGTTCCTCCATTAAAGCTTCATTTGTAAGAAACGTACAGAACCTGTATCTGCTCTCTAATTCGACAACTACAAGTCCCACCGACAAATGGATCGCCAGTTCTAAAACAATCAAACCCGAAGTATCGAACCAGCTTTCTATCGGCTATTACAAAGACCTCTATGATCGAAAATTCGAACTGACCATTGAGGCTTATTACAAGGATATGCAAAACCAAATTGATTATCGCAACGGTGCAAACATCTATACAAATGATGCCGTTGAATCACAGTTACTTTTTGGGCAAGGAAGGGCTTACGGGATCGAAGGACAGTTTAAAAAACGCAAGGGAAAATTCACTGGCTGGCTCAGTTACACATTATCGAAGACTGAACGCAAGATCAATGGAATCAATAATGACATGTGGTACAATGCACGACAAGACCGCACGCATGATCTTGCGCTAGTTGGTATATATCAGCTAAACAATAAGTGGACAATCTCTGCCAACTGGGTTTACTATACAGGTGATGCAGTCACGTTTCCCGCTGGCAAGTACATCATCGACGACCAGGTTGTCTTTTATTATACCGAGCGAAACAGTTATCGAATGCCGGCATATCATCGGCTCGATGTTGGCGCCACTATGCAATTGAAAAAGAAAGGAAGGTATGCTTCCGAATTGAACTTCAGCTTATATAATGCGTATGGAAGAGAGAACGCTTATAGCATTGAGTTCCGTGAGAGTGAAAACGATCCTGATAAAACAGAGGCTGTGCAAACTACATTGTTCAAGTTCATTCCATCCATTACTTACAACTTCAAATTTTAAACAATGAAACAACAACTACAGATAGTATGGATACTTCTCGCATCCCTATCACTCACCGCTTGCGAAAAAATCATCGACATCAAACTCAGCGATGCAGACAAAAAATATGTGATCGAAGGAGTCATTACCGACCACGACGGACGAACGCAGGTTAAGATCTCACAAACAAAAAACTACAGCAGCACAAACGATTTCGAAGGCATTTCGGGCGCAACTGTTCGCATTACTGAGGAAGGCGGAAATGCTACTCAACTCGCGGAAACGTCCGCGGGCGTTTATGTTGCCGATGTGAAAGGAGTACCTGGGAAACGATACATACTGCATGTTGATATAGATGGCAAGGAGTTTCGTGCAGTGTCGCAAATGCCACAACCGGTAAATATCGACAGTATCTATACAGCAGAAATGGACATGGGGTCTACACCTGAAAAATATGTGAACGTTTTATTCAATGATCCCGCAGAAACAAAGAACTATTACCGATTCGTATATCACATCAACGGAATTAAAGTGAAAAGAATATTTACAAGAAATGATGATCTCTCTGACGGACGGTTAACCAGTGCCTCACTATTTAGTGATGATCGTGAAATTGCGGTAGGCGATACAATAAAGGTTGAATTGCAAAGCATCGACACGGATGTATATGCTTACTGGTATAGTCTGCATCGCGGCGCAGATGGAAGCCCCAGTGCATCACCAGCGAATCCTGTTACAAACCTGAGTGGCGGAACCCTGGGATATTTCAGTGCACATACTGTTAATGAGAAAACCATTGTCGTACGATAAGGAAACTTAGGCTAACTTACGCGCCATGGAATCGAAGAACGAAGAATTAAAGATCGAATTACGAACACTCACAAAAGATGATTACATCGGATTGAGGTCTTCGATGGTAGAAGCCTACTCCGATTGGGAAGGCGCATCTGTATGGGGTGAAAAACATATTACCCGGCTGGTTGAATTATTTCCTGAAGGACAGATCTGTGTGCTTGTCAACGGTTCCATTGCAGGATGCGCATTGTCGCTCATCGTAGATTATGAGAAGTTTGGCGACAATCACACTTATTCACAGATCACAGGTAATTACTCCTTCTCCACGCACAATCCAAATGGCGACGTGTTGTATGGTATCGATTTCTTTGTTCACCCTGATTATCGGGGGATGCGACTTGGAAGAAGACTGTACGATGCCAGGAAAGAAATATGTGAGCGACTCAATCTGCGCGCAATAATTGCAGGTGGTCGCATTCCGCAATTCAAGAATTATGCGGATAAACTATCGCCTAAAGAATATCTTGAAAAAGTTAAAGGCAAGGAGATCCATGATCCTACATTGTCGTTCCAACTTGCCAACGATTTTCACGTAAGGAAAATACTTAAAGGATATTTACCAGGCGATACTGAATCTCTTGAGTATGCATCGCTGCTCGAATGGAATAATATCTACTACAACGAAGAAGCCGCACACATTAACTCAAAAAAATCTGTTGTGCGTCTGGGGCTGGTCCAATGGCAGATGCGGCCATTTCCTAACCTCGATTCTCTCTGTGAACAAATAGAATTCTTTGTTGACGTAGTAAGCGATTATCAAAGTGATTTCATTCTGTTCCCCGAGTTATTCAACGCTCCTTTGATGACGCAATACAATCATTTGAGCGGGGCAGAAGCAATGAGGGAGATCGCAAAATCAACAAATGCTTTGCGCGATAAGTTCGTTGAATATGCCATAAGCTACAACATCAACATCATCACCGGCAGTATGCCGTTACTGGATAACGGAATGCTTCACAATGTGGGGTACCTGTGCAGGCGCGACGGCACTTATGAGAAATATGAAAAGATACATTTGACTCCTGCGGAGAAAGCAGCATGGGGAATGGTGGGTGGAAGTTCTATTGCTACCTATGATACCGATTGTGGAAAGATTGGTATCCTTATTTGTTATGATGTTGAGTTTCCCGAATTACCGCGACTTCTAGCCGAACAGGGGATGCAGATATTGTTCGTGCCGTTTATGACTGACACGCAAAACGGATATACACGGGTTCGCAGTTGCGCGCAGGCAAGGGCGATAGAAAATGAATGTTATGTAGCGATAGCAGGCAGTGTAGGTAATCTTCCAAAAGTGCACAACATGGACATCCAGTATGCACAATCTGCTGTATTTACACCCTCAGACTTTTCTTTCCCGAGTAATGGCATAAAAGCTGAGGCAACACCAAATACGGAAACAACTTTGATCGCCGATGTTGATGTTGATTTACTGAAAGAACTACACAACTTTGGTGCGGTAAGAAATCTTCAAGATAGAAGAATGGATATCTATAAGATAATCCTGAATAGCAGAAAATAGATCTTGTGTAAAGATCTATTCTGCAGTTGATTCAAGTACAGCGATTGCGGGTTCCGGATTGGCATCCGCAACCTTCTTCAAGGTCAATTGATATTTCGAATCGAAACTAACTGTATAATTATGCTGGGCTAACAACTCCCTGGTCACCGGATCAAGCAACAAAACGGATGAAAGGTCTTTTGCGATCTCAGGCAGACCAATGATATTAGCCGGCTTGCCATTCACAAATTCAATGGAAAAGCGGTAACCAGACTTACGTATGGTAGCAGCCTTTTGAAAATCCGAAGTGTTCATACGAAGCAATTGATCTTCGTTGACTGCTCTCTTCAACAAGATCCTGATAACAGGCAGGTATTTATTCCAGGTTTGAGTAAACATGTAATTATTTAGCGATGATTCAAAAATGGGGTTGAACTGTTTTAGTCAACCAACTCCTTACTTACAACAAGCCTTGTGAAGTCAGAACCGTTAAACAGCTTTGCAAGGCCGATGTTCTTTGTCTGACGATAGGCATCGAATTGACTTTGAGGAACAATGCGCCAGAAGTTTTTCGCTTTAAGATCTTTGTAATCTTTATGATCCCTTACAAACAAGCCATAAACTGCGTCGCGCTTTTTGAAGGTGATCTTAACGTACTCATTGCCGGCTGATGTTTTGCTGTCGAGGAATTTTTCGATGTCTTCTATATTCATAAAGATCTGTTTTACATGATTGAGGTACAGCAGCAGAAATAAAATTGGAATGATGATACTCTATGCAGAATGCCTCTTGAAACATTGCAAAGGTAATGTTTTAACCCGGAAATATGGAAAAAACCGGCCCCTTTGTGAAAGCTTTGACGTTTGGTATGAAAACAAAGTCTATATTCGCTGTTCAATTTGAGCCTCGCATCAGTATTATTAATTATTCTGCTTTAAGTGCATCGTAGTTAGTTTCTTTCTTTTGCTTCTCAAGAATTTTTTATTTTTTATTATTTAGTTTATGAACCTTTATGTTTCGAATTTAGGCTTCAACGTACAAGACGAAGACCTGAGAGAATTTTTCACTCCATTTGGAGAAGTTACATCTGCAAAGATCATCAATGACCGCGAAACTGGCCGCTCACGTGGTTTCGGATTTGTGGAAATGAGTGATGATGAAGCTGCAAAAAAGGCAATCGCTGATCTTGATCAGGCTGTAGTTGAAGGTCGCACAATCAGAGTGACCGAGGCAAAGCCAAGAGAAGAAAGGCCTGCTCGCAGCAACAATAATCCTTTCCGCAGCAATAACGGAAACGGTTATTCCAAAAAGTGGTAAGATATTCTTCCGCATAATCAAAAGCCCCACTCGTTGGGGCTTTTGTGTTTTTATGACCCTCTCATATATCTCGGCCCAGCCTGCGCTGCGAATGCTTGTTTTTGGAGAAATGCAATATTACTTTGATTCTCCGCTATTGATGCTTCTTATAATGGTCGTCGTTGCAGCGATCATTGTGCCCCTGCACCATAAGATCGAAAAAACCATGGTCACCAGATTGCAATTGAAAAACAATAAGATACGCCTGGAGGCAGCCAAAAAAACCATTGCCGAGCTGTCGGAGCCGTTAAGCGAAACAAATTCATAGATCAACCACTTCAACTTCAGAGACCCATAGATCATCCACAGTATACTACTTGAAAAAAGTTCCCTAACCACGCCCAACTAAATTAAATTTTTTTAAAAGTGCACGTTGTTTAGCTAAATATTTCTACCTTCTCTCTCAAACGGCCAAACGTTTACTGTGCCGGCTTCTAAAATCCACGTCCCGGGAAAACCCTCTTTAACCTTAGTAAAAAACTGATTGCTATGCCTTTACCCAACCTCTCCCTTTCATTTAAGGATGAATTGCTGGAAAATATTATCCCCTTCTGGCTGGAACACTCGATCGACAAAACGCATGGCGGCTTCTACACCTGCCTGGAAAGAGATGGAAAGGTGTTCGACAAAGACAAGTTCATCTGGCTGCAGGGGCGGCAGGTATGGATGTTCTCATACTTGTACAATAATGTCGAGCCGCGACAAGAATGGCTGGATTGTGCCATTCACGGTGCCGAATTCCTGAAGAAATTCGGCCACGATGGCGACCTTAACTGGTATTTTTCCCTCACCGAAGATGGCAAGCCGCTCATCGAACCCTACAACATTTTCTCTTACACTTTCGCCACCATGGCATTCGGTCAGTTGGCCCGTGCTACCAACAGCCAGGAATACGCCGACATCGCAAAATCTACCTTTGATAAGGTGATCGCCAAGTCGGGCAACCCCAAGGGCAAATGGAACAAAGCGTATCCGGGCACCCGCGATCTGAAAAATTTCGCGCTCCCCATGATCCTGTGCAACCTGGCTCTCGAAATAGAACACCTGCTTGATCAAGACTATCTCCTTTCGACAGTCGATACCTGCATCCACGAAGTGATGGATGTCTTTTATAAACCAGAGCTTGGAATCATCGTCGAGAATGTCAATGCCGCTGACGGCAGTTTATCAGATACCTTCGAAGGACGACTCGTAAATCCGGGTCACGCACTGGAAGCCATGTGGTTCATCATGGACCTCGGCGAAAGATTCAATCGCCCCGAACTGATCACTAAAGCCGTGGACATCACCCTCCAAATGATCGAATACGGATGGGACAAAAAATACGGAGGCATATTGTATTTCATGGACCGCTCTGGCTATCCTCCCCAACAACTTGAATGGGATCAGAAGCTTTGGTGGGTACATATAGAAACGCTCATCTCCCTCGCAAAAGGCTATCTACACACCGGCTCACCGGAATGCTTAAAATGGTTCAATATCATTTACGACTATACCTGGAAACATTTCAGAGATCCCGAATACAAAGAATGGTTCGGTTACCTGAACCGTCGCGGCGAAGTGCTGCTGACATTAAAAGGTGGTAAATGGAAAGGCTGCTTTCATATTCCACGCGGCCTTTATCAACTCTGGAAAACGTTCGAAAAAATAGAAGCTAAATACTCAACTCAAAACGAAGACCTCCTTGTAAAGGATCTCAACATTTCAAACTAAACGACCAATCGCTGCCAATAACTCTAATCAAAACTTGCCATGATGAAGAAACAAATTCCTGGCTTCTTTGCCAGATGCAAGGTCACAATTAAGACCTTCATATTTCTTACGCTATGCCTTTTCTCCACACTTACTTACGCGCAATCTCGTGTTGTGACCGGTGTAGTGCTGGATGAAAGTGCTCAACCTTTGACAGGTGCCAGTATCACCGTAAAAGGAACCAATCTCGCTACCGTAACCAATTCAAACGGCCGGTTTTCGATCAACGTTCCTTCTAATAGAAACGAACTTTTGATCTCTTTTGTAGGAATGGAAACACAAGAGGTTACCATCACTTCAACCAACCAGGTGAGCGTGAATATGCGAAGCTCATCGGCCCAAATGTCCGATGTAGTGATCATCGGATACGGAACTGCCCGGAAACGCGACCTCACTGGTGCCGTATCAAGCCTGAGAAAAGATGAACTTGTTCGCGAAGCTCCAACAAACATCGTACAGGCCATGCAGGGTAAACTTGCCGGCGTGAACATCACACAAAACGACGGCGCTCCTGGTGCCGGCTTAAGCATTCGCATCCGCGGTTCCAACTCCTTCCTCGGCGGCACAGAACCTCTATATGTTATTGATGGAATTCCATTCAATAACTCCAACTCAAATTCAACACCTGCAGCAATTGGCGCAGATGAGAAGCAAACAGTGAACGCTTTGTCGTTTCTCAATCCCAACGATATCGAATCTATCGACATCCTGAAAGATGCATCTGCTACCGCGATCTATGGTTCCCGCGGTGCGAATGGTGTGGTACTGATCACTACACGCAGAGGAAGAACAGGCAAAGACAAAGTCGAAGTGAACATCAGCGCATCAATGTCGGAAGTGACACGCAAACTCGATATGTTGAACGCTTACGAATATGCATTGTATCAAAACCTCGCTTATACAAATGCGAATAAATATGCTGGCGCGAATTATTCCGAAGATGAATTTCCTTACCCTGGCAAAATCGTTCCAACACCACAGGGTCCAAGCTACAAGCAGGGTCCCAACGATTATGCAGGCCGAAGCAAAGACTGGCAGGATGAGATCTTCAGAAGAGGATTTACGCAGGATTATTCAGTGAACATCTCTGGTGGCAATGAATCAGGATTTCATAGCTTATCGCTTAACTATCTCAAACAAAATGGTATCATCGAAAACTCCGGTTACAACAGGTATGGACTATCGTTCAACATGATGAGAAACCTGGGTAAAGTAAAGATCGGTACCAGCACATCTTTAAGCAACAGCACCATGAACGGTGTAAAGACCGGCACTGAAAAAAGTGATGATGCCGATGCAGGTGTTGTGAGGGCTGCAATAACTTATCCAAGCACGATCGATTCAGTTTTGACATGGGGCGATGCACGATCTTCTGGTAGCATGGGTAACTTCATCTCAAACCCTTCTATCTATGTACACGATGTATTAAACAAGATCTCCGCAACAAACGTTTTCAGTTCCAATTACGCTGAAGTAAATCTTCTTAAAGATCTCAAGTTTCGCCAGAACCTTGGATTCAACTATCTGATCACAGGAAGAGACCAGTATTATCCGAGAACGATATTTGAAGGATTTGGTGTGAAAGGCTGGGGACTGAAATCAGATGAAACATATAATAGTCTTATCAGCGAAAGCTTACTGACCTTCCGCAAAGACATCGGCGATAATGCATTTGATGCCATGGCTGGCTTCACATACGAACGCGTGAACGGCCAAAGCAAACGTGTTGAAGCGCAGGATTTCACCAGCGATCTGTTGAAGAATGAAAACCTTGAAGCGGGTCAAGTGAAGATGCCGGTGATCAACGACAGGTACCAATCAACATTGATCTCCATGTTATCGCGCATCAATTATAACATTCAAAACAAATACATCTTCACCGCATCCATACGCAGAGATGGATCGAGCAAATTCGGTAAGAATAATAAGTGGTCGAACTTCCCATCAGCGGCTTTCGCATGGAGAGCGATCAATGAAGATTTCATCGCCAACAATCTCAAAGCGCTGAGCGATCTGAAATTCCGTTTTAGTTATGGAAAGACAGGTAACCAGGGCATCGGCGTTTATTCATCCCTATCTAAATTGCGTCCTTACAGCTATCCGTTTGGCGGCTCTATCCAGACTGGTTTTGCAGACGATTACTGGGCAGGCCCGGCCAACCCTAATCTGAAATGGGAAACAACCATCGCGTACAATGCGGGTATTGATATTGGATTATTCAAAAATGCATTGAACATCCACATCGATGGTTATGTGAAGAAGACAGTTGATCTCCTTCAATATTCACCTACTCCGCTTTCATCAGGCTTCCCGGTTCAACTGGTGAATGCCGGAACAATTCGTAACAAGGGAATAGAAGTATCCATCGAAGGCACACCGTTAAGAGGCGGCGAATTGGAGTGGAGCACCAACCTGAATGTATCTGTAAACAGAAACGAAGTGGTATCGTTGAGAGAGAATGTCGACATGCAATTCGCATCAAGAATATCTACCGGTGATCAACCGTTCATTCAAATTCCTGGTCAGCCTATCGGAACATTGTATGGTTATGTAGAAGATGGCTATTACGACAATGAGGCCGAAGTAAGACACGATCCACGATTTGCCAACTACAACGATGGCCAGATCCGTAAAATGATCGGCGAGATCAAATACAAAGATCTCGATGGAGATCCTACCGCACTTACTCAAAACGACAGAACCATCATCGGTGATGTAAATCCTGATTTCGTATTGGGATTCACCAACAGCTTCCGTTACAAGAACTTCGATCTGAACATCTTCATCTACAGCGTTCAGGGCAATGACATCATCAACATGAACAGAAGATTCATGGCTAGTAATGGCGACTTCAAAAACATCACACAGGAAATGTATGATGGCGCATGGAGAGAAGAAAATGATAACCGCAACGCCAACGGTCCAAAGATCTGGAGAACATATGAGCGCGACATCAAGTTCACAAGAAGATTCATTGAAGATGGAAGCTTTATCCGATTAAAGAACGTTAGTGTTGGATACAATGTACCGACCCGTATAAAAGGAGTACAATCGATCAAACTCACACTCGGAGCCAACAACCTGTATACCATTACAGATTACACCGGTTACGATCCGGAGATCAACAGCTATGGCGACAACCCCGCACTGTATGGTGTTGACCTGGGTGGTTATCCAAATGCAAGAACATATACTTTCTCAGTACGGTGTGTATTCTAACCAAAAAACTTAATGCAATGAAATACGTAATAAAATCTTTTAACGCCCTCTTACTTACACTACTTCTCTTAGCAGGGGGTGGATGTAATAAGCAGTTGGAGGAAGTGCCTTACAGCTTCCTGTCGCCCGCAAACTTCTATAAGAACGAAACAGATGCCATTGCAGCGATCAATGGTGTATATAATGAATTGTATTCATTCAATCTTTTCATTCAGCCATTCTGGAACCTGACATTGCTCGATGATGATCATGTCAGCGGTGTCGACTGGTTCCTGGGATCCTCCGGAGTGGGCAACCCACAAGGCTTCTGGGGTGTTGATGGTCCATGGACTGGATGCTATACCATCATATCGAGAGCCAACACAGTACTTGAAAATGTAGTCAACATTACAGATATCGATCCTGTGATCAAAGAAAGGGTTCTTGGCGAAGCATATTTTCTAAGAGGATGGTCTTACTTCCAGCTAGTTCGATTGTATGGTGGAGTACCTCTTCGCTTACAATCTTTGTCAGTAGACGCAAACAGTAACGTACCACGTGCAAGTGTTGCAGAAGTATATGCTGCAATCATCAGCGATCTTAAGAATGCTGAAGAAAAATTGTTGCCTGCAAGTGATCCTAAATCAGGTGAGGTGGGTCGCGTTAACAGGTATGTTGCCAAAGCAACCCTCGCCAAAGTTTATCTAACGATGGCATCGGGGGCAATGAAAGGTGTGCAGATAAAAGTTCGCGGTGGTAATGACAATGGCTTTTACTTTCATCAGAACAGGCAGGTAACAGGTCATGAGGAATTCAATTCCACTGAATACTTCACACTTGCAAGAGACAAGGCACTTGAAGTGATTAACAGCAATGAATACAGTTTGTTCACTAATTGGAAAGACCTCTGGACAAGAGAGAATAGAAATAAGACCGAACACATGTGGGAACTTCAGTCGCTGGCAGGTACAGTATTCACCAACGACATGCACTCATACTTTAATGCTGAGTCGTTATTCGGAATGGGCGCCGTATGGATGACAAACAATCATTACAAGAATTACGAAGAGAACGACACACGCGTTGTTGATGGTGTTTGGCATAATTACATGGCTTATGGCACCAACCTTTTCTATCCTTCATGGCAGGCCGACAAATACCAGGTTGTAAATGGCGTAACCTATATCAACGACGGCAACAGTCACGATAAAGCATTCACGATAAAGTATAAAGATGTGGCCGACTTCTCCTCCAGCAGAAGCGATGCATTCTATCCGTTATTGCGTTATGCTGAAGTATTGTTGATCTATTCGGAAGCAGAGAACGAAATTAACGCCGCTTCACCTGAGGCATACGCCAAACTCAACCAGGTTCGCAATCGCGCTAAAGCAAGCAATGCTCCGCAGGGAATGAGTAAAGATGATTTCAGAAGCTTTGTTTTGGAAGAAAGAGCACGTGAGTTTGCACTGGAAAACAGCATTCGTCATTTCGATCTGAAAAGATGGGGCATATATCTTCCGGTGATGAACCAGATAACTGTTCAGCAAAACAGTATATCAAAACTAAGAGCCGAAAGAAACTTATTACTGCCTATACCTCAGTCGGAGCTCAACACAAACCAGGCTATTGCCGACAATAACCCTGGCTGGTAAGAATCGCTTCATCAATAATATACTTCATTATGAAAAATATATATCGATTGCTAAATACAAGGAACAGCATTGTACTGTTCTTATCCATATTCATCTTCGTATCCTGTAAGAAGGATACTCCAATGGACACAAGACCTCCACAGATCACGGGTGTCACAACACTCGCGGATCGAACATCAACGCTCGAATCCGGCAGGTACTCACAATGGGTACTGATCAAAGGCATCAACCTGTCGACCACAAACAAAGTCGACTTCAATGGCGTATTGGCCTCTGATTCACTCATCTGGGCCAACGATACTTCAATCACCGTGAAGATACCCGGCCCATTACCGGGCGCTACAGATAATCCAATTACTGTGTATACAAATTACGGACAGGCTACTTACAACTTTGTGATCCTCCAACCACCTCCTGTGATCACAAGCTTCGATCCCGTGTCCGGTGCAGAGAATGATGTAGTAACGATCAAGGGCGATTGGTTCACAAATCTTGTTGATGTAAAGTTCGGTACTGCAACAGCAGAGATCGTGTCGAGTACCAAGACAGAGATAAAAGTGAAGGTACCTGCAAACGTGTCCCAATCTTATATCTACGTAACCACATCGGGAGGAACTACACAATCAACAGGTGCTTTTGGATTCAAGTTCATCATCTATGACGATGCGATGAACCCGATGTTCTGGACCGGCGGATGGGGCGGTACGGCAAACTATCAAAACACGGTGAATGTAAAACGAGGCACCCATTCTGTTCACATCAACTTTGCCGGTGGCTATGGCGCTCCCATGGCAATGGGTGGCGGAACTATTAACCTCGCCGATTACACAGCATTGAAAATATCCGTATTCGGGGCGCCAGGTTCCGAAGGATTGAACATACTCATCGTACTGAACGGTTCTTCCGCAAAAGGAAAAACGATCACCGTTAAAGAAGGAGAATGGACCGACTTCACCATCCCGTTAAGTGAACTGGGAAGTCCTGCAATGCTCGACCAGGTATGGATAGTAGAATGGAGTGGTCGAGGTGGCGTAGTGTATGTTGATGACCTCGGTCTTATCTAATTAATCCAAACGAATAGAAAAAATAATTCGCAATTATGAAAAGACAAGATTTCCTGAAGACCGCGGCAATGTCAATCCCTGCAGTTATGCTTGGAGGATGTAAAACCCCCGTAGAGATCAATCAGGAGAAGGCTGTTAAGAACTCTAAGATCAAACCGATCGCCGGTAGCTGGTTTGAATTCCAACATCACCTCGAGGAAGAAGGACGGTACTGGGATCCCGCATTGAGAAACTTCACTGCAGAACAATGGAAGGAGAAAGTAAGAGAGATCGCTGAGTTGGGCATGGAATACCTTGTATTGATGAGCGTTGCAGCATACGGCAAAGCCTACTACGATACACCGCTGGCTCCTAAGTTTGAAATGAAAGCAGACGATCCGTTAGAAGCAGTATTGACAGCAGCGGATGAAGTGGGCATCAAGTTCTTTATCAGTAACGACTATTGGGGTAATGTTCGCGATGCAGAAAAGTTGATGACCGATAATGAAGTACGCACACTGCGACAAAAATCAATGGAAGAGATCAGCAGGCGATATGGACATCATAAAAGTTTCTATGGCTGGTACTTTCCGAATGAGATCTATCTCAATCCATACTTCGACGATAAGTTTATCAACTATGTGAATGATTGCTCACAGTTTGCTAAGCGACTCACACCCGAAGCCGTAAATCTTATCGCGCCGTATGGACTTGTCAAAGCAAAGGACGATGATGTACTTGCAAGGCAGTTGGAAAAATTGAACATCGATCTCGTTGCTTACCAGGATGGCGTTGGTGTTAATCACACCAAACTTGGGGAGGCCGGAAGATACTTCGAAAGATTGTACAGGGCACACCAAAAGGCTTCACGGGCGCGACTTTGGGCCGATATGGAGTTGTTCTATTTCGAGGATCAGACCAAAGGCAATCTTATGCCGGCCGATTTCAATTCAAGGATCATCAAACAAATGGAAGACATCTCACCGTTTGTAGATAAGATCCTCGTGTATCAATACATCGGCATCATGAACAAGCCTGGTTCTAAAGCATATGCAGGATCGCCCAATTCAACAAAATTGTATAGCGACTATAAATCCTGGTTGGATAAAAATCACCCGAAGATCTGATATGCGACGATTCAATTTCATAGTGCTCGCAATAACGATGTTTGTATGTTTTGTTTCATGTGGCAGCAAGAAGGAAATAAGGGCCGGTGATACTGCCGGTCCCTTGCTTCCGAATGCACGAAAGGCAGCATTTACCGGAAGTTTCATTGATTTTTGGCGAAAAGAGAACTGGACGAAAAAAAACTGGGACGACCAGTTCAAAGAAATGAAGAGTCTTGGTATGAATACAGTGATCATACAGTTTCTTTCTTATGAAAACGATTCATCCGGGACAACTCTCACCTGGTTCAACAGTAACAATGATTTCAGCACGAGCATCCATCGTAACGCGCTACAACCCTTCATGGAGGCAGCTGCAGCGAATAACATGGACGTGCACTTCGGCCTGTACTTTAGTGATCAGTACTGGCGCAATCAAACGAACATCGAATGGCTCAAACTTCACGCCGAACGTTGCAAGTTCATTGCAAAGGAAGTTTACGATCAATACAAGGACCACCCATCTTTTAAAGGGTGGTATATCCCGCATGAACCCGAACCCTATGCATATAATAGTGTAGAGAAAACATCGATATTTCGGCAGAATTTTGTCGACAACATCTCCAATTATCTACACCAGCTAAATGACAAGCCGGTCTCTATTGCAGCTTTCTTCAACAATCAACTTAGTTCACCGGCGCAATATGGGCAATTCATGCAGGAATTGGGTAAATCAAATTTGCAGGTGATCATGTTACAGGATGGTGTTGGTGTTGAACATGTTTCTCTAACCGATCTCGAAGCTTACTATCAGGCATCTGTTGATGCTTTGTATAAGAAAGGAAATTTTAAAGGCGATTTTTGGGCCGATGTGGAGATCTTCCAGCTCAATAATACGCCAGCCGACATGCAGCGAATTGAACAGCAGATCAAAGCAGCTCTTCCTTATGTGCACAAGCTGGTATCCTTTCAACATTACAAACACATGAGCTGGTACTCGAGTCAGAGCGATCTATCGCGACCCTTACTAAAAGATTATCAACAGTACCTACAGCAACAAGAAAAGTAGTTTTTTCGCGTATGGCCAAACAGAACATTCAATACGACTTCTTTTCTGACGGAACCGAAACAGGAGTAGCCCTGAAGAAGAAGTCGCGCAAAAGAAAGATCATTAACTACATCGACAGGAACGGCGAAACGATCCTTGCAGAACTGGCGCAGGCCCTCAACATAAGTACCCCGACTACATCGATACTCGTTAATGAACTGATTGCGGAAGGACTCATCAAAGATTATGGCAAGGTTGACTCCAATGGTGGCAGGCCGGCAAGCATCTATGGTCTTGTAGCCGAATCCTGTTTTTTCATTGGCGTAGATGTTCGCCAGTATTATGTCAACATCGGCTTACTTGATTTTCAAAAGAACCTGGTAACGGTTAATATGAAGATGCCTTATCTCCTTGAAAACAATGAGGCCGCTCTCAATAAGTTGATCAAGCTCATTAAGACCTTTATCAAATCGGCGCCCGTTGATTCAGAGAAGATACTTGCCCTTTGTATCAATCTTGGAGGAAGGATTGATTCCGTTCGTGGCATCAGTCACAGTTTTTTTCACTTCACTGAAGAGCCGATTGTAAATATCCTTGAAAGAGGTATTGGGATTAGATGTTTTATCGAGAACGATTCGCGAGCCATGGCATATGGCGAGTTTACAAAAGGAAAGCTCAAGAACGAAAGGAACGTATTATTCCTCAACCTCGACTATGGTATTGGTCTGGGTATATTGGTGAACGGTAAGATGTATTACGGTCGCTCCGGATTCAGCGGAGAGATCGGCCACGTGCCCTTTTTCAATAATGAGATTATTTGTCATTGTGGTAAGAAAGGATGTTTTGAAACCGAAGCATCGGGACGTGCATTGATATCGCTGTTCATGGATGAGGTAGCGAAGGGCGTGCAGACATCGGTTAATACAAAGAAAGAGATCCGACTGAACGATATCATTGAGGCAGCGAATAAAGAAGATATGTTATCGATCGATACGCTCGCAGTGATTGGCGAAAAGATCGGGCGAGGCGCGGCCACACTCATCAATATTTTCAATCCGGAGATGGTGATCATTGGAGGTTCACTGGCAGCGACATCGGAATACATTTATTTGCCCATTAAAAGTGCATTGAACAAATTTTCATTAAGCCTGGTAAATAACGATACTAAACTGGTAATATCAGAACTCGGCGAAAAGGCCGGTGTTATAGGAGGAAGTTTGATAGCAAGAAACAAACTCCTTCGCCCCTGATCTAAAAACGTAAACGACTAATTATGGCAATGATCTCCACATTAGAGGCTCCGGTTATGCAGCAGGAAGGAAAGACCAACTACACACCTGCATTGATCAGTCTCGCCGTGTTATATTTTATGATGGGCTTCATCACGGTGATGAACGATTCCCTTGTACCGTTTTTTAAAGCGGGTTTTACATTAAGCTATTCGCAATCCTCGCTGGTGCAATTCTATTTCTTCCTCACCTACCTGTTCATGTCGATCCCCGCAGGGCGACTCGTTGGGCGGATCGGGTATAATGCAGGAATGGTTTGTGGTTTCATCATTGCATCACTGGGAGCGTTTTTGTTCTGGCCCGCATCGGCATATCACACTTATGAATTGTTTTTGGCGGCGCTGTTCATTGTAGCCATCGGCATCGTCCTGTTGCAGGTGTCGGCGAATCCGTATATCACGATTTTAGGCTCACCAAAGACCGCAGCATCGCGATTGACGCTCATACAAGGGATAGGGTCATTGGGGACAACCTCGGGCCCGATAGTGGGCGGATATTTCATTTTATCGCGACTCGAAGAGTCAAACGCTTCCAGCGAAGCTGTGGTGATACCATATATGTTCATTGCCGCGACGTTGTTGTTGATTGGTATAGCCGTGTACATGTTGAAGCTGCCGAGGTTTGCAAATGCACCACAGGAAGCTGTTGAAACGAAGAAGTCGTCCATCTTCCGGTTCAGGAATCTTAACTTTGGGATCATTGGCATATTCTGCTATGTGGGAGCAGAGGTAGCGATTGGAACTTTTCTTACGAATTATATTGCCGACCGGTTGAACATCGCCGATGCATCCGCGAGCTTTTATCTATCGTTCTATTGGGGCGGTATGTTGGTCGGCAGGTTCATTGGGGCTGTGGTGTTGAAGTATGTTGCACCTCAGAGATTACTGGCAATACTTTCTTTTGTGGCGATAGCACTCGTTTTGATTTCCATCAGCACTACGGGGCTCACTTCGGTATGGGCGATGGTAGCAATTGGTTTGTGTAATTCGGTAATGTTTGCAGTGATCTTTTCTTTATCGGTAAAAGGACTTGGACATTATACAACACAGGCATCGGGATTGTTATCGTCAGCCATTGTTGGCGGTGCAGTTATCTCGTATGCACAGGGATCGCTGATCGATCATTACAGCTGGAGCGTAGCATTCATGATGCCCGTGTTGTGTTATGCTTATCTGATCTTTTATGGGTTGAGTGGATATAGGTCGAGGTTGGTGGGAGAGTAGATAATCGGCGGTCAGTTCTAAGCCTAAGGCAGTAAACGTTACTGCCTAAATTTCTCAATCCACTGTTTCGCAAATTTAATGAAGTCACTAGTCGGCATTTCACTAATCTCCTGAGCAGTAAACCCCTTAGAAGTCAGGGTCCTTGTTAGATCAGCATAGAACTGATTGTATGCTATCCAAATTTCGTTACCGCTGGGATACGAATTTGACTGATCAATTGCGGAAAACCAGTTTCTGACCTTACGAACCAAAGTTGCCGGATCGTCGTCATGATTCTCAATGTCTTGCCCGGCAATGTCCGACAGGACCTTCTGATAATGGTATTTATTTGTTTCGAGTATCAGAATTTTCTTTTCTCGATATTTTTTGCTGCCATATTCAGCACACCCTACGTCCAGTCCGAGCTCATATGGCATATTGAATCTAGGTAGGTCATTCTTTTTCATCGGTTTACATCTCGACAAATCATGAATTCCGTATTTGGAATCTTTGATGAATTTTTTAATTTGATTTATCCGAATGTTAGAGGATGACTGATTTTGAGATATGATTGGATTGAGATTGAAATACAAAATGGTGAAAAGTAAGGGTCGAAGTAGTGGGCTGTATGCATTATCGAACGGGCAATTAACAAATACGTTTGAATCGAATGCCATTTTCAAAAACTCTTACTTGAATGATACCGTATCCAAAATTTGTCCGCTTGGACTGTGTATCACAACCTCAGCAATCTGGGAAGACGCAGCACGCTTTTTGATGTATGTTACTGCAGCAGCTTTTGTTCGAAACGCTTTGATTGGTTTAACGCTACCCTCTGAGACAACGCCCCATTTATCAGCTTTTGATGGAATTACATGGTATTTGCCTACGATGCCGCCCTTCGCTCTATTGGCCACTTCTTTGCCAAGTTTCTTCGTATACAATGCTTTTCTCAACATGCCCAAATTTAATAAATATTCAACAGATCTGCGTAGGCTTCTATAGCGTAATTTGGAATAAATCCTTCCCAAAATTAGGTAAAACACGGTTGCATAATCGTGGATACACACGTATTTGTCGGGACACACCATGTCACTTGTCAACACACAATTCAAAAAAGGTTAGGTAACCATCTGCATGTATATCGTCTGAACTTATTGCACCTTGAGATTTTAAAATCACCTATAATGAAATACCTGCAGGAGCCTTTTGGCAGCTTTCATCAGGTAGGGATAAGGCGTCTGTTACCAAAGACATACGGCCACAGTATTAAAACGGAGTTACGCGCAACACTTATAGAAAAGATATATACAAACTCTTATGTCAATACTATTTAGTGAAACTTTTAGACGCTGAATTTTCATCGGCGATTGATCTTTAAGACATTAGGCTTGTACTTTTTTCCATACACCCTAAACTTAAAGTAGATGAAACTTAAACTCTCCGCATTCCTAGTACTCGTCGTACTATCGCTATCATCATCCGCACAGTTATCGAAGAAGACATGGTTAATTGGAGGGAACTTTAATTACTCTAAAGAATTGGGATATCAAGGCGATGGTCAAATGAAACAAAATTTGCTTCTGTCCTCCAACGTTGGCTATTTTCCATGGGACCGTGTTTGCGTTGGTGTGAAGCTAGATGGGCGATTCTCCAAGACAACCCTTAATGTTGGAAACGGGGGCAAATCAAAACACTTCACTACTGATTTTGGCGTCGGCCCTTTTGCCAGGTATTATATTCTTCCGGATAATAAAAAGGTAAACTTCCTGGTAGAGGCCAATGCCGTGTATTATAGGGCATCTTTCAAAACTAACGGATCAACGGATTATCGAAACAAGTATCTGCAATATGAAGCTTTGCTTGGACCGGAGGTATTTTTAAGCAAGAACGTCGGACTTGAAGTACTTGCAGGATATCATCAATACAAAAACCTTGATACATGGACGAACATGCGCACATTCCAGGTGAAAGTGGGATTCCAGATACACTTGAGTAAATGATAACACAGAATTTCAAAAGCCCGGGAAGTGCCGGGCTTTTTCGTAAATTACACCACCTTTTTTTAAATAGATTCGAGTAAGTGACTTTGGAAAGAAACCATATTAAACTTGGGGAAGGAATTTATACAGTTCCAGATTTAGCACTCATTCTGCAATTACCACCGTCCAAGGTCAGAAGGTGGTTGACAGACTTCTATGATCAAAGATTAGGCGGAAATAAAAAGAGGTATTCCTGGGGAGAAGGCCGCGATACAGGAACCAATTTCCTTACACTCATCGAGTTCTATGTTTTCTACAAGTTGAGAGAAAATAGAATTAGTGCCGGGAAAATACTGGAAGCTCATAAGCAAATGAGCAAGGAATTAAAAACACCTTACCCGTTTGCATCACACAAACTACTAGTAAGCAAGAAGGAAATCTTATATGAAGTTGGAGGCGATACATGGGTGCACGCTGACAAGAGCAACCAAATAGTAATTCATAAGTTGATTAAAGAATTTGTGAAGAAGATTGACTTTTCAAGCGATACACTTGCATGCAGGTTTTGGCCTTTAGGTAAAGAACATTCCATAGTGGTCGATCCTCGCCACCAATTTGGACAGCCCGTTATTCAAGGCACCAATGTGAATGCCACCAGCGTTTTCTCCATGTATGAAAGCAACGAACCAAAGTCTACTATTGCAATCTTGTACGATCTTACAGAGGAGCAGGTCAATGATGCTATTGCTTTCTGTAAACGCAAAGTCGCATGATTGAGATATATCTTGATGAAACCCTTTCTGAGTATGTTGCCGACGCATTAAACTCACTTAACAAAGGGTATTTCCGCGATATCAATGTCTATTCAACTAAAACGAAGTTTGGTTAGGCGTCTTTTTTCTTAAACCCACAAAAGGTGCCGACAAACATTGGGAAATAATCAAGATGTTAATCGAACACTGGGAAGAGATAGTTCGAATCATACAAAGGGAAAGACTTCCGTTTGGCTATGAAATCTCTATGAGGGGAAAAATTAAGAAGCTGTGAAGTCGCTTGCCCGTATAGGGACGCTCCAGCAGCCCGCTGATGCTCATTCCACCCTCTCCGTCACTGGATCCGGTCTCTCACCGAGAAACTCTACCCATGCTTTCTTCATGCATGGATAGTGTTTCGCTGCTTCAACAAGGCTCATGAATGCGACGAGGTTATCTTCAAAGCGTTTTGCGAGAACAGCATTCGTTAGAGTTCCGTCTTCATTGAACGCCTGGTGTGCTGTTGCCAAAGAAAACATATCGGGGAAGATGCGTGCACCAAGATGTTCGAATGGTACCCGTAAAGCCCATACGCCGCGATTACCACCTGCCATCGATGGCGATGCGGACAATAACATTCCATGCTTTTCATTGAACGGTTGCGGACGAAACCTCGACACCCAATCTATCGCATTCTTTATCACTCCCGGCATCGATCCATTGTATTCTGGCGACGCGATAATAAATGCATCATTGGCCAAAAGTTTATCGCGAAACGCTGAAGCAGGCGCCGGTATTCCATCCGACTTCTCCACATCGCCATCATAAGATGGACAATCAAATTCTTTCATATCGGCCAAATCCACAACGGCACCATGCTTCTCTACCACATTCTTTGCAAGTTTCGCAAGTCTCGTGTTCAACGACTCTTCTCTCAATGACACCGAGAAGACGAGCAGTCGCAACGGTTGCTGACTTTTATCCTGTTCCATAATAATTTATTGATTGGTGGTTATGGTTTTGCGCGGACGGATGATCATTCGGAGCGACTGGTCGCGCGTGAAGTATGATATGGTCCAGTTGTACATCGTTACGATGCGATTGCGATAATTGATCAGTGAGAACAGATGGACGAATAACCATGCCGCCCATGCAATGAAACCTTTGATGTGCATCTCCGGTTTGGGAAAATCGGCAGCAGCTTTACTGCGACCGATGATTGCCATCGAACCTTTATCGTGGTAAGCAAATGCATTCATCTTCTCCCCTTTTTCCATCAAACGAAAATTCTTCGCGAGGTTTGTGCCTTGTTGAATCGCTACCTGCGCCAGTTGCGGATGTCCCTGCGGCCAGTTGGGATCGGTAGTTTGCAAGCAGGTATCACCTATAGCATATATATTTTGCAAGCCCTGCACCTGGTTGAATTCATCCACGAGCAATCTTCTCCCTTTTCCAAAACTTTCTTTCGGTATGCCATCGAATACTTTCGAAGTAACACCAGCGGTCCAGAACAATAATTTCGTTGTGATCGTTTCTCCATCCGCAAAGATCACCGTATCATCCACATAATCTTTTACCAGTTTATTAAGCTTCACTTCGACACCCAGTCGGGTAAGTGCATCCAACGCATAGTCCTGCGCTTCTTTACTCATCGGTGCAAGCAATACAGGAGCACCATCTACGAGATAGATGGTCATGTTATCCGGATTGAATTCGGGATAATCCTTTTTCAGGATATACATGCGCATTTCAGCAAGCATACCCGCGATCTCCACACCGGTTGGACCACCACCTGCAATGACTATCGTAGATAATTTTTTTCGCTCTACGGGATCAGATGTGATCGTTGCTTTTTCAGCCGCAAGCAGTAAACGATTACGCATATCCAATGCGTCGTCGACTGTTTTCATCGGAATAGCGTTCTTACGAACGTTTTCATTACCGAAATAATTTGTTTCGGTACCCGTTGCCAGCACCAGGTAATCATAACTGAGTTCACCGGTAGAAAGGATCACTTTATTCTCGTTAGCGACGATGCCAACAAGCTCAGCCATGCGGAACCGAACGTTGCTTCGCCCCTGCAGCAGCTTTCGGAAAGGGTAGCTGATATTGGACACTTCGAGGAAACCTGTCGCCACCTGGTAAAGGAGTGGTGGGAAGAAATTGTAATTGTTCAGGTCGACCAGCGTCACCTGGAACCTGCTGTCGTTCGCCAGTCGCCGTACAAGATTAATTCCCGCAAAACCGCCGCCAATAATAACTATGTGCTTTTTCAATGCGAATATTTTATTGAAATTATCGATATCTATGATGTTCGCAATTGACTTGTATCAATGCTTTCTCTTGCCATAAAGCAAGCCCCTTTCTTGTCTCATGTCATTTTACTGCGAAATGCATACCAGTAGCTTTGTGATTCAAAATTACAGAGCATATGAAGATAGCATTAATCGGAGCATCCGGGTTTGTAGGAAAAGCGATACTAAATGAATTGTTGCATAGAGGCCACCGCGTCACTGCCATTGCGCGCAATGCAGGGAAAATCGAGCGTACAGATAATGTCACGCCCGTATCGGCCGACGTGTTCAATGTAGATCAGCTGTCCGAGGCATTGGCAGGCCACGAAGCAGTAATCAGTTCATTCAATGCAGGATGGACCAATCCCAATTTATACGATGATTTTCTGAAAGGATCTCAATCGATACAGGAAGCAGTAAAGCGATCCCGTGTAAAGCGATTGATCGTTATCGGAGGTGCAGGTAGTTTGTACATCGCACCCCAACAACAATTGGTAGATACCGAAGGATTTCCGGAAGAATGGAAACCGGGTGCACTCGCAGCGAGAGATTATCTCAACATATTGAAAGAAGAAGACAGATTGGATTGGACATTCTTAAGTCCTGCCATTGAAATGCACCAGGGTACGTCGGGCAATCGCAAGGGAACATATAGAAAAGCTTTGGAGAACCCTGTTGTGAACGAAGAGGGTCGAAGCATAATATCCGCCGAAGATCTTGCTGTTGCAATCGCAGATGAAGTGGAAGATCCGAAGCACATTCGCCAGCGATTTACAGTAGCGTATTAAAACATTAACTATGTAGCAAGTAAACATGCAGTATCGGGCATGACCAAGAACGCAGCATTGGAAAATGGAAGAGATGGATTCATTACAAATACCATTGCACCCGGCGCGATCCTAACACCGATGGTAGCCGAAGCATTCAAGCACGTGAATCCACAAGATCCAAAGGCTGCTGAAACCGATTATGCACAAGCAGACCGAACAAAGCGATTAGGATTGGCAGAAGAAATTGCGAATGTTGTGCGATTTCTTTTGATCGATGAAGCGTTGTATGTCAACGGACAAACCATTGCAATTGATGGAGGTCAGTTGAATAGTTATGGGAATGTTTAAAAGAAAGGAAATACACTAAAAGTAAACAAAGGGCTGTCGTAATCGACAGCCCTTTACATTTTCATTAACTACATTAGGGTTAGAGGCTTATTTTTTAGGTGAGGGTTCATTATAATCTCTGGAGCTGTCGTTCCAAGAATCGAATATGTAAATGTCGCGACCACCACTTGACGAGCATTCGGAAATAGCACGCCTTCTCGCGTCGGCCAGATTATCATAACCTGCGGCAACACCAACCACGCGTTGGCCGTAGGAATTATATCCAACTGCAATAGCGCCATATCCCGTTTCGTAAGTAGTTAAAATGTTGACTGGAGATTCGCCTCCAAACCTGACACAATTTTCGTATGCGCAGGATGCAGCATCTGAGGTTCCGTAGCAGTAGCCAAATGCACCTGTTTCCGTACAGAGATAAACTGAGGTTTGAGCTTGAATAGAGGTTGTTGCAAACAAAATAATTGCAAACAAAGTAATAGTTAACGGTTTCATGGTAAATAGCATTTAAGATTGATTATTGAGGGATGATCATTCAGCATAGGTTCGGATGTATTCAATATTGTTCTCAACAAAGCAGTGTATTACCCAGGTCTGTCCGGCAACCGGAGTCCAATTCAATTGGACCTCAGGAAAGTTATAATCTGCTTTATAAGATATCTTGTACGTGGCATCTGGATCGACCTCAAAAGGTCCATTGACCCCTAATGCGAGGTTGTAGGGAACTGCGTCCATATTGTCATTGTAATAACCTCCCGCACCGAGGTACTCAATTCTAATTTTTACTTTAGCGGTCTCCGGCTCAAGAAATATATCTCCCGGATCGCATGATGCAAGCAACAGTAGCATGATTGCAGCCACGCATGTGTGAATAGATTTCATAATTTAAATTTTTGTGAGTGAATAATTGAAAGACATAGGGTGCTTACAACTTGCATCCGGATCGGCAGGTTGACGATACAAAGATTGGATCTGATTGAATTGTTTGAAACGGGGATTTACTTCAGTTGCATACCGGGCTTTTCTTGATTGGTGTAGGTGAAAAAACACGTGTAAGTGCTGGCTTTATTGATGCGATATGTGAAAGAATGAACACACTTTGTAATAGCTATTATGCTTTAGCAAAACCGCGGCTTCGAGATTACGTGAATTTTCCCGGTCATGGTACACGTTATTTCCCGTAGCTCGCAGAGAGGGGGTAGGGTAGCTTTAGCATCTAAAACTTCACGTTATGCTAAAACATCTTATCGCAAGCTCGCTGAGTATCGCAGTATCAGCACTTTGCAATGCACAAACCTTCTACATATCAAAAGACAGTGGTTATTCTACATTACCAAGATACGTATGTCATAAGAACAGCATCACAATTAATGTTGTCGGGTACAACCCATTTGCCACGCGGCTAAACGGAAAGGGAAACGATATAGATTTGACACATCCCTCACCCCCAATTTTTGGCAGCTTCACCCCAAAAATCAGCGATATCGCTGTAGAGGATGTCAAAGCCAGTCTCAAGGAGGAGATAAATAAAACCGATACTGCAAAGCTGCAAATGACAGCATTTTTAAAGAAGAAACAACAGATTGCAGATGCAAAAGCCTGCCTGGAAAGTTTTTTACAACAATACACTATGTTCATTGACCGTTTGCAAAAACTCCATGCGCTCAGCTTATTCGAGAACCACATAAAATCTATAATCGATGACCCGAATATCACAAAACAAACAGCACAAGATAACATCCAAGCTTTGATTAACTCGGTGGCGGGACACCGCGATCCTCGCATTATGGTTCAATCATTGCTCGATTCCGTAAAATTGCAACGTTCAACCATGCAGTTATGCTATGACCTGGTCAATGAAACACTCGAGCCGGAATCACTAACCCTGACTGGTGAACTAAAGGACGCAAAAAAGCAGATTGCCTTGGTCGTTAAGGACGGGTCCACCACAATTCAAAGAAAGAAATACTTTAAGGAAGAAATGGAATATGTAAACCAACGCATCAATCACCTCTCCATAGACTCTGTCTGGTCTGGCATTGTTTATCAAGTAGCCAAGGCTATGGATCTTAAAACTAAGATCTTATCCACCCCCTGGCAACATACATACATAGCAGGTCAAATGAATGAAGACGTGAAGGAGATTGAATTGACGTTAACAAACCAGGCCGGTGATAAAATTCAAGAATACGGTAAACATCAATTTACTTCTTATGGACAATTGAAAGTTGACGTTAGCGCAGGCTATCTTATTTCATTTAAAGGTGACCAAACGTTTTCCAAATTCTCAAATGAAGAAGGTGAAGTGATTGGCGTAAGGCAACAAAAATCCGACTTCGCCGTACATTCAATTGGAGCACTAGTGCATGTATACAAGAAGCGACAATCGGCGACTTCGTTCGGTGGCAGCGCCGGTTTCAGCATACCTGTTGATGGACGCCTTAACTTTTATCTTGGAGGAAGCGCCATATTTACCGGAAAAGCACGGTTAGTAATTACAGTTGGCGCCAGCTTCGCAAGAATGCAGATATTGGACGATAGCAATTTGCTCGACTCAAACAACGGCAGTGAAGAAAGAAGGTTTATTCATAAAAACGACACCGAAGTGAAATACAACCATATTCACCGATTAAAGCCGTTTCTCGGAATTACCTACAATTTTGCCCAACTAAATGCCAAATAAAAAGTTTTCAAACTAGTTGGGGGAAGCAACCGACCTTGTTAATTGACCATTCAAAAACTTTTTTCATGAAAGCATCAGGTATCACAATCATGGCGTGCGTAGCAATACTCATTTTGGTCGCTAATTCGTGCAGTGAGACCAAACCAAAAAATATATTCTTTGCCTGTGCCGTGACTCTTAAACAATCTTCCGACTCGGCCCCGACAATTTTTTTTCCAGCACAGACAAGGATGCGCTTTGGCAAAAGAATACCCTTAATGTTTATTTCACCGACAGGAGACCGCAAGTTCTCTTCAATAGAATATTGAATATAGCAAACGAATGGAGCAATGCTGGAAATATTCGATTCCAAGAGACGAAAGACATTAGGAACTCCGACATCCGAGTTGATCTGGACAACGGAGGGCACCAGTCGTTAGTCGGGACTGAGGCGCGAAGCACCAAGTATAACGACTTGCCAACATTATGGTTGGAAGACATTGAACAATACAGTGATGATGAATTCAGACATTCCGTACTTCATGAATTCGGTCACTCGTTAGGTTTATTACATGAGTTGCAAAATCCTAACAATCCGATTCATTATGATACCGGTCAGGTTTATCAATATTTCTATGATACCTATCGCTGGAAGGGCTGCCAGGTAGACTCGTTCATCTTCACCAAAAACACTAATAGCAACAGCAGCTTGTTTGATCCACAATCAATAATGATTTATGCAATACCAAAACATTTACTCAAAAACCACGAAGAGATACCATTGCCTACAAAGTTATCGCGTTTAGATTTAGAAAACATTAGACAGCGATACCCATAACTAATTTTACGCTTGGGCTAATTTCCGTCGGTCAGTTCTATGATTACTCGATCGGATCGTTTGCCAAATCAAAACCACCTTCTGTCAATCCACTTCGGTTGCTGGTTCTCGGCTCAGGATGTTGTTCGACTGTCAAGAACTGAGGTGTTAGTAAGTTGATGTGCTTATCAGTAGCGTTCAAATCGCAGGTTATGAGCACCAGTGTTGGCTCGCCATCAGTATGTGCTCCATAATAGATCCGCAGGGCATTTGCTTGTGTGTTTGCCGCAAACAAAGCATCGATTCTTTCTTTTGAAAAGATGAATGAAATAAGCCCTGATGAAAAATAGCGTTGAGCCTTTGCGTTTTGGGTTTCGGACGACCCTTCGGGGTTTCCAAGTACTGACAGTATTTGGAGGTATTCATTTACGAAAGAATCCGCTGCTGACTTACTAATGCCCATAAGTTAGATGTTTAAGATGTGAATAGTATGTACGATGAATCTGCTGTAAGTTTGAGTTCACAGGCATTACGGGGGAGCTTCGTGAAGTACGTAATAAAAGGCGGTGAAAAAATTTACCTCAATATTTAAAACATTTTTCAGAAAAGCAACAACCTAGGAAACTTTTATGCAATCGACTGGCGGGCGTAAACTAAATGAACTACCACTTTGACGAGTCAATTATTTCTTGTTTCTTAAGGTTGCATTGCCGAATCCACATTTTCTATCAATTTGATGACCTGCACTTAATGGTACGATATGACTTACGAAATCATTTTGGTTAATGTATATAGAGCGCTTCAAAAAGTTTCCGAATACTCAGTAATGCTGCCAATACTTGTTGGCGTATTAAAGCTGCAGTTGTTAGATCAAACCTCTCGACTTGTTTTGTTCTTATTGGTTATCGCTTCGTTTCCACAACTTTCTGCAGAATATGCAAGTTATGATATGAAACAATTGATGTACAACGTATATACCCTTTTTGACTTACTTATGTGGGGTCTGATATTTTGGTTAAGTATCAGATATATCAGGGCCAGAATTTGGATTGGGATAATGATAGCAGTTTTTGTAATAATATCGACGTTTTTCTTTGTTACTTTTGGCATCACGAAAATTTTTATTGCGCAATTAGTTTGCCTGTCAAGCTTTATTCAGGTGTGCTTTGTCCTCTTGTATTTCTACGACATATACGTTCGCGACGACCGTTTGATTTTGCCATCATTACCGATGTTTTGGTTCGCCGTAGCCCTCCTTTTTTACGCGCCAGTCACCTACTTTCACTTTGCATTCTTTGATTCAGTTACCGCTGATCTGAAAATAATACACAACGTATTTAATACGCTTATGTACTCAATCATTACCGTAGGCTTCTTGCAAATCCAAAGGGTCTCATATTCATCTACAAACATAACTTCTTACAAATGAATGTAGATCATAGAATCCTTATCGTTGGTGGAGCTGCGATTTTTTCGTTGCTTGTTTCCTTTATTATCCTTTTCATTTTTTTGTATCAAAAGCGTCATCACAAGTATATCATAGAAAAACAAAGGCTGGAAAGTGCGTTTCAAAAGGAGATTTTCAAAACGCAACTGGAAACGCAAGAAAACACTTTCCATCAGATAGCCGAAGACCTACATGATAACATTGGCCAGTTGCTCAGTACTACACGTATGCTACTTGGAACAGTTGAACGTTCAATAGATCCGCCACCTGACACTCTCATAACAGCGAACCATACTTTAGCAAAAGCTATACAAGACCTTAGAATGTTAACCAAGTCGCTTAATAAGGAATGGCTTAGCCAGTTCAATATTGTTGACAGTCTCAAGGCAGAAGCCGAAAGAATAAATGCGGCGCAACTTGCATATGTCCAGATAATTTCAGGGCAAGATTCAATTCCCTTGGATTCAGAATCAAGCGTAATGTTGTTCCGAATCATCCAGGAAGCACTGCACAATTCAATAAAGCATTCTGCAGCAACAAGAATTATAATCAACATAGAGCAACAAGAAGAAGTTCGGGTGCAAATCAATGATAACGGGAAAGGTTTTAATGTTGATGAATTAGGCCTTAAGGGTATCGGCTTATTAAATATGCAACACCGTACAGCCCTCTTGGGAGGAAACATTGAATGGCAATCCGCTGATGGCGAAGGCACACGGATAACCATCAATATTCCCTTGAATCGATAATCAAACGGAGCAGGTCCAGCAATTAAGAATATTTGGAACCGAAAAATTTTTTTTTATGGGGGGATCAATCAACAAAATAAAGATTGCTATTGCGGATGATCACCAATTATTCTGTAAGGCACTCACGATACTTATCGAAACTTTTCAGCGATTCGAAGTAATTATAGAAGCACCCAATGGTAAAATTTTGATTGAAAGGTTTAAAAACACACCGATATTGCCAGACATATTACTACTTGATGTGAGTATGCCTGTGCTAAATGGACCAAAGGCAGCAGAAATCGTAGCCAGGGACTTCCCAACTGTGCGAATAGTTGCACTTACAATGCAGGAAGAGGATCAGACCGTCATTAAAATGATTCGCGCTGGCTGTTGTGCTTATCTGCTAAAAGATATTCATCCTACTGAGCTCGAAAAGGCATTAATTGAGATTAACGAAACAGGCTATTTCAATTCTGATGTTTCAAGCAAACGCTCTGCAAGGTTGCTGCGAAATCAAAATAATAAAGAGGCACACGGTTTAACCGACAAAGAACTTATATTTTTGAAATATGCTTGCAGCGACCTTACGTACAAACAAATTGCTCATTTAATGGGCGTGTCCGAACGAACGATCGATGGATACAGAGAAAGCGTTTTTGCTAAACTAGAAGTGAAAAGCCGTGTAGGAATGGTGTTGGAGGCAATCAGGTTGGGACTTGTAGATATGAAAGAAATTGGCTCTTCGGACGTGACGTGAGTCTTTGGCATTCGTTGCTCGGTTCGACAAGGAACAAACTTTCTCATCTACTTGTAGATGCTGCTCTTTTAAGACCACAACACAAATTTGCAATAGCATACTTCTTTATATGGTAGTAGCAAATAGCTCCACTAGCAAAGCATATGTTTTGTTTATAAGAAAGTTTTTATTATTATTATATCGCCTATCAAATTTACGAAGGAGCTACTCGTACTCTTAGACATCTAGCCGCTGTCCCTACCACTTTATCGAAATTCTATTATAGACATCATCTAATGTAATACCATCTACAATGCGTAAGAAGATGAAAGAAGTAGCAATGCGGTGGCGCGAAGTAGCTGCGCCCAATGCGTATCTGGAATTTGACCATGAACACAAGGGGCACAATAAAAGTTTCAAAGCAAGAATACAAGCGGACGATGCTGGCCACCCCTCTATTGCAATTCTAATACTGCAGGGATATAAAGAAGATTATGTCCGGCGGAAAATAAACCGTTACTTCAATGAGCTGAATGCTTCTTGGCGTAGGGGTGTAAAATCCGGGGACGTAATTCACACCGCTTTCATGGTGAACAATCCGCCAAGACCCGGCACGAAAGTGACGCTTCCTGCTAGCACAAATTATTACGCAGTAAACAACGGCGAAATTAGTTGCAACGGCGATGAGTTGGGCAAAACTTATCAGGCCAACTTTGTAGGGCGTGTCATGGACCGTTGTAAGCCCGAGGTTGACTCTGTTTTTTATACGAAGTTTAAGCTACTTTAACGATGGCAAAAACAACACATGTTTCAGCATTTTTATTGTACACCATCATGCTTGCGGCTTGTGCCAGACCGCTAATCAGCAATTTGCAAAAAGGCCAATATCAATACAAAGTTGCACCGGATAGTCTACTGGGCGTGTCTGTTGGCGTTACCCCTTTTCTCAAAATTGCTGAGGAATGGGAGAAGCCCAAAACGTTTTTTGATTTGCGCGATTCGCTAGCACACGTTTACTTGAGGATCGTCGCTTCCCAGGTGCGGCATCCGGACAGCCTAATAAAATACCTGGCAAAGCCAATAATCGACTCACCCAAAAAGCCAGCAGAAAGCAAACCTACGGACTTCACGCTTTACAAAGTGCAGTTGCACTTTGGTCACTGGAACAAATTCTATAACAGCTCCGAGATGATGCATGGGAATACCAGATTAGAATATCTCACTAACTATCTGACCCTTCCTTCCGGTGTTTCGCTTTACTCAGTTGATAAATTGCAAAATGAAATTGACGAGATTGACTTGGGCACCTTATCTAGAGATCAAACAGTAACTTTCAACACTAAGCTGACCAGCGAATATGGAGCTGGCGGCACTGTCAACAACACCGCGAACGCAAAAAACACAAGCACGTCTTCCGACGGAACGGTGCGAAAAGAAACCGTTTATGACGGAAAAGGCAATGTCGTTGGCACGATTGATAAAACCGACAATATCGGAGGCACTCTGGAAGGCAGCAATACTGCTACCAATACAGCCTCGGCCAACGCAAAAGTGGCCGGCGAATTGGGCTACCTAAACAATGAAACAATTAAAGAGGCGGTCGCTTTAAAACTACGACGCTTGAGAACTGGATTTAGTTTCTCTGACAAGCAACTTGTGGTTGCCCAGCGAGGGCGCCCGCTCGGTGACATCTCCTACAATACCATTGTTACCGTGACATTAAAGATCTCCAATCCTGGGAACGTTTTCTCCCCCAACGTTTATGACTTTAAGAGGCTATTTGCCGATTCCGGCGATCCTGTGAAAGCGAATGACCTTATATTTTCGGCAAGGACGGTCAATTTCGTTCCTTGTGAGGCTGCCACGGACGTGAAAATCGGGACAAAATACGAAGGCGCCATTCGCGCGGCAGGAAATGAAAAGGGCAATACCGGCAACAATGCCCTAGAATACGATGATAAGGTTACTTTTTACAAGATCAATGGGAAGTGCGGCGACGATGTGCTTATCGAAAAATACACGTTCTGCAAGAAAGCATTCAGAGTAACGGCAACTGATACTTCCGGCAAACGATATATCCTCAAAATCGCTGCGCCGAATCCTGAAGAACTACTCCTATTTAGCGACGATAAACCGGAGATTTTTTTACAATGGGTCTTGGAGCAACGCGAAAATCCAGTATTGGCAAACCTTACCACTTCTAAATTCAAACTATATTTTGAAAGGTCTGGCGGTGCGGAAAGGCTCTATCTGACAAAAAACGGACTGTCCCGATCCGACATAAGTGGCTTAAAGGCATTGAACGATATCAAGCTTGAAATCCGAAATCGTTAACTACGTTACCTTTCGATGATTTCGGCAGCGTTGCCTCAGACGAATCGTTTACTTTACTTATTGTTTCATCGAGACTTGTCATTACACGCAAAGAAGTTGCAATTGTTACGGTCACTTCTCCATAAAAACTTAAACAGGATCATTAAAGCTGCTGCATCCGATGCACCTTTTGTCTCCATTGCAAAAAAATAATCTATGCCAGTCTCTCCCTTCAATAGGTATCTAAAAAAGCTCAAAAAGACGCTACCCGTAATTGATTGTACAGCAATGTTTAATCAAATGGGCACTGATAATCTTTCATTGATGTCAAAGACAAGATTTGTTGAAATAAAAAATGCCGATAGAAGCATTTTTAACCAAACCGGTGAAGAGGAACTGGGAAATATTGGATTTGGAGTTTGCTATCGGAAGGATTTTCAATATAGCTTTACTAATACTGTATTGTTGGATTATTGCATTACTATTTCCCCAGCGCTCGGTGGCAATTCGTCTGATTTTGTTTTCTTAACTGCTTCTAATACATGTTCGAAAGGTTGCGAAGCCTATCTTTCATACTACGCTCAACATGAACCCACTTTTCTAATATACGACTGGTCAATCAGCGGTGAAGACAGATGGGTAAAAGAGATTCAATATACGGATTTGTCCAATTATATCTTTCGAAGCAAGGTCAACCAAAAGACTTTAGATTTTATTCGAGTACTAAATTATTCCACTTTAGTTTCAGGCCGTACATGGGAAAATAAGGTGTGCCTGTTTAATAGGCTGGATACTGCTTGGAACATTATACACCAGCGAACGTATGATGTGACCGATGTTCGCGAACTAAAAGTAGCAGATCTCGGCTTCTGGGGTCCTATCATAGAAACCCGCCAAAAAAACTTTGGCAGACTAAACCCTGTTGGGTTTGCGGATGCAATGTTATACAACGACATTATTACGGAGAATGCCCGGCTTACCAATTCAAACACATTCATACGCACTGATAAGATAGTAACTGGAATCAATTTATTGTTTTTGGATCCGAATCATACCTTCTTGATAGCCTGAGCGCGCGAAGTATTGGTTACGAATTTGCAAGCCTACTCCCTAGTCATCATTCTCAGCTTTTACGTTCACTAAAACCTTCTTAGCATTACCATGCTTACATTGCCTTCAAGCAAGGCAAGCTGGAAAGTACATTGAGCGAATCGATTTCAATAGCTTCATTGAGCTCTGGATTCAGCATTATAACAAGATGGATGATGAGCAAAAGCTAATGCTACCTTTGCATCCAATATACTTTCTTGGAACTACCGAGTAAGAAAGGTCACCGGAGGTTGTGGCAAATATTTTACACGGACCTCTACCTCCAACCAATACGCTACGTTTTCGATTTCAAGTACGCGTTATGATTTCACAAAGTGGCCCATCCGTAGGAGTGCATACTTTGATGTTACAAAGTCACCACGCACATTAAAAAGCGAATCCCAAGCGACTACATTTGCATTTTCCGACAGAATCTTTTTATCTTTCTAGCATGGTTGCGTACTCAAGGACCAGCCTTATTAACTCCCTTAAGCCTTTAGAATGAATACTTACCTTATGCCGTCTTGTATAGATAATGCTCACGCTGTTACTGATGAAGAAGTCTATAAATTTAGAGAAGAGTACTTAGCACTGAATCGTCAAATAGACGCAGCCCTCTCCGAACCTCACAAAGAAAGGCATGTTGTACAAGATGGTGTCTTTAATTATGAAGGCTATTTGAAGTCAAAGATCAAGATACTATGGATAATGAAAGAGCCCTATGATGACTTGAATGGAAAAGGCGGTGGCTGGCATTTTTCCGACTCAAGCGTTTATAAAGAGTTTGAATTCGGACGAGCACGTACAACGTGGCACCCGATTATTTACGCGTCATATGGTATTCTTAATGACTTTCTGACTTTTGATAAAATGGGCCGGATCAGCAAACACAACAAAGAGGTAGCGAAAGTTCTCAGCCACATTGGGTACATCAACATTCAAAAGCTGCCTTCTTTAACACGTGAGAAAACGAAACATTCAGTATTGATTGATGCATTTCAATCAACGAAACATCTTTTTGATATGCAAATAAACCTTTTGCAGCCAGATGTGGTTATTGGCGCAAACACATTGCCGATAATCTTTCAGCATCTGAATCTAAAAAGTTATAGGCATAAGGAATATTCCACATGCACATCATACGTTGTCAATAGCAGAATTTACATCAACGCCAAACACCCGGCGCAACGACGAGGGCGAGCAGCATATGTGAATGACATAGTATCAGCTGTCAGGGATGTCAGAAATCCAAGCGCAATGAACTAAAAATGATGTAGTGAACTTTGTTTATTGGGAAAGCCAGCCAGCTTATTGAGCCCTCAATACAGGTGCATTCATAAACGGCACATGTTCACCAAACAATTAATTTAGTTAAAATGAAATATCAATGCAAACTGCCCAGCTTCAGACTTTAAGACAAGCATTGTCAACGATTACAATTCCTTCTCCTGTTTCGCGCCCAATAACTGTCTTTGACATTTCTGGGTTGTCCCACCATGAGAACACCTTTAGTGACTGGTATCAATATTTTTTGCAAGCTGAAAATAAATATGCAAGCGTGTTTATTGATTCCCTTTGCAATCTTTTGCAAGCCAAAGGGAAGGCCGTACAAACACCGAGTACATGGGAGGTATATCGAGAAAAAACAGTAGAAACAAAACGAATCGATATAGTGGTAGAATCGATTACCGATGCACTATGCATTGTCATCGAAAATAAAATTTGGGCTGGACTCTATAATGACTTGAATACCTATAGTAAGTATAGAAGCAAGTGTAATCTACCTCCGGTCGGCGTTTTGTTGACATTGCAAGAAACGACTCCATCCCACAGCAACTTTTTAAATGTCACTCATAAAGAGTGGCTGTCGCAAATTACGAAAAGGATCAAACCGGACTCTTCCACTGAATACTTCGTGCTCAGTCAATTCACACACGCTATAAATAATCTATATAACGACTACACTATGAACGACCAAGTCAACTTCTTTTTTCAGAATCGTGATCAAGTAATCAAAGCTGCTCATACGCTGTCCGCAGCGAAATGCTATATAAAGCAACAGCTAACCGATGTCGCAACGAATCTGGGTCTCGATCTTAGTATCGCAAGAGACAAATATTTTCATTTTTACCTGCCCGGGTTTAAGGCGGCGGGCGCGGTGGTTGCTATCCAAGATCTTGATGACGAATTTGATGGAGGTGCGAATATCATATTGCAACTAGCAAAAGAAGGCATCAAGCGAAAACTCGAGTTTGATGAACTGTTGAGAGTGAAGATAATTGACAACGATTTAGAATTGGAGCCGTGGGGACCAGGGACATCAAACTATCTGCACTATGGAGTAAAATATTATGATAGCGAATCGCCGGGCTTCTATGAAACAATCCAAGAAACGGTCACCAATGACTTGGTGACAATATTCATTCCTATGTTAAATGAGATGCAGACAATATTGACTAAAAAGCCAAAAGTCGGTGAAATACAAGGCTAGCCATGATATTGACCAAGAATTACGGTGTACTCTGTTTCTTTGTGAAACTTGAAAACCGCAGCAGTGTATAGCTATTCTTAATAGTAGCACCTAACCTAATCAATTCTTTGGCCTTTTGAAGTGAGAGGGCAACTTGTTTCGGATACGTTTTGGCAAGAAATATGGGTCGGTCTAGAATCCTGGCGATAGGACAATGCATGATACCTAATTCGTAGGGAAGTTGCGGTGAACGGAGTTGCACCGGCTAAAAGTGTTTGCCCCTTTACACTATAAATAGCCTTTTCCGCTTGCTGACCGTAAGGTTTACAATTTTTTTAATTCATCTATTTGATTTTTGAGCGCCCGAATTTCTTCCGTTAATTTATCAATCTCCGATTTATATTCGGCTAATTTGGAAACCGACTCATAACTTTCCCAGTCACAAAATCTAGAAGCTTCATGCATAATTTTGACTGCTGATCCTAACGCAATATCTACAGAATATGACTTCGAGTAAACTTTCTTAACTCTACCGGAATCATGATGGTATATCGATAGGCATAGAGGATGAACGTTACTGTTCACTTTTTCGATGTCTATTAGTTCTAGGCTGCCGATCTTAAAAGCACACTGTTTTTTATTCTTGTTGAAGTGCATAACGCCATCCTTGTCATTTATTTGAAGTCCAGTGCCGATTTCAAATACATAGAACTTGCCGGGTAACGCAAAGGCTGATTCTAGAGTCTGTTTTTTCACAACACATCCATCATTATATATGGCCAGAAACATAAATTATTTTCGTTTTGAAAAACAGTCAGGATAAAATAGCACTTAGTCAAAATAATTAATTTGATCTAGATAGCATATAGGTACCGCTTGAAATGGTTAGGCAGGTTACACTTTTTTGTACGTCAAGTAGGCTGAAATTTACCTGTCATAGACCACTGTCCCCTATCATCCATCCATTCTCCCGAAATCTTATGCCCATGAATATAATGGCTCTCACCTATAAAAAGAATTTTTTTAAACTAGTGCCATACTTACTTCCGACGAAAGGAAGCATCTCGGGGTAGTTATGATAATGAGGGATAGCTGCTAAAAGCAAATTATCAAAGTCCGTTGTGTGCAAGATCTCCATAAAAGGGGTATTTGGATTAGGCTGTAATCTATAAATTTACTTTGGGAAAAAACAAGAAATTAGCTGGAAAAGAGGTTCGATTAAGAAACCATCATGACCTTATTACATCTCCTTTTTCTTTGGGACATCCTTAAACAGCAACTGGCATAAGGATAACGACAAAAATCACTCGACAAATGGCACAGTTCCACTCTACGATGTTTACTTAACCATGCTTGAACGCAACGATGAAAGCAATTTTCTGAACGCTTGATTGACCCGGCTATTGCATCCTTGAAGATTGAGTGGTGGGTTAAAACGTTCAATCAAAGCCATCTCTACCTTTAAATATTCACTGCACTCGAGAAAATAAATTACAAGGTTTTCGCGCATCCACTTTGACAGGATGCTTTCGTGGGCATCACAGAATTTCGTCTTGCCGGTCGTCGGATCCCTATCCCTCGGAATCAATTTGTATCCAAAGAGAACACCAAGACTTTTGCGTAAGGTTGAGCGTCCTGCATTTCCTTGGAAGTGTGTTTTGTAATCTCTTGTTCTTAGACTTTTGCTTGCTATGCCTGTGTATATGACATCTAGTCCGTCAAACGTGTTTATTTTGGGAACGATTGAAGCAGCAGGCAATTTCGACAAAGACTTTAGACAAACCAGATAATTACCAGCAATGTTTGGCAAGCTTGAACTCTGGTCAATAGCCGGATCAAATCTGTTGGAAACAAAAGTTTCCAAGACTTTTGAAATATCGATCGACTCCTCCATTTTGTTTGCGGATATGGAGTACGAATGTTTACGAGGTACCACGTCAGTCTTATGGAGTTTCTAGCCATCACTAACGACTGTTATCTGGCCCGAACTTATCAGCGCATCAAAATCTGATAACTTCAAGTTCGTAATGCCCCAATCGTCTTGGCCATAAAATCCAATTCTTCGCATTTTACCGCGAATCAATTTTTGAGCAGCCCTGTCGGCTTTCAATCTTAGTAAGATAAGGCGTCTCAGCTGCCCTATCTCGCTTGCCGTAAATATGTTCTTACCTTTCATACCTAAATATTTCTTGATCGTGTTCTGTTGTCGAAGCCATGGAAAATGTATGCACAAAAATTCGAATATCACTTAGAAGCAGGCGCCCTATAAGGAGCTACAGACATATCTTCTATCTTCGCGGTTACCTTGAGAACCAGGTCCATACTGATCCTCTTGAGATCTGATGGTTTTGCTCCGTAAAAAGCAAGGTACTCGTCCGACTTTGTCTCAAGAGAGAAGCGGGATAATACCAAATATGTGACGCTTTCTGCCTCCATTTCTTGTAAGTCTTGCCCTTTTAAAATTTCCTTTTCTCTCTCCGGATATTTCTCATTTTCCAAACTACCCAAGTGTCCTAAAAATAGGTGAGCCAGTTCGTGTACGACCGTTCCGAAATTCACGGCGGAGCTATTTTTTGAATTGATTTCAATCTCGGGCGGCGCGCTTTTCGAAGGTCTATAAATTGAACCGCCGCGTCTAAGGTCAAATTGCTTTTGGTGTAGTGTAATACCTAATGAAGGAAAATAGGAAAGTAAGTTAGAGAAGTACCCATCATCGAAATAACCCGCAACCTCAAATGGATTTCTCAATAGTTCGGGTATTTCTTTGCCTTCTGTATCATCTAGATCATAAACAAACAACACCGGATGCATCGGAGCTAGTATCACCATCGGTCTGGCATCGACTTTTGGCTGCCGTGAAAATTTTTCCTTCCAATGTTTTGTGGTAGCAAAATACTCACAGCTGGGATTTTGCATGTACACAAGGAAATTATTGTAGGGCTTATAACTTTTAAATCGTGTGACAAAATCCAGCATCTTTTTAAACTCAGGACCGTTCTAGATTTTATTGCTTCTAGTGAACAACTCGTCAAGACTTTCATTAGGCTTTTGTTTGTAAGCAGATTTGGCCATGTATTTTTTTATTTGACTTCTGTATTAATATGAAAGCTAATCGATGGAGCTGGTCGACAAGTCCAAATAAAGCCGCCGCATTGATATTCACTAAAATTTACAGAAGTTAACGGATGAAAACTGTATATGCTAACAAAGCAATGGACAGAAACCCTAGAACGGTTATTATGACAGCAAAGCTCTTAAGCGCTTCAACTTGGCTTCTTACTTCTTGCATAAGACGAATAAGGTTGGTAGCACTTTTATCCACATATAGCTGAAGTTGAGCCTGTTTTACACAAGTCGCCTCAAGAGACTTTATGTTGTTGGTCACCGCCTTACATTCCAGCGCAACTTGCTGCAATTGCAATTTATTTGTGTCATTGAAATACTGAAGTTGTCCATCTAGGGCAGATTCTACTCCGTTAAGCGCCTCACGTAGGTTGTTTTCAAGTCTAGTTATTAGCAGCGTCTGTTGTTCTTTAGCCTCCGTTAATTGCTCACCCATTATCGACAGTTGCTTGTTAAGGAGTTCAATTGACTTTTGATGCATCTCAACCGTCGCTAACAAAGCTGCGCTATTGGCAACAGACGCAGATTGACTGTCAGGTGCTTTATTGCTTGCATCGCCTACTTTTTCTTTATTTAATGCGTCAGCAGCATTCGATTGAAAGTTTGTCACGCTGGAATTGACTGCTCCTATCGCTAGAGGTCGTAATGCGTTCTTAATTTCAACATTGTCATACGCATGCTTTTCAAGGTTAACATAACCTCCTTTCGTAACTGCCGCCAACCGCTTACATCGTTCGATCATATTTGGTTCCTGTCCAATTCCCACAATGAATACGTTACAATTAATTTTTTCTTCTAGGACAGCTTTCTCAACCCGTTTTATAAAGTCGCCGCCAGGATCTTCTTCACCGTCGGTAACAAGAATTATCTTCCGATCTGCATTCTTCGTTCCTGTTAAATATGCAATAGAATCATTTAAGGCTGCGGTAATTGGAGTTCCTCCAGTATCTTTTGGATCGGCAAGGTTTTTTATGGCAGTGTACAGCGACTCTTTATTGAACGAACCAATGTAAATATTGCTAATCGACAACCCATTCGATTCGTAAAACGTTCGCACCCGAACCTTTGCTGCATAATCCAGCGCTGGAAGAATATCCTGTACAAGTGCCTTCCTTGCCAATGACATCCTTGTACTTCCGTCAGCAAGAAAATAGCGTTTCCCATTATATTCGAAAGGCCCCATACTTCTAGAGTAGTCGATCAGAATTTCTAACAATGTTTCCATTATGTCTGGTTTAAAGTATCGTATTTACCCGCCATCCCCATTGTTTTTTCTCTCTATCAAACGAGCGAATTTTCTTTCCCTGGATCCGCTGTCCATTTTTAAGCTTATATTTTCTTACTAGCGTCGGATGGATGAATGCATCTTGTAGAAACCCAAACGACTTCCCTTCGGTGATTCGAACTTCCCCGTCGATTGATTTCATATAATGTTGGCGAATATTGTCATCTTCTGTTTTTTCTAATGTGAGGACGCGGTATTGGCCTTCAGTACCATTTCCATCAAAACGCACTTTCAAAACGTCGCCGACCATCAATGCGCTAATAAATCGTTCATACTTGAAAAATCCCGTTTTCTCATTTATAGTGATGAAACTTGCAATTTTCTTGTCGGTATTCACGAAGTCAACGAAAACGGTTGTTGTAGGAACATCCGAAAACAATATCTCGTCCGCAATGTGCAAGTGTTTCTTATAGAATTCCAAATTCGAGCTCTTGGCTTTAGTGGTCTTATACCAATTTTCAGCGGTCCACAGTTTTATTTCGCTTGGAATTTTCCAGTCACTAGCCTCCCGTGTTTTGATAATATTCTCCACTTCACATTTAGCTTCTTCATACATATTATTAATAATAAACCAGCTTGCCAACTTTTGCCGAATCCGAATAAGAAAGTCATCGGAGGCGCTACAAGTTAGCGCCTTGCAGTAACAGGTTATTTTTTTGTTTTCTTCTGAAACAAAGGCTTCACTCATGACATCCCAAACCCAAAACTCATTTCTTTTCTTTTTTGCAAATGGAAGCAACGCCGAAAGTATGTTACTGTTATCACCCGACGCAAGCAAAAGCTTTGCTTTGAAGTATGGTGGATATTGAAGCTCGTGACGAGTTGCAATAACCTGATCCAAAAACTTCATGAAACTGTCACTTTTTTGCTTTTCAAGCGTCTGGCCAGTGGCAATTGATTGCTCCGAAAGCAAATGTTTTGCATACGCAATGATCCCTTGTTCTGCTATCGATATTATTTCTTTCCCATTCGGCAACTTGTCTTTGTGAAAATCTTCATTGCGGAAGTTCTCCAATCCCCACCAGTTCGCAAACGCCAGATAATTCGCCTGCTCTTTAAAAGCCTTATGAAACGCCTTAAACAAAAAACTGTACACTTCTGATCGAGTTGTGAAGTGAAGATGCTGGGCATAATTGAAAATCAGCTTCACTCGAGCCAGATCACTAGAGTCGTTCCCCAGCAAGCGAAAAATCACTTTTCCAATCTGCCATCCTACTTGATCGCAAAGCATTACTTCATCGGCTGGCAGCTGCAGTTCAACGAGTTGGTGCAAATAGTCAATGAACGTGTCCACATGCTCCGAATCAGCATTTAACTTCAGATAGCTGTATAGCACCCAACCGAAGTCCCTCTTAGCCCATAAGCTATCCGGTTCCAATTTGAGTCGGTCCTCCGCTTTTGCAAAAGCTTCATCAAGTTTTCCAGCTTTCCTTAAGCGCATCACTTCACTGGGCCCGTATAATTTTAAACCGGCTAGGGCCGTTTGGTTAAAGCCGCCGAGCATATTTGAGGGCAGTTCCGTCATGATCAATTTTTTAATGTTTCGATTATTGAAAACATGTCGCTCACAAGCTTTGCGCTGTTACATCTCTTTTCCAAGGGAACTACGCGACCAAAAAAACCCTCATTGTTATATTCAAAATCTAAGACAGCGTTTTCTTCGGCCCTCTTAAAGTAATAGCGTTCACGGTATTGATGATGCTCGATTTCTTCAATTCGGATGCTTACTTCGCGCAGCAAGATCTGTAAATCATCGAATAGATTTTTTGTAAAAGGCAACCGTTCTTCCACATCGAGGTCAAATTCAACTTGCGACAAAATTGTGTCTGCTGTGTTTCTTTTTACAACGATCTCTTTGAGGTGACTAAGTAGCTTTTGTCCAAGTTCAAATAGTTGGTTTGAATTTGTATGCGTCTGTAGCTTAATATACCGGTTATTGAAAACATGTGTCCCATTGAAGCTTGTCCTAAATCCCGCCGTATCTTTTTCTCTTTGACACAAATACCATATTTCGTATCCCTTTTTTTGCCAGCCAACAATATCAATGTAATGCGATTTCAACGCCTTTCGTGCCTTTATGAAATGGTCCTGAATTGGTATGGGCTCCGACAATAGGTTAAACGCATTTAACTCCGTTAGGAGTTCATCGTCAATCGAAATCTCTATCGGCCCAATTGAGCTTCCAATTAACTGCTGGATGCCCTCTGCAACGGACCTGGAAACGAATGACAAAGTGGAATAGGAATTGAAATAAGGGGGATTGATGGCATAAAGTTTCGACGACGCCCTTGTTACAGCAGTATATGCCCAACGGTAAAAGGTTGAATTGGTTTTGCCTTCTCTTCGTTGCTCCTGCTGAAAGCAGTTGAAGCCGCCTCGCGTGTCATTATCCCAAACTACAAACGCATTTTCCCACTCGCCTCCTTGCGCTTTGTGACAAGTGATAGCATAGCCGTACTTAAGGAGAATACAATTGAAGTAATCATCATTAATTATTGCGTTTTTGAATTCCGCTGTCTTCGGTTTAAGATTAGGATTTCTATTTTTAAAATTAACGTACAAGGCTTGCATCTCCTCCGGCAATAAATTATTCTCGCCGATCAGGAAGTTTTCGAGCATCTGCCCCCGAATAGTCTTAGTTTCTTCAGGTCTACCAGGAAAAGTCAATTCAATCCACCTCCAGGTTAACTTCACCTCGATTACTTTTGACCGGGCCGATGAGTCGCTGGCGTTTACTCGAGGATAAAATTTTACGATCTCACTTTTCGTATTTGGTGCCGCGTCGCTCACTACCGCAAACTCACCATTCATAATTCCTTTGGAGTAATTATTGCCTGCAACCATTACGATGTCCCCCCTTTGAACAGGCAGATTTTGTTGCCCGAATTTTCTTTTTCTAATTTCAAGGTTTAGATTTAGACAAGTTTTGTTTTTTGAAGCGAGAATTATTTTTGTGCCTGTTGTTTGATCATACACATCGAGAAATTGCTCGTGGTTTGGGTTGAAGATATCGACATCGTTTTGCCTCAAGTCAAAGTCGTTGAAAAACCCAGATGTGATGCACTTCCTGATTTTCGATGAAGCCGCCAAAATTCCACTCTCGCCCCCATGTCTTTTTACCTCTTTCATTTCAGCGTCGGCGGAAGACAGTCCAAAGTTTTCAAGCAAGTAATTCTCATCAAATGCGCGGGAATACGGATCTCCTACTGGCGGTAATTGGCAAGGATCACCAATAAAAATGATTTTCGTTTTGGAGGTGGATGAAGACACTCGGCTGTACGTAACCAAATCAGTTAAAAGATGTCCGCTTCCAAAGCGATAAAATTCGCCCTCATTCTTGCGATCCGACAACATAGACGCTTCGTCCACTATGAAAACCTTGTCGAACACGTCATCGTTGTTTTTGATCTTGTAGTAATAAATAAACGTTTTTCCGCCTTCTATTTGAGGATTGTCAATCTCGTGCAATTCATCGAAATTATATATTGACTTATGAATAGTTTGCGCTTCTCTCCTCGTTTTTTCTTGAATGACTTTTGCCGCACGACCGGTCGGCGCCATTAATACATATCTCTTTTGAATAGACTCTAAATAATCAAGCAATCCGGAGAGTATCGTAGTCTTTCCACTCCCTGCGTAGCCTTTAAGCATGAAAACCTGCCTTTCGCCAGTGAGAAACATTTCAAGTTCAGTCAGAGCCTCCCTTTGATCGGAGGTCAACTGAATGTCCGGAAAATGATTAAATATCTTCATCATTAATACAATTAGTTCGTCAGCGAATCCCCAATTTTAGTAATTGATATTTTTTAACTCGAAGTCTTATATCCTCATGTTAATCGACACAAAACCTTTCTATTAAATAAACGATCAATTTTTATTCTTACAAATAATTGTGAGGTTTAGCGACGAATTTAATTTCCAATTAAATCGGTCAGTGGTGGTCTGAATCTGAAATTGTCCTTGTGGAACACGGTTCATCGGCAAATATTGCCGCGGAATCTATTACAAGTATAAAGCACTTCTGTGCAGCCTATTTGCACATTACGAGCGATGCTTAAGTCATCACTGAGCTTCTTCCATTAAAGACAGTTAGAAATTGGAGAACCTGGATGTATTGAAGGGATGTCGTTAGGAGGACAGGTGTCGTGATGGGCTTGGCGACATTGAAAAACATAGCTTCACGAAGTGACAGCGGCGATAATTACTGGTTCCCGCTATCGCAATTGGCCGTATCTATAGATTACTCGACCCACTCCACGGGCCTGCAATCATTAAGTGAACCATGTAAACGGAAGTTATTGCACTCACTTACCTATGCATTGATTTTCTGATACGCATTTTTATAAGACATGAACCAGTGCACAATGAGGATTCTTACGGGATCGATCCGTTGAAAGGTTCGATGAAAGGAACGTCCGTTGGCGTTTCCGAGCTGGAATAATCCACAATGATGTTATTTTTAAACCACTTGTCAACGTCCTTGTGATAAAGTGCGAACCACATTCTTCATACAATTCTGAAGTGCCGAGTGATTGTTTCACTTCTATTTCACTTCGTCGATAAAAACTCTCGTTTTCCACCCATAATTTAACTCACTCTGGATATGAACACTGAAAATTAAAATATCGCCAATCTTAATCCCTTTTTCTTTCGGGAGCAAGTGCCTTCCATTTAACAGTATTAACTTACCAGAATTCACATCCCTTACAAGGAAAAGTTCTCTGTGAAATATTTCCTCAAATTTCTTAGGAGATGTTCCAGCTTCAAGTATCTTAGTTCTTTCGGGCATAATCGTTTCGATTTTGCTAGTAAAAGAAATTTCCTTTTGCACTTCATTTACGGACCTTTCGGCTCGGAACGCAGTCACATAAGTATTCCACTTATGATTATATTCTTTCGTTTCAATACGAAAATTGATTTTGAGAATCTCATCTTTCTTAAATTCATTCATGCGGATAGAGTCATCCCAGCACGACAGACAAACAGTTCTCTTATTCGGTTCATGAGTCTCAACAATAAAATCTTGCTTCTTCCACTTACCCTTCTTATTAGTGCCGGTTTGGACTGGAAGTAATTCAACTAGTTTAGCAATGAGCTCCATAGTTACTCTTTTACATTCTTTGTACCTAGTTCCAGGATACTCAATATCATCACCAATTCAGTAGGTTCGAAAAACAATTTATCTCCATGAATGTAGTCGTTCCTCTTCTCTGAAATTTTTTTTAATCTAGCTACTGCATCATGGGGCGGATGAGATACTCCGAAGTAATCAATAAATAATCCTGCCATAGTAATAAACCAACTTGGGCTGTCGTTAGAATTGTTCCTTACAAATTCTTCTTGATGAGTAATGGAGGCGAAATTTCCTGAAAATTTATATCGTTTCAATTGTAGTTCGTCATGGCCTAAATAAAATCGATAATCCCATCCTTCTTTTAAGTAATAATCTTTGAATAGTTCTAAAAAATTATAACAAGCCAAAAAGACTATATCTAGGGTTATTTTTTTTTGAAGATCGATTTTCCCAATAGAAGAACAAATAACTTCTAGTTGCTTTGTAAGACTTTTTATGAATTTTTTATATGCCTCATTTTCTTCTAAAGTTGCAAACCTCAAATTCTTTTTAATGTTTGAGCAGGAGTCAAACAGAGGCTTTTCAAACTTATATCTCAATTGTTCTTGGATTGTTGAAACAAAACGACGAATGGTTTCTTTTGTGTCACCAGAAGTTACTGCTAACTCAGGCGATTCTTTCAAGATAAATCCATCCGCTCCTGCAGATTGTAGCTCGATAAGGTTCCAAACCTTATTCGATGCAGTAAATAGCACTACCCTTATTCCAGGGTTAATATCTTTGATAAGCTGAAGAGCTTTATAGCCAGAAAACTGTAGTGTTATATTGCTATGATTAAAATCCTGGTCCGACAAACGCAAGTCAAGTATTATTAAGTCCGGATCCGTAGCTTGGACCTTTGTTTTGCAATCACGTAAGATTGACTCAATATTTTGATCCTTGAAATTGTTTTCTAAAACATGGAAATGCTTTGCTAATTCAGGTGAAACATTAAAAAGTCCATTCAATACTGCACTCCACCCTTTATTCCATTCATCATCAATATAAAGGATTGTGCCTTTACCCTCTATTCTATAATTAGCCTTATCCGGATCAGTTTCAATTGGAAACTTGCACTGGAGAAACTTATAATATAAAAGCCCCTCAACATTTTGATTTATACCTGAAATAGCATCGTCATGTTGAATATTTAAGACCTTGGCCCACCTTAAAATACTCCATTCATTTGCAATGGAATGATGTGATAAATGATTCGAAGGAGCTTTTATATTTATCTTTTTAATAAACTCTTGGAAATTATCTAAAGGCTTAACTAAATCCTCCTCATACCATTTTAATAACTTTTGATATGATTCCTCATTCTCTTTAATTAGATAAATACCTTCAGTAAATAAAATTGATGGCTCATCTGCTGTCATGCCCAAAAATCTAAAACTCTCTTCGGCGATAAAAACAATAGGCAGGCATGACTTTTGACCTAAGGATTTGGTTAAACGTAAATGATATGCTAATCGTATACCTAGATATTCTAAATAGTTATCAGACAAAGCAACCTTAATGAATACCACATCGGCTGACTGAATCAATTCGTTCAATTTACCATTCTTTAACTCTCCATCAATATAGATATCAACATCGTTAACGTCTAAGGGGACGTCGAAGAAATATTGCTCTTCAACTGAGAAGTGTTTTGGCTGATTAAAAGATGTGTTATTAGAATGGATTAGTATTTTATTCATATAAGATCATTTATTAAACGACCAATCGTTGCTCGAAGTTCATTAACCTGCGCCGCGTTTACTGACGCAAACTGATTGCCTTTTAAAAAAGAAGGCGATTTTTCATTTAATATTTCATCTCTAATCAGTGAATTAATTTTTAAATCGTTAACTCTCTTAATTGTTCCATTATTAAGAGAGACTGTAATGTCATTTCGCAGCTTCAATAATAAATTCATTTTCCATCTTTCGCCAAATTGAATAGTTAGAAGGTTGACATTGTCCTTTGAACGTAAATCTTCAAGAAAAACTTTCAGATTCTCAGAATAAAATTCTTTCGAGTTGATATGCAAAAATGGAAAACTACTATCCTTAAAAACACTAGTACTTATACCACCTGAGAAGAAAATTAACGGTTTGCCAGTTCTCGAGCAGTATTCCTTTAAAATATCTCTTATCTCATTTGATAAAGCGGACCGATGTGATGCGATGCATTTGTACCTATCTAGTAAATGTGTGTTATTATTTCTTAATTCTGACAGAAGGTTATCAAAACCTACGCCTGTGACAACGTGAACTTCAGGCCACATTTCAAGTTCGAATTCAACAAAACTTTTAAGTCTCTCAATTCTATCTTCTATGATAATAAGCTTCATTTATTCTCATTTATAAAACGTTAAGCTGTATTTGAACCCATTAGGTTTTTCAATTTTTTCAACTGGTGGAGTATCCAACTCCGAAGTCAAGTAATTTATCTTGTAGCTACCCTCAAGGAAGTCTGATTCAATACTCCAGTCACACAAATTTTTTAAGTATTTTGCTATCTCACTAAAATCCCCCTTAGAAAGTGTAAGCTTTTCATCAAAAAATGACTTCCCCCGATTATTAGAATTGTTCTGCATTATTTCTAAAGTCAAAGAATCATCCTTATCATTAATTACAGAATAAAATACCTCCCTATGCTGCGGCCTTTTTTGTATGTTTTCAAAAATTAGGTCTAACGCTTTGCTTAACCACTGTACATCAGTATAAAAGGTCTTATTGTCTAGATTATTTATTACCGGATCGCTAAAACTTGACAAATATTTATCATGTTTTTCAAGGATTAAGTTGAGAAGAACAGAGTTTTCATCTCGAATTTCAATTTCGTTTTTGAATATGTCAACTACCTGCTTAAACTTCTGAATTGTTTCATAGCTCTTCGTCACTCTGTTGAAAATTTGAAAAGTCTCTGGTAAAATAAAATCTTCGGGTTTTAATGTATCATTTTTGGTGCATGATTCAACTAAAACAGGAGAGCTCCACCCAAATTTTATACGATGAACTCCCCATCCCTTTTCATTCACATCTGGGTTGAGAAGAAAGTTATAAATTTTGCCATTAAGATTATTACTTAGAGTTTTCAATTGAAAACTGAACCCAGAATATTGTTTTCTTGCTAGATCCAGAAAATCGGCTATGTGCTTGAATATACCGGCATCCCTTCCCGCATCCCAACTATGGGTTGTGTATTTTAAAGGACTATCATTGATGGAGAAATTTTTGAGTAGGTTAACTAACTTTCTAGGTTCATGTATAATAGGAATAGTTAATAGCGTCCCCTTGTTTGATTTACCAGAAAAAAGCTGCTGATCGCTTGCTGTCATGGCATGTTTGTCCACTTTGGTATGACTCCTAAATATATCTAATGAACGCTTCTCATCAATGTTTAGTTTTTCCTGTTCGCCCTTTGCTATTTGATGAATTACTTGCTCATGGTTATCTTTATCTTCGCCATTAGAATGAAAATTGGCTATATCGTTAGTATTTCCCTCTTTTATTCCTTCTGTTGTGTCAAAGTCTGTCTCTGAATTTACTTCTTGCTCTTGCTTTTGAATATTCTTACTAGTTAGTATATCGTACCTTTTTGAGAGCCGTTTAAATAATTCACTTTCTTCACCTTTAACCATCTTTAAATACTCCAACTTTCCAAAAATGACATTCACCATCCCAGGATTTCTCCTCCTCATATGACCTTTCTCCGCAAAATATTGCTTCAAAAAGAAAGCTTCAGATCTTTCATAACCATATCGCTCCCAGTAATACAACCACATTCTGAGCTGCTTTATGTACCCCTTTCTAACATTCACTTTTTCGTTCACCAGCAAGCCAGTCACTTCTTGACGAAAACCTTCTTTTTGAAGCCTTGTTTTGCTGTCTTGAATATGAAATCCCTGCTGTTTGACTATTCTATGTAGCTCTGACAAGAACTCGCTGTTATCCTGATACACATTGTGCATTGAACTGAAGGTGATATCATCTGCATATCGACTATACTTTAACCCAAACCTTCTTGCAACTGCGGAAAGCAAAAAATCGAGCTTTTGACAAACGATATTTGTCAGAACCGGAGAAGTTGGCGCTCCTTGGGGTAGAACGTTACACTTTACCTTTAGCCATTCTTGCTGCTCATTTTTTCGCTCCACTTCCAATTCTGTGCAGCATATAGCAGCAATAATGTTGGCAAGTTTTGATCTATCTGCTTGGGTCAGAAGCTTCGTATATTTTTCTTTTACAAGGAATGTAAGTGAATCCGCCACAATTCTTTGTGGCGGAACAGCGTGCTCTTTAGAGATCTGTTCCACTCTTTCTATCCAAGCCTTGTAGTCACCTTTGTATTTGAGCAGCTTAGCTTTGTTTCGATCTGCATTAATCTTGTAGTAGAGCATTTCCCCTTTTGAGGTAACGACAGAACCTATTCCTGGTTGGATCAATTCAAACCATTGACGCTCTATTCTATGTCTATTATTCAGGTTGAGAGGCGACAACTGCAGGCATTTCCAAACTCTTGCCTGATCGACAGAAGGAAAAAAATCTTTCAGATCGATATTGTAGATGTATCTCTGCCCCTCATGCAGGCGGGCATTGTCAACAATTGATCTTTCCCTAACGAACCCCAGGGCAGCTTTGTGCGGTTCATGCACGCATTGCAGAATGTAAGCCAGTGTTTTTTGGATGGCTTTCAACCCTTCGACGGGCGCATGAATTATTCTTTCGTTACCAGACTTTTTTTTGATGCTAAAAGTTGAGTAACGCTTGCTGTTAATTTTCGGGTTTGAATACCAGGTAAGCTGCTTTAGTTCAAACGGCACTGTTTTGGATTCATATGCAAGTGGTTTTGCATAATTCAGAAGTGCCAACAAATCTTCCTTTGTCAGCATAGATGACCAGGCTTCTCTAATATAAGCAGTATGTTTCTCTTCTGGCTTCATAACGTAGATGCTTTTGAAGCCTGCTGCGATATTCTTTGTTTATGAATTCATGTATCAATAATAAAAAATAATATTTCCGGTATAAGTCAAGGAAACAACTGGTAAAAGAACATGGTTCCAATACCGCACAACCAAAATAACCAGGAAACATTCATTCTCCGATACGACGGAGAACACCAACCGATCTGAAGCCGGAGCTTCCAGTTGGCAGTAATCAATATGTTGCAGCAGGCCTTCAAAGAACATGCACAAACTAAAATTGTTTCTGTGCAGTGTAGCTGCACAATAATAATTAATTTCAACCGTATTTTCCAATCCACCTTAAAAGTTCTGAATGGCTACCAATAAAAATGCCCTTATCCGCTATAAAGTGCTTGATAGCTGCTTCCGCAACCCGGCCAAGAAATACTTTATTGAAACGCTGATGGAAGAATGCAACAAGGTGTTAGGGGAAATGGACCCAAATACAAACGGCATAAGTCGAAGGCAGATCTTTGATGATATTGCCTTTATGGAAAGTCCCCAAGGGTGGAGCATTGATCTGCTGAAACTTCGAGATGGCAAACGGGTTTATTACCGCTATGCGGATCCGGTTTTTTCCATCAACAATATGCCGCTGAATGAGGTTGAAGTGGCACAGCTTCAATCGGTCGTCGATATCCTGTCGCAATTCAAAGGAATGCCGCAGTTTGAGTGGATTAATGAGCTGTTACCGAAATTAAAACAGGGTATGGTTTCTGATACGAATAGGGACGCTATTATCGAATTCGACAATAACCAATACCTGAAGGGAATGGAATACCTTGGTACCCTTCACAATGCTATTTTCTATAAGAAGGTATTGCACATCAGCTACCAACCTTTTGAAAACGAAGCGCCTTTTACCGTGATTCTTCACCCCCATTTTTTAAAACAATACAACAACCGCTGGTTTCTTTTTGGCTTCAATCCGGAAAAAGAAAAGTACGACTGGAACCTAGCAATTGACCGGATTGTTGCTATCCAGGAAGGTAAAGGCACGTATCATAAAAATACCCGGATCAACTGGCAGGAGTACTTTGATGACGTAATTGGCGTGACCAAGCCCGCAGATGCCTTACCAGAAACGATTCTCCTGCACTTTTATGGCAGGACTGGCAACTACATGGAATCGAAACCTATTCACGGCTCACAAAAATCTAAATGGCTCGATGGAGATACGCTGGCAGTCAGGCTGGAACTGATCATCAATTATGAACTGGAACGGCTGATCCTTTCGTATGCCGACAGTGTAAAGGTGGTTCGACCAGCCCATTTAGCCACTAACGTCAAAAAGCGGCTTCAGGCCGCTTCTGCACAATATTAGCTTCCACCCGTTTCTTTTTTCATCAACATGCTTCCGGTGGGTATCGACTAAGACGGATTTACTATAATCAATTTATCCTTATTAAATTCATATTTACAAAAAAATTATACACATGACATTAAATCAGTTAGCAACTAAGTTACATGATATGTATAGCAACGCTCCGGCTGGCGAAAAAGTAACAATGATTCATTTATTTGGAATCATCCATCATCATCAAATAAAAGAATTCAGCGTTCAAGAAGTTATCGAACAATCAAGCATTCGAGCTTCTTATGCCACGGAGTTATCTAAGGCTGTTAAGCTTGCAAAGTATGTCAAAGCAAAAACAACTGACGCTCTGTAGCTTGCCAGCGTCTTCCCAGACTTTAGCGGAACAAATCCAGCAGTACTACTCTTAATTAATTTTTTGCCTTGAAGTCTTTGAATTTTGACTGCACAGAGTAAATCAATCTGTTTGTTTCGTTGACATTTCTTGGCTTTATGTTATGTTCCCAATCTTTACCTTTATGAGATAATAACTTCTCAATTGAATCAGAGGATGTATTTGTAATAAAAAAAGAATTACTTGAGCCTAAGTCTGAAACAAGGCCAATAAATGACCTTCCTAGACTTAATGTGAGAGGAGTAGTATAATACTTTGCTTCTATATTCAGCACAACTTTGGAAGATCTTGGCACTACACGATCCTGGCTTTGCCTACAAAGGTCCGCCTCACTTTGGTATAATACACAGACATCACATTCGTGTAGAACTGTTGATCTTCCTGATACTCTGATACTCAGATGCGCTTCCAATGAAGGCTTATTTGGAAATGAAATTTCTGCAAATGAATAGTCTCGGATGTTTGAATTTAAGAAGCCGGGACTGGTTCTGAAATGCAATCTTCTTGGAGATAAATTATTTTGATCTCTCAAATGAATTGTAGCACCTTCAGCCTGTGCTGCTCGTAATACAAGTGTAAATAAATAAACTTCATAAATATTATCCAACGATGCAGAAGACGTTAGATTAGAAGGCAGAGAGCCAATCAATCTTCGGATTTCCAGTAATATATCTCTGTGACTCATTTAATATTGTTTCTCATTTCTCTAATTTCTGACAGTAATGAATCAACAATGTCATTTTCATGTTGAATATTCCGCTGGCTGATTGTGTAAGTAGAATTGCCATTTTCTTCATTAAGAAATACTATTTCTTCAATCTGGGAATTAACAGATTTCAAGTTCTCGAAAATGCTTTTCTCTATTGCATTTACGTTCAATAATTCTTCAATCGCATTAAGCAAAATTTCCAACCTTTCAGTATCAGTATAAGGCTCTGATGTTGATACAACATCTTTTGATCCTTTGAATCTGCCGTCCTTGAGCTGTTCACCCTCTTTAAAATTGATATCCTTCACAGCTTTTATCACAACCTTTCCTCTCTCGATTTCCTCTTGAACCTGGTTGATAAGCCATTGGAGATTGCTCTCTCGTAAATAAGAGATGATTGCGTCGAAAAAAGTAGCTGCAGTACCTTGGGTCATAGAATGATTATATTAAATGACGTACTCTTATCTTTTTATACTTTTTACCCATTCCCAAAGCAATGGCCGTTGGGTTCTTTATAATCAATTCACCTTTCTGCAACCCGGCGATCGCTTCTTTTATTTCCTGAAACTCTTTGCCTGACACACCAAACAAATCCCTGATTACACTATCGTTAATCGATTGCTGTTTCATGATGAGTGGGTACTGCGCATTGGCATAGAAATCGAAGTATTCGCTTTTGTAACTATCCATATTCTGGGTAGCCAAGATTATGCTCAATCCTTTGTTACGTCCTACAGCAATTAGATCCCGAAGCGGCTTGTTATCAAAACCGAGCATATAATGCGCTTCGTCGATAATGGTAAAATGACGGAGCTCAACGCTGTCCTCATCAACTGACTGCTTGGAGAGCCTTTCGTAAATACTATTCAGCTTCGATACAATGAAATAAACAATTGCCTTTGCAATAGGACCATCTTTTGGAAAGGCATCCATTTTCACTATATAGCTACCCTTTATCAGATCAATTCTGTCCTCGCTGGCAAAGAGATTGTTTCTAATTAGTTGTTTCAGGACTGATTTAACACTATCATCTTTGTCCCTGTCCTTATCTGGCTGGAGGGAGGTGTATTCTTTTATGATGCCGTCAAAGGTTACCGGTAGGTTATGTGTTTTCTTATAGGCATTGAGGATTGCCTCTGATAACCTGTTGCTCATGTTGGCACTAATGGAGGCCCTATCTATAGCACAAAGTGCGTTGGCCAGCTCTGTTGAATACAGATTGATCTCATTTTGCGCCTTCCCACTAAAGTCTTTAAATGGTGTAAAGGGAAGGGGTGCAAGAATAGGGTCAAAAATTGCACTTCTATCTACTTCAAAAAGGTTCAACCAAGCATTATTAGCCGGATCAGAAAACTCCCCTTTATAGTCGAACAAAAGAAAATTTACCGGATAAGCACTCTCAATAGAGAGCGTTCGTATTTCATTCAGCAATACAGCCAACAGATTCGACTTTCCCGAACCCGTAGTTCCGGCGACCAAAATTTGTGTATTTGGAATGTTTCTGCCATTTAAATTCAACGTTGCCGGAATGTCATCCGCATAAGAGCCTATATTAAGATTCAAAAATGGAATTGAACCAGCTTTACCTGGACGAGAGGAACTCACCACATTTAACAACCAATCGTCCAACACTTCATCTTTTAATAAAACATCTTTTCCTCTAAGTATTTCAGCATTGATAATTTTACTTTTTAGAGCAGCATTCTCCCAGTCAACATTTAACCCCTGATAGCGAAGCTTCAATAAAGCGGAGTAAACAGTTCCAAGGTTGTGAAGCGTAAAAAGTGTTTCGAAAATCCGATTGCTTGTTTTTGACATTTGGATTTGCTCTATTGCTGCCAAATCCCGCTGCTCTTTGCTGGCCAGACCGGCCAACAAGCAAATACGCATGATTTTATTACCATTTAATGTGACCGGCCTCTGATTTACGCTATGCGTTTCCAGATTTATTCTTTGCTCAATTTTTGTACGCACATCATGCAAACTATCCATTAAACTTTCAGCCTGCCTAATATTCTGTAGGTTGATAACACTCATAATTTATTCATTTACGTGCACTCCAAAATATCCAGGCACCACGTCGGTTAACTGTCTTTCCCGGTCTCGTTGAAGTGTAAAAGTTTTTGAAATGAAGGGCACAATCTTCTCAAGGTCTTTGCCGGTCCTTATTTCACTGTCTGAGCTAAGCAGAATTGTTTGTTGTGATAGCTCAGGGAAGTAATTTTCCAGTACCGTAGCTCTACTTGTCTCATCCAAAACACCCATTACGGTATCAATCATTACCGGGGGATCATAGTCACCAAACTCGTGCAATGATTTCAGTAACACTTGAACGACAACTTGCTTTGAAGCTGTATTTAATTGGTTTAGATAAATTTCGTTTCCAGCTTTATGGTAGATTTTGAATGTCAAATCTTTTAAACTCTCCGATAACTCAACCCTTTCAATGACATCCCGGTAGGCTGCCAAATTGATGTTAAGGTCATGCTTCATCTTCAATTCAATTTGTTGCTTTTTTGTTTTCAATAGGTGGTTAGCAACATCTTCAAAAAAGCCTTTTAGTTTACCCAGTGCTTCATATTTCGGATCGGGTTCTTGGCTGGTCTGTATATCAAACTGGTGAAGCCTTTTGTCAATCTTTGTTATTTCGCCTTTGGCCTCCGCAATACTAATCTCAATTTTTTTGATGTTCTCTTCGTTGTCTTCATAGGCTTTCAGCAGCGCATAATCACGGCCGGTTAATTGGGCCTTCATGTTTTCAATCTGTGTTTCCAGCAAAGGGATTTGGTTCAGTGAAACATTGAGTTCCATTTGCTGTTGGTTCAGCCCTGGGAAGTTGTTGCTGGTTCTGGTATTGAGCAAAGCTTCTAGTGCTTTTACTTCTGAATAATCCAGAAAATCGTATTGATCTTGTTCTGGTTTATTGTTGGTGAACGCTATTACATAGTCGACCAGTTCAGCCGTCGTAATCTCCTTTACTACCAGCTCATTCTCTTTCAAGTAATTGAGAATTGTCCCACTGATAGCTTCTATTTGTTCGGGGGAAACATTGCTGTTTTGCTGCTGTTCCTGCTCCCCTTTTATTTTTAGTATTAAATTGACTTCAGGCTTTATGGCCTCTATCATTTTGGGCAGGCAAACATTCAATTCAATTTCCTTCACAAAGGCATCCAATGTATCATGAAATATGCCTTCTTTCTTCTGGATATTCTCAATCTGTTGTTTTGTTTGTTGAATTTTATTCTTGATTGTTGACTCCTGGTTCAGCCCACTTTTCAGGTTGTCATAAATCTCTTTATTGGCAACTGAATATTGAAGTGCGTCCTGTAATTTTAGTTGCAAGGTCTCAATCAAATCTTCCCATTTTTTCTTTTGCTCAACCAGTTGCAGGTATTCCTGCTTTTCATTTTCTACCTGTAGACGTTGGGCTGTATATGCCTGGTAAAGTGTTTCCGCACTTTTACTCATTTGCATGTACTTATTGAAGCCCATCACATTTTCGATATTCTCCCTAATAACCCTGTTTAGCTGGTCTTCCTTTAACAGGTTGCCAGCCTCCATTGCATCAAACAGAAAATACCGGCTTAATTCCTGCGGGAGGTTTGCTTTGATGATTTTATTTACCTGCGCTTCCTGTTCTGCTCTTTGTGCAGGTGGTGTTGCAGTACCGTAGGAAAAAATTGTCCCATTCATGTTCAGCTTAACAGCTTCTACCGGCGTTCCCGATGGATTGAGCATATAGGTCCTGGTGAGCACATACTGCTGTTCTTCGTTCAGCACTTTGCCGGTAAAATGCAACTCCAAAATGATCTTCTCTTCTTCATGTCCCAATGAACCTGCGTTCAACAACTCTTTAAACTGGCGTGTATTGTGCACCTGCAATCCGTACAAGGCACCATAGATGGCTTCAAACAAGGTGGTTTTACCACCACCATTGGCACCGCCAATTAAAATAATGGGCTTCTCTTGTTCTACGGTTATATCTAAATCAAGATTCAGATAGGTCTTAAAATTCCTTGCTTTTATTCGTTTGATGAGCATTCTATGCTATTTAATTTTCAATAGGGCCTTTTCTATGATTCGCTCAATACCTTTCTCGTCCATTTCCTGATTACGAATCTTGCGTTCATGAAACTCTTTAAGCAGGTCTTCCTTTATCCAGTCAAAATCCAGTTGATGTTCTGTACATAACACTTCGATGAGGTCCATATCTTCCCTACGGATACCAAAGTGGACGAACGTGGTATCTAATCCTTTTTTAGCCATAGTCTCAGTTTTCGTTGATTATAGCAGGATCTAAATAATCCCACCCTGTTAAATCATTCGTGTCGGAAATTCGGTTGGAGCAGTATCTGAAAGAAACTACACCACCTATATCTTCGGGAATCAAAACACCACCTATCAAGATTTGTTCTGCATTTTTGCTATTCTCATTTTCCATGTACTCGACCAGTGCATTGTGTTTTTTTGGCGCATCGGCGTCTGACCTTTTAGTTTTTGTATCAAAAAGGCCAATCTTACCCGATTTGAATTTGATAACAAAATCAACATAAAATAGCCGTAGTTCATCTTGCAGGTTTCTGTAAGGAATAGCGAAATTTTCCTGTCCTTGATCGCCGTTTTTATACCACCATTCAATTTGCGATTCGCATTGCTTTAGATACTCTTTGAATACTTTTTCAACCGATGATGCTTTGTCGAATTCAAAAAATGGTTCCAGCGCATGAGCATCTATTTCCTCTCTTTTATAGCGATCACTGTAAAAACGAACTTCAGGGATTGTCCAGTTACTGTTCTCCACTCTTCTGCGTGCATTTCCTTTTTCCTTCTGCCAAGCTTCAAACCTTTCCAACGCTTTCGAAATCATCGGTACAAGCAGTGCCCTGTTTTGTGGGTACAGAAAAAACTTCCAAGCATCAGTTTCAAACATATTTAGATAATACTCAGCAAAATTTCTCAACGTTTCTGCCAACTTCTTCCAGCTTTTTGAGCGGTTTAATCTCGTAATATTATCATAGCAAAACCGTTCAAACATTGTTTTGAACTCTGCGGTAGTGATAGCAAAATCTCTTATCTGATTTGCGGTCAATACGATTGTATCTACTTCATAAGGGTCTACTTCTATGTCGGAAGGAATATGAATTTGGTGTTCATCAATATCAAACTCCCAACCATTTTCCCGCAATTTCTGACGATTACTTTCTATTTGCTTTTTGTACGTTGCCTGGTCTTGTGGGGTGAATAAGTCGACATCAGGAAGTTGGCTTACACCGAATCGCTTTTCGATCACCTCAAAAAACTTTAACTGGAATACACTGGTGAGCACACCCGGTGTAGGACGGTCGTTTACTATAGAGGCTGTCTTTAACTGGTTATAAACCCATCCTGGTTTGCTTTTACGTACAGCATACTGCATGTTAAAGTAATCGGCATCGGACGGAACGAAGCTGACTCGGTTACTCTCAATGTTGGTATATACATAACCATAATTAAGATCATCATGACTGTAGTGGCGCTGGTGCGGCATACGTAAAATCCGACCAACTGTTTGGATTCCAAACTCAGTACTTTGAACCTGACGATAACTTACCAACACTGCTGCTCGTGGACAATCCCACCCTTGAGCTATTGCTTGCTTAAAAATTAATACATCTTGCAATGCGTTTGGCTCTTCTAACCCATCTTTCAATCTTTCACCTGAAAGCCAGATGGCTAAACGGCCATTGCTGGTTGTTATACCGTATTCATTTGCCAGTAGCCCCTCCAGGGTATCTCTGATAGTTTTATCCTGCTCGCTTAAAGCACTGTTTTCAGATGGCAACTGGATTAGCAGTAAAGGATTTAACTTGCTTTCGCCAAGCTCTTTACTATACAGTTGCTCCAACTCCTTTTTCTTTTCGAAAGCTTTTCGCAATAAGTGTATGTGTACGTTTTCCCCGTTTTGTTGCTCAGGGTCGATCCCTATGTTCATACGAACACCCTTTTTGATCATTTGCTCGTTGATAACTGTCTGCCGCTGTATTACGACATTACGTGCAGGGCGGTTTTGTGGTGTGGCAGTCACCAGCACCTCAATTTTTGCTTTTATTAAATGTCGAACAGCTATGGCCTGCGGACCGGAAAAAGCGGACAAATGTGCTTCGTCAATAATCAATATAATCTGTGTTCCCTCCATCATGGTATTTTCTACCAATGTTTCCAAGTTGGTGTTTTGTTCATTTTCTCGTCGCCATATTTTTTTTAACCCATCTACACTGCTCCAGTTTACAAACAGCAGGTCTTTACAATTTAAGGAGGGATTATTGCTTAGATCATTCAGATCTATACAATTAAGCTTGCTGTTATCAGCATAAAGCCTTTGGAGCGATTGAAAGCTTTGTATGTGCAGCGTGTTTGGAGCAAACCAAATGAAAGCGATATTATGATGTTGTAATCCGGGTTGCAGCGGCAGTTCTTCACTTAATCTTTCAAGGTAAGAAGCCATCATAACGGTTTTGCCAGCACCTGTGGGCGCCTCCAGCAGAACAGGTATTTGTTCACCAGTTTCTTGCAGTGCTTCATAGGTGTGTGTTAATAAAGCCTTTACAGCTGTTTCCTGAAATTGTTTTAAAATATACATGGAAGTTTCTAAGCTTGAAGTTGATTGAATAAAGTTGTTTCTCCCAGTGCACTTGCCTGTCCATTTGTTTTTGATGCTATTTGCTTTTTATCAAGCTTTAGCGTACGGATTGTAGAGCGGAAGGCATTGTAAATGGCATCGGGAAGCGGTATGGGATCTATTCTATCTGCCACCTCTACAAACTCTTCTGCCAAAGTTTCCTTCTCCGGGCTGAAAGCATAAAGCTTTATTGGCTCAGACAAATCTTCTAGTGCATAGATGACTTGAATAAGCTGCTCGCAAACTTCAATTTGCTTACGGCCGTAATAAACAATGACCAAGTATTTACCCTGCTGATTAGTAAACAATCGGCATTGTTTACTATTAAAACCATAACCTTTAGTGAACTCGTGATAACAATCTTCTTTTATGCAAAGAAGGTCGGTGCTGACTTCGGTTAGCAGTCGCCTGTTCTGCTCGCTTCTCATGCTAGGAACAAATTCCGTTTTAAAATACCGTAGGCTATTTTGGATTAAGCCTTTCACCTGCTCTCCATTAGCGTTGGTGTAACCTTGTATGACCCGTTTATTGCGTTCATAGGTTACCTCTTCACAAATGTTGTTTTCATTGTTGGTGACCAATATACATTGGCGCTTACCACCGTCTTCTGCGTTGAGTTGCATGGTAGCATGAAGGGTGGTGCCGGAGCCGGCGAAAAAGTCAAGAATTATCGAACCCTTTTCTGGTTTAGTTACCAGCTTTAATATTCGATTGAGTAATTTGAGGGGCTTTACCGTCTCAAACGGATTTTTGTTTTCGTGTAGGACATCTTTCAATTCTCTTTTTGCATCTTGAGTATGACCTACTTCGATGTATTTCCACAAAGACATAGCAACGACTCCCTCGCGAACTTCTGATAAAAACCGTTTTATACGAGGAACTCCATTTCCGTTTTTGCCAAACCAAATCCTATTATCTTTTAAGAATTCCTCATATCTTTCTTTTGTTAATAGCCAGCAACGACCATTTGGTGGCACAACAATGCGGCCAGCTGGTGTTCTTATTTCATATAACTTTTCTTCGATTACGGGGCCCACCGAAAAGTTGTCAGACTGCCATAGACCACGGGGATCGTTATCCAGGTTTTTGTATATAGAAGTAGCAGCCTCACTTCTAGGTAACTTATTAAATTCTAACAAATTAAAATCTTTCCTGCAGTAAATGAGTATGAAATCATGATTTTGAGAGATAGTTTTCTTTAGGTTAATAGGAGCATAAGCCCTTTCCCAGATTACATTTCCAACAAAATTAATTTCTTGAAAAACTTCATCGCAAAGCAATTTGAGAGCAGCTTGCTCATAATCATCGATCGAAATAAAAATCACTCCCGTTTTACTTAGCAAACGCTTCGCTATCTCCAATCTTTTATGCATAAACGATAGCCACTTGCTATGTCTGTAGCTGTCTTCTTTATCAACAAAACTGTCATTGTATCTAAAATCTTTATTTCCGGTGTTATAAGGTGGGTCTATATAAATTACATCAATTTTACCAGCATGGGTAAAACTAAGAGCAGTTAAGGCGTGTAGGTTGTCACCCTCGATTAGGATGTGATTGGGAAAACCTTCGCCATTTACAATGGCCTTTCCCTTAACCTCTTTTAATACTGGCAACTGTTCCCGCAGTTGCTCTTCCATATCTTCTGGCTTATCTTCCCAAACCAAGCCATACTTTTTCTTGGCATTTACCAGATTAATCAGGTAGGCTCTTTCTTTCGGAGTGATGCCGTTTAACGATTTAATTTTTCTTATCAGTTCTATTTTGTTCATCAAAATCAAAATTGAGTTGCCAACAATTGTTTTTTCACTTCGGTTATCACTTCTTTATGTGGTTTTAATGCTTGCGTATTCACATGAAAGTTTTGAAATGCCCATACTTGATGTTTAAATTCTTCTGCAATAGCCGCAAGGTTCAAAATCATCCTTCCTGCCGCATCGCTTTCTTCCAGTTCGGGATAAAAAATAGGGTTGCGGGTTGGAAATGTATCATCAAATGCCGACCTTAAGTCTCCTTTGTTATATCCTAAAGCCATTATATGGGTGTAGATAACATCAGTATAGGCATGCGGACTTAACGCTGTGTGTTGTAGGTCATCAGGATTAATCATATACTCGATGGTTGGCAAAATGAGTTCTTTAACTTCCTGAAGTATTTTTTCGTAAGGATAAACCTGGTCGTAATGATATTGATTCATTTTCTGTTTTTTTTAATTCCAAATGATTTGTACCATCTGGGCCAATAATTTATGTCGCTCTTCCAACTCGGCAGGCCCAAAGCTATCTATTGGACGTAGTGCTATCCCATGCTTTTGAATAAATTGCTGTAGATCTATATTGCCATGATAGGTGTCTGCATGCAATGTTGCATTCCAGTAGAGACCTTGTATGTAAGCACCAATCCGGTCAGCGTATGTTTCATTCCCGATGGACTGGTTGGTATTGCCCTTTAGCAGCAATAATCCACCTAACCTGTTTCGTTCCCTTTCAAACACTTCCGGATCATTGCCAAAAAGCTGAAGGTTCTCATCGTTATAAGAAAGAATGTGTTCGATATGATAACCATTCACGTGTCCGCTATTGCGTACCAGGTTATCAAAACCTTGATGCATTTGAAGATTGGCTTCACTTGCTATGAAATGATCTATCCTTGCAAAGAAATACCTATTGAATCGCGTGGGCAAATCGGTATAACCAACATCTTTGAAATAGTTATAGTTAAATGCATCCGTGATGGTCACATCTTTGATTTCGCTTAGTGCATTTAGCAAATGCTTCTCAAAAACAGCTGCAACTTGCAGTGCCGGTATTTCCCTTATATCGTTGCTGATTGTATAAATCAGATCGGCAATGATATTATTGACATAGGCTTTCTGCAGGTGTAGCATGGCAAATACCCGGTCGTATTGATAGGAAATGATCTTGATTTTTTCATTCTCTTCAGGATCGTTCAGCTTACAGGCACTCATGATCATCAGAAAATGGCCAGTCAAATCATTGAGCTGATTGAAATAGAGATAAGGATAGTCTTTATGAAAAGATGACCGCAATGTCCGGATCCGGCTATACAGGTTGGTGTAGTAAATAAACTCATTTTGCAGGAATTGTTTTGTTCTACCTGCATTGCGGTTCAGCTTGAAATAGTCTTCTACCTCACCAGTAAAAAGAATGCGATGGTAATTTCGGAAGGTATATTTCTCGGCAGTGCCTCTGGTCGTCACAATTTTGGATCGGATGAACGTCTCAAAAAAGCTATCTATCTCGTCATTTTCTGTACCTGTATTAGCGACACCTACCAAGTTTACCTGCCTTTCCCATAGTTCGTTTAGCTTTAGCAGTTCCAATTCCTGTTTATCAACCTGCCCCAGTAATTTTCCTTTCAGAATTTCATGTGGCTTTAAGCGTACCCCCCGGTCGTTGATCACTTCAAACACCATTGGCACGTCGGTTTGCATTACTTCCAGCTTTACAATTTCAAGGTTACGAAGCATGTAGTAAATAAATGTATCGAACTGGTGTACTGTTTTCAATTCATTGTCCAGCCAAGACTTGATAAATTTTGTATTCTCTACCATGTTCTTGGCGGTTACACCAGTGCTTGTTGGAACATCAGAAAACGGAAGACCATTTAGCAAGCCATCCATTGCAGGCAGGTGATTCTGATGTTGCAGCCAGAAGTTTTTCTTAGCGCCGGATGTACCATAGATCCGATCTTTGATCCAATCAGTCAGTTCGCTGCTAAACGTTTTGCCTAAATGGTAAAGCTGAATCAAGATTAGTGTAATGGTGGTGAAACGCTGTTGGCCGTCCACCAGAAATACTTTTCCATTGATGGTATTGGTTACATAGGTGTTTAGGAAATAAAAACCAATTCGACCACCCGCTAATTCTGGAGCCAGTGAAGGATCTATTTTCTGGTAATCCTGATTAAACTTATAAAAAATATCGTCCATCAATCTTTCAACCGGCTCTTTGCTCCATTTGTACTGGCGCTGGTAGAAATCTATATAATAAGTAGTTGACGAAAATACTTGCTCAATGTTTTGAGGGATGGGGGCTATTGCCATAAATGCGATTTATAAGATTTTTGGTTTAGGTGTTTAATCGTCATGATGTGAAAGAACCACAACGTGGATGTATGTTGCAATGTAAGGAAGATCAAAAAAAAATGCGAATGCGGAGGATTAAATTGCTGACGGAAATAATAAATAATAAATCTGTGTCTCACTTTATTCCCAGATGAGACGACAATCCACGCGCCAACGAGAAGCACGTAAAAAAATAAGCATGATTAGCCGAGGCGAAGTTTTGTAAGTAGGCATCCCCACTTCACTATGGGTAGTCCCGACAAGAATCGAACTTGTATCTAGAGTTTAGGAAACTCCTATTCTATCCATTGAACTACCGGGCCATTTTGCCAGCGAAATTTATGCAGATGCATTGAGAAGCAAAACAGCTGCGACGGCAAAGTAAAAACATTTCCTCACACCCTCCTTATCTTTGAAACCTTTAAAGTTTCTTATGAAGTTTTACAACTTTCTCATCAAATACAGGCTGTACATCGGTTTAGTGATGATTATTGCAGGCGTTGTGCTGAACCTTACTGTGAGCGGCTTTTGGCCTGTGTTTCCTCTGTACCTCGTTGGACTTATTCTTATTGTAGGGCACTTTGTTTTTGGTCCGTTGCGGTTAATTCAGGAACATCTTGAAAGCGGCAACATCGAAGAAGCGGAAAAGGTGATCAACGCTGTGAAGTATCCAAATCTTCTTTATAAGCCGATCCGTTCCGTGTACTACACGTTGAAAGGCAACATCGCGATGATGAAACAAGATTTCGACACGGCAGAGAAAAACATGAAGAAAGGTTTGGACCTGGGTATGCCCATGAAAGAAGCGGAAGGCGCAAGCATGCTGCAAATGGGAATGCTTGCGATGCAAAAAAATGATCTAAGGCAGGCAGAAAGTTACATAAGGCAAGCGCTCAGAAAAGGATTACCGGACAAAGAAAACCAGGCGGCCGCATACTTGCAAATGTGTAGCCTGATGATGAACAAACGGGAATTTCGTGCAGCCAAAGACTTTTTCAGAAAAGCAAAAGCACTGAAGCCAACTACTCCACAAATCATAGATCAAATAAAACAAGTCGAAAAATATATTTCGAGAATTCCGGGATGATGTTTATGTGAATTTTAGATCCATTAGCTGTCCATCCCATTTACCAAACAGCTCTTCGATTTTGTGGTAGCGATATTCAAATATTTTTCGCAATTGGTTCCTTACTACACCATGCGCTAGCTCCCCAAATGAAGCAAACGGCAAGCTATAATCCACCAAATCTCTCATTTTCACTCCGCCTTCAACCGCGATGAAGTTGTGCTGGTGTCTCCAAAGTTTGTAAGGACCTTTTACCTGTTCGTCTACAAACATCTTTTCCGGTTCCACGTCGGTAATTTCCGTAAGCCACTTCAATGGAATGCCGAGGAGCGGCTTAACTGAATACGCAATGATTTGTCCCTTAAAAATTTCTCCTTCAGAAACTTTGTTCGTCACTATCAGATTTAAAAATGGAGGCGTAATCGCCAGAAGATTTTTCGCATTCGAAAAAAAGCTCCAGGCACCATCTATACTACACGGAATTGTTTGTGTGCTTTCAAGATGATGAACTCTGCTCATTTTTCAACATTACTTTATTCCACAAATCGGGTATTCGCTTAATCCAAACAAATTCTTTTTTCTTAGACAGCGCATCTTCCGCCGGTGAGCCAAAGTATTTTTTGCCGCCAGCCAGGCTCGCGGGTACACCACTTTGTGCATAAACTTCTGCGCCTTCACCCACGGTCAATGTTTTGCTCACACCCACTTGCCCCCACAAAATCACGTTATCCTCAATGGTAGTTGCTCCTGCTATGCCTACCTGCGCAGCAAACAAGCAATTTTTTCCAACCACTGTGTCATGACCAATATGAACAAGGTTGTCGATCTTAGTACCCGCACCGATGATCGTGTCGCCACTTACGCCGCGATCTATTGTGCAGTTAGCGCCGATCTCCACATGATCCTTTATTACTACCCTGCCAGCGCTGAACATTTTTTTGTAATGAACTTCTCTGTTTATTTTCTTGTTGTAATAAAACGCGTCGCTGCCTATCACCGTGCCACCTTGTATGTACACTGAGTTGCCGATCACACAATGATCCATGATAACGACATTCGGGTAAATGATGCAATTGGCTCCGATCTTCACGTGATTACCAACAACAGCTCCAGGCATCAGAATGGTGTTTTCGCCAATAACGGC